>NZ_BPQJ01000007.1 GCF_022179185.1 Methylobacterium frigidaeris | reverse complement strand
TTCGGGCTTGCCTGGCACCTTCGAACGCGTCCGTTCGAAGGCGCGGCGGTATCAGAGGGAGGGGCCAGGATCGTGTCCCAGGCCGTGGCGCGCTCGCGGCCCGAAGCCTTCCGCGCCCGGATCGGCTACGCCTGTCCCTCCGGGCGATCCGCTTCAGTCCCGGGAGTGACGAGCCGAGAGTAACGAGCGATGAAAGACGATCCGCGCAGCCACGGCCTCTGGGAGCGAACGGCTCCGCCGGCCCCGCCGACGGCCCCCCTCGACGGGCGGATCGCCGTCGACGTGGCGATCGTGGGCGGCGGGTTCACCGGCACGTCCGCCGCGCTCCACCTCGCGGAAGCCGGCGCCCGCGTCGCCCTCCTCGAAGGAGTCGAGATCGGGTTCGGCGGGTCGGGCCGGAATGTCGGGCTCGTCAATGCGGGGATGTGGGTCATGCCCGACGACCTGCCCGGCGAACTCGGCGAGCTCTACGGCTCGCGCCTGCTCGACCTCCTCGGCGGGGCGCCCTCCGTCGTCTTCGACCTGATCGAGAGGCACGGGATCGCCTGCGAGGCCGAGCGCCGGGGAACGCTGCACTGCGCCGTCGGCCGGAAGGGCCTCGCCGAATTGCAGGAGCGCGCCCGCCAGTGGCAGGCGCGGGGCGCCCCGGTCCGGCTGCTCGACGCGGAGGAGACCGCCCGGACGATCGGGACCCGGGCCTATGCGGGCGCGCTCCTCGATGCGCGGGCCGGCACGATCCAGCCGCTCGCCTATGCCCGTGGCCTCGCCGCGGCGGCGATCGCGGCCGGGGCCCGGATCTACACCGCGAGCCCGGTCGTCGCCGTGACCGATGCGGGGACGAACTGGCGGCTCGACACCCGCCACGGCAGCGTCGAGGCGCCGTCCGTCGTCGTGGCGACCAACGCCTATACCAGCGCGGTCTGGCCGGAGATCCGGGCGGAACTCGTCCACCTACCGTATTTCAACATGGCGACCGCGCCCTTGGGGGACAACCTGCGGCGCTCGATCCTGCCCGAGCGCCAGGGCGTCTGGGACACGAAGAGCGTGCTGAGCTCGTTCCGGTTCGATCGCCAGGGCCGGCTCGTCTTCGGCAGCGTCGGCGCCCTGCGCGGTCCGGGCGTGGCGATCCACCGCGACTGGGGCCGGAGGGCGCTCGCCCGCCTGTTTCCGCAGCTCAGAGGCGTGCCGTTCGAGACCGAGTGGTACGGCCAGATCGGCATGACCGCCAACAACCTGCCGCGCTTCCACCGCCTCGGACGGAACGTCGTCTCGTTCAGCGGCTATAACGGCCGGGGCATCGCGCCCGGCACCGTCTTCGGACGTTGCCTCGCCGGGCTCGTCCAGGGGACGATCGGCGAGGACGACCTTCCCCTGCCGGTCACGGACCCCGTCGCGGCGCCGCGCCGGCGGCTGAGGGAGGCAGTCTACGAGGCGGGCGCCCAGCTCGCGCATCTGACGGATGCGCGCTTCTGATACCCTTGCGCCTTCGCATCGCCGTGTCGATGCGAAGGCGAGCGGCGCATCAGCTCCGGCGCTCGTTCGGGCTTGCTTGGCACCGTCGAACGCGTCCGTTCGAAGGTGCGGCGGTATAAGACCCTGTTCGACGCGCCGGGCCGTCGCGTCAGGACGCGTGGTGCGTCTCGGCCAGCGCGTAGACCGGCGTCGGCAGCCCCTCCATCCGGGCCTTGAGCTGCAGGGCGAGGTAGAGCGAGTAGTGGCGCGACTGATGCAGGTTGCCGCCGTGGAACCACAGCGCCTCCTGCCGGGTCGGTTTCCACATGTTGCGCAATTCGCCCTCCCAGGGTCCCGGATCCTTGGTGGTGTCCGA
This sequence comes from Methylobacterium frigidaeris, assembly GCF_022179185.1. GTDB lineage: Bacteria > Pseudomonadota > Alphaproteobacteria > Rhizobiales > Beijerinckiaceae > Methylobacterium > Methylobacterium frigidaeris. The sequence continues at coordinate 257,745 of NZ_BPQJ01000007.1, read as the reverse complement.
GCCGAGGCCCCAGCACTTGCCGACCCGGTCGGCGACCTCCTGGCTGATGAGCTTCGCCGCCCAGCCGTTCATCGAGCCGTAGCCGGTGGCATAGACGATCACGTCGGCGGGAAGCCGCGTGCCGTCCTCCAGGACGACCGCGTCCTCGGTGATCTCGCCCACCTTGCCGTGCGCCAGCTTGATCTTGCCGTCGGCGATCAGGTCGGAGGCGCCGACATCGATGTAGTAGCCGGAGCCGCGCCGCAGGTACTTCATGAACAGGCCCGATTCATCATCGCCGAAATCGAGCCGGAATCCCGCCTTCTCGAGCCGGGCGTAGAACTCGGCGTCGCGCGTCTTGGCTTCCTCGTAAACCGGCACGTGGAACTCGTGCATGATGCGGTAGGGCACCGAGGCGAAGAGCATGTCCGCCTTGTCGGTGGTGATGCCCTTGGCGATCGCCTCCTCCGAGTAGAGGCCGCCGAGTGCCAGCTCCATCAGGGTGTCGGACTTGACGATGTGGGTCGAGGAACGCTGCACCATGGTAACGTCGGCGCCGTTCTCGTAGAGGTCGGCGCAGATATCGTGGGCCGAGTTGTTGGAGCCGATCACCACCGCGCGCTTGCCGCGATAGGCCTCGCCGCCCGGATGCCGGCTGGAATGGTGGCTCTCGCCCGCGAAGCGCTCCATGCCCGGATAGGTCGGCAGGTTCGGCATGCCCGACATGCCGGTGGCGAGCACCAGCTGCTTCGGCCGCAACGTCAGCCGCTCGCCGTCGCGGGTGAGTTCGACCACCCACTCGCCCGCCGCCTCGTCGTAGCGCGCCGAATGCACCTCGGTCTTCGACCAGTAATTCAGCTCCATGACCTTGGTGTACATCTCGAGCCAGTCGCCGATCTTGTCCTTGGCGGCGAAGACGGGCCAGTGATCGGGGAAGGGCAGGTAGGGCAGGTGGTCGTACCAGACCGGGTCGTGCAGGTGCAGCGACTTGTAGCGGCTGCGCCACTGGTCGCCCGGCCGGTCGTGCTTGTCGACGACCAGGGCCGGCACGCCGAGGCGCTTCAGCCGGGCGCCGAGCGCGATGCCGCCCTGGCCGCCGCCGACCACCAGCGCGTAGGGCTGTCGCGTGCGGCCGAGCGCGGCCTCCTCGTCGCGCCGCCGCTCCGACCACGAGCGCCGCCCGGGCTCGACGCCGTGATGCACGCCCCGTTCGCGCCGCGGCCCGCCCGGCTCCTCGAAGCCCTTCAGCTCGCGCGCCGCGGTGAGCAGCGTCCAGGCCGCGTCGCCCTTCAGCCGCAGGTAGCCGCGCCCGCGCAAGGTGGCGGTCTCGAAGCCGATCCAGGCCTCGGTCAGGCCGTCCGCCTCGCTCGCCGCCTCCTCGAGGGTGAAGCTCCCGGGCGACGCCGCGCCGAGCTGCGCCTGGAGCATGTCGCGGATGGCCCCGCGGCCCTCCAGCGTCGTGATGTTCCAGGTGAAGGCGACGAGGTCGCGCCAGAAGCAGGTCTCGGCGAACAGCTCCGCCGCCCCGGCGGCGTCGCGCGCTCGCAACGCGGCGTCGAAGCGGTCGAGCCAGGCGATCACCCGCGCATCGGCGGGCGATAGGCGCTCCACGTTGCGAGCCATGGCGTCCATTGGGGTTCCTCCTTGTGTTGTGCGGGAGGTTGCGCAAGCGCTGTGCCACGGTGCGGATGGAGCAGGACGTCGTTCCGATCCGAGAGCACAATCCACTCGCGACGAGCGCGGCACGCGTCGGAAAAGAGGCGAGTAAAACTGCCGGGAGTAGCCTGCGACGGAGACATCTGAGGAGCGAACTCAGCCGAGGAATGGGCCGGGCGATACGCCACCGGCATCCTCGAGGCGTTGAGCGGCGCAGGCCTGCCGCCTCACCTGTGGCGCCCCACCTGTCGCGTGAGACCTGCCCTGCACCAGGTGGCGGCCCCCTCAACCCGCATGGTTGGGCGAGACGAGGCCGAGGCGGCGCATGCGCCGGTGCACGGTGGAACGGTCGAGCCCGAGATCGCGCGCGACCGCCGAGACGTTCCAGGCGCGTCGCCGCAGGGCTGCGGTCAAGGCGTCGTCACCCGCCGGGGCTGCTTCGGGCGGGGCGTCGTTTATGCTCCCGGCCAGCACGGTGGGGGGCAGGTCGGACAGGCCGATCTCCGGCTCCTCGGCGAGGGCGCAGGCGTAATCGAGCACGCTGACCAGCTCGCGAACGTTGCCGGGCCAGGAATGGCGGGCGAGAGCGGCCGCGGCCTCGGCCGAGAGGCGCGGCGACCCGGGCCGTCCCACCAGCCGCCGCGCGATCAGGGCCGGGAGGTCGGCGCGCTCGCGCAGGGGCGGCAGGACGAAGCGGGCGCCGGCCAGACGGTACAGCAGGTCCTCGCGGAAGCGGCCGTCCCGCACCAGGGCGGCGAGGTCGCGATGCGTCGCCGCTATCACCCGGATGTCGACCGCCTGCGGCGTCGTCGCGCCGAGCGCCGTCACCTCGCGCTCGGCCAGCACGCGCAGGAGGCGGGTCTGCGCCGCGAGCGGCATGTCGCCGATCTCGTCGAGGAACAGGGTGCCGCCATCGGCCTGCTGCACCAGGCCGGTCTTGCCCTTGGCGGCCGCGCCCGTGAAGGCGCCCGCCTCGTGGCCGAACAGCTCGGACTCGATCAGGGTCTCGGGCAGGGCCGCGCAATTGACCGCGACGAAGGGTTTCGCGGCGCCTGCGGAGGTCCGGTGCAGCGCCCAATCCTGGTGGATGGCCTTGGCGAAGAACTCCTTGCCGGTGCCGGTCTCGCCGCCGACAAGGAGGCTCACCCCCGCGGCGAACAGGCGCGCGGCCCGGCCGGCCATCGTCGCGAGAGCGGGATCGGTGAAATCGGGCGGCGGGGGAGGGGCGCTCGACCGCGCGGCCCGCGCCGGCGGCGCGGCCGGCTCCAGCGCCAGGGCGTAGAAGCGTTCGCCCCCGCGCAGGCGCAGCACGCGCCGCTCGACCGGCACCGCCCGGGTGAGGAGCGGCAGGTCGTCGACCGAGGCCTCGAACAATGCGTCGAGGCGCAGGCCGAGGCCGGCGTGACGGAGGTCGGACGGACCGCGCGGACGGTGCAGGGCGCGGTCGATCAGCGCCCGCGCCCGGCTGTTGAGGCCGAGGATGCGCCCGCCCGCATCGACCGCGAGCGCGATGTCGGGTTCGATGTCGGCGAATTCCGGCGAGCGCGACAGGTGGAGGATCCACTCGCGCCGAAAGCCGTTATGCAGGCTCGCGGTCTCGATGCGGTGGGCGAACGAGGTGACGAGCTGGAGGGCGAGGTGCTGGCTGGCCTTCGGCGCCGGCGCCTGCAGCGCCGAGATGTCGAGCACGGCCGCCAGCGTCCCGTCGGCGGCGTAGACCGGCGCCGCCGTGCAGGTGAGCCCGATATGGTCGCCGGCGAAATGGTCGTCGAGATGGACCGACAGCGCCTCGCCGGTGGCGATGCAGGTGCCGACCGCGCAGGTGCCGGCGAGGTGCTCGTTCCAGTCCGAGCCGCGATACAGGCCGGCGCGGCGCAGCTCGCCGTCGCGGCTGGAATCGCCGATGAAGTCGACGGCGACGCCGCGGGCATCGGCCAGGATCAGCACGTAGCCGAGGCCCGAGACCTGGCGGTACAGGGCCTCGACGCCGAAGCGCGCCACGCGGATCAGGTCGTCCAGGGCGTCGCGGTGCTCGCGCAGGCGCGCCTGGGTGTGGATGTAGGCGCGCCGCGGCGCGGCGGGGTCGAGGCGGTACTCGGCCATGCATCGCCGCCACGACTGGTTGATCAGCGGATCGCGCGCGCCGCCGTCGCTCGCGGCCCGCACGAGCTCGTCGATATGCGCCAAAACGGCAGAGCGCATCGCGTCCTCCCCGATCTTTTCCGCCATTCTGCGCGCGAATGACGGGTGGGAAAAGACGGGGCCCCGAGGCTCAGGCCGGGCCGGAGCCCACGGTGGAATCCGGCGGCACGGGCCGCGGGCGCCGGTTCTCGTCGATTGCCACGAAGGTGAAGAGCGCCTGCGTGACTTTGATGGTCTCCTCGCTCTCCCGGGCGCGGCGCCAGGCCTCGATCTGGATGCGGATCGAGGAGCGTCCCACCGAGACGATGTGGGCGTAGAGGCTGACCTCGTCACCGACCACCACCGGCTGCAGGAAGGTCATGCCCTCGACCGCGATGGTGGCGCAGCGGCCCCGCGCGCGCCGCGCCGCGACGTTGCCGGCCGCGAGGTCCATCTGCGCCATGAGCCAGCCGCCGAAGATGTCGCCGGCCGGGTTGGTGTCGGCCGGCATGGCGATGGTGCGGATCACCGGGGGGCCCCAGGTCGCGTCGGGGGCGCAGGGGACGTCGGGGGCGGGCGAAGAGTCGGACATCGGCGGGGTCGGTCGCGTGGGAGGTGGGGACGTCACTGTAGAGCGTTCCTCACTCAAGGTCAGCGCAAGTTCGCGGGTGAACCCGCGCGTCGCCGGATCGGGCCCCGCCGGCCGACGCCGGCAGGGGCGGGTCCGTCGGGCGATCCAGCGCAGCACCACCAGCAGGGTCGTGACGGTGCCGCCCTGGACTCGGCACGACGATGGAGAAGGTGTGGGACGCGCCGAGCCCGAAGCCATTCCGACCAGGGTGCCGACCTGGTAGGTGATCGGCCGCGCCGTCCCCGGCGCGGTGAGCCTGCAGCCTCTCGACGCCTCGGAGGTGCCGGCGGAGGCCCGGGACCCCCAACCCCTCCTCAAAGGGAGGAGGGGAGGTGCCAGTTTTCGCAAGGGGTTCGATTTCGAGAACGCTGTATCGAGATTGGGTTTGAATTTTTATCTATGGCCACTCGCTTCATTTTCCTGAGTGGATCACGCGAACGTCGGATCACTCCTTCGCCAGTGCGTCCGCGAAGGCCGCGATGCGGTTGCGGGCGTAGGTGGGAAGGCCGGCGCTGATCGAGGTGCCGGTGTTGAACGAGGAATTGCCCATCAGCACCTGGGCTGGCAGCAGGTTGCGCAGGACCGGGACGCGCTCGTACTCCTTCTTGCGGTCGAGCACGTCGGCCTTGATGCCGAGCGTCATGTAGGCCGTGATCACCGTCTTGTTCGGGTCGGTCGCCACCGGCTGCATCACCGCCAGGAACTTGCCGAAGCGAAGGATCTGGTTGACCCAGAAGATATTCTGCTCCATCGCACCGGCCACTGGCGCCTCGATCTTCGTCAATTGCACGAGCTTCCCCGCCTCGTCGGGCGGCAGCACCCGCAGCTCGCTCTGGAACGACACGAACTCGGCGATCTTCTTGGCCGAGTCCTCGAGCTTGTTGGCCAGCTTCACCCCGAGCGGCAGCTTGCCCTCGAGATCGTAGCGCGACTCGATGCAGGTGGTGTCGGGCGCCTCGCACCACGGCCGGTCGGGCCGGCGGGCGAAGGCGGCGGCCGGATCCTTGGTCGGGGCGGCGTCGGAAGGGTTCAAGGCCTTGTGCTTGATCGCCGGGTCCATCCGCGACAGGAACGGGATCGTGGCGAAGCGCTTCAGGTCGATGCGGTCGGCGCTGCGCGGCACGATGAACCGCGCCTCGGCGACGTAGACCTTCAGCGCCTCGTGCCGGGGCTTGGCGACGCCGTTCACGGTCTGGACGTAGTCCGGCTCGACATAGGCCGGGTGGGGGGCGAGCAGCGCCTTCTGGGCCGGGCTGCGCTTGCCCCACTCGGCGAAAGGCACGAGGCCGCTCTCCGGGCTCGCCGGGTTGTCGCGGTGATCGGTGAACGCGATGGTGTTCGGCGCGATCCCCGCCGGGTCGAGCCCCGTCACGGCCGGCACGTCCTTGGTGCGGTACTCGGCGAGGGCCGGGGAGGCCGCGATGGTAGCAGCGAGCACGAGCGGAAAGAGGCGCGGGCGCGCCGTCAGGCTGTCACGCACGGGAAATCGTCCTGTCTGGAGGTCAGTAGTTCGGGTCGTCGCCGAACGGGTAGTCGGGGTCGCGCCGACGCGGCCGACGGACGCCCTCGTCCTCGTCGCCGAAGGGCGAGCGGCTGCGCGCGCCGGGCCAGTACGGCTCGGGCGGCGGCACCGGCTGGGCCCGGCGGGCATAGGGCCGCGGCTCGGGCCGGCCGAACAGGGAGCCGAACGGATCGTAGCGGTCGGAATCCGGCGCCTCGTCGGGCATCCGGCCCGGGTTCTCGCCCGGGAGCCCGCCCTCGAGCGCGTCGCCGTCCTGCTCGCTGTCCGGCCGCATCGCGTAGATCTGCTCCTGTGGCACCAGGCGGAAGCGGGTCTCGGCGAGGCGCCCGTCCACCGAGAGGCGGAAATGCTCCATGAAGCCGCCGCCGGCGACGCGGCTGCCGGAGCGCAGGTCGATCGGCTCGTCGGCGATCAGGCGCTTGGCCTCCGGGCTCGGGCCGGCGAGGGGAGACTTCGCCACCCCGTTGGCCCAGGCGGCCTGGAGCACCTGGGAGAAGATCGGCACCGAGAGGTGACCGCCGGTCTGACCGCGGCCCAGCGTGCGGCGCTTGCCGTCGGCATTGTCGTAGCCGACCCAGGCCACGATGGTGATCTCGTTGGTGAAGCCGGCGAACCAGGCGTCGTTCTCGTCCTCCGAGGTGCCGGTCTTGCCGGCGACGTAAGGCGAGAAGCGGGCGAGCGCCGCCGCGGTGCCGCGCTGGGTCACGCCCTGGAGCAGGCTCTTGAGCTGGTAGAACGCCACCCGGTCGGCCGAGCCGATGCGGGCGAGCGGCCGGTCGGCGTGCTGGTAGAGCACCTTGTCGCCCTGAGTCACGCTCTCGAGCCCGTAGGGCGAGGGCCGCTCGCCCTCGTTGGCGACGGCGGCGTAGAAGGTCGCGAGGTCGATCATCCGCACCGGCTGGGCACCGAGCACGAAGGGATAGTAGCGCTCGCACTCGGCGTAGAGCTGGGCTTCGAGCGCGATGTCGCAGACCTTCGAGAGGCTCGCCGGCGCCTTCTCGGCGATGCCGCCGCGCAGGAGCTGCGCGGTGACGAGGTTCTTCGAGTGCTCCAGGCCGCGGCGCAGGGTGGTGGGGCCGGAGCCGCCGCCCTCGTAGTTCTTCGGCGACCAGGAATCGCCCACCCCGCCGATCGGCGGCAGGGTGACCCGGGCATCCATCACCAGGGTGTTGGGCTGCAGGCCGGCATTGAGCGCGGCGAGATAGGTGAGGGGCTTCAGGGTCGAGCCGGGCTGGCGCACGCTCTGCGTCACCCGGTTGAGCTGGCTCAAGGGATACGAGAAGCCGCCCGCCATGGCGAGGATGCGCCCGGTGCGGTTCTCCATCACCAGCACCGCGCCCTGGACCTGCGGGCGGATGCGAAGATCCGCCCGGGGAGCGCCCTTGCCCTCCCAGACCTTCACCCGCACCACGTCGTAGGGGGCGAGCCGCCCGCGGGCCGCGCCGGGATTCAGGCTCGCGACCCGCCCGTCGGCGAGGCCGACCCGCATGCCGGCCTGACCGCCGGTGGAGAGCACCACGGCCGCCGGCCAGTGCACGTCGTAGAGCGGCAGTCGCGCGGTCTCGAGCGCCCGCTGCCAGGCCGGCTTGGGCCCGGCGGGCTTCGCCGCCTTGGCCTGCTTCGAGCCCTTCTTGCCCTTGGGCTCCGGCGCCGGGGCGGGGGCCGGCTCGGGCGCGGGTGCTGCGGCCTCGATTCGGCGCACGGCGTCGGCGAGGTTCGCCTCCGGTCCCTCGTAGCGGGCGCGGCCGGTGCCGGCCTCGTAGCGCGACAGGCTCTCCTGCAGGATGCCCTCAGTCGCCTCCTGGAGCCCGGCATTGAGGGTCGAGCGCACCGTGTAGGCGCCGGCGGTCAGCGAATCGAGGCCCGCCAGCATGCGCGCCTCGCGGGTGAGGTGGTCGACGAAGTGGAAGCCGGCATCCTGGCGCAGGCGCTCCAGCGGCGCGAGGCCGAGCGGCGCGGCGAGCGCCGCGTTCATCTCGGGCTCGGAGATCGTGCCCTCCTCCTTCATGCGGGTGAGCACGTAGGCGCGGCGCTCCCGCGCCCGGTCGGGGTAGCGGTCGGGGTTGTAGAAGTTCGGGCCCTTCGGCATGCCGCCGAGGAGCGCTGCTTCCGCGACGTTCAGATCCCTGACGGACTTCCCGAAATAGCTGCGCGCCGCCATCTCGACGCCGTAGGCGCCGCGGCCGAGATAGATCCCGTTGAGGTAGAGGCCGAGGATCTCCGGCTTCGTCATCACCCGCTCGGCCCGGGCCGCGACGATCATCTCGCGGATCTTGCGCTCGTAGGTGACGTCGTCGCCGACCGAGAGGTTCTTCACCACCTGCTGGGTGATGGTCGAACCGCCCTGCGGCCGGCCCGGCGAGGCGAGGTTGCCGATGAAGGCGCGGATCACCCCGCGCTCGTCGATGCCGTGATGCGTGAGGAAGCGCTTGTCCTCCGCCGCGATGAAGGCCTTCTGGACGAGCGGCGGAATCTCGCCGATCGGCACCGCGACACGCCGGCCGTTGGGCTCGAAGGTCTCGGAGAAGCGTTTGCCGCGTCCGTCGAGGATCGTGGTCGCGCCGGGCAGCCTGAGGGTCTTGAGGGCGTTCGCGTCCGGCAGGTCGGCGGCCGCCTTGTTGTAGAACTCGATCACGGCGCGCGCCTCGAAGGGCGAGTTCGCCGGGTTCTCGCCCTTGCAGAACTGCTTGTAGCTCGTGTTGAGCTCACCGATGTCGAGGCCGTGCAGCAGCTTCGATTCGCCCGCGACCGCCTTCGGATCCTCCATCGCGGTCGAGATCAGGTCGTCGAGGTTGATGTCCTCGATGTCGAAGGCCTTGCGCATGTGGGCGCAGCCGTCGCGCAGGAGCTGCACCACCGCCGGGCCGTCCTTGGCCGGATCGAACTCGGTCCGGATCGCGTCCGGGCGCGTGGTGACCTGGCTCAGCGTCAGGGCCGTGGCAAACAGCTTGATGAGGATCGCGTTCATCGATGACCAGAGGGCCGGGAGGCGCCAGCAGCAAGAAGCACCCGGCGGCCTGAACCGAGCATGGACAACGCGGCTGTTTTAAGGACGCGGCGGGGTCGCGGCCGAAGCGGGGGCACTCTCCACAGCCTCAGCCCGCAGGCGCCGCAGGGCGAAGGCCGTGAACACCCCGACGAGGCAGAGGGCGAGGCCGAACCACGTGAAGGCGTATTGCAGGTGATTGTTCGGCAGATCGACCCGGAGCTGCCCGCCCTTCGGCCAGCCGCCCGGATTGGGCGTCGCGTCGGCCTCGATCAGGTAGGGGGCGACGCCCGCGAGATCTTTGGCGGCCGCGATGCCGGCGACATCGCGGTTGAACCACTCGCCGGTCTGCGGATTCGGAGCCGGCACGAACATCGCCCGCACCTCGCTCTGGCGCAGCATGCCGGTCACGGTGGTCTCGCCCTCGACCTGGCCGGCGGCGCGCCGCGCCGGATCCTTGAGCTCGGTCGGCACGAAGCCGCGATTGACCAGCACCGTTCGGCCGTCGTCGAGCCGGAGCGGCGTCACCACGTAATAGCCCTGGAGCGCCCGGCCCGGCGTGTCGCCCGGGGCGAGGCCGTGGACCAGCGTCTCCTTGTCCTGGAGGAAGCGGCCGGTGGCGCGCACCCGCTCGAACTCGTCCCGGGCCGGGTCGAAGCGATCGAAGGCCGGCAGCGGCGCCGGCGGCTCGATGCGCGAGCGGGCGACGATCCGGTCGATCAGCGCTTCCTTCCAGGCCTTGCGCTCGAGCTGCCACACCCCGAGCCCGATCAGGATCGCGAGGCAGACCAGGCTCGCGAGGGCGGGGGCGACGAGATCGCGAAAAGCCGCGCGCCGCTCCGCCGGGCTGGCCGCCGTCACCGGAAGCGCCCCTCCGCGGCCTTGTTGGAATATTGCAGGGCCGCCATCATGCCCTTGAGCGGGCGCACCAGGATCAGGCTCAGGCCGATCGAGAGCGGCACCCAGAGCGCGGCGTGCACCCACATCGGCGGCTCGTAGGCGAACTCGACCCACATCGCCAGCGCCACCACCACGATGCCGACGATCGACATCACGAAGAAGGCCGGGCCGTCGGCGGAATCGATGAAGCGGAAATCGAGCCCGCAGACCTCGCAGGACGGACGGAAGCTGAGATAGCCCTTGAACAGGTGCCCCTCGCCGCAGCGCGGGCAGCGGCCGCGCAGGCCCACGGTCGCCGGTGAATCGACGGTGCGGTTGTTCTCCACGGGCATACTCCTGAACGCGGGGGGATGAACGCGATCTGGTGCGCCGTCGCCCCAAGAAAAAGGGCGGCTCTCGCCGCCCTCTCATGATCCTGACGCAGTGAGGCGCGGGTCAGTGCGCGGCGTGGCCCACGCCCGAGCCCCAGACGTAGATGGCGGCGAACAGGAACAGCCACACCACGTCGACGAAGTGCCAGTACCAAGCCGCGAACTCGAAGCCGAGATGCTGCTTGGCGGTGAACTGCCCGAGATAGGCCCGGTACAGGCATACCGCGAGGAAGATCGTGCCGATGATGACGTGGGCTCCGTGGAAGCCGGTCGCCATGAAGAAGGTGGCCGAGTAGATGCTGCCCGAGAAGCCGAAATGGGCGTGGCCGTACTCGTAGGCCTGGACGAAGGAGAACAGCACGCCGAGGGCGATGGTCAGCCACAGGCCGTACTTGAGGCCCTTGCGGTCGTTGTGCAGCAGGGCGTGGTGCGCCCAGGTCACCGTGGTGCCCGAGGTGAGCAGGATCAGGGTGTTGAGGAGCGGCAGGTGCCAGGGGTCGAACGCCTCGACGCCCTTCGGCGGCCAGGTGCCACCGGTGAAGTCGACCCGCGAGGCCTGGATCGGGTCGGCGGTGTAGAGCGCCGCCTCGAAATAGGCCCAGAACCAGGCGACGAAGAACATCACCTCGGAGGCGATGAACATGATCATGCCGTAGCGGTGCGACAGCTGCACCACGCGGGTATGATCGCCGGTATTGGCCTCGTGCGCGACGTCGCGCCACCAGCTCAGCATGGTGTAGAGCACGCCGAGGAGGCCGGCGAAGAACACGTAGGGACCGACCGCCAGGTTGGCGATGGTCAGGCTCTTCATCCACAGAACGGCGCCCGACGTCATCACGAAGCCGCTCATCGAGCCGACGAGCGGCCACGGGCTCGGATTGACGAGGTGGTAGTCGTGGTGCTTCCCGTGCGCCTCGGCCATCGTATCGGGTCTCCTGCCTGGTCTTGAGACCGGTCGCGCCCCGCGCCGGCCGTGGATCTTGGTGTCGACGGGGCGGCTCGCTCCCGGCGCCCCGGCCTCGTTCGCCGTCGGCGCTCACGGTCACGCTTTAATGCCGCCCCGGCGGGGTTGTCACCTCGTCAATTGGCCCATCTCTCAATTGGCCTTGGTCCCCGCCGGATTCGTCAGCGCCGCCTGCGGCTGGCCGTTCTTCGACGCGAAGTAGGTGTAGGACAGGGTCATCTCGGTGAGGTCGCGGGTGTTCGCATCGGCCTTGATGCCCGGCTCGAGGTAGAACACCACCGGGAAGTCCATGGTCTCGCCGGGCTGCAGAGTCTGCTCGTTGAAGCAGAAGCACTGCACCTTGACGAAGTAGCCGCCGGTCAGCCCGGGCTGGACGTTGAACGTCGCGATCCCGGTGCTCGGCACCGGGCCGGTATTGGTGACGCGGAAGAACACCGTCTGGGTCGCGCCGAGCTGCGCCTCGAGCTGCGGGGTTTCCGCCACGAAGCGCCAGGGCAGGCCGGGCGCGACGTTGGTGTCGAAGTGGACCACCATCTTGTCCTGGCTGATCGAGCCGGCGGCGGCGGCGCCCCGCAGCGGCGTGCCGTCATAGCCGGTCGCCTTGCAGAACAGGTCGTAGAGCGGCACGAACGCGAAGGCCAGCGCGGTCATTCCGACCACGATCCCGAGGCAGGCCAACGCCGTATGGCGGGCCCGCTTCTGCCTCTCTCTGTGCGGATCGGTCATGACGGCATCGCCTCGCGGATCGTCACAGCGGCCGGTTGAGGACCTGGGGGCCGAGCTTGGCGATCGTCAGCACGTAGAAGATCAGAACCAGGGCGGCGAGCACCATCGCGATTGCGATGGAGCGCTTGCGCCGGCGCTGGATCTCTTCGGGGGTCAGTTGCTGGGGCACCGCACTCATCGCTGCATCGACCGAAGGGGAGGGGGCGCTCAACCGAAGACCGGCCGGAACAGCCCGAGGCCCTGTTCCGCAAGGAGGGCGGAGAAGAGCAGGAACAGGTAGAGGATCGAGAAGCCGAACAGGCTCATCGCCGCCTTGTTGGCTGCCTCGCCCTCGCGCCGGCGCAGGACCTGGACGCTGAGCGCGACCATGGCGAGCCCGCCGAGGAGGCCGACGAGGCCGTAGATCAGGCCGCCGAAGCCGAGGAAGACCGGGGCGAGGCCGAGCGGCGCCAGCACCACCGAATAGGCGAGGATCTGGCGCCGGGTGGAGTCGGGCCCGGCGGTGTTCGGCATCATCGGGATGCCGGCGCGGGCATATTCCCCGGCCTTGACAAGCGCCAGAGCCCAGAAATGCGGCGGCGTCCAGATGAAGATGATCAGGAACAGGACCGTACCCTCGATCCCGATCGAGCCGGTGACCACCGCCTGGCCGATCATCGGCGGCAGGGCGCCCGCGGCGCCGCCGATCACGATGTTCTGCGCCGTGGAGCGCTTCAGCCACATCGAGTAGATCACGGCGTAGAACACGATGGTGAAGGCCAAGAGCCCCGCCGACAGCCAGTTCGCCGCGAGCCCGAGCACCAGCACCGAACCGACCGAGAGGGTGAGCCCGAAGGACAGGGCCTCGCCCGGCTGGATCCGTCCGGCCGGGATCGGGCGGGTGCGGGTACGGGTCATCACCGCGTCGACGTCGGCGTCCCACCACATGTTGAGGCAGCCCGAAGCGCCGGCCCCGACCGCGATCATCAGGAGCGAGATCGCGCCGATCACCGGGTTCACGTGCGACGGCGTCACCGTCATCCCGACGAGCGCGGTGAAGATCACCAGCGCCATCACCCGGGGCTTCAGGAGCGCGAAGTAATCCGCGACCTCGCCGCCGGAGCTGCTCGCCTCGGCGAAGGGACGGTCGGAGATCGCGCTGTTCGTCAGGGAGGTCATGCTGGGTGTCGCGGCCATCGTCTCGTGGGGGTTCGAGGTGTCGCGCTCCTCGCCGCAGCGCCCGTCGGGCAGGCGCTCCGGGGAAGAGCGAGGACCGCCGGGTCGGCGATCCTCGGAGCAGGCTTGCGCCGGTTGGGCCGGCAAGTCTTCTCGCTATGTTGGTTCGCCGCGGGATTTCGCGGCGAACCGTGTTCCCGGGTCAGTGGGCGTGGGACGGCTCGTCCACGATCACCGGCAGGGTCTCGTACTGGTGGAAGGGCGGGGGCGAGGACAGGGTCCACTCGAGGGTGGTGGCACCCTCGCCCCACGGGTTGTCCGCGGCCCGCTCCTTGGAGCGGAAGGCGAGCACCACGCCGATCACGAACACCACCATGCCGAGGGCGAAGATGTGGCCGCCCATGGTGGCGACGTAGTGCCAGCCCGCGAAGGCATCCGGGTAGTCGGCATAGCGCCGCGGCATGCCGGCCAGGCCCAGGAAGTGCATCGGGAAGAACAGCACGTTGGCGCCGATGAAGGCGAGCCAGAAGTGCAGCTTGCCAGCCCACTCGGGGATGATGCGGCCGGTCATCTTCGGGAACCAGTAGTAGACACCGGCGAAGATGATGAACACCGCGCCGAGCGACAGCACGTAGTGGAAGTGCGCGACGACGTAGTAGGTGTCGTGCAGGTAGCGGTCGACGGCGGCGTTGGCCAGGATCACGCCGGTGACGCCGCCGACGGTGAACAGGAACACGAAGCCGACGGCCCAGTGCATGGCAGCGGTGAAGCGGATCGAGCCGCCCCACATCGTGGCGATCCAGGAGAAGATCTTCACGCCGGTGGGAACCGCGATCACCATGGTGGCGAACACGAAGTAGGACTGGGTCTGGAGCGTGAGGCCCACGGTGTACATGTGGTGGGCCCACACCACGAAGCCGACGACGCCGATCGCCACCATCGCGTAGGCCATCGCCAGGTAGCCGAACACGGGCTTCCGCGAGAAGGTCGAGATGATGTGCGAGACGATGCCGAAGGCCGGCAGGATCATGATGTAGACTTCGGGGTGGCCGAAGAACCAGAACAGGTGCTGGTACAGGATCGGGTCGCCGCCGCCGGCCGGGTCGAAGAAGGTCGTGCCGAAGTTGCGGTCGGTCAGCAGCATGGTGATCGCGCCGGCGAGGACGGGCAGCGACAGCAGCAGCAGGAACGCGGTCACCAGCATCGACCAGGCGAACAGCGGCATCTTGTGCAGGGTCATGCCCGGCGCGCGCATGTTCAGGATGGTGGTGATGAAGTTGATCGCGCCGAGGATCGAGCCCGCGCCCGACAGGTGCAGGGCGAAGATCGCGAAGTCGACGGCCGGGCCGGGGTGGCCGGCGGTGGAGAGCGGCGGGTAGACGGTCCAGCCGGTGCCGGCGCCGACCGCGCCGGGGGCGCCCTCGACGAACAGCGAGCAGACGAGGCTCATGAAGCCCGCGACCGTCAGCCAGAACGAGATGTTGTTCATGCGCGGGAACGCCATGTCGGGCGCCCCGATCATCAGCGGCACGAACCAGTTGCCGAAGCCGCCGATGAGGGCCGGCATCACCATGAAGAACACCATGATGAGGCCGTGCCCGGTCACGAACACGTTGTAGGTCTGCGGGTTGGAGAAATACTGCAGGCCGGGGGCCTCCATCTCCATCCGGATGCCGAAGGACAGGAAGGCGCCGACGATGCCCGCCGAGAAGGCGAACAGCAGGTAGAGGGTGCCGATGTCCTTGTGGTTGGTCGAGTTGAACCAGCGCTGGAAGAACGGTGGGGTGTGGTCGTGGGCGTGGTCGTGCCCTGCCGTGACGGCTTGAGCCATGGGGTCAGCCTCTTCGAGGAATGTCTCGGTCGGTCTGTCGAAAGGGGCGGGGCGCGCCGGCGGCGGCACCCCGCGTCATGAAATCAGCGCGCGTCCGCGAACTTGGCGCCGCCGTCGGTGCGGGCGAACTTGGTCTTGGCCTCGGCGGTCCAGGCCTGGAAGGCCTGCTCGCTCACCACCCGGACGGTGATCGGCATGTAGGCGTGGCGCTGGCCGCACAGCTCGGAGCACTGGCCGTGATAGGTGCCCTCGCGATCGGCCTTGAACCAGAACTGGTTGAGGCGGCCCGGGATCGCGTCGATCTTGAAGCCGAAGGACGGCATCGCCCAGGAATGCATCACGTCGGCGGCGGTGACCTGGATCTTCACGATCTTGTTCACCGGCACCACCATCTCGTTGTCGGTGGCGAGCAGCTTGGGCTGGCCGGACTTCACCTGGTCGTCGCCCTCGAGCAGGTTGGCGTCGAACTTGAAGCCGCCGACATCCTGCGGGTACTCGTAGGACCAGTACCAGGCGTGGCCGATGACCTTGACCATCAGGTCGGCCTTCGGATCCGAGAGCTGGGTGCGCAGCACGCGGAACGACGGGATCGCGATCGCCACCAGGATCAGCACCGGGACGATCGTCCAGGCGACCTCGAGCATCGTGTTGTGGGTGGTGCGCGACGGGGTCGGGTTCTTCGTCTCGTTGAACTTGACCACCACCGCGATCAGCAGCGCGAGCACGAACAGGACGATGACCAGCATGATCCAGTTCAGGAGGTGGTGGAAGTTGTAGATTTCCGTCGCCACCTCGGTCACCGGCCGCTGCAGGTCCATCTGCCACGGCACCGGCTGGCCCACGCCCGCCGCCGACACGGCCGTGGCGGTGCCGAGGATCCCGGTCGCTGCCAGCGCCGCGGCGCGTCCCCAGAAGCCCCGGCTCATCGGCCGTCCTTGCGCCCTCGCCATCCCCATGGTGCCCTCGATGCTCCCCAACAGGCTGTCTGCCGGCAACGGCTGCCCGCGCGGCGGGAGCGCCGTCCTGTTTCGGCCGCGCGGTGCCGGCCCGCCGCCCTGCGGCCGGAAACCGGCCGAGACCCGGTCGGCGTCTCTCACCACAATGCCGCCGCAAGCGCAACGGCGTTGGCGTCGCATCGGCGTTCCGAATTTGCCTGTGGGCACTGGACATTCGTCCGGAGGCTCGAATGATTCCGCAAAAGCGCGCGCGACCCCGCGGCGCCTGCTCGGACGGCCGGACGTGACCCACACTCTTCGATGATCGACCGTCTCGAGTTCATCCTGGCGCTCGCCCGCGAGCAGCATTTCGGTCGCGCCGCCCAGGCCTGCGGGGTGTCGCAGCAGACCCTCTCGGCCGGGGTCAAGCAACTCGAGGAGCGGCTGGGTGTGCTCCTGGTGCAACGCGGCTCGCGCTTCCAGGGCTTCACCCCTGAGGGCGAGCGGGTGCTCGACTGGGCCCGGCGCATCGTCGGAGACGCCCGCGCCATGCGCCAGGAGGTGGCGGCCCTGCGCCGCGGCCTGTCCGGCACGCTCCGGATGGCGGCGGTGCCGACCGCGACCCCGATGGTGGCGGCGCTCACCACCCCGTTCCGCGCTCGTCACCCGGCGGTGCGCTTCTCGGTGCAATCCTCGACCTCGCACGAGATCACCCGCCAGATCGCCAATCTCGAGCTCGATGCGGGGCTCACCTACATCGAGGATGAGCCGCTCGGCCGGGTGACGGCCCTGCCGCTTTACCGCGAGCATTACCGCCTGCTCACCGCCGCGGATGGGACTTACGGTGCGCGCCAGAGCGTGACCTGGGCCGAGGTCGGCCGCATCCCGCTCTGCCTGCTGACGCCGGCGATGCAGAACCGCCGCATCATCGACCGCCACCTGCGCGCCGCCGGGGCCGAGCCGGCGCCTCTCCTCGAGTCGAACTCGATGATCGTGCTCGTCACCCACGTGCGCACCGCCAAGTGGGCGAGCATCATGCCGGCGGCCCTCGCCGAGACCTTCCGCCTCACCGAGCGGGTGCGGGCGGTGCCGATCACCGATCCGGACGTCAGCCACACGATCGGCCTCGTGGTCCCTGAGCGCGACCCGATGACCCCTCTCGTCGCCGCCTTCCTGGCCGAGGCGCGGGCTATCGCACCGGGGCTCGCGGCAGAGGTGGCGGCTCTCTGAAACTGCCGCGTCCGCTCTCGAACTATCGTCGCAGAGACGACGCTCGTTCGGCCTTTTTCCCGCGTCGATGCCTGGTTCAACAAAAATTCCTTGTCGCACCACTGAACCGCGCGATTGATCCAACGGCCTAGACCGCCCAGGCTGCGGCCTTAGAACGACAACGATCTGGGTTGGAAACCGATGTCGGGCCGAGACCTTGGCCGAGTGAGCGCGCATGAATCCTGGGACGCCGAGCGGGCGGCCGGGATCATCGCCGGCCACGCCCATCGCGAGGGCGCGACGCTCCCGATCCTGCACGCCCTCCAGGAGACCTTCGGCTATGTCGACGCGGCGGCGGTGCCGCTGATCGCCGAGGCACTGAACCTGTCGCGGGCCGAGGTCCACGGCTGCCTCACCTTCTATCACGATTTTCGCAAGGAGCCGGCGGGCCGCCACACCGTGAAGCTGTGCCGGGCCGAGGCCTGCCAGGCGGTCGGGGCCGACGCCCTGCATGACGAGGTGCTGCGCCACTACGACGTGGCCTGGCACGGCACCACCCGGGACGGGCAGGTGACGGTGGAGCCGGTCTTCTGCCTCGGGCTCTGCGCCTGCGGCCCGGCAGCCCTGGTCGACGGCGAGCCGGTCGGCCGCCTCGACCTCGACGCCCTGGCGGATGCGCTGACGGAACGGGCCGCGTGAGCATCACCCTCTATCTCCCGAAGGACACCGCGAGCCTCGCCCTCGGGGCCGACCGGGTCGCCAAGGCGTTGCAGCGCGCGGCGCAGGCGCGCGGCCTCGATCTGACGCTGGTGCGCACCGGCTCGCGCGGCATGCTGTGGCTGGAGCCGCTGCTCGAGGTCGAGACGCCGGAGGGGCGCATCGCCTACGGGCCGGTGCGGCCGGGCGACGCCGAGTCCCTGCTCGATGCTGGGCTGGCGCAGGGCGGCGCCCATCGCCTGCGGATCGGCCGGCCCGAGGATTACCCGTATTTCGCGCGCCAGCAGCGTCTGACCTTTGGCCGCTGCGGCATCGTCGATCCGGCCTCCGTCGAGGCGTACCGGGCTCATGGCGGATATCGCGGCCTGGAGGCGGCACTCGCGGCCGGGCCCGCCGGCACCGTCGAGGCGGTGAAGGCCTCCGGCCTGCGCGGTCGCGGCGGCGCCGGCTTCCCGACCGGCATCAAGTGGAACACGGTGCTGCTGGCCGAGGCGCGTCAGAAATACGTGGTCTGCAACGCCGACGAGGGCGATTCCGGCACCTTTGCCGACCGGATGCTGATGGAGGGCGATCCCCTCACGCTGATCGAGGGCATGACGATCGCCGCCGTCGCGGTCGGAGCCACCCGCGGCTACATCTATTGCCGCTCCGAGTACCCGCACGCCTTCGCGGCTTTGGAAACCGCCATCGCTGCCGCCGAGCGGGCCGGTTGCCTCGGCGCGGACGTGATGGGTTCCGGCAAGGCCTTCCACCTCGAGGCGCGCCTCGGCGCCGGGGCCTATATCTGCGGCGAGGAGACCTCGCTCCTCGAGAGCCTGGAGGGCAAGCGCGGCATCGTGCGGGCGAAGCCCCCGATCCCGGCGCTCAAGGGCCTGTTCGGCCAGCCGACGCTGGTCAACAACGTGCTCTCCTTCGCGGCGGTGCCGTGGATTCTGGAGCACGGGGGGCCGGCCTACGCCGCCTACGGCATGGGCCGCTCGCTCGGCACCCTGCCGATCCAGCTCGCTGGCAACGTCAAGCGCGGCGGCCTGATCGAGACCGCCTTCGGGCTGACTCTTCGCGAGGTGATCGAGGATTTCGGCGGCGGCACCGCCTCGGGCCGCCCCTTGCGCGCGGTGCAGGTCGGCGGGCCGCTCGGGGCCTATTTCCCCGAATCGCTCCTCGACACGCCGCTGGACTACGAGGCTTTCGCGGCGAAGAAAGGCCTCCTCGGCCATGGCGGCATCGTCGTGTTCGACGACACCGTCGACCTCGCCCGCCAGGCCCGCTTCGCCTTCGAGTTCTGCGCCGCCGAGTCGTGCGGCAAGTGCACGCCGTGCCGCATCGGCGCGGTGCGCGGCATGGAGACGATCGACAAGGTCATCGCCGGCGAGTCGCCGCGGGAGAACCTCGCCCTCGTCACCGACCTCTGCGAGGTCATGACCGACGGCTCGCTCTGCGCCATGGGCGGGCTGACGCCCGTGCCGGTGATGAGCGCGCTCACCCATTTCCCGGAAGATTTTTCCGGCCGCGGCGCCCGGCTGCCGCTGGCCGCCGAGTGAGGACGCGTCCGATGGCCCTCATCAAGGAAATCGACTACGGCACCCCGATCCGCGTCTCCGACCAGACGGTGACGCTGACGATCGACGGCCAGAGCGTGACGGTGCCCGCCGGCACCTCGGTGATGGCGGCGGCGATGCATGCCGGCACGCAGATCCCGAAGCTCTGCGCCACCGACTCGCTCGAGCCCTTCGGCTCCTGCCGCCTCTGCCTCGTCGAGATCGACGGGCGGCGCGGCACGCCGGCCTCCTGCACCACGCCGGCCGAGACCGGCATGGTGGTGCACACCCAGTCGGACAAGCTCGCGCGCCTGCGCAAGGGCGTGATGGAGCTCTACATCTCGGACCACCCCCTTGACTGCCTGACCTGCTCGGCCAACGGCGACTGCGAATTGCAGACCCAGGCCGGCACGGTGGGCCTGCGCGAGGTGCGCTACGGCTACGACGGCGCCAACCACGTCTCGAAGAATTCCGAGTTGTATCTCCCGAAAGACGAGTCGAACCCGTACTTCGCCTACGACCCGTCGAAGTGCATCGTCTGCAACCGCTGCGTTCGGGCTTGCGAGGAGGTGCAGGGCACCTTCGCCCTGACCATCGCCGGCCGCGGCTTCGATTCGCGGGTGGCGGCAGGTCCCACGGACTTCTTCAACTCCGAGTGTGTGTCCTGCGGCGCCTGCGTGCAGGCCTGCCCGACGGCGACGCTTCAGGAGAAGTCCGTCATCGCCATGGGCCAGCCGGAGCATTCGGCGGTGACGACCTGCGCCTATTGCGGCGTCGGCTGCTCGTTCAAGGCGGAGATGCAGGGCGACCGGATCGTCCGCATGGTGCCCTACAAGGACGGCAAGGCCAACGAGGGCCATTCCTGCGTCAAGGGCCGCTTCGCCTACGGCTACGCCACCCACCAGGACCGCATCACCAAGCCGATGGTGCGGGACAAGATCACCGATCCCTGGCGCGAGGTATCCTGGGAGGAGGCGATCCAGCACGCCGCCACGGCCTTCAAGCGCATCCAGGCCCAGTACGGCCGTGAGTCGATCGGCGGCATCACCTCGTCGCGCTGCACCAACGAGGAGGCCTACCTCGTCCAGAAGCTGGTGCGCGCCGGTTTCGGCAACAACAACGTCGATACCTGCGCCCGGGTCTGCCACTCCCCGACCGGCTACGGGCTGATGTCGACGCTCGGCACCTCGGCCGGCACCCAGGACTTCAAGTCGGTCGAGGAGGCCGACGTGATCCTGGTGATCGGCGCCAACCCGACCGACGGCCACCCGGTCTTCGGCTCGCGGATGAAGAAGCGCCTGCGCCAGGGCGCCAAGCTGATCGTCATCGACCCGCGCCGGATCGACCTCGTGAAATCGCCCCATATCCGGGCGGCGCATCACCTGCCCGTGAAGCCCGGCGCCAACGTGGCGATCGTCAACGCCCTCGCCCACGTCGTCGTGACCGAGGGGCTGGTGGACGAATCTTACGTCCGCGCGCGCTGCGACCTGAAGGATTTCGAGATCTGGGCCCGCTTCATCGCCGACGAGCGCCACGCGCCGGAGGCGGTGCAGGACCTCACCGGCTGTGATCCGGCCGAGGTGCGGGCGGCCGCCCGGCTCTACGCCAAGGGCGGGGCCGCGGCGATCTACTATGGCCTCGGCGTCACCGAGCACAGCCAGGGCTCGACCATGGTGATGGGCATGGCGAACCTGGCCATGGCCACCGGCAATATCGGCAAGCCGGGTGCCGGCGTGAACCCGCTGCGGGGCCAGAACAACGTCCAGGGCTCCTGTGACATGGGCTCGTTCCCGCACGAGCTGACCGGCTACCGTCACGTCTCGGACGACGCGACGCGCGAGACCTTCGAGGCTTTGTGGGGCGCTCAGCTCTCGCCGAATCCGGGCCTGCGCATCACCAACATGCTCGACGAGGCGGTCGCCGGCACGTTCAAGGGCCTCTACATCCAGGGCGAGGACATCGCCCAGTCCGATCCCGACACGCACCACGTCACCGCCGGCCTGCGGGCGATGGAGTGCATCGTCGTCCAGGATCTGTTCCTGAACGAGACGGCGAAATACGCCCACGTGTTCCTGCCGGGCGCCTCGTTCCTGGAGAAGGACGGCACCTTCACCAATGCCGAGCGGCGGATCAGCCGGGTGCGCCAGGTGATGGCGCCGATGGGCGGCTACGGTGACTGGGAGGGCACGATGCTGCTCTCCAACGCCCTCGGCTACCCGATGCACTACACCCACCCCTCCGAGATCATGGATGAGATCGCGCGGCTGACCCCGAGCTTCGCCGGCGTGTCCTACGCCAAGCTGGAGGAACTCGGTTCGATCCAGTGGCCCTGCAACGAGAAGGCGCCGCAGGGCACGCCGATGATGCATGTCGACCGCTTCGTGCGGGGCTTGGGCCGGTTCATGCTCACCGAGTTCGTGCCCTCCGACGAGCGCACCACGCGAAAATTCCCGCTGATCCTGACCACCGGCCGGATCCTGTCGCAGTACAATGTCGGGGCGCAGACCCGGCGCACCCACAATTCGCTGTGGCATCCGGAGGACGTGCTGGAGATCCACCCCTTCGATGCCGAGAGCCGCGGCATCGTCGACGGCGACCTCGTCAGCCTGGAGAGCCGGTCGGGCGACATCGCCCTGAAGGCCCGGGTCACCGAGCGGATGCAGCCGGGGGTGGTCTACACCACTTTCCACCACGCGAAGACCGGCGCCAACGTCATCACCACCGACTATTCGGACTGGGCGACGAACTGCCCCGAGTACAAGGTGACGGCGGTGCAGGTTCGGCGTACCAACCGGCCTTCCGATTGGCAGGCCCGGTTCTATGAGGAAGACATCTCCCTCACCCGCATCGCCCAGACCCTCGATGCCGCCGAGTAGCGGCGTCGCGACGAGCTTTTCCGTCCCGACCCGCATCGTCGCCTACGGGCGCGGCGAGGAGCGGGATGGGGAGCGCCCGCTCGCCGTCGAGATGCCGGTGAACGTGATCTACGGCGACGTTCCCTACGCCGTCATGATGACGACACCGGCCGATCTCGAGGATTTCGCCTACGGCTTCAGCCTGACGGAGGGGATCGTCGCCGGCGCCGACGAGATCCGCGGCGCCGTGGTCGAGCCCGGGGAGGGCGGCTTGCGCCTCGTCGTCGACCTCGCGCCGGGACGCCTGCGCGAGCACCTCGCCCGCAAGCGGGCGCTGTCGGGCCGCACCGGCTGCGGCGTCTGCGGCATCGACGACCTGAAGGACATCCCGAAGGCCGAGCGGCGCTCCGCGTCCGGCGTCACGGTCTCTCTCTCGGCGGTCGAGCGGGCCTTGAGCGCCCTCGACGACCGGCAGGTGCTCGGCCGCGAGACCCGCGCCGTCCACGCTGCCGCCTGGGCGGACCGCGCCGGCGATGTTGTGATGGTGCGGGAGGATGTCGGTCGCCACAACGCCCTCGACAAGCTCATCGGCGCGCTTCTGCGGGCCGGCACCAGGCCGGAGGACGGCTTCCTCGTCATCACCAGCCGCTGCTCGTTCGAGATGGTCGAGAAGGCCGCGAGCTTCGGCGCCGCCGTTCTGGTGGCGATCTCGGCCCCGACCTCGCTCGCCGTCGAGCGTGCCGCCCTCCACGGCCTCACCCTCGCGGCGATCGCCCGCCACGACACCGTCACCCTGTTCACCGCGCCCGAGCGCCTGACCGTTCCGTGAGTTTTTCGCCGTGAGTGTTCCGCAATGAGCGCCGTCGATCCCAACGAGAAGCTCGTCCGCATGGCGAACCAGATCGCCGCCTTCTTCCGCTCCTACCCGCAGGACGAGGCGGTGGCAGGCATCCACAAGCACGTCACGGCGTTCTGGACCCCACGCATGCGCGATCAGCTCGTCGCGTACTGCGAGGAAGCCGATCACGGCCTCGACCCGCTGGCGCTGACCGCCCTGAAGATCGCCCCGAAGGCGCGCAGCCCGATTCCCGATGCGGTGACGGACCCGCACGAGCAGGGGCTCGGGGCGAGCGACGCCGGGTGAGGCGGGGCGCCAAGCTTGTCCTGCGAGCAGAGCTGACCTATGGTCATTTGATCGCGCGATCGAGCGGTAAGCGCCAGGGCATCACGGCCCGACATCCGGCAAGCGGCCGGATGTCTCCGGGCGGGAGCGTCGCCGATCACGAACCCAGGAGGCGACGATGGTGTGGTTACGGCCACGCTTTCGCGTTTCGGTGGTCTACAAACGAGTGCGGAGGACCAGCGTGACTCTGATCCTCCGCGTACAGCTCGGCTAAGCTAGCCCCTAAAGGGGCGAGGAGCGGAAACTCCTCGCTCTACTCCCGGGTCAGATTGCATGGCTCGCTGACCGACAGTCGACACGCCCCGCTCACGCCACCGCCCCGGCACCATGCGGCAACCGGATCGCGAAGGTCGAGCCCGGCTCGGGCGCGTGGGTCTCCGCGGTGGCCCGGCCGCCATGCAGCTCGGCGATCCGCTTGACGATCGACAGCCCGAGCCCCGTCGAGCCCTCGCCGGCAGTGGGCTTGGCCGAGAGGCGCTGGAAGCGGCCGAACAGGCGGCCGATATCCTCCGGCGAGAGGCCCGGCCCGTGGTCGCGCACGGCGTAGACCGTCTCTTCCGCCTCGCGCAAAACCGTGACGACGATCTCGGCGCCGGTCGGCGAATACTTGATGGCGTTCGAGATCAGGTTGTCCATCGCCTCGCGCAGGCGCTCGGCGTCGCCATGCAGCGTGAGACTGTCGGGGATCTCCGAGCGCAGGGTCTGGCCCTTGGTCTCGGCGAGCGGGGCGTTGGCCTGCGACACTTCCCGGGCGAGACCCGCGAAATCCACCGGCTCGCGCCGGAGCACGATGTCGAGGGCGTCGTTCATCGCGTCGGCGATCAGAGTCTCGATCATGCCGGTGAGGCGGCGCGCCGTCTCGCGGATATGGCCGATCTGGGCGTGCATCGCCTCGGTCGGCGGCGGCCTGGCCTCGATCATGTCGCCCAGCATCTCGGTCCGGCCGAGAATGACGGCGAGCGGATTCTTCAGGTCGTGGGCGACCGTGCCCAGAATCTCGGTCTTCAGCTGGTTGGCGCGGCGCAGGTCCGAGCGCTGCATGGCAAGGCGGCGGTTCGCGCGCATCAATTCGCCGGTGCGCTCCACCACCCGCTGCTCCAGGCCGATATTGGCCCGCTGCAGTTGCTCGTAGAGGATCACGTTGTCGAACGCGACCGACAGGCGCGAGGTGAACAGCCCGATCAGGGCGCGGTCGGTTTCCGAGAGCGAGCGGTCCGCCTTCAGCAGGGCGACGATCTCGCTGCCGCTCGCGGTGTGGACGTAGAGGGTCGACCAGCGGTCGCCGAAGGTGTGGCGCTGCTCGGTGAAGGCGCGGGCGACGATCTCGCGCACGTCGTCGTCGAGGGGCCGCGGCCCGTCCCCGCCGGCGAGGTGCTGGTAGCAGCCGGAGCCGGCGAGCACGCTCACCGCGTCCTGCGGGCCTGATTGCTCGCGCAGGACCAGGATGCCCTCGCAGGCGACGTTGAGGAGCGAGGAGACCTGCGTCAGCACGCCCTCGGCCAGCCGCTGCATCGACTTGTAGTCGAGCAGCATCGGGGCGGCGTCGATGATGATCTCGAGCCCGCGCCGGGTCTCCTCCAGGCGCTTGAGCTGCTGGTAGGCGCGCAGGGCCGCGGTCAGGCTGGTGAACAGCTTGTCGGCGGTGAGCTCGGTCTTCGCCTTGTAGTCGTTGATGTCGTAATCGACGATGACGCGCCGCTCCGGCGCCTGGCCGGGCTGGCCGGTGCGCAAGATGATGCGCACGGTGTCATCCTTCAATTCGCGCCGCACGAAGTCGACGAGCTTCAAGCCCGCATCGTCGGTCTCCATCACAACGTCGAGCAGGATCACCGCCATGCCGCGCCGGGCCGACAGCATGGTCCTGGCCTCGGCCGCAGAATAGGCCGAGATGAGTTCGAGCCCCGCCCCGTCGAGGCCGTAGCCCGAGAGGGCGAAGCGGGTGCCCTCGTGCACCGCGGGATCGTCGTCCACCACCATCACCGGCCAGGCGGCGGCTTGCATGGCCTCGCCGGGCTCGTCGTCCGGCAACAGGAAGAGGATGTCGTCGTCGCTCATCGACCGTCCAGGCATCGATCGTTCCGGCGCGCGGCCCCGGTCGCACCGGCGGCCCGCAAGGCTTCACGCCGGCATCCTGGCGGGGAGGAGGCGGAACGACAAGGTCGCCGCAGACGAAGTGTCCTGCTCATGCGTGATTTGTCCGGCCTCGACCGATCGGTGGAACGACGGCGTCGCGGCGGAACACGGGATGAGCGGGCCTTCGGCCGAGCGACGACACCGCACGTCGGGTGCGCGAGAGCACATCCCGCGCGACGACGATCGCCACGTAATGATCGCGTAACAGAGCCCGCCTACAAGCGCCGCGCTTGCAGAACAGGGAGGCACGCCATGCTTCACGTGGTCCCGGGACATGTCGGCGCAACCGCCGCTCCGCTGCCGGAGGATGCACCCTGGCAGCAGGATCTCGACGCGCTGAACGCGCTCCTGCAGGATTCCCGCCCGCGACGCCTGAGCCGGTGCCAGATCGCCGCCCTGATCGAGGCCGAGGCGCCCGGCGCTCTGTCGGACGCCTCCCGCGCCCGGATCGCCGAGCGGCTCGCCCGCATCCTCGCCTGACATCGCGGTTTGATCGCGGCGACGTGATGAACTGATCCTGTTTCCGGAAGATTCCCCCTGGAAACAGCAGCTCAGCCCGCGCGGTACCTGAGCGACGCCGATTTCCGCATTGCGTAGCGATCGATCGGAAATCGTATGAGGACAAATTCGGCACTGCGCCCCGGCCCGCGGCGCGGCACGTGGACGGAACGCGCCCAGCACGGCATTGTCGTCACCGGCGGTGCGAAAGGCCGGGCCGCTGCGGCACGGGGGCGCGGAATGATGGCGAGGCGGGGACGCGGGCAGGCAGCCCGCCCGGGAGCGGCGTAATGACGGGGGCCGCCCCGCACGTCGTCGTGGTGGACGACGAGCCCGATGCTCGCGCCATGGTGGGCGACTACCTGCGGATGCACGGTTTCGAGGTCAGCCTGTGCGACGGCGGCCGCGCGTTGCGGCAGCGCCTCGCCGAGGTCGCGCCGGACCTGATCGTCCTCGATCTCAACATGCCGGAGGAGGACGGCCTGTCGATCGTGCGCGACCTCAAGGGCCGCTCGACGATCCCGATCATCATGCTCACCGCCACTGCGAGCCCGATCGACCGGGTGGTCGGTCTCGAGCTCGGGGCGGACGACTACCTGCCCAAGCCCTGCGAGCTGCGCGAGCTCGTGGCCCGCATCCGCTCGGTGCTGCGCCGTGCGGCGCAGGCGCGTGGCACCCCGGCCGAGCCGGCTCCTCAAGGGATCCAGCCCGAGTCCAGGCAGGAGAACGGCGTCCGCTTCGGCCGGATGATCGTCGATACCGAGACCCTGCGCCTGCGCGACGAGGCCGGCACCGAGCAGATCCTGACCCGCTCCGAATACGCCCTGCTCAAGGCCTTCCTCGACAACCCCAAGCGCGTGCTGACCCGGGAGCGCCTGCTCGACTTGGCGGACGCTCGCGACCCCGAGGCGTTCGACCGGGCGATCGACGTCCGGATCAACCGCATTCGCAAGAAGGTCGAGCCCGATCCGGCCAATCCCCGGTTCATCAAGACCGTCAGGGGCATGGGCTACGTGTTCCGGCCCGACGGCGATTGAGGCGGATCTGCCCCGCGCCCGAGGGGTTTGATAACGTGGGGGCTTGATGAATGGCGGATGTCTCTCCACGCTATTCCGGGAGAATGCCGTTGCGCTCTGAGCGGCGGGTGGAGATTCGTTCGCCCGCCGTCGCTGCCGAGGAGAAGGCCGTTGTCGTCCAGCCCCGCTCCCACCCTCACCGGCGCCGATCCGGTCGCCGGCACCGTCGATCCGGTCTGGCGGCGGCTGCGCCAGGAGGCCGAGGCCGTGATGCGCGACGAGCCGCGCCTGGCCTCGTTCCTGTTCGCCAGCGTGCTCAACCACGCCACCCTCGAATCGGCGGTGGCGCACCGCGTCGCCTCGCGGCTCGGCCATCCGGCGCTCACCGCCGACCTGATCGCCCAGAGCTTCGGCGAGGCGGTGGCGGACGATCCCGGCATCGGCCAGGCCTTCCGGGCCGATATCGGCGCGGTGATCGACCGCGACCCGGCCGCCGGCCGGGCGATCGAGCCGGTCCTGTACTTCAAGGGCTTCCACGCCATCCAGGCCCACCGCCTGAGCCATTGGCTCTGGACCCGCGGTCGGCGCGACCTCGCGCTCTACCTCCAGAGCCGCTCTTCGGAAGTCTTCCAGACCGACATCCACCCGGCGGCGCGGATCGGCCGCGGCATCTTCCTCGACCACGCCACCGGCCTCGTCGTCGGCTCGACGGCGGTGATCGAGGACGAGGTGTCGATGCTGCACGACGTCACCCTCGGCGGCACCGGCAAGCATGGCGGCGACCGCCACCCGAAGATCCGCCACGGCGTGATGATCGGTGCCGGTGCCAAGATCCTCGGCAACATCGAGGTCGGCGCCTGCGCCCGGGTCGCCGCCGGCTCCGTGGTGCTCCAGGCGGTGCCGCCCTGCACCACGGTGGTGGGCGTGCCGGCCCGGGTGGTGGGCTCGGCCGGCTGCTCCGACCCGGCGCGGTCGATGGACCAGTTCATCCACGCGATGGACGGGATCTGACGGCACGGCGCGGAGTCGCCTTGCCCGCCCGGCCCGGCCGTGGCAAGGCGGGGGCCTTACCGACCCGAGACCCCCCGTGGCCCGCCTGCGCGGGAAGCCCGGCGGGGAAGGGGTGTCGCAACCCGAGCCCCCGCTTCTCTCGGGATCCTCGATGAAGGCGGCATGCGCGGCGCCCGCTCCGGTGCGGTCACTGCGACGCCCAAGCACGTGAAGAGGCCAGCGTGAACAAGATCGAAATGACGAAGGTGGAAGGCTACCTTCGCCGCACTTTCGCCAACCACAACATCCGGCTCGTCGCCCGTCCCAAGAAGACGGACTCGGCCGAGGTCTATATCGGCGAGGAATTCGTCGGCGTGCTGTCGGTCGACGACGAGGACGGCGATCGCTCATTCAACTTCTCGATGGCGATCCTCGACACCGACCTGGACGAGTAGTCCGCCGCGGCATCGTCCGACGAGGCGGATTTCGCTTCGCCGTCGAGACGGCGACGATCGAAGCCCGGGAGCCGCGTCCGGTCGTATGGTGATCGAACGCGGCTCCGGTTTCAGGGGCTGGTGCCGAACAGCCGCTCCAGCCCGGCGAGCCCGGCGCTCCAGGAGGGCAGCCGATCGGCCGAGAAGCGCAGGCGCAAGGACAGGGTGCCGATCCGGATCTCGCTGAGGCAGGCGGCGTCCGGCTCGGGCACCGGCCCGGTGGCGCAGCGCGCCGCGAACCGGCTGCCCTCGCCTTCGAGGTAGAGATCTTCGCCCTCGAACGGGGTGCCGGCCCGGAAGCGGCGGCGCATCAGACCCTCGGTCAGTGGCTGAGCCTCGGCAGTCAGGAACCGGGCGTAGCGCCGGGCCGGGCTCAAGAGGGCCTCGGTCTCGGGGGCCTTCGTCGCGGTCACCCGCATCAGGCCCGGCAGGGCGCTGCCGGTCAACTCGCTCCAGGGGATCGCCAGGTCGATCCGGCCGGGCGCGGTCTCGGTGGCGGTGCCCGGCCGCACGAACCAGGCGGCCGGCAGCACCAGCGGGCGGGGGGTGAGGCTGCTCACCACCACCGGACCGGCCGGGGTCGGCGGACGGGCGAGCCAGGCGGCGACGACGCCCGTGAGGGCGAGCGAGCCGGCGAGCCCGAGGGCGGCCGCCAGGATCAGGCGCCGGTCGGCCGGATGTCCGGTGACGGGCGGGGACGAGGCCGGCCGGCCGATCCGGGCCGAGCGCACCCCATCCCGTTCGAGTCGCGCAGCAGTGGCGCTCAGTGCAGGCCCCATGGCGCCCGCCTCCGATTCGTTCGATCGATGCCCAGAGAGGGCATGTCCCTGAACGTTCGGCTCCGATCGTTAACGGCCCCTTACCGAAATGCGGGCACGCGGCGAATTTCTGTGGCGCGAGCGCCGCACGCCGAGGAGATTCCCGCAATGGGATCGATCTCAAAGATCTGTGGATAACGAAAAATTAACCATAACCAAACATCGCGCCTGGCGCAGGGTGGGACGAACGCGCTTGCCGGAGTTTAACCTCCCATGAACCTGTCGCCCTCCGCCCTCGAGAACCTGCAGACCCTCGTGCTCGGCCTCGCCTTCGCGGGCTTTCTGGCGAGCGCCTTCGAATGGGCGACGGCGCGGCGTGCGAGCTTTGGCCTGCTGTCGGGCGGCGGCCTCGTGGCGATCGCCTCCCTGCCGATCCTCGCTTTCGGGGCGCCGTTCATCATCCTGCGCAACACCGTGCGTGGCCGGACGATCGAGGGACGGCCGATGCCCTTCGTGATGCTGGCGACGATGCTCGCCTGCGGCTGGAGCCTGGTCTCGGGCCGGGTCGTGCTCGACCTCGCCCACATGGTGTCGGGCACCTGAGGCCCGCGCCGCGGGACAGAATCGCGTTCGCGCCGTCTCGACCTAGCGGAAAACTGACTTCCACTCGCGCGCAGCCCTCCATGCCGGGATGCGTACCGCCATGCCGACCGCCTACCTCGTCCCGTGCCTGAATGTCGGCCTCGCGGTCCACGCCGCGAAGACCAGGGGGTTCTCGCCCTGGGGGCTGGATCATCATCCTGCCGCCGCTCGGCGGCATCGCCTCCATCCGGATCGAGATCCTGCCGGAACTCCTCGGCTCGCCCCGCGGCGAGAGGGATCGTCGCGCGATCGCGCACGGCGTGAACCCCGAGAAGACCTGCCGGATCCTGCGCGGCCGGCTCGCGGATGCCGACACGGTCGCGAACCCGGCGCTCTTCGCGGAGGAATGCGTCGCCCTGGGCAAGTGGCAGGAGGCCTGGGAGCAGTACGACGAGATCGTCCGCCGGCCGAACGGCAACGAGCCAGTGTTCCATCTCGCCCACGCGGAGGCCGACCTGGAACTCGGCCGCTTCGCCGAGTCACTGGCCGGCCTCGACGCGCTCAGGGTGCGGGAGCCCGATTATGACAGTCCGCGCGGGCACATGCTGTACGCCCGGACCCTGGCGGCTTTCGGCCGCACCGATGAGGCGCGTGACGCCTTCGAGGCGATCTCGCAGCACGATCACAGCTTCGAGGCACGCGCCCGGCTCGCGGCCTCCAGAGGGAATGGGGCCGCCTCGCCGAGGACGTCCTGCGCCGGACCTGAGCGGTCCCCCGATCAGCGGTTCGCGGTGGTGACCGGCGAGGCGATGCCGTTGAGCGCCACCCAGGCGAGGCCGTCCTGGCCCTCGCGCTTCACGTAGGTGTAGCCGGTGCGCTGCCAGGGCAGGATCGCGTTGGTCTTGTTGTCGAGGATGTAGTCGCCCCGGTCGGTGCGGACCATCAGGACGGCGTGGCCCTCGCCGATCTCGTCGATCACCACGGTCATCCGCAGGGCGCGGCGGGCGAGGCCGCGCTCGACCAGCATCCGGCGCTTGAGGAGCTGGTAATCCTCGCAATCACCCATGCCGTCGTCGGGGAAGTCCCAGCGGTCGACCACGCCCCAATGGTCCTGGTCGATCACCGGCCGGATGCGGCCGTTGACGCGCCGGTTCACCGCCGTGAGCGTGCGCCAGAGGACCGGCGTCATCGTCAGCGTGGTCGGCTCGCCGGTATCGACGGCGCATTCCGCCGGGTAGCGGGTGCAGAAATCGGTCCAGGCGCTCACGGGCTTGGCCGCGCCGCCGCGCTCGATCGCCACGCTGGCGTCGGGCAGGGCCGCGAGGGTCTGGGTCTGCCCCTGCGCCGTCGCACCGCCGATCAGCAGCAGCGTGCCGAGTAGTCCCAGCTGCGCCGCCCGGGCGCCGCGCTTCAGGAGGCCCTGGCGATCGACATGCCGCGCATCGACATGGCTCGCCCGGCCGAGGCCGTCCATCACTGCCCGCATCGCCCCATCGACTCTAGCTTGGTTCTTGCATCCAAGCTGCCACGGGGCCGGACGGCGCTCAACCGAAAAATTTAAACCCTGGTAAACGCTCCTGCCGCACTTTGGTTCCAATTCGGTACGCAGATTCTTCGGCTGATTCGACACCTCACCGATTGGCGGTGATGGTCGGGGCCGTGGCACCACCCAGCGACACCCATGCGGTCGCGTCCTGCGATTCGCGCTTGATGAAGGTGTAACCTGTCTTGTGCCAGGGCAGCACGGCGCTGGTCTTGTTGTCGAGGACCAGATCGCCGCGGTCGGTGCGCAGCATCAGCACGGCGTGGCCCTCGCCCTTCTCGTCGATCACCACCGTCATCCGCATCGCGCGCCGCGGCAGCCCGGCCTGGGCGAGCAGCTTGCGCTTGAGCAGCTGGAAGTCCTCGCAATCGCCCGAGCCGTCCTCGGCCAGGTCCCAGCGGTCCGGCACGCCCCAGTGCTCCTGGTCGGTGACGGCGCGCAGGCTGGTGTTCACCTGCCGGTTGATGCCGGTGACCGTCTGCCACAGCCGCGGCGTCAGCGTCACCTGCGCCGGCTCGCCGGCATCCACCGCGCATTCCGACCCGTAGCGGGCGCAGAACTCGACCCAGCCGACGATCGGCCGGGCATGGCCGAGATCCGGGGCGCCGGCGCTCGGCATCGGCAGGGCAGCCAGCGTCTGGGCCGCCGCCTCGTAGCCCTGGGCCGACACCAGCGCCGCCGCGAGCATCGCCGCACCGGCCAGAACCCGCTTCACCTGCTGCCCGAAACCCGTGGTCATCTGCGCCATCCCCTTCGTTACGAAGGAGAATGGCCCCCCACCCGCTCGGCCGCGCTGAAATGGATCCGCGCAATTTTATCGATCGGCCCGTCCGAAGAGCGGCCCCGTGGACAGGGCCAAGACCTCGCTCAACTGGTCCGGCGAATGTGCTGGACCGCGTTAGGGGGTCGACTACCTTAACCGGACGTTCCGGTCTGGATCGGCGCCTGGTAGGACAGGCCCATGTCCCACGGGAAGTAGATCCAGGTATCCTGGCTCACCTCCGTGACGAAGGTGTCGATCAGCGGCCGGCCGGCGGGCTTGGCGTAGACCGTGGCGAAATGCGCCTCCGGCAGCATGGCGCGCACCACCTGGGCGGTCTTGCCGGTATCAGTGAGGTCGTCGAGGACCAGGACGCCGCGGCCCTGGCCGTCGCCGATGGCCCGGATGCCCGGCGCCACGTCCTTGAGCACCTGGAGGGCGCCCTGCTCCTGGTAGTCGTGGTAGCTCGCCACGCACACCGTCTCGACCAGCCGGATGCCGAGCTCGCGTGCCACGATCGCGGCCGGGACCAGGCCGCCGCGGGTGATGCACACGATGGCCTCGAACGGGCCGGCACCGGCGAGGCGCCAGGCGAGCGCCCGGGCGTCGCGGTGGAACTGGTCCCAAGACACCGGGAAAGCTTTGTCGCTCGGAGCAGCCATGGTGGTTCAGGTCCGTTCGGCTTGCAGGCGCGCCAGCAGCGCCTCGATCTCGCCGCGCGCCGCGGCCAGGGCCTCGGGCTCGCGCCCACGCACGACGATCTGGTTGCGGAAACCCGCCGGGGTCATCGACGGGTAGGAGCCGATCGAGACGCTCGCGTGCGCCTTGGCGATGAGCGCCAGGCCCTCGGCATAGCCGCCTTCCGGCAGGTTGCCGGCCTCGATCGTCTCGGCGGTGACCCGCGCGCCGGTCTTCAGCCGCGGGGCGACCGCATCCAGCATCGCCTGCATGATCGACGGCACGCCGGCCATCACGATCACGTTCTCGATCATGAAGCCCGGCGCCTTCGAGATCGGGTTCTCGATCAGCTCGGCCCCGAACGGGATGCGGGCCATGCGCAGGCGGGCCTCGTTGAGGTCCTCGGGCTTGATCCGCTCGAGCAGCATCGCCTTTGCCCGCGCATCGACGTCGATCCCGACGCCGAGGGCCTGAGCCACGCAATCAGCGGTGATGTCGTCGTGGGTCGGCCCGATCCCGCCGGTGGTGAACAGATAGGTGTAGCGGCCGCGCAGGGCGTTGACCGCCGCCACGATCTCCTCGGCCACGTCCGGCACCACCCGCACCTCGCGCAGGTCGATGCCCGAATTGGTCAGGTACTCGGCGATGTAGCCGATGTTCTTGTCCTTGGTGCGTCCGGACAGGATCTCGTCGCCGATGACCAGGATGGCGGCCGTGACCGGGGCGGGGCTGGCGTCAGGCATCTGGAGGGTCTCTGTGCTGCCCGCCGCGGCGGCGGCAGGGTTACGCCCGCCTTATCGCGGCGCCTCCCGAGGCTCAAGCGTGACACCCCGGCGCCCGCCGGGTTAAGCGCCGGGGATGTCCACCGAATCCGTCGTCTCATGCGCTTCCCGAGCCCCCTGACCGAGGGGCGGCTGGTGCGCCGCTACAAGCGCTTCCTCGCCGATGTCGAGCTGCCCGACGGCTCCCTCGTCACCGCGCATTGCGCCAATCCGGGGGCGATGCTCGGCCTGGTCGAACCTGGCCGGCCGGTGCTGCTCTCGGCCTCCACCAACCCGGCCCGCAAGCTCGCCTGGTCGTGGGAACTGGTCGAGGCGGACCTGCCCGGCGGGCCGCAATGGGTCGGCATCGACACCGCCCGGCCGAACGCCCTGGTGGCCGAGGCCTTTCGCGAGGGACGCCTGCCCCCGCTCGCCGGCGCCACGTCCTGGCGGGCGGAGGTGGCCTATGGCCGCGCGAGCCGCGTCGATTTCCTCGCCGGCGACGCGGCCGGGCCGATCCATGTCGAGGTGAAGAACTGCCACCTGATGCGCCGGCCCGGGCTCGCCGAGTTCCCGGACTGCGTCGCCGCCCGCAGCGCCCGCCACATGGACGAACTCGCCGAGGTGGTGCGCCTGGGCGGCCGCGCGATGGTGATCTGGGTGGTGCAGATGCGGGCCGAGCGTTTCGCAGTCGCAGGCGACCTCGACCCGGGCTTCGCCGCCGCGTTCCGGCGGGCGCAGGGAGCGGGCGTGGCGGCGCACGCCTTCACGTGCCGGGTCGACGCGACCGAGGTGACGATCGGGACGGAGATCCCGATCGTCGCGTGACGGCCTACCAGCGGCCGGGCCCGGGCTCGTCGTCCCAGTGCCGGTGGCGGTGCCAGGGCGGCGGGCCGCCCCAGCGCGGGCCGTCGCGGTAGCCATCACGAGAGCCGGGCCCGTCCTCGCAGACCCGCACCCGACGCACCACCTCGTCGCCATACGGATCGATCCGGCGCTTGACGAAGGTCCGGCAGGCTTCGGGACCCTGCACGAAGCGCGGCGGGGGAGGGGGCGGCGCGCGCCACTCGCTGCGACCCTCGAAGCGGGGCGGGGAATATTCGTCGAGGTCGGCGGCCGCGACCGGGCCCGCGAGGGCGAGGAGCGCGAGGGTGCCGAGGATCAGGGAGCGCGGGGAACGCGCGGTCATGGGGGCGACCTTATGGTTGGCGGAGCCGGAGCGGTCTCGACCGCCGGTCTGTCGCCAATCTCGCGCCCTGGCGTTGAACCGTCGCTGAAGCCGGTGTTGTCGAACCGTCAGGTTCGCGGGCGGAGCACGGCCCTTCCGCCCGCACGATCCTACTTCGTCGCCGCCACCACGATCTTCGTTCGGCTGATGAAGGCGCGCGGGTCGGCGCCCTGGTGGCCGTAGAGGTCGCGGGTCACCGTCACGCTCTTGGCCCCCAAGGTCTTGCGACACTCCTCCTTGACGAAGGTCTCGCCCAGCGGCGTCTCGTCGCCGGTGGGCTTGCCCTCGGCGCAGGTCCAGCCGTCCTCGCCCCAATGGCCGCGGGCCTGGAGACCGAGGAGATGGCCCTTCTTGCGCAGGTAGAGCGGCACCGCGTCGTCGGTCTCGATCACCAGGCCGTCGACCCGGGCGTCGTCGCCGACGAGCAGCGTCAGGCGGACCGGATGCCCGGCGACGCGGGTGCCGTTGCGGGTGGTGTCGTCGGCGTAGGAGAAGCCGATGGCATGCTTGCCCGACATGTCCGCCGGGCAGGCGCGCCAGTCGCTCCAGGCCGCCAGCGTGCGGGGCGGACCCTCGCGGCAGGCGAGGTCGCCGTAGCCGTGGGGCGCGATCTCCGCGACCGGCATCCCGACCCGGAGGTCGCGCAGGTCCGCGATCTCGGGGCCGGCGGCGAAGGCCGGGCCGGCGCAGAGGAGCGCGATGAGCGCCGCGAACTCAGTGCGAGGCCGTCGGGGCATCGGAGCCCTCCTTCTTGCGGTAGATGTCGCAGGCCCGGGAGGTGGTGCCGAAGAAAGCGGTGCATTCCTCCAGCGTCGGCTCCCCCTTGCCCTTGAGCTGGGTGACCACATAGTTCGCCACCGCTTCGATATCCGGCGATCGCAGGAACACCGCCGTCTCCGGCGGCATGCTGGTGCCCATGTCGGCTTTGAGCGAATCGTAGCACTTCACCGTGTCGTAGGCGCCGCGCAGGTGGTAGGGCATGCCGGTGCCGGGCCGGCCGCAGCGCACCACCTCGGCGACCTGATCCTTGTCGAGCTGCGTCCTACGCAGGGACAGGGCCTCGCCGCCATAGCCGCCTCCGCCGCCGCCATGCCACTTGTGGCAGCCGGAGCAGGCCTTCTTGAACACCGCGAGATCGCCCTCGCCCCCGCCGGTCCGGGCCGACTGCGCCCAGGCCGGGGAGGCGAGCGCGAGGCCGGCGAGCATCACCGGCAACACCATTTTTCGCATCCGCATGAACCTCGTGAGCGGCGGGGCGCCTGAGAGCGCCCCGCCCGGAAAGGCATCCGATCAGAGCGCGAAGACGTAGAGCATCGAGCCGGTCTGGATGTTCTTCAGCTCCGGGGTCGAGTCGATGAACCACTTGTCCCAGGCGCCGCCGAGACCGACCAGGATCGCGACATATTGCTTGCCGTCGACCGTGAAGGTCATCGGAGGCGCGTTGACGCCGCCGCCGGTGCGGAACTCCCACAGCTTGTCGAGGCTCTTGGCATCCATCGCCATGACGCCGCCGGAGGGCTCGCCGGTGAAGACGAGGTCCGGCGTCGCCAGCATGCCGCCGAGCAGCGGGAACTGGGTCTCGTGCTTGCCGGCGACCTTGCCGGTCTTGACGTCGATCGCCGTCACGCTGCCGGTGATCCGGAACGGCTGGCTCGGCCCGCCGCCGGTGAAGAACTCCCGCGGCTTCAGGTTCGCCTGCGTCATCGCCTCGTGAGTGACACGGTTGCAGCTCTCGATGACCGGGATGTACCAGTATTGCAGGTTCGGGTTGTAGGCGGTCGGCGGCCAGTTCTTGCCGCCCATGTTGCCCGGACAGAAATCCGCGTTCTTGTTCTCGGCTGACGGAGTCGCCGATGGGATGTAGCGCTGCACGTCCTTGTTCGGGTCGTACTCGAACGGCTTGCCGGTATCGGGGTTGATGCCCCTGGTCCAGGTCACCTTCTTGACGAACTGGGTCGCCCAGACGAACTGGCCGGTGGTGCGGTCGACGGCGTAGCCGAAGCCGTTGCGGTCGGCCTCGATCGCGAGCTTGCGGCCGCCGACATCAACCAGCAGGTTCTCCGACACGCTGTCATAGTCGTAGGGGTCGTTCGGCGTGTGCTGGAAGTGCCACTTGATCTTGCCGGTCGTGGCGTCGAGGGCGAGCGTCGAGTCGGTGTAGAGGTTGTCGCCGGGGCGGTAGGCGTTGTCCCAGTCCGGGCCCGGATTGCCGACGCCCCACACGATGGTGTCGGTGTCCGGGTCGTAGGTGCCGGTGACCCAGGTCGAGCCGCCACCGCTCACGGCCGCGTTGTTCGGGCCCTTCCAGGTCTCGTAGCCCGGCTCGCCCTTGCCCGGGATCGTGTGGGTGCGCCAGACCTCCTTCTCGGTCTTCAGGTCCGTGGCGGCGATCCAGCCGCGGATGCCGTACTCGGCACCGCCGACGCCTGAGATCGCCATGCCCTTCACGATGAGCGGCGCGCCGGTGATCGTCTCGCCCTTGTCCGGATCGGCGACCTGGCGCTGCCAGGCGACCTGGCCAGACTCCTTGTTGGTGGCGATCAGGCGCCCGTCGAGGGTGTGGCTGACCACGAGGTCGCCCCACAGCGCGACGCCGCGGTTGTTGACGCCGCAGCAGGCGACCGCACCGGCCCATTCGCGGTCGGTCTTGGGGTCCATCTTCCAGAGCAGCTTGCCCTCGCCGCCGCGCGTGTCGATCTTGTAGACCGAGCCCCACCCGTCGGTGACGTACATCATGCCGTTCTCGACGATCGGCGTACCCTCGAGCCCGCCGTGGCTCCAGATGCCGCCGCCCTCGATGCCGCCGAGGTGCATCGTCCAGGCAACCTTGAGATTCTTGACGTTGCCCTTGTTGATCTGGTTCAGCGTCGAGTAGCGGTGACCGGCATAGTTCTTGTGGTGCTGGATCCAGTTGCCCTCTTCCATGTCGGCATTCAGCAGGCGCTCCTGCGTGACGCTGCCTTCGGCGGCGAGTGCCGGGACGCCGAGCAGGGCGCCTGCCGTGAGGGCGGCGAGCGAGGTCGCGGCGAGAACGCGCCGTGCCGTCCGGGACGTCGTCATGATGATTTCCTCCAGGCGGCCTTCTGGTTTGTTCTCGCCTCGGCGCGGGCCGTCTCGCCGCCGGGCGTATCAGTGCGTCTGTTCCTAGTTGGACGCGCGGACCTCCACCGGCACCTCCAGGGAGCCGGCCTTGCGGAAGCTCGCCGAGCAGGTGAAGCGCTCGCCCGCGACCAGCGGCTGGCGGGTCTGGAGCAGCATCACGTGCATACCCTCCGGGGTCAGGGCGGTCTCGCCCGCGGCCTTGACGGCGATGGTCTGGACCGGGCGCTTCGAGGGCGGGCCCTCGCCGCCCTTGTCGACCGTGACCCTCTCGCTGAAATTCGCGAAGGGACAGCGGAAGCGCACGAGGGAATCGGCCTCGGCGGCGCGGTTCATCACCGTCAGGTGGAGCGGGATGTCGGACCCGACCTTCTCGGCAGGGGTCACGAAGGCGTGCACCACGTCAATGTCGCCGGCCAGTGCCGGGAAACAGCCGAGAAACAAGGCAAAGGCCGCGCCCGGGCCACGCTTCGGACAGTAGAACAATCGCGTCATCAACGGCATGGCGTGGCCGTGATGGCATCGACGAGCGGCATGGATGCTGGCATCCACTCTCCTCCCTACTTGGATCAGCTTCGCCTTTTGGCGGCGAATTGCGCGTGAGGGTAGCCGGCAGCGTCATTCCGTCAAGATCCAAGAATAAGGGCCTTCTAAAAAGTTGCCCGCGACCGATGCAGTCGGGACCGGCGGCATCGCCCCTCCCGCTCCGGTCGGAGCCGCGCTAGCTTGAACGGTTGCAAGCTTCGAACGGGAGGGACAGATGGCCGACAGCGATCCGAAGGCGGCGCTGCAACGCGGCCGCTTCGATATCGGGGTAATCGCCGCCGCCCTGCCCGACAGCGCGACCACGATGCTGGTCGACACCTACCTGACCGATCGGCCGGCGGCGAGCGCTCGCGTCTTCCGCGTCTACCGGCCGACGCCGGCACATTACCACGCGGGCTGCGACGAATACCTGTACGTGCTCTCCGGCCGCGGCACGTTCTGGATCGGCGACGCCTCCGACGAGGCGGAGTTCGGCCCGGGCCAGCTCCTGTTCTTCGAGCGCGGCGTGGTCCATGCCCTGCCGCGTCTGATCGAGGAGCCGGTGGTCTTCCTCTCCGTCGACACGCCCCGGCGGGCGCCGACGGACGTGATCTTCGTCGATCCCGCGACCGGAACGGCGGAGAGCTTCATGGCGCGCAACGCGACCGGCTCCGATCCGGCTTGACCTCCCGGGCCCCTGCCGCGATGCACGGGGCACAAGAACGGGAGGAGACGACATGACGGCGGAGAGCAAGGTGGCCCTCGTCACCGGCGCGGCGCGGGGCATCGGGCTGGCGACGGCGCAGCTGTTCCTCGAGGAGGGCTGGCGCGTGGCGCTCCTCGACATCGACGGCGAGGCGCAAGGACAGGCCGTGGCGGCGCTCGACCGGCCCGATCATACCTTGGCGCTGACCGCCGACGTCGCCGACCCGGAGGCCGTGGCGGGCGCGGTCGCCGCAATCGAGACCCGGTTCGGCCGTCTCGATGCGCTCGTCAACAATGCCGGCACCGCGGTGTTCAAGCCGCTCCTCGACACCAGCCACGCCGAATGGGCCCGGGTGCTCGCCGTCAACCTGACCGGCCCGTTCCTGTGCGTGCAGTCGGCGGCCCCCGTGATGGCGCGGGGCGGCGGCGGGGCGGTCGTCAACATCACGTCGATCTCCGGCCAGCGCGCCTCGACGCTGCGGGTCGCCTACGGCACCAGCAAGGCGGCGCTCAAGCACCTGACGAAGCAGCAGGCGGTGGAACTCGCGCATCTCGGCATCCGGGTGAACGCCGTGGCGCCGGGCCCGGTCGATACCGCCATGGCCAAAGAGGTGCACAGCCCGGCGATCCGCGCCGATTATCACGACGCCGTGCCGCTCAACCGCTACGGCCTCGAGCGCGAGATCGCCGACGCCATCGTGTACCTGTGCGGGCCGCGGGCGAGCTACGTCACCGGCCAGACCCTGGCGGTGGATGGCGGCTTCGACGCCGCGGGGATCGGATTGCCGACCCTGCGGCGCGATCTCGCGGCCCGCTGATACTTTCCGTGTTGTAATAACGTTACGCTTGGCGCGCCACGTGCGAGGCGCGCCGACTCTCCCCTTGCCAGCCCGTCTCTCCGTACGCGAATGCAATGTTATAGCGTTTGCGGGGGCGGGCATGGGCAAGGTGGGATCGTTCGGGGCGGGGCCGGTACTGCTGGCGGCGGCCGTCACTCTCGCGGGCCCGGCGGCGCGCGCCGAGGACATCGCCCTCGACACGATCGACGTCGCCTCGCCGAGCCCGATCGCGGCGGCGCCGTCTGGCGGCGCAGGGAGCGGAGGAGGAGGCGTCTTTCCGGTCGGGGTGCTGCCGGTCGTCACCACCACCTTCTCGCCGGTCACGGTGGTGACCCAGGCCGACATCGTGCGCCAGCAGCCCCGCACCCTCGGCGACGCCCTGTTCGACCGGCCGGGTCTCTCCGCCACCACCTACGCGCCGGGGGCGGCGAGCCGGCCGATCATCCGCGGCCTCGATACGAGCCGGGTGCGGATCCAGGAGAACGGCATCGGCGTCCACGACGTCTCGGATCTCGGCGAGGACCACGCCGTGCCGATCAACCCGCTCGTCGCCAACCGCATCGAGGTCATTCGCGGCCCGGCTTCCCTGCGCTACGGCAGCCAGGCGATCGGCGGCGTGGTCTCGGCGGAGAACAACCGCATCCCGACGCTCACGCCGCCGAACGGCTATGCGGGACAGGTCACCACCGGGTACTCGTCGGTCGATAACGGCCGCAACGTCGCCGCGACGGTGGATGCTGCCGGCCAGTCGGTCGCCTTCCACGCCGACGCGTTCAAGACCGCCGCCGACAGCTACGCCACGCCGCTCGGCATCCAGCGCAACTCGGCCAACGAATCACAGGGCGGCGCGGTCGGGATGTCGTACCTGTTCGACCGCGGCTTCGTCGGCCTGTCGTTCAGCCACTACGATGCGCTCTACCAGATCCCGGGCGGCGAGGCCGCCGAGAGCCGCACCCGCCTCGACCCCACCCAGGACAAGCTCCAGGCCAAGGGCGAGTACCGCCCGGTCGACGGGCCCATCGAGGCGATCCGGTTCTGGCTCGGCGGCTCGAATTACCGCCACAACGAGATCGGCATCGGCGAGAACGGGATCGACGGCATCCAGGCGACCTTCAAGAGCCGCGAGGCGGAAGGCCGGCTCGAGATCCAGCACGTGCCGGTGCTCACCAGCATCGGCACGCTCACCGGGGCGCTCGGCCTCCAGGCCGACCGTCGGCTGATCGGCACATCGGGCGAGGCGGGCGGTTTGCTGGCACCGACCGATTCGCGCAGCAACGCCGTGTACCTGTTCGAAGAGCTGCGCCTGGAGCGGGGCCTGCGCCTCCAGGCGGCGGGCCGGATCGAGGGCGCGCGCTCCACCGGCACCGCGACGCTGTTTCCCGGCGATTACATTCCGGTCGACGGCGAGGACCCGCTCTCCTACGGCCGCCGCCGGCGCTTCGCTCCGAAGAGCGCCAGCTTCGGCGTGCTGCAGGACCTGCCCGACGGCTTCGTCGCCAGCCTCACCGGTCAGTACGTCGAGCGCGCGCCGTCCGCGTTCGAGCTCTATTCCCGCGGGCCGCACGATGCGACCGAGACCTTCGAGATCGGCGATCCGAACCTGAAGAAGGAGCGCGCCCGCACCATCGAGGCCAGCATCCGCCGCGCCGTGGGCCCGTTCCGCCTCGACGCCACCGGCTACTACACCCGCTACACCGGCTTCATCTACAAGCGCCTGACCGGCCTGCGCTGCGGCGACGATTTCGGCAGCTGCGGCAGCGACGACGAACTCGCCCAGGTCGTCTACTCGCAGCAGAACGCGACCTTCGCCGGCGCCGAGATCGGCTCGCAGCTCGATCTCCTGCCCGTCGGCAACGGCTTTGCCGGCATCGAGGCCCAGTACGACTTCGTGCGCGCCACCTTCGACGACGGCACCTACGTGCCGCGCATCCCGCCGCACCGCGTCGGCGGCGGCGTCTTCGTGCGGGCGGATGGCTGGTACGCGCGGGTGAACCTGCTCCACGCCTTCGCCCATACCGAGACCGCGCCCTACGAGACGCGCACGCCGGGCTACGACAACCTGCGGGCGGAGGTCAGTTACACCAAGGCCTTCGACCCGGCGGTGACCGGCTGGAGCGAGGTGACCCTCGGCGTGCAGGGCACGAACCTGCTCAACGACGTGATCCGCAACTCGGCCTCGTTCAAGAAGGACGAGATCGTGCTGCCGGGGCGGAATGTGCGGGTTTTTCTGACGGCGCGGTTTTGAGGGACGAAAAGATATCGAGATCGACGCTTTGAGGTGAAGCGCGGGATCCCCTCTCCACGCGGGTGAGGGGATCCCGCGCTTCGATTTTGCAGGATCGAAGACGGCTCACCCCTTCTGCGGCCGCAGCACCCCGTCGCTCGCCTTGGGGTCCGGTGTCGGTGCGCTCGGTCGCACGGTGCCGGTCGCGTCGGTGTCGCCGGGGCGGACGCGCTCGGGCAGCGTCTCGTGGGGCGGCGGCATGTTGGGGGTCTTCTCGCGGCTGCGCTGCGGCGTGTCCGTGACCTGCGCCAGGACAGGCGACGCGGCCAGGACGGCGAGCAGGATGAGGCGGCTGGTGCCCCTGGTCATCGGGCTCTCCTCCAAAAGATGGCGTGCAGTCTTGGGAGAGTAATCACCTTGCGCCGAATCCGGTTCCCGGCCGGATCAGCGCAGGGCGAGCATGCCGATGACCGCGTCGCCGATCATCCGCTTGTGGCGCGCCCGCAAGCCCGGCGCGTCGAGATCGACGGAGAAGATCGCCCCGAAGGTGTGGCGGTTCGAGACCCGGAAGAAGCACAGGGCGCTGATCATCAGGTGCACGTCGAGCGGATCGACGTCGGGGCGGAAGAGGCCCTCGCGCTGCCCGCGGGCGATGATGTCGGTGATGGACTGGATCACCCCGAGATTGAGCCCGCGGATCGTCTCCGAGCCGGACAGGTGCTCGGCCCGGTGGATGTTCTCGATCGTGACGAGGCGGATGAAGTCCGGATGGGCGTCGTCATACTCGAAGGTGAACTCGACGAGCCGGCGGATCGCCTCGGCGGGGGCGAGATTGCCGAGGTCGAGATCGGCCTCGACCTGCCGGATATCGGCGTAGGCCTTCTCCAGCACCGCGAGGTACAGGCCCTCCTTGCCGCCGAAATAGTAGTAGATCATCCGCTTCGAGGTGCGGGTCCGCTCCGCGATGGCATCCACGCGCGCGCCGCTGAGCCCGAAGGCAGCGAATTCCTCCGTCGCGACCGCCAGGATGTCGGCCTTGGTCCGCTCGGGATCCTTGGTGCGGGAGGGGCGGGGCGTGACGGCATCCATGATCGAACAGGGGAGGGCGGCGGGATGGCGCCTGCTCTACCATCCCGGCCGCCCCGGCGCATCGGCTCAGGTGAGGTCTTCGCCCAGCACCTCGCGGGCCCAGCGGAAGGCGCCGTTCGCCGCCGGCACGCCGGCATAGATCGCGGTCTGGATCAGCAGGGCTTGCAGCTCCGACGGGGTGACGCCGTTGCGCAGGGCCGGGCGGACATGGAGCTTGAACTCCTCCTCGCGGCCGAGCGCCACCATCATGGCGAGCGTCACGAAGGAGCGGGTCTTCCACGGGATGCGCGGGTCGCCCCAGACCTCGCCCCAGGCGGTGCGGGTGATGAAGTCCTGCCACGGCCCGGCGAAACCGCCTGCCGCGGCGAGCGAGCGCTCGACATGGGCGTCGCCGAGCACGCTCTTGCGGTTGGACAGCCCCTCCTCGAACGCCACCGCGCCGGTGGCCGAGTCGGCAGCCTCCCGGTGCCGGTCGAGGAAGCCGAGGAGATGGGCGGCGGTGGCTGCCGGCTGCTCGACGGCGAGGAGGTGGGCTGCGTTCGGAAGCACCACCAGCTCGGCGTGGCGGATGCCGTCGCAGATCTCCTGCGCCATGGCGGGCGGCGTTGCGGGGTCGTCGCGCCCGGCGATCACCAGGGTCGGCGCCGTGATCCGGTCGAGGACCGGGCGCAGGTCCATGCGGCCGATGGCGTTGCAGCACACGGCGTAGCCGGCGGCATCGGTGCCGACGAACTGCTCGCGCACCGGTGCGACCGCATCGGGGGCAGCGCCCGGGAAGTCCGGCGTGAACCAGCGGGTCATCGTCGCCTCGACGATC
Organism: Methylobacterium frigidaeris; assembly: GCF_022179185.1. Taxonomy (GTDB): domain Bacteria; phylum Pseudomonadota; class Alphaproteobacteria; order Rhizobiales; family Beijerinckiaceae; genus Methylobacterium; species Methylobacterium frigidaeris. Next base: position 213,727 of record NZ_BPQJ01000007.1, on the reverse strand, counting down.
GCCGCCGTGCCTTGGGCGCGCACCAGCTCGGCGCGCTCGTTCCACGACGCCTCGCTCGGCATGAAGGCGGCGGTCGCCATCAGGGTCAGGCTGATCACCCGGTCGGGATGGCGGCTCGCCGCCGCCTGGCCGGTCATGCCGCCGAGCGACAGCCCGACCACGTGGGCGCGGGGGATGTTCAGCGCGTCGAGCAGGCCGATCAGGTCCTCGGCCAGATCCTCGACCTCGATGCGCGCGTCACGCACCTGCGAGCCGCCGTGGCCGCGGGTGTCGTAGCGCAGCACGCGATAGCGGCCGCGCAAGGCCGGCACCAGCCGGTCCCACATCGCCAGAGAGGTGCCGAGCGAGTTGGAGAACACCACCACCGGCGCGCCACTCGGGCCCGACAGCTCGTAGTTCAGAAGGGTACCGTTGGCCTCGATCTGGGGCATGGGATCCTCGGTCAAGCGGAGTGCAGGAAGGCGGCGAGGCGCGAGACTTCCGCCAACGCCCGGTCGGCGGTGCGGGCCCCGGCGCGGATGGCGGGGCCGAGATCGAAGGCGGCGTCGAGGTCGGCGCCCGCCGCCTCGGGACGGGCGCGCAAAACCTCCTGGAGCGAGCCCTTGCCGTCGCGCACGGCGCCGGCGGCCTCCTCCACCAGGGCATGGGCCGCCTTGGCGCCGATCACGGGACTGAGCCGGCTCGCGGCGGCATCGGCGAAGAGAAGGCCCTTTGTCACGTCGAGGTTGCGGGCCATCCGCTCGGGGTCGGGCACCAGCCCTTGCGCGAGGCCGCGCGCCTCGCGGAGCGCTCCGGAGGCGAGGCCGAACAGGGTCGGCAGGGCGTGCCACTCCGCGTGCCAGGCGCCGGCCGGGCGCTCGTGCGCCGCCGCCATCCCGTCGAGGAGCGTCAGGCTCGTGCCCTTGGCGGCGCCGAAGGCGGACAGGATCACCGTCGAGGAGACGGGATTGCGCTTGTGCGGCATCGCCGAGGAGCCGCCGCGGCCCGGCACGTAGGGCTCGGCCACCTCACCGACCTCGGTAGTGGCGAGGTGGGCGACGTCGGTGGCGAACTTGGCGAGCGCTCCCATCAGCAGGGCGAGCCAGGAGCCGGTTTCGGCGATGCGGGCGCGGCGCGTGTGCCAGGGCGCGAGGTCCGGGTGGAGGCCCAGCGCCTCGGCGAAGCCGTCGCCCACGGCCTCCGCCTTCTCGCCGAGGCCGGCAAGCGTGCCGACCGGGCCGCCGAGGGAGGCGGTGAGCACCCGGTCGCGCAGGGCCGGCAGCAGGGCCGCCACCTCGGCGATGCCGAGAGCCCAGATCGCCGCCTTGAAGCCGAAGGTCACGGGCGCCGCGTGCTGGCCGTAGGTGCGCCCGACGCAGGGCGTCTCGCGGTGCTGCCGGGCGAGGCCCGACAGTCCCTCGAGGATCGCCCGCAGATCGGCCGCGACGAGGTCGAGGGCGTCGCGGACCTGGAGCACCAGGGCGGTGTCGGCGATGTCCTGGGTGGTGGTGGCCTTGTGGAACGCGGGTTCCAACTCGGGGGGAAGCGCGGCCTGCACCGCCTTCACGAACGGGATCACCGGCACGCCCGAGATGGCGGTGCGCCGGCCGAGGGCGCCGGGATCGAGGGATTCCGGTGCGATCGCGTCGATGGCGGGACTGAGCCCGGCCGGCACCAGGCCGGCCTCGGCCTGCGCCCGCGCCAGGGCCGCCTCGGCCCGCAGCATCGCCGCGACCCGGGCCTCGTCGGCGAAGACGGCGCGCATGGCGTCCGTGGCGAAGAGGGGCCCGAGCAGGGCGGAGTCGAGGGCCGAGAGCGTCATCGGATCAGGCCGCGGGCTTCAGGTGGAGGAGGGCGCGCGCCTCCGCCGGCGTCGCGACGCGGCGGTTGTGGCGCGTCACCATCTCGGCCGCCAGCGAGACCAGCTCTGCGTTGCTCGCCGCGAGCCGGTCCTTGGTCACCCGGATGTTGTCCTCGAGCCCGGTGCGCACCGCATCCGCCCCGCGGGCCAGCGCCCAGCCCATGACGCGGGCCTGCTCGCGGCCGATGCCGGCGGCGGTCCAGGTCGCGCCCGGAATCACCCGACGGGTCTCGGCGAGCAGGATGTCGAGCAGGTGCTCGTCGGCCGGCATCGCGTTCTTCACGCCCATCACGAACTGCACGTGCGGGTGGGCATCCATCAGCCCTTCCTCGATCAGCCGCTTGGCGCCGTGGATGTGGGAGAGGTCGAAGATCTCGATCTCGGGCCGGATCCCATGCTTGTGCATCGAACCGGCGAGGTCGTTCACCAGCGTCGCGTGGTTCTCGTAGACGATGCTCGGGAAGTTGACCGAGCCGGTCGAGAGCGAGGCCATGTCGGGCCGGTGGACCAGCGAGAGCCCGCGCGCGCTCGGGTCGCGGCCGCGGCCGCCGGTCGAGAACTGCACGATCATGCCGGGGCAGTGCTTGCGCACGCCCTCCTGGACGGCGGCGAACTTGTCCGGGTCGGAGGAGGGCGACTCGTCGTCGTTGCGGACGTGGATGTGGACGAGGGTGGCGCCGGCCTCGAAGGCCTGGTGGGTCGACTCGACCTGCTCGGCGACGGTGGTGGGCACCGCCGGGTTGTCCTTCTTGCGCGGCACCGAGCCGGTGATCGCGACGGCGATGACGACGGGGTTCATGGTGGTCTCCTGGTTCTTGCTCTCGTCGGTGGCGCGGGTCAGACGTCGAAGAAGACGGTCTCGTGCGGGCCCTGGAGATGGATGTCGAAGACGTAGACGGCCTTGCCGTCGCGCTCCTCGCGCTTCGCCAAGAGGCTGTCGCGCAGCGGGCCGCGCTCGACGAGGTTCAGCACCGGGTCGTCGGCATTCGCCTCGGTCTCGTCGGCGAAGTAGAGCCGGGTCTGCAGGCCGATATTGATGCCGCGGGCGGCGATCCAGAGGTTGATGTGCGGCGCCATCGGGCGATGCCCTTTCCGGCCGTCGACCGGGCCGGGCTTGACCGTCTCGAAGTGCCACAGGCCGGTCTCGAAGTCCGAGCCGGTGCGGCCCCAGCCGCGAAAACCCTCGTCGAGGGGCTTGCCCTCCTGGCGGTCGGCCGGGTGGTTGTAGCGGCCGGCGGCGTTGGCCTGCCAGATCTCGATGAAGGCGTCGCGCACCAGCGACCCGGCGCCGTCGAAGACCCGGCCCTCGATCCGGATGCGCTCGCCCCTCGTGTCCGGGCCGGTGAGCACGTTGGAGAAGTTGGTCTCGAAGATGTCGAAGCCGGCCTGGTGCGGGATCAGCCCGATATGGACGTAGGGACCCGCGGTCTGGGACGGCGTCTCCTGGAGGCGGACGGGAAGCGGCTGGACCATTGTCTCAGTTCCCCTGGAGCTTGTTCTCGAACAACGTCTGCTGGCGTCCGCGCAGTACGATGTCGAACTTGTAGGCGAGCATGTCGAGGGGCACCGCGGCGCCGAGATCGAGGGGGGCGATCAGCCGCTCGGCGGCCGAGCGGTCGGGGATGCCGAGCACCATCGGATCACGCCAGATCAGCGGGTCGCCCTCGAAGTACATCTGGGTGATGAGGCGCTGGGCGAAGCCGGTGCCGAACACCGAGAAGTGGATGTGCGCCGGGCGCCAGGAATTGAGGAAGTTGCGCCAGGGATAGGGCCCGGGCTTGATCGTGCGGAAGTAGTAGAACCCGTTCTCGTCGGTGATCGTCCGGCCGCACCCGCCGAAATTCGGGTCGATCGGCGCGAGGTAGCGGTCGTTGCGGTGGCGGTAGCGCCCGCCCGCATTGGCCTGCCAGAACTCGACCAGGGTGTGGGGGATGCCGCGGCCGTTCTCGTCGCGGACATGGCCGTGGACGAAGATCCGCTCGCCGATCGGCTCGCCCTCGCGGGCGTAGTTGAGGATCAGGTCGTTGTCGAGCGGGCCGAGCTCCGAGTGCCCGAAGGTCGGGCCGGTCACCTCCGACAGGGAGGATTGCAGCGACAGCATTGCCCGGCGCGGCGAGCGCAGCACGCTCGTCTTGTAGTCCGGCGTGAAGGCCGGCGGATGGATCGAGCGGTCCCTCTGCAGGAACTCGCTGTCGGCATGGGTCATCGCTTCCTCCTGGGGCTCCTTCGGGGCCCGTGACGGTCGTGCGAGGGTTGATCCTCGGTGGCTCTTGCGGCCCGGTCGTTCGACGCGCCCACGGAATTTATCACCGTCCCGGGGCCCGAGCCATTTTGAGGGTGTCGTCAGGACATCGCGTTATCCGGACGCCACTCGGGCCCGGCCGCCGAGCGCCCCGAGATACTCGGAGAAGGCACCGACCGAGGACAGGTCGGCGGCGGCGGCGAGCAGGTCCGGCGCGATGGCGTCGCGCTGCGCCTCGGTGAGGCGCAGGCTCGGACCGGCGACGCTGAGATTGCCGATCGCCCGGCCGGTCTGCGGATGCACGATGTTGGCCGCCATCGCGGCGGCGCCCGGGGTGTTGGTGTCCTGCACCCAGGCATAGCCGCGGGCGCGGGCCTCGTTCACCAGCGTCATCAGGGCGGCGACCGTGCGCGGCGCGTTGGGGCCGCACGTCTCGGGAGCACCTAGGCCCTGGCGCATCACCAGGCTCAAGGCCTCCTCGTCCGTGAGGCTGGCGAGCCACGCGATGCCGGTCGAGGTGGTGGAGAGCCGCGCCTCGGTGCCCATGTCGCCGTCGTAGCGCAGGCCGGTGCGGGCGCCCTGCGCCTTCGCCACCCAGACGAGGCGCGGGTAATCCACCACCGCGAGGCGGGCGAGTTCCCCGCTCAGATCCGCCAGCCGGTTGAGCACCGACTGGGCAATATCGACGACGCCGGTGCGCGAGAGATGCTTGAGGCCCAGCGTCGCGAACTTGGTGGTGAGCAGGTAGCGGCCGGTCTCGCCGTCCTGCACGACGTATTGATGCTCGGCGAGCTCGGCCAGGAGCCGGTGCGCGCCGCTCTTCGGGATATCCAGCGTCTCGGCGATGGTCTGGAGCGGGAGCCCCCGCGGATGGTTCGCGAGGAGTTCCACCAGGTCCAGGGCGCGCCGCAGCAGGGAGCCGGCCATCTGACGTGCTCGTGTCTCGCGCCCGCAAATCTGGAACGCAGTTCTGGATTTGAACTCAGTTCCGTTCTAAGTCAAGACTCGTGATGTGAGAGGGGAGACGGGGGCATGCGCGGCACGGGCCAGCGGGAGACCCTGATCGGCATCGCCCTGATGCTGAGCGCGGTGGCGGGCTTCGCCTCCATCGACGCCTCGGCGAAGTTCCTCAGCGGGACGATGAGCCCGATGCTGATCGTCGCCGTGCGCTACATCGTCAGCTTCGTCATCGTGGCGGTGGTACTCGCCGCGCGGCGCGACATCGTCGGGCTGATGCGCACGCGAAAGCCCGGGTTGCAGGTGCTGCGCTCCCTGTGCCTGGTGACCGCCACGATGTGCGCGTTCGTGGCGCTCCGCTACCTGCCGCTGCCGCAGGTGACCTCGATCACCTTCGCCTCGCCCCTGGTGGTGGCGCTGATCGCCGGGCCGCTCCTCGGCGAGCGGGTCGGCTGGCGGCGGACGATCGCGGTGCTGGTCGGGTTCTCGGGCGTTCTGGTGGTGAGCCGGCCGGGCGTGTCGGGCATGCACCCGGCGGCCTTGCTCGCGGTGGTGACCGCCCTCGTCAATGGAGTCTACATCGTGGTCACGCGGATGCTCGCCGCCCATGACCCGCCCGAGACGACGATGTTCTACACCGGTCTCGTCGGCTCGGTGCTGACGGCGCCGTTCCTGCCTTTCCTGTGGGAGACGCCATCAGAGCCCTCGATCTGGCTCGGGATCCTCTCGGTCGGCTTCTTCGGGGCGCTCGGGCACTGGCTCCTGATCCTCGCCCATCGCCGCGCCCCGGCCTCGACCCTCGCGCCCTTCGCCTATGCCCACCTGCTCTGGGCGGTGCTCCTCGGCTTCCTGATCTTCGGCCATCTGCCGGACCACTGGACGGTGATCGGCGGCGCGGTGGTGGCGGCCTCGGGGCTGTACCTGCTCTATCAGGAGCGCCCGCGGGTCGCGCCGCCGGGGGAGGAGGGGGCGGTGTGACGCCGCCCGCCGCAGGGCTGTTCGCGGACAGGAAGAAGCGCTGATTCCCCCTCTCCCCGTGGGCGGGGAGAGGGGAAGGCCCGTGTCTCTTGTTTACCCGTACAGCCTCACGCCCGCCGCGCCAGCGCCAGGAAGTCCTCGACCTCCGCTTCCGTCGTCGAGAAGGCGGTGATCAGGCGGATCATCCGCTCGCCCTCGCGCACGGCCTCACCCTCGGGCAGGCTGCGGCTCGCCCAGTCGTAATAGATCGCGCCGCCCCGGCGGAGAGCCGCGTCGAGCCCGGCCGGCAGGATCGGGAAGAGCTCGTTGCCCTGAACGGGCCAGGCCAGGCGCACGCCGGGGATCTCGGACAGGCCCGCGGCGAGGCGCGCCGCCATCCGATTGGCGTGGGCGGCGTTCTTCAGCCAGTGGTCGCCGTCGAGATAGGCGTCGAGCTGGGCGGCGAGGAAACGGCCCTTCGACAGGATGTGGCCGGCGCGCTTGCGGCGGAATTCCAGCGTCTCGGCGAGGTCGGGACGGAAGACCAGGATCGCCTCGGCGGCGAGCGCGCCGTTCTTGCTCGCCCCGAACGAGAGGACGTCGATGCCGGCGCGCCAGGTCATCTCGGCGGGTGAGCAGCCCAAGGACTGGAGCGCGTTGGCGAAGCGCGCCCCGTCCATGTGGACGGTGAGCCCGTGGGCATGGGCGATGCGGCTCAGGGTCGTGATCTCCTCGACCGTGTAGACCTGCCCGCTCTCGGTGAGCTGCGACAGGGTGAGCGCGCGGGGCGGCATCTGCTTCACGTGCCGGGTCAGGCCGGACAGGAATCCGTCCAGGGTATCCGGCGCGATCTTGCCGCCTGCGCCCGGCAGGCCGTGCAGCTTGGCGCCGTGGGTGTAGAATTCCGGCGCGCCGCACTCGTCCTCCATGACGTGCGCCTCCTCGTGGCACAGGCAGAGGCCGAAGGGCGGCACCATCACGGAGAGCGCGAGCGCGTTGGCCGCGGTGCCGGTGGCAACCGGGAACACTGCGAGGTCGGCATGGTCGAACAGCCCGCGGAAGCGCGGGGTGAGCCCGAGCGTCAGCGGGTCGGCGCCATAGGCCGGCATCGCCCCGCCATTGTGGCGCACGATCGCCTCCAGAACCGGAGCGCTCGCCCCCACCACGTTGTCGCTCGCGAAGTTCATCGGCCTGCAAGTCCCTCGATCATGCTCCCGGCCATCATGGCGGGCGGGGCCGGCCGGGGCGAGGCACGCCGACTCATGACCGTCATGTCTTGAGGGTCATACGGTACCGCCGCGGGGGAAAGATGCGCAGCCTCTCCCGGTTTCGGTGTTTCATTGCCGATCCCGGCCGCGAAACGCAAGAAAAGCACAAGCCCGGACCGAATGGCCTCTTGCTGGAGCGGTTGAAATCTGGCAGGTTCCGCGAGTTAGGACAGTACCGCTGTCCCATTTTCCCGGTCGGGCCCCGCGCCCCCGGGTCGCAAGGGCGCTGGCTTGTGGCTTGCACGACGGCCAAACGAGATACCAAACGCGCCGCCATTCGGGCGGTGCGGGCGCACGCCGGCTGACACCAGCCTGCCGGGCGCTCGCGAGGTGCGGGCGCTCCCTTCGCGAGACGCGACCGACCCTCCCGCGGACTAAAAGAACACAGGCGGCGGCCGTGCCCTCGGCTCGCACGCCCGCGGCGCCCCTGCGGCTGTCCGCGCCACTTCGCCCGCCCGTGACGGTGGGCTAGCCTGCCGCTGAGGCAGACCTGTCTGCCCCAGAGGCAGGCACTTTTCTACGGCCGGAGCGCCCGGCCCCTTCGACGCAGACCAGCACGCTCGCCCGCGAGCCAGTGATGAAGACCGGACCTTGGGAGACCAGACGATGAGCGGCACGGATCAGTCCCAACAGACCACCCGCGGGCAGGCCGTCCCCGCCCTCGTCGTGCGCGATCCGGCGCTGCCGGCGCGCCAGGGCCTCTACAACCCCGGCAACGAGAAGGATGCCTGCGGCGTCGGCTTCATCGCCGACATGCACAACCGGCAGAGCCACGCCATCGTCCAGCAGGGCTTGCAGATCCTCGAGAACCTCGACCATCGCGGCGCCGTCGGCGCCGACCCGAAGATGGGCGACGGCTGCGGCATCCTGGTGCAGGTCCCGCACGGCTTTTTCGCGGCGGAGGCCGAGCGCCTCGGCATCGCGCTGCCGGAGGCCGGCCATTACGGCGTCGGCCAGCTCTACATGCCGCAGGACGAGGAGGGCTTTAAGGTCGTCGAGGGAATCGTCGAGAAGGCGATCGCCGACGAGGGCCTGACGCTGCTTGGGTGGCGCGACGTGCCGGTCGATTCGAGCGACCTCGGCGAGAGCGTGCGGCTGAGCGAGCCGCGCCACCGCCAGGTGTTCATCGGCCGCCCGGCCTCCAGCGCCGACCAGGACGCCTTCGAGCGCCGGCTGTTCCTCGTCCGCAAGGTGATCTCGAACGCCGTCTACACCCTCAAGGACGAGCGGCTGAAGGAGTTCTACCCGGTCTCGCTGTCCTCGCGCACCATCGTCTACAAGGGCATGGTGCTGGTGAACCAGCTCGGCCACTACTACCTCGACCTGAAGGACGAGCGCTTCGTCTCGGCGCTGGCGCTCGTGCACCAGCGCTTCGCCACCAACACCTTCCCGACCTGGCGCCTGTCGCACCCCTACCGGATGGTGGCGCATAACGGCGAGATCAACACGCTGCGCGGCAACGTGAACTGGATGGCGGCGCGCCAGGCCAGCGTCGATTCGGAGCTGTTCGGCAACGACATCTCGAAGCTCTGGCCGATCTCCTACGAGGGACAGTCCGACACCGCCTGCTTCGACAACGCGCTCGAGTTCCTCGTCCAGGGCGGCTACCCGCTCGCCCACGCGATGATGATGCTCGTGCCCGAGGCGTGGGCCGGCAACCCGCTGATGAGCGACGAGCAGCGTGCCTTCTACGAGTACCACGCCGCCCTGATGGAGCCGTGGGACGGCCCGGCCGCTTTGTGCTTCACCGACGGCCGCCAGATCGGCGCCACCCTCGACCGCAACGGCCTGCGCCCCGCCCGCTATCTCGTCACCGATGACGGGCTCGTCGTGCTCGCCTCCGAGATGGGCGTGCTGCCGATTCCGGACGAGAAGATCGTCTCGTCCTGGCGCCTGCAGCCCGGCCGGATGCTGCTGATCGACCTGGAGAAGGGCCGCATCGTCTCCAACGAGGAGATCAAGAGCGAGCTTGCCGCCGCCCACCCCTACAAGGAGTGGCTGAAGCGCACCCAGATCGTGCTCGAGGACCTGCGCCCGGTGCAGCCGCGCGAGTCGCGCACCGACGTGTCGCTGCTCGATCGCCAGCAGGCCTTCGGCTACACCCAGGAAGATCTCAAGCTCCTGATGCAGCCGATGGCCGTGACCGGCCAGGAGGCGGTCGGCTCGATGGGCACGGACACGCCGCTCTCGGCGCTCTCCGACAAGCCGAAGCTGCTCTACACCTACTTCAAGCAGAACTTCGCGCAGGTGACGAACCCGCCGATCGATCCGATCCGCGAGGAGGCCGTGATGAGCCTCGTCTCGTTCATCGGGCCGCGGCCGAACATCCTCGACCTCGAGGGCACCTCGCGCAAGAAGCGCCTCGAGGTGCGCCAGCCGATCCTGACCAACGCGGACCTGGAGAAGATCCGCTGCATCGGCCATTTCGAGGACCGCTTCGACACCAAGACTCTCGACATCACCTATCCGGCCGAGACCGGCGCGCAGGCGATGGAGGGCGCCCTCGACCGTCTCTGCGACCGCGCCGAGGCGGCGGTGCGCGGCGGCTACAACATCATCGTGCTGTCCGACCGCGCCGTCGGCCCGGACCGGATCCCGATCCCGGCTTTGCTCGCCACCGCCGCAGTGCATAACTACCTGATCCGCAAAGGACTTCGGACCTCGGTCGGGCTCGTGCTCGAATCGGGTGAGCCGCGCGAGGTGCACCACTTCGCGTGTCTCGCCGGCTACGGCGCCGAGGCGATCAACCCCTACCTCGCCTTCGAGACGCTGATCGCGATGAAGGACGAGTTGCCGCCCGAGCTGACCGACGACGAGATCGTCTATCGCTACATTAAGTCGATCGACAAGGGTCTGCTCAAGGTCATGTCCAAGATGGGCATCTCGACCTACCAGTCCTATTGCGGCGCGCAGATCTTCGACGCGATCGGGTTGAACTCGGCCTTCGTCGAGCGCGACTTCTTCGGCACGGCCACCACCATCGAAGGCGTCGGCATGGCCGAGATCGCCGAGGAGACGGTGCGTCGCCACCGCGACGCCTTCGGCGACGCGCCGGTCTACCGCACCGCCCTCGATGTCGGCGGCGAATACGCCTACCGCCTGCGCGGCGAGGCCCATACCTGGACGCCCGACACCGTCGCGACGCTCCAGCACGCCGTGCGGCTCAACCTGCCGGACCGCTACCGGGCGTTCGCCAAGATGGTGAACGAGCAGGAGAACCACCTCAAGACGATCCGCGGCCTGTTCCGGATCAAGAGCGCGGCCGAGATCGGCCGGACCCCGGTCGAGATCGACGCGGTCGAGCCGGCGGCCGAGATCGTGAAGCGCTTCGCCACCGGCGCGATGTCCTACGGCTCGATCTCGAAGGAGGCGCACGAGACCCTGGCGATCGCCGTGAACTCCTTCGGCGGCCGCTCGAACTCGGGCGAGGGCGGCGAGGAGCGCGAGCGCTACCGGCCGCTGCCGGACGGCCGCTCGCGCCGCTCGGCGATCAAGCAGGTGGCGTCCGGCCGCTTCGGCGTCACGGCGGAGTATCTCGTCAACGCCGACATGATGCAGATCAAGGTGGCGCAGGGTGCCAAGCCCGGCGAGGGCGGCCAGCTGCCCGGCCACAAGGTCGACGCCAAGATCGCCAAGGTCCGCCACTCGACCCCGGGCGTCGGCCTGATCTCGCCGCCGCCGCACCACGACATCTACTCGATCGAGGACCTGGCTCAGCTGATCTTCGACCTCAAGAACGTCAACCCGGCGGCCGATGTGTCGGTCAAGCTGGTGGCGGAGGTCGGCGTCGGCACGGTGGCGGCCGGCGTCGCCAAGGCGCGCGCCGACCACATCACGATCTCGGGCTTCGACGGCGGCACGGGCGCGGCGCCGCTCACCTCGATCAAGCATGCCGGCGGTCCCTGGGAGATCGGGCTGGCCGAGACCCAGCAGACGCTGGTGCTCAACCACCTGCGCGGCCGGGTGGCGCTCCAGGCCGATGGCGGCATCCGCACCGGCCGGGACGTGCTGATCGCGGCGCTGCTCGGCGCCGACCAGTTCGGCTTCTCGACCGCGCCGCTCATCGCGGCCGGCTGCATCATGATGCGCAAGTGCCACCTCAACACCTGCCCGGTCGGCGTCGCGACCCAGGACCCGGTGCTGCGCAAGCGCTTCAAGGGCACGCCCGAGCACGTCATCAACTACTTCTTCTTCGTGGCCGAAGAGGTGCGCGAGCTGATGGCGTCCCTCGGCGTCACCAAGCTCGACGACCTGATCGGGCGCTCGGAGTACCTCGACAAGCTCGCGGCGATCTCGCACTGGAAGGCCAAGGGCCTCGACTTCACCCGGCTGTTCCACAAGCCGGACGTGCCGGAGACGGTCGCGCTTCGCCACGTCGAGACCCAGAAGCACCCGATCGACCAGGTCCTCGACCGGCGGCTCCTCTCGGCCATCGGCGACGCGATCGAGACCGGCGCGGCGGTGACCGTCGAGGACGTGATCCGCAACTCCGACCGGGCCGCGGGGGCGATGCTCTCCGGCGCCGTCGCCAAGGCGCACGGCCACGAGGGGCTTCCCGACGACACCCTGACGGTGAAGCTCACCGGCACCGCCGGCCAGAGCTTCGGCGCCTGGCTCGCCGCCGGCGTGACGCTCAGCCTGACCGGCCACGCCAACGACTATGTCGGCAAGGGCCTGTCAGGCGGCAAGCTGATCATCCGTCCCTCGGATGCGCTCGGCTCGCCGTCGGACCGCACCATCATGGTCGGCAACACCGTGCTCTACGGCGCCATCGCCGGCGAGGCCTACATCCGCGGCGCGGCCGGCGAGCGCTTCGCGGTGCGCAACTCGGGCGCCATCGCGGTGGTCGAGGGGATGGGCGACCACGGCTGCGAGTACATGACCGGCGGCGTCGTCGTGTCGATCGGCGAGACCGGGCGCAACTTCGCGGCCGGCATGTCGGGCGGCATCGCCTACGTGCTCGACGAGGACGGGTCCTTCGCCAAGCGCTGCAACCTGTCGATGGTCGATCTCGAGCCGGTCGAGGAGGAGGACGAGTTCATGCGCCGCTTCCACCAGGACGGCGACCTGGAGACCAAGGGGCGCATCGACATCCTGGCCGACATGTCGGGCCACGACGAGGAACGCCTCGTCGGGCTCATCAACAACCACCTGAAGTATACCGGCTCGGTGCGCGCCAAGGCGATCATCGACAACTGGGACACCTACCGCACCAAGTTCGTGAAGGTGATGCCGGTCGAGTACCGGCGGGCGCTGCGCGAGATGGAGCGGGCCCGGATGCCGGTGGCGGCGGAGTAGCGCCGACCTGAACCCTCCCCCCTCTGCGGGGGAGGGTGCCCCGCGGAGCGGGGCGGGAGAGGGGCAGCGCGACGCTGCTTCAGATGGCGCCTGTCATGATGGTCGCGACCTTTCCGGGGGCGGCGTCCCCTCTCCCGCAGGGGGGGAGGGTTGGGGTGGCGCCTTAACGAACGATCGGAGACGCACGGAGAAACCGCGGTGAAGGTCTACGGCGACACGATGTCGGGCAACTGCCTGAAGGTGCGGTACGTCGCCGATCACCTCGGGCTCGCCTATGAGTGGATCCCGATCGACATCCTGCGGGGCGAGACGCGCACCGCCGATTACCTCGCCCGCTTCCCCGCCGGACAGGTGCCGGGCGTCGAGTTCCCCGATGGTCGCTGCCTCGCCCAATCGAACGCGATCATCCGCCACCTCGCCCGCGGCTCGTCCCTGCTGCCGGACGATCCGTGGATCCAGGCCAAGATCGACGAGTGGCTGTTCTGGGAGCAGTACAGCCACGAGCCGACCATCGCGGTCTGCCGCTTCCACATGCGCTACCGGGGCGAACCGGCCGAGACCCGCGATCCGAGACGGGTGGCGGGCGGCGAGGCCGCCCTCGACCTCATGGAGCGACACTTGACCGCCGCCGACTGGTTCGTCGGCGACGCCGTCAGCATCGCGGACGTCGCATTGTTCGCCTATACGCAATTCGCCGACGAGGGCGGATTCGATCTCTCGGGCCGGCCCGCGATCCGGGCCTGGCTCACCCGTTGCGGGGACGCGCTCCCCACATCCGCCACCGTCGCCGGGGTCGCTTAAGACCCGCCGCCGGCCCGATCACTTCACGAACTGAGCACTCCACCGATGGGCAAGGTCACAGGCTTCCTCGAATTCGACCGGCAGGAGCAGAAGTATCAGCTCGCGGCCGACCGCGTGCGCCACTTCCTCGAATTCACCCTGCCGCTCGACGAGCACGACCTGAAGAAGCAGGCGGCGCGCTGCATGGATTGCGGCATCCCGTTCTGCCACGGCCCGACCGGCTGCCCGGTCCACAACCAGATCCCGGACTGGAACGACCTCGTCTACAATGCGGATTGGGAGGAGGCGGCGCGCAACCTGCACTCCACCAACAATTTCCCGGAGTTCACCGGCCGCATCTGCCCCGCACCCTGCGAGGAGGCCTGCACCCTCAACCTCGAGAACCAGCCGGTGGCGATCAAGACCATCGAGCAGGCGATCGCCGACAAGGCCTGGAGCATGGGCTGGGTCGTGCCTGAGCCGGCCGAGGTGAAGACCGGCAAGAAGGTGGCGGTCATCGGCTCCGGCCCGGCCGGCCTCGCGGCGGCCCAGCAGCTCGCCCGCGTCGGCCACGACGTCCACGTCTTCGAGCGCGAGCCGAAGGCCGGCGGCCTGCTCCGCTACGGCATCCCCGACTTCAAGATGGAGAAGCGCCACATCGACCGCCGGGTGCGGCAGATGGAGGCCGAGGGCGTGCAGTTCCATTACGGCGTCAACGTCGGCGTCACCCGCTCCTTCGCCAGCCTGCACAACGAGTTCGACGCCGTGCTGTTCGCCGGCGGCGCCGAGGCCCCGCGCGATCCCGGCCTGCCGGGTCAGGAGCTCGAGGGCGTACACTTCGCCATGCCGTACCTCGTCCAGTCGAACCGCCGCGTCGGTCAGGAGACCGCCACGGCCGAGGAGCCGATCCTCGCCGCCGGCAAGAACGTGGTGGTGATCGGCGGCGGCGACACCGCGTCGGACTGCGTCGGCACCGCCTTCCGCCAGGGCGCGCTCTCGGTCACCCAGCTCGACATCCGCCCGCGCCCGCCGGAGCGCGAGGACAAGCTGACCGTGTGGCCCTATTGGGCGACCAAGATGCGCACCTCGTCGAGCCAGGCGGAGGGAGCGGAGCGCGAGTTCCAGGCCGCGACCCTGCGCATCGAGGGCAACAAGAAGGGCAAGGTGAAGGGCGTCGTCTGCGCCCGGGTCGACGAGGCGAGGAAGCCCATCGCCGGCTCCGAGTTCCTGCTGCCCGCCGACCTCGTCTTCATGGCGATCGGCTTTGCCGGTCCGGTGGCGAAGGGCCTGATCGAGGAATCCGGCGTCGCCCGCGACAAGCGCGGCAACGTTCTGGCCGACGACACCCAGTACCGCACCTCGAACGACAAGGTGTGGGTGGCGGGCGACATGCGCCGCGGCCAGTCCCTGGTGGTCTGGGCGATCCGCGAGGGCCGGCAGGCGGCGCGGGCCATCGACGAAGCGCTGATGGGAGCGACGACCCTGCCGCTCTAACGGCGGGGTCCTCTGCGGGATCTTGTGGGCGGGGAGATCTCCCCGCCGGGCCAGGTTCGATCGTCGATGACGGGATCCGCTCCATCCGGGGCGGGTCCCGTCGTCGTTCAGGCGCCAAGCCAAGCAGGGGAGAGCCAGACCCGCAAGATTTCGAATCCTATGCCGTCGCGGCTGCCGCTCACCCCACAGCTTTACATTTTGTATCTATTCTAATTCATAAAGTGGAGATCGAGTGATCGACGGTCGATATCCTGCCACGAACAGTGCGACAGGTGCTCCAAAGTCACACTGATGGCGATTGCGACCAGGGCTGGAGCCGTTCCAAACCTTGCTCCAATGTGACGATTGATCGGGGAACGCTGCGCAATTACGCCGCGGGAAGTCCAAATCCGCTGTCCGAGGTTCCCGTGCGTTCTACCACTTGCCCCGCGAACCGACGTCGGTCGCCGCTGCTCGTCGCTCTGCTCGCGGGTGCGGCGCCGATCCTCGGGGCTGGCGGCGCGGGGGCGCAGGAATCCGGCGAGGCCATCGCCCTCGACACCATCACGGTCGCCGGTCCGTCGCAGCCCGCGGGAATTCCACCATTCGCCGAGACCGCCACCGGTCCGGTGCAGGGCTACCGCGCCACCCGCAGCGCCACCGCAACGAAGACTGACACGCCGCTGCGCGACATCCCGCAGACCGTCAATGTCGTGCCCCGCGAGGTCCTGGTCGACCGCCAGGAGACCCGGCTCACCGACGCGCTGCTCAACGTCAGCAACGTTCAGCCGGGCGGCACCATCCAGGGCCGCAGCGACACCTTCATCATCCGCGGCTTCCGGACCCAGACCTACGCCATCGACGGCGTGTTCATGAACCAAGCCAGCAACTTCTACCCGGTTCAGCGCGATCTCGCCGATGTTGAGAGGATCGAGGTGCTGAAAGGGCCGGCCTCGGTGCTCTACGGCCGCGGCGATCCGGGCGGCGTCATCAACATCGTCACCCGTCAGCCGAGCCTGGTGCCGACGGCGGATGCCAGCATCCAGGGCGGCAGTTTCGGCTTCCGGCGGGTCCAGGGCTCGGCGTCGGGCCCGGTGCCGGGCGTCGACGGGGTGGCGGCCCGCCTCAGCTTCGGGACGCAAGTCGATCCGACCTTCCGAGACCTCGCCGGGCGCGACAATTCCCGCTTCTTCATCGCCCCGGCACTGACCTGGAACCCGAGCCCGGACACCCGGGTCTCGTTCATCGGTGAGTTCACCCGGCAGGACACGGTCTACGACGAGGGCCTGATCGCCCGGAACGGGCGGGTGCCGCTCGACAACATCTCGCGCTACTACGGCGAGCCGTTCTCGCGCTACAATGCCAACGCGAATTTCGGCACGCTGAAAGTCGAGCACGACTTCAACGAGCACCTCATGCTGCGTCAGGTGCTCAATGCCCAGAGCGGCAGCTTCGACGCGATCGCGGCCCGCGCCACCGGCATCTCGGCCAACGGGCTCACGGTCACGCGCCGCACCACCGCCGCGACCTCGACTTACGCCTCCGTCGACAGCCAGACCGAGTTGGTGGCCAAGTTCGACTTCCTCGGCCTGCGCCACACCACGCTGCTCGGCGTCGAGTACTTCAACGGCTACCGGCGGGCAGTGACCACGCAGGGGGCGCTCTCCTCGGTAAGCTTCCTCAATCCCGTCCCCGGCCTCGCGCTGCCAGGCGCGCTGTCGCTGCAGAGCGATCTCAAGCAGAAAAACGAACTGACCGGGCTCTACGCCCAGGATCAGATCGATCTCGGCTACGGCCTGCAGCTCCTGCTCGGCGTGCGCTACGACACCGGCACGCAGTTCTATTTCAGCCGCACGCCGACCTCGCGCACGATCCCGCCCGACCAGGAGTTGTCGGGTGTGTCGCCGCGGGTCGGGCTGATCTACCGTGTGGTCGAGCCGCTGGCGCTCTACGCGAGCTACACGACCTCGTTCAAGCCGCAGACCGCGAACGTCTTCAACGCCGCCAACCCGCCGCCCGAGACCGGCGAGCAGATCGAGGTCGGCACCCGCTTCGACTTCACGCCGGACCTGAGCCTGACCGCCTCGGTGTTCGACATCACCCGCAACAACGTCGCGGCGAACGATCCGGTCAATACCGGCTTCTCGATCATCACCGGGCAGCAGCGCTCGAAGGGCGTCGAGGCCGATCTCGCCGGGACGATCCTGCCGGGTTGGAAGGTCATCGGCGGTGTCGGCTACACTGATGCCCGGGTGACGCGTGATACGACTATCCCGGTCGGCAACCGGCTCGAGGCGGCGCCGCTATTCAGTGGCAGCGTCTGGACGACGTACCAGGTCCAGGAGGGCGTCTGGCGCGGCCTCGGCGTCGGCGCCGGCCTGACCTATGTCGGCTCGCGCTTCGGCGACATCACCAACACCTACAAGGTCGGGGCCTATACCCGCGTCGATGCGGCCGTGTTCTACGACCTCAACGAGCACGCCCGATTCTCGTTGAATTTAAAGAATTTGACCAACGCGCGCTACATCGAGCAGCCGTTCAATCAGTTCAACAACCTGCCGGGGGCCCCGTTCTCGGTGCTGGCGACGCTCACGGCGCGGCTGTAGAACGCCGTCACCCCCGCGGCCAGCGGAAATCGTCGGCCCGGCCGGGCTGGGGCGGGGGGGCCGCGCCGCGTGTCAGGCTGCGCTCCAGGGTGTAGCCGGTGTCGCGGTCGATCCGTGGCCGGCCGGTGACGAGCTGACCGCCCGGCGCGACGTCGTTGCGGGTCAGCGGCAGGACCGGGCCGGCGGCGGGCTTCACCGGCAGGGCCGGGATGCCCGGCGGCTCCGGCAGGCTCGGCAGCATCGCAGTGATGAGCCGGTCGATCGCCGCGTCGTCGTCGAGCTTGGCCTCGCCCACCGCCGGCGGTGGCGCGTCCGGGGCCAGGGGCGAGACGGCGTCCGGCAGCGCCGGGGCGCCGGTCGTCGCCTCGAGCAGCCGCTTGATCTCGACGTCGGCGAAGTGGGCCGCCTTGCGGGCGCCGGCCTGGGTGAAGTGCACGCCGTCGGAGGTCCGCAGGCGCGCCTGCTGCCCTTCGAGGTCCGGCCCGTTCGCGGCGTAGCGGTTGTTCTCGTCGACGAAGGCCGGCCAGATATCGACGTAGACGCCGCCCGCCCGCTGCACCCGATCGCGAAAGATCTCGTTGAGCGAGGTGATGTCGGCCGACAGGGTATCGCTCTTCATCGGCGGTTCGCCGACCCATACCACCGGCACCTTGCGGTCGGTGAAGACCTTCAGGAGCGCGTCGACCCGCTCGCGGTAGAGCGCGCGCCAGCGCTCGCTCAGGGGCTCGATCGTCTGGTCGCCGTCGCGCAAGGCCTGGCGATCGTTGGCGCCGACCATCACCACCGCGTAGGACACCTTCGGGTTGGACTTGAGATAGTCCTCCGCCGCCTTCGGCCAGTCGACCACGTCCTTGCGCACGAGGCCGCTGTCGCCCTTGGCGCGGCGGATCACCACCACCTCCGGGTTCGCTTCGTAGACCGTGTCGAGGCCCTGGCCCAGCAGCTCGGCGAGGGAATCACCGAACACCGCGATCTGCGTGCGCGGATCGGTCTTCGGCTTCGGGGCGGCGGGCTTGGCCACGACCGGGGCCGGGCGGGGCTTGGGTCGCTGCACCGAGCGACCCTCGCGGCTATGCACCACCTCGCGCTCCCGCCGCGGACGGGGGGTGCGGTAGGCGCCGCGATAGGCGGGCCGGCCGGGATCCTGCGCCTGGGGCTGCGCCGAGGGGCGGTCCTCCCAGGGCCAGTAGAACTGCCGCTGCGGCTCGGGCGCAGGCGCGGGCCGGTACGCCGGAGCGCGGCGGTAGCCGTAGCCGTCGTCATAATACTGCGCTCGGGCCGCCTCAGGCAGGCCAAGGCCTGCGAGCAGGCTCCAGAGGACGACGTGCGACAGCGTCCTTCCCGTCGGCCACCCCATCCGCATCGTCCCCGGCTTCGTCCGCATCCTCATGGCCATCCTCATGGCCATCCTCATGGCGATGAGTATAGCGCGGCAACCGGCTCCGGCCCACCCGGCACATCCGCGGGCCGGCGCGTTCGCCACCCGTCAAGGTTAGGGGATGATGAATGGAAGTGTAAAAGCTCCATTCAGCATTGCAGAACATCGCCGACGCCAGAAGAGGTGACCGGGCGCGGTGACGACCGGCCGTTAAGCAGCTCAGGCCGATGATGTGTTCCAGGCGAGCGACGGATTACAACACGTCGCCGCACGACAGGCGGGTGCTTTCAGATGTTTCGGACGATACGGCGGCTGGGGTTCCAGGCCGCGCTCATCCTCGCGATCGGGTCTGGCGTCCTTCTGAGCCGGGGCGGCCGCGAGGCCGCAGCCCTCACCTTACGCCCGGCGCTCGACCCGGCGCCGATCACCGCGCCGATGGTGCGGCCGGTCGCCCCGGCACCGGCGCCGGGCGTGCGTGTGGTGCTGGCGCTGCCCTGGACGAATGGCAGCGCCGAGCTGGCGAGCGCGGTTCTGGCTACCCGGTACGGGGCCGGTCTCAGCGATTCGCCGTGACGACCGGCGACACCGCCCGGCCGAGGGAGACCCAGCGCACGCTCTCGTCCCCCTCGCGCTTGATGAAGGTGTAACCTGTCTTGTGCCAGGGCAGCACGGCGCTGGTCTTGTTGTCGAGGACCAGATCGCCGCGGTCGGTGCGCAGCATCAGCACGGCGTGGCCCTCGCCCTTCTCGTCGATCACCACCGTCATCCGCATCGCGCGCCGCGGCAGCCCGGCCTGGGCGAGCAGCTTGCGCTTGAGCAGCTGGAAGTCCTCGCAATCGCCCGAGCCGTCCTCGGCCAGGTCCCAGCGGTCCGGCACGCCCCAGTGCTCCTGGTCGGTGACGGCGCGCAGGCTGGTGTTGACCTGCCGGTTGATGCCGGTGACCGTCTGCCACAGCCGCGGCGTCAGCGTCACCTGCGCCGGCTCGCCGGCATCCACCGCGCATTCCGACCCGTAGCGGGTACAGAACTCGACCCAGGCCGGGACCGGCCGGGCCTCGCCGACGGCAGCGGCCGGAAGGGTGACGGCCGGGAGCCCCGCCAGGGTCTGGCTGCCCGCCCCGCTCACCGAAGCCAGCAGCCCGGCAGCCACGGCCAGGGCCTGCGCGATTCCAATTCCGCCCTTGCGACCCGCGATACGCATCCGACCCGCACCCGCAACCGTTAAGCTCTCGTTAACGAATTGGTCGCACGCCGGGTCCGCGAGGGCAACGGCCGAGTTAAGAAAAGGTTAACGTCTGTTCACAGGCCGGTGCGGGCTCGGCTCACACCCGCCGGAGCGAGAGCGCGGCGATCGCGGCGGCGCCGAGCAGCGTCGCCGCGACCGGGGTCGCCGAGCCGTCGTGCCACGTGGCGACCACGAGCGTGAACAGGGCGCCGAGCGCCATCTGCATGAAGCCGTAGAGGCTCGAGGCCGAGCCGGCCGCGTGGGGATCGACGTTCATCAGGCCCGCCACCGCGTTCGGCCCGAGGAGCCCGATGCCGACCGCGTAGAGCACGAGGGGCGCGAGCAGCGTCACCACCGTGAGATGCCCGCTGAGGTCGATCGCCAGCAGCGCCAGGGCCGCGGCGAGGCAGAGGCCGTTGCCGATCCGGGCCGCCCGCTGAATCGGCATCCGCCCGGCCAGGCGCCCGGCCGCTGCCGATCCGGCCACCATCCCCGCCACCACGATCAGGCAATCGAGCCCGACCTCCTGCGACGAGCGGCCGAGCCGGTCGACGAGGAGGAACGGCGCCACCGCCAGGAAGGCGTAGAGGCTGGTGCCGGCGCAGGCCCCGGCGAGCAGGTAGGCCCGGTAGGTCGAGTTGCGCAGGAGGCGCACGTAAGCCCCCGCGACGGCACCGATGCCCGGCAGCGCGACCAGCCGCCGATTGGTCTCCGGCAGGGTCAGCACCACGAGCGCGCCGAGGACGGCCACCACCGCCGCCAGCACCACGAACACCGCCCGCCAGCCGAAGGCGCCGGCGACGAGGCCGCCGATCGCCGGCGCCAGGGCCGGGGTCAGCGTCATCGCCATGGTCAGGATCGCGATCTTGCGGGCGGCATCCGCGGAGGTCGAGACGTCCCGCACCATCGCCCGGCCGAGCACCAGCGAGCCGCAGGCCCCGAGCGACTGCAGCACCCGGGCGACGATCAGCACCTCGATCGAGGGGGCGGGGATCGCCAGGAGGAGCCCCGCGAGGTAGAGCGACAGGCCGGCGATCAGCACCGGGCGACGGCCGAACCGGTCCGAGAGCGGCCCGTAGACCAGCTGCCCGCAGGCGAGGCCGACGAGGTAGAGGGTGATCGTCAGCTGCGCCGCGACCGGTGTGGTGCCGAGATCGGCCGCCGCCGCCGCGAGGGCGGGCACGAAGATGTGCAGGGCCACCGTCCCGGTCATGGTCACGGCGACGAGAAGCGGCAGCGACGCTCGTCCATGAGGCGAAGAGGCCGGGCGAGGCGAGGATGCGTGGTGAGGCGGGCAGGCTTGATCCTGAGCTTCGCCGGAACGCCTCGGTGACATCGTCATGACTCGGTCCGCTCACGGTCCTTCAGGGGCTCATTCTCTGTAAGGCGATGCCGACCGCACGAGGCATGCCGGTCGGGAATGGCTGAGCCCAGCCGTGACCGCCGCTTGTCCGGGCGCTCACCCGTTCGGAGCGGGTCGCTCATCACATCTGAGTGAGACGATCCATCTTGTTTGTCTGCGAACGAGCAGGACAATAATCAGACTTTCACGGCGCTGCGAGCGGGGGCGCGGCAGCCGCGACGCGACCCCGGGCACCGTGCTCGGGGGCAGGAGGTGCCGATGTCCGATGGCGTGTTCGATTCCGGCCGCCAGCCGAACCCCTCTCGCGGCGATGACGACGCTGTCTCGGCCGAGAGCCTGTCGATCCGCCGGCTGCGCGAGATCGAGGCCCTGCTCGGGATCTCGATCGATCCGGTCCCCGGCCCCGGGGTGGAGCGTGACGGTGACAGGAGCTTCGAGCGGCAGGCGGTCGACCTCCTGCGCACCTTCAACCGGATCACGGATCCCGAGGCCCGCCGCGAGGTGCTGCGCCTCGTCGCGGCGGCGGCGGCGCGCCAGGGCAGGAGTTGAAGGCTGGGCGCCGAGGCGGGGCGCCCGAGACAGGCCGCCGATGCGCGCGGCGGCCGGGCGCCGTGCGACACCGACGCCGTGATCCGCAGCGCGAACCGGTGGTGAGGTCATCCGTTGCCCGGGGCTGCCGCCCGCGAGAGGCGGCTTCGGGCAGGAGGCTCCCCGATGCGAGGGACATTCATCGCGGCTTCGATTCTGGTGCCGCTCGCCGCAACCGCCGCTGCGGCCACGCCCTGCGCGGAGCAGATTGCCACGATCGAGCGCCGGCTCGAGAGCCCCGGTGCCGCAGCGGTGACCGGCGACGCGCCGACGACGCGAGGCTCGCCCAAGGAGGCCTTACCCAAGGAGGCCTCACCCAAGGCTCTGGCTGCCCCGCCGGCGGGAAAGCCGAGCGATCCCGCGACCGCGCCGCAGGCCGGCCGGATCGCCGAGGCGCGCGGCCTGATCGCCACGGCGCGCGACCAGGACCGCGCCGGCAACGCCCAGGCCTGCAACGACACGATGACCCGTGCCAAGGAGCTGATCGGCGCGCTGCCCTGACCGCCGCAGGGCGCCTGTCCCGGAACCAGCAGATCCTCAGGCTTGCCAAGCTCTCGGAAGACGGTCCCGCCCTCAGAAGGTTTCCCGCAGGCGCCGGATCGTCCCCACCCAGTCGCGCGGGCTCAGGCCGGGCGCCGCCGCGACCGGATGCAGGCCCTCGCGGGCGAGGCGGCGGGCGTCCCGCGGGGTCATGGCAAACCGGGCCCGGAACGAGCGGCTGAAATGCGTCTCGCTGGCGAAGCCGCTGCGATAGGCCACCTGCGCGATGCTGGTGCGCCCGTCATCCGGCCGGCTCAGGGCCGTGAAGGCCCGGTCGAGCCGGCGCCCGGCGATGTAGGCCATGACGCCGCCGTCGAAGCCGAACAGCCGGTACAGGGTCGCCCGCGACACCCGGCAGGCCGCCGCGATGCCGGCGGGGCTCAGGGTCGGGTCGTCAAGGTACTGGTCGATATGCGCGCAGATCCGCTCGTGGGCGCTGGCGCTCGCCGCCGCGCGCACGAGCGGATCGGCCTCCCGCAAGTCGCTGCCCGAGAGCAGCAGGCAGAGCGCGTCGAGGGCCGCGCTCGCCTCCCGCGGGGAGAGGGACCCGGCATGCTCGGCCAGGCTGCGCAGGTGGCTCCCGATCACCGTCGCGAGGGCGCTGCCCCGGCCGATCGCGCGCCCATGCAGGTCGTGCGACCCGGCGATCGGCAGGCGGTCCCGCGGCAGGATCAGCGTGAGGTTGGAGAAATCCGTCGCCCGCGTGCGCAGGGTGCGGTTGAGGTCGAGGACGTTGATGTCCCCGGCCGCGACCGAGACCGCCCGCTCGCCGCAGAGCCCCTCGAAGCCGCCGCTGACGTAATGCTGGATCACGACATGGTCCCAGCCGGAGCTGCGGACGTCGCCCATGCTGCGCTCGAAGGATTGCGCCCGCGACGTCGCGGTCGTCAGCAGGGCGTCGGAGACCGGGACCGCCTGCACCTCGGCCCGGAAGCCGGCGGCCGATTCCTCGTCGAGGCTGACCCGGAAGAGAGGCTGCACCAGGTCGTGCCAGAGGGCGAATTGCTGCTCGGCTTCGAGGCGCTCGAGCATCAAGTCCGTCGCCGCGTTCTCCGCCATCGCGTCAGCGTCCACCGCCCGGCCTGGTGCCGCTGTCGCATCCTGCGAGGATGAACGCGGCCTCTCGTGAGTTGAGGCGTGCATGTTCGACATGAACGCCCGTCGAGTGCGTCGAAAGTACCGTCGCGGGAAAGTCGAAATGAGACAAACCCGTTTCAGCAATGCACAAAAAAGGATGGGCACGCGGAAGCGCTGCGTCAATGCCAAAACGCCGGGTGTCGTCGTCATTCACGCGACGCGATCAAGTTGTGCTCACGAGGACACGGGCGGTCAGGATATGGGGGAGCGCAGGTCGGCGCCGCACCCCGATGGAAGAGCGCGTCCCCGACGGCGCAGCGCTGGTCTGTCCGGACAGTTTCCGACGATGTGGAGACCAATTCGTCGCAGACGATGCGGCAAAATCAAAAGACTGGAGCGGCGTCCGATTTCAGGGCGATCGGACGCCGCTCCATGCAGACTTGCGCTGGCAGGCCCACGCGTCCGCCGCTTGGCTTCTTGTCTTGTCGCAGATTTCCGTTGCGAAACCGGCGACCGCTTTTGCGAGATCCGCTCGGGCCTACCAGGTGGCAGTGAGCCCGGCCGAGAACAGATGGGCGTCGGCCCGGGCCCGGATCTCGCCGGTATAGCCCGCCTGCAGGGCGAAGCCGGGCGCGATCTCGCCGCTCAGGCTCGCGCCCAGCACGGCGCCATCGCGGGCGAGCCGGCTGGTCGCCGCCGAGAAGCCGGTTCCGAACAGGCGGGACTGCACCAGGGCCGTCGTGTCGGCGAGCTCGTGCGCCCAGTAGGCCCGCAGGTCGAACCGCAGGGGGGCGGCGCCGGGAAGCACGACGTCCGAGGCCAGGCGGGCGCCCAGGAGGGACCGCAGGGCGTTGACGTCGCGGGTCGCCGCCGAGAGCCCGGCCGCTCCCGCCTCGGCGACCCGCCCGCGGCCGAGGTAATCGTAGGAGAGCCCCGCCTCCGGGATCACCGCCGTGCCGGGGATCCCGGCGGCGATGCGGGTGCCGGCGAAGGCCGAGGCGCCGGCATTCGGGCCGGAGAGCGACCCGCTCACGCTGCGCTGCAGGCTGCCGACCGCGATGTCGCGGGTGATGCGGCCGGTCGTGATGCCGCCGCTGACGGTGCCGCGCAGCTCGATCGCCTCGACGCGCGTCATGCCGTAGAGCGTGCCGCCGTAGCTGTCGTTGCTGAACCGGCCGAGGTCGCGGACGGCACCGTTCGAGCTGCCTTCGCCGCGCAGGTAGGTGAAGGCGCCGCCGACCAGGGTGGTCGCGGAGACCTGCCGGTCGAGGCCGAGGATGACGCCGCCGGCGTCGAAGCCCGCGCCGCCGGCCGCAGCGTCCCGGCTGCGGGTGCCGAAGCCGTAGACGGCATCACCCCAGAACCGTCCCTCGCCCACCGCGAGCGCCGCCGTGGCGGCACCGGGCTTCGCCCGCAGGTCGAGATTCGGGCCGAGCCCGGCGCCGCCACGGCCGGCCGATACGCTGACGCCGAGCCCGGTGCCGAGGGTGAGGTGCCGGTCGAGGGCCGCCCCGGCGAGGCGCCGGGCGGAGAGGTCGGCCATCACGGCGTCGCCGTAGGTCTGACCGGACAGGCTGGCGAGTGCGCCCGGCAGCGACGCGGGCGTGCTGGCGTAAAGCGCGTCGTAGAGGGGAGCGCGCAGGGCGTCGGGTCGGGTGCCGGCGTCCGGACGCGCCGCGTCGAGGGCGGCGCCCACCGCCCGTTCGTTGCCGGTCTGCCGCAGGCCGACCGCCTGGAGCGCCGCGTAGCGGGCCGGCGTCACCACGAGGTCGAGGCCGGTCGCGCGGTAGAGCGCGTCGAAGCGGGTGCCGGCGGCGAGGCCGCTCGTCGGCTGGGCCAGTCCCGCGAAGGAGCCGGACAGGCCCGCTGCGGCGCCGAGCACCCCGAACCGGGTGCCGAGGGCCGGCGTGTAGGCGTTCGAGGCGTCGCCCGTGATGCCGCGCAGGATCGGCACCAGAGCGCCGCCGGCCGCCACCGTGGCGGTGGTGCCGGTCGCCAGCAGGCGGGAATGGCTGCCGGCGCCGCTGCCGGTCCGGGTCCCGTCGATGTCGAGGGCGAGCAGGCTGTCGGGCCCGAAGGCCACCGGGCCGGCCACCGTCAGGGTGCCGGGGGAGTTGCCCGGGCGCACGATGCCGTTGCTGGCGAGCGAGGAGGCGATGCGGCCGGTGCCGCGCAGGGTCCCGTCGTACTCGACGATCACCGGCGAGGTCACCGACCCGTTGAGCACCAGGGTGCCGCCGAGCACCTCGGTCGCGCCCTCGTACTGGTTGGCCCCGGCGAGTTCCAGGATGCCGGCGCCCCGCTTCACCAGGCCGCCCGGACCGCCGATCGGGTTGGCGAAGCGGCCATAATAGCCGTGGGTGTCGACGTCCCAGGTCGAGGTGAACAGGCCCGGGCCGTCGACGGCGCGGCCGAGATTCAGGAGGCCCCAGCCGTAGATCTCCGGATCGCCGAGGTCGGTGGCCGTCGTGAGCAGCGTCTGGGCGAGTTGCGGCGCGGTCATGAACGGGAAGGCCTGGCGCAGCACCGCGGCGGCGCCGGCGACCTGCGGGGCCGCGAAGGAGGTGCCGAACTTGAACTCGTAGTCGGAGCCGTTCGGGGCGGTCCCCAGCGGCACCGTCGTCCCGACCATCGAGCCAACCGCCGCCATGCACCAGTTGGCCGCGACGCCGCAGCGGTTGCTGTAGGGCGCGATCGTGGCGTCCTTGTCGACGGCGACGACGGTGATGAGCGACTTGGAGAGCTGTGAGAAGTCGCTGTCCTCGTCATCCGCCTCGATCGGGAACTCTCTTCCCTCTCCATCCACCAAGCGGTAGTCGCCGCTCCTCGCGGTCGATGGCTTGATGAACGGAAACAGCGACATGCCCGTCGGGTTCTTCGCGATGATCGGCTGGTCGATGCCGTCATTGCCCGCAGCGGCGATCACGAGCATGCCGCCATCCATCGCCTTCTTCAGGCTGGTGGAGGTCCTGTATAGATCGCCGACATTGATGTCATAGATCTCGAGTTCTTTGTAATCGGGGTTTGGCGAGCCGTTGGGCAGCCGCTTCTGTGGAAATCCCGGTCCGTAACTCGCGTTGAGGATGCGGACGCCCTGATCGGCGGCGTACGAGAGCGCCGCGGCCGTGTCGCGGTTGCTCCCCGTGGCCCTCAGGGCCATGATCTCGGCGTCGAAGGCGACGCCGTGGATCTTCTGTCCGGTCCGGGCCGCCGCGACCACGCCCGCCACGGCCGTCCCGTGGCCCTGGTCCTCCGGCTGGAGGTTGTCGCGGACATCGCCCGGGTTGCTGCCGCCGATGTCGAAGTTGCGCGACAGGCCGGAGATCCGCCCGTCGAACTTCGGATGGTTCGCGTCGATGCCGGAATCCACCACCGCGACCGTCTCGCCGGCGCCCGTGAAGCCCCGCGCATAGGCCGCCGCGGCGTTCATCGACGGGAGGCCGTATTGCAGCTTGTATTCCGGCGTCTCGAAATCGACGGCGCTGAGGCCGATCGTCGATGGCGAGATCAGCGGGCGCTGCGCGGCGAGGTCCGAGTTCGCGATGCGGGCGAAGGCCGGCAGCGGGCCCGCCTCGGCCGCCCGGCCAGGATCGTTCCAAGCCGTGAGCGCGATGGCGGACAGGCCGGCGAGCAGGGGAGCGCGATGGCGCAGCATGACCGAAAACCTTGAGAGGAGACGCAGCGTCGTGGCGCGACCGTTCGGCCGCGCCGGTTCAGCGAGACACGGGGGGCCGGGAGCGGGAGCCTGCTTGGCTCCCGCCCGCGGATGCCGGGTTCCGACGGACCGAAGCCGTCGGGTCGGTCGTCCTGTCAGTCGTCTTGGAGCAGGCGCGGGCCGACCACGCGCTTGACCTCGGCGGCGTCCAGCGCCTCCGGAGGCAGCGGTCCCGCGCTCTTCGAGAGCAGGCGCACATAGGCGTCTTCTCCCGGACGCACCACCGTGTTGACGAAGCCGGGCGTCGTGGTGGTGACGCGGGAATCGCCCCGCCAGACGGTCTCGGAGCGCGACGGGCCGCGGTACTGGTTCCGCTCGGTGGTGTCGCGGGAATCCGTGATGAGGAAGTGCGTGCGGCCATTGGCGAGGGTGATCTCCGCCGCCTTCATCATCACGAAGTCCTGCACCCGGCCCTTGCTGGTGAAGCCGTTGCCCCTCGCCTCGATGCGGTAGAGGTCCGGCGTCACCGCCTCGGCCCGCACCCCGCCGGTGAGGCCGATGCCGGTGCTGTTGCTCTTGTAGGAGGTCTGGCAGGCGCCGGTCGCCAGGGCGGCGAGGAGCGCCGCGCCCGCCGCCGCGCAGCGCATGATGGTCGAGGACATCGGGACGGCCTCCGTCAGCTCTGCGGCGCGGCGCGGCGGCGGCGAGCCGGCAGCGGCGAGGAGAACGGGACCATGCGGCCGATGACCGGGTTCGGCGTGTGGTCGTAGGCGGTGCCGTGATAAGCATCGACGCCCGCGCCGATGAGGCCGCCGGCGACGAGATTGCCGGCCATGCTGGCGCCGCCCGTCCCGCTCAGCTTCGTGGTGACCGGCACCTGCACGTCGGCGTGGCCGGGCAGCGAGAAGGTCGTGACGAATTCCTGCTTGCGCGGGATCTCGAGGGTGCAGGGCGTGACCGGGCATCCCGTCCCGAACGAGGTGCGCATCGCGGCGCCGGGTGGTTCGGACAGGAAGGTGACCTGCTCGGTCGTGCCGCGGGTCACGGTCCCGCAGGCGGTCAGGGCGAGGAAGCTCAGGCTGGCGGCAATGATGCGCATTACGTCGGGCTCGCGCGGAGGGCCGACCGGCGGCCGCGTCCATTGGCAAGAGGGCGGTTGATCTTGATCAGGATCCCCTGCCATTCGCGATAAGCTTGACCGTGGGGATCGTCCCGTTTGTTTCCCAACCGAATCCGGTTGTCCAGGGCAGCCGCGCCGTTTGAGACGTAGAGTTCCGACAAGTGAGACGGACGATCGGATCGTCGCCGATGACGTTCCAGGGATGATCGTCGGTTCCTGCTGCGTCAGCAACGGCAGGTTTTCATGCCTGTCCGGCCGCAACCAAACAGGTTATGTCCTGAGGCCCGGGAAGGACGAGCCGAGGGTCGCCAGGGGGCTGCCTGTCCCTGCGCCGGTTCCCGATGCGTGCCGGTTTGAGACGCCCGGACAAGCTTTAGAGACGCTGGGCATGAAGGTGTCCACTCTTGTCTCGGTCGAGTCTGTTACTCTGACGCGGGGCGTCTACGCGCCGACAAGCAGTTTTGCCATGAGTCAGCCGAACATCGAACGGTTGCCATCTACGGGAGGGGAGCGCCGGATCACCGTCCTTGCGGGGCGCTCCATCTCCCTGGTGCTGGCCGTCGCCCTCGCCGTGGCCATCGCCCTCGTGGCCGCCGTTCCGCTCGTCGAGGCGCTCTGAGCAGAGTGCATCGCGCGACTCTGCTCGGGTTCTTGTTTGCCATCATCCTCACAGGCGACCGCCGCGGCACTGGCCGCCCGCGGCCGGCGGAATGATGCCCGGCCCGCGACTGGTTCGGCCGTCAGGCCGCGGGCGGCCCGCCGAGCTTGATGCCGGCGCGGCGAAACAGCGTCAGCCAGACCGTGTTCAGCTCGCTGCGCGTCGCGTCGCTCGCTGCGAGATCGACGAGGAAGCAGCGTACCTCGTATTCGAGGCCGTGCTCGCCGATCCGCATCAGGAGGGGGGTCGGGGCCGGGTGAGCCGCGACGTTGGGATGGTGGCTTGCGACCTTCAGCAGGATCTCGTGCAGCACCTCGATGTCGGTCTCCTTGTCGAGGATCAGCGGCACGCGCAGGCGCTGGGTGTCGTCCGTGAGGGTCTTGTTGCGGACGATCGAGGTGATGAGGTCGGTGTTGGGCACCACGAGGTCGGTGCGGTCGCCGGTGGCGATCAGGGTGGATCGCACGCTGATCTTCTTCACCCGGCCCTCCTCGCCCTTCACGGTGACGAGGTCGCCGACCCGGATCGGCCGTTCGGCGAGCACGATGAGCCCCGAGACGAAGTTCGACACGATGCTCTGCAGGCCGAAGCCGATGCCGACCGAGAGGGCGCCGGCGATCACCGTGAGGCTCTGCGGGTTCACCCCGAGCTGACCGAGCGCCACCACGAGCGTCAGGGCGAGGCCGCCATAGCCCACCACCGTGATGACCGAGTAGCGCGCCCCGGCATCGAGCCTCGTATGGGGCAGGAAGCGCCGGTCGAGCCAGCCGGTGGCGAAGCGGGTCGCCAGCAGGCCCACCGCGAAGGCGAAGAGCGCGAGGCCGGCGGCCCCCAGCCAGCCGCGCAGATCCGCCACGGTGGTGCCGAGGAACGCGTCCTGGAACGGGTTCAGCTCGCCATAGGCGAGGTTCCACGGGCCGATGACCACGAACACCATCGCGCCGACGACGAGGGCGTGCAGCGCGCCCGAGGTCACGATGGAGGCCAGCGCCAGCGTCTCGGGCCGGAGCGTGAAGGTGCGGCACAACCGCGACAGCCGGGGCGAGCGGGCGACGTCCTCGGACCCGACCGAGAGCGCGTCGACGCAGATCAGCACGATCCAGCCCAACGCCACCAGCACGCCGGTGACGATGAGGCGCCCGACCAGGAAGGCGCCGAGCGCCGTGAGGCCGAGGAGCACGCAGGCGAAGGCGGCGGCCGTCACCGCCCAGGCGAGCGGCGCCAGGCCGCCGAGGACACCGACGGGAGAGGCCGCCGGCATCGCCGCCACGGCCTCCTCGTCCGGGGGCTCGGCATGGGCGAGCCGCACGAGCGCGCCGGCGAGGAGCGCGCAACAGGCGAGCACCGTGAGGATCGTCGTGGCTTCGCCGATCACCCCCCGGAACTGCGCCATGACGGTGAACTCGGAAAAGACGAGGTTCGCCGCGTAGATCAGCAGCATCGCCGTGCCGGTGCGATGGATGGTCCGGGCCGCCGGATCGCCGACGGCGAGGAGCCGCACCGCGGGATCGCGCGGCGCCACCATCGCCCGGAGGATGCCGGTGCCGAGCAGCACGCCGGCGATCGCGGCCAAGAAGCGGACGAACAGGGAATCGAGGCTGCCGGGCGAGAGGTCGGTCTCCTCGTTGAGCAGGAGCAGGATGGCGATCGCCAGCGGGAGCGGCGCCACCATCACGCCGAGATCGATCAGGGCGTGGATCGCGGCCGCCCGCCGCGGGCCGATACCGGCCCGCTCGCAGAGCCGGCGCCAGCTGCGCGCCAGGCGGCGGCCGACCGCGCGGAAGACCCAGGACAGGCCGAGCCCCAGGATCAGGATCACGGCGAGGCCGAGGAAATCCTCGTCCCAGGCGTTCTCTGCCGCCTTCGTGCCGAGGGCCGCCATCCTCTCGCCGACCTGTGGCACCGCCCGGTCGAGGAGCTCGCTCCAGAAGGAAGGGGTGAGCGGGCTCGGGCTCGGGGCGAGGAGGCGCCGGGCGAACAGCGACCGGCGCGCCTCGGTCACGCGGTTCAGGAGTTCCTCGGCAGCGCGCAGGCTCTGCCCGTCCTGCCGCAGCCGGGTCTCGACCTGCGCCAGCTCGGCCTCGACCTGCCGCTTCTCGACGCCGGCGGCCTCCGGCACGGTGGCGCGCCCGATCTCGGCGAGCTGCGCCTGGAGGCGGGCACGGGCCGCTTCGGTGTCCCGCCGCAGCGCCTTGGCCTCGGTGATCAGGACCTCGGTCCGGTCGCGGATGCCGAGCAGGCCCTTGAAGTCGCCCTGCAACCGCTCCGCCTCGGCCCGGGCCGCTGCGATGCCGGCATTCAGCTCGGTGCGGCGCGCGTCGTCCGTCTGCGCCGCGGCTGGCCGAGTCGGCCCGAGCAGGAAGCCCAGCGCGAGCAGGACGGTCAGGACGCCGAGAACGGCGCCGCGGAGGAGGGCGGAAGCGGGGATGGGCATGGGGGGACAGCTCGGGACGCCGCGCCTTTGCGAAGCTTGGCCGCAGGCTGCCTAGCACGTCCTAACCGGTCGGCAAGTGACGATCGGCAAGTGATTGCAAGTGATCGGTGATGGAATCAGCTGTGGGTCGAAGTCCGTCCCGAGTGGAAGCGGTGTGGCGGCGAGGGGCGTGGCGCCGCGGGCGCAGCCCGTCCTCACCCGCCGTCGGTCGGGCGCGTCGCGATCCAGACCACGTGCGGGGTCCGCCCGGGGCGCTCGGAGCGGATGCGGTGCTCCGCGACCGTGAAGCCGGTGCGCTGCAGGCGGGCCTTGAACTTCCGGTCCGGGCAGCCGGACCAGATCCCGAGCAGGCCGCCTGGACGCAGGGCCCAGCGCGCCCGCTTCAAACCCCAGGAATCGTAGAGCCGGTCATTGGCCCGGCTGACCAGGCCGCGCGGGCCGTTATCGACGTCGAGGAGGATCGCGTCCCAGGCCTGCGGCCCGGACTGGATCACCCGGTTGACGTCGCCTTCGCGAATCTCCACCCGCTTGTCGTCGAGGCAGCCGCCGAAAATGGGGGCGAGGGGGCCGCGGGCCCAGGTCAGGACCGCCGGCACCAGCTCGGCGACGACTATCTTGGCGTCGGGCCCGAGTTCGGCCAGGGCCGCCCGCAGGGTGAAGCCCATGCCGAGCCCGCCGATCAGCACCCGCGGCGCCGGATAGCGGCGCAAGGCCGCGCAGGCGAGGGCCGCGAGCTCCCGCTCCGAGCCGCTGCGATGGCTGCCCATCAGCTCCATGCCCTCGACCACGATCAGGAACTCGTCGTCGCGCCGTACCAGCCGCAAGGCGCCGCCCCCGCCGGGGATCGGGCCGGTATCGAGTTCGGTCCAGGCCGCCAGCGCCGCGCCGGGCACGGGGGAACGCCGCATCGGTCTCGTCTCCGCCGCCGGGGGAGGGGCGGGCGCCTCGTATCGTGGTCCCGCTCATAGGGGGTGCCGGTTGAAGATTCACTTTCCGGGACGACGTCACTTCTCCTGCGCACCCTCGTCGCCCGAGGGTTCGGAGAGCGGCAGCCGCAGGAGGACGGCCTTGCGGATCGTGTCGGCGTAGCGGCGATACTCGGCCGCGCGCTCCTCGTACATCGCGCTGACGGCCGTCCGTCCAGCCTCCCGCCCCTCCCGCGCCATGCGCCGGACGAGTTCCGCGCGCTCCTCGATGATGCGCAGGGCCACCCGCATGGCCTCGTCGACGGCGTTCTCCTGCTCCTTCGCCACCGCCTCGGCAGACAAGGCATGGCCGACCTGGCAGCGGAACCGCAGCGGCTTGCCGTCGCGCACCTGCGAGAGGACGCCGCCGCATTGTGGGCAGGTGATCGGTGAGGGGTCGGCGATGCGGCGCAGCACGTCGCTGTCGACCCGCTCGCCCGCCGCGATGTCGACCTCCAGGCGCAGTTCGGGCGAGACCGGCAGGCGCGGCCCGGCGGCATCGCGCACGAGGTCCGACAAGACGTCGCCGATCCGCGCCGCCGGCAGTGTCAGGTCGACCTCCAGGGCCGCGAGGGCGCTGCGCGGCATCTCGTCCGCCAGCGCGTCGGCGGGATCCTGCACCAGCGTGATCCCGCCGCAGCTCTTGATCGCTTCGAGGCCCGAGGCGCCGTCGTTCAGGAGACCGCTCAGCAGGATACCGATCACCCGAGGGCCGTAGGCGGCGGCGGCCGAGCGGAACAGCGGATCGATGGAGGGCCGCGCCATGTTCTCGCGCGGGCCGCGCCCGAGCCGGATCCGGCCCTCCGCCAGGATGAGGTGGTGGTCCGGCACGCCGAGAGTGACGGTGCCGGGCTGGATCGCCATGCCGTCGGTCGCCGCGCGAACCGGCAGATGGGTCGCTGCCGCGGTCACGGTCGCCAGCACGCCGAGGCTGCGGGCGGGAATGTGCAGCACGACGAAGATTGCCGCCGGCAGGTCCGGTGCCAGGGCGCCGAGGATCGCCCTCAGAGGCGTGGTCGCCCCTGAGGAGCCGCCGATGACGACGATGTCGCGGTTGGCCATGGTCGCCTGCTCCCGGCGCGCCGAAGGCTCATCCAAGGGCTCATGCGCGAAGGGCTAACGCACTAGGTCTCGGGACGGTGCATATGCCGGCCAGCCTCCCGCCCCGCGCGCCCTCGACGCTGCCGAGGTCCCGCGCGTCAATCGCCCACCAGGGCGAGATCGTCCCGGTGCACCATGGCGGCCCGGCCCGGATAGCCCAGCACCGCCTCGATCTCCCGGCTCGACCGCCCGAGGATGCGGCCGGCATCCTCGCTGTCATAGGCCACGAGGCCGCGGCCGAGCACCTGACCGTCGCCGGCCCGGATCGTCACCGCGTCGCCGCGGCTGAAGCTGCCCTCGACCCGCTTCACGCCGACCGGCAGGAGGCTCGCCCCGCCCTGGAGCGCGCGCGCTGCGCCGGCATCGATCGTCAGGGTGCCGCGCGGCTCGAGCGAACCGGCGATCCAGGTCTTGCGGGCCGCCCCCGGTGTCGAGCCTGCGAGGAACCACGAGCAGCGCGCCCCGCCCGTCACCGCCTTGAGCGGGTTCTTCGGCCGGCCGTCGGCGATCATCATGTGGGTGCCGCCCGAGATCGCGATCTTGGCCGCCTCCACCTTGGTGCGCATGCCGCCGCGGGACAGTTCCGAGGCCGGTCCGCCCGCCATGGCGTCGATCTCCGGGGTGATCCGGGCGATCACCGGCAGGTGCTCGGCCTTCGGGTCGCTCGCCGGCGGGGCGGTGTAGAGCCCGTCGATGTCGGAGAACAGCACCAGGAGGTCGGCGCCGATCATCGTGGCGACCCGGGCGGCGAGGCGATCGTTGTCGCCGTAGCGGATCTCCGACGTCGCCACCGTGTCGTTCTCGTTGACGACCGGGACGGCACGCTCCTCCAGGAGCTTCAGGGTGGTGGCGCGCGCGTTGAGGTAGCGCCGGCGCTCCTCGGTGTCCTGCGGCGTCACCAGGATCTGGCCGGCGACGATGCCGTGATGGGCCAAGGCCTCCGACCAGTGGCGGGCGAGCGCGATCTGCCCCACCGCCGCCGCGGCCTGGCTCTCCTCGAGCCGCAGGGGACCCGGGCTGAAATTGAGCACCGTGCGCCCCAGCGCGATCGATCCGGAGGAGACCACCAGCACGTCGACGCCCCGGCCATGCAGGTCGGCGATGTCTTCGGCGAGCGCCGCGAGCCAGGCATGCCGCAGCCGCCCCCGCCCCCGGTCGACGAGGAGCGCCGAGCCGACCTTCAGGACGACGCGGCGGAACTGGTCGAGGGTGGGAGTCACGGCCGCACGCTCACGGCGGGCACGAGGTCCGTCATGCTGAAATCGGTTCCTTTGAACAGTAGAGGAAGCTCGTCGCGCTTGGCGATGGCGGAAGACAGGCCGTCACCAAGATTCAAGGATGCGGGATGCTCGCGACCTTTGCCGTAAAGGTCGAATGCCCGTTGCGCGATAAAGGCCTGAGCTGCCGTAAACGGCAGGAGCGTGAGATTTGAGAGACTCATAAGTTCGCGGAGGATGCCTGTCGCATCGGGTTCGCCGCGGCGTTCGACGGCGATATGCGCCTCCAGGGCTGTCGGTGTGCCCAGGACGCAGTCTTCTCGTGTTCGAGCGGCGAGAAAGGTTTGGGCCTCTGGCTCGCCGAAGGCGATGGCGAGCAGCGCCGACGTATCGACCGCGATCATCGCGGCAGGCCGGACTCGTCGTAAAGATCGCTGTGATCGGAGTTCGTCCCCGGCGGCAGCTTGGCCCTGACAGCCGCGCCGCGCGCCACAATATCGGCGATGACGGCTTCTCGATCGCCCAGGGTTTGCCACGAAGCGATCAAGGGGCGCGTCGCCGCTGGCGCCTTGTCATAGGCGCGCAGCGCTTGCGCCACGGCATCGTCCGGGGTCGTCCCAAGACGCTCCGCGAGGCGCCGGGCCAGCCGCAGAGGCTCGTCGCTGTCGATGATCAGAGGCTCGGCCATGTGGCATTTCCCGACTGCACGCAGACTACCGCACGACGCGCGGCAACCTCAAGGCTGCCAGGCCACCCGCTCCGCCGGCGCCTCGGCCGCCGCCTCGTCCATGCGGGCCATCAGGGTGCGCAGGGCTTCCGTGACGCCCTGCCGCGTCGCAGAGGACAGGACCAGGGGCTTCCGGCCGGTCTCCGCCTCCAGCCGCTCGACCTGGAGCGCCAGGGTCTCGGGGTCGAGGGCGTCGGCCTTCGAGAGGGCGACCACCTCGGGCTTGTCCTCCAGGCCGTGGCCGTAGGCTTCGAGTTCGGTACGCACCAGCCGGTAGGCGGCCCCGGCATCCTCGCTCGTACCCTCGACGAGGTGGAGCAGCACCCGGCAGCGCTCGACATGGGCCAGGAACTTGTCACCGAGGCCCACACCTTCATGCGCGCCCTCGATCAGCCCCGGGATGTCGGCGAGCACGAATTCGCGGGTATCGACCCGCACCACGCCCAGGCCCGGATGCAGGGTGGTGAAGGGGTAGTCGGCGATCTTCGGCTTCGCCGCGGTGACGGCGGCGAGGAAGGTCGACTTGCCGGCATTCGGCAGCCCGACGAGGCCGGCATCGGCGATGAGCTTGAGGCGCAGCCAGAGCCAGTGCTCCTCGCCCTCGAGCCCCGGATTGGCGTGTTTCGGGGCGCGGTTGGTCGAGGTGGTGAAGTAGGCGTTGCCGAAGCCGCCATTGCCCCCTTTGGCAAGCCGCACCCGCTGGCCGACCGTGGTCATGTCGGCGATCAGGGTCTCGCGGTCCTCGGACAGGATCTCGGTGCCGGCCGGCACCTTCAAGACCACGTCCTCGCCCTTGCCACCGGCGCGGTTGCGGCCCGAGCCGTGTTCGCCTTTGCGCGCCTTGAAATGCTGCTGGTAGCGGTAGTCGATCAGGGTGTTCAGCCCCTCGACGCACTCGACCCAGACGTCGCCGCCCCGGCCGCCATCGCCGCCGTCGGGACCCCCGAACTCGATGAACTTCTCCCGCCGGAACGAGACGCAGCCGGCGCCGCCGTCTCCCGAGCGGACGTAGACCTTGGCCTCGTCGAGGAACTTCACGGGATCACTCCAGAATGGGTTCACGGCGGTCGGGGAGGAGCCCCGGCCGCCGTGGTTCTATCAGATCAGGCGCCGGGCCGGCATTCCGGCCGGTCATGACGCTCGAAGACGAGGCCCGCGGCGTGCCAGGTCTTCAGGCTGTCCCAGGCCCGCCGGTCGAGCCGGAAACGGTCGACCGGGAAGACGCCGCCCCGGGCGGGGAAGGCCTGGAGCCCGGAGCCGACCGAGGCGAAGCCGCACTTCTCCAGCACCCGCCGCGAAGCCGGGTTGACCACCCGGGCGCAAGCAGCGAGCTCGCTCCCCTCCGTATAGGCGAAGAAGGCGTCGATCATCGCCCGCGCGGCTTCCGTGGCCAGGCCCTGGCCCCAGTGCGGTGTGCCGAGCCAGTAGCCGAGATGCGGGGCACCGCCCTCCGGACCGGGCTCGATGCTCACCACGCCGATCGCCTGGGTCGGGTGGCGCCGCGGCGTGATCGCCATGATCAGCGCCCGTCCATCCGCATTGGCCTGCCGCGATTCGAGGATGAAGTTATCCACGGATGGCGGATCGAGCGGATGCGGAATGCGGGCGGTCATCCCGGCTACGGCTTTCTCACCGGCGAAGCGGACGAGGGCTTGCGCGTCGGCCTGGCGGGCCCAGCGCAGCCACAGCCTCCGGGTCTCGAGCCGGAAGACATCGTCGCGGGTGAGGTCGGGAAACATCGCCTGACTCCGATCCGAACCCAGAGCCTCCCGCTCGGGCGCGGTTACGAGAACGACGAAGGGGAAGGTGGTGCCCCACCTTCCCCTCGTGATCTCGCTCGGAGCTCGGCCGTTTCAGGGCCTAAGATGAGCAGGAGTCGCCGGGTCGGTGTGGGGACACCGGCGGAGCTCCCTCGTCACTGGCTCCGTCGGGTTACTCTGCGGCCTCCAGGGCCGGGGCGGCGTCGTTGGCGACGACCGTTACGAAGGCGCGGCCTCGTTTGGTAATAAATTGCACCTTGCCGTCGGTAAGGGCGAAGAGGGTGTGGTCGGTGCCCATGCCGACATTGACGCCGGGATGCCACTTGGTGCCGCGCTGACGCACGATGATGTTGCCGGCGACGACAGCCTCGCTGCCGAACTTCTTCACGCCGAGACGACGACCAGCCGAATCGCGACCGTTGCGGGACGAACCGCCTGCCTTCTTGTGAGCCATGGGGCTAACTCCTGAATTCTGGGAAAGGGCTCGCGGCCAGCTTTACGCGGCGCTGATGCCCGTGACGCGGACCACGGTGAGGTCCTGGCGATGACCGCGCTTGCGGCGCGAGTTCTGGCGGCGGCGCTTCTTGAAGGCGATGACCTTCGGGCCGCGGGTCTGCTCGACGATCTCGCCGGCGACGCTGACGCCCGAGACGAGCGGGGCACCGACCTGGGTCGTGCCGGAGCCGTCGGTGAACAGCAGCACCTCGCCGAAGGTGACGGCAGCGCCGGCCTCGCCCTCGAGCTTCTCGATCGTGATGACGTCGTTGGCGGCGACGCGGTACTGCTTGCCGCCGGTCTTGATCACTGCGAACATCGTTCTCGTCCGTGTTCCATCCGGCCTCCGGCGCCTCGCCGGGGTCGTCTTTTTGACAGTTGACGTCCGGGTGCCTGAGCAGGCCGCCGCGAACGCGACGGCGCGCGGGCCTTGCGGTCCGCGCGCCAGACCGTACCGTTACGGGTGCGGGCGCCGTCTGTCAACGCCGCGCCCGCCGGGATTTGCCACCCCGCCTTGATTTCATGGCGGCCTTCGCCGAAGACCGCCCGGTCGAAGGGCCGCCGATCACCTGTTGGGAGGGGCCGACGCCG
Organism: Methylobacterium frigidaeris; assembly: GCF_022179185.1. Lineage (GTDB taxonomy): Bacteria > Pseudomonadota > Alphaproteobacteria > Rhizobiales > Beijerinckiaceae > Methylobacterium > Methylobacterium frigidaeris. Next base: position 175,412 of record NZ_BPQJ01000007.1, on the reverse strand, counting down.
ACGAGCGGGAGACCACGATGGAAGAGCTTGTTGCCCGGGTGACGCAGGCCACGGGACTCGACGCGACCACGGCCCAGAAGGCGATCGGGCTCATCCTGGCCTTCCTGCAGAAGGAGGGCCCGCCCCAGGAGGTCGGCCAGCTCATCGCGGCCATGCCGGGCGCCGAGACGGCGATCGCCCAGTCCGGTGACGGCGGCCCCGGCGAGGGCGGCGGCGGCCTGATGGGCATGCTCGGCGGCATGATGGGCGGCGGCGTGATGGCGCTCGGCCAGAAGCTGATGTCCGCCGGCGTGCCGATGGGCCAGATGCAGCCGCTGGGCCGCGAATTGTTCGCCTATGGCCGCGAGAAGGCCGGCGAGGACGTGATGGGCCCGATCGTCGGCTCGATCCCGGGCCTGAGCCAGTTCGTCTGACGAGACGGATCGCGGCGCTCGGCAGTCGGGCGCCGCGGACGTGAATCCCTAACGGCCGGATTGGTTCGCGTCCGGCGCGAAGCGCAGGCGTTGCCCGTCGACGTCGAGATCGGGCAGGCCGGGCGGGATCGGAACCGCCCGGCCTGCGCGGATCCCTGCCAGGATCGATTGGGCGATCGCCCGGCCGAACGGCCACGACAGCGTTCCGGCCTTGCGCCAGACCCCGCGATCGTCGCGCCGGTACACGGCGGCTTCCGTGGCGAAGACGCCACCGCTCCCCGGCAAATCCGGCAGCTCCCGGAAGGCCAGCACCTCCGGCGTACCGTCACCGTCGAGGTCGATCACCAGCAGGATGCAGCGGGCGGCGGAGTACAGGCAGGAGGCAGGCTCCCGCGCAAGCGGCTCGCGCGGCCAGGACTGCTCCCGAAACCCGGTGGGCAGCGACGCGCCCGGCGGCGCGATCGTGGCGCCCGCGAAGGGGCGGCCCCCCGGCGGGAGGTTGATCCCCCGGTTTCGTGCCTCGCGGGCTCGATCGGCAACCGCCGCATCGCCCGAGGCGGCGAGCTGCGCCAGCGCCTCCCGGCCGTAGCGGGCAAAGCGGAAGCGGAGCGCCGTGAAGTCGACGCTCTCCGGTGCCACCCGGCCGCTCTCCAGGCGCGCGATCTGGTCCGCGGTCGAGAGCCGGGCCGGATCGGCGACCGGCGAGAGCAGGAGCAGCAGCGCCAGCACGGTCGCGACCGCGCCGACCAGGTTGGTGGTGCCGAGTGCGCTCATCCAGGGTCGCGCCCGGAGCCCGGCCCACGCGTAGCCGACGGCGTAGACTGCGGCGACCGCGCAGGCGGCGAGGCCCCAGACCCGGACCGGCGTCAGGCCGTGCTGCGCGATGCGCAGGGTGAGGGCCGTGAGCGCGAGGCCGACGAGGGGCGCCAGGAGCAGGCCGGCCAGCCGCACCGTGGCCCGCAGCAGGGGCGAGCGGGCCTCCGGCATCGTGCCGTCGCCATAGGCGGCGTTGACGATCAGGATCAGCAGCGCGGTGCTGGCCAGCAGCAGGGCGGCGGCGTGGCGCGTCGCCCAGAGCGGCTCCAGCCCGGTGAACGGCAGCGCGCACAGGAAGGCCGCGAGGAGGCCGGTCGCCAGGACCGCGAGCACGGCTGCGAGCACCGTCGCGACCGACAGCCGGGCCGCGAGCGATCCGGATCGGACATCCGTCGCGTGCACGGCTCCGGCGAAGGCGAGGCCGAGGACCGGCATCACCACCACCGGGGCGGTCAGCGTCTCGGCCACCCCGGCGAGCCTGAGGGCGTCGAACAGCGCCGCGCTGAGGCCGAGCACGCCCCAGACCGCCGCCGCGAAGCCGACGCCTGTGCCGATCTGGAACGCGTGCCGCCAGGCGCCACCGACATAGGCGGCGTAGGGTGGGCGCCAGCGCCGCGCCGCGTCGGCCGGCTCGATCAGGTGATGGAGGATGTAGACGACCGCGAAGGCGGCCGGGATCAGGAGCGGGCCGAGCTCCCCGTCGGGCGCCACGCCGTCGGCCGGTGGTCCCGCCCGCCACAGGTCGTACGCGACGAGGAGCACCAGCAGGGTGCAGGCGGCCCCCAGCCAGGCGAGCACGGTGCCGCGACGCAGGCGACCGACGCCGAGGATCGGGACCAGCGGTGCGATCAGCAGGAGCGGCAGCGCGTAGGCCATCACCTCACGATGCGGGCCGACGCCCCAGATCGCCTCCGCCTTCGCGAAGAAGAACCACAGGGTGAGCCCCTGCGCGCAGCCGATGGCGAGCCGGACAGCCCCGATCCGTCGCCGGGCCGGGCTCGGGGACGGGCGCTCCACACCGGCTCCCGGCTGCGGCGTTGCCGGATTCTCGACGCTCAACTCACATCTCCGGCTGACGATCGAGCCGGGACCCGGCGGCGCGGACGTCGCCCGCACCAGGAGCCGGTGCGGCCTTGGCGGTCCCATCGTCCCGGCGCCGACGGCCTAGCCTGCATCTGCCCATGCCGCAAGGTGAGCGGCACCGCCCCGGTCCGTTGCCGTCGCGCGAACGCCTTGTTGCGCCTGGCTAACCCCTGTCATATTCCCGTGCCGGCTTCGTGGTGTCTTGTCGCCACGCGGGGCGGTCGCGGCGACCACCCCACGGGCGCCGGATCGGTCGGCGCCGCACGGGATGCCTCGACCATGGTTCCGTTCCTCACCCGCGGCCCGGCCGGCGACGGCCGCGATGCTCCGCCCGGCATTCCCCTCGCGCGCCTGCTCGGCCGCGCCGCGGAGGGCGGCATCCAGCTCAAGGGGTTCGGCCAGCCCTCGCGGCTCTTCCCGCGCCTGAAGCACGTCGAGGCTCCCGGTCTCGCCCCGGTGCTCGGTCGCATCGGCTCCCTAGAGGTGCGCCTCGCGACGACGCCGAAGGAGGTCAAGCGGGCCCAGCGGCTGCGCTACCGCGTCTTCTACGAGGAGATGGCGGCGATCCCGACCGGCCTCGCCCTTCTCAAGCGCCGCGACGCCGACGAGTACGACGCGGTCTGCGACCACCTCCTGGTGATCGACCACGCTGCCCAGGAGGCAAAACCCTTCCGCAAGCCCAAGCCCCGGGTCGTCGGCACCTACCGGCTGCTGCGCCAGGAGCAGGCCGACCGGCATTTCGGCTTCTACACCGCCGGCGAGTACGATCTCGGCCCGGTGCTGGAGGCCAATGCCGGCAAGCGGGTGCTGGAGCTCGGCCGCTCCTGCGTGCTCAGGCCCTACCGCACCAAGCGCACCGTCGAGTTGCTGTGGCACGGCATCTGGACCTACGTCCTGCATCACCGCGTCGACGCGATGCTCGGCTGCGCCAGCCTCGAGGGCACCGACCCCGACCGCCTCGCGCTGCCCTTGAGCTTCCTGCACCACTTCGCCCGCGCCCCCGAGGCCTGGCGCGCCCGCGCCCTGCCGGGCCGCCACGTCGCCATGGACCGTCTCAGCCGCGAGGCGATCGACCCCAAATCCGCCCTCCAGGCCCTGCCGCCCCTGATCAAGGGGTATCTGCGGGTCGGCGCCACCTTCGGCGACGGCGCGGTGGTCGATCGCCAGTTCGGCACCACGGACGTGTTCGTGGTGCTGCCGGTCGAGGCGATCGCCAAGCGCTACATCGGGCATTTCGGCGCCGAGGCGGGGCGGCACGCGGCGTGAAGGGGATTTCTCTCGGTCGCGGCGCGGTGATTTGCGCCGACTTTATCCCACCCACGACCTCATCCTGAGGTGCCGTGCAGCGGCCTCGAAGGAGGGCTCCAGGGACCTCGGAGATTTCTGGAGGCCTCTTTCGAGGCCTCCGCTTCGCTTCGGCACCTCAGGATGAGGTGGCAGATGGGATCATGTGCAAGAGCGATCGGATAAGCTCGGACCGTGTCGAGAGTGTCCTCCGGAGCACCGGGCTCTGCTCTCACCACCCGCCACCCCGCCGCGCCCGCACGTGATCCAGCGTGATGGCGTCGAGGGTCGGCGTCCCGAGCAGCGTCATCGCGTTGTCGAGCTCATTGCGGAAGATCTCGATGACCCGGGACACGCCCTCGGACCCGCCGGCCGACAGGCCCCACAGGAACGGGCGACCCAGGCTGCAGGCGGTGGCGCCGAGGGCGAGCGCCTTGATCACGTCGGTCCCGCGGCGCACGCCGCCGTCGAGGATGATCTCGGCCCGGCCCGCCACGGCCTCGGCCACCTCGGGCAGGGCCGCGATCGCCGCCGGCACGTCGTCGAGCTGGCGGCCGCCGTGGTTGGAGACGATCACCGCCTCGATCCCGAGCGCCACGGCCTTCTCGGCATCGCCCGGGTGCAGGAGACCTTTCAGCGCCATCGGGCCGCGCCACTGGTCGCGGATGCGGGCGATGTCGTCCCAGTTCGCCGAGGGGTCGAACAGCGAGGCGACGTGCTGCGCGACGCTGGTGAAGCCGCTGCCCGCCACCTGGAAGTTGCCGAAGCCCAGCCGCGAGCGGGCGGCGCCGGCGAGCCAGGCCGGACGGCGTGCGAGATCGAGGGCGGTGGAGAGGCGCGGCCGCAGCGGCATGGTGAAGGCGTTGCGCAGGTCGCGCTCGCGCCGGCCCTGCACCGCGAGATCGACGGTAAGGCACAGGACCCGGTAGCGCGCGGCCGCGGCGCGGCGCAGCAGCGCCTGCATCCACTCCCGGTCGCGCAGGAAGTAGAGCTGGAACCAGCGCTCGCCCTCCGGCGCGCCCTCCGCCACGTGCTCGATCGAGCCGACGGAGTTGGTCGACAGGCAGTAGGGGATGCCGGCCCGCGCGGCGGCTCGCGCCCCCGCGACCTCGCCGTCGGGCCAGAAGAAGCCGGCGAGCCCGGTCGGCGCCATCATGATCGGCAGGGACGAGGGATGGCCGAGGATCGGCCGGGAAAGGTCGCGGGTGCCGACATCGACGCCGACCCGCGGCATCAGCATCCAGGCATCGAAGGCCTCGACGTTGTCGCGCAACGTGCGCTCGTCCTCGGCGCCGCCGTCGATGAAGTCGAACACCGCCTTCGGCAGCCGCCGGGCCGCCTGGTCGCGCAGGTCCGCGACGGCGTGGGCCCGCTGCAGCCGGGCGCTCAGGCGGGTCGGGGCGGCGGCGGGCGCCGCCTGGGCCGGTGCGCGGGGCGGCTGCGTCAGCGCGGAGGATGGCCGATGGGCGAGAGCCCGCCCCGTGTGGCGCTCGTCTGCATCCACGCTTGCCTCCCTCCGGTTCTTCGATCCGGTCGTCACGACGGGTAGCACCGGCGCGCGGCAGCTCGCAACCCGCAAGCCGAGGCGGGGGAGGGCGGTGGAACGGCGGAAGATGCCACGCGTCGAAACTGCTCATGACCATGGCAGGCGGCGCGGGATCATCATGGCGGACCGGGACGAGGGCGAACGCGGCGAGATCGAGGATCGCTCGGCGCCCCGCGCCACCATCGTCCACGAGGCGGTGCGCAAGCAGGGCAAGGAGGAGCTGGCGCGCCCCGCCGGCTCGCTCTTCTGGTCGGCGGTCGCGGCCGGCATCGCCATCACGGCCTCGGTGATCGCCCAAGGGGCGCTGCACCACAAGCTGCCGGCCGAGATGGGAGGCCGCACCGTCGTGGCGCAGCTCGGCTATCCGCTCGGCTTCCTGATCGTGATCCTCGGACGGCTGCAGCTCTTCACCGAGCAGACGATCGTGACCGTGCTGCCCCTCGTCACCCGGCCGAGCGGGCGGGCGCTGGCGGCGACGGCCCGGCTGTGGGGGATCGTGCTCCTCGGCAACCTCGTCGGCACCGCCGCCGCGGCGGCGCTCAACATCCACGGCCACGTGGTGAGCCCAGGCCTTCTCGATGCGATGCTGGCGGTGTCGCGCGAGAGCCTGATGCACAAGGCGCCGTCCGCGATGCTGCTCCAGGGCATCCCGGCCGGCTTCCTGATCGCCACCGTGGCGTGGCTGCGGGCGGCCTCGAGCGGGGGCGAGTTCTGGATCGTCCTCACCCTCACCTTCGCGATCGTGCTCGGCGACTTCACCCACGTGGTGGCGGGCGCCGCGGAGGCCTTCCTGCTGCTCTTTTCCGGCGAGGCCGGCCCGGGTCAGGTGCTTGGCGGGATGATCCTGCCGGCGCTCGTCGGCAACGTCATCGGCGGCACCGGCCTGTTCGCGCTTCTCGCCCATGCCCAGGTGCGGCAGGAGCTGTGATCCGCCAGGAACCCTGACGCGTCGATGCTGCGCTGCGGCAGCCTGCCGATTTTCTCCCCGCACCGCGCTTGCTAAGCAGGGCAAGACGGATATGCGAAGAAGGGAGACCGATGAGCTTCGTCCAGGCGGCCTTCGGCCGGTTCAAGCAGACGGTGACGGCCTATGCGGGCGATGCCCCGCTGATGCGGGCCGCGGTGTCGGCCTGCGCCAACGTGATCGTGGCCGACGGCGAGGTCGCGGGGGCGGAGTTCGAGGCGGCGCTGAAGGGCATGCTGGCCGATCCGATCCTCGAGAAGGGCTATGACAGCCTGATGCTGGAGGAGGAGCTCTACGACGCGATCGGCCGCGCCCGCACCCGGGCCGGGCGGATGCAGAACAGGCTCTTCATCGAGGCCATCGCCGACCGCCCGGCCGAGCAGCGCCAGAGCGTCTTCCTGATCGCCGCCGATGTCGCCGACTTCGAGGGCATCAGCCCGTCCGAGCACCGGGCCCTGACCGAGGTGGCAGGAGCGCTCGAGCTAGACCGGGACGCGCTGCTCTAAGTGGATGGGCCCGGATTGAGGTGCTGCGGGTCGATCGTGAACCGGTCCGGGTCTTTGGTCCAGGCCTGACGGATGATCCGGAATGGGGCCTTCCAGCGCAAGGCTCGAGGTGCTTGGCGAAGGTGTAAGCCGTGACGAAGGCCAGGACGTGCGCCGTCGAGCTCTCCAGGTCTTCGTAGTGACAGATCTGACGGTTGCCTCGTTGATCGTCCGGTTCATGCGCTCTCCCTGACCGGGGGCCGGGATTCGCGCGGGCCGAGCGTCCCGCCGACGTGGCGCGCGCTCAGGCCGGGTTCGTTGCCCCGGTCGGACGGCGTCGCTGACGCCAGGTGCGCCCCTCGGCGTAAGCCCGGGCGGCTGCCTGCCGACGGCGCTCGCCCTCGGCCTCAAGGTCGGTGACGCCGCGCTGGCGCAGGTTCTCGGCGACAATCTGCGACTTCAGCGTCTCGCTGTCCGGAAGGTCGATCTTGAGTCTCTCAGCCCACACTGCCGTCTGCCACGCCTCCAGCGCCGGCGCCTTCAGGGCCAGCATCTGGTCCGGCGTGTCACGGCGCGTCATCGCGTTGCCGTCGGACACCTCACGGAGGTCCGAGTGAGCGTGATCGAGGACCATGCCGACGACGGGCGTGGCCACACCAAGGTCCCGTTGGCATACCGTCGCGAAGACGCGTCGGACATCGCGCGGCGCGGCCTCGACGCCCGGCATCGCGGCGACGGCGTGCGTCAGGGTATGGGGCGACAGGTGCGTGACCGGGTCGCCGAGCCGCCGCGGCCGCGCCGCTGGGTACATCCACGGTGACCGTGGGACACCACGCTCCTCCGCTTCCCGGCGCGAGAAGTCCAGGTAGGCCTCGATCCGCCACCAGACTTGCGGCGGCAGCGGCAGGGCGTGCGCCCCGTGCCGCGGGTCGGCTTCCGTCGGGGTGTCGCGGGAGATCGTCCGGTGTCCCTGCCACCAGACGCCCCATCCCTCTCGCTCGGCCCATGGCTCGAACTCGTCGACCCTGGCTTTGACGACGCTCGATCGCCTCTGCGCGGTATGGATGAGGAGCTCGATGGCGCCGCCGACGGACGTCGAGAGCACGCCGGTCTGGGCCACCGCCAGCATGTAGGCGACCGCCGGCAGGCGCGGGGACCGCCGCTGCGGCCTGGTTCCCATCTCCGGAGCCTTCAACCCCGCCACGGTGTTCGTGTCGGCGCCGGAGAGGTGCCGCCGGCCCGCGTCGCCCATCCACGGCCAGAACCTCTTCGAGACGCGGACGATGTCCCGGGCGGTCGACCGCTTGCCCTCGGCTACCAGGGTCTCGACGACGGCGGCGATGTCGGCGGCGGTGATGCGGGAGACGTAGCGCGTGTCGAGCGTCCGCATGGCGGGGCCGCCCATCACGCTCAGGTAGTTCCGCACCGTGGCCGGCCGGAGAAGCCCCGCCTCGACCTCGCGCCGCATCCACGCTCCCCATGCCTCGCGGCCTTCCTCCAGCGTCCACGTGGCCGGGCCCCTGTCGCGCAGCATGAAGGCCGGACCCTCGCCCTTCGACGTGATGGCCGTGCGCTTGAGCGAGATCCACTCCTCCGCCGGAACGCCCTGTCCGGCCTCGACGTGGTCCCGCACAGCCACGGCGACCGAGCGCGCCTGCGCGAGGGTCCACTCGCGCGCGTCGCCGAGCCGGATGCGCAGGGGCTTGTCGGCGTAGCGGAACCGGATCGACCAGACTGCCGCCGTCGGCGTGAGGCGCAGGGTCAACCCCTGGCAACCCCCGTCGGCCACGTCCCGGGGCGCGGCGCCCGTCTCGCGCGCCTCCCGGATCATGGCCTCGATGGCCGTGGCAGTGAGGACCTCGGCTTTCCTCGGCATGGCGCGCTCCATTGGAGCGACTGCTCTAGCGCGTAGCAAACCCGTAGCAAACCGGCGTCGCCCTACCCGGGGTCCGTTGCGATGGCGGAAACCGGGCCAAGTTCGGTGCCGCACACCCCGGGAGGAGCCGGAAACGGGTCTTCGCAGAGGGGAAAACACCTTAGGGGTGAGTCTCTTGTGGACGACGGGCAAGGGTCCTGATACGACGGAAACCGGTCAGGCCCCGTAGCTCAGCTGGATAGAGCAGCCGCCTTCTAAGCGGCAGGTCGTAGGTTCGAGCCCTACCGGGGTCGCCAGCAATCTCGATGAGTTGGTGCCGAGGTTGCGCGTCGCCAGCAGATCTTGGACAGCGTCGAGCCTGGGCTCGCTGGTTCACGCCGGGAGCGACGCGGCTGGACGGTGCAGGACGTGGGGCGCATCGCGCCCGCAAGGCCGGTCAGGATGAGCCACGGCTGAGCTTGGCCTTGGACATGCTCGGACCCGTCCTCCAGCGCGCGTCGAAGTCTCCGGAACGAGGGATCCCGGGTCGGCTCCAAAGAATCGTGTCCTCGCTCTTCGGGACGGTCGGCCGCGCGGGTCACGGCCAGGACGTCCATTCCATGGAGCATGCCAGCTTCCGTGGTACGGATCTCGGACATCGATTGAATGCCTGCCCGGGACGGGCGGCGTCCGGCGCGGCAGGCCCCACGGAATGTGTCCGGCACCGCGCATCTCAAGGCGACGTAGGTTCTCCCGGAGGTTTCCCGCAGGTTTGACCCGGCCCGAAGGGACGGAACCGCGCCGGTTCGGCATGGCTGAACGGCACCGACGTGTACCCTAACCCTGCAAGCAGGCGATGCTCCGGGTCTTTGATCGCGCGGCATGGTCTTCGTCGAACCGGTACCCACGTCATCGGACAATGCTCCGGTGAACGCAACGGCGACAGCAGTCTGCCACCCCTCACCGCGCAGGGCCCGGCTGAGCGAATGGGCCCGCCGTGACGCTGCTCACCGTCTGGATCGGGGGTGTGGGCCGCAGCGCCCGCTCCAGGCGCGCCTGGGCGTCCCGATCCGCGATGCCCGTGATCGCCAGGGCGATCAGCCCCATGCCGATGACGGTCAGGAACGCGGCGCGCAGGTTCGGCATGGGTCAGATCCCGGATTGGTCGTAGCGCAGCTATGGCCGGGCAGGGCGGCGGCGATGTGGTCCACTTCGGGCTGTCTCGTGGCAGGCACCGTCGCTTCCCCAGGCTGACGAAACAGCCCAAAGCCGGACCAGGCGCTGACGCGTGTCGCCGCAGTGCCACCCGGGGCGACTCTGCCGGCTGGTGTCGGGTTGGTGGCGCCCTCGTGTCGAGCCTTGCCCGCCGACACTCCCCGCTCTCTCAAGCCGCTGTCGAACAACAAGGATTTTGCTCGGGCGCCGGGGCTCGCAGCGAGAGGCCGAAGGCCCGACGGGGGGCGCGGGATGGTCGACGCGCACGGTCCGGTTCCGGAGGATCCGCAGCGTGTGAGCCGGTGCGTCGCCGCACCACGAAACACTTCGCCTCGTTGCACGACACACGCACGCAATCGCCGATCGGTAGGAGCTCTCGCAACGCCGGCTGGATGCCGTCGCCCGGGAGGCTCGCATGGTCACGTCGAACCAGTTCCGCCGGATGGCCGTCGCCGCCTTCATGCTTGGCCTGGCGCTGGCGCCGGTGCTCAACCCGCCGCTGCCCTGATCGCCCGGCTCTAGCGTTGCCCGGGCGCACTACCGGGCAGAGCCCCGGGGCGGGTACACCACGGCCATGCTCTGCGTCCTCAAGCACGTCCTGATCGAGTACGGCCCCGATCGCGAAGCGCACATCGATGCGGCCGCGCGTGCCATCCTGGAGACCTTCCCGGAGGCCACCCTCGAGGTGGCGCAAGGCCTGCTCGACGACGACCTCCTGATCGAGGCCCGGATCCCGCTGCGCCGCGCGAACGAGTGGCCGGCCGTGAGCCGCCGCGCGCACGCCCTGCAATTCGGTACGCTCGCCGCGTGAGGGCTGCGCGCCTCTCGTCCGACCTCCCCACGGAGACCCCAGAGGACGAGGGCGCCGCGTGGTCGACGCGCCGGAACGACCCGATCGAGGTCAACGGTCACATGCGCCCCTGTCTCACCGCCCGGCTGCCTTCATGATCGCGAGGGTAACCGGACCGGCCGCGACGCCTGGACGGTAGCTCCGTCGCGACGATACGATCGACCCCATGATGGCCGGGCAGCCCGCCGAGGTCGCCGGGCCGTCGAGCACGGGCGCCTCGCGAAGAGCGCCGGTCGACACCAGGGGAGGGGGCCAGGATGGCGAAGGTCGCGATCGTCGGATGCGGGGCCATGGGCTCGGTCTACGCGGCGCTGATGGCCTCGGCGGGCCATGCGGTGCACGCCGTCACGCTCTGGGCCGATCATGCTGCGGCGATGCAGGAGCACGGGTTGCGCGTCGAGGGCGCGAGCGGCGACCGGACCGTGCGGCTCGCGAGTGCCGGCACGAGCACGGCGGAGGTCGGTCCTTGCGACCTCGTCATCATCGCCACCAAGGCCTTCGACGTCGCCGCGGCAGCCGGGAGCTGCGCCTCCCTCATCGGGCCCGGGACGGTGGTGCAGACGATCCAGAACGGGCTCGGTTCGCCGGAGATGGCCGCGACGGTCATCGACCCGGACCGGATCGCCGTCGGGGTGGTCGGCGGCTTCGGCGCCTCGATGCGCGGGCCCGGCCACGCGCACCATAACGGGCTCGAGATGATCCGATTCGGCGCCTTCGCGGGCTTGCCGCGGGAGCGCCTGGAGGCTTCGGCGGCGATCTGGGAATCGGCCGGGTTCAAGGTCAGCCTGTTCGACGATATCCGCCGGATGGTGTGGGAGAAGCTGATCATGAACGTCACCTTCTCGGGCACCACTACCCTCACGGGCCTCACCATCGGCGGTGTGATGGCCGATCCGGAGGCCTGGCGCGTGGCGAAGGCCTGCGCAGAGGAGGCGGTCGCCGTCGCGGCGGCGATGGGCGTGACGCTCCAGGTCGGCGATCCGGTCGAGCATATCCGCCGGCTCGGCGGCAAGATCCCTGAGGCACGGCCCTCCATGCTGCTCGACCACCGGGCCGGGCGCCGCGGCGAGGTCGAGGCGATCAACGGGTCGATCCCGCGCCTGGGGCGGCTCTGCGGCGTGCCGACCCCGGTCAACGACACGGTGGTGGCCCTCATCAAGGCGCGCGAGGCCGCCTTCCCGGTGCAGGCGAACCCCGAGAGCTGCCCGGTCTGATCAGCTCCGGTCCATCAGTGCCCGCAGGCCACAGCAGGTTCGCCTGGCCGCCCCGCCGGCCGCAGGCGTGGGCGGCGGCAATGCTCGCCCGCCTGCACTGGGAGGTCGTCGGCGAGCAGGGCCGGGCCCGAGCACGGGATCTCGGGCAGATGGAAGATCGGCATTCAGGGAGCCGAAGCCGACGATCACTGGGCTTCTCCTGTGCCGGCGGTGGAAGTCATCGCGGCCGGATCGTTCATCGCGTGATCGTTGGGCTCGACCGACTCATCATTCACCGCGTCGTTCCGGGCTCCGCTTTCGCGGCCCCGGAACGACGGAGAGGGGATCAACTCTCCCGAGAGAAGCCTGCCCTCCTCATACGACCTTGCCGGGATTGAGCATCCCGTCCGGATCGAGAGCCGCCTTGAGGCGCCGCATCAGGGCGATCTCTGCCTCCGAGCGGACGTGGCCGAGCCAGGGCTTCTTGGTCAGGCCGATGCCGTGCTCGGCCGAGATGGTGCCGCCGAACTCGCGCACCAGTCCGTAGATGACCTCCTGGATCACGTCTTTTGGCTGCGGACGAGCGCCCTTCAGCCCGGCCACGATGTGCAGGTTTCCGTCGCCGATATGGCCGTAGAACAGCGCGAAGGCGCCGGGCAGCCGCTCGGCCAGCGCCGCCTTGCAGGCGCGCACGTAATCGTCCATCGCCGCCACCGGCAGGCCGATATCGAAGGACTCGTGCGGCCCGAGCACCTGCGGGAATTCCGAGCAGGCGTCGCGCACGCCCCAGAACGCCTTCACATCCGCCACCGAGCGGGACAGGACTGCATCGGCCAAGAGCCCCGCCTCGGCTTGCGCCTCGAGCCAGGCCTCGAAGCGCGGCGCGTCGAAGGTCTCGTCGGTGCCTTGCGCCTCGATCAGGCAATAGGCGGCGTGGCCCTGCGGCAGGGGCACTCGCACGCCCGGCATCGCGCCGACCGTCTCCCAGTAATCCGGCCACATCACCTCGAAGGCCGACAGCATCGGGCCGAGGCCCCGGCGGGAGGCCGCGAGGAGACCGACCACGGAGGCGTAGTCCGGCAGGGCGCAGAGCGCCGCGACGGTGCAGGCGGGCTTGGGGAAGAGCCGCAGCACGAGCCGGGTGATGATGCCGAGCGTGCCCTCCGAGCCGATGAACAGGTGCTTGAGGTCGTAGCCGGCATTGTTCTTGATCATCCGGTTGAGCCCGGTGATCACGCTGCCGTCGGCCAGCACCACTTCGAGCCCGAGGATCATCTCGCGGGTCATGCCGTAGCGGATGACCCGGTTGCCGCCGGCATTGGTGGAGGCGTTGCCGCCGATGGCGCAGGAGCCCCGCGCCCCGAGATCGAGCGGGATCAGGAAGCCGGCCGCGTCGGCGGCCTCCTGCACCACCTGGAGCGGCGTGCCGGCTCTGACCGTCATGCTGGCGGAGGCCGGGTCGATCGCCTCGATCCCGGTCATCCGCTCGAGCGACAGGGCGACCGACCCGGCGAGCGGACGGGCGCCGCCGCACAGGCCGGTGAGGCCGCCCTGCGGCACCACCGGCACACCGTGGGCGGCGCAGATCCGCATCGCCGCGGCGACCGCCTCGGTGGTGGTGGGCCGCAGGACCGCGAGGGGGGCTTGCGGCCCGAGCGTGCTCCAGTCGGCGTCGTTGCGGGCCGGCCGCTCGGCGCCGGTGAGCACCGCCTTGTCGCCCAGGGCCGCCACGAGGGCCGCCACGAGGGCGGTGGCCGCCTCGCTGCGGGACGCGTCCGGCATCGCCGTCATCCGATGTCTCCTCCCGAAGGCGGCGTGGATCGCCGCTCGTCCAGGTGTCTTACAGGTTTTTCGCCGCCGCGGCGCGCGCGAGGCCGGCGTGCTCGGCCCCGATGCACCGGCCGATTCCGGCCTCCGTCGCGACCAGCGGCCCGCGCACCCGGCCGACCACGGCGTCGCCGGTCGTCGCGGCAAGCGCGGATTTCAGCAGCGGCACGAACGGCCCGCGGATCGAGCCGATTGCCGCCCGCAAGCTCTGAGATATGGCGGCGGATCCCACCCTCTCACCTCAGGATGAGGTCGGTCGAGGATCCCCGGCTTTTCGAGAACTCCGCTCGATCAGGCTCTCGCAAGTCGAGCAACGAGCTTCGCCGAGCGCAGACGGTTCTCACGGTGAGCGATGATGGCCTGGGTCCGCGGTGAGCGGTCACGGGGCTTCGAGGCGGCTCGAGCGTAAGGCGCCGCGGCTCTCCAGGATCGGGTAGGCGGCACCGGCGACGAGGTGATCGTTGACCCGCTTAAGGTCGCGCATGAGGTCGGGATAGAGGGTCGTGGCCTCGGCCGGGACGGGACCCGCGATGCGACCGGCCTCGCGCAGGCGGCGGAAATGGGCCTCGGTCGCCCGCGCCTCGAGATCGCGGAAGACCGCCTTCTCGTCGGCGAGCCGGCGAGCGGCGCGGGGATCCTCGGTCAGGAAGGCGGCGCCGGCCGCGCTCAAGTTGGCGGAGAGCCGCGCCAGCAGCGCCCCCACCTCCGCCTTGCCCTCGGCCGAGAAGGCGAGGCCGCGCTTCAGGCGCTTGGCGGCGTGGGTCATCACGTTGCGCGAGAGGATGTCGCCGGCATGTTCCAGGTTGGTGGTGAAGGCCAGCAGGCCTGCGACCCGGCGCTCGTCGTCCTCGCTCAAGGACTCGGGGTCGAGGCGGACGAGGTAGGCCTTGATGGCGGCGTTGAGCCGGTCGAGGGTGTCGTCCATGCGGCGGATCTGCGCCACCTTGGTGCGGTCGCCACCGGTCAGCGCCTCGCCGGCGCCGCCCATCATCTCGGCCAGCACGTCGGCCATGCGCAGGGCCTCGCGGCCGGCGGCGCCGAGGGCCACCGGCGGCGTCTCCAGGGCGGCCCCGTCGAGGTGGATCGGCCGGCCGGGATCGTGGGCGTCGATCCGCTCCGGCACCAGCCGGCGCAGCAGGGCCGCGAAGGGATCGAGGAGCGGCAGGAAGATCAGCGCGAGGACGAGGTTGAAGGCGGTGTGGAAATCGGCCACCGCGCGCGACAGGTCGGGCTGCCAGGTCACGAGGTGCGGCCCGATCAGCCCGAGGCAGGGCAGGGCGACGAGGCAGCCCAGCGCGCGGGTGAGGAGGTTGCCGAGCGCCACCCGACGCCCGGCGGCCTCGCCGTCCCGGGCGCCCTCCAGCACCGGGTTGAGCGCCGAGCCGAGATTGGCCCCGAGCACCAGGGCCATCCCGGCCTCCAGGGGCAGCACGCCGGCTTGCGTGAACGACATCACCAGCAGCACGACCGCCACGCTCGCATGCGCCGCCCAAGTGAGTACCGCGCCGAGCAGCAGGGCGATCAGCCGGTCGGTCGCGACGGCGCCGAGCAGCACCCGCAAGGCCGGCACGTCCTCGTAGGGGGTGATGACCTCGACGAGGCGCGCGAGCGCCATCAGCATCAGCCCGAGGCCGATCGCCACCCGGCCGAGGTCGCGGGTGCGCGGCGTGGCCCCGCGGCGAAACAGGATCACGCCGACGAGCACCAGGACGGGGGCGGCCCGGGCGACGTCGAAGGAGAGCACCTGCACGATCAGGGTGGTGCCGATATTGGCGCCGAGCATCACGGCCAGCGCCGGCACCACCGCCACCAGCCCGGCCCCCGCGAAGGAGGCCACCATCAGGCCGGTCGCGGTGCTGCTCTGGAGGAGCGCCGTGACGCCGAGGCCCGCCGCGAGCGCCTTCACCCGGTTGCCGAGCGCCACCCCGAGCAGGCGGCGCAGATGCGGCCCGAGGGCGCGCTGCACCCCGGTCTGCACCATGTGGATGCCCCAGAGCAGCAGCGCCACGGCGCCGCAGAGGTCGAGCAGGGTCAGAGTGGTGTCCATCGGCGCGGGTCAGCCTCCGTCCGGTCCGGCCTGAGCATACAGGTCCCGAGCATCCGGGTTCCGTCCCCCGATGCAAGTCTGCTGCCCGTCACCGCTCCTTGTCCCGCGCTCCTCGTCAGGGCTTGGGGCAGGCGGGATCGGCCGGGCGGGCTGCGCGGGCGAAGTCCAGGACCGCGCGGGTATAGGTCTCGACCACCTCCGAGAAGGGCTGCCGCTCGCCCGTGAACAGCACCGCCCGGTGGCTGAACAGGTGCTCGGGCACGTTGAGCGGGCCGCAGGCCGGGGCCGGCGGCAGCGCCTGGTCCCAGCCCTCGGGCAGGGGCTGCCAGTGCGGCTCGGCGCCGACGGTCTGGCGGGTGGTGCCGAGGGCCGAGACCGCCCGGCCGAACGGCGTGTCGGTGGTCTCCAGCACCCGGTTCATCTCCGGGGTCAGGCGGGCCGGCACGTACCAGTTGTCGGCCTCCGACAGCACGTGGTCGCCGCAGGCGAGCCGCACCCGGCGATAGCGCAGGGGCTCGTCCGGCCCGACGGCGAGGCGCTTGCGGGTCTCGGGGCCGGCCGGCTTGTCGACGCCCCGATCCAGCCTGGCCACCAAGCGCGGTGCCTCGGCCATGCGGTGGGCGGCGCACCAGCCCTCGAGCGTCGCGGTGGCGCTGCGGCTCGCCAGCAGCGCCGCGTTGAGGCTCTGCACCACCGCCACGGCCTCGACGCGGGAGAGATAGGTGTCGGGCCAGTCCGGTCCGGCGGCCCGGGCGGGGAGGACGGCCAGAGGAACGGCGAGGCAGGCGGGCAGCGGGGCGAGGAAGCGGGCGAGGAAATTGGACTGCGGCATGGTGTGGCGTCTCTCCGGACGGGCCCTCGGGCGGGGCCGTCGTGCAGGCCTGCCCGGTCCGCGCTTGAGCCGCAAGCGGGGGCTGGCGCGGCCCGGCGGCCCGGCTATGAAGGCGCTCGGGCCGCCGATTCGCCGCTCGCGCGTGGCGCGGCTGTTCTTCGTCCTGTCGCAGGGTTTCGCCAGATCGGGCGCGAGGCGCGCCATCATGGCCGGTTGAGGAGAGACGACGATGTCGGGTGGTCACGGAGCGGTCGACGGCTCCAACAAGAAGATCGCGCTGCTGATCTCGGTCCTGGCGCTCTTCCTCGCCCTCGGCGAGACCCTGGCGAAGAGCGCGCAGACCGACGCGCTCGGCGCCAACGTCGAATCCGCCAACCAGTGGGCTTATTTCCAGGCCCGCACGATCCGCGCCACGGTGCTGAAGACCGCGAGCGAGGAGATCGCCCTCGAGCCCGGCGCGCCCCCGGAGGCGGTAAAGAAGCAGGTCGAGGAATGGGCCAAGACCATGGCGCGCTGGGAATCCGACCCGGCCTCCGGCGACGGCCGAAAGGAACTCGCCGCCAAGGCCAAAGCGGCCGAGGCCAAGCGCGACCTGTCGCTCGCCCGCTACCACCATTACGAGCTCGGCTCCGCCGCCTTCCAGATCGGCATCGTGCTCGCCTCCGCCCAGGTCATCACCGGCATCGCGGCGCTCGCCTTCGCGGGCGGGGCGCTCGGGGTCGCGGGGATCGCCATGCTGGCGATCGGCCTGTTCGCGCCGCACGCGATCCATCTGGTGTGAGGATCGGCGCGACGGCGGACCCGACGCTGTCGTCGACGATCCTCCGGGTTGATCGGCAACCCTCCTGGTCGTCCCGGGGCCGTGAGAGCGGCGCCCGGGATCCCGATCCGCCGGGTGCGGCGCGGGACGAAGCGGAACGCGATCCGCAATCCTCGGACACACCTGCGAGGCGGGGCCCGGGTTCCGCCGCGCGCGGCTCCCGCGAAACCGGGTCGATGACGCCCAGGGGCGGATGGACGCTGCTCGATATGCGATCGTTTCCCCTCAAAAGGCGCAAGACTTCGAAGTCTTCATCCTCGTCGTCTCGCAACGCCTGGATGTAAGGCTGATCGTCCATTTCGCTTTGGCGATGTTGCGCCCCTGTGTCGCAGAAGCCGGTGCTTGCCAGCCCGCCACGCCGTGCCCCTAAACTGAACCCGTCAGTTCAGTTAGGCCTTCATGAGCGACGCCGCCCGCCAAGTCGATCGCCTTGAGGTCGATCGCCCTTCCGTCGTGCGTCCCCTCGCCGACCGCCCGCTCGATTCCAAGCCGCTTGATCCCAGAACGCTTGATCCCAAGCGCCGCCGCCGCATTCTCGAGGCCGGGATGGGGCTGTTCTCGCGGCTGCCCTACGCGGCCGTGCACATGGATGCGGTCGCCGCCGAGGCCGGCGTCGCCAAGCCCACGCTGTACCGCTACTTCCCCACTAAGGAAGCCCTGTTCATCAATGGCCTCGCCTGGACGCTCGCCGAGCTGCGCGACGCTATCGGAGCGATTCCCGCGACGGACGCACCCGCGCGCCTGCGCGCTGCCGTCGGGCTGGTGCTGGAGCGTATCGGCGCCCTCTCGCCGGCGCTGACCGCGATCGAGGGGCGCGGCGCCGAGTTCGGCGAGCGCAGCCGGCGCGTCCTGCGCGAGGGTTTCGACGGGTTGCGCGGCGCGCTGGCGGGCCTTCTCCGTCAAGGGGTCGTCGCGGGCGAGCTGCACGTGCCCGACATCGACCTCGCCGTCCTGATGATCCTCGGTGGCATCCGCATGGCAGTGCACGGCACCGGCCGGCGCCCGCCAGCCTCGGCCTCGGTCGCCGATTTCTTCCTCAACGGCCTTGGCGCGCCTCCTGCGCCGGCGAACGGAGCCCCGCGATGATCCGCCTCGTCCTCGTCCTCCTGGCGCTCGTCGCAGCCGGGGCGGGATGGCTCGTGCAGCGCCACGGCGGCGACACCCGCGCCGCCTGGAGCACGGCCCGGGGGGCGCTGCCGGCCGATCTCGCCCGGCACCTGCCGGAGCACCTGCCGGTCGCCTATGCGCCGCCAGCGCCCGCAGCCCCGGCGAACCCCGCCGCTTCGCGTCCCGTCGTGACCACCGTGGCCGCCGGCGTCACCGACCTCGCGCTCACCCGCTCGGCGGTGGGCTGGGTCGAGCCGATGGCGAGCGTCGTGGTCCGCCCGCGCATCGACGGGGTCATCGTCGAGCAGCTCGCCCGCGACGGCCAGGTGGTGAAGGCGGGCGACGTGCTCTACCGCCTCGACGACCGCGAGATCCGGGCCCAGATCGCCCGGGACGAGGCGGCGCTCGCCCGCGACCAGGCGACCCAGGTCCGCACCCAGAACGACGTCCGCCGCGTCGGCGAGCTGCTGTCCCGGTCCTCCGCCTCGCAGGCGCAGTTCGACGTCGCCACCGCCGAGGCCAAGGTCGCGGCCGCCAACGTCGCGGCCTCGCAGGCCGCGATCGAGGCCGACAAGGTCCGGCTCGACTACACCATCGTGCGGGCGCCGATCGCGGGGCGCCTCGGCCGGGTGCTCGTCACCACCGGCAACCTCGTCAAGGGCAACGAATCCGCCGGCACCGGCCTCGTCACCATCACGCAGATGCGGCCCCTGCGCGCCACCTTCTCGCTGCCGGAGCGCGACCTCGACGGGTTGCGGGCGGCGCTGAGCCGGCCCGGCACCGCACCAGTCCGGGTCTATCCCAGCGGCGGCGAGGCCGTGCTGGCGACCGGACGCCTCACCTTCGTCGATTCGAGCGTCGACCAGGCCTCCGGTACCGTCACCGCCTGGGCGCTGTTCCCGAACGAGGACGACCGGCTCTGGCCCGGCCAGTACGTCCGGATCGAGGTCGATCTCGGCTCGCGGCCTGGCACCGTCACGGTGCCCCAGGCCGCGGTGCAGCCGGGGCAGGAGGGCAGCTTCGTCTGGGTCGTGAAGCCTGACCGCACCGCCGAGCGCCGCACCGTCGAGGTGCTGGCCTCCCGCGACGGCCGCGCCGCCCTGGCTCAGGGTCTGAAGACCGGCGAGCGCGTGGTGGTCGAGGGCCAGTTCCGGGTTCGCCCCGGCCTGCCCGTCAGCGAGCGCCCGCAGGACGCGACCGAGGCGCAGGCCGCGGCATCCGGCGCCCCCACCCGCATCGAGTAGGCGTCATGAATCTCTCGGCCCCGTTCATCCGCCGGCCCGTCGCCACGATCCTGCTCTCGATCGCGCTGACGCTCTCGGGGCTGTTCGCCTACCGCTTCCTGCCGGTGGCGGCGCTGCCGACCGTGGATTTCCCGACCATCTCGGTCACCGCCCAGCTCCCCGGCGCCTCGCCCGAATCGATGGCCGCCTCGGTGGCGACGCCCTTGATCAAGGAGTTCTCCACCATCCCATCGATCGCCACGATCTCGGCGACGAACTACCAGGGCTTCACCTCGATCACCGTCGAGTTCGAGCTGTCGCGCAACATCGACCAGGCTGCCGCCGACGTGCAGGCGGCGATCACCCGCACCCTGCGCCGGCTGCCGATCGAGCTCACCATCCCGCCGAGCTTCCGCAAGCTCAACCCCGCCGACGCGCCGGTGATCCTGCTCGCCCTGTCGAGCGAGACGACGCCGCTGCCGACCCTCGACGCCTTCGCCCAGACGGTGATCTCGCCGTCACTCTCCACCATCACCGGCGTCGGGCAGGTGCTGGTCTTCGGCAGTCAGAAATTCGCCGTCCGGGTGCAGCTCGACCCGAACGTGCTCGCCGCGCGGGGCATCGGCGTCGACGAGGTGCAGGCGGCGATCCAGAACGCCAACACCTCGACGCCGGTCGGCGTGGTCGAGGGGCGGGGGCAGAACCTCACCATCCAGACCAACACCCAGCTGATGAACGCCGACGCGTTCCGCGACGTGATCGTGGCGGTGCGCAACGGCCGGCCGGTCCGCCTCGGCGAGGTCGCCCGCGTCATCGATTCGGTCGAGAACAACCGCATCGCCTCGTGGAAGGACGGCACCCGTGGCCTGGTGCTGGCGGTGCAGCGCCAGCCCGATGCCAACACGGTGGACGTGGTCGACCGGGTGCGGGCGATGCTCCCGAAGTTCCAGGAGCAGCTGGGGTCGAGCGGCACCATCGACGTCGTCAACGACCGCTCGGTCTCGATCCGCGAGGCGGTGCACGACGTGCAGTTCACGCTGGTGCTCACCATCGGCCTCGTCGTCGCGGTGATCTACCTGTTCCTCGGGCGGCTCGCCGCGACGCTGATCCCCTCGATCGCGGTGCCGATCTCGATCATCGCCACCTTCGGGGCGATGTACCTGCTCGGCTACTCGATCGACAACATCTCGCTCCTCGGCCTCACCCTGGCGGTCGGCCTCGTCGTCGACGACGCGATCGTGATGCTGGAGAACATCGTCCGGCACGTCGAGGAGGGGATGAAGCCGTTCGAGGCGGCGCTGAAGGGCGCCGGCGAGATCGGCTTCACCATCCTGTCGATCACCATCTCGCTCATCGCGGTGTTCATCCCCGTCCTGCTGATGGGGGGCGTCGTCGGGCGGATCTTCAACGAGTTCGCCATCGTGGTGACGATCGCGATCGTCGCCTCGGCGGTGATCTCGCTGACGCTGACCCCGATGCTCGCCGCCCGCCTGCCGGCCGACGCCGCCGGGCACGGCCAGACGAAGAACCTGTTCGAGCGCGGCTTCGCGCGGATGCAGGGGGCTTACGAGCGCGGCGTCGATCTGTGCCTGCGCTGGCCCTTCGCGGTGCTGATGGTGTTCTTCGCCTCCGTCGCGCTCACCGCCTGGATGTTCGTGGTGATCCCCAAAGGGTTCTTCCCGGCGGAGGATATCGGCCAGCTCCAGATTGCCACCGAGGCCGGCCAGGACGTGTCCTTCGACGCGATGAGCGCCCTCCAGCACGAGGCCGAGGTGATCCTCGCCCGCCATCCGGCGGTGGCCCACGTGGTGAGCCGGGCGGGCTCGAACGGCTTCTCCGGGACCCTCAACCAGGGCTCGTTCTTCGTCGAATTGAAGGACCGCGACCTGCGCCCGCCGCTTTCCCGCACCATCGCGGAACTGCGCCGCGACCTCGCCGCGGTGCCGGGCCTGACCTCGTTCATCACCCCGGTGCAGAACCTGCGCCTCGGGGGGCGCCAGTCGAAGAGCCAGTACCAGTACGTGGTGCAGGGCCTGAACCGGCCCGAGCTCGAGCGCTGGTCCGAGCGGCTGACCGAGGCCTTGGCCCGCGACCGCGCCACCTTCGCGGGCGTCACCAGCGACCTGCAGAACGCCGCGCTCCAGGCCAAGGTGACGGTCGATACCGATAAGGCGCAGGCGCTGGGCATCACCTCCGACCAGATCCGCCAGACCCTCTACACCGGCTTCGGCACCCGCCAGATCTCGACCATCTATGGCACCGCCGACAGCTACCAGGTCATCACCGAGTTCGATCCGCGCCTGAACTGGACCGCCGACCGGCTGGACGAGATCCGCCTGCGCGCGAGCGGCGGCAAGCTGGTGCCGCTCTCGGCCGTCGCCAGCGTCACCCGGGTGCCGGGCCCGCTCTCGATCAACCAGCTCGGCCTGCTGCCGGCGGTGACGATCTCGTTCGACCTCGCCCCCGGCGTGGCCCTCGGCCAGGCGGTGAACCGCATCGCCGCGATCAAGGGTGAGCTCGGGGTGCCGGGCACCATCACCACGACCTTCGCCGGCACCGCCCAGGTGTTCCAGGACGCGCTGGCGAACCAGGGCCTGCTGCTCGCGGCGGCCGTCATCACCATCTACCTCGTGCTCGGCATCCTCTACGAGAGCTTCATCCACCCGCTCACCATCCTCACCGGCCTGCCGGCGGCGGCGATCGGGGCGCTCGGCGCGCTCCAGCTCTACGGGATGGACCTCTCGGTGATCGCGATCATCGGCGTGCTGATGCTGATCGGCATCGTGAAGAAGAACGCCATCATGATGATCGACGTCGCCCTGGTGCTGCAGCGCGAGCAGAGCTGGAGCCCGGCAGCGGCGATCCGCGAGGCCTGCGCCCTGCGTTTCCGCCCGATCATGATGACGACGGCGGCGGCCGTGATGGGCACCCTGCCGATCGCCATCGGCCACGGGGCGAGCGCCGAGCTGCGCCAGCCCCTCGGCGTCGCGGTGGTGGGCGGGCTGCTGGTCTCGCAGCTCCTCACCCTGTTCATCACGCCGGTGCTCTACCTCTACATGGACCGCCTCGGGACGGGGGCGACCCGGCTCGTCCTGTCCCTGCGCCGCGGTCGCCTGCCGGCGAGCCAACCGGAGGGGGAGGCAGGCCGGCACATGCCGGCGGAGTGAGGGTGATCGGTCGGACAGTCCCGAACGGATGAGGCGCCAGATCTTCTCCTCGCTCGCGGGACGAGAGAGGAGAAGATCTGGCGCCCTCTCTTGCTCGAGACCGTTCCGCGTCAAACGGCGACGCCGCCCGAAGAGGCTACGCTGGGCACCGCAAACGGTAGGCTGATATACTGCTTGGCGTCACGCAGGCCCGTCCACCACAGCTTGACCATCACTTCGGGCGAGGCAGGTTGCACAGTCGCCCGTTCACTCTCCCCGTCGAGACGGGCGCAAACCCATAACTGCAATGCAATCTGCCGCGACCTGCGCGTTGACCCATATTGCCATCTCGAATCATGTAATAGCCGCGCCCTGCTATCAGGTTATAAAAATTCGTATATCATATTGGCCGCTGATCCATCGTCCGAAGGACATCAAGCTATGCGACGCAGAGAGACTGCCATTGCCGTAATTGTCGCAGCTGCGTTCTTATCTCTGATGTTGCTGATGGATAAAAGTATATTAAATTCATTTATAAAAAATACCGTCGGCGAGGATGCGTTCAGGACAATCATTCAATTTTCGTTCGTTACCCTGCTGGGCGGAGCAATCTTTTTATATTTTAATATTATCAAAGAAGAAAATGAAAAACGGGAGAAAATGATGGCGGAAGAACTCGAAAAGCAGGAGCAGCAGAGAAAGCTAGGCGGGAGAGCTGCCTGTCTGTCAAGAGGGATTTGGCAATTGAAGTCGGCAAGTTGTACCGCTCAACCAAGCACATTAAAAGAACTATGCATTCCCGTTCCATGAAAGCTGATGGCAATTTGATTATTAGGAAGGCCTTCTTTGAGAACAGTATGGACGAGATAGATAAGATACAGATTGCACTTGAACAAAGCAGGGAAACTGTAAAAATTCGTGAAGATTTATTCGAAGGCGAGAAAAGACGAAACATTCTTTCCGCTCTTCGTTATGCATCGCGCTATCTCCATGATGTTTTTGAGGATTTCGAACGACATAGAGCTGTTTGCGACGGAGAACATTATATTATAAATAATGACTGCAAGACATTGCGAGATTTTCTCTCGCCTGACGAGCCGCCGGAGTTGACCAAGGTGCAATTGCAGATCATGGAGAATGACGAACTGCCTGAGATGTCGAGATGGGCTGCATTCACGCGAATTCGCGATATACGAAAATCAGCCAAAAATAATAACTCGACGACCAACGCTGCAGAAATCAACAATGACAATGCGGAAGCATATAATATTTCTGGTTTAAATGACAACGGCAGGCGCTTCAAGGCTGTTGCTGAAGAGTGCATTGCTCTGGTAACATCAACACTCAAGAAGGAATGATAATTATTGCATCCAACATAGATAAAAATATTCGAATGTAATCGGTATTGATGTCGATCACTACGGTCGCGTCATAGCTTCCCTGATAATACAAAATCCGGAAGATTATTTCTGGATTTTGTATCACGCATGCAAATGTTCACATGGTCGAGCTGGCGGAGCTTCGATCTAAGCACCTCTCCCGGAAAGGAGAGGGGAACGAGTTTTTCTTTGGACGGCTTGGATCGCCGAGTGTCCTCACCCCAGCGGCAGCGGCGCCCGCGCCTCTTGCGCCGCCGCCTCCTGCCGCCAGGTCGAGGGCTGGTCCACGGCCCCCGTGCCGAGCGGGCACTGCACCATCACGCTGTCGGCCCAGCGGCCGTAGCGGTAGGCTACGGCCGGCAGGTGGCCGACCCTGGTGAAGCCGCAGGCCTCGTGCAGGCGCAAGGACGCCTCGTTCTCGGCGTCGATGTAGCCGATCATCTGGCGGTAGCCCCCGGCGGCGCAGGCCTCGATCAGCGCCGGCAGCAGGCGCCGGCCGATGCCGGCCTGGAGGTGGCCTGCATGGACGTAGATCGAGTGCTTGAGGGTGTAGCGGTAGGCCGGCCGCTTGCGGAACGGCACCGCGTAGGCGTAGCCGGCCACCATGCCGTGGCGCTCGGCCACGAGGTGGGGCAGGCGCTTGCTGCGCATGTTCTTGCGCCGGCGCTTGAGGTCGTCCGGCAGTAGCCGATCCTCCTCGAAGTCGCCGGTATCGCCGACGCCGTGGCGGATATGGTGCTCGTAGATGTCGATCATCGCCGAGACGTCCGCATCCGTGGACGGGCGGATCACGATTTCCGGCTGCGCCGGGGCCGAATCCATCAGCGCTCCTCCCGCAGCACGTAGGTGTAGAAGCGGATGCGCCCGTCCGGCTCCACCTGGCGGTAGACGCCCTGGATCTCGGCCTCGAAGCCCGGGAAGAGGTTGGCGGCGGCCTCGAACATCTTGAAGTAGTCGAGCATGGGTTTCGCCCGCGCGTCGAGTCTTTCGCCCGGCAACACGGTGCCGATGCCGGGCGGATAGACCAGCATCAAGGTCGTGGCGATCCGCCCCTCGGCCTCGGCGATCGGCACGAAGTCGACGTTGTTGCGGGTCAGCATCTGCGCCGCGGCCTTCGGCGGCATCACCATCTCCGGCAGGTGCTCGGGGGCGAATTGCTTGCGCTGCAAGGCCGAAGTTCCCGATTTCCGGTGGAAGGTGTGGTAATCGGCGCAGAGGTCGCGCAGGCGCACGCCGCCGTAGCGCTGCGGCCGGCGCCGGACGAATTCCGGCATCGCCTCTTCCAGCAGCACGTTGTCGTCGTGCAGGCGCTTGAAGGCGACGAGGCCCGAAATCAGCGTACCGGCCTTCGAGGATTCGACGCCCGGGGTCAGCAGGAAGAGCAGCGAGTTGAGGTCGTTCTTCTCCGCGACGATGCGGTTCTCGCGCAGGTACTGCGCGACGATCGGGGCCGGCACGCCGTGCTCGGTGTACTCGCCGGTCCGCCGGTCGAAGCCGGGGGTGAGCACCGTGAGCTTGTTCGGATCCGTCATGGCGTAGCCCGGCGCCACATGGGTGAAGCCGTGCCAGCCCGCGCCCGGTTTCAGCTCCCAGTGGCGCGGGTCGGAGGCGAGCTCGTCTGTCGGCAGGCTCTCCCACGGCACCTGCGCGCCGTCGGCGCCGGTCGCCATGTCGGGCACGAAGGGGTCGAAGAACCAACGCCGCTTCGGGTCGCGCTCGTTCTCCTCGAACTCCTTGCGGATCGCCCGCACCTTCTTGCGCCACTCGATCCCGAGCCGGATCGTGTCGTCCCACAGGATCATGCCGGAGCGCCCCTTCATCATCTGGGCGCCGACGTCGAGGGAGGCGAAAAGGGGGTAGAACGGCGAGGTCGAGGCGTGGACGAGGAAGCTCTCGTTGAGGCGCCGGTGCTCCACCCGCCGGGTCTGGCCGCGGATATGGCCGTCCTTGGTATGGATCTGCGAGGCTTGGCTGAAGCTGGCGAGCTGCTTGTGGGTCGATTGCGTGGCGATGATGCCGGGCGAGGTCTCGTCGAGTCCCGTCAGCCCCATGGCGTAGCGGCCCTGGAACAGGGGATGGAACTTCATGAAGCCGGCCCAGGCCTCGTCGAACAGGATGTAGTCGCAGAGATGGCCGATCCTCGCGACGATCTCGCGCGCGTCGTAGATCGTGCCGTCATAGGTGCATTGCTCGATGACCGCGACGCGGAACGGCCGCTCGCGGCGCCACGCCTCGCGGTCCTTGACCAGCGGGTTGGTGCGGATCTTCTGCCGGATGCGGTCCTCGTCCAGCGCCTCGTGGAAGATCGGGCCGATCAACCCGTAGGCGTTGCGGTCGGTTTCGAGAAAGATCGGGATGCCGCCGCCGAGGAACAGCGCGCCGTGATGCGCCGCCTTGTGGTTGTTGCGGTCGAACAGCACCAAGTCGTCCTCGGCCACCAGGGAGGACAGCACGATCTTGTTCGAGGCCGAGGTGCCGTTCAGCACGAAGTAGGTCTTCTCCGCCCCGAAGATCTGGGCCGCCTCCTTCTGCGCCTTGAGCGCCGGGCCCTCGTGGGTCAGGAGGTCGCCGAGGTCGAGGACCGAGTTGTCGAGGTCGTCGCGAAAGATCGCCTCGCCGAGGTGCTCGACGAAGATGCGGCCGATCGGCGAGCGGTTGTAGAAGATGCCGCCATTGTGGCCGGGGCAGGTCCAGAGCTGGTTGCCCTTCTCGGCGTAGTCGACCAGCGCGCCGAAGAACGGGGTCTTCAGGGTCTCGGCGTACTGCGTCACCCGGCTGACGAGGCCGCGGGCGATGAACTCGGGCGTCTCCTCGGCGAGGAAGATGTAGCCGTCGATGAAGTCGAGCAGCTCGACCGGGATGTCCTCGAGCCGCTTGCGCCGGACCATGATGACGATCGGCATCTCGAGGCCGCGCCTGCGCATCATGTCGATGAGCGCCGCTGCCTTGCCGTCGAGGCCGCGCTTGCCCCAATCCACCACCAGGCAGCCGACCGCCGCGTCGGTCTGTACTGCGATCGCCGCATCCTCGACCCGCCGCGCCCGCACCACCTCGAAGCCGCGATGCTCGACCGCCGCCACGATCTGATTGACGCGCGCGCCCTCCAGGTCGTCCGGATCGAAGGCCGGCGTGCACATCAGCACGGTGAAGCGGCGGTGGAAGTCCATCGGGCGGGGCTCCTGTCGTTTACGGAATGGCCTGCGTGTCGGCCGCTCTCGTGACGATCCGATGACAGCAGCGGCACGGCCATCGATTCAGCCGGTGCGCAGCAGGGATCCGAGGGCGGCACTGAGCGCGGCGTAGCCGCGGGCGTTCAGATGGAGCCGGTCGGCCTCGAGGCCAGTGGCGGGGTCGGGACCAAGCGCCGCGTCGCAGTCGAGGAGGGCGAGGGTCTCGATGCGGACGAGGTCCCCGATCGCGGCGTTGAGCGCGAGCCGGTCGGCCTCGCTCCGCTGAGGGAGGCTCTCGCGCCACGGCACGGTGGCGAGCACGATGACCGGCGGCGTCCAGACGGCGCGCAGAGCCGCCACCAGGGCGGCGAGCCCGGCGACGATGGTCTCAGGGCCGTCGCCGTCCGCGAAGCTGTTGGTGCCGACCATCAGAAGCGCGAGGCGGGGCCTGACGGCGAAGGCGGCCATCGCGGTGAGGCGCCAGCGGGTGATCTGCACCCGGTCCCCGGGCAGGCCGAGATTGAGGGTGGGAAGACCCGTCGCGGCCGTGAGGTCCGGCTCGGGCCACCCGGCGGCGAGCGAATCGCCGAGGATCACCGCCTCCGGCGCGGGACCGGCGGCGAGACGGGCCATCAGGGCGCGGTGGCGGCGCAGGCCGGAGGTCTTCGCCGGCGGGGCAGGGGGGCGGGCCGCGCTCACCGGGCGGGCGGCCGGCGCAGGCCCAGCCGCTCCAGCACCTGGCGGCCGATCAGCGGCGTGTAGTGCAGGTTGTCGAGCCAGGCGGGGGTCGAGCCGGCGGCGGGATCGAACGGGTAGGGATCGCCCAGGCCGGTGAGGTCGAGGACCGGACGGCCGCGGGCGGCGCCGAGCCGCATCACCGCCTCGCGCCATTGCGAGAAATCGTCGAGAAGGCCGAGCTCGGCGAGCACCCGCCGCTGCGCGTCGCTCACCGGCGAGAGGTAGACCGTCAGGTCGAGGCCGGAGAGCCGGTCGAGGGCAAGGTCGAGGCCGGCCAGGGTCTCGGGCCGGAACGGCGCGGTGGTGCGCCGGCGCGTGGCGTCGTTCGCGAGCGTCAGCGCCGCCGGCAAGGGTGGGGTGATGCGGAAGCCGGCCCTGGTCCAGGAGCCCGGGTCGTCACCGCCCGCCACCGCCGCGAGCCGGCTGTCGTCGAGCGCGTAGCGGCCGAGCACGCTGCCCATCAGCGCCGTGAGCCGGCCGCTCGGCGTCGCCAGCGCCTCGTCGAGATGCACCGGCACGCCTGGCCGCGAGAACATGTAGTAGTCGAGCCCCAGCGTCGCGCGCGCCGGCGCGCGCGACGCCACCACCGCGGCGATCACCGGCAGCTCCGTGGCGATGATCGCCGAGATGCCGGCATTGAACACGCGGGACCCCGGCACGGCCGTGACGTCGGCGGGGTCGAGGCCGTGATAGACCGTCGAGGAGCCGATGAGCGCGAGGTCGTAGGGGCGCGTCAGCGCCTGCAGCACCTTGGCCCGGCGGGTCTGCCGGTCGAGGAGGCGGCTGTTGCCGCCGGTCTCGTGCCGCCAGGGCGGATCCTGGCGAAAGACCCAGTAGGCGTCGAACCAGATCACCCGCCCGGCCACCCCGGTGACGAGGAAGGCAAGAAATACCGCGGTCAGCACCAGGAAGCGCCGCGCGAGGATTTCGCGAGCAAGGGTCTCGCGAGCCTGGGCCTCAGAAGCGAGCATAGATGAAGGCCTGGTTGGCGTCGTTGCCGACCTGCAGCAGGATCGCGGCCAGCAGCAGGGCGGTCGCGGCGGCGGCCCAGGCGCGCGGGATCAGGCGCTCCACCGCCTCGCGGGCGGTGGGGCCGAGGATCGCCAGGGCGCCGGCGCCGGCGGCGAGCGGCCAGAACGTGGCCGTACCTCCGGCATCGGAGCCGAGGCCGAGGAGCCCGCGATAGACCGCGAGTGCGGTGGCGAAATCGGGCGCACGAAACAGAACCCAGGCGAGGCAGACGAAGGTGAAGGTCGCGAGGAGGCCTGCTGCCTCCGGGAGCTTCAGCCCGGCGCGGCGCCAGAGCACGTGCAGGCCGAGCGCGATCCCGTGCGCCGCCCCCCAGGCGACGAAGGTGAGCCCGGCCCCGTGCCACAACCCGCCGAGCGCCATGGTGGCGAAGAGCGCCAGGAGCTGGCGCGGCACGCCGTGCCGGCTGCCGCCGAACGGGATGTAGAGGTAGTCGCGCAGGAAGAACGACAGGGTGATGTGCCAGCGCCGCCAGAAATCCTGGATCGAGGCCGCCCGGTAGGGTGCCCGGAAGTTCTCCGGCAGGGTGATGCCGAACAGGAGCGCCAGGCCCAGCGCCATGTCGGTGTAGCCCGAGAAATCGAAGTAGAGCTGGAGTGCGTAGCCGACCGTCGCCTGCGTCGCCGTGGCGAAATCCGGCTGCCCGCCCGATGCAGCCGCAGCCCAGAGCGGATCGACGTAAGTCCCGAGGCCGTCGCCGAGGAAAACCTTCTTGGCGAGGCCGGCGGTCAGC
Organism: Methylobacterium frigidaeris; assembly: GCF_022179185.1. Classification (GTDB taxonomy): domain Bacteria; phylum Pseudomonadota; class Alphaproteobacteria; order Rhizobiales; family Beijerinckiaceae; genus Methylobacterium; species Methylobacterium frigidaeris. Next base: position 145,657 of record NZ_BPQJ01000007.1, on the reverse strand, counting down.
AGCATCAGGCCGCGGGCGGCGCGGTCCGCGGAGGGAGGCTCGGGGGCGCGCAGCTGGCCCAGGAGTTCCGAGGGCCGGACCAGGGGACCGGCGATCACTCTCGGGAAGAACGCGACGTAGACGGCATACTCGATGAGCGTCATCCGCTCCGCCGTGCCGCGCCGCAGGTCGACCAGGTAGGCGATGTGCTGGAAGGTGAAGAACGAGATGCCGAGCGGCAGCGCGAGGGAGACCTGCGGTATGTCCGCACCGGTGACGGCGTCCGCCTGCCCGGCAAAGAAGCCGAGATACTTGAAGAGGCCGAGCAGCCCGAGGTCGAGGACGATCGCGGCGGTGACGATCGCGGCGCGCGGGCTCCGCCGATAGGCCTCCCCGGCGAGCCAGTTGAGGGCGACGGAGCCGGCGAGCAGCGGCACGAAGCGAAGGTCCCACCAGCCGTAGAAGGCAAAGGACAGCGCGGCGAGCCAGGCGACGCGCCAGCCTGGCCGGCGAGCGACGCAGAGGGCGTGCAGCCCGAGCGCCACCGGCAGGAACAGCAGCAGGAACGGCAGGGAGTTGAAGGGCATGCGGCGCTCGCCGGTCGTGCCCCCGCGTTAGTGCAAATTCGACGCCAGGGAAAGGGATGCGCCCGGTGTCTCAGCGGTGCCTCGGCGGCGCTTGGGCCGCTTGTGAGCATGTTTCCGCCCTCGACGCGCCGATCCGACCTTCGTCGCAGAGTAGGTCGTCGAGTAGCCAGCACCCTCCGCAAGGCTTGGGCGCATCACCGAATTCGCCATAAAGCCGTTGCGCGGCGGCAAGCCTGCCCGATTATCAAAAGCATCTGTGGGAAATTCAGGGGTAAGTGCGCGACCATGGGTTGAAACCGCGGTACGATGCCCGATATCGCGTCTAAGCCCGTTCAACGGGTGCGTAAGTTAGGATGATTCTCCGTGTCACAAGAAGATCTGGTCCAGGAGGTCGATTTCGTCGCCCTCGCCGCCGACGTCGTATCGGCCTACGTCGCCAACAATTCCGTCCCGGCCGCCGATCTGGCCGGCCTGATCGGCACCGTGCACAGCGCCTTCGTCTCCCTCGGCCAGCCGGTCGCCAAGGAGGCCGAGAAGCCGGTTCCGCTGATGCCGATCAAGAAGACGGTGACCCCGGACTACCTGATCAGCCTCGAGGACGGCCGTCAGTACAAGTCGCTCAAGCGCCACCTGTCGACCCGCGGGCTCACCCCCGAGGAGTACCGTCGCAAGTGGGGCCTGCCGCACGACTACCCGATGGTCGCCGCCAACTACGCCGCCCAGCGCTCCGAGCTGGCGAAGAGCATCGGCCTCGGCCGGGGCCGCACCGTCGCGGCGGCGGCCAAGCGCGCCGCGTCCGACGCCGTCGTGAAGGCGCCGGCCGCCGAGGCGAAGCCGGCCGAGACCAAGACGGCCAAGCGCGGGCGCGCGCGCAGCGCGTGAGATCGTCCGGAACGGTCGCCCGGGCGGCCGTTCCGCGAAGCGTCGCGGCTGGCGGGGGCTGCCGCGACGCTCACACGAGCTCGCCGTGCCAGGCCATGAGGCCGATCGGCGGGCTCGCCGCGGCGCCCCCGTGCGTCGCGCCGATCGGGACGATCCCGGTCTCAGACGTACCCGCGCGCTGGCTGCGCCGGTACTCCCCGGGCGGGATTCCGAACGCGTCGCGAAACAGCCGGCCGGCATGGCTCGGCGAGGTGAAGCCGGCCGCGCTTGCCAGCTCGTCGATCGTACGGTCCTCGTCGGCCCGGGACAGGGAGCGGCGCAGGCGCGCCACGCGCTGCTGCTGCACGAACCGGGCGACGCCGCCCGCCGGCTCGAACAGCCGATAGAGCGCACTGCGCGACAGGCCGGCCCCGGCCGCGATCGCCGCGCTGGTCAGGCCGGGATCCCCGAGATGCCGCTCGATATAGGCGACCACCCGGGCGCGGGCGCGGCCCGCCGCGACCGGCGGCGGGAGCACGGCATTCCGGTCGCGCAAGGAGGCCAGGGTCGCGCCGAGCATCAGGCACAGCGACCCGGTCGCGGCGCCGGCGAGTTCCGGCGTCAGCGCCGCCGCATGCGCGGCCAACGAGCGCGCGAAGTCGAGCACCAGCCCCGCCTCGCGCCGGCCGAGAACCAGGCCGTGCAGGTCGAGGCCGTCCAGCGTCGCGGCATCGAGCCGGTCGCGGGCGATCGCGGCGGTGACGATGTGCGCGCCCTCGGTCCAGGTCCGCTGCGGCCGGGTGAGGTCGAACAGGGCCATGCTCCCGGCCTCGACCCGACGGATCGCGCCCGGCACCTCCAGCATCATGCTGCCCGCGAGGACGAGGTGGAAGGTGACGTGGTCGAAGCCGTCGCGGGCGACCCGGCTGGGCGCGCGGGCATGCGACACGCCGGCGAGACGCCGGTCGAAGAGCAGCATCCGCGGCAGCCGGTGGGCGACGACCTCGGTTCGCAACGGGCCGGCGAAGGTGTCGCCCAGTCGGTCGACATCGGTGCCGCCGCTGTAGAGCGCGCGATAAGCCTCGAAGGCGGCGTCCGCGGGGGACGTGCCGGAGATGCCCGGTGCAACGGTACCCGGCCCGAAGGTGCTTGGCCCGAGAGTGATCGTGTCCATCGCGGTGGTGGGCCCGCTCAGCGGGCGGTCCGCGCCCGTTCGGTCGTGTGCGTCGTGAGGTAACGCGCACTCAGCAGAAGGGCAACGATTCCCGTTACGTAAGCGAGGCCGCTGGTCGCCAGCAGGGCGCGCCCGAGCCCCGCCTCGCCGAAGACGCGGTCGGCCATGAGGCCGACCAGCGGCGGACCGAGCCCGAACCCCGCGAGCGTGATGCCGGCCATGAACGGGGCAGTGACGCGGCCGCGCAGGGACCGGGGCGTCATGATCTGCAGCCCCGCGAGCGTCGTCACGGAGCCGATGCCGAGGCCGAAAACCAGTGCGGCGAGCGCGGCCGTCGCGAGGGCGAGGTTGTCCGCGAGGCAGACGGCGGCCGAGAGCGGCAGCGTGCCGACGAGGACGCCGAGCAGCAGCCGCCCGCCGGGCAGGTCTCCCCTGGTCCTGCGATCGAGGAGGCGCCCGCCGGCGAACTGGCCGAGCGGCGCGGCGAGCACCACGACGGCCCCGAACAACATCCCGGCCGAGGATAGCGGCAGGCCGAAATGGCGCACGAGCAGCGTCACCGCCCAGGCATTGGTGGTCTGCACCACCAGGGTCACGGCTCCCCCCGCGACGATCATGGCGCCGTAGCGCCCGGCATGGCGGGCGAGCCACGGCCCGACCCGCACCGGCTTGGGTGGTCGCGAGCCGCCGCGGCCGGGATCCTCCCACCGCAGCAGCAGGGCGACGACGACGATGTTCGGCACGGCGCTGAGGACGAACAGCACCCGCCAGGCCGCGACCGGCGCGGGGACACCCATCACCGGCACCATGGCGGGCAGCAGGGCGAGGAGGCCGCCGCCCAGGACCAGGGCCGTGCCTCGCCCCAGGACGGCGCCGGCGGTGTAGAGCGAGACGCCGTGCCCGATCCGGTCCCGCGGCTGCCGCGCGGCGATGAGCGCGAGGGCGGCCGGGGTGAGCACGGCCTGGCCGAGACCGAGCAGCAGTCGGGCAAGGACGAACTCGGCGAGATCGGTCGCCAGCCCGCAGGTCAGGGAGGCGAGGCTCCAGACCAGGATCCCGGCCGCCATCAGGCGCGGGCGGTGGACGCGGTCGACCAGGGGACCGGCCATGAGGGACGCCGCGGCGAAGGCCACCACGAAGGCGGTGCCCTGGGCGAGGCCGAGCTCGAAGTCGCTCAAGCCGAGGTCCGCCTTGATCGCCGGGGCGACCAGGGCGGCGATGAACCGGTCCGCGAACGCGAGGAAATGGGCGCCGGCGAGCAGCCAGACGCCCGGCCAGGCCGGGGTCAGGAGGGCGCGCATCGGGCTGCCGATCAACTCGCCGGGACGAGGCGGTACGCAGCGGGATCGGGTTGGAGCTCGGCCATCGAGGGCGGTCCTTGAGTCTCGGGAGCGGCGGACCGCGCGGTGCCGGAGTCCTGACCCAGCGTCGCCCGCCTGGGCAACGGGCTTGCCAGCATGGCCGGCCTGCGCTCTTGTCGCGGCCGGGTGGCGCGGGCCGAGGGCACGCCGGGCGCGCCGGGGCCCGCAAGGCCGACCCCCCGAGTGCCGCGCCCGCGGGCTCGAGAGCCCTCGCGGGCCCCCATCTCCGGAGCCCCCATGGATCAGGCCAAGCTCGCGGCCCTTCGTGCCCGCTACCTCGACGCGACCGGCGGCGACATCGACGATCCGGATTTCGCGAAGGCGGCGGCGCAGCAATTCAGCGAGAGCGACCGGCGCAAGTGGCCCTTCGCGGACCCGGCGACATTCCTCGACCTGCCGTTCCGCCCCGAGGCCGCGACCCTGCCCGATTTCGGCGGCCTCGACGTGGCGCTGATCGGCGTGCCGATGGATCTCGGCGTCACCAACCGGGCGGGCGCCCGCCACGGGCCGCGGGCGGTGCGGGCGGTGGAGCGCATCGGCCCCTACGAGCACGTGCTGCGGATCACCCCGGCGGCGGAGCTGCAGGCGGCCGATATCGGCGACGTGCCGTTCCGCAGCCGCTTCTCCCTCGAGAGCTGCCACGAGGACATCGAGGCGTTCTTCGCCACCGTGGTCAAGGCGGGCGTCGTCCCCCTCGCGGTCGGCGGCGACCACTCGATCAGCCGCGCGACCCTGCGGGCGGTGGGCGCCGCGCGTCCGGTCGGCATGATCCACATCGACGCCCATTGCGACACCGGCGGCGTCTACGAGGGCTCGAAGTTTCACCACGGCGGGCCGTTCCGCCAGGCGGTGCTCGACGGCGTGCTCGATCCCGCGCGCACGATCCAGATCGGCATCCGCGGCGGCGCCGAGTACCTGTGGGAGTTCTCGTATGTCTCCGGCATGACGGTGATCCACGCCGAGGAGGTGCCGCAGCTCGGGCTGCCGGCGGTGATCGCCCGGGCCCGGGAGGTCGCGGGCGACGGCCCCACCTACATCTCCTTCGACGTCGACAGCCTCGATCCGGGCTTCGCCCCGGGCACCGGCACGCCCGAGATGGGCGGCCTCACGCCCCGCGAGGTGCTGGCACTGCTGCGGGGGCTGGCCGGCCTGAACGTCGTCGGCGGCGACGTGGTCGAGGTGGCGCCGCAATACGATTCGACCAGCAACACGGCGCAATGCGCCGCGCAGGTGCTGTTCGAGTTGCTGTGCCTGGTGGCGGCGGGGCGGCGGGGCTAGCTACCGCCCCGCGGGCCGGGGCCTCATCCCCCGGCCACGCCCTGCGTGTCGACGTAGAGCGCGTAGAGCGACTGGCTCGCCGCCATGAACAGCCGGTTGCGGTGGCGGCCGCCGAAGCAGACGTTGGCGCAGCGCTCCGGCAGGCGGATGCGGCCGATCAGGGTGCCTTCGGGATTGTAGACCATCACCCCGTCGAGGGCGTCCGTGCCCATGCCCCAGCCGCACCACAGGTTGCCGTCGGTGTCGCAGCGGAAGCCGTCCGGCGTGCCGGGGCCGGCATCGATGTGGACGCGCTGGTTCGTCAGGCGCCCGCCGGAGACGTCGAAGGCGAGGATGCGGCGGTTCGGTTGCGCCCGCGACTCGACGAGGTAGAGGATCGATTCGTCGGGGGAGAAGCACAGGCCGTTCGGCCCGGCGAGGTCGGTCGCCACCGCCGCCAGCACCCCGGTCGCCGGATCGAGGCGGTAGACGTTCTGGGGCGATTCCGGCTCGGCCCGCTCGCCCTCGTAATTGCCGAGGATGCCGAAGGGCGGGTCGGTGAACCAGACCGCGCCGTCGGAGGCCACCACGACGTCGTTCGGGGAATTCAGGCGCTTGCCCTCGTACGAGTCGGCCAGCACCGTGATGCTGCCGTCGTACTCGGTGCGCGTCACCCGCCGCCCGCCATGCTCGCAGGTGACGAGACGGCCCTGGCGGTCGCGGGTGTTGCCGTTGGCGAAGTTCGACGGCTTGCGGAAGACCGAGACCGCGCCGCTCTCCTCGTCGAAGCGCAGGATGCGGTTGTTCGGGATGTCGCTCCACAGGAGGTAGCGCCCGTCGCCGAACCAGACCGGGCCCTCGCTCCAGCGGCAGCCGGTGGCCAGGCGCTCGACCCCGGCGCTGAACACCCGGTAGCGGGCGAAGGAGGGGTCGATGACCTCGATGGCGGGGTCGGGATACCGGGTCGTCGGCGTCCACACGGGGGCTTCCCTCCTGTCGTTTCTTCGTGCGACGGACCATCGCGGTCCGCCGCGCCGGATGCAAGGCGTTCCTCGAGAAGCCCGGCCCGTCCGCGCCCGCCGCCAGCGGCCGGCTGTCCCGGCGCTCGCGAGCGCGCTGGCCCACCACGTCGGACGATCCTCGACGACGGACCGTCGCTCCTCGATGATGGAGCGTGACCCGCGCCGCCCGGGGGGAGCACCACCAACGATGAAGCAGGAGGAAGCATGAGCGAGGCAGCGGGAATTCGGGTCGCCCTGTCGGGGGCGGGGGGACAGATCGGGGAGGTGCTGCGGCCGCGGCTCCTCGCCGCCGGCATCGTCCTGCGCTCCGGTGGAGGGCCGACGGCGCTGACGCCGCTCTCGGAGTCCGAGACCGTGACGACCGGCGACCTGCGCGAGCCCGAGGCGGTCGACCGGCTGCTCGAAGGGACGGAGGTCCTGGTGCACATGGCCGGCACCAGCGTCGAGAAACCGCTGCCGGAGGTGATCGAGAACAACTTGCGTGCCCTGCAGGCGGTCTACGAGGGCGCCCGCCGCCACGGCGTGCGCCGGGTGGTGTTCGCCAGCTCCAACCACGCCTTCGGCATGCACTCGGTGAACGAGCGACTCGCGATCGACGCGCCGTTCCGGCCCGACGGCGCCTACGGCCTGAGCAAGGCCTGGGGCGAGCTGATGGGCCAGATGTACTGGGACCGGCACGGCATCGAGGGCGTCGCCCTCCGCATCGGCAGCGCCCTGCCGCGGCCGACGGAGTTCCGCCATCTCTCGACCTGGCTCGGCCACGACGACCTCGCCCAGCTCGTGCTGCGCAGCATCGTGGCGCCGATCCCCGGCTACGTCGCGGTCTGGGGCGCCTCGAACAACCCGCGCAGCTACTGGGACAACACGGCCGCCGCCGCGGCGATCGGCTACCGGCCGACCCAGTCGGCGGAGGACTACGCCGACGAGATTCTCGCCCGGGAGAATCCCCTCGATCCAGTCGCCCGCACCCTCCAGGGCGGCAGCTTCACGACGATCGACTACACGCCGCAAGCCGAGCGGCCGAGGCGGACGAGGGACTGAGGCCCGCCACGTCCGGCCCCTCCCCCTCCGTGGGGGAGGGGCCGGACGCAGGTGGGCGACCGCCCGGTGAGCGTCGCGAACGCGACACCCCATCAAGGGCGTCCGGCACCTGACGAATCCAATCTGTCACCTCCCGGCTCCGGCAAGCCCAGCAGCCGCGCCAGATCCGGCGCCGCGCCCCCCGCCAGGAGGTCGGCCAAGGTGTAGCCGTCGAGCACCGCCAGGAAGGCGGCGAGCGCCTCGGCCAGGGCGTGGCGCAGGCGGCAGGCCGGGGTGATGGCGCAGGCCCCGTCGCCGAAGCACGCGACCAGAGCCAGGTCCTCCTCCGTCTGCCGCACCACCGCGCCGACCACGATCTCGCTGGGGCGAAGCGCCAGGCGCAGGCCCCCGCCGCGGCCGCGGATGGTGCGCACCAGGCCGAGGCGGCCGAGCTGGTGCACCACCTTGGTCAGGTGGTTCTCGGAGATGCCGTAGGCCCGGGCGATCTCGGCGATCGAGCTCTGCCGCGGCTCGTTGGCGCCGAGATACAGCAAGGTGCGCAGGGCGTAGTCGGTGTAGCGCGTCAGGCGCATGGGAGCCTCGCCCGCCTCATAACATGTAAATCCTATGCACCTTCAAAAGGCGATCTTATAAGGTGTATGGGAAATATACCTTTGAGAGCCGCCATGCCGTCCTCGCTGAGCCCCGCCACCATCGCCCTCGTCAAGGCCACCGTGCCGGCCCTCGAGGCGCACGGCCTCGCGATCACCCGGCGGATGTACGAGCGCCTGTTCCAGGATCCGGCGATCCGCGACCTGTTCAACCAGTCGCATCACGGCGAGACCGGCTCCCAGCCCAAGGCTCTGGCCAACGCGGTGCTGGCCTATGCGCGCAACATCGACAATCTCGGCGCGCTCTCCGGCGCGGTCGAACGCATCGCCCAGAAGCACGTCACCCTGGCGATTCAGCCGGCCCACTACGCATCCGTCGCCGAGGCGCTGCTCGGGGCGATCCAGGACGTGCTCGGCGACGCCGCGACCCCGGAAATCTGCGCCGCCTGGGGCGAGGCCTACTGGTACCTCGCCGACATCCTGATCGATCGCGAGGCCGCGATCTACCACGATCATGAATCGCGGCCCGGCGGCTGGACCGGCTGGCGCGACTTCCGCATCGAGAGCGTGATCCTCGAGAGCGAGACGATCCGCTCCTTCGTGCTGGTCCCGGTGGATGGAGGCCCCGTGCTGCGCCACCAGCCCGGCCAGTCTCTCGGGATCCGGCTCGACCTGCCCGGACACGGCGTGCTCAAGCGCAACTACTCGGTCTCCTGCGCGCCGAACGACCGCGCCTACCGCGTCACCGTGAAGCGCGAGGCGACGCCCGGCCGGCCCACCGGCCTTGTCTCGTCCTGGTTGCACGAGGCGGCCCATCCCGGCACGGTGCTGAGCGTCGCGGCGCCCGCCGGCGACTTCGTGCTTGATCGCGGCTCGTCGGCACCGGTGGTGCTGGTGAGCGGCGGCGTCGGCCTCACCCCGATGATGAGCATGCTGGAGACGATCCACGCCGAAACGCCCGAGCGGCCGACCTGGTACGTCCACGGGGCGCTGAACGGCCGGGTCCACGCCATGGCCGGGCGCGCCCGGCAGCTCGCCGCCGATCGCCCGGCGATCCGCCTGCACACTCTGTACGAGGCGCCGGAGGCCGGCGACCGGCTGGGCGTCGCTTACGATGCGGCCGGCCGCATCACCCCCGACTGGCTCGTCGCCCACACCCCGGCGGCGGAGGCGACCTACTACCTGTGCGGCCCGAAACCCTTTCTCGCCAGCCTGGTCCACGGCCTCGCCCGCCTCGGTGTACCGGCGGAGCGCATCCGGTACGAGTTCTTCGGGCCGGCGGACGAGCTGGACGAGGAAAACACCCGCATGGCGGCGTAGGGACAAATCGCCGGCCCTTCTTGCGTCGCTCTCCCGTCCCACTCGCGACGTCAGGATGAGGTCGCGAGAGAGGATCGGTGCTTGTTCGGCACGGGGTTGGCAGGGCCTCACGCCTCCGCCAGCACCCGCGCATTCTCCCGGATCGCCGCCTCGCTGACCGTGATCCCGAGCCCCGGGGCCTGAGGCACCACCACGTCGCCGGCCTCGACCGGCACCCGCGCCTCCAGCACGTCCTCGGTCAGCACGTGGTGGGGCATGTAGAACTCGCAGCCCAGCGAAATACCGGGGGTGGCGGCGATGAGCTGGGTGCCGGCGGCGAGCGCGATGCCGCCCTCCCACAGGGTGCCGCCGTAGCCCGGCAGGCCCGCGGTCTCGGCGATCGCCATCAGCGCTTGCGCCTTCAGCATCCCGCCGCACTTCATCAGCTTCACCGAGACCGCGTCGGCGGCCCGGCGCCGCACGACCTCGAGCGCGTCGGCGGCGTTGAAGCAGCTCTCGTCCGCGAGGATCGGGGTGTCGAGGGCGGCGGTGAGATCCGCCATCGCGTCGAGGTGGCGGCGGGCCACCGGCTGCTCGATGAAGGTCGGCCGAAAAACCTCGACGTCGCGCAAGGTCCGCAGCGCCCCGAACGGCGCCAGCGCCTGGTTGTAATCGACCCTGAGGTCGATGCGCTCACCGAAGGCCGCCCGCATGGCCTCCAGATGGGCGAGGTCCTCGGTATGGGACTTCACCCCGGTCTTCACCTTGAACAGGCGGTGGCCCTCCGCCGTCATGGCGTGCATGCGGGCGAGGTCGGCGTCGAAATCCGGATCGGCGACCGAGAACGAGAGCGGGATCCTGTCCCGCACCCGGCCGCCCAGCAGCTCGGCCACCGGCAGGCCTGCGGCGCGGCCGAGGATGTCGAACAGGGCCATCTCGACGGCCGCCTTGGCGTCGGTGTGGCCGGTGAGCGCCCGGTCGAGATCGGCGGCGAGCGCCCGCACGGACCTCGCCGAGCGGCCGAGGATCAGCGGGCGCAGGTAGGTATCGAGGGCCGAGAAGGCGCCTTCGGCGGTACCGGTGAACACCTCCCACGGCGCCGCCTCGCCCCAGCCGACGATGCCCTCCCGGGTGGTCAGGCGCAGGAGGACCCGCTTCACCGTGCCCTTGACGTCGCCGACGCCCTGGCGGCGCGCCATCCTGATCGGACTCTCGATCAGGACGACGCGCAGGTGCTCGATGACGAGCGGGTCGGTGAGGGGAATGCGGCTCACGTGAGCCCTCCATCGACGTGGATGACCTGGCCGGTGACGTAGGAGGCGGACGGCGAGGCGAGGAAGGCGATCACGCCGGCGATCTCCGCCGGATCGGCCCGGCGGCCGAGGGGAATGGCGGATTCGAGGGTCGCGATCGCCTCCGCCGACAGCGCCCCGGCGCGGCCCGGATCCTTGCGGGTCAGGCCCGGCGCCACGGCGTTGACGGTGATGCCGTCCGGGGCGAGTTCGCGGGCGAGGCTCCGCACCAGGGCCTCCAGGGCGGCGCGGCCGGCGGAGGAGGCCGCGAACAGGCCGAGATCGGCTCGATAGAGATGGGCGACGTAGGAAGAGACCGCGACGATCCGCGGCGCATGGCCTGCCCGCAGCAGCGGCACGGAGCTTTGCGCGAGGCGCAGGAACGAATCGGCCGAGAGGGCGAGCGCGCTCGCGAGGCCGCCCGGATCGAGCGCGAGCGCTCCGCCCCTTTGCGCCTTGCCGGCGGCGGCCACCACGGCGTCGAGGCGCCCGAAGGTCTCGGCAGCGAGCGCCACGCCGCGCGGGCCGGTCTCCGGATCGGCGAGGTCGCCGAGCCAGGTCGCCACCGCGGCGCCCCGGGCGCGGGCGGCCTCCGCCACCTCCGCGAGGCCCGTCGCGTTGCGGCCGCTATGCAGCACCAGGCCGTGGCCGGGTGCAGCGAGGGCCAGAGCCGTGGCGCGGCCGATGCCGCTCCCCGCCCCCGTCACCAGGGCGACCCGGGTCATGGGGTCACCGTCTCGCCGCGGCGGTGGAAATGGGCCAGGAAGGCCCGGGTGTCGGGGTGCCGCGGCGCGTCGATCAGGGTGCGGGCCGGGCCCTCCTCGACCACGACGCCGTCGCGCAGGAAGACCACCCGGTCGGCGACCTCGCGGGCGAAGGCGATCTCGTGGGTGACGATCACCATGGTCATGCCGTCGGCGGCGAGCGCCCGCATCACGCCCAAGACCTCGCCGACCAGCTCCGGGTCGAGGGCCGAGGTCGCCTCGTCGAACAGCATCACCTCGGGCTCCATGGCGAGCGCCCGCGCGATGGCGACGCGCTGCTTCTGCCCGCCCGACAGGCGGCTCGGATACTGCTCGGCCTTGTCGGCGAGGCCGACCTTGTCGAGCAGTGCCCGCGCCCGCGCCTCAGCCTCCGCCTTGGGCAGGCGCTGCACGGTGACCGGCCCCTCCATGACGTTCTGGAGGGCGGTGAGGTGCGGAAAGAGGTTGAAGTGCTGGAACACCATGCCGGTCCCGGCACGGAACCGCGCCAGGGCCTTCGTCCCCGGCAATCGGGTGCCCGGGCCGAATCGGAACGCATCGGCCCCGACCCGGACCTCGCCGGCATCCGGCACCACCAGCAGGTTGATGCAGCGGAGCAGCGTCGACTTGCCGGAGCCCGACGGCCCGATCAGCGCCACCACCCCGCCCGCCGGCACGGTGAGCGACACGTCCTTGAGCACCGCATGCGCGCCGAAGCTCTTGGCGAGATGTGCGATCGCGATCTTCGGAACTGAGCTCTCTGCCATGGCCGCCCTCAATCGCTGGTGGCGAGGCGCCGCTCGCCCCGGCGCACGATCCAGGTGAGCGGGTAGAGCGCCGCGAAGTACAGCACCGCCACGAGCGTGTAGATCTCCAGCGGGCGATAGCTGTCATGTGCCGCGACCTGGCCCTGATAGAGCAGGTCCGGCACCGCCAGCACCGAGACCAGCGAGGTGTTCTTGAACTGGATGATCGACTGGTTCATCAGCGGCGGCACCATGCGCTTGAGCGCCTGGGGCAGGATGATCCGGCGCAGGCTCTGCGCCGGGGTCATGCCGAGGGCCGCCGCCGCCTCGCCCTGGCCGCGGTCGATCGACACGATGCCGCCGCGGATGATCTCGGCGTAGAACGAGCCGCCGTAGAGCGAGAGCGCCAGCACCGAGGCGCCGATTGCCGAGATCTCGATCCCCGCGAGGATCGGCAGGGCGTAGTAGAACCACACCAGCTGCACCAGGAGCGGGGTGCAGCGGAACACTTCGATATAGGCGTTGCTGAGCCAGCGCAGGGGCGCGAGATGCGAGAGCTTCGCCAGGCCGGCGCCTAAGCCGACCAGGAGCCCGATCACCACGATCGCGACCGTGAAGGCCGCGGTGACGCCGAGCCCCTGGACGAACAGCCAGCGATAGGTCCAGAGCGAGCCGAAATCCCAAGTGTACATGTCAATTCCAGGTGTACCTATCAGGCCGGCCCACGCCCCTGCCGGCTCACAGCGAGACGCCGGCCGGCATGTCGGCCTCGGACACGCCCACCAGCTCCATGTTCGACACGATGGTCTGGCGGATGAAGCCGAGGCCCCTGTTGTAGTCGATCCAGGTGTTGACGAAGTCGCGCAGGGTCTTGTCGCGCTCGCGCCGGAAGCCGGCATTCGAGGTAGTGGCGAAGACCGGGTTCGGCACGACCAACTGGCCGAGGGCCGGGTTCTTCTTCAGAACGGTCATCGCCAGCATCAGGACCAGGCATTGCGCGTCGACCCGGCCGGTCGAGAGCGCCAGCGTCGCCTCGTCGGCGGACTTGAAGCGCACGACCTGCGCCTTGGGGCAGAGCCGGGTCACGGCGGCGTCGTGCGAGGAGCCGACATCGACCGCGAGCTTCACGTCGGGGCTGTTCAGCTCGGCCCAGGTCTTCGGGGCAAAGCCCTTCTTGGCGATCACCGTGAAGGCGTTGCTGAACACCGGCACCGAGAAGTCGACCACCAGCGCCCGCTTCGGGGTCGGGTTGAGGCCGAAGAACAGGTCGATCTTGTTGGCCTGGAGGTCGAGCACCGCGTTGCCCCAGGTGGTCTCGGACAGTTCCAGCTCCGCCTCGAGCTCGGCGGCGAGCGCCTTCGCCATGTCGACGTAGAAGCCGCGCCACTGCCCGGTGGCAATGTCCTTCTGGTAGTACGGCGCGCCGCCGGCCACCGCCGCGGTGCGGAGCTTCTTGGTGCGGCGGATCCGGTCGAAGGCGCTCTCGGACGCGTCCTGCGCCACGGCCGGGGTTACGAGCGCGGAGGCAGCCGCCCCCGCCGCCATGGTGCCGGCCCCGACCAGGCCTGCCAGCGATCTGCGCGACAGCATCACGAAAATTCCTTCTCCACGAACGTTCCTTGCGGTCGCGCTAGCACGTGGCGGGCCAGAGGCCACGGGGTAGGGTGGTTTAATCCATCGGCATGCGCGTGCCGAAGGTGTGACGAGGGGAGACGACCATATGACGGAGGACAAAGCCATCGACGCGGCGATCATCAGTCGGCGCAGCGTCCGGGGCTTCCGGCCCGATCCGGTGCCGGAGGCGACGATCCGCGAGTTGATCGCGCTCGCCGGCCGGGCGCCGAGCGGCAGCAACATCCAACCCTGGAAGGTCCACGTCGTCACCGGCCGGGCCCTCCGGCGCCTCACCGGCGCGCTCACGGCGGCGCACGAGAGCGACGCGCCGGAGGCCCGGGAATACGAGTACTACCCGGTCGACTGGCGCGACCCGTATCTCGGGCGCCGGCGCGCCCTCGGCTGGCAGCTCTACGGGCTGGCCGGGATCGAAAAGGGCGACCGGGAGGGCGCGAAGCGCCAAATGGGTCGCAACTTCGTGTTCTTCGGCGCCCCCGTCGGCCTCGTCTTCACCATCGACCGCGACATGGAGCAGGGCAGCTGGCTCGATTACGGGATGTTCCTGCAGACCCTGATGCTGGCCGCCCGCGGCCGCGGCCTCGATACCTGCCCGCAGGCGGCGATCGCGAGCTATCCGGGCGTGGTGCGGGCCCAGCTCGGGGTGCCGGAGAGCGAGATGGTGGTGTGCGGGATGGCTCTGGGTTTTGCCGATCCGGGCGAGCCGGTGAATGCATTACGGGCGGAGCGGGAGCCGGTGGAGGCGTATACGGTGTTCCACGATCATTGATCGGTTGCTCGGTCTGATCGCATGAGGCCCGACTCTCCGCGTCATTCCGGTGCCGCGCAGCGGAGCCGGGGCTGACGCAGAGACCATCAAATCCAGCGCGCAAAGATTTTTTCGTCTTCAGACGACCATCTACCGGACGGCCATCCTCACCCGCCCATCCTCGTAGCGCGACAGGTCCGGTTCGTCCCGCCGTCCCCCGAACAGCGTCCCCGTCACCCCTCGAACGGCTGGCAGGCTCGCTGCCCGCAAGGCCGCGTGCAGCAGGCGGATGCCGGCCCGCGTGCGCGGATGCATCAATCGCGGGGCGATCTTCGGCACGCCCTGCGCCTGCTGGACCATCGGACGCATCGCCCGCTCGTAGGCCGCGAGGGCACCCGGCACGTCGCCGCCGCGGGTCAACTCCCCGGCGAGCACCCGCGCTCCGGTGATCGCCAAGGTGGCGCCGATGCCGGCGAGCGGGGTTGCGCACCAGGCCGCGTCCCCGGTGAGGACGATGCGGCCGCGCGACCAGCGTGGCATCCGCACCTGGCGCAGCACGTCGAAGTAGAAGTCGTCGGTCTCGTCCAGACCCGCGAGCACCCGCGGCGTCTCCCAGCCGGCGTCGCGGAAGCGCTCGCGCAGGAAGGCCTTCTGGCGTGGGGCGTCCCAGCTCTGCGCCTCGGGCAGCGGCCCATGGATCGACAGCATCGCCCGGGTGGTGCCGTGCGAGTCGGGGCGCAGCGACACGCTGCGGCCACCGGGCGCGTTGTACCAGCGCCAGAGCCGATCGTCGTCGGGCGTGCGGGGAATCGTGAAGTAGGCGATCGTCAGGTCCATCCAGCGCGAGTCGTTCTCGCCCGGAAACACCCGCTCGCGGGTCGCGGAGCCGACGCCCTCGGCGACGATGACGGCGTCGTAGCGCTCCGTCGCGCCTCCCACGAAGGCGACGGTCCCGTCCTCCTCGGCTCGGGCGATGCTGTCGCCGAACCGGAAGGCAGCGTGCTCGGTGGTCGCCTCGTAGAGCAGGCGGGCGAGGTCGCCGCGCAGGATCTCCAACTCGGCGGTCGGGCCCTCGCCCTCCATCTCGCCGGTCATGAAACGCGCCCGGGCCCGGCCCGCGGCGTCGACCCAGGCGGTCCCCCCCTCGCCGGTGCCGCGGTCGAGCGCTGCCCGCTCCAGCCCCATCTCGTGCAGGACGGCGCGGCCGACCCCGCGCACGTCGACGTTCTGGCCGCCGTCGCGGAAGGCGGGCGCACGCTCGACCACGGTGACGTCGACGCCGGCGCGGCCGAGCCACCAGGCGGCGGTGGTGCCGGCGATGCTGGCGCCGGCGATCAGGATGCGGCGGGGCATGGGCCTTCTATTCCACCCGCACCGCCGGCTCGAACCGCCCCTTCACCTTCACTGGAACCGAAAAGGTCCGCCCGGCGAAGCGGTCGTCGGTCCGGTCCGGGTCGAGGCCTTCCGTCGCCGAGGTCACCACCAGGGTGTCGGCGTCCGGCCCGATGAAGGCCGGGCAGGTCACCTGGCGGGCCGGTAGCGCGATGCTGCGCACCCGGGTGCCGTCGGGCGCGTAGGCATCGAGGCTGGCGCCGCCCCAGCGGGCATTCCAGAGCAGGCCCTCCGCGTCGATCACCGCGCCGTCCGGCGCACCCTCGGAGGCCGGGACCTGCACGAAGACCTGACGCTCGCCGACCGGCAGGCCGGTCGACGGATCGGTAGCGACGCGCCAGATCGTCCCGGCCTCGGAATCGGCGAAGGTCGCGCTCGCGCCGTCGGCCGCGAAGGCGATGGCGTTCGGGATGGTGAGACCGGTGAACAGTGTTCGGAGTTCGCCGCGGAAGAACCAGTAGATCGACCCGAGCCCGGACTCGGCTCGTCTGCCCATCGTGCCGAGCCACAGGGCCCCGCTCGGATGGACCCGGCCGTCATTGGAGCGGGTCTCCGGCCGGTCGGCCTCGAGCGGCGTCAGCAACCGCAGCCGGCCGCTCGCGATGTCGCGGAGATACAGGCCGTCCTCGGCCCCGAGCAGCAGGGTATGGTCGTCGATCCGCGCCACCATCGAGGCCATCACCGGCAGGTCGTGCAGGGTGGTGCTGCCGCCCGAGAATGACCGCTCCGCCAGATGCTTGCCGAGGATGTCGAGCCAGTAGAGCCGGCCGAGGCCGGGATGCGCCGCCGGCCCCTCGCCGAGGATGCAGGCGCGGTCGCAGAAGATGCCGGCCCAGCCGCTCATCGCGCGGTCTCCTTCGTGAAGCGGTACTCGATGATCTGGCGGTAGGTCTCGCCCGGGCGCAAGGTCGCGCTCGGGAAGCCCGGGTGGTTGGGCGCATCCGGAAACGCCTCCGGCTCGAGGCAGAGCGCGGAGCGGGCCGCAAAGCCGAGGCCGGCCTTGGCGAGATGCGTGCCGTCGTAGAACTGCACCGCCGGCGCGGTGGCGAGCACCGTGAGCGCCACGTCGCTGCCCGCCGCCGTGACCCGGCCGACCGTGCGGGGCTCGGGTGTCGTCTCGCGCCCGAGCACGAAGGCGTGGTCGAAGGCTCGGCCCCCGATGCGCGTCGGGCGGCGCAGGTCGAACCGCGTGCCGGCGACCGGGGCGATCTCCCCTGTCGGGATCTGGCCATCGTCGACCGGCAGGTAGGACTCGGCCGGGATCTCGATGACGTGATCGTCGATGGTCGGGGCCGGAAAGCCTTGACGAGGCAGGAGCAGGTTGAAGTAGCTGTGGTTCGTCAGGTTGACGATGGTCGGCTCGTCCGTGCGCGCCGTCAGGGTGATGCGCAGGGTGCCGGGGCCGGTGATGGCGTAGGTGCAGGCGACGTCGAGGGCGCCCGGATAGCCCTCCTCGCCATCCGCCGCGCGGTAGGTCAGCGTCAGGCTGCGCTCTCCCACCTCGGCGAAGGTCCAGTTGCGGCGCGAGAATCCCGCCGCACCGCCATGCAGGTGGTTGCGGCCGGCCTCGTTGCGGGGAAGGTCGTAGGTCGTCCCGTCGAGGGTGAAGCGCCCGCCCGCGATCCGGTTGGCGAAGCGGCCGACGATCGCGCCGCATTGCGGCGTCTTCGCCACGTAGTCGTGCGGGTCGTCGCGGCCGAGCACCATCGGGTGGCCGTGGAAGTCGAGCCGGCGGATCACCGCCCCGAGGTCCAGGATCGAGACCGCCAGCCCCTCGCCGGCGAGCCGCGCCTCCAGGATCGGGCGGCCATCCGGCATCGCGCCGACGGGGACGGGGCCCGAGATGCGGGCAGTGTCGCTCATTCCGGGCTCCTTCGGGCGCAGGGCGGGCTCACGGTAGGGTAGGGCGGAGGGGGCGCCCTCTCCACCGCCGCCTCGCTGTTCCTCAGGCCGTCCCGCACCACCGCCTCGGTCGCCCGGGCAGCGGCCGCAGGGTCGCGGGCCCGGATCGCCGCCGCGATCGCCGCGTGGGCGCGCCAGGAGACGGCGTGCGCCCGCGGGTCGGTGGGCCGGCTCAACCGGAAGAGCACGTCGAGAGCCGCCTCGGTCACCGCCCCGACGGAATGCATGAAGACGTTGCCGGAGGCATCAGCCAGCGCGAGATGGAAGGCGAGATCGGCCTCGGCGAAGGCCGGATCGAGACCCGGCGCCGCGCGCATCGCTGCGACGCTGGCATCGAGCCGGTCGAGATCGGCAGTGGTCCGGCGTTCCGCTGCGAGGGAGGCGGCCGCGGGCTCGACGGCGAGGCGGATCTCGGCGAGGTCGCGCAGGAAGCGGCGATCGATGCCGCCCTCGATGGTCCAGGCCAGGACGTCGCGGTCGAACAGGTTCCAGGCCGCCCGCTCGCGCACCCGCGTGCCGACCCGGGTGCGGGCCTCCAGCATGCCCTTGCCCGACAGGGTCTTCATCGCCTCGCGCAGGACCGTGCGCGACACCCCGAAGCGTGCGAGGAGCACCGGCTCGCCCGGCAGCACGTCGCCCTCAGGGTAGCGCCCGGCGACGATGGCGGTGCCGAGCGCTCGGGCCACCCGGGCGTGGCCCGGACACCGCCGTGGCACGGTTTCGGCGCCGATCTCATCCAAGGTTGCATCCTCCCGCCGCTTTTCGCCTCTTGCCCGCGCGTCAGGATTCCGCGATAAGGGCCGGGCCACTGGAATAGTCATATTAAATGATTTTCAGTGCGTCGAGCGAACCGGCGGGCTTCGAGGGAGGAAGCGTTGGCGGCAATCTATCCGGACCTTGCGGGCAAGGTCGTGGTGGTGACGGGCGGCGGCTCCGGCATCGGGGCCGAGCTGGTCCGGCACTTCGCCCGGCAGAAGGCACGGGTCGGCTTCCTGGACATCGCGGAGGCGCCCTCCCGGTCCCTGGCCTCCGAACTCGAATCGGAGGGCCTCGCGGTCGCCTTCGAGCCTGCCGACGTCACCGATATTCCGGCTCTCAAGGCCGCGATCGGCCGGATCCGTGACCGCTTCGGGCCAATCGACGTGCTGATGAACAATGCCGCCCATGACGAGCGCCACGCCACCGAGGAGGTGACGGAGGCCTATTGGGACGGCCGCATCGCCGTGAACCTCAAGCACCAGTTCTTCGCCGCCCAGGCGGTCCTTCCCGACATGAAGGCGAAGGGCGCCGGCGCGATCGTGAACTTCGGCTCGGTCTCGTGGATGATCGGCCAGGGCGGCATGGCGGCCTACACCGCCTGCAAGTCGGGGGTGATCGGGCTGACCCGATCCCTCGCCCGGGATTTCGGGCCCTTCGGCATCCGCGTCAACGCGCTGGCGCCGGGCTGGATCATGACCGAGCGCCAGCTCGCCCTCTGGGTGACCCCGGAATCTGAGGCCGAGATCAACGCTCGGCAGTGCCTCAAGCGCAAGCTGGTGCCGGCCGATGTCGCCCGCTTCGCCGTCTTCCTCGCCTCCGAGGAGGCCGGCGCCTGCACCAACCAGCACTACGTCGTGGACGGCGGCTGGGTGTGAGGACGAGACCCGACTTACCAGGGTTCACTCGTCCAAAGGTCTCGTATCCTCCGCTGTCTATCGCCAACCTATGCGCGCCCTCATCCTGAGGTGCGAACGAAGTGAGCCTCGGAGGAGGGCTCCAGAAGTCTCCCAGCAATCTGGAGCCCCCTTCGAGCTACTGCAAGCAGCAGCACCTCAGGATGAGGTCGAGGGTGGGAAAGAGTCGTTGAGTCGAACCGATGGGTTGTGAGGAAGAGCCTCTCCACCGCTGGGGCATCCCGGCAGCCATGATGTAGAAACAAGAGCTCCGGCAGAATGGCAGGACACAATCCTGCCGGGCACCAATCACCGGCAGCCCCGCGCAGCGAAGACGCGGGGATTGGGAGGAAGCATGAAGTCGTTCGTCGCCCTCATCGGCGGAGCCCTGATGGCTGCCGCGATGCTCGCATCCCCGGCGCAGGCCCAGCAGAAGGATCAAGCCCAGCAGAAGGGCAAGATCGGCGTGTCGATGCCGACGAAGTCCTCGGCGCGCTGGATCGCCGACGGCCAGGGCCTGGTCCAGGCGCTCAAGGCCAAGGGCTACACCGCCGACCTGCAATACGCCGAGGACGATATCCCGAACCAGCTCTCGCAGATCGAGAACATGATCACCACCGGCGCCAAGGTGCTGGTGATCGCGGCGATCGACGGCACCACCCTGTCGGACGCGCTGCAGCAGGCGAGCGACCGCGGCATCAAGGTCATCGCCTATGACCGCCTGATCCGTGGCTCGAAGAACGTCGATTACTACGCCACCTTCGACAACTTCCAGGTCGGTGTGCTCCAGGGCAGCTACATCGTCGACAAGCTCGGCCTCAAGGACGGCAAGGGGCCGTTCACCATCGAACTGTTCGGCGGCTCTCCCGACGACAACAACGCCTACTT
Source organism: Methylobacterium frigidaeris (assembly GCF_022179185.1). Classification (GTDB taxonomy): domain Bacteria; phylum Pseudomonadota; class Alphaproteobacteria; order Rhizobiales; family Beijerinckiaceae; genus Methylobacterium; species Methylobacterium frigidaeris. The sequence goes on along the minus strand of NZ_BPQJ01000007.1, from coordinate 125,491 downwards.
CTTCTACGACGGCGCGATGTCGGTGCTGAAGCCCTACATCGATTCCGGCAAGCTGACGGTGCCGAGCAAGCAGCTCGGGATGGACAAGGTCTCGACCCTGCGCTGGGACGGCGCCGCGGCCCAGGCCCGGATGGACAACCTGCTCTCCGCCTTCTACGGCAACAAGCGCCTCGACGCGGTGCTCTCGCCCTATGACGGCATCTCGATCGGCATCATCTCGTCGCTGAGGGGCGTCGGGTACGGCTCGTCCGACCAGCCGATGCCGGTCATCACCGGCCAGGACGCCGAGGTTCCCTCCGTCAAGGCGATCGTACGCGGCGACCAGAGCATGACGGTGTTCAAGGACACCCGGGAGCTCGCCAAGGTGACGAGCGACATGGTCGACGCGATCTCGACCGGCGGCCAGGTCCCGGTCAACGACACCAAGACCTACAACAACGGCGTCAAGGTAGTGCCGTCCTACCTGCTGAAGCCGGTGACGGTCGACAAGTCCAACTGGCAGACGATCCTGGTCGACAGCGGCTACTACAAGGCCTCGCAGGTCAAGTGATGGCGGCGTCCCCGGCCTCGTGCGTGATGCCGAATGCCGCTCCGATCCTGGAGATGCGCGGCATCACCAAGACGTTCCCGGGCGTGAAGGCGCTCGACAACGTCACCCTCGCCGTCCGCGCCGGCGAGATCCACGCCGTCTGCGGCGAGAACGGGGCCGGGAAGTCGACCCTGATGAAGGTGCTGAGCGGGGTCTACCCCGCCGGCTCCTACGACGGCAGCATCCTGTTCGACGGGCAGGAGCGTCGCTTCTCCGGCATCCCCGACAGCGAGGCGCTCGGCATCATCATCATCCACCAGGAACTCGCCCTGGTGCCGCTCCTGTCGATCGCGGAAAACATCTTCCTCGGCAACGAGGCGGCCTCGCGCTTCGGCGTGATCGACTGGCCCCTCGCCATGGCACGCACCCGGGACCTGCTCGCCCGGGTCGGCCTGAACGAGGCGCCCGAGACCCTGGTCACCCATCTCGGCGTCGGCAAGCAGCAGCTCGTCGAGATCGCCAAGGCGCTGTCGAAGCGGGTGCGCCTCCTCATCCTCGACGAGCCCACCGCCTCGCTTAACGAGAGCGACAGCGCTGCGCTGCTCGCCCTGCTCGAGGCGTTCCGCGAGCAGGGCATCACCTCGATCCTGATCTCGCACAAGCTCAACGAGGTCGCCCGGGTCGCCGACAGCGTCACGATCCTGCGCGACGGCGCAAGCGTCGAGACGCTGCCCCGCGCGGCGATGCTGGGGCCCGACGGGACGCTCGACGAGGACCGGATCATCAAGGGCATGGTCGGGCGCGACCTCGCCCACCGCTATCCGCCGCGGGAGGGTGTTTCCATCGGCGAGCCGCTGCTGGAGGTCAAGGGTTGGAGCGTGCGCCACCCGCTCCATCCCGAGCGCCTGGCGGTCGAGGATGTGAGCCTGACCGTTCGCCGCGGCGAGGTCGTCGGCATGGCGGGCCTGCTCGGGGCCGGGCGGACCGAGTTCGCCATGAGCCTGTTCGGCGGCGCCTACGGCCAGCGCGTCGCCGGCGAGGCGCGTCTCCGCGGCGAGCCGGCGGATCTCGGAACCGTCGAGAAGGCGATTCACGCCGGCCTCGCCTACGCGACCGAGGACCGCAAGGGCTACGGCCTGGTGCTGCACGAGGACATCCGCACCAACGTGTCGCTGGCGAACCTCGCGGGCGTCGCCGCGAGGGGCGTGATCGACGAGGATCGGGAGCGGGTGGTGGCCGAACGCTACCGCGAGCGCCTGCGCATCCGCTCGTCGGGCATCGACCAGGCCACGATGAACCTGTCGGGCGGCAACCAGCAGAAGGTCGTCCTGAGCAAGTGGCTCTTCACCGACCCGGACGTGCTGATCCTCGACGAGCCGACCCGCGGCATCGATGTCGGCGCCAAGTACGAGATCTACGCGATCATCAACGACCTCGCCGGCCAAGGGAAGGGCGTGCTGATCATCTCCTCGGAGATGCCCGAACTCCTCGGGATGTGTGACCGTATCCTCGTCATGAACCGTGGCCGCATCGTCGGCGAACTCTCCGCAGGTGACGCCTCCCAGGAGGCGATCATGCGGGCCATCGTCACCTCGGGAGGCTAGCGACCCACCATGAGCGACACCGCCACCCCTCTCCAGGCCCCGCGCCCGCCGGTGATCGCCGGCTTCAACGGCAAGGCTTTCTCCGGCTCGCTGCGCGACTACGGCATGATCCTGTGCCTCATCGGCATCGTGATCTTCTTCCAGTTCTTCACCGACGGGGCGCTCCTGCGCCCGCTCAACCTCACCAACTTGGTGCTGCAGAACAGCTACATCGTGGTGATGGCTTTGGGCATGCTGCTGGTCATCGTGGCCGGTCACATCGACCTGTCGGTCGGCTCGACCGCGGGCTTCATCGGCGCGCTCGCCGCGGTGCTGATGGTGCAGATGGACCTGCACCCGCTCCCGGCGACGCTGCTCTGCCTCGTCGCCGGCGGCATCATCGGCGCGGCGCAGGGGTGGTGGGTCGCCTACCTGCGCATCCCGTCCTTCATCGTGACGCTCGCCGGCATGCTGGTGTTCAAGGGCCTGACCCTGGCGCTGCTCGCCGGTCAGTCGGTCGGGCCGTTCCCCTCCGACTTCCAGAAGCTCAGCTCCGGCTTCATTCCGGACATCGTCACCGGCGGCTCGCTGCGCATCACCTCGGTCCTCGTCGGCGTCGCGCTGGCGCTGATCCTCATCGGCTCGAACCTGCGCCGGCGCCTCGGCCAGCAGCGCCAGGGCTTCACCCCGGAGCCGATCGGGGCCTTCGCGCTCAAGAATGCGCTGGTCGCCGCGGTGATCGTCGCCTTCAGCACCTGGCTCGCCACCTATCGCGGCCTGCCGAACGTGCTGATCGTGATGTTCGCGCTGATCCTGCTCTATCGTTTCGTCACCAGCCGCACGGTGATCGGCCGGCGGATCTACGCGCTCGGCGGCAACGAGAAGGCGGCCAAGCTGTCGGGCATCAACACCGAGCGCTTGACCTTCCTCACCTTCGTCAACATGGGCGTGCTGGCCGCGCTCGCCGGCTTGATCTTCGCCGCCCGCCTCAACACCGCGACCCCGAAGGCGGGTTTAGGCTTCGAGCTCGACGTCATCGCCGCCTGCTTCATCGGCGGCGCCTCGGCCTCGGGCGGCGTCGGCAAGGTCACGGGCGCGGTGGTCGGCGCGCTGATCATGGGCGTGATGAACAACGGCATGTCGATCCTCGGCATCGGCATCGACTACCAGCAGGTCATCAAGGGGCTCGTGCTGCTGGGCGCCGTGAGCATCGATCAGTATTATCGCAAGCGCTGAGGTACCGGGCCGGGCATCCCCGGCGCGAACCCGGCCAGTCGCCAGGCGTTGCCCGGGAGGATTTGTCTCCCGGGGAGTATTTCATGACCAACCAGAACCCGAACAAGACCGAGCCGCCGGGCGTGGACGAGGACGAGATCAGCCGGCCGCGCCTGACTCCCCAGGGACGCGATGCGCCGGAGCCCGGGGGCGAGGACGCGACCGACCCGGCGGGCGGCGCCAAGAAGGGGCAGGGCGACAAGGCCGAAGGCTAGCCCTCAGGCCTCGCCGCTGCGGGTCCGCTCGCGCTCGGCCGCCAGGGCGGGGGCGCCGAACCATTCCGCGCGCATCGCCTCGCGCAGGAGCGCGCCGACTGCCGGGGCGTGCGGCCGGCCGCGGACGGTGACGAGGTTGACCTGGCGCCAGAATTCCGGCTCGACCAGCGGGCGCGTGACCACCCCGGGATGATGGGCGCAGGAGCGCGGCATGAAGCCGAAGCCGAGCCCCGCCGCGATCATCGCCAGGATCCAGTCGTCGCGCTCGCTCCGGTAGATCGTCTCGCACGCCGTGCAGCCCTGCGCCTCCCAGAGCGGGCCGGCGACGCCGCGGAACTCGCAGTTGAGGCGGTGCACGTAGTGCTGGCCGCTGAGGTCCTGCGGGCGGACCGCGTCGAGGGCGGCGAGCGAGTGTCCGACCGCCACCGCGATCACCATCGGCTCACGGAACAGGGCGAGGTGGTGGAGCCGCGGATCGGGCTCCCGGCCCGGCAGGCAGTAGAGCGCCACCTCGAGGTCGCCCGACAGCAGGCGCTCCTCGAGGGCGATCGCGCTGGCATCGACGATGTCGAGTTCGAGATCCGGATGCCGTGATCGCAGGCCGCCGATCAGCCCGACGAGGGCGTCGGGCTGGATCGTGCACATCACCCCGAGGGTCAGGCGGGTGCGGCGCTGCCTGCCGAAGGCGCGGGCCTCTTCCTGCGCCGCTTGCGCCTTGGCGTAGACCTCCTCCAGGTAGGGCCGCACGGTGCGGCCGAGCTCGGAGAGCTGCGTGCCGGTGCGCTCGCGATGGAACAGGGCTCCGCCCAGTTCCTGCTCCAGGAAATGGATCGCCCGGGTGAGGGAGGGCTGGGTGACGTGGCAGGCCTGGGCCGCGCGGGTGAAGTTGTGCTCCTCGCACAGGGCCAGGAAGTAGCGGACCTGATGCATCTCCATCGGCGCTCTCCGCTCTGCGAGCCACGAACCGGATGCCCCGGGCGTCGGGGACGGTCACGAGGCTAGCATCGCGGGAGGAAGCCGGGAACGACGCCGCGACGCGTCCCTCAGCACCACGGGCAGGACGGCCAGGCCGGCGGGTCCGAGGGCCGCGTCGGGGCGGTCACGCCGGTCGGCGCGGGTGGGACCCGCCGCGTCGCCGCGCGGCGGGCCGCATCATCATAGCCGCTGTAGCGCGGGGGCGTCGGCATCGTGGTCACGACGGCCGTCCCCTGGCCCTCGGGATGCAGGAGCGACTGGGTCCAGGCGTCGGCGGAACTGGTCGAGAAGGCGGCGAGCACGGCGCCGGCGAGGAGAAGGCTGCGCATCGGACAGATCCTCTGTTCGGGAAGCGGGCCGGGAGGTCCCGCTGTCTGTCCGTGATCATCGCCGCGGCGTGCCCCCGCCCGCCAATGCCGTTCGCCTATCGTGGCGATGCCGTCCGGCTCTGACGGGACGGTTGACGCAGGCTGGCGGACCGGCGCCTAACGCAGGTTCCGCGCCCCGCACCAAGGAGCCCCGCCCATGAGCCGCCTCGTCTACGTGCTGAACGGCCCGAACCTGAACCTGCTCGGCAAGCGCCAGCCGCACATCTATGGCAGCGAGACGCTCGCCGATGTCGAGGCCTCCTGCCGCACGCTCGCCGGCGAGCTGGGCCTGGAGATCCGCTTCCACCAGTCGAACCGCGAATACGAGATCATCGACTGGATCCACGAGGCGCGCGAGACCGCCGGCGGCATCGTCATCAACCCGGCGGCCTTCACCCACACCTCGGTGGCGATCCTCGACGCGCTCAACGCCTTCGACGCGCCGGTGATCGAGGTGCACATCTCGAACGTCCACAAGCGCGAGGCCTTTCGCCATCACTCCTACGTCTCGCTGCGCGCCGACGGGGTGATCGCGGGCCTGGGCACGCAAGGGTATGGGCTGGCGTTGCGCCGCCTCGCGCAGCTGATCGACGCGAAGGCGTGAAGGCCGAGCTCTTCTTCGTCACCGAGACACGGTTCAGCCTCGACCGCATCACGGAGAGCGCTCCTAGAGCGGAGAACTGCCGCGGCGCCCGTCCTCCCTGCCGCAACCTGCGGGACCGACGTCGGTCGGGCATTCGGGATCTCCCGCATGCCCGACCGTGATCCGCCTCGGGACGGGGCGCGACACGGGAACAGGTGGACCGGAGGCGGTCGCCCGCCTCCGGCCCTCTCGAACGTCCTGATGCTGGGGGAAAATCAGTCCGTCGAGAACCGGTAGTTCAGGCCGGCGCGTACCACGCCGAACTCCGACTTGGGCTTGCCGAGGCCGTAATACGCGGCGGTGGCGGTGTCGTAGATGAGACTGCCGCTGCCGCCGTTGCGCTCGAGGCTGACGTAGAGCGCCTCTATCCTGGCGCTCAGGCGGTCGGTGATGGCGTATTCGACGCCGCCGCCGGCCGTCCAACCGGTGCGGAAACTGCCGGGCAGGGTGCCGGTGTAATACGAGGCGTTCGACGGCGTGCTGCCGCTGCCATAGGCGAAGCCGCCGGTGCCATAGACCAGGAAGCGGTCGAAGGCGTAGCCGATCCGGCCGCGCACGGTGCCGAACCAGTCGAGGCTCGGGCCGATATCGTAGAAGGTTGTGGTGCCGACGAGCCCGCTCCGGGCCCGCCCGAAGGTGGTGCCCTGGATGTCGGCCTCGGCGCCGACCACGAAGCCGGAGCCTGGCGTGATCTGGTAATTGTAGCCGATCTGGCCGCCGCCGACGAAGGCGGCGTCGCGGCTGCCCGGGCTCACCGTGCCGTAGGTGGTGTCCGTGAAGGTGCCGCCCGCACCGCCGAAGCCGGCGCCGGCATTCAGGCCGGCGTAGAAGCCGGTCCAGGTGAAGACCGGAACGGGGGTGAAGGCCGGCGGCGGGGCGGCCCGGCGCGGCAGGTCGGCGGCGGAACCCGGCGAGGCGGCCGCGAGGGCAGCCGTGAGGGCGAGCGCGGCGGCGAGGCCGAGCGCTTCGGTCGATCTGGTCATCAGGGATGCCGTGTGTGCGGGTCTTCGGGGAAGGGCCGGGGCGGCGAGCCGTCCCGGCCGTCAGGTATCGGCCGGCGTCGCGCCGGCGCATCCGAACCGCGTCAGAGGTTCTGGACGATGCAGACCGCCTGGAGGGCGACCAGCAGGATCGCGCCGCCGATCACGACGCAGAGCGCGGCGACGATCAGGGTCTCGCCGCCATCGACCGGCTCGCGCCGGGAGCGGAGAGCGGGGCGAAACTCCTCGATCTCCGGGGCCGGGAAGGCCCGGCCGAGGGGCGCGGGGTGGGACCGGTCGCTGCGCAGAGCTTCGAGCATGGGGGCGAACTCCTGTGTCAGCGGGCCGGGGAGACCGCGGGTGCGGGATGGACGAGGTCGGCCAGCCTCGCCGCCGCCACCGGCATCCCCAATCCCGCGATGACAGCCAGGCCGCGCACCAGCATCGCGGCGGGGAGCCGCGACGGGAGACGCTGTCGCGGGGCGGCCTGAAGCCTGAGGGGCTCGTCGGAAGGGCGGACGAGGGGGAGGGGGCTGGCCATCGGGTTGTCCTGCGGCTGCTGACGGCGTGGGAAATCTGACCACGGCCTCTGGTCTAAGTGGGCAAAATTCCCACGTCAACCGGAAAACACGGTGCGCCGCGCTTTCGTGGGATTGTGTCCCACAGTGCCTGGGCTACAACGATCGCGATGTCAGAGCCGAACCCGAGATTGTCGCCGGATGCCGGTGCGCTGCAGGCCCCGCTCGCTCGGCTGCTGCGGCCGCTGGTGCGGCTGTTCGTGCGCAGCGGGATCACCTTCCCGGCGCTGATCGATCTCCTGCGCGAGCTGTACGTGAACGTCGCCGAGTACGACTTCGCCCTGCCCGGCAAGGACCAGACCGACAGCCGGGTGAGCCTGCTCACCGGCATCCACCGCAAGGAGGTTCGCCGCCTGCGCGGGGCCGGCGCGCCGGTGAGCGCGGTGCCGGCCGCGGTCTCGCGCACCAGCCGCATCATCGCGCGCTGGGTCGCCGCGCCCGACTTCACGGAGGCCGACGGCCGGCCGAGGGCCCTGCCGCGGGTGGCCGAGAGCGGGCCTTCCTTCGAGAGCCTGGTCGCCTCGGTGACCCGGGACCTGCGCCCGCGGGCGGTGCTCGACGAATGGCTCGACCGCGGGCTCGTGACGCTCGACCCGCAGGAGCGCATCGTGCTGGCCGAGGCCGCCTTCGTGCCGAGCGGCGGCGGCGGCCAGCAGCTCTACTATTTCGGCCGCAACCTCCATGACCACATCGCCGCTGCAGTCACCAACATCCTGGAGGAGAAGCCGCGCTTCTTCGAGCGTGCCGTGCATTACGACGGGCTGTCGCCCGACCTGGCGCGGCGGCTCGAGGGGCGGGCGCGGGAGATCGCCATGGAGGCGTTGCAGCAGGCCAACCGCGAGGCGCACGCGGCCTGCGAGACCGATGCAGGTGGCGAGGCGCGCTGGAACTTCGGCATCTACATCTATTCCGAGGACGCGCCGCAGGCCCGAATGAACGACGCGCCGCGAGCTCGGCCCGACTCCGCGCCGCTGCCCGAGCCCAAGGCGTGAGGGAGCGGCCCGTGCGACGCGCCTCATCCGTCAGCCGGCGCGGCCTCTTGCGAGGCGTCCTGGGCCTCCTCTCCGGCGCGAGCTGGATCGCGGTCGCGGGTCCCGCGGGAGCCGCCGGCGACAAGATCCTCGACCAGGGGATCGGCGGCACCGGCATCCGGCCGGGGCCCGACGAGGAGGGCGATCGCGGCATCGGCGGCACCGGCGTCGTCGGTACGATCCGGGGCTTCGGCAGCATCATCGTCAATGACCTGCGCATCGCCTACCCGCCCGACGTGCCGGTGACGATGGACGGGCGCCCGGCCCGGGCCGAGGACCTGCGCGTCGGCCAGGTGGTGCGCACCCTGGCGCTGCCGGGGGAGAGCGGGCTGTCCACCGCCGGCATCGCGGTGATCCACGAGGTGGTCGGCCCGGTGCAGCGCGTCGCTCCCGACCGGCTGACGGTGCTCGGCCAAGCGGTCGCCACTGCCGGGCTGCCGCCCGAGATGCCGCGGCCACGGGTCGGCGAGCGGGTCGCGGTGAGCGGCCTTCGCCGGCCCGACGGCAGCATCGCGGCGAGCCGGATCGACCCGGCCGGAACGGCACCGGACCTCGTCGCCGGTCCGGTGCGGCGCGGGCCCGCAGGGGCTCTGCGCATCGGCAACCTGCCGCTCGCCGGCCTCGATCCGGCGCTCGTCGGCGGGCGGGCGGTGGCGGAGGGGAGCCTGACCGGCGGCCGGCTCGCGGTGACGCGGGCGGTGCCGGCAGCCGAGCCGTTCGGGGCGGAAGCGCGCCGCCTCTCGATCGAGGCCTACGTGACCCGCGAGGGTGGCGCCTTGCGCACCGGTGCCGGCTACGCGGTATCCGGTGGCGGCGGCCTCGTCCCGGCCGGCGGCGGGCTCGCGATCCTCGACGGGCGCACCGGCCGCGGCGGCCGGGTCGATCTCGATGGCGTGCGGCTACAACCCGATCCGGCCGGGCGGGGCGGGACGCGAGACCAGGGCGGTCCGGGCGGCGGAGCCGGGCGGGGCGGCCTGGGAGGCGGCCCGGGACATCGAGGCCCGGGACATCGAGGCCCGGGACATGGAGGCCCGGGATATGGAGGCCCGGAACCTGGAAGACCAGGACATGGCGGGCCGGGCCACGGGGGGCGGGGCGGATCGCTGGGAGGTCCGGGTGAACGGTCGGGTCCGTCGGGTCGGTCCTTCGGGCCGGGTGGGGAAGGACCGTTCGGCGGCCAGGGCCGCGGCGAGATCGACCCGCGCCTGCCGAGCGGCGAGGGGACGGGCCGCTTCGGCGGCCCAACCGGCCAAGGTGGGTTCGGCGGCCAGGGTGGCTTTGGTGGCCCCGGCGGCTTCGGCACGCAGGGCGGCCAAGGGGGCTTCGGTGGTCCTGGCGGGTTCGGCCGACCGGGCGGCGATGGCCCTGGTGGGTTCGGCGGGGGCGGATTCGGAGGTGGTGGCGGGCGGCGCTGAGGCGAATCAGCCGAATCGCCACCCGTCGAAACCCCGCCGCCTGAGCCCGAAAAAGCTTCGCCGCTGTGCCCGTCCCGCCACACTGCACCGCGAAACCGGGGCATCCGACGGCTCAGTTAACGGCCAAGTCGGGGTGTGGAACGGCCAAGTCTCTTTCCCGCCGTATTTGAACCGGAGCAGGATGGGCCTTCCCGTCGGTGCGGCTGCGCACCGGCCCCCTCCAGCAGGTTCTGCATGCGCAAGCGCCTCCTCATCGCCGTCGCCGTCGCGGCGCCGCTCCCGGCCACAGCCCAGGTGAGCCCTGCTCGCGACAACATCGACGCGCTGATCGAGGCGCATGCCAAGGCCAACGGCGTCCCGGCGAGTTTCATCCACCGGGTGGTGAAGCGGGAGAGCGGCTACAATCCCCGCGCGGTCGGCCGCGGCGGGGCGATGGGCCTGATGCAGATCAAGCACGGCACCGCCCGGGCCCTGGGCTATAGCGGCCCGGCCGCCGGCCTGCTCGATGCCAAGATCAACCTGACCTATGGCGTCGCCTACCTCGCCGGCGCCTACAAGACCGCGCACGGCAACGAGGCCCAGGCCTACAGCTACTATGCCCGCGGCTACTACTACGCCGCCAAGCGAGCCGGCATCCGCACCGACGTGGCCGAGCTCGAGGCGCCGCCGGTCCGGGAACTGCCGACCAACCCGCTCAACAAGTTCCTCGGCAGCGTCTTCGGCGCCCGCCAGGCCGCCACCACCGCCACGGCGTCCGCCGACCCGTCGGTCGCCGCCCTGTCGAGCGCCGTCGCCCAGCCCGGAGCGGCGCCGCAATACACGCTGCCGGCGCCCGCGGCCCCGCAAGCTCTCGCCGCCTACCAGCCCGCGGCGGCGCAGATCCAGGCTCCCGAGGCCGCCGCGCAGGCGGCGGCCCAGGCCGCCGCCGACCCGGTCGTCACCGTGCCGCTGCCGCCGGTCCGCCCGGCCTCCCTGGCGTTCCACGCCGCCCCGGCCCCGTCCGCCGGCCCGGCTCTCGCCTATGCGGGTACCACGGCCGCCGCCACCCTGCCGTTCCCGACCTCCGGCCAGACGGTCAGCCTCGCGGCGACCCCGGCCGCTCCCGCCCCGGCCGCCCCTCCGGCCGCGGCGACCACGGTCGCCTCCCTCGATCCGGCCGCCCCTCCGGCCGAGTCCGAGGCCGGCGCCAAGATGCCGCTGCCGCCGCGCCGCCCGGTCGAGTTCCGCCACTTCGTCGTGCGCAAACCCGCGCCCCCGGTGCCCCAGACCGCCGCGGCAATGCCGGAGCCGGCCGCCGCGGTCAGCCAGTAGGCCTCACGCCTCCCCGACGTACAGCGCCCGCGCCTCGGCCGGCGTCGCGACGGCGATCCCGATCGCCCGCGCCAGGGCGGCGAGACCGGCGACCTGCGCGGCGTTGTCCGGCGCCAGGCTGCCGTCCGGCCGCCAGAGGTTGTTCTCGAACCCGACCCGCGCATGGCCGCCGAGCGCCCCCGCGGTGACCAGGCAGGCCGCCTCCCGCGGGCCGAAGGCGCAGAGCGCCCAGGGCAGGTCGAGGTGGTGCTCGGAATTCCAGGCGCTCAGGAACGGCAGCAGGTCGGCGGGGTCGGAGCGCTGGCCGACGGCGTAGCGGCCGAGCACGAACAGCACGCTCGCCCGCTCGAGCGGAATCAGCCCCCGCGCCACCAGTCCCTGGAAGCGGGTCACGTCGCCGGCGTCGTACAGGATGTGCTGCACCATCACCCCGGCCCGGGCCTGCTCGACCAGGAAGGCGGCGGCGGCGCCCTCGTCCTCCGGCTCGGCGAAGAGCTCGCGCAGGGCGACCGAGAATGCCTCGGGCTTGAGCGCCCGCATCGTGGCCATCTGCTCGGCCGGGCTGTAGATGCCGACCGCCTCGGTGGTGACCTGGCAGATCATCTCCGGTCCCGCCTCCCGGCGCACCGCGGCCAGCGCCGCCCGGTAGCGGTCGAGGTCGAGGGTGTGGCGCTGCTCCGCGTCCCGCACGTGCAGGTGGATCATCGCGGCGCCGGCCTCGCGGCAGCGGGCGGCCTCCAGGCCGATCTCTCGTGGGTCGATCGGCAGGGCGGGGTGATCGGCCTTGGTCCGGCGGGCGCCGTTCGGCGCCACGGTGATGACGAGGGGGAATGCCATTTGTCTCTCGATTCTCCGCGCTCGTCCCGGTCACGATCGTCGGGCCCGCCCGCCGGCGTTGCCCCTCGTGCGGCGTTGCACTCTGCACCGCCCGCTTCCCGCCACCCGGACGGGACGTCCTGTCCTCGGCAGCCTTGCGCTGGCAGGCCAACGCTTCGGCAGCTCAACGTCTCGTAGTGTCCCGGATTTTTGTCGCAAGACCGGCGATCACTTTTGCGAAATCCGCTCAGTCATACGATTTTCGATTCATTGCTCCGCCATGCGGAAATCGGCTTCGCCCAGGGGCCGCGCGGGCTGCTGAGACGAGGTCCGGAAGGAATCGTGCGGACCTCGTCTCACGTCGGCTGATCCCGGCGCGAGCGCCGGTGCAGCCCCAGCACCAGGAGGCCGATGCCGACGACCGTGACCACGCCGGAGGCCGTGAGGATGCGGCGGATCAGCGGGGTGTAGAGTCCCGTCTGCGGGTCGTAGCCGTAGCAGAGCAGCACCAACCGATCACCGAGGCCGCCGACCCGGCCCTCGCCGGCTTCGACCAGGGCGAGGCGCAGGTCGCGGGCGGTCATCGCCAGCGGCGACAGCGCCCGGGCGACCCGGCCGTCGCCGGTGAGGACCAGGGCGCCGGCCGGGTGGGCGTAGGAATCGGTGTCCCGGTCATAGGCGTAGGCGTAGCCGACCGCCCGCGTCACCGCCTCGACCGGCCCCGGCGAACCGGTGAGCACCACGGTGCCGGCGAGGAGCGTTCCCTGACCGAGCTGTTCCGCCACCATGGCGCGGGCGGTGGCGGCATCGGTCCGCGGATTGAGGCCGAGCGTCACCAGACGGTAATCCGTGCCCGGCGCGAGGCCGGTGGCGCCGAGGGCCGTGCCGGCGACGGCGAGCATCGGGTCGCAGACGTTGCGGCAGGCATAGTCGAGGGGCATCAGCAGGGCGGGCCGCCCGGAGAGTGCCTCGCCGAGCGTCAGGCGGCGGCCGTCGGCACTGTCCGTGAAGGCGGCGTCGAGCGGCGCCCGCGCCCCGGGGGGCGGCGCCAGCCCGACGCGGGACAGATCCTTCGGCGTCAGCCCCGCCGCCGGATGGGCGAGGAGGCAGAGGAGGACCATGAGGCCGAGGCGGGCTGGCGTGACACCGAGAACTCTCATCGCTTGCGTCGACCGCCCGGAACCCGCACCTTCGCGGGGAGATAGGGCGTCCGCGCGGGTCACGGCATGGCGGACAAGACGCCGCAGCATCGGGAAGGGGCCAGGATGGACGAGATTCGCGATGAGGCCACCTTGCGCGACCATATGGGCCCGGTCAGCCGCTTGGCCGAGGGCAAGGTGCAGCCCCGGCTCGACCGGCATGCCCGCGCCTTCATCGCGCTCTCGCCGTTCCTGGTGGTCGCCACCGCGGATCAGGAGGGCCGCGCCGATGCGAGCCCGCGAGGCGATGCGCCGGGTTTCGTCCAGGTGCTCGACGACGCCACCCTCCTGATCCCGGACCGCCGCGGCAACAACCGCGCCGACAGCTTCGGCAACCTGCTGGCGGCGCCGGGCATCGGCCTGATCTTCCTCGTGCCCGGCCTGACCGAGACCTTGCGGGTCAACGGCACCGCCCGCCTCACCACGGATCCCGCCCTGCTGACGCCGCTCGTCGCCCAGGGCAAGGTGCCGACCACCGGGCTCGTGGTCGCGGTGCGCGAGGTCTTCTTTCATTGCGGCAAGGCGGTGATGCGCGCGCGGCTGTGGGACCCCGCCGCGCAGGTGCCGCGCGACAGCTTCCCGAGCCTCGGCCGCGTGCTGTCCGAGCAGACCGGCGCGATCGGCGTCGCCGAGGCCGAGCGGCTGATGGAGGAATCCTACCGGACGCGGCTCTACTGACATCGCTTGTAGAGGACGCTGCCCAGCGCCAGGACCGGCACCCCGTGCGGCGCTCGTGGGAAGAGGAGAAGACCTGCGGCTCATCGCGCTCCTGGCAGCCCTCGCGGCGCCCGAATTCCGCATCGCGCGGTCACACGAGGCGGTGGGCGCCCCGGTTCTCCCCGCCTGTTCGCCATCTGGATGTTGCGCGCGCGACGGAACTCGCCCCATCGTGTTAGTGTGCTCCCGGACGGCGCTCGTGCGGGACGCGCCGGACGAGGCGAGGATCAGCCGATGGCAGGACAGGAAAGGCTCGATCCCCTTCGGGTTCTCGTGGTCGAGGACGAGTATTTCATCGCCGACGATATCTCGCGGGCCTTGATCCGGCATGGTGCCGAGGTGGTGGGTCCTGTGCCGACGATCCAGGAGGCGCGGGCCCTCATGGTCTCCCAGAACCTCGATCTCGCGGTCCTCGACATCAACCTGCGGGGGGAGCTGGTCTACCCGCTGGTCGCCGAGCTGAGCCGGCGCGGCGTGCCGATGGTCTTTGCCACCGGCTACGACGCCGCGGCGATACCAGCCGATTACGGGGCCATTCCCGCCTGGTCGAAGCCCTTCGACTACAACGCCCTCGCCGACGTGCTGCCCGGCCTGCGCCGCGCCTGAGCGAAGCCCGCCTCCGCCTCGCGAGAGACAGCACGCTGTGATCGCCTGAGGCGATCGGCCGCGAATTGGCTTGACGCTACGTTCTGACGCGGTGCAGCGGAACCGTCACGCTCCCACCCTGTTCTGAGTCGGATCGATTTCTGCCCCGACGGCAGCACAGGAGACGGACTGAATGGCAGCAGAGAAGGACACGAAGGCCTTTCCGGCCGCCGCGAGCACGCGGGTTCCGTTCGCGCTGGCCCTGTCGGCGCTGGCCGGCTGCGCGGACGCGATCGGGTTCCTCGAATTCTCGCAGCTGTTCATGTCGTTCATGAGCGGCAACACCACCCGCCTCGGCGCTGCGGTCAGCTTGGGGGAATGGGGCAACGTCACCCGGGTCGGCAGCACCATCGCGCTGTTCTGCTTCGGGGCTTTTCTCGGCACGCTGCTCGCCGCCGCCGTCGGCTACTGGCGGCTCGCGGTGCTGCTCGGCCTCCAGGCGCTGCTGCTCTGCGTCGGCCTCGTCATGCCGCGCGGGCCGTTCGAGTTCCCGCTCCACGCCTATCCGATCGTGCTGGCGCTCGGCATGCAGAACGCCGTGCTGCAGGACGAGGAGGGGCGCAGCCTCGCGCTCACCTACGTGACCGGCGCGGTGGTGCGCTTCGGCACCGGGCTCGCCAACCTCCTGCTCGGCCATCCCTCGCCGTCCTTCTGGATCCAGGCGCCGCTCTGGGCCGCCCTGACCGTCGGGGCGATCACCGGCGGCCTGCTGCACGGCGCCTTTGGCGAGCGCGCCTTCCTGGTGCCGGCGGTCGTCGCGGCGGTCCTCGCGGTAATCGCCCTGGTGATGACGCTGGTGCACGGGGACGGGCCCCTTGTCTCCGGCACCAAGTCGCCGGCGCCGGACGCCGCCGCCACGGCGCCGCCGGTGGTGTGATACCGCCGGCACCTTCGAACGGACGCGTTCGAAGATGCCAGGCAAGCCCGAATGGGCGCCGGCGCTGATGCGCCGGTCGCCTTCCCAGCGACGGGTCGATGCGAAGGCGCATGGGTACGACGCGCGAGTCCGGAGCGGGGCGCCCCGCTCCGGCAAAGATTACGCGCAGTTCATGGAGCGGAGACACCCGCGTAAGCCGGAGGAGTCCATAACGGCATCGTCGCCGGACGCGGCGGCGCCCTCATCCCCCCGGGCGTCGCCGCGCTTCAAGGCCCCGAGGGCCGAGGCGCCGGGTCATCATCGTCGCCCCCCAGACGACCCGGTGCATCGCGCCACGGCAGGTCGAGCCCCCCGCTCGGCCTGCCGACCCCCGGCGGCGATGCCCGACGTGCCGTGATCCATCCCCCCGAGACAGCGGCACGTCGGGCGGGGCCCGCCCCGGGTCCAGGGCGCCAGGATCCAGGAACGGAACCCTCCCGCGCGCCGGGGATCTGCCGTAGAATGCCCGACATGCGCCTCCTGATCATCGAGGACGACCGCGAGGCGTCCAGCTACCTGTCCAAGGCCTTCCGCGAGGCCGGCCACGTCGCCGACACCGCCGATGACGGGCTCGACGGCTACGCGCTGGCGCGCGAGGGCGCCTACGACGTTCTGGTCGTCGACCGCATGCTGCCGAAGCTCGACGGCCTGTCGCTGATCCGCTCCCTGCGCGAGCAGGGCGTCGAGACGCCGGTGCTGATCCTCTCCGCGCTCGGTCAGGTCGACGACCGGGTGAAGGGCCTCAAGGCCGGGGGCGACGATTACCTGCCCAAGCCCTACGCCTTCTCCGAGCTGATGGCCCGGATCGAGGTCCTGGCCCGCCGACGCGGCGGCGGTGCGGCGGCGGAGGCGACGAGCTACCGCGTCGGCGACCTCGAGCTCGACCGGCTGTCGCACCGGGTCACCCGGGCCGGCCAGGAGATCCCGCTCCAGCCGCGGGAATTCCGCCTGCTCGAGTACCTGATGCGCCATGCCGGCCAGGTCGTCACCCGCACGATGCTGCTCGAGCACGTCTGGGACTACCATTTCGACCCGCAGACCAACGTCATCGACGTCCACGTCTCCCGCCTGCGCGCCAAGGTCGACAAGGGCTTCGAGCGCCCGATGATCCACACCGTGCGGGGGGCCGGCTACATGGTCCGCGCCGGCGGCGAGGCGTGAGCGCGCCCGCCGCGCCCGCCGGGCATGACGGAAGGCATGACGGGATCCTGGCGCGCCTCGGCACGCTGTTCCGCACCACCGCGTTCAAGCTCTCGCTCGCCTACCTTCTGGTCTTCGCCGCCTTCGCGTTCTTCGCGCTGGGCTACGTCGCCTGGAACGCCCGGCGGGTCCTCGACGACCAGATCGTCTCGACCATCGAGGCCGAGATCAACGGCCTCTCCGACCAGTACGCCACGGGCGGCATCCGCCGTCTCGTCAGCGTGGTCGAGCGTCGCTCGCGCGAGCCAGGCGCCTCGCTCTATCTCGTCACCACGCCGGCCGGCGAGCACGTCGTCGGCAATGTCGAGGCCTTGCCCCCGGGAACCCTCGCCGAGCCGGGCCAGACCGAGACGGCCTATGCCCGCAACACCGACGGCGACCGCCTCGACCACCGGGCGATCGTGCGCATCTTCACCCTGCCGGGGGGGTTCCGCCTGCTCGTCGGCCGCGACGTCGAGGAGCGCGACCGCCTGCGCGCGGTGATCGGGCGGGCCTTCGCCTGGTCGCTGATGCTGGTGGTCGGCCTCGGCTTCCTGGGAAGCTGGTTCATCGCGCAGCGCGTGCTCAAGCGCGTCGACCACATGACCGAGATCACCCGCGGCATCATGGCGGGCGATCTCGACGGGCGGCTGGCGCTCGCCGGCACCGGCGACGAGCTCGACCGGCTGGCGAGCAACCTCAACGCGATGCTCGACCGCATCGGCGAGCTGATGCGCGGCATGCGCGAGGTCTCTGACAACATCGCCCACGACCTCAAGACCCCGCTCACCCGCCTGCGCAACAAGGCCGACGCGGCGCTGCGCGAAGGCCGCGACCCGGACGCCCTGCGGGCGGCGCTGGAAGCGAACATCGAGGAGAGCGACAACCTGATCCGGGTGTTCAACGCCCTCTTGATGATCGCCCGGCTCGAGGCCGGCAATGCCCGCGAGGGGCTGGCCGAATTCGATGCCGGGGCGGTCGCCCTCGAGGTCGCGGAGCTGTACGAAGCG
Source organism: Methylobacterium frigidaeris (assembly GCF_022179185.1). Classification (GTDB taxonomy): domain Bacteria; phylum Pseudomonadota; class Alphaproteobacteria; order Rhizobiales; family Beijerinckiaceae; genus Methylobacterium; species Methylobacterium frigidaeris. The sequence goes on along the minus strand of NZ_BPQJ01000007.1, from coordinate 108,106 downwards.
GTAGCGGAGGAACGCGGCGTCGCCCTGCAGGCCGAGATCGAGGACGGCCTGGTGCTGCACGGCAGCCGCGAACTGATCGGACAGGCGATGGCGAACCTGATCGACAACGCCCTGAAATACGGGCAGAAAACCGTCGAGTCGACGGCCGGGCCCGTGGTCTGCGTCGCGGCGCGGCGGGAGAACGGCAGCGTGGTGCTCACCGTGGCCGACCGGGGCGAGGGTATCCCGGAGGCGGAGCGCGGCCGGGTGCTGGAGCGCTTCGTGCGGCTCGAATCCGCCCGCACGCGGCCGGGCTTCGGGCTGGGCTTGAGCCTCGTCAACGCCGTCGCCCGCCTGCACCAGGGCAGCTTCACCCTCGAGGACAACGCCCCGGGCCTGCGCGCCACCCTGCGGATGCCGGCCCTGCGCGAGCAGGCCCCGCGGGAGATGACGGCGTGACCGGCCCGCTCCTCGCGCGCCTGACCCGGGCGCCCCGCCTTGCCGAGCCGGAGCGGGCCAGCTCCCGCCTCGACGACCTCCTCGCCGCGGCGCCGGACCTCGCGGCCCTGCTGGGCGAGGGCGGCCCGGGCCGCGACCTCCTCCTCGGCCTCGCCGACCATTCGCCGTTCCTGTGGGGGCTCGCGGCCCGCGACCCCGCGCGGCTCGCCGGCCTGCTGGAGCGCCCGCCGGAGGATTCGAACGCCGCGATCCTCGCCGACCAGCGCGGGGCCGGCCTTGCCTGGGGCGACGTCGCCCGAACGCTTCGCCGCAATCGCGCCGCCCACGCCCTGCTGGTGGCGCTGACTGACATCGGCGGCGTCTGGTCCCTGGAGCAGGTGACGGCGGCGCTCTCCGATTTCGCCGACGCCTCGGTGAGCGCCGCCGTCGATGCCGCGCTCGTCCAGGCCGCCGGCACCGGCCGATTCCTCCCGCCCGATCCGGCCCGGCCGCAGGAGGGATCGGGCCTCATCGTCCTCGGCATGGGGAAGCTCGGGGCCGGCGAGCTGAACTACTCGAGCGACGTCGACCTGATCGTGCTGTTCGATCCCGACGTCGCGCCCCTGCGCGAGGGCGTCGAGGCGACGCCGTTCTTCAGCCGGATCGCGCAGACGGTCGCCAAGCTCTTGCAGGAGCGCACCGCCGACGGCTACGTCCACCGGGTCGATTACCGCCTGCGGCCCGATCCCGGCTCGACCCCGACCGCCCTGTCGCTCCCGTCCGCCTACACCTATTACGAGACGCTGGGCCAGAACTGGGAGCGGGCCGCCTTCATCAAGGCCCGGCCCGTCGCCGGCGACCTCCAGCGGGCCGAGGCCTTCCTCGCCGAGCTGCGCCCTTTCATCTGGCGCAAATACTTCGATTTCGCCTCGATCGCCGACGTCCACGCGATGAAGCGGCAGATCCACGCCGTGCGCGGCCACGGCGCCATCGCGGTGGCCGGCCACGACATCAAGCTCGGGCGCGGCGGCATCCGCGAGGTCGAATTCTTCGTCCAGACCCAGCAGCTCGTCTTCGGAGGGCGTCGCCCGTCCCTGCGCGGCCGGCGCACCTTGGAGATGCTGTCGGCGCTCCACGACGAAGGCTGGATCACCCCGGAGGCCCGCGACGAGCTGTCCGCGGCTTACCGCTTCCTGCGCACGGTCGAGCACCGGCTGCAGATGGTGGCGGACGAGCAGACGCAGCGCCTGCCGGAGGAGCCGAGCAAGCTCGCGCGCTTCTCCCGCTTCCTCGGCTACCCGGACGAGGCCGCCTTCGGGCAGGCGCTGACCGCCGAGGCGCGCCGGGTGCAGGGGCATTACGCGCTGCTGTTCGAGGCCGAGCCGGACCTCGCGGCGGAGGTGGGCGATCTCGTCTTCACCGGCGTCGAGGACGATCCCGAAACCCTCGCGACCTTGCGCCGCCTCGGCTTCCGAAACCCCGAGCAGGCGACCGAGACGGTCCGCGGCTGGCATTTCGGTCGCCGTCCGGCGGTGACGAGCCCGCGGGCCCGGGAAGTCCTGACGGAGCTGGTTCCGGCCCTGATCCAGGCTCTGTCTGGCACCGCCGATCCCGACGGGGCGCTGGCCGCCCTGGATCGCGCCTTCGGGCGGATGCCGGCTTCGGTCGAACTCCTCACCATCCTTCGCTCGCACGAGCGGCTGCGGCTGCTCTTCGCCGACCTGCTCGGCACCGTGCCGCGGCTGGCCGACACGGTGGCGTTCAGCCCGCACGTCCTCGACGCGGTGATCGACCCCGCCTTCGTGGCGCCGGTCACGGAATCCGACGTCCTGGCCGAGCAGTTCCGCGCCGGCCTCGGCCGGCCCCGCGACCTCGAGGACTTCCTCGACCGCAGTCGCGACGCCGCCCGGCAGCTGCGCTTCGTCACCGGCGCCCGGCTCCTCTCCGGCATCCTGCCGCCCTCTGGCGCCGGCCGGTCCTATGCGGGCATCGCCGAGGCCGCCATCGCGGCGGCCCTCGGAGCTGTGGAGGCCGCTTTCGCGGAGGAGCACGGCCGGGTGCCGGGGGGCCGCTTCGCGATCCTGGGCCTCGGGCGCCTGGGCTCGCGCCAGCTGACGGCCGATTCCGACCTCGACCTCGTGGTCCTGTACGATTTCGATCAGGAGCGGCGCGAGAGCGACGGCCGGCGCCGCCTCGACGCGGCGGTCTACTACAACCGCCTGACCCAGCGCCTCGTCGCGGCGCTCACCGTGCCGACCCGGCGCGGTCGGCTCTACGAGATCGACCTGCGCCTGCGCCCGAGCGGCGGCCAGGGACCGATCGCCAACCAGTGGCAGCGCTTCTCGGCCTATTGGCGCGACGAGGCGGCCCTCTGGGAGCACATGGCGCTGACCCGGGCGCGGGCCATCGCCGGCGACGCGAGCCTGATGCAGGAGGCCGACGAGGCCGCCGCGACGGTCCTGCGCCAGCCGCGCGACGCAAGCGCCGTCGCCGGGGAGGTGCGGGCGATGCGTGCCTTGATCGAGCGCGAGAAGGGCGATCACGGCCCACTCGACCTGAAGCTCGCCCCCGGCGGGCTCCTCGACCTCGATTTTCTGGCGCAAGGCCTAGTCCTGTCCCACGCGGCCGCGCATCCCGATCTCGTCGGGCTCGACGCGCCGGGGGTGCTGGAGCGCGCCGGCACCCGCGGCCTCCTCGATCCAGGCCAAGCCGGTCGCCTGGTCACCGCTTACCGGCTCCTCGACGACGTCCACCATTGGCAACGCCTGATGGTCGAGGGCGATTTCGGCCGCACCGCCCCGCCGGCGGCCCGCGCGCGCCTCGCCGCGGCGCTCGGCCAGCCCGACGAGCCGGCTCTGGTCGCGCAGCTCGCGGAGACACGAGCCGGGGTGCGCGAGGCGTTCGGCGCGATCCTGGGGTGAAGCGGCGCCGGTTCCGAGCGGCAGCGTTTCGCTGCTCGGCCCGCAAGTTTTCGCCGGGAACCGACGTTTCGGCAGGAACCTCCCGAAGGTTCGAGGGTTCTACGCGGGCCCCCTTCCGGGGCTGGCGCCGGCGGCTGCGACGTTCGTCGGATGCGGCGTGCCTGCGTGTTTCTTTCTCATGATGTGAACGGATGCTGGCTCTTAACTCTAGTCCTGGAATGCCCTAGCATAGTATAAGACAAATATATACATGGGTTTATACAGAACTTTTATCCTATAGTTTGGTCTTATGAGATGCTGGTCCGATCTTCTGGGTCTCGCGCAGCCCTCAAAACCTTGATTTACGTAAGATTAGGAAATTTATCGTCTTATTCAGTCCAACAGCATTCTGCCAAGGACTGTGATCGTGCTCGCCAGATTCAAAATTTTGCATAAGCTAACTGCGGCCATCCTGCTGATCGCTACCGTTGTCGGCGGCTGCGTCTGGTATGCGCAGGCGCGCATGACCCAGATCGACGACGCCTACACGGCTTACCTCGCGCGCGAGGCTCGGGCGCCGGCCAGTGCCAATCGTCTCAACCGTACCCTCTACACCCTGAGTTACGCCGTGTTCCGCATCATCGCCGAGACCGATGAGGCACAGATACGTCGGGCGAGCGCAGAGTTCGACGACGGTATCGCCCTGATGAGGACGTCCCTCGCGGAGCTCCGCACCCAAGCATATACCTTCACGGGCCAGGTCGACGCGCTCACCCGCGGCCTCGACGATTTCGCGATCAGGATCGGTGAGGTGCGCACGCTCGCCATGGCGAGCCGCAACGCCGAGGCGGTGGCGCTGTTCCGGCGCAATGTCGATCCCATGCTGAGCGATTTGATCCGGGCGTCGCGCACCCTCGGCACCGACATCCAGAGCTACGTCGACACCAAATCGGCCGACCTCACCGTCGATACCAACGCCACTCGCACCCGGCTGGTCGCCGTCACCGGCCTCGGCCTCGTGCTGGGCCTCCTCGCGGTCGGCCTGGTCGCGGTGCTCGGGGTGACGCGGCCGATCGGCCGGCTGGTCGGCGTGCTCGAGCGGATGGCGCGCGGCGAGATCGACGCCGAGATCGCCGAGGCGCGCCGCGGCGACGAGATCGGCGCCATCGGTCGCTCGGTCGAGGGCATCAAGGCGATGGTGGCACAGAAGGCCGCCGAGCAGGCGGAGATCCAGCGGATCGCCGACGCGGCCGCGGCCGAGGAGCGCCGGCGCACCATGATGGCCCTCGCCGACGGGTTCGAACAGGCGATCGGCGGCATCGTCGGCCGGGTCGCAAGCTCGGCCACCGAGCTGCAGGCGACCGCCGGTCAGATGACCGCGACGGCGACCGAGACCGCGAGCCAGTCCGCCACCGTGGCGGCGGCCGCCGAGCAGGCCGCCTCCAATGTCGGCACGGTCGCGGCGGCGGCGGAGGAACTGGGGGCATCGGTGCAGGAGATCGGCCGGCAGGTCGACGGCTCAGCCAACCTCGCTCAGGCCGCGGTGACGGAGGCTGACCGGACCGGCGCCCGGGTGCGCGAGCTCAGCCAGACCGTCAGCCGCATCGGCGATGTCGCCGGTCTGATCTCCTCGATCGCCGCCCAGACCAACCTGCTGGCGCTGAACGCGACGATCGAGGCTGCCCGGGCCGGGGCCGCCGGCCGCGGCTTCGCCGTGGTGGCGGCGGAGGTGAAGGAACTCGCCGCCCAGACCGCCCGGGCGACGGAGGAGATCGGCCAGCAGATCGCGGCGGTGCAGGGCGCCACCGGCGAGACGGTCTCGGCGATCACCGCGATCACCGCGCGGATCCGCGAGATCGACACGGTGACGGTGGCGATCGCCGCCGCGGTCGAGGAGCAGGGCGTCGCGACCCAGGAGATCGTCCGCAACGTGTCCCAGGCCGCCACCGGAACCGGCGAGGTCACCGGCAACATCGCGGGCGTCGCCGGAGCCGCAGAGGAGACGGGGGCGGCGGCAACCCAGGTGCTCGCCTCGGCCACCGAGCTGTCGCGCCAGTCAGAGCATCTCGGTGCCGAGGTTGCGCGCTTCCTCGCCACGGTCCGGGCGGCCTGAGGCCTGGATTTCCCGAGGGCCGCCAATGCGATGACCCGGGCCCGCGCAGCGGAGCCCGGGGCTCGGCGCAACCGGCAGGGCGCACGATTCGGGCGCAAGAAGCGGGATGAAACGTCTCCTCCCGAACCCTTAGGGTTCATCCCAGGAGGTGACCGAATGACCGCTTTTCGATGCATCCCGATCGCGACCGAGACGGCCGACCGCTTCCGGGCGACCGGCATGGACGACCGCGGCAACCCGCTCCGTCGGGTCGTCGCGACGCCGGGCGGAGGTTTCCCATGCCGGCACTGCCTGCGTCTCGCCGAGCCCGGCGAGCACATGCTGCTCGGATCGTACGACCTGCCGAAGCCGCTGGGAATCTACTGGACGCCGAGCCCGATCTTCCTGCACGAGGCGGACTGCCCCCGCGCCGAGTCCGTCGGCGAGGTCGCGCCAATCGTGCGGGCGAACCCGCTCGTCTCCGTTCGCGCCTATGACGCCCAGCACCAATGTCTCTACGATCTCGGCCAGGTCTGCGCCGGCTCGGAGGTCGACGCACCCCTCGCGCGCGCACTCGACGACCCTCGCACGGCCTTCGTGAACATCCACACGGCGCGGCCGGGTTGCCTGCTGGCGCGGGTCGAGCGGGTGCCGGTCGAGACTAGGACGTGCTGAGGCGCGCTCGGTGGCCTCGGTACCGATTACGCCCCGATCTCCGCCGCCGCGTCGCGCGCCTCGGCGGCGTCGTTGAGGCCGGGCCGCGGCAGGCGCACCAGCACGATCGTGCCGGTGCCCTCCTCGGAGCGGATGCGGAGGCCCCCGCCGTGGAGCTCGGCGAGCGAGCGGGCGATGGCGAGGCCGAGACCGGAGCCCTTGTAGCTGCGAGCGAAGTTGGTCTCGACCTGCTCGAAGGGATAGCCGAGCTTCGGCAGCGCCGCCTTCGGGATGCCGATGCCGCTATCCTCGACGAAGATGTGAACCGCGTCGATGGCGCGGCGGGTGCGCACCGCCACCCGGCCGGCCTCGGGGGTGAACTTCACGGCGTTCTGGAGGAGGTTGACCAGGATCTGGTGCAGGGCGCGCTCGTCGGCCATCACCAGGGTGTCGGCGCTCATCTCGACGCTGACGGTGAGGCCTTTGGCCCGGGCCGGCTCGGCGATCAGCTTGAGGGCGCGCTCCAGCGCCTCGCTCACGGCGACCGGCTGCTTGGCGAGCTTCACTCGGCGGGCGTCGATCCGCGACATGTCGAGGATGTCGTCGATCACCGACAGGAGGTAGTGGCCGCTCGAGCGGATGTCGCGGCAATATTCGCGGTACTTCTCGGACCCGAGCGACCCGAACACCTCGCTCTCCATCACCTCGGCGAAGCCCAGGATGGCGTTGAGGGGGGTGCGCAGCTCGTGGCTCATATTGGCCAGGAACTCGGACTTGGAGCGGTTGGCGCTCTCGGCCTGGGCCTTCTGGTCGAGGTAGCGCTCGGCCAGGTCGGCGAGCTGCTGGGTCTGGATCTCGAGGGTCCGGCGCGAGCGCTTGAGGTCCGCGATGGTGGCGATGAGCTGGCGTTCCGATTCCACGAGCCGCTCCTGGTGCCGTTTCAGGGCCGTGATGTCGGTGCCGACCGAGACGTAGCCGCCGTCCTTGGTGCGGCGCTCGCTGATCTGCAGCCAGCGCCCGTCGGCGAGCTCGGCCTCGAAGGTGCGGGCTCCCGCTTCCGGGAACTCGCCGGCGGGGATCTCGCGCCGCACGGTCGGCAGGGCGGCGCGCCCCATGATGGCGTCGTATCGGCGGCCGGGCTGGGCCTCGTCGGAGGTCAGGGCGTGCAGGCGCCGGAACTTCGAGTTGCACAGGACCAGACGGTTCTGCGCGTCCCACAGCACGAACGCCTCGGACACCGCCTCGACGGCGTCGCGCAGGCGCATGTCGGCGGTGGCGGTGGATTCGGCGAGGCGGCGCTGCTCCGAGATGTCGATGACGATGCCCACCAGATGGCGGCCATTGTCTTCCAGATCCTGCACGATCTCGGCCCGGGCCTTGAGCCAGACCCACTCGCCGCCGGCGGCCCGGATGCGGAACTCGTGATCGACGGTGGTGTCGCGGGCGGCGAGCTGGCGGGCGAGGCCGTAGAGGTCGGTGTCGTCCGGATGGACCAGGGCGTTGACGTCGCCGAAGGACAGGAATTCCTGCTCCCGCACGTAACCGAGGAGCTGGTACATCGAGTCCGACCAGTAGATCCGGCCCCGCGGGATGTCCCAGTCCCACAGGCCGCAGCGGCCGCGGCCGAGCGCCGTGTCGAGGCGCTGGCGCACCTGCTCGCAGACCCGGTCGACGGCGCGGGCCCGGTCGGCCTGGAGGGCGTAGGCGAGGCCGGTGCAGACCACCACCAGCGTCACGGCGCCGACCAGCACCGCGGCGATGCGGGCCCGCCCGGCCCAGAGGGCTGTGACCGAATCGAGTGTCTGTACCACCGCGACCTGGGTGATCCCGGTTCCGCCCGGGACCGGCCGCACCGTCGCCAACGCCCGCTCGCCGCTGCCAAGCACCACCGGGAGCACGCCGGCGCGCTCGCCCATGATGCCGAGCACCTGCACCTCGCCGACGAACTCGCCGAAATTGCGCGGCAGGCCGGGCTGCTCCGGCAGGGCGGCGAGGATCGCGTCGTCGGCGCCGATCAGGAGCACGCTGCGGCCCGCCGGCAGGCCGCCGGGCGGCACCTGGCGGACCAGCCGCTCGCGCAGGACGGACGGCGCCATCGCCTCGGAGGCGCCGGAGGTCCGGGCGAGGGCGGCCGGCAGGGTCCCGGCCAGCAGGCGGGCGACCAGGTCGATGTCGCGCCGCGCGTCCGCGACCACCTCCTCGCGGTGGCCGGAGAGCTGCAGGGCGGTGACGGTGCCAAGGCAGAGGAGAAAGGCCGCCAGCATCGCCGGGACGGCAAACCGAAGCCAGGATTCCGCATGGGCGAGGCGCTGGTGCGCGGCCTTCGAAACTCGGCTGATCCCGAGGATCGTCGCGGCACGCGCAGAGAAGGGGGCGGGATCCGCCTCCAGCATACCCAAACCCCCAACGGAACAAAAAGACAGATGCCGCGGAGGTTCCCGGCTGGCCCCCGAATCGAGCCTCAATCTGGCATTTCCACAAGCATTTTGTCCAGCGCCTCGCGCCGCAGAAATGAAGTGTTAACCAGCGATCGGAATGATCGCGGGTTCCGCAAAGCGCGCGGTTCTCCCTGCAATCACAAGAGGTTATGCGTTATTTCACGGGTGCGAGCGATCGCCCGGCGATGTCGCTGACGTCGGGAGAGAGACCCGGCGCATCGGCCACCCGCCGCAAGGCGGCTTCCGCCCGCAGGCGACGCTCGCTCTCGACCATACGCCAAGTATTGAAAGCAGTTAGCAGCCGTGCCGCGACTTGGGGATTTTTTCCGTCGAGGGCCAGCACCACCTCCGCCGTCAGGTCGTAGCCTGCCCCGTCCGGGCGGTGGAACTGGGTCGGATTGTTGAGGCTGAAGCTGGCGACCAGCGAGCGGACCCGATTCGGGTTGCCGAGGGAGAAGGCGGGGTGGTTCATCAGCCCGCGGACCCGCGCGAGAGTGCCGGCCTCCGGGATCATCGCCTGCAGGGCGAACCACTTGTCGAGCACCAGTGGCTCGTGGCGGTAGGCCTCGCCGAAGCGGGCGAGCGCCTCCTCCCGGGCCTCGCCCGGCACTAGGCTCAAGGTCGCGAGCGCCGCGAGGCGGTCGGTCATGGTCGTGGCGGCATCGAGCTGCGCGAGCGCCAGGGCGGTGCCGGCCTCGGGATCGGCGGCGGTCACGAGGTCGAGAGCGGCGTTGCGCAGGGCCCGGCGGCCGGCGCTGGCGGCGTCGGGGCTGAAGGGCGCGCCCGGCGGCTCGGCGAGCGCGTCGCGCAAGGCGAGGAGCCGGGGCCCGAGGTCGCGGCCGAGCTGCATCCGTAAGCTCTGGCGCGCGCGCCAGATGGCGTCGGGATCGACCTCGGCGCCGATGGTCTGCGCCACCTCCTGCTCGCCGGGCAGCGTCAGGACCAGGGACGCGAAGGCCGGGTCGGCCAGGGCTTCGTCGTCGAGGAAGGTCGCGAGGGCACGGGTCAGGCCTGCGCCCGCCGGCCCGGTCTCAGGCTTAAGTGGCGCACCGGCCTTCGCCCGGTCGACCAGCACCTCCATGGCGAGGCTCTGGGCCGCCTGCCAGCGGTTGAAAGCGTCGCCGTCATGGGCGAGCAGGGTCAGGCGCTCGTCCCGGGTCAGGGCGTGCTCGACCTTCACCGGGGCCGAGAAGCCGCGAAACAGGGAAGGCACCGGCGCCGCCGCGACGTTCGCGAAGACGAGGCTCTCCTCCGCGGTTTCCAGCACGAAGACGCCGTCCCGCACCCGCTCGCTCACGGCCTCGACCGACCCGCCCTCCGGGGCGACGAGGCCGAGCGCCACCGGGATCACCAGAGGCCGCGGCGCGGCCCCCGCGGCGGCCTCGGTCGCGACCACCGGCAGGCTCTGGCGGAAGGCGAGGGTGTAGGTTTGCGCGGCCGGGTCGTAGGTCCCGGACACCGCGACGGTCGGCGTGCCGGCCTGCTCGTACCAGCGGGAGAAGGCGGTGAGATCGCGCCCGCTCTCCGCCGCGAAGGCAGCGAGGAAGTCCTCCACCGTGGCAGCTTTGCCATCGCAGGTGGCGAAGTACCGGTCCATGCCGCCCCGGAAGGTCTCGGGGCCGAGCAGGGTGCGCAGCATCCGGACGATCTCGGCACCCTTCTCGTAGACCGTCGCGGTGTAGAAGTTGTTGATCTCGCGATAGGCCTGCGGCCGCACCGGGTGGGCCAGGGGGCCCGCATCCTCCGGGAACTGCCGGGCGCGCAGGGTCCTCACCTCAGCGATGCGGTGAACCGGGCGCGAGCGCTCGTCGGAGGAGAATTCCTGATCGCGAAAAACCGTCAGGCCTTCCTTGAGGCAGAGCTGGAACCAGTCGCGGCAGGTCACCCGGTTGCCGGACCAGTTGTGGAAGTACTCGTGGGCGATGATCGCCTCGATGTTGGCGTAGTCCGCGTCGGTCGCGGTGTCGGGACTGGCCAGCACGTACTTGTCGTTGAAGATGTTGAGGCCCTTGTTCTCCATCGCGCCCATGTTGAAGTCGGAGACCGCGACGACGTTGAAGACGTCGAGATCGTAGGCGCGGCCGAAGGTGCGCTCGTCCCAGGCCATCGAGCGGGCGACCGCGTCGAGGGCGAAGTCGGCGCGGCCCTCCTTGCCGGGCTCGACGTAGACGGCGATCTCGACATCGCGCCCCTCCATCGTGGTGAAGCGCGAACCGACCCGGCCGAGGCGGCCGCCGACGAGAGCGAACAGGTAGGCGGGCTTCGGATGGGGGTCGTGCCAGACCGCGTAGTGGCGCTCCGGCCCGGCCTCGCCCCTCTCGACCAGGTTGCCGTTGCCGAGGAGCACCGGCGCCGCCTCCCGGTTGCCTTCGATCCGGGTGGTGTAGACCGCCATCACGTCCGGCCGGTCGAGGAAGTAGGTGATGCGCCGGAAGCCGTCGGCCTCGCACTGGGTGCAGTAGACGCCGTTCGAGCGGTAGAGCCCCATCAGCTTGGTGTTGGCGCTCGGGTTCACCTGCGTCTCGATCTCGAGCACGAAGGGACGCTGCGGCGGCTGGTGCAGGGTCAGCGCCCGGGGCGTGACCTCGATCGCGCCGGGGCCCGTCGGTTGCCCGTCGAGGGCGATGGCGAGCAGGGTCAGCTCGTCGCCGTCGAGGATGAGCGGCGCGCCGGGCGCGCCGGCCGGGTTCGGGCGGAGCGCCAGCGTCGCGGTGACCCGGGTCTCGGTCGGATGCAGGCGCACGTCGAGGTCGACGCGGTCGATCAGGTAATCGCTCGGGCGGTAATCGGCGAGGCGAACGATCGTCTGCATGGCGGTCCTCGGCGGTCTCGCGGGGCGCGGCGGAAGGAGAGAGCCTTTGCACCGGCGCCCGCCGCAGCGCAACGCGGGATCAACGCCGAATCCTGGCCCTCCCCGCCGGTCGAGGGGCGCCCTAGCTACGACGCCGGATCCGGCGCCCGGCACGCGGCGCCTCGACACGAAGGACGGAGCGCCATGGAATACCTGCACACGATGGTCCGCGTCGCCGATCTCGACCGGGCGCTCGACTTCTACTGCAACAAGTTCGGCCTCCAGGAGGTGCGCCGCACCGAGAGCGAGAAGGGCCGCTTCACCCTGGTGTTCCTCGCCGCCCCGGGGGATGCCGCTCGGGCGAAGGACACCAAGTCGCCGCTGCTCGAACTCACCCACAACTGGGATCCGGAAGAGTATACCGGCGGGCGCAACTTCGGCCACCTGGCCTATCAGGTCGACGACATCTATGCGACCTGCCAGAAGCTCCAGGATGCCGGCGTGACCATCAACCGTCCGCCGCGGGACGGTTACATGGCCTTCGTGCGCTCGCCCGACGGCATCTCGATCGAGATCCTGCAGAAGGGCGGCGCCAAGCCGCCGCAGGAGCCCTGGGCCTCGATGCAGAATACCGGCAGCTGGTAGCAGCCGGCGGGCGGGCCGAGGACGGCCCGCCCACGCGTCGAATCTAGGCTTCCGCGGCAGGCGTGATGCCGAGTTCCGCCAGCTTGGCGTGGATCGCCGTGACCGGGCGCTTGAGCTTCAGGCTCATCACCGAGGCCGAGACGCCCTCGCGCGCCATGGCCTTGAGCTGCTGCACGGTCTCGAGCGTCCAGCCCGCCTCGATGTTCCCGCTCATCAGGGTTGCCTCCGTTCTCGCGGCCGCGTCGCGGCGGCCTTGAGACCGGCAGGTAGGGAGGCCCTGCGGCGTGGCAACCCGGGCCTCACGCCCGTCGCAGGTCTCCCCTGCCTTGACGCCGCGCCCCTGCCGTCGCACATCGGCGCCGTCAGCCGGCCGGGCGGCCGCTCCGGTCCTGTCAGCGGGTACGCCCGCGCGCGGGATCCGGGGAGGAAAGTCCGGGCTCCATGAAGAGACGGTGCCGGATAACGTCCGGCGGGGGCGACCCCAGGGACAGTGCCACAGAGAGCAGACCGCCGGGCGGGCCGCGAGGCCCGCGCCGGTCAGGGTGAAAGGGTGCGGTAAGAGCGCACCGCGGACGCGGCAACGCGGACGGCACGGCAAACCCCACCGGGAGCAAAACCGAATAGGGGCGGCACGCGCGAGCGATCGCGCACGGCCTTCTTCAGGCCCGTCGCCCGGGTTGGTTGCTCGAGGCGGCCGGCAACGGCCGTCCCAGAGGAATGGCCGCCACGTCCGGGGGATCCTCGCGGATCATTCGGGCCATACAGAACCCGGCTTACAGGCCGGCTGATACCCAGTTCGCGAAACTCCGTCATAGGGCCGCGGCAGCTGAAATCCAGCGCCCGCGAGGCATCTCCGAGGTAGAGCCGCCGCTGGCGGGCAAACAGGTATGTCCGCCTCGACTTTTCGGCGACGCGCGCAGTGGTCACAAGCCTTCGTTAACCTTGCTGGTCTCTGATGGCACCGGGGCGGGTGCTGCCCGCCGCGTGTGCCCTCGCGTTGACGACCCCAGAGGCCCATGATACCCCGAGCCATCCCGTCCACGGCGATTCCAGCATCGGCGGCCACGGCCCGCGAGAGCGGGCGTGATGGTCGCGCGTCGATGTCTGGCGTGGGCAAAGCGGCGCCCTGGCGCCGATCCCGGCCGGCCTCGGCCCGGCTCGTGCGGACAGCGGAGCACCATGGATCGTCACGCCTCAAGGCGCGCCCGGCGCGCGGGATCGCCCGTCGTCTCGGTCGGGTCGGGGCGCCGGTCGTGACCGAGGCTGCTCCCCACATCCCGGTCCTGCTGGACGAGGTCCTGACCGCCCTGCGCCTCGGCTCCGGGCCGGCTTCCGTCATCGACGGCACCTTCGGGGCCGGCGGCTACACCAGGGCGATCCTGGCGGCCGATCCCCAGAACCGCGTGCTCGCCATCGACCGCGATCCCACCGCCATCGCCGCCGGCCAGGCCCTGGTCGAGGCCGAGGCCGGGCGCCTGACCTTGGTCCAGGGCCGCTTCGGCGACCTCGACACCATCGCGCGCGACCACGGTTTCGCGGAAGCCGACGGCGTCGTGCTCGATATCGGCGTGTCGTCGATGCAGCTCGACCAGGCGGAGCGGGGCTTCTCGTTCCGCCATGACGGCCCCCTCGACATGCGCATGGAGCGGGCGGGCGAGAGCGCGGCCGACCTCGTCAACGAGGCCTCCGAGGCGGCGCTGGCCGACGTGATCTACCATTACGGCGAGGAGCGCCGGGCCCGCGCGGTGGCCCGCGCCCTGATCGAGGCGCGCCGGCGCGGCCGCATCGAGACCACGGCGGCCTTGGCAGAGGTCGTCGCCGGCGTCGTGCGGGCGGAGCCCGGCAGCGGCATCCACCCGGCGACCCGGACCTTCCAGGCCCTGCGCATCGCGGTGAACGACGAGCTCGGCGAGCTGCAACGGGCTTTGCACGCCGCCGAGCACACCTTGCGGCCGGGCGGCCGCCTCGCGGTGGTCACCTTCCACTCGCTGGAGGACCGCATCGTGAAGCAGTTCTTCTCCGCCCGCAGCGGCCGGGCGGTCGCGGCCTCGCGCCACCTGCCGATGGCCGCGCAGCCCGCCCCGCGCAGCTTCACCCTCGCCACCAAGGGCCCGGTCGCCGCCGGCGAGGCCGAGTGCCGGGCCAATCCGCGCGCCCGCTCGGCCAAGCTCCGCGCCGGCGAGCGCACCGACGCGCTGGCGCCGCCGCCGCTCACGGCGCTCGAAACCCTGGCCTCCCTGCCCGAGACCCAGACGCGGGGAGGGCGCCGGTGATCCGCCTCCTGCACCTCGCGGCGATCGCCGGGCTGATCGCCTCGGCCATCTACGCCTACTCGATCAAGTACGACACGCTCTACCAGGCCGAGCAGGTCGCCAAGCTGAAGACCCGCCTGCGCAAGGAGCGCGACGCGATCGCGGTCCTGCGCGCCGAGTGGCAATTGCTCACCCGGCCGGACCGGCTGCAGGGCGCGGTCACCAAGTACCTCGACCTCGAGCCGATCGGCACGGCCCATCTCGGGCGCCTCGCCGACCTGCCGGCCAAGACCGATCGCGGCGACGAGATCGCCCGCAAGCTCGAGGCCCTCGGCCTCGGCGCCACGGCGACGCCCGCCGCCAAGGAGCGCGCGCCCTCCACCACCGCCGCCCGCAGCGAGGAGCCCCGCACCACCGGCTCCACGTCCACCCCCACCCGCACCGTCACCCCGACGGCCAAGAGGTAGGCGCCGTGACCCAGGATCACGACTTCCAGGCTCACGATTCCCAAGGCCCCGACGTCGAGCCGGCGCCAGCGCCCGGCGAGGAGCTCGCCCCGGCGTCGCGGCGCAGCCTCGCGGAGATGCTGCGCGGCGGCATCGTCGCGATGTTCCGCCTCTCGGTGGAGCGCAGCGCCGCCCGCGTCGGTCTCGTCGGCCTCGTCTTCGGCGCAGTGTTCCTGGCCCTGATGGGCCGGCTCGTCAGCTTCGCTCTCCTGCCGGATGATCCGGGCACGGCGTCCGCCCGCCGGGCCGAGGCCGGCGGCGGCACCCAGGTGCGGCCCGACATCATCGACCGCAACGGCGAGATCCTGGCCACCGACATCCGCACCGTCTCGGTCTTCGCCGAGCCGAAGAACATCTACGACAAGGACGAGGCGGTCGAGCTGCTCACCGCCGTCCTGCCCGAGATCAATGCCCGCGACCTGCGCGAGAAGCTGTCGTCGAAGAAGGGCTTCGTCTGGGTCAAGCGCGAGATCACCCCGCGCCAGCAGGCCGAGGTGCACCGCCTCGGCATCCCGGGCGTCGGCTTCCTGTCCGACCACAAGCGGGTCTACCCGAACGGCACGGCGGCAGCCCACATCCTCGGCGTGACCAACCTCGACAATGTCGGCATCGCCGGCATGGAGAAGTACATCGACCGCCAGGGCCTGCGCGACCTCAACAGCCTCGGTTTCGTCGAGAAGTCGGCCGACATGGCGCCGGTCCAGCTCTCGATCGACCTGCGTGCCCAGCACGCCGTGCGCGACGAGCTGGCCTGGGGCATGGAGCATTACCGCGCCAAGGCGGCGGCCGGCCTGATCCTCGACGTCACCACCGGCGAGGTGATCGCGCTCGCCTCCCTGCCGGATTTCGACCCGAACGAGCCGAAGGACGCCCTCGATCCCGACCGGATCAACCGGATGAATGTCGGCGTCTACGAGATGGGCTCGACCTTCAAGGCGATGACCCTCGCCATGGCGCTCGACTCCGGAAAATTCACCGTCAACTCGACCTTCGACACCCGCGGCGGCGTACTGCACTGGGGCCGGCAGAAGATCCACGAGTATCACGGCACCAACCGGGTCATCACGATGCCGGAGGTGTTCACGCACTCGTCCAACATCGGCTCGGCCAAGATGGCGCTCGGCATCGGCGTGCCCGGCCACAAGGCCTTCCTGAAGAAGATGGGCCTGCTCGATCGCCTGCGTACCGAATTGCCGGAGAGCGCCGAGCCGATCATCCCGCCGCGCTGGACCGAGATCAATACCATCACCATCGCGTTCGGCCACGGCCTCGCGGTGGCGCCGCTCCAGGCCTCTGCCGCGGTGGCGGCGATCGCGAATGGCGGCTTCCTGATGACTCCGACCTTCCTCAAGCGCAGCGAGGCCGAGGCGCGCGAGAAGGCGACGCAGGTGCTCTCGCCCCAGACCAGCGAGGCGATGCGGTTCATCATGCGCCTCAACGCCACCGAGGGCTCGGCCAAGAAGGCGGCGATTCCCTATTACTATGTCGGCGGCAAGACCGGTACCGCCGAGAAGGTGATCCGCGGCCGCTACGTCAAGAACCGGCTGTTCACCACCTTCATGGCGGCGGCTCCCATGGACAAGCCGAAATACTTGTTCGTCACCATCATGGACGAGCCGCAGGCCGTGGCGGCGGAATCCGGCACCTACGCCACCGCCGCCTGGAACTCCGGCGTCGTGACCGGCCGGACGATCGCCCGCGTCGCCCCGATCCTCGGCCTGCCGCCGCAATTCGAGCCGCCGGTGAAACCGTTCCCGCTGATGGTCAAGCTCGGCGCCTACCACGTCAACCAGCTGGACGGACGATGAGCCTCACCCTCGGCGACCTGTTTCCTGAGGCTAGCCAAGGTGCTGGCCAAGCCGCCGGCCTTCCCGTCACCGGCCTCACCGCCGACAGCCGCAGGGTCGAGCCCGGTTTCGTGTTCCTGGCCGTGCCCGGCACCGCCGCCGACGGCCGGCTCTTCGCCGCCAAGGCGGCGGCGGCCGGCGCCGTCGCGATGGTGGCGGAAGGCGAGCGTCCGGCCGACCTGCCCGAGGGGATCGCGTATCTCTCCGTCCCCGATGCCCGTGTCGCGCTGGCGGGGGCGGCGTCCCGGCTGCATCCGGGCCAGCCCGGGACGGTCGTCGCGGTCACCGGCACCAGCGGCAAGAGCTCGGTCGCCGACTTCGTGCGCCAGATCTACGGCCGCCTCGGCCGCGAGGCGGCGAGCCTCGGGACGCTCGGGGTCATCACGACGAGTGGGGCCGCCTACGGCTCGCTGACGACCCCCGACCCGATCACACTCCACCGGACCCTCGACCGGCTCGCCCGCGATGGCGTGACCGAACTGGCCATGGAGGCTTCCTCGCACGGCATCGAGCAGAGCCGCCTCGACGGGGTGCGCCTGACGGCCGCCGGCTTCACCAATCTCGGCCACGACCACCTCGACTATCACGGCACGCCGGAGGCCTATCTCCAGGCGAAGCTCCGGCTGTTCACGACCCTGCTGCCGGAGACCGGCACGGCCGTGGTCAACGCCGACGGCCCGCAGAGCCAGGCGGTGATCGCGGCGGCCCGGGACCGCGGCGTGCGGCTCGTCACCACCGGCCGGGCCGGGGAGGGGATCCGTCTCGTCTCCGCCCGCACGGAAGGCTTCGCCCAGCGCCTCGAGATCGCGGTCGGGGCCGCGACCTACGCGATCGACCTGCCCCTCGTCGGGACGTTCCAGATCGAGAACGCGCTCCTCGCCGCCGGCCTCGTCCTGGCGACCCCGGCCGGGGCCGGGCGCGACGCCGACGTGATCGCGGCGCTCGGGCACCTCACCGGCGTGCCGGGGCGGCTGGAGCGGATCGGCACCGTGCGGGACGCGCTCTGCATCGTCGACTACGCCCACAAGCCGGATGCGCTGGCCAACGTCCTCGACGCGTTGCGCGCCTTCACCACCGGACGCCTCGTCTGCGTCGTCGGGTGCGGCGGCGACCGCGACCGGGCCAAGCGTCCGCTGATGGGCCGCATCGCGGCCGAGAAGGCCGACCGGGTCATCGTCACCGACGACAACCCGCGCAGCGAGGACCCGTCCGCCATCCGCGCCGCGATCCTGGCGGCGGCGCCGGGTGCGGAGGAGATCGGTGACCGGGCCGAGGCAATCCGCGCGGCAGTTCGCGACCTGCGGGCCGGCGACGTGCTGGTCGTAGCCGGCAAGGGTCATGAAACGGGCCAGATCATCGGCGACCGGACGCTGCCATTCTCCGACCGCGACGCGGTCCTGAGCGCGATCGAGGAGTCCCGCGCATGACCGAGCCCCTCTGGACCCTGGACGACGCCGCCGCCGCCATGGGCGGCCGCGTCGTCGCCGACGATTCCGCGCAACAAAACCTGTCCGGGATCTCGATCGACACCCGCACCCTGAAGGTCGCGGACCTGTTCTTCGCCATCCGCGGCGAGGCCCGCGACGGCCACGACTTCGTGCGCGACGCGCTCGCCCGCGGCGCCGGCGCCGCGGTGGTGTCCGAGGAGCGCGCGGCCGACCTCACCGATGCCGGGCCGCTGATCGCCGTTCCGGCCGGCGACGAGGACGCGGTGCTGGCGGCGATGCGCGGCCTCGCCGTCGCGGCCCGGGCCCGCACGGACGCGCGGGTCCTCGCCGTCACCGGCTCGGTCGGCAAGACCGGCACCAAGGAGGCCCTGCGCCACGTGCTCGCGGCGCAGGGCGCCACTCATGCCTCGGTCGCCTCCTACAACAACCACTGGGGCGTGCCCCTTACCTTGAGCCGGATGCCGGCCTCGAGCGCGTTCGGGGTGTTCGAGGTCGGCATGAACCATGCCGGCGAGATCGCGCCGCTGACCCGCCTGGTGCGGCCCGAGATCGCGATCGTGACCACGGTCGAGCCGGTCCATATCGAGCATTTCCGCTCGCTGTCCGGCATTGCCGATGCCAAGGGCGAGATCTTCTACGGGCTGGAGCCCGGCGGCGTCGCGATCATCAACCGCGACAATCCGAATTTCGAGCGCCTGAAGGCGCATGCCCTGGCCTCCCGCGCCGGCCGGGTGGTGAGCTTCGGCGAGCACCGCGAGGCCGACGTGCGGGCCGAGCGGATCGTGATGCGCCCCGACCTGTCGATCGTCGACGTGCGGGCGATGGGCTTAGCCCTCACCTACCAGCTCGGCACGCCGGGCCGGCACACGGCGCTGAACTCCCTCGCGGTGATCGCCGCCGTGCAGGCGCTCGGCGCCGATCTCGCGCTCGCCGCGCTCTCGCTGGCGCAGCTGCGCCCCCCTGCCGGGCGCGGCGCCCGCCACGTCCTGCGGGTCCGGGACGGCGAGGCGCTCCTCGTCGACGAGAGCTACAACGCCAACCCGGCCTCGGTGCGGGCGGCGCTCAGCACGCTCGCTGGGGTCGAGACGGCCGGCCGGCGCATCGCGGTCCTCGGCGACATGATGGAGCTCGGGGCCGAGGCGCCCCGCCTCCACCGCGAGCTCGCCGACGCGGTCGAGGAGCACGGCATCGACCTCGTCTTCACCGCCGGCCCGCTGATGCAGGAGCTGTTCGAGGCGCTGCCGACCGCCCGGCGGGCCGGCGCCCGCGCGGCGTCCGCCGAGCTCGTCGATCCGGTCCTCGAGGTCCTGCGGCCCGGCGACGCCGTAATGGTCAAGGGCTCGAACAGCACCCGCATGGGCAGGATTGTCGAGGCGCTCAAAGCCCGCTACGGGGGCGGCGCGGACCAGGATCTCGCCGTCGGCCGGTCCGGCTGAGCCACCTTCGAAGGACTTCTGACGCGCTAGCGCGGGCTCGCCCCGGCGCTGCCGTTCGCCCACGATCGGATGCCCCCGGGATGCTCTACCTCCTCTCCGACCTGAGCGGCGTGTTCTCGCCGCTCAACGTCTTCCGCTACATCACCTTCCGCACCGGCGGCGCGCTGTTCACGGCGGGCTTCTTCGTGTTCTGGTTCGGCCCCTGGATCATCTCGCTCCTGCGCCTGCGCCAGGGCAAGGGCCAGCCGATCCGCGAGGACGGGCCGCAATCCCACCTGCTGACCAAGCGCGGCACGCCGACCATGGGCGGGCTGATGATCCTTGCCGGCGTGATGGTGGCGGTCCTGCTCTGGGCCAACCCGCGCAACCACTACGTCTGGATCGTCATGATGGTGACGCTGGGCTTCGGCGCGATCGGCTTCTATGACGACTATCTCAAGGTCACGAAGCAGAGCCACAAGGGCTTCTCCGGCAAGTTCCGCCTCGCCCTCGAGGCCCTGATCGCGGTCGCGGCCTGCGTCGCGGTCGCGGAATACTCGGCGCCGGGCCTCGCCTACCGGCTGGCCTTCCCGGTCTTCAAGGACGCGATCATCAATCTCGGCCTGTTCTACGTCGCCTTCGCGGGCTTCGTGATCGTGGGTGCAGGCAACGCGGTCAACATCACCGACGGCCTCGATGGCCTCGCCATCGTGCCGGTGATGATCGCGGCGGCGACCTTCGGGATCATCGCCTATCTCGTCGGCAACGTGATCTACGCCTCGTACCTGCAGGTGAACTACGTCCCGGGCACCGGCGAGCTGGCGGTGGTCTGCGGCGCGCTGATCGGGGCGGGCCTCGGCTTCCTGTGGTTCAATGCGCCGCCGGCGCAGATCTTCATGGGCGATACCGGCTCGCTGGCGCTCGGCGGCCTGCTCGGCACCGTCGCGGTGGCGACCAAGCACGAGATCGTGCTCGGGATCGTCGGCGGCCTGTTCGTGCTGGAGATCCTGTCGGTCATCATCCAGGTCGCGTCGTTCAAGCTCACCGGCAAGCGCGTCTTCCGGATGGCGCCGATCCACCACCATTTCGAGCAGAAGGGCTGGAAGGAGCCGCAGGTGGTGATCCGGTTCTGGATCATCGCGGTGGTGCTGGCGCTGCTGGGGCTGGCGACGCTGAAGCTGCGGTAGTCGCGTCTTGCAATCTTCGCCAACGCTTGGAAGGAAGGCGCTTCCCCCCTCTCCCACACGGGAGAGGGGATCCCGCGCCATGATGATGGACCCGGTGGATTACGCATGATACCCTCCACCATCTTCGCCGGCCAGACGGTGGCCCTGTTCGGGCTCGGCGGCTCGGGCCTTGCCACGGCGCTGAGCCTCCAGGCCGGCGGCGCCCGGGTGATCGCCTGCGACGATAACCCGGAGCGGATGGAGGCGGCGGGACGGCGGGGCGTCGGGACCGGCGACCTGCGGCAGGCGGATTGGACGGAATTTGCGGCGCTCATCCTCGCCCCCGGCGTGCCGCTGACCCATCCGGCGCCGCACTGGACGGTGAACCTCGCCAGGGGCGCAGGCGTGCCGGTGATCGGCGACATCGAGCTGTTCTGCCGCGAGCGGGCCGCGAAATGCCCCGAAGCGCCCTTCGTCGCCATCACCGGTACCAACGGCAAATCCACCACCACGGCGTTGATCGCCCACGTGTTGGCCCAGGCCGGGCGCGACGTGCAGATGGGCGGCAATATCGGCACGGCGATCCTGTCGCTGGCGCCTCCCTCAGCCCACCGGGTCCACGTGATCGAGCTGTCCTCGTTCCAGATCGACCTGACGCCGTCGCTGGCGCCGACGATCGGCGTGCTGCTCAACCTCACGCCGGACCACCTCGACCGCCACGGCGACATGACGCATTACGCCGCCATCAAGGAGCGGCTGGTGACGGGCGCCGCACACGCGATCGTCGGGGTCGACGACGAGTTCTGCCGGGCGATCGCCGGGCGCCGGACGGGTCCGCTGACCCGCGTCCATGTCGGCGAGGCGGGGGAAGGGCCCGGCATCCTCGCCCGCAACGGCATCGTGATCGACGGACGCCGCGAGCCGGCGGAGCCGGTGGCGGATCTCTCCGGCATCGGGTCCTTGCGCGGCGCCCATAACTGGCAGAACGCCGCCATCGCCTACGCGGTGGCGAGCGAGCTGGGCGTCCCGCCGGACGCCTTCGCGGCGGCGCTCGCCACCTTTCCCGGCCTGCCTCATCGGATGGAGGAGGTCGGCCGCCGCGGCCCCGTGCTGTTCATCAACGATTCCAAAGCCACCAACGCCGATTCGACCGAGAAGGCGCTCTCGGCCTTCCAGCGCGTCCACTGGATCCTCGGCGGCAAGCCGAAGGAGGGCGGCATCGCGAGCCTCGCGCCGTACTTCCCCCGCGTCGTCCATGCCTACCTGATCGGTGCGGCGACCGAGGACTTCGCCGCGACCCTCGACGGACAGGTGCCGTTCAGCCGCTGCGGGACGCTCAGCCAGGCCGTCGCCGCGGCCGCCGCGGCGACGGAGCAGGAGGATAAGGCCGAGCCGGTGGTGCTGCTCTCGCCGGCCTGCGCCTCCTATGACCAGTTCCGCAGCTTCGAGGATCGCGGCGACCAGTTCCGTGATCTCGTGAAGGCCCTGCCCGGCCTGCGCCCCCCGGGCGCCTGAGGCACGTTTCCCGAATCGGCAAATCGGCGTATGCCGCTGCGCGCCGAGCCGGCCCGAATCGTCTTCCGCCATCGTGCCGGCTCAATTCCAGCGCTTTCCCAGCGGTGCTATGCTGCCCCCCCAACGCCTCCTGCCCGCCGAGACCCCGGTTGCTGCCGCCCATGCCCCGCACCGGGCCGGGCCGCGCAAGATCATCAGCTGGAACCTGCTGCGGCGGACCGGCGCGACCGTCGACGCCCTCGAGGCGCTGATCGCGCAGGAAAAGCCGGACCTGCTGCTGATGCAGGAGGCGACCGTCGACATCACCGAGCTGCAGGCTCGGGTCGGCGGGCACTATGCCTGGGCGCCGCTGCCCCGCCGCATCCACGGTCTGGCGATGTGGAGCCCGACGCCCTGGCCGCGCCCGCCCGAGGTGGTGGTCCTGCCCTCCGGCGCCCTGATCGACCGGGTCTGCCAGATCCTCGATCTCGGCACCTTCGGGGTCGCCAACGTCCACCTGTCGCACGGGCAGGTGCTCAACCGGCGCCAGCTGCGCCGCATCGCCCAGCACCTGCCGGTGCGGGCCGCGGTGCTCGGCGACTACAACATCGTCGGGCCGGCCCTGCTCCCGGGCTTCCACGATGTCGGGCCGCGCCACCCGACCCACGCCATGGTCGACCTCGTCCCCTTACGCCTTGATCGTTGCCTGGTGCGGGGGCTGACCTGCCGCGGCCAGGCCGTGCTGCCCCGTGGCGCCTCCGATCACCGGCCGATCGTGGTCCATCTCGAGCCCGGCAACCCGCAAGGGCGGCGCGAGCCCCTGCGCGCGCGCATCGAGGCGTTTCGCGACCGGGCCGAGGATTTCCGGAAGCGCGCGCCGCTCAAAGATATGGCAGCAGCAATCGCACGGCGGCGTCGCGCAGGCGCACGACCATCCCGCGAGAGTTGAGGTCCTCGACCGTCAGGCGCTGCTCCATCTTGGCCCGCATCAAGCCGTCGAGATCGGCCGCGAAGCCGGTGTCGTAGACCTCGACGTTGAGCTCGAAGTTGAGCCGGAAGCTGCGGCTGTCCCAGTTGGCGCTGCCGACGAAGCACCAGGCGTCGTCAACGACCATCAGCTTCGAATGGTCGAAGGGCGGCCGGTCGAGCCAGATCCTGACACCTGCTTCGAGGAGCGGCCCGACATGGGCCCGGGTCGCCCAGTCGACCACCCGGTGGTTGCTGGCCTGCGGGATGATGACGTCGACGGTGACGCCGCGTATCGCCGCGAGGCCGAGCGCCGTCAGCAGCGTCTCGCTCGGCAGGAAGTAGGGCGTGGCGAGGCGCACCGAGCGCCGGGCCGTGGCCACAGCCTCCAGCACCACGAATTCGATCTTCTCGATGTCGGCGTCGGGCCCCGAGGTCACGACCCGGGCGAGCGAGGATCCGGCCGGCGGGATCTCCGGGAACCAGGCCGGCCCCTCCAGGTCGTCGCCCTTCACGAAGGCCCAGTCGCGCCAGAACGCCTGGGCGAGCTGGCCGACCACCGGTCCGTCGATGCGGAAATGGCTGTCGCGCACCGGGTCCGGCGGATCCTTCGCCATGACGTTCTCGTCGGCGATGTTGACCCCGCCGACGAAACCGACCCGGCCGTCGACCAGCAGGAGCTTCTTGTGGGTGCGCAGGTTGAGGAACGGCATCCGCCAGGGCAGGGCGGAGTGCATGAACAGGCCGGCCGGTATCCCGAGGGCCCGCAGGTGCCGGTACATCGCCGGGAAGAAGTAGCCGCTGCCGATGCCGTCGATCAGCACGCAGACCGCGACTCCCCGGGCCTTCGCGGCCGCCAGGGCCGCCGCGAAGGCCCGGCCGCTGTCGTCGTCGCGCATGATGTAGCTCGACAGGGCGACGCTCGTCCGCGCCTCGCCGATCGCCGCCAGCATCGCCGGATAGGCCTCGTCGCCGTGGCGGTAACGCTGGATGCGGTTGCCGGCGACGAGGGGCAGGCCGCTGATCCGCTCGACCGCCTGCTTCAGCGGCTGGAACGCGTCCGGCACCTCGGCCACCGGCGGTGGTGGGGCGCCGGGTCGCGGCCCCGGCAGCACCGGCAGCCGGCGGGCGCGCCGGCTCACCCGGTTGATGCCGAACATCACGTAGAGCAGGCTGCCCAGCAGCGGCGAGAGCCAGGCGAGGCCGATCCAGCCGATCGCCGCACTGACCTCGCGCTTGTTCATCAGCGCGTGCACCGTCACGATGACCGCGATGGCGAGGCCCAGCGGTGCCAGCACGTCGGCCCGGATCGAGGTCAGGATCCCGAGCCAGCGGTAGATCTCGTGTTCCACGCGGGTCTCCTGCCGCCGCGCCCGCGCCGCCCTCACGGCCGGGATACGGGAGGACGGACCGGGAATCCACACGGGCTAGATCGGCCATCCACCGTCCGCCACGAAAAATCCCCCGCCCCGGGGGGGCGAGGGACTGCGTCTCAAACCGTCTTCGCGCGGCCGATCAGGCGCTCAGCGCTTCCTTGGCCCGCTCCGCCCGCTTGCGATCGTTCGGGTCGAGCACGGCCTTGCGCAGGCGGATCGACTTCGGGGTCACCTCGACCAGTTCGTCGTCCTGGATCCAGGCCAGCGAGCGCTCCAGGGTCATGCGGATCGGCGGGGTCAGGCGCACCGCCTCGTCCTTCGAGGTGGTGCGGATGTTGGTGAGCTTCTTGCCCTTGAGCACGTTCACCTCGAGGTCGTTCTCGCGGTTGTGCTCGCCGATGATCATGCCCTGATAGACCTTCCAGCCCGGCTCGATCATCATCGGGCCGCGATCCTCAAGGTTCCACAGCGCATAGGCCACGGCCTCGCCCTGCTCGTTCGAGATCAGCACGCCGTTGCGGCGGCCGGCGATCTCTCCCTTGAAGGGCTCGTAGGCCTTGAACAGCCGGTTCATGATCGCCGTGCCGCGGGTGTCGGTGAGCAGCTCGCTCTGATAGCCGATCAGGCCGCGGGTCGGAGCGTGGAAGACGAGGCGCAGGCGGTTGCCGCCGGACGGGCGCATCTCGAGCATGTCGCCCTTGCGCTCGGACATCTTCTGCACGACCGAGCCCGAATGCTCCTCGTCGACGTCGATCACGACCTCCTCGATCGGCTCGAGGATCGAGCCGTCCTCGGCCTTCTCGTAGACGACGCGGGGACGGGACACCGCGATCTCGAAGCCCTCGCGGCGCATGGTCTCGATCAGGATCGCGAGCTGCAACTCACCGCGGCCCGAGACGTAGAACGAGTCCTTGTCGGCGGCTTCCTCGATCTTGAGCGTGACGTTGCCCTCGGCCTCCTTGAACAGGCGGTCGCGGATCATGCGGCTCGTGACCTTGTCGCCCTCGGTGCCCGCGAGGGGAGAATCGTTCACGATGAACGACATCGTCACGGTCGGCGGGTCGATCGGCTGGGCCTGGATCGGGGTCTCGACCTGCGGATCGCAGAAGGTGTCGGCGACGGTACCCTTCACGAGCCCCGCGATCGACACGATGTCGCCGGCCTCGCCGACGTCGATCGGCTGGCGCTCCAGGCCGCGGAAGGCCAGGATCTTCGAGACGCGGCCGGTCTCTACCACCTTGCCCTCGCGGTCGAGGACCTTGACCTGCTGGTTCGGCTTCACGGTGCCGGAGGCGATGCGGCCGGTGATGATGCGGCCGAGGAAGGGGTTCGACTCGAGCAGCGTGCCGAGCATCCGGAACGGGCCCTCCTCGGTCTTGGCCTGGGGCACGTGCTCCAGCACAAGGTCGAACAGAGGGGCGAGGCCCTCGGCCTGATCGCCGTCCGGCGAGGTCGACATCCAGCCGTTGCGGCCCGACCCGTACAGGATCGGGAAGTCGAGCTGCTCGTCAGTGGCATCGAGCGCCGCGAACAGGTCGAAGACCTCGTTCACCACCTCGTTGATGCGGGCGTCCGGCCGGTCGACCTTGTTGACGGCAACGATCGGGCGCAGGCCGATCTTGAGCGCCTTCGAGACCACGAACTTGGTCTGCGGCATCGGGCCTTCCGCCGCATCGACCAGCACGATCACGCCATCGACCATCGACAGGATGCGCTCGACCTCGCCGCCGAAATCGGCGTGGCCGGGGGTGTCGACGATGTTGATGCGGGTGTCCTTCCAGACCACCGAGGTGGCCTTGGCCAGGATGGTGATGCCGCGCTCCTTCTCGAGGTCGTTCGAGTCCATCGCCCGCTCCTCGACCCGCTGGTTCTCGCGGAACGACCCGGATTGCTGGAGCAGCTTGTCGACCAGGGTCGTCTTGCCGTGGTCGACGTGGGCGATGATGGCGATATTGCGCAGCTTCATGGGATGTCCGAAGCAAACAAAGCCCGGCACGCCGCGGGCCGCCAGGATGGCAGCCGGACGCATCGAGCCGGGGGAAAACTGTTGCGTCGCAATATAAGGTGTGGCGCCTCTCCGCAAGGGGGCGTTCCTCTCGGATCGCGTCACTCCGCCGCGGCGGAGAGCGGGTCCGGCCCGCGGTCGGGGCACGGCGCCTGGCGCTCCAGCAGGATGGCGCGACGCTCCGCGATGGCCCGGCGGGCCTGGTCGAGGCCGAGAGTGAAGGCCGCGACGCCGGCATTGTCGATCGCGCCGGCCCCGGCCCGGGCGAGTGCGGCGGCCAGGATCTCGTCGGCCTGCCGCTCGAGGTCGGCGAGTTCCAGCACGTCCTCGACGTCGCGGCTCGCCCGCACGATGGCGAGGAGCTGGCGCAGGAGTGCCATGTCCCGGGCCCGGGACCGGTTGGCCGCCCGTGACACCAGGGTGGCGGCCGCGGATCCCAGGATCGAGACGCACATCACCAGCAGGTAGAACCAGTCGCCGTAGCGCTCGAAGAAGCTCTCGACCTCGCCCTCGTAATAGGCCTGCGCCCCGGGATGGACCGGCAGGGAGGCGCTCTTCGAAGTGTCGGGCGCCTCGATCTGATTGGCGAGCGGCACCTCGACCGCGAGGGCGGGCCGGTTGACGAAGAGGAGCCGCGTCAGTTCCGACACCACCGAATCGGCCAGGTGGGCCTGGGCCACCAGCCGGTGGCTGACCCCTACGGTGGTGACGGTCTCGGCCGGGCGCGGCGGCGTGCCGCCGAAGGTGCCACGGGCGATCTCGACGCTCTCCAGCGCCGGCCAGCGCCGGGCCAGCACCGCCGCCTCGCCGATTGGGATGAAGGTCGGCGTGCTGCCGGCGCGGGTGATGCTCGCCACCACCTCGCCGGCGGTGCGGCCGGTGAGCGGGCTCACCACCATCACGGCATCGACCCGGCCCTCGCGCAACGCCTGGCCGGCCTCGTGGCCGTCGCCGAGGGGCACCGTCGTCACCGCGTCGGCCGGTACCTCGTAGTGTTCGAGGATGCTGGCGAGGAGCCGGGCGTTGCCGGCCGGGTTGCGCACGATGCCGATCCGCTTTCCTCGCAGGTCGGGCACGGCGGAGAGGCCGGTATCCGTCGTCAGCAGCAGCACCGCGTCCCGGTGCAGGATCGCCAGGGTCTGGGTGTTCGACGGGATGCCGACGTCGGAGCGTACCACCGCGAGATCGGCCTTCGCCTGCTCGGCCGCCCCGGCGCTCTCGGCGACGCCGCTCGTCGTGACGGGGCGCAGGCGCACGTCCTCGTGCGTGCGGGCGATCGACTGGGCCACCGCCGCGATCAGGCGCGCATCCTCGCTCCCCGCCGGCCCGACGGCGACCCGCAGGGTCGTCGGCTGCCCGAGCCATTGATAGGCGAGCAGGCCCGTCGCCACGAGGGCGAGGAGGGTCGCGAGGACGATGGGAAGATGGCGCCGCATGGGCCTTCACCTTGGGGAGGGAAGGGGGGTTCGGCAATTCGGCCGATTGGCGCGGGGCGAGCTGGAATGGGAGTGACATGGCGTCATCAGCGCGGCCGGCCACTTCGGCGCTCGATCCGGCTGCCCGTGACAGGGGCCAGCTGCCGCGCGTTCACGCGGGACCCTGCGGGGTTCAGAGTGTCGACAGACCCGCACGACCAGGAGTGGAGGGGCTGATGGAGCGTCCGCTCGGCGAGTTGGCCAATTTGGCAAAGGCTGCCGCCAGGAGCGTTGTCGGCGAGACCACGTCTCTGGATGCGTGGCTTCAGCGGGAATACACCGTCAGCGGCGAGGGTGCGATCACGATCGTCGTTGTGTTTCCCAGCGCAAGGCTGCCCGAACTGAGCGGAGATCAGCTTCTGTAAATTTTAGAACTCGAATTGGGACGAGTTGTCGCGAATTGGCGAGAGCAGGCTCCCGCTCGTGATTTTTGCCAGGATAGAAGACGAGCTGGAGCTGATGGGTGCTCGATCCAGATCATTTGCTTGTATATGTTCGCCTGGCGCGATCCGCCATCGACCATCTCGCTCGTGCGGACGAGGCGTCGAAGCGGATGTTCATCACGCTGCCGCTGTCCCCGCCTCGCTAGTCCTGCTTATCGCCAAACGGGGAAAGTGAAGGGCTCCGATATCTGTCGTTCTCCACCCGTCGGTCCCGGTCACAGCGTCACCCGCAACCCGAACGCGATCACCGCCACGATCGCCGCGCCGAGCGCAGGGCCCACCGCCGCGATCATCAGGGCGCCCGGATGATAGCCCGGGGCCGCGAGGTAACGCTGATGCGCGTGCTTCTCCTGCCGGAGCAGCGGCGCCGATAGGCGCGCCGCTGCTCCGGGTGTCCGACCCTGCCGCATGATGCCGTCCCCGCCCGCTTGGCCGCCCGGTCTGGGGCAGCGCGAGACCTGTTGTGTGAGGCCCATCAGGCGCCGGGTGGCGTGAAGAGCTGGTGAATCCGATTCCTCGCATTCTCCCTTGTCGTGAATCGGGAGTTAGCGCGCCGGTTCAGCGCGCCTTGAGCGGGTCGAGTCCCGTCGCCGCGATGGTCGCGGCGTTCTCCGGTGCGGACAGCCAGGCGATCAGCGCCCTGGCCTCCTCCGGATGCTGGGCGCCCTTCGGGATCCCGGCGGAGAACACTGTCACCTGCTGCACCTCCGGCGGGATCGGGCCGACGATGGTGATGCCCTTGACCGGTTTCAGCTCGCTCAGCTGCTGGAAGCCGAACTCGGCGTCGCCCCGGGCGACGACGTTGCCGACCCGCTCGGCGACGATCATCCGGCTCTTCCCCGCCAGCTGGTCGTGCAGGCCGAGCTTCCGGTACATCTCCTTCTCGATGTAGACGCCGCTGGCACTGTCCGAATAGGCGATCGAGGTGGCGGCGAGCAGCGCCTTCTTGAAGTGCTCCAGGTCGTGGATGTCCGGCACCGGCGCCCCGGCCTTCACCGCGAGGGCGATGCGGGAATCGGCGAGGGCGATCGTGCTGCCGGGCGCGACCTTGCCCTCCTTGTCGAGAGTATCGAGGGCGTAGCCGACCATGATCAGCACGTCGGCCGGCTCGCCGCGCGCCAGGCGCACGGGGATCGCCTCCGGCGCCGTGCCCATCGAAGGGCCGTAGGCGGTCTCGACCTTGTTCCCCGTCTTCGCCTCGAAGCCCGGCACCAGGGCCTGGTAGGCGGCGGTGAAGCCGCCGGAGATCATCACCCGCAGATCCGCCGCACGGGCCGGCGCGGCGAGGACGAGCCCGGCGAGCAGGCCGGCGGCGAGGGGGGCGAGGGCGGTTCTCCGTCGCGGTGTCCTCATGGTCGTGGTTCCTCCCTGGCGGCGTCCCTGCGCAGCCTTTCCCAATCGTAACCTGCCTGACGCTTGGGCTCCACCGATGCTCGGGTGCAGCTCATGTCCGGAAGTGCGGATTTCTTCGGATTAGATTTCTCTGTCAAACGTGGTGGCGTTGGCTGTAGAGAGGAGGCCGACGAGGAAGCCCGCATTCGGGAGGAGAGCATGGCAGGTCCGGTCCACGGTCCGCAGGGGTCGAAGGTCGCCACGGTGTTGCGCGTCACGAGCGGCAACTTCCTGGAGATGTTCGATTTCTTCCTGTTCGGCATCTACGCGAGCCACATCGCGAAGGCGTTCTTCCCGGCCGGGAACGAGTTCGCCTCGCTGATGCTCACCTTCATGACGTTCGGCGCCGGCTTCCTGATGCGCCCCCTCGGGGCGATCTTCCTCGGCGCCTATGTCGACCGGATCGGCCGGCGCCAGGGCCTGATCGTGACGCTCGGCATCATGGCCGCCGGCACGGTGCTGATCGCTTTCGTGCCCTCCTACCAGAGCATCGGCCTCGCGGCGCCGTTCCTGGTGCTGATCGGCCGTCTGCTCCAGGGCTTTTCCGCTGGCGTCGAGCTCGGCGGCGTGTCGGTCTACCTCGCCGAGATGGCGACGCCGGGCCGGAAGGGCTTCTACGTTTCCTGGCAGTCGGGCAGCCAGCAGGTCGCCGTGATGGTGGCGGCGCTGATCGGCTTCGGCTTGAGCCACGCCCTGGTGCCGGCCCAGATGTCCGAGTGGGGCTGGCGCATCCCGTTCTTCATCGGCTGCCTGATCGTGCCGTTCCTGTTCTACATCCGGCGCTCGCTGGAGGAGACGCAGGAGTTCCTGCACCAGAAGCACCGCCCTTCGCTCGGTGAGGTCTTCGCCTCGCTCGGCCAGAACTGGAAGATTGTGGCGCTCGGCATGCTGCTCGTGGTGATGACCACGGTGTCGTTCTACACCATCACGGTCTACACCCCGACCTTCGGCAAGAGCGTGCTGAAGCTCTCCGAGACCGACAGCCTGATCGTCACCTTCTGCACCGCCTTGTCGAACCTGATCTGGCTGCCGGTGATGGGCGCGCTCTCCGACAGGATCGGCCGCAAGCCGATCCTGATCGCCTTCTCGGCGCTGGCGATGCTCACCGCCTACCCGGCGCTGGCGTGGCTCACCTCCAACATCTCGTTCACCAACATGCTGCTCACGCTGCTGTGGCTGTCATTCCTGTACGGCAGCTACAACGGCGCGATGGTTGTGGCGCTGACCGAGATCGTCCCGAAGCATGTGCGCACCACCGGCTTCTCGCTGGCCTACTCCCTCGCCACCGCGCTGTTCGGCGGCTTCACCCCGGTCGTCTCGACCTGGCTGATCGAGAAGCTCGACAACAAGGCGGCGCCGGGTCTGTGGATGGCCTTCGCGGGAGCCTGCGGCCTCGTCGCCACCCTGCTGATCTACCGCCGTCGCGAGACCGCCCCCGACGCGCTGACCGGCGCGGTGCGGCCTGTCGCCGGCGAGTGATTCAGCCGGCGCCCTTCGAACGGACGCGTTCGAAGGTGCCAGGCAAGCCCGAACGGGCGCCGGCGCTGATGCGCCGGTCGCCTCTGCATCGACACGTCGATGCGAAGGCGCGAGGGTATGACTAGGCGAGAAGCCCGCCGAGGGAGGGGATCACCCGGACCGGCGCGAGGTCCGGGTACTCGTCCGGCTGGCCCGTCCGGTTGACCCAGACCGGGGCGAAGCCATAGGCCGCCGCCCCGGCGATGTCCCAGCGGTTCGAGGACAGGAAGACGATCCTCTCCCGCGCGACGCCCAGGCGCTCCGGTGCGAGGTCGTAGGCGCGGGACGATGTCTTGAAGGTGCCGGCGGGATCGACCGACAACACCACGTCGAGATGATCCCCGAGACATGCCGCTCGCACCGCCGCGTCGAGCATGGCGGTGTCGCCGTTCGACAGGATCGCGGTCTTGAGGCCGGCCCGGCGCAAGGCGCCGAGAGTGCCGGGTACCTCCGGGTAGGCGTCGAGAGCCTTGTAGGCCTCGAGCAGGTCGCCCCGCGCGCCGCGATCCACCCCCGGATGCTTGGCCAACGCGTAATCGAGCGCCCGCTCGGTCAGCGTCCAGAATGGCGCGTAGCGACCGCACAGGGCGAGCACCCAGGAATATTCGAGCTGCTTCTGCCGCCAGGTCTCGGACAGCGTCTGCGCTTCCGGCCCGATCGCGGCGGCGTGGCGCTGCACGGCGGAATGGACGTCGAGCAGGGTGCCGTAGGCGTCGAAGACGACCGCCTC
This sequence comes from Methylobacterium frigidaeris, assembly GCF_022179185.1. GTDB lineage: Bacteria > Pseudomonadota > Alphaproteobacteria > Rhizobiales > Beijerinckiaceae > Methylobacterium > Methylobacterium frigidaeris. The sequence goes on along the minus strand of NZ_BPQJ01000007.1, from coordinate 76,136 downwards.
GGCGCGGTCGAGCGGGGCGGGAAGGGACATGCGGGGCCTCGTGCGTCGGGGGCGTGACCCCGCTAACGCGCGAGCGACGGTCCCAGCCCCAACCTCTACACCCGCCGCAGCCGCACCCCGAACAGCCGCAAGGCCACCAGCAGCGTCGCCGCGTAGGCGACGAGCCCGGCGGCGCCGAGAGCCGCGAGCACCGCGAGCTCGCGGAAGCGCGGCAGGGACGGCATCACGCGCTCGATCAGCGGCAGGCCGCCGAGGGTGCAGGCAGCGAGCACGGCGCAGGCGGCGAGAACCCCGCAGGCGGTGACGATCAGCGTGCGGCTCGGCGCCGTCCAGCCGCGGCCATAGGCGAGGCAGAACAGGATCAGCACGTTGACCCAGACGCCTGCGGCGGTGGCGAGCGCCAGTCCCATCACCCCGAGGGGTCCGGTGAGCACCACCTTCAATCCGACATTGACGGCGACCGCGGTGAGGGAGGCCATCACCGGCGTGCGGCTGTCCTGGCGGGCGTAGAAGCTCGCCACGATGCTGCGGATCAGCACCGCCGCCGGCAGCGCCAGGCCGTAGGCCGCCAGCACAGCGCCGGAGCGGGACGCCGCCTCGGAGTCGAAGGCGCCGCGCTGGAACAAAGCCGTCATGATCAGGTCCGGCACCAGCAGGAACGCGACCGCGAACGGTGCCGAGAGGGCGAGCGAGAAGCCGGTGGCGCGGTTCTGCGCCGCGTGGGCGCCGTCGGGATCCTTCGCGGCGATGCGCCGGCTCATCTCCGGCAGCAGGACGGTGCCGGCCGCGATGCCGATGACCCCGAACGGGAGCTGGTAGAGCCGGTCGGCGTAGTAGAGCGCCGAGACCGCGCCGGTCGGCAGGAACGAGGCGATGATCGTGTCGGCGAACATCGCGATCTGCACGCCGGCCGAGCCGATCACCGCCGGCCCCAGCATCCGGAAGAACCGGCGCATGCCGGCGTCTTTCAGGGTCGGGCGCACGAGCGAGGGGGCGAGCCCCGCCCGGCGGGCATCGGCCCAGACCAGGAGGAACTGCAGCACGCCCGACACCGCGACGCCCCAGGCGGCGGCGTATCCGGCATTCGGGAACAGGAAGGCGAGGGCCAGCGCCGCCAGGAGCGAGACGTTGAGAAGCACCGGCGCGGCGGCGGCCGCCGCGAAGCGCCTCCGGGCGTTGAGGATGCCCGACAGCAGCGTCACCAGGGTGATGAACAGCAGGTACGGGAAGGTGATGCGGGTGAGCGTGACGGCGAGCGCGAATTTCTCCGGCTCGTCGGCGAAGCCGGGGGCGAGCGCTCGCACGATCGCCGGCATCAGCGGCAGGGCGAGCACCAGCAGTGCCACCTGGACCAGCAGCATCAGGGTGAAGACGCGGTCGGCGAAGGCGCGGGCCGCCCCTTCCTCCGCATCGAGGGCGGCGTAGGTCGGCACGAAGGCGACGTTGAAGGCGCCCTCGCCGAAGATCGCCCGGAAGTGGTTGGGCAGGCGGAAGGCCACCACGAAGGCATCGGCGATGGGACCTGCGCCCATCACGGCGGCCATGACCACGTCGCGCAGGAAGCCGGTGGCCCGGGAGACCAGCGTCCAGCCGCCGACCGAGAGGATGCTGCGAATCATGCGGCGGTGAATAGCACAGGGTTCTCGCCGGAAGCGGGACGGATAAGCCTCACGCGGTGCCGGAATAGCGCGCGCGCCGTCCGCTCCGGCGATCGTCCCGGACCGGCCGGTCGTAGCCCGCGGCCGCCGGGCCGATCCGCTCGGCGACGACGTAGAGCGGGCGCCGCTTCACCTCGGCGAAGATGCGGCCGATATACTCGCCGATGATGCCGAGCGACATCAGCTGCACGCCGGAGAAGAACATCACCGAGACGATCAGCGAGGCGTAGCCCGGCACGTCGGGGCCGCGCAGCAGGGTGTCGGCGACGAAGTAGAGGGCCGTCAGGAAGGCCACGCCCGCGATCGCGCCGCCGAGATAGGTCCAGACCCGCAACGGAACGGTGGAGAAGGAGGTGATGCCGTCGAAGGCGAAGCGGAACAGCTTGCGGAAGCTCCATTTCGAGCTGCCGTGCTGGCGTTCCTCGACCTGGTAGGGCACGCCGACCGACCGGAAGCCGATCCAGGAATACAGGCCCTTCGAGAATCGCGCCCGCTCGGGCAGGGAGCGCAGCACCTCGACGCCCTTGCGGTCGATCAGGCGGAAATCGCCGGCTCCTTCGGGCAGCGGCATCTCGCCGAAGCGGGCGAAGAGCCGGTAGAACAGCCGCGCGAAGCCGCGCCGCATCGCGCTCTCGTCGTCGCGGTCGGTGCGCTGGGCGTAGACCATCACGTTGCCCTCGCGCCAGCGCTCCCAGAAGGTCGCGATCAGCTCGGGCGGGTGCTGGAGGTCGGCATCCATGATCACCACCGCGCGGCCCTCCGCGTGGTCGAGCCCGGCCGCGATCGCGATCTCCTTGCCGAAGTTGCGGCTGAACGAGACCGCGCCGATGCGGGGCTCCGCGGCGTGGTGGGCGGCCACCACCGCGGCGGTGTCGTCGTGGCTGCCGTCGTCGACGAACACCACCTCCCAGGCCGGCGTCAGGCGCTCCAGCACCGGCGTGAGACGGGCGAGCAGCGGGGCGACGTTGGCGCTCTCGTTGAAGACCGGTATGACGACGCTCAGGTCGACCGGCTCGGGGTGTCTGAACAGCTCCACGGCGCTGTCCCTCGTTTCGGTGTCGCGCCCCCGGCGCGGAGCCGGCGGCTTTCGGTGATCAGACCGGTGCACGCACCGGCGGTTCGAGCGCGAGATCTAAGCCATGCTTCCTGAACGGCGCCCGGTCGTGCTCTGCGCCGACGATTACGGCCTGAGCCCGGGCGTCAGCCGGGGCATTCTCTCTCTGGCGCGGAGAGAGCGCATATCAGCCGCCGGCTCGATGACCAATATCCCGGCGTTCCGGGACGCGGGGCCGGCCTTGGCGGAGCTTCGCGGCACGGTCGGCCTCGGCCTCCACCTCACCCTGACGACGGGCGCGCCGCTCGGCCCCCTGCCGCGCCTCGCGCCGATTGGGCGCCTGCCGCCCCTCGGGCGTTTGCTGCGGCTCGCCTTGTCGGGCGGGCTGAAGCCCGCGGATGTCCGCCCCGAGATCGAGCGCCAGCTCGACGCCTTCGCGGCGGCGACGGGCCGCCTGCCGGACTTCGTCGACGGTCACCAGCACGTCCACGTCCTGCCCGGGGTGCGGGGGGCGCTCCTCGCGGCGCTGGCAGGGCGGGGCTGGCGGGGCTGGCTGCGCGACCCGGTCGACCGCTTGGGCGCGATCCGCGCCCGGCCAGAGGCCGGCAAGGCGATCGTGGTGGCGGGGCTCGGCCTCGGCTTCGGTCCCGCGGCCCGGCGGGCGGGCTTCTCCATCAATCGCGGCTTCTCCGGCTTCTCGGACTTCGCGGATGGGGAGGGGTTCGCGGAAGCCTTCGAGCGGAGCTTCCGGGCGCTCGGGCCGGCCCCGGTTGTGATGTGCCATCCGGGGGAGATCGACGACGGTCTGAGGAGCCTCGACCCGGTGGTGGCGAGCCGGCCGTTGGAGCTGGCTTATCTCGGGTCGGCGCGGTTCGCGGACTTCCTGGAGCGCGAGGGCCTGCGGCTGGTGCCGGGGCCCGCGGCATAGAAAAGCCCCCTCGCCCGGGCGGGGAGGGGGCTCTCGATCAACCGGTCTGCGACGCCGGTCAGGCGATCGCCTCGCCGTACATCTTCTCGACGTGCTCCCAGTTCACCAGGTTCTCGATGAACGCCTTGAGGTAGTCGGGACGGCGGTTGCGGTAGTCGATGTAGTAGGAGTGCTCCCACACGTCGACGCCGAGGATCGGCTTGGCGCCGTGCACCAGCGGGTTCTCGCCGTTGGGAGTCTTCATGATCTCGAGCTTGCCGTTCTTCACGGCGAGCCAGGCCCAGCCGGAGCCGAACTGCGACACGCCGGCCTGGATGAAGTCGGCCTTGAACTTGTCGGTGCCGCCGAGGTCCTCGGCGATCTTCTTCTCCAGCGCGCCCGGGATCGCGCCGCCGCCATTCGGCTTCATCCACTGCCAGAAGTGGATGTGGTTGTAGTGCTGGCCGGCGTTGTTGAAGAGGGCCTGGTTCTGGCCGTAGGAGGCCTTCACCACCTCCTCGACGCTCTTGCCAGCGAGCTCCGAGCCCTCGAGGAGCTTGTTGCCGGTGTCGACATACGCCTTGTGATGCTTGTCGTGGTGGAACTCCAGGGTCTCCTTCGACATGTAGGGCTGCAGCGCGTCGTAGGCGTAGGGGAGTTCGGGGAGCGTGAAGGCCATCGGCGTGTCTCCGGATCGCTTGGGCTCGACGCGGCGATTCCGACGAGGCACCGCCGCGGCACCCGCGTCTACCTAAGTCGGCCGCCCGCTCGCGGCAACGCCGCCGACCCGCTGCGGCGCCCGCATCCCGGGCTTTGGCAGCCCTGGACGCGCGGCGATTTTGCAAAAGCGGGCGGTGCGCCTAAATCTGGGCCGTAGCGGGCGGGGCGATGGCCCCGGACCGCCCGTTCGGCTGCTCACGCCATCCGCCGAGCAGCCTACGTCGTATCGCCAGCCCGAGAGTCCGATGATCGTCGCGTTGACCGTGCTCGCCCTCCTGATGCTGATCGGCGGTCTCGCCGCGATGGTGCAGGGCATCCCCTTCGTGCGGCTCGAGGTCGGCTGGACCATGGTGATCGCCGGCGCCGTCGGGTCGAGCGGCGGGGCGGTGCTGCTCGGGATCACTGCCGCGGTGGCGCGGCTCGCGCGCATCGAGCGCGCCCTCGGCGAGCGCGGTCTCGGTGACCGCGCCTTGGCGGCGCGCCCCGTGGCCGAGCCTTCGGCCGAGATCGGGACCGCGCCGGTCCGGGCGGCCCGCAGCGAGCCCGTCCTGCCGCCGATCCCATTCCCGGCCGCTCCGCCGCCCGCATCCGAGCCGCGCCCGGCCGAGCCGACCGGCTTCGACGGCGGTGCGGCGCTGGCGGCCGGCGCCGCCGTGGCGGCTGCCGGACTTGCGGCGAGCGAGCTGCGCCTGACCCGAGCCGAGGACGCGGACCCACCGGCGGGGCGGCAGGAGCCTGTCCCGCACCAGCCCGTCCCGCACGATCCCGTCTTGCCTGAATCCTTGCCGCACGAATCCGAGCCGCAACCGACCGTCGAGGAGCCCCGGCCCGGGGCCGGCGAGACGCGCGAGGCCGCGCCGCCTTCCCCTCCGGCTCAGGAGCCCCCGGCCGCCGAGCCCGTGGCAGAGGCGCCCTTGCCACAGGAGCCCTCCCACGAGGAGCCTTCCCACGAGGAGCCTTCCCACGAGGAGCCTCCTCATCAGGAGCTTCCCCCCGAGGAGCCGCCCGGCAAGACGGTGATCGGCACCTACGACTCCGGCGGCAACACCTACACGATGTATGCCGACGGCACGATCGACGCCGAAACGCCGGCCGGGCGCTTCCATTTCGCGTCGATCGAGGAACTGAAGGCGTTCCGCGGCGCCGGCGGTGAGGGCGTGGCCCGCGGGGCCTGAAGGGCCGGACCGTTCTCTACAGCGTCGCCAAGGGGTTGAGTGCGGCGTTGCGTGCCGGCAGCGGCGCCAGCATGGTCAGGGTGAGGCCGCCGGGCGCGTAATCGATGGCAACCTCGGCCTGGACCTGGGCCGTCAGCACCCGCTGCAGCAGGCGCGAGCCGAAGCCCTGGCGGGTCGGCGGCGCCACCGCGGGACCGCCGGATTCCTGCCAGTGGAAGCGCAGGCGCGGCCGGTCCGCCCCCGGCTCGACGCTCCAGCGGATCCGCACCCGGCCGGTGCGGTTCGACAGCGCGCCGTACTTGGCAGCGTTGGTGGTCAATTCGTGGATCGCCATGCCGATCGGCACCGCGATCTCGGAGGGCAGGTCGACCGCCGGCCCGTCGAGCTCCACCCGCCCGCCGGTGCCGGGCCGCATCTCGCCGTCGGCGTAGGGACGCAGCTCGTTCTCCAGAAGGCCGCGCAGGGAGGCCGTCTGCCACACGTCCTCGGTCAGCACCGAATGGGTGTGGGCGAGGGACATGATGCGGCCGACGAAGGCCTCGTAGAAGCTGTCGATGCTCGACGCCGTGCGGGCGGTCGAGCCGACGATGGCCTGCACCGTCGCCAGGGTGTTCTTCACCCGATGGTGCAACTCGCGGATCAGCAGCGACTGGCGCTCCTCGGCCAGCCGCCGGCCGGTGATGTCGGCGACGACGCCGATCAGGCGCCGCGGCAGGCCGGCCGGCCCGTCGCGCTCGAAGCGGCCGGCCATCTCGATCGTGCGCCAGACCTCGCCGCCGCCCTCGTCGGGGCGGCGGATGCGCGTCGTCGCGTGCAGCACCCCGTCGCCGTGGAGCGCCGCGGCGACCGCTTGGCGGAAGGCTACCTTGTCTTCCGGATGGACCACCGTGCGGAAGAACTCGCGCATGCTGATGGTGCCGTCCTGCGGCCGGCGGCCGAAGATCTCCCACATGCGCTCGTTCTCCCAGAGCGACTGGTCGTCGAGCACGTGCCACTCGAAGATGCCGAGGGCCGCCACCGTCGTCGCCACCCGCAACCGCTGCTCGCGGTCGTGCAGGGCGCGCCGCGCCTCCTCCCGGGCGGTCACGTCCTGCAGCACGCCGATCATGCCGGTGGGCGTCCCGTCGGGGGACAGGCTCGCCTGGCCGCGGGCAGAGATCCAGGCCTCCTGGCCGTCCTTGGCCCGGCGGAAGCGCATCTCGATCGCGTAGGGGATCGCCTTGGCGACGGCGTCCTGCACCGTGGCGCGGATCCGGTCGAGGTCGTCGCGGCCGACCGCGTCCTGCAGTTCCGCCCAGCTCGGCGTCGCGCCAGCGGGGTAGCCCAGGATCGCGGCGGCCCGGTCCGATAGGGTGACGCGGCCGTCGGCCGGGCTCCAGCTCCACTCCCCGAGGCCGGCGGAGGCGAGCGCCAGATGGGTCTGCTGGGCTTTGGCCGCGGCGGCGCCCTCCGCGATGGCCTCGACCGCGACGATCCGGCATCCGTCCTGCTCCGGCCCCGTCCGGAGGCGCACCCGGACGGGCGACCCGTCGGCCCGGCGCCACCAGGCCTCGCCCGCGACATCCTGGCCGGTCGCGGGACCGTGTGGGTGGTCGAGATCGGCGAGGCGGCGGCCATTTAACGCCTCCGGGCTCGTGCCCAGCAGCACGCCGAGGGCCGGGTTGGCGGCGACGATGCGCCGGTCCGGCCCGCCCAGGCAGGCGAGGCCGACCGGCGCGCCCTCGAACGCGAAGCGGGGGAAGAGTTCGTCCGGCAGGCCGGTGGCGGCGTCGGGCCTCTGGTCCAAGGCGGCGCAATCCTGGTGAACGGGGTGACGGAGGGCGGAGCGCACCCGTTCCCCCGCGCGACGTCCCGAGCCGACATGCCCCGCCCGGCCCGGCTTGGCGGTTTCGCGGAGAAACCATGCCTCTCTGCGCGCGTGGCGGCAAGGTCAGCCGTTCGCGCCTCACGCGCGGTGCGCCGGAGCACGTCTCGGCGGGACGGGATGAGGCCCCGCCTCAGCGGGCCGGCATGTACCCGATCGCCGCGCTCAGGATGCCGCCGAGCGCCACCAGCATGGCGCCGAGCTTGATCGTCATCCGCTGCTCGAGGAGCTTCATCTCGGACCGAACGGAGGCGAACTCGCTCTTGGCGTCCGACTTGAAGGCTGCCATCTCGGTCCGGACGGCAGCGAACTCGATCTTCATTTCCTGCCGAACGGCGGCGAACTCGTTCCGAGTCTCCACCTTGAAGGCTGCGACGTCCGACCGGACGGCGGCGAACTCGCTCCTGGCCTCAGACTGGAAGGCTGCGATCTCGGAACGGACGTCCACGAACTCGGCCTTCACCGAGCCTTCGAGGCTCTGCAGGTCAGCCCGGGTTGGCATCCCGCCCTGGACCGCCTCGGCGAACACCTCGGACAGTCCCTCCGCCTGCTCGGCGGAGAGGTGGGCCCGTTCCCGAAGGACACGGGCGAATTTCAGGGTGTCGGAGGCGACGGCGGTCATGGCCTTGAGCCTAGCACGGGCCTGGGCGCCGCGACATGAGCCCCAGGTTGTCCTTCGGTCCCTATACCCGCGCGAAGGTCAGGTAGGTAGGCTTGCGGCCCTCCGCCGTGGTCTTGGCCTCGTAGCGGGTGCCGGGCCACTCCGGCCAGGGCGTGGTCCAGTCGGGGCCGCGGTTGGCGGTCCAGCGCAAGGAGGGGCAGCGGGCCGCGCGCACCAGGGTCCAGCCGACGTAATCGTCGATGTCGGAGGCGAAGCGGAACTCGCCGCCGGGCACGAGCACCCGGGCGATCTCGCGCAGGGACTCATCCGAGACGAAGCGGCGCTTGCGCTGCCGGCGCTTCGGCCACGGATCGGGATAGAGCAGGAACACGCGCCCGATGCTGGCGTCGGGCAGGCGCGGCAGCAGTTCCATGGCGTCCCGGTCCCACAGCCGGACGGTGTCGATCGCCTCGTCGTCGAGGGTGCGCAGCAGCTTCACCACGCCGTTGACGAAGGGCTCGCAGCCGATGATCCCGGTACCGGGATTGAGCCGGGCCTGCGCGGCGAGGTGCTCGCCGCCGCCGAAGCCGATCTCGAGCCAGGTCTCAGCCACCGGGCGGGGAAACAGGGACGGGGGGTCGAGGCGACCGGTCTCGGGAAGGCGCAGGCGCGGCAGCAGGCCGGCGAGGCGTTCCTCCTGGCCGGGACGCAGGCGCTTGCCCTTGCGCCGGCCGTAGAAGGCGCGGCTCCGCTCGCTGCCTGCGTCGGTGTCGTGGTCGTCCATGGTATCCCGGTGCCGAGAGGGGGGCGTGTTCGCACCCCGTTAGCACCGGGGCACGGGATCAGGCCAGGGCGCTCTTGAGCTGACCGATGAGGTCGGTCCGCTCCCACGAGAAGCCGCCATCCGCGTCCGGCTCGCGGCCGAAATGGCCGTAGGCCGAGGTGCGGGCGTAGATCGGCTTGTTGAGGCCGAGATGGGTGCGGATGCCGCGGGGCGACAGATCGACGAGCTGGCCCAGGACCGACTCGAGCTTCGCCTCGTCGACCTCTCCGGTACCGTGCAGGTCGACGTAGATCGACAGCGGCTTGGCGACGCCGATGGCGTAGGCGAGCTGGATGGTGGCCTTGCGGGCGAGACCGGCGGCGACGACGTTCTTGGCGAGGTAGCGCGCCGCGTAGGCGGCCGAGCGGTCGACCTTGGTCGGATCCTTGCCCGAGAAGGCGCCGCCGCCGTGGGGCGCAGCACCACCGTAGGTGTCGACGATGATCTTGCGCCCGGTGAGGCCGCAATCGCCATCGGGACCGCCGATCACGAACTTGCCGGTCGGATTGACGTGCCACACGGTGCCGTCGGTGATCCACGACTCCGGGAGAGCCGCCCGGATGTAGGGCTCGACGATCTCGCGCACGGCACCGGAGTCGAGCGACTCGTCGAGGTGCTGGGTCGAGAGCACGATCTGGGTCGCCTCGACCGGGCGGCCGTCGGCGTAGCGCACGGTGACCTGGCTCTTGGCGTCGGGTCCGAGCTTCGCCGCCGCGCCCTGCTTGCCCTTGCGGGCGTCGGCCAGGTCCTTGAGGATCTTGTGGGCATAATAGATCGGCGCCGGCATCAGGGCGGGCGTCTCGTCGGTCGCGTAACCGAACATGATGCCCTGGTCGCCCGCGCCCTCGTCCTTGTTGCCCGCGGCGTCTACGCCGACGGCGATGTCGGCGGACTGGGCGTGCAGGTGAATGGCGACGTCGTTGTTCTTCCAGTGGAAGCCGTCCTGCTCGTAGCCGATGTCCTTGACGGCCTCGCGGGTCAGCTCCTCCAGATCCTTGAAGGTGACCGAATCGGGGCCGCGCACCTCGCCCGCGATGACGATGCGGTTCGTGGTCGCCAGGGTCTCGACGCCCAGGCGGGCTTCGGGCATCACCGCCAAGTAGGCGTCGACCACGGTGTCGGAAATGCGGTCGCAGACCTTGTCCGGATGGCCCTCGGAGACCGACTCGCTCGTGAACAGGTAGTTGGAACGCGGCATGGCGTGCGAAGCCCTCAGGTCACGTCGAGCGCGGCGCACCCGCCGAATGAGCCCGACACTTCGATCGCGGGGTTCTGGCAGCCGGCAATCCGAACGTCAATCCGATGGACCGGAGTCGTTCGCTTTATCGAACGGTTGTTGCCCAGAGAGCGCATGGTCAACCGCGCGCACGAGGCTGCCGAGGGCCTGGCGGCGATCCTCGTCGAGATGGGTATCGGCGGCCCGTGCCACGGCTTGAGCGAAGCCGGTCCAATCCGCAAGCGCCTCCAGCCGCGCCTGCGGGCGGTCGCTGAGCCCGGGCTGCGGCGGGTCGCGACCCGGCATGCTCTCGAAGAAGAACCCGACTGGCACGCCGAGAACGCGCGCGAGGATGTCGAGGTCGGTGGCACTCAGCCGGTTGGCGCCCTTCAGGTATTTGCCGAGCTGTGAGAGCGAGACGTCGAGCGGGGTGGCGAGGGCCTCCCGGCTCAGGCCGGCGCGCAGGCGCCGCTCCTCGATGAGGCTGCCGATATGGACGTCTCGGTAATCCGCAGGTTTCCCGGCCATCTCCCGGCTCGCAGGGCTGCCCGCGCGTCGCGCCGCGGCGTTGAAGGCGACGTGACGATTGTTGATTCCCGACCGTTGCAATCGCGTAAATGCCCGCGCTTTCGGCGAACGCTTCATTCGTCATAGCGGATGGCTGTGCATACATCGGATCGGGCGAGGCAGGGGTGTCGGCGTCCGGTGCAGGCCCATACCCGGCCTTGACCGCTGACGGGACAGGAAAGACCGCTCCCTTTCCGGAGCCGATCCCGCCAGCCGGTTCTGTGCAGCCCCTTCGCCACCAGCGCCTTCTCGGGCGGCATTCCGGTGCTCCGGGCCGGGCGCCGGGACGAGACGCATTTGCCGTGCTGGTCGGCGAGCGCGGGCGCTTACGCGGTGATCCCGGCCGCCTTCGCCGCATCCGCCGATCACGCCGTCACAGCCCTGCACTTCGCCATCCTCGGCGCGACCCTGGTGACCCTGGCCGGCTCCGGCGTTTCCGGCGATGGGACCGACGCGAATGCCAGCCGGGCGATCCAGGGTATCATCACGAGGAGCGGCTTTCCCGGCGCCGGACGCGACCGTGACACGAGAGAGCGGCGGCCGGGTGCCCGGCCTCACCACCGCGGCAGCGATCTGGGTGACGGCGGCGCTTGGCACGGGCTTTCCCCCGCGACCCTGCTGGTCGGCGGAGTCGTTTGCAGGACCATCGATGACAAGCGCAAGCGGCGAGAGGATGGGAAATGACGGCGCAGCGGGAGGCCGGCCCGGCGGACGGGCGACATCAGGGGCGCGTCGGTCGCGCCTCCGGCGACATCGTCGAGTCGAGGGACGCCTGCGGCACGCGCCCCGGCCCAACACATCCCGCACGGCGACACCGCCATGCGCCGCTCCGCGGGCCCGTCGCTCGTCATGCCTGCGAGGACAAGTCGGACATCGAGCATTTTCCGACGAAGCGAATGCCGACCCGAGGCTCCGGGCCGACGATCAGCCGCCCGGCTGCTGCATGATGCGGCTCAGGTTGACCAGTTCCCGCTGCACCTGCCCGCCGACGTCGTTCGGCGCATCGCCGGTGATCGCCAGCACGATGCGCTCGCGGGCCGCCTCGAGGAAGGCCGCCGCGTCGTCGCGGTCGCCCCTGAGATACAACGATCCGAGCTTCTTCTCTCGCCAGACAACCGAGATGATGAACTCGCCCGGTGTGACTTCCTCCAACTCGACTTGGAGCGGGGTTCCCTGAACGGGAGGGCCTTCGTGCGCCATGATACCGGGAGCGGCAAGCGTGAGGAAATCGACCGGGACCGGTCGCGCGTCGCAGCCCATAGCGCGAAATCGGGCGCCGCGGTACCGTGACCTGACCGCACGGTCACCGTAAGTCCCGTTCGGCCGATGTGGGATGGGGCCTGGCCGATCTCCGGCCCAAAAAGGAAGCCGCCCTCGCGAGCGGCTTCAGTCAGGGAGGAAACGCCCTAGGAGGGCAGCAGCACCACGGAAGAGCCGCGATGCTGCAATGCAACAACTCGTGCTGCGCTGCATCGTTCCACTCGGCGGCGTGCCTTGGTGAGAGGATAGTGAAGTATCCCCACGGGCTTGAACCGAAGTGGAAACCTCGTCCTCGAGAAGCTCGCGAGGTGAACGGGTCCCGCCCCCAGGCCAATGGGGCCTGTCGCAAACGCGAACGGATCCCCGCTTACGGCTCGTTAACCATACCTGCCCAGCCCGCCGCCTCCCTCTGGAGCCGGCCCATGATCCTCAACGCCCTCGCCCTCAAGCTGGAGCGGCAAGTCCGCGGCGACTTCCGGGGCCGGCACTTTGAGGCCATCCTGATCGTCTAGGCCGTCTCCTGGTACCTGCGCGACGCCCTCAGCTACCGCGACATCGAAGGGGTGCTCCTGGAGAGAGGCATGGAGGTCGATCACTCCACCATTAACCCGTGGGTGCTGTCCTACGCGCCCGCCGTCGAGCGCCCCCTGCGCCAGTTCCGCAGACCGCATTGCGGCTCGGTGCGCGTCGACGAGACATACATCAAGGTGCGGGGCCAGTGGCGCTACCTGTACCGGGCCATCGACAAGCATGGGCAGGCGGTCGACTTCCTGCTCACGGCCAACCGCGACCTCGATGGCGCCAAGCGCTTCTTCCGTAAGTTGCTCGTGGCCGAGCCGCTCCTCGCTCCAGACCGGATCGGCACGGATGGCGCTGGCCCGTACCCGCCGGCGATCATCGAGAGCTGCAAGGAGGGGCTGCAGCCGCGCACGCCCATCCACCACGTCACCAAGCACCTGCAGCAAGGGATTGAGAGCGACCACTTCCGGGTGAAACGGGCCATGCCGCGGGTTGGCGGCTTTCGCTCGTTCAACACGGCCCGGCGCACGATCTGTGGCTTCGAGGCGATGCTGTGGTTGCGCAAGGGCTTCGGGTTCGCGGGCGCATGGGCTGTGCGGGAGCAGAACCAATTGCTCGCCACCTGCTTCGGTCTTCCCGTCGCGAACAAAGCGTGAAAGCGGGGGCGGGCAGCCCCCTTCTGCGGCCTGAAGCCGACTGTGCGACAGGCCCCCCGCGGCGGTCCGCGAGGCGATCACCGGCACGATCGCGCGCTTGCCGGAGCATCTGCGGCGCTCATTGACCTGGGACCAGGGGGCCGAGATGGCCGAGCATGCGCGCTTACGGATCGACGCGGGTCTGCAGGTGTACTTCTGCGATCCACGCTCACCCTGGCAGCGGGTGACGAACGAGAATACGAACGGTTTGCTGCGACAGTACTTCCCGAAAGGAACGGATCTGAGCGCTCACGGCGTGGACGATCTTGCCGCTGTGGCCGCAGCCCTCAGCAGCAGACCGCGCAAAACGCTGAACTGGAAGACGCCGACGGAGGCACTCGACGCTGTTCTCGCAGCCGTACAAGATGGTGTTGCGACGACCGCTTGCCAAGCAATACTTAGCTCTACGGTACACCGAGCGCCTGGCCGGAGCAGGGATTGAGCCGTCGGTCGGCAGCGTCGGCGACTCTTACGACAACGCCGTGGCGGAGACGATCAACGGCTCGTTCAAGGCAGAGGTCATCCACCGACGCGGACCCTGGCGCTCCTTCGAGGCGGTCGAGTACGCCACCCTGGAGTGGGTCGACTGGTACAATCACCGCCGCCTGCTCTCGCCCATCGGCAACGTCCCTCCCGCCGAGGCCGAAGCGCGCTATCATGCTCACGTCGGCGACCAAGCCTTGGCCGCCTGACCCAAGACAAACAGCCTCCGAAAAACCCGGAGCGGTTCAGGCGGTTACATCGGCCATGCTCGAATACCTATCACCCGTTAGGTCGCCGCGCGAGGTCGGGAACGGTGGCTACACCTGGCGATGCAGGCATATCGGCACCGCTGTAGCGAGGGACCAGGAGGCCTCGGACACCTCTCGCATCCGACTGTTCTCAAACCGCGGCCCGCTCAGGCGGGAGCTCCGGTGCGCCGCCCTTGGCTACGTCCGCGCTCCTAAGGGCTAAAACTGGTATCAGGCTGGTATCACTCCAACGGGGCGATACCAGCCAGGAGTACGGCCGGAGAGATAAACCCCTGTAAGGGAGAAGCTTTCCGGCCTGAAAATGCTGGAGCGGGTGAAGGGAATCGAACCCTCGTATTCAGCTTGGAAGGCTGCTGCTCTACCATTGAGCTACACCCGCGGCGGCCGTCCAGATAGCACGGTCAGTCCGGGTTGAGAAGCAGGGCGGTGGGAGAATCGGCCCACTCGCACCAGCTCACCGCCTACCCTACTCCGCCACCAGCTTGTAGGGCAGTCCGGCCCGCACCGGCACGCCCCTGTCGAGCCCGTTGAGGACCTGGAAGCGCTCCAGCGGCCGGTCCACCGCGGTCATGCGCTGGGCCAGGCTCTCGGCGGTGTCGCCGGGGGCGGCGGTGACGATCTGGATGCGCAGGGGCTTGAGGCTGCGGGCCTCGTCCGGCGTCACCTGGGCGATGCTGGCAAGCCAGCGGCCGAAGGCGGGCTCCGGATCGGTGGTACCCTTGGCCGCCATGATCATCCGGAAGGTGTTGGTGCCGATCCGGACCGCGGCGAGGCGGAAGAACCACTCCTTGCCCTTCGAGACCGCAGTGACCGCCGGGAAGCCGTTCAGCATTCGGTTCTCGAAGCTGCCGGTCTCGATCGCGTCGTTCCAGGTCGCCTTCAGCACCTCCTCGAGGCCTTGGCCGGCATTGGTCTCGACGGCGTCGAACAGGAGGCGGCGGTTGCCGTCCGGGGTGGTGCCCAGCACCGCGCGGGCGGTGTTGTCGAGCCCGAAGCCCTCCGGCGCCTCGAAGGCGACCCCGAGGCGCGGATGGATGAAGCGGCGACCACGGATCAGCCCGTCAGCGGGGTTGTCGCCGTAGGCGATGCCGTCGATCGCCGCGAGATAGCGGTTGCGGTCGTCGACGCCGAGGCCGGGGGCGCCGATGCGGCGCGCGGCCTGCGTCACCTGGGTGATGCGCTCGGGCGTGCTCGGATGGGTCGCCAGCATGTCGGGCTCGGAGGCGAGCCCGGCCCCGGCGCGCAGCGCCGTGGTGCGGTTGAGCGCGGTGAGGAAGCGCGCAGCACCGAACGGGTCGTAGCCGGCGCGGGCGAGCGTGCGCACCCCGGTCTGGTCGGCCTCGAATTCCTGGGTTCGCGAGAAGCGGGCCAGCACGAAGCGGGACTGGTCCTGCAACAGCGCTCCGGTCGCCGGGTCGTTGAGCACGTCGGCCACGACCTTGCTGACGAGTTCGGAGCGGAGCGCCATCTCGGTGCGGGCGCTGGCGTGGCGCAGGGTCACGTGGGCGATCTCGTGCGCCAGGACCGCGGCGAGCTCGGAGGTGTCATCGGCGAGCGCCAGGAGCCCGCGGGTGACGTAGAGACGGCCCGTCGGCAGCGCGAAGGCGTTCACCACCGGCGAATCGAGCAGCGTCACCGCGTAGGTCTCGTCCGGGCGCTCCGTCGCCTTGACCAAGCGGTCGGTGACGTCGCTGACGAGGCGCAGCGCTGACGGAGCCCGGTACTCGCCGCCGAACGAGGCGACGAGCTTGGCGTGATCGGCGTCGTTGGCCGGCCGGTCGCGGCCGGTGGTGCGCGGCGCCTCCGGCGGCACGACGGCCGCCACCGGCGCCAGCGCGCCGGTCTGGTCGGCCGTGCAGGCGGCGGCGAGCAGGGTCAGAGCCACCGCAGGCACGACGGCCGCCGCAGGCCGTATGACCGCCGCGCGCCCGCCCGACTGTGTTCGCGTGAAAGACCACCCCATGGCGATCAGCGCCGCGGCGCCTGCTCCTCGTCCAGCAACTCGATCATCTCGGCCGCGCCGATATCCAGGGTCGGCCCGCGCCACAGCTCGACGATGCCGCGAGCCCGCACGCGCCGCCCCCGAAGCGCGACGGAAGAGAAACCACGTTCGAGCATGATCCGCCAAGTGCGTTTCGACACCGTGACGGTAACACCTTCCGCGCCGAAGGGGGCGAAGTTGAGATAGGTCCGGCGCTCGCGCTCGCCCACGTTGCGCACCCGCCCCTCCACTACCGCGAACCGGCCCACCATCTCCTTGAGGCGGGTCACCTCCTCCGTCGGCACCGGCATCGTCCCGGCCCAGAGCCCGTGCCCGGCGCGGCGGGCCGCGTCCTCCAGGGCCAGCAGAGCCGGACGGCACAGGCTGTCGCCCTCCCCGGCATCGACCTGGACGAGCCCGGCCGCCACGAGGCCGCCGGCGAGGTCGACCGGCGCCTCGTCCCGGGTGGCGGCGTCCAGGGTGATTCGGCCCCAGCGGTCCGGCTCCGCCGCCTCGCGGGTGGCGAGCGGCCGGCCGGCGAGCCCGGCGAGCCAGGCACGCGCCGCCTCGGCCGCCGCCGGGTCGTCGGGCCAGCGCAGGCCGTCGAGGCGCGCCCGCCGGCCGGAGGCGAGGACAAGCTCACCCCGCGCGGCCACCGCCGCGATCCGGTCCTGCCCGGTGATTCGGCCCCGGCAGGCCGGCGGCTCGCGCCCGCGCGGGCTCGCCGCCTCCACCGTACCGGCCAAGGCGCCGGCGAAGAGCGCGTGGCGGAGGCCCGCCGCGATCCGTCCTCTCATGGTGGAACCCCGTGGCGGAGGCCCGTGGCGGAGACTTGGCCGATCCGTCATCGGCAAGGTTGGCGGAAACCGGCCGAGATGGTAAGAGGCTCCTCGTGGGTCTCCGTAGCTCAGCTGGACAGAGCACAGGTTTCCTAAACCGAATTGGGCGTCGCGCCGGGAAACCGCGCGGCGGATCCGCTCAAAGTCGGGGAAAGCGTCGAGCCGCATCAGGCCTCACGCCGATCCCGAGCCAAGCCCGGTCGCGAGGCCGGGAAGGTGTAGAGACTAGACGGGCGGCACCTAAGGGCTCCTGCAAGGCACCTTGCAGGCCTACGGTGAAGGGATAGTCCAGACCACGAACGCCTCGCGGCGGCGGCGAAAGCCGAAGTGGTATGAAACCTGGGGTCGCAGGTTCGAGCCCTGCCGGGGACGCCACACCTTGCCAAGTCCCTGTTGGGCCTGATTTTTTCGTGCAGTCCGAGGCGCTACGGGCCGCTCTCGTCTCGTGCAGACGACTCATGGCTTGATGAATGACGTCCCGCGCGATCCGGCACGGGATCTGATCGTTCCGATCGTCAACGCCTGTCCTGCCCGCCCCCGCTGCCTCGCGGGTTTCGAGGACACCGCGCAGCCAGCGGTGAAGACCCTGCCCAGCCGGGCTTGCGGCGCGGTGTCGTCTTCCTCCGACCGGCCGATCATCAACCGCGCCTGCTCTCATGGTCGCGAACCATCCGGACCGCGCTCGCGCACATCACACGCAAACGGATCTGTTCCTCCGTCACGGCTCCATCCTCTCGGAAGGGAGGGCCTCTCGGAAACCCTTGCCAGTCCCCCCGGTGCGCCATCGCACATCACTGGAGCGCAACTCCCAGCTAGACCGCGAGCACGCCCGCAGGCTCCGGCCTGCCCCGGCTCGGCGGCAGCCTGATACCCGCGTTTCGCCCCCTCCGGGTGCCGGGCTGCCGCCTCTTCGGTGACGCCGGGCGAAGCATGCCGCTCAGTGGCGCGTTGCTTTCACCTCACCCGCGGCCATGTCGATGATGGGCACGGTGAATGGCTCGCTGCCGTCGCTGCTTTCGACGACCAGAACGCCGTCTGCCCACGGCACCCTGCCATCACCGAAGGTGAGAAGCGCATGGGCGAGCTGGTGTGCCTTCTCTAACGCAGCGTATCGATCTGCCAGCTCGAGCCAGCCTCCCTCCTCGAGAACCTGACCGTCGATGCTCAACCTGAAGCGATAGCACGGCATAAGTCGGGAATGCCTCGGCAACCATGAGGTGGCCCATATGCTCTGACGAAACAGAGTCAGCAACGGGCGCAGGATCAGGCGGCTGCGGTATTTCGACTTATGGGACGCTCCGGACATTTTATGGGACGATGCGGACAGGCGGCAGAGCGCCGCGGGCCTCGAGCCTCCCACGGCACCAGCATCGAACGCGCCTGACTCTCCGTCGCGGCAGGGGCCGTGCCGATGGACGTCCAGCGGCCGTTCGTGTTTCCCGCGGAGTCGCGGCCGCTCCCGTCAGAGCGTCGGGTTGTTTGAGAGGCCCGTCGCGCCCTTCTTTCCCGGCCGCCGGAACCAGTCCCCCGGGCCGCACGTTTCCGGGACCAGCAGCGGATTCCCCAATCCCCGATTCGACAGAGCGCCCGCCGAGGTCCTAACCCTCCGGCGGGCGCTCTGCGTGTCGCGGGAGACGCATCCGGGAGAGGCACGTCGTGGGGCGATAGCGCGTTCCCACCGTCAGGCGACCGGAACAGGCTGATCCGTTCGAAGGAGGCTGAGGCTGACGGTCGCGATCCTGGCGTTTCAAGCTTGAGCGTGGCTGCGAGTCCTCACTCCCGCCTTGTTTGCAGTGCCTTCTGGCTCGCGACCCGGCCGCCGACGATGCGGCTCGACACCACCCAACGAGGCGGCAGTATGCGTTTCATCGGCATCTTCGGCGCTCTTCTCTCCGTCGTCCTCGTCCTAACGGTGGGGGCCGTATTCACCCTGGTGGCGGCGCCGGTCCGGGCGGCCCTGGCGTTCCGGCGGGCCTGACACCGCGACTCCCTGATTCGGCGCGGGTTGCCCCGAGCGATCAGGGCCAAGCGTTCAGGCCAGGCCTGTGTGATCGCGGCGGGGTCGCGACGCGGCGATGCTCGGCGCGTCCCCTCAACCCATCATACGCCGGCTCGGACGAACCAGATTGCGGCGGAGAGGCAGACGCCTGCGACGCCGATGAACCCGACATACAGGGCCAGCGTCGGGTCGACATGATCGTGCGCGTAGCCCGGCTTGCGGGGAGACAGGCGCCACCGCTCTTTGATCTCGGCGAAGCGGGCCCGGGCGATGTCCTTCGGCGAGAGAGCGTTGCCGCCCGCTTCCTCGCAGGTGCCGAGCATCGCCATGCCGGGATCGAACACCTCGACCTTGTCGCCGCTGCGACCGGAATCGATGTCGCCCTTGAGCATCGCCGTGTTGGGATTCGGGGCATCGACCGGGGCCGGCGGATCGGCGCGCTGCGCCGACAAGTGCGGAGGAACGTCGGTGTCGTAGCTCATGGTCATGGTTCTCGAGAGGGGCGAGTGTAGCGGTACTACGCTCGCGGAGGGGCGAAGTTCGGGGTGGGACCGCCGGCGCCCTGCGGCACGACGACCGTCCGGGTGCCTATCGGGTGATCTGGTGCGGCGAAACCGGATCTCTCGCCGGGAAGGTCTCCTCGATCGCCTCGTCCATCAGGCGCTCCTGCCGTGCGCGCGGGCTCTCCCCGGGCCGGCCGGGGCGGCAGCGGCGAGATCGGACCGCGGCTGCCCCCAGCCCATGCCGCGCTCGTCCCGTCCGCGCAGCGCTTCGACGCCACGCGTGACACCTGAACGCTGCGCGAACAGGACGGCCACCGAATGCCGCCCAGGCCGACGGCCACCGCCAGGACGCAATCGCCGGACGTGGTGGGCTTCTCACGAAGGGATGCTTGATCGTAGTAGGGCATCGTCACCTCCTCGATCCGGTATCAGCGCGGGCCGAACACACCCGCATAGACCAGGAGGGCGATCACCAGCACGATGAGCGCCACGCCCAGCAAGGCGGGTCGCACCCGGCTGGTGATGCATTCGGGCTTGTGGCTCGGTGGGGCCATGATGAGGCATTCCCGCACGATGCCGACCAAGGCGCAAAGCGGCCGTAGAGTTCTCGCCGGTGCCATGGAGAGCAACGGCGCTCTCTATCGACGCTGCAACGGGCGAACTCCAGAATGGCGAGATATCCCTCGAATTTTCTGAAGTCTAGACCGCCCATACGGTTGTGATGATACATGCGCGCAGCACGCCGACTGTGGCATGAACAAGCTATCGATGGCACAGGCGCTGCTAGTGCACTGACGCATTCGAAAGGTTCACACCAGGTGTGAGCCGTGCGAGTCTGCGGCATGGCTCAGACCGTCTGCGTGATCCTCACTGAGGACGAGAAGGCACGGCTGCACGCGATCAGCCAGGATCGTGCTCGCCCGCTCAAGCACGTCCAGCGCGCCCGCATCGTCCTGCTCTCCGCCGAGCGCCTTCCGGTGCTTGAAGTCGCCCACCAGGCCGGCGTCAGCCGAACCGCTGTCTGGCGCTGGCAACAGCGCTTCGCGGAAGAGGGGGTCGACGGCCTGCTGCGCGACAAGACCCGCCCGCCCGGCAAGCCGCCCCACTCCACCAGCACCGTCGCCGAGGTGCTGGCGCTGACCTGCTCCGAGCCGCCGGGTGAGGTCACCCATTGGACCGGTCGCGCGGTTGCTGCCGCGACCGGCATCTCGCTGCGCTCGGTCCAGCGCATCTGGCAGGAACACCGCCTGCAGCCGCACCGCGTGCGCACCTTCAAGCGCTCCACTGACCCGGCCTTCGCCGAGAAGGTGGAAGACATCGTCGGCCTCTACATGGACCCGCCTCGTCACGCGGTGGTGCTGTCCGTCGACGAGAAGAGCCAGATCCAGGCCCTCGAACGCACCCGGCCCGACCGTCCGCTCGCGTCAGGACGCCTGGCGACCCGCACTCACGACTACATCCGCCACGGCACCACGACGCTGTTTGCAGCGCTCAACGTGCTGGAGGGCACGGTGATCGGCCGCTGCATGCAGCGCCACCGCCACGAGGAGTTCCTGCGCTTCCTCAACGCCGTCGAGGCGGCGGTGCCGGCCGGCACGATCATCCACGTGGTGCTCGACAACTACCGCACCCACACCCACGTGAAGGTCCGGGCCTGGCTGTCGCGTCATCCGGGCTGGGTGTTCCACTTCACCCCGACCTCCGCCTCTTGGCTCAACGCCGTCGAGGGCTTCTTCTCGGCGTTGTCGCGTCGGCGACTGCGACGCGGCACGTTCACCGGGATCGTCGACCTGCAGGCGGCGATCAAGCGCTACATTGCCGAACACAACGAGCGGCCCAGGCCGTTCATCTGGACCAAGCCGGCCGCCGCCATCCTCAACAGCCAGGCTGCACCTTCCGTCTGAGTCAGTGCACTAGGGCGTCTCTGCAAAGGGGTTCACACGAGCAGGGCGAGCCCCCACGTGATCGGGATGCGACGCTTTGAACTGACCGACGCGCAGTGGGAGCAGATCGCCCCGCTGCTGCCGCCTCAGAAGCCGCGCACCGGCCGTCCTGCGGTGGATCACCGCCAAGTGCTCAACGGCATGCTCTGGATCCTGCGCACGGGCGCGCCGTGGGAGGATCTACCAGCGCGCTACGGGGCGGTTGGGACTGTCTCGAGCCGGTTCTACCGCTGGTGCAAGGCCGGCGTGTTCGACCGGGTGCTGCAGCGCCTGCAGGCGCAGGCGGATGCCCGCGGCGACCTCGACTGGGATCTGCACTTCGTGGACGCGACGGTGGTGCGCGCCCACCAGCACGCCGCCGGCGCACGCCGGTCTGGCGCCATCGGGGGGTGAGGGCACGGTCGAGGGTGCGGGCGAGGCGCTCGGGCGCAGCCAGGGCGGGTTCTCGACCAAGCTGCACTTGCGTGCCGAGGGCGGGGGCAAGCCGATGGCGGCTGTCCTGACGGCCGGCGAGCGGCACGAGCAGTTTGCGCTCGACGCGCTGATGGACAAGGGCGCGGTGCGGCGGCCGGGGCGTGGCCGTCCCCGCCTGCGTCCGCGCCGGGCGGCGGGAGACCGGGGCTACTCCAGTCCACCCGCCCGCCGCCGGCTCAGGCAGCAGAGGGTCGAGCCGGTGATCCCGACCCGCAAGGACCAGCCGCGTCAGCCCGACTTCGACAAGGCCGCCTACCGGGAACGCAACAAGGTCGAGCGGCTGATCAACCGGCTCAAGCAGTATCGCCGCATCGCCACCCGCTACGAAAAGCGGGCCACGAACTACCTCGCCATGGTCACCCTCGGTAATGACCATGCTCTGGCTCACCTGAGTTTGCAGAGACGCCCTAGACCCGTGCGGTCGATGATCTCGTCCAGGCGATGGGCGGGACGGGTATCTCCAAGAGCCAGGTCAGCCGGCTGTGCCAGGAGATCGACGAACGCGTGAACGCCTTCCTCGACCGACCCATCGAGGGCGAGTGGCCCTATCTCTGGATCGACGCGACCTACGTGAAGGTGCGCCAGAACCACCGCGTCGTCACGGTGGCCTTCATCGTGGCGGTGGGCGTCAACACGGACGGGCGGCGCGAGGTGCTGAAGCTCGACATCGGCCCGTCCGAGGCCGAAACCTTCTGGACCGAGTTCCTGCGCAAGCTGGCCCGGCGCGGCCTGCGCGGGGTCAAGCTGGTGATCTCGGACGCGCACGAGGGCATCAAGGCGTCCGTCGTCAAGGTGATGACCGCCTCCTGGCAGCGGTGCCGGGTACACTTCATGCGCAACGTCCTGGCCCATGCCGGCCGCTCGGGCCGGCGCGTCGTCTCGGCCTTCATCGCCACTGCCTCCGCGCAGGAGGATGCCGAAGCCGCCCGCCAGCAGTGGCGGCGGGTCGCCGATCAGCTCCGCCCCAAGGTCCCGAAGCTGGCAGCCCTGATGGACACGGCAGAGACCGACGTGCTGGCCTACATGGGCTTCCCAGCCGCTCATCGTGCCAAGCTGCACTCGACCAACCCGCTCGAGCGCCTCACCGGCGAGATCAAGCGGCGCACCGAGG
Source organism: Methylobacterium frigidaeris (assembly GCF_022179185.1). Taxonomy (GTDB): domain Bacteria; phylum Pseudomonadota; class Alphaproteobacteria; order Rhizobiales; family Beijerinckiaceae; genus Methylobacterium; species Methylobacterium frigidaeris. The sequence goes on along the minus strand of NZ_BPQJ01000007.1, from coordinate 53,475 downwards.
TCGTCGGCATCTTCCCCGACGAGCCCTCGATCCGCAGGCTGGTGGGCGCGATCCTGCTGGAGCAGAACGACGAATGGGCCGTGCAGCGCTGCCGATACATGACCCTGGAAAGCATCGCCCCGATCGGCGATGATCCCCTCGTCAGCCTGCCCAACCTCGCAGTCTGACCAGTCCGGCCCTGCCGGTCAGCGTGGTGGACCACACCCAGCTACAGCACGCCCTGGAACACGATCGAGTTCCATCTTCCTCGATGCAGACCGATCATGGACGCGTAGATCTGCGAGCTTATTGCTTGGTGACAACATCAACACCATCGATGGGTGTTGGTGCCCAGGAGAGGACTCGAACCTCCACGGCTTGCACCACTGGTACCTGAAACCAGCGCGTCTACCAATTCCGCCACCTGGGCCCGAAGCGCCTTGCGGCGCCGCGGTGACAGTCGTGTAGTCGGCGGCGGAGCCCGCGTCAACGCCGAACTCCGCCGTTTCATGAGCAAGCTCAGGCGCGAAGTCTCAGCTTCCTGCCGGCCACTCGCGGATGTCGACGAAGTGGCCCGCGATAGCGGCGGCTGCCGCCATCGCCGGGGAGACGAGGTGGGTGCGCCCCTTGTGGCCCTGGCGGCCCTCGAAGTTGCGGTTCGAGGTCGAGGCGCAGCGCTCGTGCGGCTTGAGGCGGTCGGCATTCATGCCGAGGCACATCGAGCAGCCCGGCTCGCGCCAGTCGAAGCCGGCCTCGATCAGGATCTTGGCCAGTCCCTCCTGCTCCGCCTGCTGCTTCACCAGGCCCGAACCCGGCACCACCATGCCGGAGACGTTCGGGTGGATCTTCTTGCCCTCGACCATCCGGGCGACGATCCGCAGGTCCTCGATCCGGCCGTTGGTGCAGGAGCCGATGAACACCTTGTCGAGGGCGATGTCGGTGATCCTGGTGCCCGGGGTCAGGCCCATATAGGACAGGGCCTTCTCCTTGGAGGAGCGCAGGTTCTCGTCCTCGATCGCGGCCGGATCCGGCACCCGGCCCTGGACCGAGATCACGTCCTCAGGGGAGGTGCCCCAGGTCACGATCGGCGGCAAATTGGCCGCGTCGAGACGGATCTCGCGGTCGAAATGCGCGCCCTCGTCGGAGACGAGGTTGCGCCAATAGGCGACGGCGCGCTCGAACGCCTCGCCCTTCGGCGCCTTCGGCCGATCCTTGATGTAGGCGAAGGTGGTCTCGTCGGGGGCGACCATGCCGGCCCGGGCGCCGCCCTCGATCGACATGTTGCAGATCGTCATCCGGCCCTCCATCGAGAGGGAGCGGATGGCTTCTCCGGCATATTCCAGCACGTGGCCAGTGCCGCCGGCGGTGCCGATCTCGCCGATAATCGCCAGGATGATGTCCTTGGCGGTGACGCCGGCGGGCAGGCGCCCGTCGACGACGGCGCGCATGTTCTTCGCCTTCTTCTGGATCAGCGTCTGGGTGGCGAGCACGTGCTCGACCTCCGAGGTGCCGATGCCGTGGGCGAGCGCCCCGAAGGCGCCGTGCGTCGAGGTGTGAGAATCGCCGCAGACGATCGTCTGGCCCGGCAAGGTGAAGCCCTGCTCCGGCCCGATGATGTGGACGATGCCCTGCCGCTTATCGAGCGCGTCGTAGTACTCGATGCCGAACTCGCGGACGTTCTCGGCCAGCGTATCGATCTGCGTGCGGCTCTCGGGATCCTCGATGCCGAAGCTGCGGTCCGAGGTCTGGACGTTGTGGTCGACGACTGCCAGCGTCTTCTCCGGGTGGCGCACCCGGCGCCCGGCGAGACGAAGCCCCTCGAAAGCCTGGGGAGAGGTGACCTCGTGCACGAGATGACGGTCGATGTAGAGGAGGCAGGTGCCGTCCGGCTGACGATCGACGACGTGGTCGTCCCAGATCTTGTCGTAGAGGGTGCGAGGGGCAGTCATCGGGGTTTTTGCCTTGTCACGAAGACCTGTCGTGGAAGCCGGGCGCGCGGCGTTGAGGCCCGGCGGACCCGTCATGTAACCGTCTCATCGGCCGGCGGGTAGACCCCGTGGCGCCGCAAGGGGATGCATCGGTCGCAAGGCGTGCGAAGACCTGGGCGAGCGAAGACCGGGCCGTTGTCCTGGGCGGCGCCCCCGAGCGCGGCTTCCGGGGGCGCCGGTGCTGTTACTCCTTCACCGCCCCGGTCATCGCCGAGACGTAGTGCTCGACGAAGAACGAGTACAGGATCACCAGCGGCAGCGAGCCGACGAGCGCCCCGGCCATCAGCGAGCCCCAGCGGTAGATGTCGCCGTCGACGAACTCGCTCACCACCGCCACCGGCACGGTCTTGTTCTGGGTCGAGGACAGGAAGGTGAGGGCGTAGATGAACTCGTTCCAGCACAGCGTCAGCGAGAAGATGCCGGCCGAGATCAGCCCCGGTACCGCCAGCGGCAGGATGATCTTGAGCAGGATCTGCCAGCGGCTGGCCCCGTCGATGAGCGCGCATTCCTCCAGTTCGTAGGGGATGGTCTTGAAGTACCCCATCAGGAGCCAGGTCGAGAACGGGATCAGAATGGTGGGGTAGACCAGCACCAGGGCGAAGGGCGAATCGTAGAGCCCGTAGGCCTGGATGATGGTCGCGAGCGGGATGAACAAGATCGAGGGCGGCACCAGGTAGGCGAGGAAGATCGCCGCGCCGACCGCCACCGCGCCCCGGTAGCGGATGCGCACGATCGCGTAGGCCGCGAGCACGCTGGCGAACAGCGACAGCACGGTGGCCGCCACCGAGATCATCATCGTGTTCCAGAGCCACAGGGGATAGTGGGTCTGGAACAGCAGCTTCGAGATGTGCTTGAGCGTCGGCGAGACCACCCAGAACGGGTTGTAGGTCTCCATGTCGATGAGCTGGTCGTCCGGTTTGATGGCGGTCAGCGCCATCCAGTAGAACGGGAAGAGCAGCACCACCAGGATGACGAAGAGCGGCAGATAGACCGTGACGACGCGCCTCGGCAGCGTGTCGAGATAGGCCATGCCCTCGTTGTTGTCGGTGGTGTCGGCGGTCGTGGTCGCGGCCATGGTTCTTCTGTCCTTCTTTTAGCCGGTCTGCCACTTGCGGTTCTGGAGGCCGAACCACGAGATCGCGATGGCCAGGATGAGGAACGGCACCATCGCGGTGGCGATGGCTGCGCCCTCGCCGAGATTCCCCGACAGGATGCCGCGCTGGTAGGACAGGGTCGCCATCAGGTGGGTGGCGTTGACGGGACCGCCGCGGGTCATCGCCCAGATCAGCTGGAAGTCGGTGAAGGTGAACAGCACCGAGAAGGTCATCACCACGGCGATGATCGGGGTGAGCAGCGGCAGGGTGATGTGGCGGAAGTTCTGCCACGGCGTCGCGCCGTCGATCGTCGCCGCCTCGTAGAGCGAGGGCGAGACGGTCTGGAGGCCGGCGAGCAGCGTGATGGCGATGAAGGGCACGCCGCGCCAGATATTGGCGAAGGTCACGCAGATCCGCGCCATGGTCGGATCGCCCAGGAAATCGATGTTGCGGTCGAGCAGGCCGAGATGGCGCAGCGACCACGAGATGATCGAGAACTGGCTGTCGAAGATCCACCAGAACGCGAGCGCCGAGAGCACGGTCGGCACGACGAAGGGGATCAGCACGATCGAGCGGATCAGGGCCTTGAACGGCAGCCGCTTGTTGAGGAGCAGTGCCAGGTAGAGGCCGATCGCGAACTTCGCCACCGAGGCGAAGCCCGTATAGACCAGGGTATTGAACACCGAGAGCCAGAAGACGCTGTCGTCCCACAGCCACTCGTAATTCTCGAGTCCGACGAAGTTGCCGCCGCGTCCGATGCGGGTGTCGGTGAGCGAGAGCCAAGTGCCCTTGGCCAGCGGATAGGCCAGGAACAGCAGCAGGATCGCGGCTGCCGGCAGCATGAACCAGAATCCCAGCCAGCCGCGGCTCGTCCGCAATCGGCTCCAGGCCGAGCCGGTCGTGGGCGCCGCCGCGGCGGGGCGGGCGAGGGCGATGTCGGCCACGGGGAGCCTCCTCCGGGTGTTGTTTGGTCTTGCCCCTGCAGAGGGCGGAGCCAGAAACGACAATTCACGAATTACAGGGCGCACTCAACTGCATCTGCGGCAGGATGGGCGCTCACAGTCACGCTTCACTGCGTCATCCCAGGCTCCGCTTCCGCGGTCCCGGGATGACGCAGGCTGGTTCAGCATCTCAGTGTCGTGCCGAACCAGGCGGAATGCGGTCCGCCTTTTCCTGATGCTCCAGCGGTCTTGGATTCCGGGCTCCGCTCTCGCGTCCCCGGAATGAGTGGGCGGGTGCGAGATGGCCGAGGCCATCGAACAAGGTCTCGCACCCTCACCAAGGCTCGTCGGCGGATCCGTCCCCTTCGAGGGGGAGGAGACGCGGTGCCCGGTCCTCAGGCCGAGCGGAAGATCCGCTGTGCCTGGCGCTCCGCGGTTCGGATCGCGGTCTTCAGGTCCTCGCGGCCGGTGCAGTAGGAGGCGAACATGTCGACGACCACGAAGTCGGCGAGCACGGCGGCGACCTTCTCACTCACCGGGGCGAGGCCGCCGGCGGCCAGCGTCCGGGTCGAGGCCTCGCCGAACACCTTGTTCTTCGGGTCGGCGGTCCAGATCGGGTTGTTGGCGTAGGCCTTGAGCGGGTGGCAGAGGTAGCCCTGCGACGCCTCGAGCCAGGCGTTGTAGTTCTGGGCCTCCAACGCGAAGGCCATGAAGGCCTTACAGGCGTTCGGGGCCTTGGTGTAGGTATAGGCCAGGATCGGGAAGGCGAGCTGGAACTCCGTCGGCTTGCCGGACTTGCCGACCGGGTAGGCGGCGTGGTCCATGTCCGCCGCGATGTCCTTCTTCTCGTTCTTGGCCGCGGCGTAGATCGAGATGCCGTTGTTGGTCAGGTACAGGTCGCCCGACAGGAACGCCTTGTTGTTGGACGAATCGTTCCACGACACCGTGCCGGGCACGAAGGTCTCGTAGAGCGCCTTGACGTATTCGAGCGCCTTGGCGGTCTCCGGCGAGTTGATGACGATCTTCTCGTTGGCGTCGACCAGGTAGGCGTCGTGCGACCACAGGGCCCAGTGAATCCACGAATTGGCGTCGCCAGTGGCGTGGCCGAGGGCGAAGCCGGCCGGCGTGTTGTTCTTCTTCATCGCCTTGCACAGTTCCAGGAAGCCGGCGTGGTCTTCCGGGAACTTCGTGAACCCGGCCTTGTTCATGGCCGAGATGCGATAGTTGAGGTAGCCGCCGTTGAACGCCATCGGGATGGCGATCCACTTTCCCTTGACCTTGCCGTAGGCCTCGGCGGCGGGCAGCCAGCCGCCGTACTTCTTGCCGAGATAATCGGCGACGTCACCGACCTCGATGCACTTCGATGGGAACAGGGCCGGGAAGGAGTAGAGGCCCCAGACCATGTCCGGGCCCTGCCCGGTATTGGCCGCCACCGAAGCCTTGGGCTGAATGTCGTCGAAGGATTCGCTCGTCACCGTCACCGGCACGCCCGTGGCCTTGGTGAAGGCGTCGACGAGGCGCATGAAGGCCTCGTCCTCGGACGGGATGAAGCGCTTCCAGCGCAGGAGCTTGAGCGAGGCGCCCTGTTCGGGCTTCCACTGGTTCTCCTGCGCCCAGGCGCGGGCGAAGCCCTCCAGGCCCGCAGCAGAAGCGAGGCCGAGGGCAGCACCGCCCTTGAGGATCTGGCGACGATCGAAAGCTGACATCGTGGCGTCTCTCCCGGGATGATCGTTATCGTTGATACGGGTCGGCCGGCGGCGGGATCGCGTCCCGCTTGGCCGGCCGGAATCCTGTCGTCAGTTCAGACGGCGGCCGTTCTCGGCGTCGAACAGGTGGACGAGGCCGGGATCCGCCGTGATGTTGATCCGCTCGCCCGGGCCGGCGCCGATGCGGTCGCGGAACACGCAGGCGATGTCGCGGGCGACCTCCTTGGAGATGTCCTGCGCGCCGCCGCCCGGCGGGCGCACCAGCACCATGGTCTCGGAGCCGGTCGGCTCCACCACCGCCACTTCCACCGGCACGCCGCCCTCGGACAGGCGGACATGCTCGGGCCGCAGGCCGTAGACCGCCGGCATGCCGTCGGCGGGGCGGGCACCGCGGGTCGGCAGCGGCAGGGTCAGGCCGCCATCGGTGCGGAACGTGTCGCCCGCGATCTTGCCCTTGAGGAAGTTCATCGCCGGCGAGCCGATGAAGCCGGCGACGAACATGTTGTCGGGCCGGTCGTAGAGCTCGAGCGGGGCGCCGACCTGCTCGACCACGCCGTCATGCATCACCACGATCTTGTCGGCCATGGTCATGGCCTCGATCTGGTCGTGGGTGACGTAGACCGTGGTGGTGCGCAGCCGCTGGTGCAGCTCCTTGATCTCGGCCCGCATCGCCACGCGCAGCTTGGCGTCGAGGTTCGACAGGGGCTCGTCGAACAGGAAGACCTGCGGATCGCGCACGATCGCCCGCCCCATCGCGACGCGCTGGCGCTGGCCGCCGGAGAGCTGGCGCGGATAGCGGTCGAGGAGCTTCTCCAGGCCGAGGATCGCCGCGGCGCGGCTGACCCGGCTCTCGATCTCCTCCTTGGCGGCCTTCCGCAATTTCAGCGAGAAGGCCATGTTGTCCCGCACCGTCATGTGCGGATAGAGCGCGTAGTTCTGGAACACCATGGCGATGTCGCGCTCCTTGGGCGGCACCGCGTTGACGACGCGCGATCCGATCCGGATCTCGCCCGCCGTGATGTTCTCGAGACCCGCGATCATCCGCAGCAGGGTCGATTTCCCGCAGCCCGACGGGCCGACCAGGATCACGAATTCCCCATCCTGAATGTCGATCGAGACGCCGTGCAGGATCGGGGTGGCCCCGAACGACTTGCGCACGTTCCTGATTTCCAGCCCGGCCATCGGCTCCTCGTGGTCGTGTCTATCAAAAAAAGGTCGCGCGCGGCGCGCGGACCGAAACGGCAGCGCTGCCACAGGCAGACGACGAACACACGACAGGCGGGCCCTCAGTCGGGCGTCTGGCGCTCATCTGGGTTGTTTCCTCGACCCGTAAGAACGGGGCGGCCTGGGTTGCCGCCTCTCGTGTTGGCGGCCATCATCGGGTGCGCGAGGCGCAAGATCAAGCGCCCTCGCCATGCGTCCATCGTCGGATGCGCGAGAAACGACCGGGAGACGGGCTTGAAGTCCACAGACGTGCTGATCATGCGGCCGATGATGCCGCTGGTGACCGACAGCCTGGAGAGGCTCTTCACCCTCCACCGCGGCGACCAGGCCGAGGACAAGGAGCGTTTTCTGGACGAGGTCGGGCCGAAGATCCGCGGCATGGCAGTGAGCCACGTCCACGTGAACGACGCGCTGCTCGACCGGCTGCCGAAGCTCGAGATCGTCGCCAATTTCGGCGTCGGCTACGACACGATCGACGCCGCCGCCTGCGGGCGGCGCGGCGTGATGGTGACGAATACGCCGGACGTGCTGACCGACGAGGTCGCGGATCTGGCGGTCGGCCTCCTGCTCGCCACCGTGCGGCAGATCCCGCAGGTCGACCGCTACCTGCGCCAGGGGAAGTGGCTGGAGAAGCCCTATCCGCTTACCGGTACCCTGCGCGGGCGCAAGGTCGGCATCCTGGGACTCGGCCGCATCGGCCGGGCGATCGCCCACCGCCTCGTCGCCTTCGGGCTTCCGATCGCCTATCACGGCCGGACCAGGCAGGCGGACGTGCCTTACGAGTACTTCCCCTCGCTCCTCGAGATGGCGAAGGCCTGCGACGTGCTGATGGTGGTGGCACCCGGCGGCCCCGAGACGAAGAACATGATCGGCCGCGAGGTGCTGGAGGCGCTGGGGCCGCAGGGCGTGCTCATCAACGTCGCCCGCGGCACGCTCGTCGACGAGGACGCGCTGGCCGCAGCCCTCGCCGACGGCACGATCCAGAGCGCCGGCCTCGACGTCTTCGCCGACGAGCCGAAGGTGCCCGAGGCCCTGATCGCCCAGGAGCACGCGGTTCTGTTGCCCCATGTCGGCTCGGCCTCGATTCACACGCGCAACGCAATGGGCCAGCTCGTCGTTGCTAACCTGACCTCCTGGTTCCAGGGCAACGGTCCGGTGACCCCCGTGGCCGAGACACCCTGGAAGGCCTGACTAACGAAAGACCCGAGCCATGTGCCTGCGCCGCCTCCTTCCCGTCCTCGGTCTGGCGATCTGGGCGGGGGGCGCGGCGGCGCAAGATGTCGGTCCGCCCCGGGACGTCGCCGGGGCGGCCGGCCCGTGGGAGCTGGCCCTCGACGGCAGCTTCCGCCGCTGCGGCCTGATGCTGGCGGCGGAGCCCGGCCCGGTCGGCCAGGCCCTGCGCTTTCCGGCCGGCTGCCGGCGGGCGCTGCCGGTGGTCAACGGCCTCGGTGGCTGGCGCCAGGAGGGCGACCTGATCCAGCTCCTCGACCGCGAGGGCCAGCCGGTTCTGGCCTTCGCTGCCCCGGAGGGCGAGAGCACCCGCAGCGCGGAATCCCTCAGCGGCGAGCGCTACAGCCTGGCGCAGGCCGGCACGCGGTCCGCCGCTCCCGAGGCGCCGCTGGTGACGCCGGCGGCGCTCTCGATCCAGCCGTCGGCGCGCGAGGCCTCGCGCGATTTCTGGACCGGCGCCCCCGCGACCGCCGCGGCGGTCGCGGGGCTCTACACCCTCGACCGCTTCGTCGAGAAGGACGTCTGCCGGGTGAGGCTCGTGGCCGAGAGCGCCCAGGTCCAGGAGGGCTGCCGCGATCCGGGCCTCGCCCTGTTCGATCCCACCGCCTGGCACTACGAGGCCGGCCGCCTCACGCTCGTCGCGCGGCGCGGCCACAGCGTCGAGCTGATCCCGGTGGGGGAGGGGCGCTGGCGGCGGGACCCGGAGATCGGGACGACCTTCTTGCTGCGGCGGGTGGAGCCGTGAGGCTGGGGGGGCACTGTGCGCCCTTGCTCGAATCGAGCAAGTTTGATCAGCGGAGCAGTTACGCCTCAAGTGCGCCAGCAAATGCTGACTGATCGTATCGACACGCCGCCGTCGGCTCGATCAGTCCGCGGGGTTGAATACACTGTCGGCAATCACAGCGACCTTGGATCCAAGTCACATCTGCTGAGGGAGTACTCTTGAGAAATTTCTCGGGACGCCTTCACAAGCAACTGAAAACCCTTGAACGGACGATCGTTCGATCCGTGCTGCCCCTGCCCAACACTCCACGATTTCGGCCAGTGAAGACTTTCGATCCCCGATGCTGTGGCAGATTTGAACGAGCTCCACGCAGAATCGCCCGCGTTACGATAAAGAATCCCTCCTGGCCCCATGTCTGGATAAAGAGCGACATGGAGATCGAACTCACGATCAGCAGGCAGATCGGGGCCGAACCAATAAGAGGGGCTTCGTCCTGGCTTCTTCCCCGCAATCAGAGTCAGGGTCTGCCTCGGTCCACGCAGGCCCAGCCAGATCGGCGCCATCGCTTCCGGGGAATGTGCCGTGAACATAGTTTGTTCCGGCGCCCAGGCCTCCGTCGCCGTAATTCCAGAAATTTGGAACTCGACGATGGTTCCAGGGTCGACTGGGCCAGTAAAGATTGCGTCCGATCGTCCTGCCTCGACGCGTTGCCAATCGGCTGAAGGACCTGCGACTTTGGGCGGCCACCGCAAACGCTCCCGTACATGGCCATTCGTATCCAGCACCTGATATCTCAAGCCATCTTGATCGAGTGCCGCCTGAATACAGTGCAGGTACTCGATGTTTTCAGGCATCCTATGCGCAGTGCCGGCGCCGGCGGTGCAGATTTGAAGAACCCCGCCATGCACTTGGACATCGTACGCGAGAATGTGGCTGCACACATAAGCGATGACGTTAGCTTCCTTCAAAATATTCCAGAATTTATCGGCATACTCATGGCCGATTTCACGCTGGTAGGCTCCAGAAAATCCGTTGACTGCGTAAACCGGGTGGTGACCCAGTACGATCTTGTATTTCGCATCTGCGTGCTGATCGAGTACGCATTTAAGCCACCCAGTTTCAACGTGCCCTTCGCCGCCAAGGCCAGTCCAAAGCGTATGGACGAACGCCATCAGTAAATTATCGCGGCGAACCCAGTAGGAAAGGCCTCTTTGATCTTCGGGGCCGTTCGCAGGAAGTTGTAGAACTTCGCGGAAGATATCCTCACTCATCCTGTCATACGCTGTGTGGTTACCAGTGGTGTGCCAAATCGGGACGTTCCGACGATCAAGCCAAGCCATCTCAACATCAAGCCAATGTTTCCATTGCGCCCGGAGAGCAGATGGGTCGGGTGTTAGCCCGATGATCTCGTCGCCGGGAAAGAGTATGAATTCGGGCCGCGGCTTCAGTCGCTGCACGACAGCGTTGACGCTTGCAAATGTCCGCTCGTGCAATGCCCCTGGTATTCCCGAGCATGAATCGCCATACATGACAAACTGGTGGCCGTGCGACTTTGGAATGAGCGCATCGGTGGGATTTGGGGTCGTCGCCATTTAGATCCTCCAAGATTGAGAAATATATAATATCGAAATAATGGGCGGCACGGGATTAATTATCCACGGATTGCCCAGCATGTGCGAACGTGGCGCCTATGGAGACGACGTGCTTCTTGACCTTTACGGCAACGATGGGCCATAGGCCATGCTGCCACTGCGTCATCATAGCGGATGATCGGTGGTTTGCCTATTCGCACCGGAAAATGCAAGGCGACTGGATCACGTTTTGGACCTTGCCAGGTAGCAGGCCACTGTCCGACAACTCGACGACGTTCTATTCCGAGCGGGAAACACTCCCCATGCAGGCCTACCGCGCCCTCGAAGCCACCTTCGCCCGCATCAGCGCCCTCGAGGATGCCTCCGGCATCCTCGGCTGGGACGCGCAGACGCTGATGCCGGATGGGGCGGCGGAGGGCCGGGGCGACCAGATCGCGGTATTGCGTGGGCTCGCTCACGACCTCCTGACGGATCCCGTCACCGCCGACCGGCTGGCAGCGGCCGCTGACGAGGACGGCCTCGACGACTGGCAGCGGGCGAATCTCGCCGAGATGCGCCGCGCCTACACCCACGCCGCGGCGGTGCCGCGCGACCTCGTCGAGGCGAGCTCGCGGGCGGTATCGCGGGCGGAAATGACCTGGCGCGAGGCGCGCCGCAGCTCGGATTTCGCGCTGCTGGAGCCCGACCTCGCCGAGGTCCTGCGCCTCCAGCGCGAGATCGGCCGGGCGAAGGGCGAGGCCCTGGGCCTCTCCCCCTACGACGCCCTCCTCGACAGCTACGATCCGGGCCTGCGCCAGGCCGCGATCGACCCGCTCTTCGCCGCGCTGGAGGCCGAATTGCCGGGCCTGATCGCCGAGGTGAGGGCGCGCCAGGAAGCGGCGGGGCCGGCGCCGGTGGCCGAGGGGCCGTTCCCGGTCGAGATCCAGCGCCAGGTCGGGCTCGCGCTGATGCGGGCGGCGGGGTTCGATTTCGCGCGCGGGCGCCTCGACGTCAGCCTGCACCCGTTCTGCGGCGGCGCCACCGACGACGTGCGCATCACCACCCGCTACGACGAGGCCGATTTCGCCCGCGCCCTGATGGGCGTGCTGCACGAGACCGGCCACGCCCTCTACGAGCAGGGCCGCCCCGCCGCCTGGCGCCGTCAGCCCGTGGGCGCCGCCCGCGGCATGAGCCTGCACGAGAGCCAGTCGCTCACCCTGGAGATGCAGGCCGGCCGCAGCCGCGACTTCGTCGCCTATCTGGCGCCATTGGTGCGGAAGGCCTTCGGCGGCACCGGCCCGGCCTGGGAGGCCGACGCCCTCTACCGGAACTACACCCGGGTTGCGCCGGGCTTCATCCGGGTCGACGCCGACGAGTGCACCTATCCGGCCCACATCCTGCTGCGCTACCGGCTGGAACGGGCGCTGATCCGCGGGGAGATGGAGATCGGCGACCTGCCGGGCGCCTTCAACGAGGGAATGCACCGGCTCCTCGGGCTCACCGTGCCGGACGATGCCCGGGGCTGCCTGCAGGACATCCACTGGCCCGGTGGCGCCTGGGGCTACTTCCCGACCTACACCCTCGGGGCGATGATGGCGGCCCAGCTGTTCGACGCCGCCTGCCGGGCGGAGCCCGACCTGCGCCCCGGCCTCGCGCGGGGCGACTTCGCGCCCCTCGTCGGCTGGCTGAGGGCGAACGTGCACGGCAAGGGCAGCGCGTTCGGCACGCAGGAGATCCTGGAGGCCGCCACCGGGCAGCCGCTCTCGGCCGAGATCTTCCTCGGCCATCTCCGGCGGCGCTACCTCGATGCCTGATCGGGTCCATCCGACTCAGGAATAAGGGCCGATCTCCGCCGCGCTTGACGAGCGCGACGGAGATGTGCTTTCGGATAAATGTGAATGATTTGAATTTTCGCCTTTTGATTTTATTTTCAGTAATGTTCCGTCGTATTCACTTGCTATGTATGCTTAAGACTGCATAATTTTGGCGCGCTAGGGGCTGATCATCCAGCCAGTTCTCAGTGCGCCCATGCGCTGCACCCTCGGCAGGAAGCTCGACATCGTCGTCGCTCGTCCCATCCTGGTCGTCGCCTTCGCGATCTCCCTCCCGGCGAACGATCAGGGTCGTGTGGGCGCCGTGGAGGCCGCCTGAGACGCGGCGCTCCGTACCCACAGTGACGCAGGACAGCGAGCACGTGGTGGTGATGGGTGCAGGCCCTGGCGGGCCGGAGACGTCACCGGGGCCATGCAGATATCCGTGGCCCTGCGCGTGGCGCCCGAGGCGTTCGAGGCCGAGCGCCCGGCCTTCCTCGCGTCGCGCCGTGCAGACGAACCGGCTGGCGCTCGGCGCCACGATCGAGGCGGGGCGGCCCGTCAGAGCGATCCCTGGCCGTCGATGGCCTCGCAGGCATCCGCGACGCCGCTCTCGGACCGCATCAGCACCTGGATCTCGCGGCAGGCCCGCGCCACCGCCACCGAGCCCACCAGCTCCTCGATCACCCGGCGCGCCCGCCTGGCGGTGAAGCGCCAGCGCCGGAGCGAGGCGCCGACCCCGAGGCGCACCACCCGTTGCGCCTCGTCGGCATGGTCGAAGGCCACCGGCACGATCAGCTGCGGGCAGCCGGCCGCCAAGGCCTGCGCCACGGTGCCGACCCCGCCGTGGTGGATCAGGGCCGCACAGGACGGCAGCAGCCGGCTCAACGGCGCATAGGCGGCGTGAAGCACGCCGGGCGGCAGGTCGCGCGGGATCTCGTCGGCCCGGCCGGTGAGCAGGATGCCGCGCCGCCCCGCCAGCCGGCACAGCTCGACGGCGGTGGCGAAGAACGCATGGGCGCCGGCCATCGCCGAGCCGTAGGTGAAGACGAGGGGCGCCGGCCCGGCCTGCAGGAAGGCGGCGAGGTCGGGCGCGAGGCCGGCGGCATCGCCGTAGGTGTCGGCGAGGGGAAAGCCGACCTGGGTGATCTGCGCCGGCCAGTCGGCCTGCGGCGGGGCATACCAGTCCGGCACGGCGAGCAGGACCTGCTCCGGGCTGTGCCACCAGTGCCGCAGGCGCTTGACCGGGGCGAGACCGAGCTCGGCCCGGAAGGCGTTGAGCGGCGGAAGGGCGGCCGGATCGAGGACGAAGCGGTCGGCGCCGCGGCCGAGGCCGTGGCGCAGGCGGGCCGGCATGAGGCGGGGGAGGGGCAGGCCCGGCATCCGCGGCGGTGCCAGGCGGCTCTCGACCAGCATCGGCATCAGGTGGAGGGTCGTCAGCGACAGGCCGAGGCGCTCCTGCGCCACTCGCGCCCCGAGCGCCAGGGTAGAGGCGACCACCCGGTCGAGGCCGGGGCGCGCCTCGGCCTCCAGCCAGCGATAGGTCGGCTCGATCGCCTGCGCGACCGCTCCCAGCATCGTCCGCGCGCCGCGGATCGGGTGCCACAGGTCCGGCTGGCCCATGGCCCGCGCGAAATCGGCCTCGGTGCCGATGGGATGGAAGGAGAGACCCGCGCGGGCGGCGAGCGGCCGGAATCGCTCGGGTGCCGCGACCCGGACCGGATGGCTCCGTGCCTGGAGCGCCGCGCCGAGGGCGATGACCGGCAGCACGTCGCCATGGGAGCCCAGGGCCGCGAGAAACACGCGCCGCTTCTCGTCGCCGCACTTGGTCGTCCCGAGAGATGGCACGAGCCGCTCCTGCCTCCCGACTATGCAAAGCCGCCCCTGCGCCTCGACGCTACGCGTGACGTCGCCCGGCATTCAGCGGTTCTTGACTTTCGATGAGCTGAACGCGCGTCTATCCCGCCTGCCCACGGGGCAGGTGCGGAGAAGTCTTTCGTGATCCTGCTTTTAATCAGGAGCGAAAGCCGATGATAGTTTTGGCTGCTTGATGCGCATATAAAGAAAGATACGAATGATGCCTCTTCCTCGGGGGGGAGTTGAGGCCACTCACCCGCGCGAAGGGGCTGCCGCTGTCGGGCTGCCGAGGAAGGAACCAGGCCTGCCGGCGTCGCGTCCACCGCAGAGCACTCCGGGGAAGCGTCCGGACCGGGGATGTGGCGCAGGATCCCCCCTGCCGAGTGGGCTAGCGCACTCCCATGACCTGGTCCGCGTGCTCCCCCTTGAAGGTCGCGCGGCTCTCCTCCCCTCCAGGGGGAGGGGACGCGCCCGCGTTGACGATGGCTTGGCCGTCAGAGGCTAAGCGCGCATCGGCAAGCCCGTGTCGGACAGGGCTGGGAAGCGAAGACGGACCGATCGTCAGGCCGCCGCCCGCAATCCCGTCTCCTCCGGCCCGACCACCCGCACCGGCTGGCCCGTACGGGCGAGGAGCGTGCCGCCCTTCGGCACCTCGGCCCAGCCGGCGCGCAGGCCGTCGATCGGCTCGGAGACCACCGCGAGGCCGGTGCCGGTCTCGCGCCAGTATAGGCTCGGCGGGCGGCCGTCGCAGGCCCAGCGATACGCGGTGAGGCTCTCACCGTCGGTGAGCACGGCGGTGAAGCGCAGGGGCTCGTCGATCTCCGCCTCGCGCATCAGGCCGCGGGCGGCCGACACGCTCGCCGCCATGGCGGCGACCGGATCGCGGTCGAGGCCGTGCGCGAGGGCGAGGAGGAACAGGGCCTCCGAATCCGTGGTACCCTGGCGCGCCTCGTAGAGCCCGTCCGGGATCATCGCCTCGAGCCGCCGGCGGATGCGCGGATAGCCGCCGATCTGGCCGTTATGCATGAACAGGTGGCGGCCATGGGCGAAGGGGTGGCAGTTCGCCCGGGTGGTCGCGGTGCCGGTCGAGGCGCGGACATGGGCGAAGAAGGTGCGGGCGCGGATCTGCCGGGAGAGGCTGCGCAAGTTCTCGTCGGACCAGGCCGGCCGCACGTCGCGGTAGAGGCCCGGCTCCGGCCGATCGCCGTACCAGCCGATGCCGAAACCGTCGCCGTTGGTTTCGGTCTGGGCCTCCGCCGCGTGCAGCGACTGGTGCACGAGGGAATGGGTCGGCGCGCAGACCAGCTCGTCGAGATAGACCGGGTCGCCGTGGTAGGCGAGGAAGCGGCACATCGGCTCTTCACCTCCCGCGGCGGATGCCGGTCCCGCTCCGGGCCGTGCCTCGTCCGCCGCCTTCATCGAACGGTAACATTCCGGCCGGGACGGTGAACAGCTCGTTAATGCACCGCAGCATGCTCGAACGTTCCCCATATGCCCAAGGCCCGTGCCCAAGGCGCGGGCAATGGCGCCGGGGAAGACCCGGGATGCGCGCGGCCCGTCCGTTGACCGGGCGAGGGTAGACCTTTTGCCGGGATCAATGTCAGGATTGAGTCGTTGATGCTCACGCAGGCGTGTTCGCGTCGCTGAGTTGCGTCCATCGTCCTGGCACGCGTGTCCCGCCGGGCTCGTCCCCCGTCCCTTCGGTTCCGCTCGTCCCCGTTGCGTCGCGCACCGGGGGCAGCGCGGCGATTCGTCGGGCGGCCGATCGGCCCAGTATCAATCCCGAGCGCTCACGAGGACTTGGGAAGCAAGAGAACTCAGGAACCAAGAGAACTTGGGAACCAACAAATCCTCAAAGGATACAGGAGGCTTCATGGGCAGAGCAGCACCCACCGCGCCGATCGCCGTCGTGGTGGAGGACGATGAGTCCGTTCGGGATTTCGCCGCGGCGATCCTGGAGGAGACCGACCTCGAGGTCATCGCCTGCGACAGTGCCGCCGACGCGCTGGCGGTGATGCGCGAGCACGGCTCCGAGGTGGCGCTGCTGTTCACGGAGATGCAGCTCTCCGGCGAGATCGACGGCGCCACCCTGGCCCGCACGGTGGAGCGGGACTGGCCGGACGTGCGCCTGGTGGTGACCTCGCGGCCGGGAGCGGCCCAGACCGTGCCGGACCACGCCGTCTACATGCAGAAGCCCTGGCGACCCCTCGACGTGCTGGTGGAGGCGGAGCGGGCGGCTTACGCCGCTGCGGCCTGACCAACGACAAGAGCCCGCACGCCTTGCGGCGTCGGGCTCACGTCTGGTCGGGGCCCCGCCCGATGGGCGGGGCGCGGCAAGTCGCCCGCTTTGAGTCGCTTACGCGGAGGCGGCCGGAGCGGCAGCCGGGGCCGCGGAGGGGGCCGGACCCGGACGGCGGGGAGCGCCGACGCGGGGCTTCGGCTTCGGCGCCGCGATCAGGCCCTCGCGGATGGCGGTCTTGCGAGCCTGCTTGCGGGCGCGGCGCACGGCCTCAGCCTTCTCGCGGGCCTTGCGCACCGACGGCTTCTCGTAAGCCTTGCGCTGCTTCATCTCGCGGAAGATGCCCTCGCGCTGCATCTTCTTCTTGAGGACGCGGAGAGCCTGATCGACGTTGTTGTCCCGAACGAGTACCTGCAAGGGTGTCTATCCTTTTGTCTAAATCCAGAATCGTGGCCGACCTTGCGCGGAATGCGCCCGGATGGCTGCCTGCCCGGCCAACCGAAATGCACCCCATGGCCCGCACCTGGAAGGGCCGGGAGGGGCTTAGGTCGCATCGCGGTCGCACCGGAGCCCGGCGCAAGCTGTCGGCGCACGGTATGCGCCTGATCGGGGCCTTACACCACTCCGCCACGACTTCCAACCGGGGAGTGGCCGCCTGACCGAAATTTGAGCGGCGTCGGGCTCGGAACGCGCCCCGCGGAATGTCATCGCAGCCAAGTCGGCGGCGCGGCGGATCAAGCGTTGGCCTGGATGAAGCTGCGCACCAGCGGGTAGGTCTGGCTCTCCCACTTGCGGCCGGAGAAGACGCCGTAATGGCCGACGCCGGCCTGGAGATGGTGGCGCTTGCGGAAGGGTTTCAGGCCCGTGCAGAGGTCGTGCGCCGCCACCGTCTGGCCGACGGAGCAGATGTCGTCGCGCTCGCCCTCCACGGTCATCAGGGCGGTCCTGCGGATCGCCCGGGTATCGATCGGTGCGCCGCGGAAGGTCAGCTTGTTCTGCGCCAGCGTCGCGTCCTGGAACACGGTCTTGACCGTCTCGAGGTAGAACTCCGCCGCGAGGTCGAGCACCGCGAAATACTCGTCGTAGAAGGTCTCGATCTGCACCGCCTTGGCGCGCGCCGGTCCGTCGCTCTCGCCCTCGGCGAGATGCCAGTAGAGGTCGAGATGGCCGTGCATGTGGCGCGCGGCGTTCATCGACATGAAGGCCGCCACCTGCATGAAGCCCGGATAGACCCGCCGCCCGGCCCCGGCATGGCGGCGCGGCACGGTAGCGATCAGGTTGCGCTCGAACCACTCGATCGGCCGCGAGGTCGCGAGTTCGTTGACCTTGGTCGGGTTGATCCGCGTATCGACCGGGCCGGCCATCAGGGTCATGCTCGCCGGGTGCGCCGCGTTGCGGCTCTCGGCCATCACGGCCGCCGCCGCCAGCGCCTGCACGGCGGGCTGGCACACCGCCACGAGATGGGCGCCCTCGCCGATGGTCTCCAGGAATTGGACCAGGTGGGCGACGTAATCGTCGAAGCCGAAGCGGCCGGCGCTCAGCGGCACGTCGCGGGCATTGTGCCAGTCGGTGATGTAGACGTCGTGGTCGGTGAGCAGGGTACGCACCGTGCCGCGCAGGAGCGTTCCGAAATGGCCCGACAGGGGCGCCACCACCAGCACCCGGGGCTGCTCGCTGACCATGTCCTTGCGGAAGCGCAGCAGGGTGCCGAAGGGCGTGGAGAGCACCGGCTCCTCGGTCACCGGCACCTCGCGGTTGCCGATCCGCACCGCCTCGATCCCGTAGGAGGGCCGGGCATGGGTGAGGCCGGCCCGCATCATCATCCGCGCGGCGGCCGCGACCCATGTCGCCGGCGCGCCGTAGCCGGCCTGCGTCCAGGGCGCGGTGCCCTCGTGCAGCACCCGCCCCCAGGCACGGGTGGCGGCGGCGGCGTCCGACTGGACCTCGAAGGCATCGTAGAGCATCGGCCCGGGCACTCCCTCACGAACACGCGCGGGGTGCGGCCCGCTGCTAAGCGTAAGGCACGGCTTCCTCCCCCCGCGACCGGACTTTCGGCGAAACGCGGCAGCCATCCCCAACGCTCGCGGGATGCGACCCTCGTGCCAAGTCACTCGCCGGGGCAGTCTAGGTCCGCGCGACTTGTGCGAAGATTGCGCCTGTCTCGGCGACGTCCGTTGCGGTCGGCGGAAGTTCCGTCGGCACGAGCTGCAATCGGCACGAGTCTTGGATCGCGGGGTGGGGAACCCAGGGGCAGACGGGCCGCGCGATGACGGCCCGGGGAGGACGGGATGGCCGAGGCGACGCTGACGATCTCAAGCCGCAACTACTCGTCCTGGTCGCTGAGGGGCTGGCTGCTCTGCCGCATGGCGGGGCTCGACCTCGCCGTGGAGGTGCTGTCCGGCGATCCGGCGAGCCGGGCCGAGCTCCTCCACCTCACGCCCTCGTTCCTGGTGCCCCGGCTGACCCACGGGGCGGTGCGGGTCTGGGACGTGCTCGCCATCGCGCAGTACCTGACGGAGGTGCGCCCGCAGGCCGGGCTCCTGCCCGACGACCTCGCCACCCGCTCCTGGTCCCGCTCGATCTCGGGCGAGATGCATGGCGGTTTCGTCAACCTGCGCTCGGCCCTGCCGATGAACCTCCGGGCGCGCTACACCGACTTCAAGCTCTGGGGCGGCGCCCAGGCCGACATCGCCCGGGTGGTCGAGATCTGGCAGGAGGCCCTCAAGGCCCACGGGGGGCCGTTCCTGTTCGGCGATCGGCCGGTGGTGGCGGATGCGATGTACGCTCCCGTCTGCACCCGGTTCGTCACCTACGGTGTCGCCCTGCCGCCCGACTGCGCCGCCTATCGCGACAGGATCATGGACTGGGACCTGATGCGGGACTGGATCGCGGCGGCCGCGGACGAGCCGGAGGAGATCGAGGAACTGGACATGGAGTTTTGAGTGAATGTCCCTGGTTCGCCGCCGTGGTGATCGAAACCCTCCGCGTCATTCCGGAGCCGCGCAGCGCAGCCCGGAATCCACGATCGCGGATGCGTCGGGACGAGGCGAACCGCGTCCCGCATCGTCCTGCACGATCAGCGGATCCGGATCCCGGGCTCCCTTTCGTGGCCCCGGGATGATCCCGTGGCGGCGCGGGGTGCCGGTTCCGCTCGCGCTGTGATCGGCTGTCGTCAGATCAATCCCGCGAGCCGCAATCCCATCCCCGCCGCCGCGCAAGCCGCCAGGACCGGGATCATCCCGACCCGGAAGCGAAACACCGCGACGAACGCCGCGAGCGCCAGGGCCAACGCGTAGGGATCGACGCTGGCGAGAACCGGCACGTCGAGCCTCACCGGCCCGGCGACCATCGGGCGCAGCTCGCGAAACAGCGTGTGCAGGGCGAACCAGACCGCCAGGTTGAGAATCACTCCCACCACCGCCGCGGTGATCGCCGAGAGCGTGCCGGCGAGCGCCGGATGGCCGCGCAGGCGCTCGACATACGGCGCGCCGACGAAGATCCACAGGAAGCAGGGCGCGAAGGTGACCCAGGTGGTGAGGAGGCCTCCGAGCGTGCCGGCCACGAGGGGAGAGAGCGTCCCGGGTGCCCGGAAGGCGGCCAGGAAGCCGACGAACTGCGTCACCATGATGAGTGGGCCGGGCGTGGTCTCGGCCATGCCGAGGCCGTCGAGCATCTCGCCGGGCCGCATCCAGCCGTACTGCTCCACCGCCGCCTGCGCCACGTAGGCCAAAGCCGCGTAGGCCCCGCCGAAGGTCACCAGCGCCATCTTGGAGAAGAACACCGCGATGCGGGAGAAGACGTCGTCCGGGCCGAGGACGAGGAGCAGCGCGGCGACCGGGACGAGCCAGATCGCGGACCAGATCGCGAGGGTGATCAGCGTGTCGCGCCAGCTCGCGCGCTCCTGCGGCAGCGCATCGTCGCCGAACAGGTAGGGGCCACCCGCCGCACTCGCCGCGTGCCCGCCGCCGGGGCGGAAGGCCGGATGCCCGGCCCGGCCGCCGAGGAATCCGACGAGGCCCGCCGCCACGACGATGAGCGGGAACGGCACGTCGAGGAAGAAGATGCCCACGAAGGCGGCGGCGGCGAGCCCGGTCATCACCCGGCCGCGCAGCGCCCGTCGGCCGATGCGCTGCACCGCCTCCAGCACGATGGCGAGCACCGCCGCCTTGAGGCCGAAGAACAGCCCGGCGACCGGGCCCGCCTGGCCGTAGAGGACGTAGATCCAGCTCAGGGCCATGATGGCAAGGAGCCCCGGCAGCACGAACAGCCCGCCGGCGAGGAGGCCGCCCCGGGGCCCATGCATCAGCCAGCCGACATAGGTCGCGAGCTGCTGCGCCTCCGGCCCGGGCAGCAGGGTGCAGAAGTTGAGCGCGTGCAGGAAGCGGTTCTCGGAGATCCAGCGCTTCTCCTCGACCAGCACCCTGTGCATCACCGCGATCTGCCCGGCCGGCCCGCCGAAGGACAGGGCGGCGACCCGCAGCCAGACCGGCAGGGCCTCGGTCAGGGTGACGGGCCGGGGAGGAGCGAGTTCGGGCGCGGCGGCGACCGCCGCGGGCTCGCGCATCGTCACGGGAATGGGCTCTCCGATGTCGGTGGCGCCGCAGCGTAGCGCGATCGGTCGCGTTGTGCGACAGAGCGCAGCGATTACATCCGGGAGAGCGGGTGCCGCCGGCCTCGCGCCGTCCGTGAGAGCCCGTCAGGTCCCGCTTGAGCAAGCCCAAAGCCCTCCTCACCCCCGAGCGTCGCATGGACGATCTCGAAGCCTCGATCCGGCCGCTCAGCCTCGCCGACTTCACCGGCCAGAGGGCGGCGCGCGCCAATCTCCAGGTGTTCATCGATGCGGCGAAGAAGACCGGCCAGGCCCTCGATCACGTATTGTTCGTCGGTCCTCCCGGCCTCGGCAAGACCACGCTCGCCCAGATCGTCGCCCGCGAGCTCGGGGTGAACTTCCGCTCCACGTCCGGTCCGGTGATCGCGAAGGCCGGCGACCTGGCGGCGCAGCTCACCAACCTGGAAGAGCGCGACGTCCTGTTCATCGACGAGATCCACCGCCTCAACCCGGCGGTGGAGGAGATCCTCTACCCGGCGATGGAGGATTACCAGCTCGACCTCATCATCGGCGAGGGGCCGGCCGCCCGCTCGGTCAAGATCGAGCTGCCGAAATTCACGCTGGTCGCCGCCACCACGCGGGCGGGCCTGCTGACGACGCCCCTGCGCGACCGCTTCGGCATCCCGATCCGGCTCGAATTCTACGACATCGACGAACTGGAACTCATCGTCAGCCGCGGCGCCCGGGTGCTCGGCATCGGCATGGCGCCGGACGGCGCCAACGAGATCGCCAAGCGCGCGCGGGGCACGCCGCGCATCGCCGGGCGGCTGCTGCGGCGGGTGCGCGACTTCGCCATCGTGGAGGACGCTCCCACCATCACCCGGGCCATTGCCGACCGGGCGCTGCGGCTCCTCGACGTCGATCCCGCCGGCCTCGACACGATGGACCGGAAATACCTCAACATCATCGCCCACTCGTTCAACGGCGGGCCGGTGGGAGTCGAGACCATCGCGGCGGCGCTCTCCGAGCCGCGCGACGCGATCGAGGAGATCATCGAGCCCTACCTGATCCAGAAGGGCTTCGTGCAGCGCACGCCGCGCGGCCGGGTACTCACCGCCCACGCCTTCCGCCATCTCGGCCTGCCGGAGCCGAACCGCGACCCCGCCGTGCAGTTCGGGCTGTTCACCGGGGATGAGGATGCGTGAGGAGGGGAGGGGGTATCGCCTCTTCACCCGCCGCCGCGTGCTCCAGGGCGCAGGCGCCGTCGCGCTGTCGGGCGTCGGCACCGGCGCCTACGCCACCGGCATCGAGCCGTTCCGGCAGGTCGTGACGCGCTACGCGATCCGGCCGAACCCCGCTGCGCCCTGGCCGGCGGGGCTCACCCTGCGCATCGCCGTCCTCACCGACATCCATGCCTGCGACCCCTGGATGAGCCTGGAGCGCATCGCCGGCATCGTCGCGGCCACGAACGCCTTGCAGGCCGACCTCGTGGTGCTGGTCGGCGACTTCGTGGCCGGCCAGCGCTACGTCACCCGGTACATTCCCGCGGCCGAATGGGCGCCGGTGCTCGCCGGCCTCACCGCGCCCCTCGGTGTCTACGCCGTGCTCGGCAACCACGACTGGTGGGAGGACAAGGACGCCCTGCGCCGCGGGCACGGCCCGACCATCGCCGGCACGGCGCTGACGCAGAACGGCATCCGGGTCCTGTCGAACGAGGCTTTGCCGCTCGCGACCCGGGCCGGCCCGGTCTGGCTCGCCGGGATCGAGGACCAGCTCGCCCTGCTGCCGGCCCGGCGCCGCACCGGTCGCGGCCGAGTCGGCCTGCATGACCTGCCCGCCACCCTGGCGGCGGTGCCGGACGGTGCCCCGATGATCCTGCTGGCGCATGAGCCCGACATCTTCGCCGAGGTGCCGGCCCGGGTGGCGCTGACCCTGTCGGGCCACACCCATGGCGGGCAGGTGCGGCTGTTCGGCTGGTCGCCCGTGGTGCCCTCGCGCTACCCGCGCCGCTTCGTCTACGGCCACGTCCGCGAGGCGAGCGATCTCGTGATCTCCGGTGGATTGGGTTTGAGCATCGCGCCGATCCGCTTCGGAGTTCCGCCGGAGATCGTGGTGGTGGAGCTGGGGGCGGAGGCGGTGGCGTGAGGGGAGGCGATCGGGTTCGTGCGCCGCGCGTGAAGGCCGGCCCTTCGTAAGTACGTGCACCTCCCCTCCCCCTGTGGGGGCCAGGGGTGGGGGTGGTGCAGGAGGCACCGCCGAGTTCTATGCTGCACCACCCCCACCTTCGACCCCTCCCCACAGGGGGAGGGGAGGTGCCTGGACGAGGACCCTGCGTGACCGAACCCGAGACCATGCCCCCGGACGCCCATGCCCTGCCCGTGCGCGTCTATTACGAGGACACGGATTTCTCCGGCTTCGTCTACCACGCGAGCTACCTGCGCTTCATGGAGCGGGGCCGCACCGAATTGCTGCGCGGGCTCGCTGGCGACCAGTCCGACCTGCACCGGGAGGCCGACGGTCTCGTCTTCGTGGTGCGGCGCATGAGCCTCGACTACCTCAAGCCCGCCCGCATGGACGACGCCCTGACGGTGCTGACCGCCACGCGGGAGCTGCGCGGCGCCTCGATGCATCTCGACCAGGAGGTGCGCCGCGGTGACGAGACCCTGGTGCGGGCGGATGTCGTGGTGGCCTGCGTGCGCGAGGGCCGGGCGGTGCGCCTGCCGGAGGCCCTGCGCCGGACGCTCACGCGGCGTTGAGCGGTCGCGCTCATCATTCCTTAACCCTGCCGGGGGCTTAACTCGCGACGGGCGAATGCTCCTTCGCGGAGCGGCGGCCCATACTTTCGACAGATTCGGGCGCGATCGAACCACCATACGAAAAGCCCCGATCCCGGTTGGAGTGCCCGAGGGCCGTTCATCGGCCCGGGACGCGAGGAAAGCCGCATGAATCCCGCCGACGCCGCCCAGGCGATGCCCGTGGCCGAGATCACGATGTTCGGTCTGTTCTGGCAGGCCCACTTCGTCGTCAAGGTGGTGATGCTCGGCCTGCTCGGCTCCTCGATCTGGTGCTGGTCGATCATCATCGACAAGACGCTGCTGTTCCGCCGTACCAAGGCGGAGATGGACGCGTTCGAGGAGGAGTTCTGGTCCGGTCGGCCGCTGGAGGAGCTCTTCCGCGCCCACAACGACAAGCCGGCGACCGGGCTCGCGGCCCTGTTCGTCGCCGCGATGCGCGAGTGGCGCCGCTCCTACGAGGGGTCGGGCCGCTCGATCCGAAGCCTCGGCCAGCGCATCGACAAGGTCCTCGACGTGACGATCCAGCGCGAGGTCGAGCGTCTGGAATCGCGCCTGCTGTTCCTGGCCTCGATCGGCTCGGCGGGCCCCTATATCGGCCTGTTCGGCACGGTGTTCGGCATCATGACGGCGTTCACGTCGATCGCCGCCTCGAAGAACACCAGCCTCGCGGTCGTGGCGCCCGGCATCGCCGAGGCCCTGTTCGCCACTGCCATCGGCCTGTTCGCGGCGATACCCGCGGTTCTCGCCTACAACAAGCTTCAGGCCTCGGTGGCCAAGGCGCAGGGGCGCCTTGAAGGCTTCGCCGACGAGTTCTCGGCCATCCTGTCGCGCCAGATCGACGAGCGCATGGCCCTCGCGGCCTGATCACCCGAGCTTTCAGAAGGATTGAGCCAGATGGGCATGGCCTCCGGAGCGGTCCAGGGCGGCGGGCGCCGTCGGCGCGGCCGGCGGGGCGGCGCGATCAACGAGATCAACATGACGCCGTTCATCGACGTCGTGCTGGTGCTCCTAATCATCTTCATGGTCGCGGCGCCGATGATGACCGTCGGCGTGCCCCTCGACCTGCCGCAGACCAAGGCCGCGCCGCTCAACCAGGATTCGAAGCCGATCACCCTCTCGATCCGCCAGACCGGCCAGGTCTTCCTCGGCGAGGACGAGCTCACCGACGACGCGATCGTCGCGAAGATCTCGGCCACCGCCAAGGACGGCTTCGAGGAGCGGGTCTTCGTGCGCGGCGACAAGCGGGTCGATTACGGCCGCGTCGCCCAGGTGATGGCGATCGTGACGAGCGGCGGCTTCAAGAAGGTCGCCCTCGTGACCGAGCCCGACCAGCGGTAGCAGGACGGGGTTCGCCGTGGTGTTTCCCTTCGACAGGTCCGAGCCCGGCGTCTGGGTCTCGGCCGGCGCGCACGTGGTGCTGATCGGGCTGGCGCTGTTCGCTGCCGCCTCGCACGTGCTGCCGCAGGCCGAGGAGGGCGTGCCGGTCGAGGTCATCACCGAGAACCAGTTCTCGGAGCTGACCAAGGGCCAGCGCGACGGCGACGCCCCGGCCAAGAGCCCGCGGGCCGACCGCGTGGCGGAGAAGCAGCAGGAGAACGACCCGGGCGAGGCCAAGGCCAACGTGCCGACGCCGCCGACGCGCCCGCCCGAGATCAAGGTCGCCAACGCCGAGGAGATGCCGGCGCCGCCCCTACGCCCGGCCCTCGAGCAGCCAGAGCCCGCCCCGCTCCCGCCCGCGCGCCCCGACACCGCCAAGGCGGATGCCGAGAAGGCCGCTGCTGCGGCCGCTGCCGCCGCGAAGGCCAAGGCGGAGGCCGAGGCGGAGCGCGAGGCCAAGGAAGCCGTCAAGGAGGCGGCTCGCGAGGCCGCCAAGGAGACCGCGAAGGCTGCTGCCAAGGCGGCGGCCGAGAAGGCCGCTGCGGCTGCGGCGAAGGAGGCTGCGAAGGCCGCGGCGGAGAAGGCCGCCGCCGAGAAGGCGGAGGCCGAGGCGATCCGGCGCGAGGAACTGGCCGAGGCCAAGGCTGCGGCCGAGAAGGCGGCTGCCGAGAAGGCCGCCGCGAAGGCTAGAGCCGAGGCCAAGGCTCGCGCCGAAGCCGAAGCGAAGGCTCGCGCGGAGGCCAAGGCGGAAGCGGAGGCCGAGGCGAAGGCCCGTGCAGAGGCCAAGGCTCAGGCGGAAGCCAAGGCGCGGGCGGAGGCAAAAGCTCAGGCCGAAGCGAAGGCGCGTGCCGAAGCCAAGGCGGAAGCGGAAGCCAAGGCCCAGGCCGAAGCCGAGGCGAAAGCCGAGGCCGTCGCGAAGGCGCGTGCGGAGGCCGAAGCCAGGGCCCACGCCGCCGCGGAAGCCAAGGCGAAGGCCGAAGCCGCCGCTAAGGCCAAGGCGGTGGCTGACGCGAAGGCCAAGGCCGCCGCCGAGGCCAAGGCTCGGCGCCAGGCCGAACTCGCCGACAAGTTCAATTCGGGCGCGATCCGCGACGCGCTGGCGGCGCACGGGCCGTCGCACTCCACCGGCGCCACCGGCCGCGAGGTGCAGCGCACGGCGGCGCTCGGGGCCGCCACCGGTACATCGCAGCGCCTCAACCCGAGCCAGCGCGATGCCCTGGTCGGCCTGCTGCAGCAGCAGATCGAGCGTTGCTACTCGGCGCCCCCCGGTGCCGCGCAAGGCATCGTGCTGCCGCAACTCGACATCCGCCTGAACCCCGACGGGTCTCTCACCACCGATCCGCGCATCCTGCGCGCCGGCGGCAGCGCGGTCGACCGCTCGATCGCCGAGGCCGCAGTGCGGGCGGTGCGGCGCTGCGCGCCCTTCCGCATCCCGTCCCAGTACGCGCCGTTCTACAACGACTGGCGGGTCATCAACGCGGAGTTCGAGCTGCCGCGGGCCTGATCCTCACGCCGCTTGCCTCACCCCACGACGGACGTCCCCTCCATGCACTCCCCTTCGCGATTGCGTCACGCGCTCGCCGCGCTCCTGTGGCTGTGCCTCACCGCCGGCCTCGTCCCGGGATTCTCCGGCACTGCGCAGGCGCAGCTCAACCTGCGCATCGGCCCCGGCGGCGCCTTCCAGCCGATGCCGATC
The DNA here is from genome assembly GCF_022179185.1 of Methylobacterium frigidaeris. Classification (GTDB taxonomy): domain Bacteria; phylum Pseudomonadota; class Alphaproteobacteria; order Rhizobiales; family Beijerinckiaceae; genus Methylobacterium; species Methylobacterium frigidaeris. Next base: position 26,694 of record NZ_BPQJ01000007.1, on the reverse strand, counting down.
GCCATCGCCGACTTCTCCGGCGATCCGAGCCTCGGCCCGACTCTGTCGGGCATCGTGACCAGCAACCTGAAGCGCTCGGGCTACTTCACCCCGGTCGAGAAGGGCCGGTTCCCCGAGAACCCGAATTTCGACGCCGCCCCGAATTTCTCTGCCTGGAAGGATACCGGCGTGCAGGGCCTCGTCACCGGGCGGGTCACCCGCGACGGGTCGGGCCGGCTCAAGGCCGAGTTCCGGCTGTGGGACGTGCTGTCGGGCCAACAGATGATCGGCCAGCAATATGCCGGTGACGGCGCCAATGCGCGCCGCATGGGCCACCTGATCTCGGACGCGGTCTACACCAAGATCACCGGCATCGGCGGCTTCTTCGACACCCGCGTCGCCTTCGTCGACGAGTCGGGCTCGAAGGAGCACCGCCGCAAGCGCCTCGCCATCATGGACCAGGACGGCGCCAACGTGCGCTACCTGACCAGCGGCGAGGCCTCGGTGGTGGCCCCCCGCTACTCGCCCTCGACTCAGGACATCACCTACATGTCCCAGGTCACCGGCCAGCAGCCGCGGGTGCAGGTGATCAACCTCTCGACCGGCTCCCGGCAGGTGATCCCGACCAATGCCGAGATGAGCACCAGCCCGCGCTTCTCGCCGGACGGGCGCCGCCTGGTGATGAGCGACCAGGACGGCGGCAATGCCAGCATCTACGTGATGGACCTCGCCTCCAAGGCGCAGACCCGGATCACCAACGCCAACGCCATCGACACCTCGCCGTCCTTCTCGCCGGACGGCCGCGAGATCGTGTTCGAATCCGACCGCGGCGGCCAGCAGCAGATCTACATCATGGGCGCCGACGGCTCGAACCCGCGCCGCCTGTCCTTCGGCGACGGCTCGGCCTCCCAGCCGGCCTGGTCGCCGCGGGGCGACTACATCGCCTTCACCCGCCAGCGGAAGGGCTCGTTCTCGATCTGCATCATGAAGCCTGACGGCAGCGGTGAGCGGGTGCTCACGGAGGGGTTCCACAACGAGGGCCCGACTTGGGCGCCGAACGGCCAGTACGTGATGTTCTTCCGCGACCCTGGCGGCCAGGCCGGCGGCAAGCTCTACATGGTCGACATCACCGGCAAGGTCGAGCAGCCGGTCCCGACCCCATCCTACGCCTCAGACCCGACCTGGTCGCCGCTTATCGACGCGCAGAAGTGAGGGCGGGGGCCAGCCCGAAGGAGCGGGCCGGCTCACAGGCGTTCGCGCCACCGATCGTCCTACTGGGCCCATCCCATCTACGACCTCGTCCTGAGATGCCGAGCGATTGAAGATCGCTCAGCCTCGAAGGACGTCTCCTCCACGGGCGGTCGATCTTCGATCGACGACCGTCAGAATGAGGCCGAAGGTGGGATGAATGCTGTGCGTCTTCAGCGTCGTTCCGAAGCCGCGAAAGCGGCGCCCGGAACGACGCGGGGCGGGTGTCGACATCGATTCGGCGGTAACATCGAACGGATACGGATGGACAGCGCGCGCGGCGGGCCACGAGGACCCGCCCACGCGAGTGCCGTTACTCCAGGCTCAGCGCCACGAACCGCACCTCACCCTCCTTGTTGGAGACGAGGAGCAGCGCCGACTTGCGGCCATCTTTCTTGATCTGGTCGATGCGACGGGTGACGTCGGCGGGCGACGTTACCGCCTCCTGGCCGACCTCGACGATCACGTCGCCCGGCTGGATGCGCTTGTCGGCGGCGTTGGAGTTGGGATCGACCCGGGTGACCAGCACGCCCTTGACGGTGTCCTTCACCCCGAAGCGCTTGCGCGACTCGTCGGAGAGGCCCGTGAGGTTGAGGCCGAGGGCCTGGCGGGTGACGTCGGCCTCCGGTTGCGGCCGGTTGAGGGCGGCCTGCTGCTGCGGCTTGTCGCTGTCCTCCAGGCGGCCGAGGGTGACCTGCTTGGTCTGCTCCTGGCCCTTGCGGACCGTGGTCACGTCGACGACCTTGCCGACCGGGGTCGAGGCGACGATGCGAGGCAGGTCGCTCGAGCTCTTGACGTCGACGCCGTTGAACTTGGTGATCACGTCGCCGACCTCGAGGCCGGCGGTCTTGGCCGGGCCCTTCTCGTCGACGCCGGCGATCAGCGCGCCGCGGCCGCCGCCCTTGAGGCCGAGCGCCTCGGCGGTGGTGTCGTCGACGTTCTGGATCCGCACGCCGAGCCAGCCGCGGCGCACCTCGCCGAACTGCCGCAGCTGGTCGATCACCGGGCCGGCCGTGGCGGTGGGGACCGCGAAGCCGATGCCGACCGAGCCGCCGGTCGGCGACAGGATCGCGGTGTTGATGCCGATCACCTCGCCGTTCATGTTGAACAGCGGGCCGCCGGAATTGCCCTTGTTGATGGCCGCGTCGGTCTGGATGTAGTTGTCGTAGGGGCCGGACTCGATGTTGCGGCCCCGCGCCGAGACGATGCCGGCCGAGACCGAGCCGCCGAGGCCGAACGGGTTGCCGATCGCGATCACCCAGTCGCCGGGCCGCATCTTCTCGGAATCGCCGAGCGGCACCGCCTTCAGGGGCCGGTCCGGATCGGGCTTCACCCGCAGCACCGCGAGGTCGATCTTCGAATCCTTGCCGACGATCTCGGCCTTCAGCTTGCGGCCGTCATGCAGGATCACCTGGATGTCGTTGGCGTCGCCGATGACGTGGTTGTTGGTGACCACGATGCCGGCGGAATCGATGATGAAGCCGGAGCCGAGCGAGTTCGAGCGGCGCGGCGCCCGCGGCTGGCTCTCGCCGCCGCCACCCTGACCGCGGCGGTTGAAGAATTCCTCGAACAGGTCTTCGAACGGGGTGCCCTGCGGCAGCTGCGGCAGGGTGCGGCCGCGCGCCTCGACGGTGGTCGAGGCCGAGATGTTCACCACGGCGTCCGTGACCTGGGCGGCGAGGTCGGCCAGCGATTCGGGGCCCTTGGCGAGGGCGACATTCGGCAGGGCCGCGGTGCCGACGGAGAGCGCGAGCAGGGCTCCCGCGAGGGCGGGCAGGCGCCGTCTCGCGAAGGCGGGGTTACGGCGCGAGGAAGCGGCCATCAGGGAACCTCGTTGGGCAGGATCGTCGTCATAACGGTTCGGCCCGGTGGACGAGCGGGCAGGCGTCTCGCCGCATCCGTCCGCCCGGCCTGGGCAACTCCCGGCGACCGGGCCGGGAGCCCCTTTAAGATCGTCTCCCGGCGGACCGGTTCAAGTCCCGGCTCACCGCACGACCCATGTCGGTCCAGGAGCGCGGATCAGCCGAGGAGCAGGCGGACGACGCCAACCACGACGACGCCGGCGGCGGCCGAGAGGAGGCCGACGAGGCGCATGCGCTCCATCGGGGTCTGCGAGGCCTCCTGCATCGCACGGCGCATCGCCGCCGGGAAGGCGGCGCAGAGCAGGCCCTCGATCGCCAGCGCCAGGCCGAGGGCGGCGACGAGGTCCTTCACGTCAGGTAGCCGCGCGGCCGCCCGCGGGCGGTTCCCGACGCGGTCCCCGTTCCCCGCTGCCCTGTTCCCCCCTGCGGTCGCATCTTGTCGTTCTCCGCGGCACGGCCGACCATGGGGCCCGCCGTCACAAAAGTGCGCCCCGCCGGGGCGGGGCGCTCGGGTGTCGTCACGTGTCGGTTCGCCTCGGCGGCGGGGCGCCGGCCTACTGGCCGGCGGCCGGGGCTGCGGCGGGGCGCGCCCGGCCCTGCGGGTCGTTGAAGTAGCGGAAGAACTCCGAGCCGGGGCTGATCACCAGCCGGGTCTCGGGCCCGCTCAGTCCCTTCTCGTAGGCCTGCATCGAGCGGTAGAAGGCGAAGAAGTCCGGGTCCTGCCCGAAGGCGTCGGCGAGAATGCGGTTGCGGTCCGCCTCGCCCTGGCCGCGGAGCTGGTCGGCCTTCTGGTTCGCCTCGGCGATGAGCACCGTCACGTCCCGGTCGGCCTTGGCCTTGATGGTGGCCGCCACCTGGGCGCCGTTGGCGCGCAGGTCCGCCGCCTCGCGCTCGCGCTCGGTGCGCATGCGCTGGTAGACCGCCTGCGAGTTCGCCGCCGGCAGGTCGACGCGGGTCAGGCGCAGGTCGATGATCTCGATGCCGAGATTCTTCGCCTGCCGGTTCACCTCTTCCTGGATGCGGTTCATCAGGGCCTCGCGCTGGGTGCGCACGATGGCGTCCCGCGAGGCGCTGGCGAGCACGTTGCGCATCGCCGCGTTGGTGAAGCTGCCCAGGCGCTGGTTGGCGACCTGGATGTTGTTCACCGACTGGTAGAAGCGCAGCGGGTCGCTGATCTTGTAGCGGGCGAAGGCGTCGACCTCGAGGTTCTGGCGGTCGGCCGAGAGCACGGTCTGCACCGGCAGGTCGAGGTCGAGCAGCCGCTTCTCGAACAGCGTCACGCTCTCGAAGAACGGCAGCTTGAAGTAGAGGCCGGGCTTGTCGGTGCCGGCCTGGTTCAGCACGGTGCGCACGCGGCCGAATTGCAGCACCAGCGCCTGCTGGGTCTGGCTCACGGTGAAGGCCGAGGCGTAGATCAGCACCAGGACCAGGACGCCGAGGACGACGAGGGCGGTGCGAAGGACGTTGCCGTTCATCGCGCGCTCCCCTGGGCCGGGCTGCCCGAACGGGCGGCATTGGCGAAGTCCTGAAGCGGCAGGACCGGCAGCACGCCGGCCGCCGCGGCGCCCGTACCGGGTGCGCCGTTCTGGTCGATGATCACCTTGTTCACGCCGCCCAGCACCTTCTCCATCGTGTCGAGGAACATCCGCTCGCGGGAAACCGCGGGCGACAGCTTGTAGGATTCGTAGACCTCGCGGAAGCGCGCGGCCTGTCCGGTCGCCTCGGCGGTGGCCTGCGACTTGAAGGCCTCGGCCTGCTGCAGGACCTGCGAGGAGCGGCCTCTAGCCTCGGGCACCACGCGGCTGGCATAGGTCTCGGCCTCGTTGCGGGCGCGGGCCGCGTCCTGCTGGGCCGCGTTCACGTCGACGAAGGCCTGACGCACCTCCGACGGCGGGCTCACGCCCTGGAGCTGGACCACGTTGATCAGCACGCCGGCGCCGTAGGAATCGAGCGCCTTCTGGATGATCTGCTGCACCTCCTGCGCCACGCTCGACTGCTCGGTGGTCAGGATCGCCTGGATCTGGCGCCGGCCCACCACCTCGCGCATCGCGCTCTCGGCCACCGACTTGATGGTGCCCTCGGGGTTCTGGAGGTTGAACACGAAGTCCTCGGCCTTGGCCGGGTTCACGCGCCACTGCACGTCGAAGTCGATGTCGACGATGTTGTCGTCGCCGGTGAGCATCAGGCTCTCCTCGGGCACGTCCCGGGAGCGCTGGGCGCCGACGCCCGAGCGGTAGCCGACCTGGATGCTGCGCGACTCGCCGACATTCGGCTTGACCACGGCGCCGACCGGGTAGGGGAAGTTGTAGCGCAGGCCCTCGCCGGACTGGCCGGTATAGCGGCCGAACACCGTGTTGATGCCGACCTGGCTCGGCAGCACCGTGTACCAGCCGGTCATCAGCCACAGCACCAGCACGACCAGCACCGCCAGCACCGCGCCCTTGGTGCCGACCGAGCCGCCGCCGGGCATCAGATTCCTGAGCCGGTCCTGGCTGCGGCGCAGCAGGTCCTCGAGGTCCGGCGGCTGGTTGCCGCCGCCCGAGCCCCCGCCGCCCCACGGGCCGCCGCCTCCGCCACCGGAACCGCCGCCCCAGGGACCGCCGCTATTACCGCCGCGATTGCCCCAGGGGCCGCCCCCGTTGCCGCCGCCACCGCCACTGCCGCCGCTCTGATTGCTCCAAGGCATGCTCGCCCACGTCCTTTCCCGGCCGGCACGCCCCGCGCTGTCTCTCGCGTCCCGCGCGGCACTCGCACTGCTCTGGCATCGCTCCCCTGCGATATCGGCCGAGCCCCACGCGAAAGCAACCTCCGGCGCCGGCCGAATTCTCAAGGTTTCTGCGGGCCGCCGGGAGTACGATCGCCGCACCCGGGAACTTGAGATGGTTTTCTCCTCTCAGACGTATCGCGCGAGCGTCACGAAACGGAATCCGTGCTCGTCCTCGGGGCCGGCTGGATGGGCCTCGGCGGCGACCTCTCGGAAATCGGATGGGATCGCGGGGAAGCGGGCGTCGCCTTCGGGCGCCGTATCGACCTCGGTGAGGTGGATCCGGTCCGCGTGCGGCAGGGCGAGCGCGTAGATCTCGGCCCCGCCCGCCACCATCACCTCCTCCGCCGAGCCGGCGAGCCGCAGGGCTTCGTCCCACCCGGCCGCCCGCTCGGCGCCGGGTGCCGACCATGCGGGGTCGCGGGTCATGACGATCACGCGGCGCCCCGGCAGCGGCCGGCCGATCGAGTCCCAGGTCCGGCGCCCCATCACCACGGGCTTGCCCACGGTGAGGGCGCGGAAGCGCCGCAGATCACTGCGCAGGCGCCAGATCAGCGCGTTGTCGCGGCCGATGACGCCATTCTTCGCGACGGCGACGATGAGGGTGACGAGGGGTGAGGTCATCCTTACACCGCCACCGGCGCGCGGATCGCCGGGTGCGGGTCGTAGCCCTCGATGCTGATGTCGTCGTAGCGGAAGTCGAACAGCGAGCGCACCGACGGGTCGAGGCGCAGGCGCGGCAGCGGGCGGATGTCGCGGGAGAGCTGCTCGCGCGCCTGGGTGACGTGGTTGGAATAGAGGTGCGCGTCGCCCAGCGTATGGACGAAATCGCCGGGGGTGAGGTCGAGCACCTGCGCCATCATGTGGGTGAGGAGCGCGTAGGAGGCGATGTTGAACGGCACGCCGAGGAAAACGTCCGCCGAGCGCTGGTAGAGCTGCAGCGAGAGCCGCCCGTCCGCGACGTAGAACTGGAACAGGCAGTGGCAGGGCGCCAACGCCATGCGGTCGAGGTCGGCCGGGTTCCAGGCCGAGACGACGAGGCGGCGCGAATCCGGGTTGCGGCGGATCTCGTCGAGAACCCAGGCGATCTGGTCGACGCTGCCGCCGTCGGGCTTCGCCCAACTCCGCCACTGCCGGCCGTAGACGGGGCCGAGATCGCCGTGCTCGTCGGCCCACTCGTCCCAGATCGTCACGCCGTTCGATTGCAGGTAGGCGACGTTCGTGTCGCCGGCGAGGAACCACAGCAGCTCGTGGATGATCGACTTCAGGTGCAGCCGCTTGGTCGTCACGAGAGGGAAACCCTCGGCGAGGTCGAAGCGCATCTGGTGGCCGAACACCGAGAGGGTGCCGGTGCCGGTGCGGTCGTGCTTCTCGACGCCGTCGTCGAGGATGCGCTGGAGGAGGGCGTGGTAGGGGCGCATGGCGGACATCCTCCGCGTGAAAACGGCCCGGAGCGCCGCGCGGCGCCCGGAGGGCTCCAAACTGTAGCCTATGCCCGGGGGGAGAAACGGTTCCCCGCCCCGGCCGCGTAGCCCGGCAGGATAACGCGTTCCCGGCCGGAATCGGAGCGCCCGGGGCCCGGAATCAGCCGGTACTCCACACCCGCGCCAGCACCACGGCGCCGTTGCTCGCCGCGTGGAGCGCGATGCAGGGCCACAGGCTGCCGGTCCACAGTCGTACCATGCCCAAAGCGATCCCGAGGGGCAGGACGGAGACCGGCTGCAGCAGGCCGCGCTCGGCATGGCAGAGCACGAACACCGCGGTGGCGACGGCGACCGTCGCGGCCGGGGGCAGGATCCGGCGCAGACGCCCGAACAGGTCGCCGCGAAACAGCATCTCCTCGGCGAGCGGCGCCAGCACCACCAGCCAGAGCGTCCAGGCCAGGAAGACCTCGCCGGTGAGGAACGGCGATAGACGCCAGGCGCGGACGGGTGCCTGGCCGGCGAGCAGCAGCAGCCCCGCCGTCCAGGCGACCTGGAGCGGTGGCCAAAGCAGGATGAGCCAGGCGGCGCGGCGGGGCAGGGCGGGCCGGGCGAACCCCAAAGCTTTCCCCGGGCGAAGCCGGATCGCCGCGAGAAGAAGGAGCGCCAGGGCCGCGTGCGGCAGCACCGTGAGAGCGAGCGCCGCCCGCTCGCCGCCGCTCAAGGCGGGGAAGGGCAGGAAGCCCGCCGGCAGGGCGGGCAGGTGGCCGAGGCCTGCGACCGCCCCGAGGACGAGGCCGAATGCGGCCAGTTGCAGCAGCAAAGCCCGCAGGATTGCGGCGGCCACCCCGAGCCAGAGCCCGCGCTCGCGTCGGGGGAAGCCGGGGGGCTCGGGGTGCGCCGGCGCACCACTTCGCGAAACGGGCGCAGAATGGCGCGCGGCGGGCTTCAAAAGCGGCACGGGACCCTCTATATTCCCCCTTGCCGGTCGCGAGGCCGGCTATGGCGATAAACGTTCTTCGGAATAAACCTATCGGACCCGGGGGCGGTACCCGGCGCCTCCACCCAAGCCCGGAACGGCCCGTTCGGTTCGGGCTTCGGCGGGGGCGAAATAGGATCGACGAGGGCGTAAAGGTTGAGCTTTCGCTCGGCATGGTTCCGCCGTGATCGGGCCAATGCAATAGTTGCCAACGACAACTTTGCTCCGGTGGCGGTGGCCGCGTAAGCGGTCCCCAAGACCAAACGAAGTCCTAGCGGGTAGCACCGCATAGGCGGGGTTCGGAGGCACCTGGCAACAGAAGCCTCCACTCGAATTCCCTTCCCGCGAGCGATGCGGCGCCAGGCAACGGTTGATGGCAGACGATCTGATTCGCTACGATCTCCTGGTGCAGGATGCCCTGCGCAATGTCGTGCGCAAGGTGCTGGGTGATGCGGCACGCGACGGCCTGGCCGGCGAGCATCACTTCTATGTCTCGTTCCGGACCGACTATCCCGGCGTGCGGATCTCGCAGCGCCTGCGGGAGAAATATCCGCAGGACATGACGATCGTCCTCCAGCACCAGTTCTGGGACCTCGGCGTCACCGAGCACACCTTCGAGGTCGGCCTGTCCTTCTCCGGCGTGCCGGAGCGGCTGCTGGTGCCGTTCGAGGCGGTGACCGGCTTCTTCGACCCCTCCGTGCAGTTCGGTCTCAAGTTCGAGCTCAACGACGGCACGGCGACCAGCGAGGATGCGGCTCCCGCCGGCACGACCTCCCTGCGGGCGATCCGCGGCGCCGGCTCGGAGCCGAGCGAGGCGCAGCCGAAGGTCCCGGCGATCGGCAGCAACCTGCCGAAGATCGTCCCCGCTGCGAAGGCCGAGACCAAGCCTGCGGGCAAGGACGCGGCCGGCAAGACCGACTCCGACGCGGAGGCGAAGCCCGACGAGGCCGCCGAGCGCACCGACACCTCACAGGAGGGCGCCTCGGTGGTGAGCCTGGACGCGTTCCGCAAGAAGAGCTGAGCGCACGGTCGAACGGCTCTCCGGCTGACGCTGCAGGTATTCCCACCCTCCCCATTCATCCCCGGGCTCGCCTGCGACGAACCCGGGGATGAATGGGGAGGGTTCTTTGTGTCCGCTATCCGCTGGTGAAACCCCTCACCCCCGCGCCGTCACGCGCATCCGCAAGCCGTCCTGCGGCCGGAGCGTCACCCGGTGCAGCGGCACTACCGGCCCGGCCTCCGGTGCCCGGTCGAGGCGCACGGCGTGGACGATGTGGGCCAGCACCAACGTCGCCTCCATCACGGAAAAGCTCGCACCGATGCAGACCCGGGGACCCGCCCCGAACGGCAGGTAGGCGTAGCGGTCGATGCGGGCGCGGTTCTCCGGCAGGAAGCGCTCGGGCAGGAAGGCGTCGGGTTCGTCCCACAGCCGGCGATGGCGGTGCAGCACGTAAGGGGCGACCGTCACCAGCGAGCCGCGCGGGATCTTGATCCGCCCGATCCGGTCCTCGGCCAGGGCCTGCCGGCTCATGAACGGCACCGGCGGGAACAGGCGCATCGCCTCCTCAAGGGCCGCCTTGGTGCGGGGCAGGGCGTCCATGCCCGGCGCAGGGTTCTCCGCGAAGGCCGCATCGACCTCGGCCTCCATGGCTTCGCGCGCCGTCTCGTCCTGCGACAGGCAGTAGAGCGTCCAGGTCAGCGCGTTGGCGGTGGTCTCGTGGCCGGCGCCGATGAAGGTGACGAGGTTCGCCCGCACCTCGATGTCGGAGAGGCCGCGGCCGGTCTCCGGGTCCTGTGCCTTGAGCAGCAGGGTGAGGAGATCGTGCGGTGCTGCCCCGCCGGCAGTGACCAGCGCCCGGCGACGCTCGATCAGCTCGTCCACCACCTCGGCGAAGAAACGCAGGGCGGGGCGCGCCTTGAGGCGGCCGATCCGCGGCACCCAATTCGGCATGCCGAACACGTCGAGGGGGTCGATCGGTCCCAGCGCCTCGAAGTAGCGGGTGATGGCGCGCCCGAGCGCGTCGGGCTCCCGCGCCAGGCCGTGGGTGAAGATGGTGCGCTCCAGCACGTCGAGGGTGACGCGCGTCATCTCCAGGGCCGCATCGACGCTCTGGCCGTCCCGGCGTTTCAGGCGGCGGGCGAGACGGGCGGCGGCCTCCGACATCGGCGCCTCGAAGCGAGCGACGTGGCGGGGCGAGAAGATCGGCGCCAGGGTGCGCCGCTGCAACCGCCACTCGTCGCCCTCGGCGGTGAGGAGGCCGTTGCCGAGGCCCGGCGCCAGCACCCGGCGCTGCAGGTCGTCCTTGCGGTAATTGGCGGCATTGTCGACCAGCACGTGGCGGATCGCCGTGGGCTCGCTGATCACCGTGACGCGGCCCAGCGCGCCCTCACCCGTGACGATCGGCCGCTCGAAATGCTCTTCGTACCACGTGGTCAGCGGGTTGGCGCGGGCGGCGCGCAGGAAGCTGAACAGCCCCATCGGTTCGGTGCGCGGGCGCGGCACGACGGGACGGAAGGGGGCGGCCACGGCCGCCGCAGGGGAGGGCATCCGGACTCCTTGAGGGTGGCGCGATTCGAGGCGTGTCAGGGCATCGCGCAATCGCGACTCTTGGCTTAAGTAGGCGCCGTTTCGCACCGCCAAAGAGGCCAAGATGTCGCCGACCGAGAAAGCCACCCGCACGGAATCCGACACGTTCGGGCCGATCGAAGTCCCGGCGGACCGCTACTGGGGTGCCCAGACCCAGCGCTCGATCCAGAATTTCCGCATCGGCACCGAGCGGATGCCGGCCCCCCTCGTCCACGCGCTGGGCCTCGTCAAGCAGGCCGCGGCCCTCGTGAACCGCGATCTCGGCGTGCTGGATCCGAAAGTCGCCGAGGCGATCGCCGCCTCCGCCGCGGAGGTGGTCGAGGGCCAGCACGACGGCGAGTTCCCGCTGGTGGTCTGGCAGACCGGCTCGGGCACCCAGTCGAACATGAACGCCAACGAGGTCATCGGCAGCCTCGCCAACGAGCGCCTGGGCGGGAAGCGCGGCGGCAAGTCGCCGGTGCACCCGAACGACCACGTCAACCGCGGCCAGTCCTCGAACGACGTCTTCCCGACCGCGATGCACATCGCGGTGGCGCGCGAGATCAACGGCCGTCTGATGCCGGCGCTCCAGCACCTGCACGCCGCCCTCGACGCCAAGGCGAAGGAGTTCGGCGAGATCGTCAAGATCGGCCGCACCCACCTGCAGGATGCGACCCCGGTCACGCTGGGCCAGGAATTCTCCGGCTACGCCGCGCAGGTCGCGCTCGGCGGCGCCCGCGTTGGCGCGACGCTGCCGGGCGTGCTGGCGCTGGCGCAGGGCGGCACGGCCGTCGGCACCGGCCTCAACGCGCATCCCGAATTCGCGGAAAAATTCGCCGCCAAGGTGGCGGAACTGACCGGGCTGCCCTTCACCTCGGCCGACAACAAGTTCGAGGCGCTGGCGACCCACGACGCCCTGGTGTTCACGCAAGGCGCGCTCAACGCGCTGGCGAGCGGCCTGTTCAAGATCGCCAACGACATCCGCCTGATGGGCTCTGGCCCGCGTTCCGGCCTTGGCGAGATCTCGCTGCCCGAGAACGAGCCCGGCTCGTCGATCATGCCCGGCAAGGTCAACCCGACCCAGGCCGAGGCGATGACGATGGTGTGCTGCCAGGTCGTCGGCAACGGCACCACGGTGTCCATGGCCGGCAGCCAGGGCCACCTCGAGCTCAACGTCTACAAGCCGGTGATCGCCAACGCGGTGCTGCAATCGGTGCGGCTCCTCGCCGACGCGGCGGTGAGCTTCGCCGACAATTGCGTCGTCGGCATCAAGCCCAACCACGACCGCATCGCCGACCTGATGAGCCGCTCGCTGATGCTCGTCACCGCGCTCGCCCCGACGATCGGCTACGACAAGGCCGCCGAGATCGCCAAGACCGCGCACAAGAACGGCACGACGCTGAAGCAGGAGGCCCTGCGCCTCGGCTACGTCACCGAGGAGCAGTTCGACGCCGTGGTGCGCCCGGAGGACATGCTGGCGCCGAGCGCCGAATAACCGCAAGCTGACATCCGTCCCGCGCAGCTTCTGGCGGCGCGGGGCGTTGTCCCTCGTGGCGGGGGCGCGGAGGATCGGGTCATGGCCGAGATCATCAACCTGAAGCAGGTCCGCAAGGCCCGCGAGCGGGCCGCCAAGGAGGCCCAGGCGGTGGAGAATCGCGTCGTCTTCGGCCGGCCGAAGGCCGCGAAGACCCGGGAGGAGGCCCGCAAGAGCCTGGAGGCCGCCCGGCACGAGGGTCACCGGCTGAAGAACCCCGACACCGACGCATGAGCCTGCCGGAAGGCGGGTTGCTCAAGCGCTCCCTGGTCATCGCGGGCCACCGCACCAGCGTCTCCCTCGAGGCAGCGTTCTGGGAGGCGTTGCGCCAGCTCGCCTCGGCGCGCGGCCTGTCGGTTCAGGCGCTGGTCGGGCGGATCGACGCCGAGCGGGGCGAGCAGAATCTGTCGTCGGCGATCCGGGTGTTCGTTCTGCGGGCGGTGTGGCCGGGACAGGGGACTGCCGAGCCGACAGAAGTCTGACTTTGCGCGACGCTTCCCACAGATTCCGTGTCATTCCGGGGGCGCCCAGCGGAGCCCGGAATCCAGAATTACTGGATGTCCGGTATCAAGCTGAGAGCCTTTCGATTCGTTCTTCCTCACCTGCGGTACTGATCCCGGGCTCCATTGCGCCGTCCCGGGATGACCGGGTGAGCGTAAGGGGCGCTGCCGCGAGATCTCCGGTCGTCTGCCGATCACACCGGCCACGCGAAGGTCGCGAAGCCCGGCTTCTCGACCTCGACCGCCCGCCCGCCGGCGAGCACGGTCTCCCCCGCTGCCAGCGCCTCGCCGAGCCGGTCGATGCGCAGCATCGCCAGCCCGCGCGACCCGGCTCCGCTGCCGGTCTGGCCGAGGCTGCGCTCGCCGGCGGTGACCGGCTCGGCGACCGGGACCGCCGGGCCGTCGCGGTAGATGAGTGGGACGATCCGGGTGCGCGCGGTGCCGCGATGCTGCATCCGCGACACCACCTCCTGGCCGACATAGCAGCCCTTCTTGAAATCGACGCCGCCGAGTTGGTCCATCAGCGCCTCGTGCGGGAAGGCGTCACCGAGGGCGAAGTCGGTCCCGCCCTCCGGCACGCCGAGGCCGATGCGGTGGGCGGCGTAAGCCGCCGCATCGGCATCCGTCGCCGGAGCCTCGTCCTCGGGGAGGTAGAGGCGCCAGCCGAGATCGGCGAGGCGCCCGTCACGAAGGGCGGGGGAGGGGGCTTCTGCACCCCAACCCGCCACCACTGCGAGCGGCAGCACCTCGATCGTCACCTGGGCGCGCAGCCGGTAGAGCGTCAGGCGCTTGACGAGGTCGGTCACCCGGTCACGGGCGACGTCGAGGCGGAAGCCGTCCGGGGCCCGGCTCACCAGGAAATCGAACAGGATCTTGCCCTGCGGGCTGAGCAGTGCGCCGAGCCGGGCTTCCCCCTCCGGCAGCGTCTCGACGTTGCAGGTCAGGAGACCCTGGAGGAAGCTCGACGCGTCGGCGCCGGTGACCGCCACGACGGTGCGGTCCGGCAGGAGGGCGAGGGGCATCGGGGGTCCTTTGCTTGAACCGCGGGCAGGGCTGACATAAGCCGCCTGCGCCCGGCCCTCAATCGCGGCGCACGGGTCAACGCGGATTGCGGACGAGGGGAACCCCGACGATGAGCCAGAGCTTCGACCTCCTCCTGCGCGGCGGCACTGTGGTCAACCACGACGGCGAGGGGCTGGCCGATATCGGCGTGACGGCCGGGCGCGTCGCCGCGATCGGCGACCTGTCGCAGGCCCATGCCGGCCGCACCCTCGATTGCCGCGGCCTCCACCTCCTGCCCGGGGTGATCGACAGCCAGGTCCATTTCCGCGAGCCGGGCCTCGACCACAAGGAGGACCTGGAGACAGGGTCGCGCGCCGCCGTGATGGGGGGCGTCACGACCGTGTTCGAGATGCCGAACACCGTGCCGCAGACCACGAACCCGGAGGCCCTCGACGACAAGCTGAAGCGCGCCCGCCACCGGATGCATTGCGACTTCGCGTTCTGGGTCGGCGGCACGCACGAGAACGCCCGCGACGTGGCCGAGCTGGAGCGCCTGCCGGGAGCGGCCGGGATCAAGGTGTTCATCGGCTCCTCCACCGGCTCGCTCCTCGTCGAGGACGATGCCGGCATCGCCGAGATCCTGAAGCGCACCCGCCGCCGCTCGGCCTTCCACGCCGAGGACGAGGCGATGCTGCGCGAGCGCAAGGGCCTGCGGGTGCCGGGCGATCCGTCCTCCCACCCGGTCTGGCGCTCCCCGGAAGCGGCGCTCAAGGCCACCGAGCGCCTGGTGCGCATCGCCCGCGACACCGGCGCGCGCATCCACATCCTGCACATCTCGACCAAGGAGGAGATGCGCTACCTCGCCGAGCACAAGGATGTCGCGACCTGCGAGCTGACGCCGCATCACCTGACGCTCGATGGCGATGAGGCCTATGCCCGCCTCGGCACCCTCGTCCAGATGAACCCGCCGGTGCGCGACGTGAGCCACCGCGACGGGCTGTGGTGGGGCCTGTCGCAGGGCGTGGCCGACGTGCTCGGCTCCGACCACGCGCCGCACACGCTGGAGGAGAAGCGCAAAGCCTATCCGGACTCGCCCTCGGGCATGACCGGGGTGCAGACCCTGGTGCCGGTGATGCTCGACCACGTCGCTGCCGGGCGACTGTCGCTGCAGCGCTTCGTCGACCTCACCAGCGCCGGACCGAAGCGCATCTTCGGCATCGCCCGGAAAGGGCGGCTGGCGGTGGGCTACGACGCCGACGTGACGGTGGTCGACCTGAAGCGCCGCGAGACCATCACCAACGCCTGGATCGCCTCCAAGTGCGGTTGGACGCCCCATGACGGCCGCGAGGTCACCGGCTGGCCGGTCGGGACGGTGGTGCGGGGTCAGGCGGTGATGTGGGAGGGCAGCCTGACCGAGCCGTCGCGGGGCGAGGCGGTACGGTTCGAGGAGGGGTTCCCGGCGCGGGGGTGAGGCGAGACGGCCAACCCTCCCCCCCCCTCTGCGGGGAGGGTTCATCCCGCGCCTCGCGCGGAGCCTCAATCCATCTTCCACCCTTGGCGCCGACGCACTTCTCGTATAGGAGCGCCCGGAATTGGAGGTCCGGACGCGTCCGCGTGCCGGCCGTTGCCACGTTGGCGGCCCGTGCGGCCGGCCCGGAAGCCCGATGCAGACCGTTCTGATCGTCGTCCACCTGATCATCGTCCTCGCCCTGATCGGCGTGGTGCTGCTGCAGCGCTCCGAGGGCGGCCTCGGCCTCGGCGGCGGGGGCGGCACGCAGGGGTTCATGACCGGCCGCGGCCAGGCCAACGCGCTCACCCGCGCCACCGCGATCCTGGCCGCCCTGTTCTTCGCCACCAGCATGGTCCTGGCGATCATGTCGCACCGGGGCGCCGGCCCGCGCTCGATCTTCGACGGTGCCGGCACCAGGGCCCCCGCAGGCCAGACCGGCGCGCCGCCGGCCGGCAACGTCCTCGACCAGCTGCGTCAGCAGCAGGGCGACGCGCCCGCGACCCAAGGTTCCGCGACACAAGGCTCGACCCAAGGCTCTACCCAAGGCTCCGCGCCGGCCACCCCGACTGCTCCGGCGGTCCCGGCGGCGCCGCAGTCGCGCTGATCCCGCGCGCTCGAGCCAAGCGCGTCCTGAGTCCGGCGGCGCGCCCGCGCCGCCCTCTCTTCCGAAAAATCCTGTGAGTCCGGCCGGCCCCGCCGCCCGGACATGACCCCGTTGAGCTAACGGCGTTTGGCAACCCGGCCACGCCTGTGTATGGAGCGAGTCCCATGACGCGGTATGTTTTCATCACCGGCGGCGTGGTCTCCTCGCTCGGCAAGGGCCTCGCTTCCGCCGCCCTCGCGGCCCTGCTCCAGGCCCGCGGCTACAAGGTCCGCTTGCGCAAGCTGGACCCCTACCTCAACGTCGATCCGGGCACGATGAGCCCGACGCAGCACGGCGAGGTCTTCGTCACCGACGATGGCGCCGAGACCGATCTTGATCTCGGCCATTACGAGCGCTTCACCGGCGTGCCGGCGACGCGGGCCGACAACATCACCACCGGCCGGATCTACCTCGACATCATCACCAAGGAGCGGCGGGGCGATTATCTCGGCGCCACCATCCAGGTGATCCCGCACGTCACCAACGCCATCAAGGAATTCGTCCTCGACGGCAACGAGGCCTACGATTTCGTGCTGGTCGAGATCGGCGGCACCGTCGGTGACATCGAGGGCCTGCCGTTCTTCGAGGCGATCCGCCAGCTCGGCCAGGAATTGCCGCGGGGCACCTGCGCCTACGTCCACCTGACGCTCTTGCCCTACATCCCGTCGGCCGGCGAATTGAAGACCAAGCCGACCCAGCACTCGGTGGCGGAGCTGCGCTCGATCGGCATCCAGCCCGACATCCTGCTCTGCCGCTGCGACCGGGCGATCCCGCGCGAGGAGCGCCGTAAGCTGGCGCAGTTCTGCAACGTGCGCGAATCGGCGGTCATCGAGGCGCGGGACGTCGGCACGATCTACGAGGTGCCGCTGTCCTACAAGGAGGAGGGCCTGGATCGCGAGGTGCTGGCGCATTTCGGCCTCGAGACCGGCCCCGAGCCGAAGCTCGACCGCTGGCGCGACATCGTCGGCCGGATCAAGAGCCCGGAGGGCGAGGTCTCGATCGCCATCGTGGGCAAGTACACCGGCCTCAAGGACGCCTACAAGTCGCTGATCGAGGCGCTGAGCCACGGCGGCATCGCCAACCGGGTCAAGGTCAACCTGGAGTGGATCGAGTCCGAGGTGTTCGAGCGCGAGGACCCGGGCCCGTTCCTGGAGGGCCTCAACGGCATCCTGGTGCCGGGCGGCTTCGGCCAGCGCGGGGCGGAGGGGAAGATCCGCGCTGCCCGCTACGCCCGCGAACGCAAGATCCCGTATTTCGGCATCTGCTTCGGCATGCAGATGGCGGTGGTCGAGGCGGCCCGCTCGCTCGCCGGCATTCCCGACGCCAACTCGACCGAGTTCGGCCCGACGCCGGAGCCCGTGGTCGGCCTCCTCACCGAGTGGATGCGCGGCAACGAGCTCGAGCGCCGGGTGGCTGAGGGCGACCTCGGCGGCACGATGCGGCTCGGCTCCTACACCGCGGCGCTGGCGCCCGATTCCCAGATCGCCAGGATCTACGGCGGCACCCGCATCGCCGAGCGCCACCGCCACCGCTACGAGGTCAACATGGCCTATCGCGAGCGGCTGGAGGCCAACGGCATGCGCTTCGCCGGCCTCTCGCCGGACGGGCTCCTGCCGGAGACCGTCGAGGTGGTGGGCCATCCCTGGTTCATCGGCGTGCAGTTCCACCCGGAGCTGAAGTCGCGGCCGTTCGAGCCGCACCCGCTGTTCCAGAGCTTCGTCGCCGCGGCGATCGAGCAGAGCCGGCTGGTCTGAGCCGCTGACTTGACGATCGGGTCCGGACGGTTCCGTCCGGACCAACATAGGTTGTCGCTGGCGCGCGAAGCGCCGCCTTGCGCCGCCGATCCCTCGCGACAGTCATACCAACCCACGGTATAGGAGCCCCGTCGAGCCGGCCGTCCGGCACCAAGCGGCATCCGGCGTGGAAGAGGCTGATCGGTGATGCGTGAGATACCCCTGGCAGCGATCCGGGCCCGCGCCTACGACATCTGGGAGCGCAACCACCGCCCGGACGGCTACGAGATCCAGTTCTGGCTCCTCGCCGAACGCGAGCTGCGGGCCGAGCTGGACAGTCGGCGCGACACCGCGGCGGACGATCAGGTCGAGAGGCCTTTGGAGGTCCCCGCCGAAAATCCTGCCAAATCTTCTTCGGCCGAGACGGTCGAGGGCTAGAACACCTTTCGGCGAGGCGAGTACTGGTCCGTCGCGACCCTTCGGAACGTCCGCTTCCAGGTTGTCGATGCGGTGGACGCCTCGACCGGGTGAGCGGATTTGTAACGGCCTGCTTTCAACGGGGCCGCGGGCGAGCGGATGATCGGTGGCCGATCGCCGCTGTCTGAATGCGGCCTTTCGATGTCCGTTCTGAACTCTGCTCCTGCGCGCACCCCATCTTGGCCGCGCGCGCAGGGACAATCGTCGTGTGTCATACCCTAGCGTCTTCGCATCGATGCGAAGGCGACCGGCGCATCAGCGCCGGCGCCCGTTCGGGCTTGCCTGACACCATCGAACGCGTCCGTTCGAAGGTGCGGCGGTGTCATAAGAAATTTGACTGATCGCGTCGCGATGCGGATTTCGGCGTCGCGCAGGCGCCGCGCGGGCTGGCGATATGGTCTTCCGAAAGAAATCGTCCGGCTGCGGTATCAGCGAATGCCGCCGCTGGCGGTGATCACCTCGCCGGTCAGCCAGCGGGCGTCATCGGATGCGAGGAACGCCACCACTCCGGCGATATCGTCCGGCTGGCCGGCGCGGCCGAGAGGCGTCTGCGCGACGAGGCCGGCTTCCATATCGGAACCGACGACCCCGGCCGTATGCGTGCCCTCGGTCACCACGAAGCCCGGGCTGACCACGTTCACGCGGATCTTGCGGGGGGCCAGCTCGTTGGCGAGCACGCCCGAGATGGCGTTCACCGCACCCTTGGTCCCCGCATAGGCCGCCGCCGTCGGCGTGTGCACATGAGTGATCGCCGAGGAGATGTTCACGATGCTGCCGCCCTCGCCGAGGTGCTTGGCGGCCGCCTGTGTCGTCAGCAGGAGACCGAGCACGTTGACGTCGAACAGGCGGCGGTAATGGTCCTCGGTCACGTCCTCGAGCGCCGCGAATTCGTAGATGCCGGAATTGTTGACCAGCACGTCGATCCGGCCGAACTGTTTTACCGCCGCCTCGATCACGCCCCGTGCCTCGGGCGCCTTGGTCACGTCGCCCTGCACCGCGACGGCCCTGCCGCCGGCCGAGACGATGGCTGCGACGACGGCGTCGGCCCCCGCCTTGCTGGACGCATAGTTCACCACCACGGCCGCGCCCTCCCTCGCCAAGGCTTTGGCGATGCCGGCACCGATGCCCTTCGATGCGCCGGTCACGACGGCGACCTTGCCCTCAAGCTTCGACATGAGTGCTACTCTCCGACCTGGGCCAGCTCCAGGATGGAGGACATGGTCCCATAGTTCGGAATTTTGGAACTATGGGAGCAGAGTTCAAGACCCCATATGGATGGATGATGAGACCGCTGTTTCACCCTGCCATCGAGGATGTCCGGCCGGAGGCGATCCTGCACGCGCTCGCCGACCCGAGCCGGGCGGCCATCTTCGCCAAGATCATGCGGGCTGGCTGCGTCGAGGCCTGTTCGGCCCTCTCGGCGGTCGGGGACCGGATCATCCCGAAATCATCGTTGTCCAACCATTTCAAGGTGCTGCGCGAAGCCGGACTGATCCGGAGCGAGCGTCACGGCGTGGAGCTGCGCAACTACTCCCGTTGGGCCGAGGTCGAGGCGCGCTTTCCCGGTCTGCTGGCGGGGATCATCAATGCCTACGCCTCGGCCGTCGGCACCGACGCGCGTGCCGCGGACACGGCCGGTCCGCGGTGAGAGCGCCCCCGGCCTCAGGTTCCGAGACGGCATCGATCCCTCGGTGGCGGCCAGGACGGATCGAGGCCGGCATGTCGGGATTCCGACGAAGAGCGGGGCGCCGCCCCCCACTCCGGCGGCCCGTCTCACGGTCGGGCTGATCGGGCTCCGACCCGAGCGCTCCGCCGCTGGCGGGAGCGCTCAACGCGCCGCCAGCCGGGCCCCCGCCCGCAGGAAGCGCTGCGGGTCGACCGGCTCGCCGTCGATCCGGGTCTCGTAATGCAGGTGCGTGCCGGTCGAGCGGCCGGTGGAGCCGACCCTGCCGACCATCTGGCCTGCCGCCACCGCTTGGCCGGACACCACCGTGATCGCTGACAGGTGGGCATAGCGGGTGACGAGGCCGTGGCCGTGATCGATCTCGACCATGTTGCCGTAGCCGCCCGAGTAATCCGCCAGCGTCACCGTGCCGGCGGCGGTGGCCCGCGCCGGGGCGCCAGACTCGCCGCGCAGGTCGATGCCGGTATGGAGGGCGAGGCCGCGGGTGAACGGGTCGGCCCGGTAGCCGAAGGTGCTGGAGAGCCCGCCATCGACCGCCATCGGCCGCCGCACCGGCAACGCGCCGATGATCCGCCGCAAGCTGTCGCGCTCGCCGAGGTCGCGCTGCGCCATGAGGACGGCGCTCTCGAACGGCCCGGACCCGGCCGGCACCAGCGGGCCGCCGATGCCACCGCCGCGGACGGCAGCGAAGCGCCGCGCGTCGAGTCCGGTTTCCGCCATCACCCCGCGCAGGCGCGCCGC
Source organism: Methylobacterium frigidaeris (assembly GCF_022179185.1). Taxonomy (GTDB): domain Bacteria; phylum Pseudomonadota; class Alphaproteobacteria; order Rhizobiales; family Beijerinckiaceae; genus Methylobacterium; species Methylobacterium frigidaeris. Next base: position 6,051 of record NZ_BPQJ01000007.1, on the reverse strand, counting down.
CTCGCTGCGGCTGCCCGCGGCGAGGCGACCGACCGCCTGGCTCTGGCGCGCCTCGAGACCGTCGAGGGCGTTGGCGAGGGTCGCCATCCGGCTGGTCACCCCGGGGGAGGGGGCCGGCGCGACGTCCTCCGCATCCGTGCGCAGGCCCAGGGCCTCGGGCGTCGGTTCAGGGACGGGCACCGGAGCGAACGGCATCGCGGAGGGCACGGGCCTGATGTCCCGGGCCGGCCAGCCGCCGGCCGGCCCTCCCATGCCGTCCTCGCCGATCGCACCCGGGGCGCCGCCGGCTTGCTCGGCGAGGCTCGTCAGCATCGCCTGCCGGTTCTCCAGCGCGACCTGCCGTCCGGCGAGGTCGGCGAGTCGCGTCTCGACCCCGTCCTGCTCGAGGAGCTTCTGCGTCGCCACCCGGTCGAGCCGGGCCCGCAGGGCGCTGATCCGCTCCTCGTAGGCGTACTGCATCGCGCCCTGGCGCTCCATGAAACGGGCCAGCGCCTCGTCGCGGAAGACGATGAACCACGTCGCCGCGCTCGCCCACAGGGACAGCACCCCGAAGGCCAGGGCGGCGAGCGCCACGGTCCTGCGGCGCACCATCCAGACCCGGTCCGGGCCGCCGTGCGGGAGCGCGGGCCGCGAGAGGAAGGCCGCGAGAGGGACAGCGAAGGACGAAGGGCGGGGAGGGAGCATCGGGACGGTCCGTAACCTGGGCGGGACCGTCGCGGGTTAAGGTTAAGGATGTTTCAAGGGCATGGACGAAACGGTGTTCTGCGGCAGTGTCGCAGCGGACGTCTCGCAGCATCTCCCCGGCACCACCAGATCAAAAACGAGTCACAATCAAGCGCGGGATCCCCCCTCCCGGGTGGGAGCGGGGTCGGGGTGAGGGTGCGACGGTTTCGAGTTCAGCTCAGTCTGTCCCGCTGCCGGCACGACGGTCGGCGTTTTACATTGAAACGTGTCACCCTTACTTCCGACCCCTGTCGCGCATGGGAGAGGGGAACATCGGTTTACTTGGAAACGTCGTCGCCCACTTCGCCGTCCATGGCGCGCGGCCGGATCGCGCGCCTCACAACGCCCGCGCCGCCGCCAGGACCGCGTCGGCGTGGCCCGGCACCTTCACCTTCTGCCACACCTTGGCGATCGTCCCCTCGCGGTCGATCAGGAACGTCGTGCGCTCGACACCCATGTACTTGCGGCCGTACATGCTCTTCTCGACCCAGACGCCGTAGGCCTCGAGCATCGCCTTCGTCTCGTCCGAGGCCAGGGGGAATTCCAGGCCGTACTTCTCCCGGAACTTGTCGTGGCTCTTCATCGGGTCGGGCGAGACGCCGATCACGGCAGTATCGGCCTCCGCGAAAGCCTGCCGGAGCCCGTTGAAGGCCTGCGCCTCCAGGGTGCAGCCGCTGGTGTCGTCCTTGGGGTAGAAGTACAGAACGGCCTTGCGTCCTTTGAGTCCGGCGAGGCTCAGGGTCTCGCCGCCGGTCGCCGGCAGGGAGAAATCGGGGGCGGGGTCGCCCGGGTTCAGCGCCATCGTGCCTTCCTTTCGGCCGATTGATGGTGTGCCTCTGGGAGAGGCGGGAAGGGCGTCAGCCGTGGGCGAGGGACCGGCCCGGCGCGCCGCCCGACGGATAAGCGGCAGGACGTTACCCTCCGGTCACCGGAGCGGGCAATCATCGGCGGTGGCCTCGCCGCCCGGAGCGTGGCCCTCACGCTCCGGGCACGAGGCCCTTCAAGGGGCGGCGCCCTGCGCAGGGCGCCCGGAGTGGCGACGCACGCGTGACGACAGGCCGAGCGACACCAGGAATGGATCCCGTCACGCAGCCGGGCCGCGAGAACCCGGAGCCTTGCGCGGTGCGGATCAAGGCGGCGCCCCGGTCGCTGCTGCGGACCTGCGTCCGCGGCGTGCTGCTGCTCAAGCTCGCGGCCGTCATCCTCCTGAGCGTGGGCCTCGGCCTCGCCTACCTGCGGCTGGCGAGCGGCCCGGTGAGCTTCTCCTGGCTCGAGCCCCGGGTGGCGGCGGCGATCGCCGAGCGGCTCGGCCCGGGTTGGAGCGCGAGCCTGCACGACAGCGCCATCGAGATCGACCGGGACGGGGCGCTGGCCCTGCGCACCAGCGGCCTCGACATCCGCAATCCGGAGGGCGACCTCGTGGTGCGGGCGCCCCTCGCGGTGGTCGCCATCGACCTGTGGTCGCTCCTCGGCCTCTCGGTCCAGGCCCGCTCGGTCGAGTTCCGCGACCTGCAATTGCGGGCGCTCCTGCATCATGACGGCTCGATCGCCTTCGCGGCCTCCAACGATCCCTCGGAGGTGAAGCCCCACACCCCGCCGGCGGTGGTGGCCGCCCGCGGCACCGTCTCGCCGGTCTCCGCGACCGTGGCGTCGATCCTGAGCCTGGTGCTCGATCCGTCCGGGGTGATCGGCAGCCTCGACCGGGCCCGCCTGACCAATGCCCGCCTGACGCTTCTCGACGAATCCGGGGCCGAGCGCGTGGTCTTCCCGCGGGTCGACGGGCTGTTCAACCGCGATGCGGCGCGGCCCGCCCGGGTGTTCGAGATGCGCATCGTCGGCCCGCACGGGCCCTGGCGCTTCGGCGGCGATGTGGAGCAGGCGTCCGATGGCGGCCGCCACGGCGTGCTCACCCTCGACGACCTGCCGGTCTCCGACCTGCTGCTGCTCTCCGGCCAGTCGCGCCTGCCGCTCACCACCGACCTGAAGCTCTCCGGCCGCGCCCAGGTGGCGATGCACGGCGCGCGCCTCGACGGCATGACGCTGCGGCTCGCCACCAGCGAGGGCAACCTCCTGATCGAGGAGAAGGACTTCAATCCGGTGACGATCGAGGCGGTGACGGTCGACGCCGCCTGGGACGAGGCCCGCCGCGCCCTGAAGGTCGACGCCCTCGATTACCGCGGCGCCGGCAACCGCGTGCGCCTCGCCGGCGAGTGGGTGGCGGGGCCGGACGGCGCCGGGCCACGCTGGACGGCCGCCCTGTCGGGCACCGACGCGGTGCTGCGCGGCGCCGCGCCCGGCGACGCGTCCGTCAAGATCGCCAAGGTCGAGGCCCGCCTCTCCGGCCGCGACGACGGCGTGCAGATCGACGCCCTCACCCTGTCGGGCGATGCCGTGCACGGCACGGTCAGCGGGACCCTCGGCACCCGGGCCGACGAGGGCGGCCTGACCTTGCGCATCACCGCCGACCGCACCGACGGGCGCGCGGCGTTGCGGCTCTGGCCCGAGAACGTCGCGCCGCCGATCCGCAGCTACCTCGTCGACAACATGCGGACGGGGCGGCTCGACAGCCTCGACATCGTGGTCGACATGAGCATGGCCGAGTTCGCCGCCGCCACCCGCGGCGAGCCGATGCCCGACCAGGCGGTGCGGATCGCCTTTGCGGTGAGCGAGGGTGGCCTCACCATCTCCTCCGACGCGCCGCCGCTCTCCCGCGCCCGGGTCGCCGGGCTCGTCACCGGGCGCAACACCGCCATCCGCGGGGCGACCGCCGAGATCCGGATGCCGGACGGTCGCGCCCTCGCCCTTCAGGACGGCTCCTTCGTCATCAAGGACGCGGTGCCGCACGACGTGACCGCGCAGATCGGGCTGCGCCTCACCGGCGGCGCCGACGCCCTGGCCTCGCTGCTCCAGACCAAGCTCTTTCGGTCGCTGTCGGGCACCGAGTTCGACCCCGCGACCTTGCGCGGCCAGGCCGACCTGCGCATCGACTTCCCCCTCTCCCTCGAGGCGGTACCCGACATCGCCGACCTGCCGGTGACCGTGAGCGGAACCCTCACCGATATCGCGGCCGAGCGTATCGTCGGCAAGGAGAAGCTCGAGAACGGCCGCTTCGCGGTCGCCTACGACCGGAACGGGTTCAGCCTGAAGGGCGACGGGCGGCTCGCCGGCGCCCCGCTCAACCTCGACCTGCACCAGCCGAAGGCCGGCGCCCCGGGCGAGGCGGTGGTGACCATGGTCCTCGACGACGCGGCCCGGGCCCGCAAGGGCCTGCCCACGGCGCCCCAGCTCGCCGGGCCGGTGAATGCCCGCTTCGTCGTGCCGGTCGGCCGGCCGGGCAGGAACCCGGTCCGGGTCGAGGCCGACCTCGCCCGGGCGAGCGTCGACGGGCTCCTGCCGGGTTGGATCAAGGCCGCCGGCAGGCCGGGCCGTCTCACCCTGTCCCTCACCGAGACCGGCCAGGGCAGCGATCTGCGCGACATCGCGCTCGATTCCGGCTCGGTCCAGCTGCGCGGCAGCGCCTCGCTCAACGCCGACGGGGGGTTCGAGCGGGCCGACCTCACCAGCCTCAAGCTCTCGCCGGGCGACGACATCCGCGCCCAGGTCGAGCGCGCCGGCAGCGGTTACCGCATCAGCGCCAAGGGCGGCGTCGCCGATGCAAGGCCGTTCCTGCGCGCGATGACCGCACCGCCGCGCAAGGGCGGCAAGGACACCTCCGCCCGCGACATCGAGGCCGATCTCAGCTTCGCGATCCTCACCGGCTTCAACGAGGAGGCGCTGACCAATGCCAGCCTGAAGCTGTCGTTACGCGGCGACGACGTGCGCCAGGCCCGGATCCAGGGCCGCCTGCGCTCGGCCGGGGTCAGCCTGGACGTAGCGAAACCTGACCGCGGCACCCCGCCGGTCCTCAATGCCGAGACCAGCGACGCCGGCGCGGCGCTCCGCTTCCTCGACATCTACAAGCGCATGCAGGGTGGGTTCCTGTCGCTGCAGATGACGATGAACGACGGGCCGCAATCGGGCCTGGTGCAGATCCGCTCCTTCGCCCTGCGCAACGAGCCGGCGCTCGGCCGGATCATGGCCCAGGGCGAGAGCGAGGACCGGCGCAGCGACGCCAACGACGTCGGCTTCGACCGCCTGCGCGCCGCCTTCCAGCGCACCGGCACCCGCGTCGCCTTCGCGGAAGCCGCGATCTCCGGCCCGGCGATGGGCTTTACCCTGGGCGGCTGGATCGACACGGGCAAGGACCGCACCGACGTCTCCGGCACCTTCGTGCCGCTCTACGGCCTCAACAATGTGGTGTCCCAGGTGCCGATCTTCGGGCCACTCCTCGGCGGCGGCCACAACGAGGGCCTGTTCGGCATCAATTTCCGCGTCGCCGGAGCGATGAGCGCCCCCAACATCAGCGTCAACCCCCTCTCGGCGATCGCCCCGGGCTTCCTGCGCAAGCTCTTCGGCGCCGGCGGTGGCGACCCCAACGCATCGCAATCCCAGCGCATGGAGCGCTGACCTCGAAACGCTGATGCGGGAGCGCCGACGAAGGTCCCCGTCAGCGCGGCATTTCGAGGTGGACAGCACCGGGTCGACCCCGTATGACGAAGACGGCCGCGGGCGTAGTTCAGTGGTAGAACGTCAGCTTCCCAAGCTGAATATGCGGGTTCGATTCCCGCCGCCCGCTCCATTATCTCTCAGGCACTTAGCCTGTGGATGGCGTCCCGCCTGAAGCGTGGATACCAGATCGATACCAGTCGCGGCCCCGGAGGCTGGCTGGTATCCACCCCGCCAGCCGCGAATCAGGCGTCTTCACACGATCGTGTGAATTCCCCTACCCGGGGCCGCCGCTAACGCGCTCGTGTGAAAATCAGGGAGCGCATCCGGCGCGACCGTAGGCCCCTCTCATGACGCAGCACCCCCTCCGGTCGAGGGCGGCCGCCGGCCGTGTCACCGTCGCCCTTCTAGGGGAGCGCACGCACTCCGTTAGGACGCCAGTGAATGTCACCTACTCCCGTCACGGGCATTGATGCAGCCATGACGCCCATGCGTCGTTATAGTCGTCGGATGCAACCTAGCCGACCCGGGGGGTACCTTGGCTGACCACACGCTCACGGACGAAGACATTGGGGCCCTCAAGCTCGCGCTTTCCCGGGTCCTGGTGGAGGGAAAGAAGACGTCTGAGCGCATGGGTCGGGTCACCGACGACCCTGCCCTGTACGATCCAGTGCATGACAGCCTCGCCGGCGAAAGACGTCGAGCGGAACGTTTGATGGAGTGACCCTTGACCCTGACCCGGCGAACTGGTCCACACCGAGCGCAAGTTTTTCGGGCATTCTG
>NZ_BPQJ01000006.1 GCF_022179185.1 Methylobacterium frigidaeris | reverse complement strand
AACCGGCGTAGAAGCCCGTCCAGGTGAAGACCGGCACCGGGGTGAAGACCGGCGGAGGGGCCGCGCGGCGCGGCAGGTCGGCAGCCGAAGCAGCCGCGGACAGGCCGACGAGGGCCACGGAGGCGAGGAGGATCTTCTTCATTCTCTGACTGGTCCTGATTGGCGAGAGCCGGCGCGCTTCTATCCCCGGTCGGTCACCCGGTCTGTCGCATTCCTGCAACGAGGCCAGGGTTTACCCCGCCACCCGTCAACGAAACGTGAATCGGCGGCGACCGCCGATCCAAAAAATCGAGCAGCTGCGATCACTTAGCATTAACCATGATCCGTCACGGTCCATCCGAGGAACTGCCGCTGAGGAATCGAGATGGACGCTTTCGGGCGCGAGACCGCGCCGCCTTCCCTGCTCCGGCGCACCTGGAGGATGGCCTTGTTCGCCGTCGCGGGCTCGCTGGCGGCGACGCATTTCCTCGCCTCGCGCACGCCCGCGGGCCCCGGCCGCGAGACGGTCGCGTCCTTGCGCGGCATCGTCGAGCCGGAGACCACCGGGTCGATCGCCGGGCCTGCGGCGCGGACGCGGCTCGACCCCTGCAGCGCACCGTTGCGCCCTTGAAGGGGCGGGGAGAAAGCCGCGGGCGCGACAGGCCCCGTGCACCGAACAAATCCCGGTCAGCACTTGACAAATGGGCTCGCATCGGGCGTGTCCTGCGGGCGGTCGCGTGCCCGACGCGACGGAGCAATGGCGTGAACGTCCCACCTCGGCGTCTTCGGCGCGGGACAGGCTGCGAAACGACTTTGCATCCCGGCCGTTGCCGCGACGGTGTCTCCGCGCCGGCCCGATCCGCCCGCGCGCAACGGTTCTCTTCAGGATGTCATTCGCCGAACTGGGTTTAAGCGAGAAGGTCCAGCAGGCCGTCGAGGCCGCGGGCTACACCACGCCGACCCCGATCCAAGCTCAAGCCATTCCGCATGTCCTCGCGCGGCGTGACGTTCTGGGCGTCGCCCAGACCGGCACCGGCAAGACGGCGGCGTTCACGCTGCCGATGCTCACCCTGCTCGAGCAGGGCCGGGCCCGGGCCCGGATGCCGCGCACGCTGATCCTCGAGCCGACGCGCGAGCTCGCCGCGCAGGTCGAGGAGAATTTCGAGCGCTACGGCAGCAACCACAAGCTCAACGTCGCGCTCCTGATCGGAGGCGTCTCGTTCGCCGACCAGGACCTCAAGATCACCCGCGGCGTCGACGTGCTGATCGCGACCCCGGGGCGGCTCCTCGACCATTTCGAGCGCGGCAAGCTGCTGCTCACCGGCGTCGAGCTCCTCGTCATCGATGAGGCCGACCGGATGCTCGACATGGGGTTCATCCCCGACATCGAGCGGATCGTGAAGCTGGTGCCGTTCACGCGCCAGACCCTGTTCTTCTCCGCGACGATGCCGCCGGAGATCCAGCGCCTCGCCGACGACTTCCTGCACAATCCCGTCCGCATCGAGGTGGCGCGCCCCGCCTCCACCGCTACCACCATCACCCAGCGGCTGGTCGCGACCGGTGCGGAAGGGCACCAGAAGCGCAAGACCCTGCGCAAGCTGATCCGCGCCGCCGAGGAACTGAACAACGGCATCATCTTCTGCAACCGCAAGCGCGATGTCGCGCAGCTGCAGAAGTCGCTGTCGAACCACGGCTTCAACGTCGCGGCCCTGCACGGCGACATGGACCAGCGCGCCCGCATGGCGGCGCTCGACGCGTTCCGCTCCGGCGAGGTGCCGCTGCTCGTGGCCAGCGACGTGGCCGCCCGCGGCCTCGACATCCCGGCGGTGAGCCACGTCTTCAACTTCGACGTGCCGCATCACGCCGAGGACTACGTGCACCGGATCGGCCGCACCGGCCGGGCCGGCCGCAGCGGCGCCGCCTTCACCCTGGTCGGCCGCGGCGACGAGAAGTCGCTCGCGGCGATCGAGGCGCTGATCGGCCAGCCGATCGCCTGGGCCGAGGGCGACCTCGCCAGCCTGCCCGACGAGGAGGCCGCTGAGCCGGAGCGCCGCGGCCGGGGCGGACGCGGCCGCCGCGACGAGGGACGGGCCGAGGGCCGTCGCGACGAATCGCGGCGTGACGAGGGACGCCGGGACGAGACCCGCCGGCGGCGCGCCCGTGGCAACCGACAGGACGAGGCCGAGACGCCCCCGCCGTCGACGTCGCGCCGCAACGGCGAGGCCCCGCGCTCGACGGCCGAGCGGCGCGGGCCGGATGAGCGTCGCGTTCCGGAGGAGCGCCGTCACCCCGACGAACGCTCCGCCGGCCGGCGGAGCGACCGCGGCCGCAACCGGGACGACGATGCGATGCCGGAGGCCGAGATCGGCATGGGCGCTCACGTTCCAGCCTTCCTGCTACGGCCAGTCGTACTGAAGAAGCGGACAGAGAACGAGTAGACCCGGGTTTCTCGTTTGCCAGGCCTAAATCCCTCTGCGCTTTAACTGCTTCTCCACGGACCGCCCCTACAGGTCATAGGGAGGCGCCGGCACGAAGCCGACGCCCAGCGCGGAGATGTTCGATGCCTGACCTGAGCAGCGCCGAGCTTGATCGGAGCTTGTTGTTCGGTCAGCGTGCCATGGAGCTGATGAAGGCGTACCGCTCCTCGGCCACGCCGCGCAGCTACGCCGTCTGGTACACCTATGTCGCGGGCCTGAACCCGCAGCTCATCGATGCCGTCAAGCGGATCACCGCCGAGCACGGAGTGCTGGCCGACACCCATGTCGACCAGCTCTTCGAGACCTATCTCGACGGCCGCCGGCTCGCGACCGAGACCGAGCGGGCGAGTACCGGCGTCCTGGCCGAGATCGAGCAGATCATGGAGATGCTGGACACGGCGCTCGGCTCGACGGCGCGCTACGGCGCCTCGTTGCAGGCGTTCAGCCAGGATCTTGCCGCGCCGGTGGTGAACCGCGCCCGGGTGCGGGAGATCGTCTCCTCGCTCGTCGTCACCACCCGGGACGTCGCCGCCAACAACCGCACCCTCGAGGCGCGGATGCGCGAGAGCCGCAACGAGATCGAAAGTTTGCGCGAGACCCTCGAGGCGGTGCGCGTCGAATCGCTGACCGACCCCCTCACCGGCATCGGCAACCGCAAGCATTTCGAAGAGATGCTGCACAAGGCCGTCGATCACGCCGCGGTGCAGGGCCAGCCGCTCTGCCTCGTCGTGCTCGACATCGACCACTTCAAGCGCTTCAACGACCTCTACGGCCACCTCACGGGCGACCAGGTGCTGCGGCTGGTGGCGATGACCATGCGCGAATGCGTCGAGCCGCGCACCACGATCGCGCGGTTCGGCGGCGAGGAATTCGGCATCATCCTGCCGGGCAGCGACCGGCGCGAGGCGCAGGAAGTGGCCGAGAAGGTCCGCACCAGCGTGATGGGCCGTGAACTGGTCAAGCGCTCCACCGGCGAGAGCCTCGGGCGGATCACCATCTCGGTCGGCCTCGCGGTCTTCCGGCGCGGCGACACAGCGGTGTCGCTGCTCGAGCGCGCCGACCACTGCATGTTCACCGCCAAGCGGGCGGGCCGCAACCAGGTGATCGACGACAGCCTGCCGGTCGAGACCATGCACGACGTCGCCTGAGACCCCGCCCCAGGGGCGGCGCCGGGGCGGGGAGACGCCCTCAGGCGTGGGCCGTTGCCAGGGCGTTCGGGTCGGCGGGGGTGATCGCGACCGATTCGCCGCAGCCGCAGGCCGAGGTCTGGTTGGGATTGTTGAACACGAACTGCGATGCGAGCTTCGTGGTCTGGAAATCCATCTCGGTGCCGAGCAGGAACAAGACCGCCTTCGGGTCGATGAAGACGCGAACGCCCTTGTCCTCGACCACGTCCTCGCCGGCCTTGCGCTCCTCGGCGTATTCCATCGTGTAGCTCATGCCGGCGCAGCCGCCGTTCTTGACGCCGACGCGCAGGCCCGCGATGGGGCGCTCGGCGTCGGCCATGATGCGCTTGATCCGCTCGGCGGCGGCTTCGGTCAGCGACATCACCTTGAAGCTCGGTGCCATGTTCAAAACTCTCTCCGGCGGCCGGGTTCAAGGCCCGGGCGGTTGAGGCGTGACGTTACGATCCGAAGATAAGCATCCCCGCCCCCGCGGTCCACCGCCGGACGTGCTAGGATGGGCCGTGACGGAGGCGGAGATGGCGGATGCGGTGCACCGGCGGATGACGCCGGAGGAATTCTATCGCTGGCAGGAGGGTCAGGACGAGCCTTTCGAACTCGTCGACGGCGTTCCGATCCCGAAGCATCGGATGATGACCGGGGCCAGCGTCCAGCACGACCGGGTGACGGTGAACGTCATCATCACTTTAGGGACTCAGCTTCGCGGCTCGCGCTGCCGGCCGACCACGGACGACGTCTCGCTTCGCACCAGCATCACCACGATCCGGCGGCCGGATGTCACGGTCGAGTGCGGCGAGATGGTCTACGACACCCACGAGGCCCGCGAACCGCGCCTCGTCGTCGAGGTTGTTTCCCCGTCTACGACCGCTGTCGACCGGACCGTGAAGCTGGAGGAGTACAAGCGTCACCCGACGCTGCGATACATCCTGCTCCTCGAGACCGTGGCGCCGGTTGCCCTGCTCTATCGCCGGGAGGCGGAAGGCTGGCAACCGGAACTGTTCGAGGGCCTGGACGCCGTGATCGACCTGGCTGAAATCGGCGCGCGGCTGGCGCTCGCCGAGATCTATGACGGCCTCGCCTTCCCGGAGCGCATCACCGACGCGATGCGCTGACCCGCCTCACCACATGTCGAGCGCGATGCGGGCCTCGTCGGACATCCGGCTCTGGTCCCACGGCGGGTCGAACACCATCGTGACGCTGCAGCCGGCGACGCCCGGCACCGCCGACACGGCGTTCTCGACCCAGCCCGGCATCTCGCCGGCGACGGGGCAGCCCGGGGCGGTCAGGGTCATGTCGATGGCGACGTTGCGGTCGTCGGCGATGTCGACCCGGTAGATCAGGCCGAGCTCGTAGATGTCGGCCGGGATCTCCGGATCGTAGACGGATTTGAGCGCCGCCACGATACCGTCGGTCAGGCGGTCCATCTCCTCCGGCGGGATCGCGGAGGCGGTCACCTGGGCGTTCACCTGCGGGGTGTTGGCGCCGCTCGCGGCTTGGGTATCGGTCATGGTGTCCTCACGCGAACATCCGTTCGGCCCGGGTCAGCGCCGAGACGAGGGCGTCGATCTCCGCCGTCGTATTATACAGGCCGAACGAGGCGCGACAGGTGGAAGTGGTGCCGAAGCGCTTGAGCAGCGGCATGGCGCAATGGGTGCCGGCCCGCACCGCGACGCCCTGGCGATCGATGACGGTCGCGACATCGTGGGCATGGGCCCCCTTCATCTCGAACGAGATCACCGCGCCCTTGTCCCGCGCGGTCCCGATGATCCGCAGGCTGTTCATGCCGCGCAGCCGCTCCTGCGCGTAGGCGAGGAGCGCCGCCTCGTGCGCGGCGATGCGATCGCGGCCGAGATTCATCATGAATTCGAGGGCGGCGCCGAGCCCGATCGCCTCGATGATCGCCGGAGTGCCGGCCTCGAAGCGGTGCGGGGGCGCGTTGTAGGTGATGCGCTCCTCCTCGACGATCTCGATCATCTCGCCGCCGCCCTGATAGGGCGGCAGGCGCTCCAGCCACTCCTTCTTGCCGTAGAGCACGCCGATGCCGGTCGGCCCGTAGACCTTGTGGCCGGTGAAGACGAAGAAGTCGCAATCGAGGGCCTGGACGTCGATCGCCTGGTGCACCGCGCTCTGCGCCCCGTCGAGCAGCACCGGCACGCCGTGGGCGTGGGCGATGCGGACGATCTCCTCCGCCGGGGTGATCGTGCCGAGCACGTTCGACATGTGGCTGATCGCCACCATCTTGGTGCGCGGGGTGAAGAGCTTCTCGTACTCCTCGACCAGGAAGTTGCCCTCGTCATCGACGGGGGCGAATTTCAGCACGGCTCCGCGGCGCTCGCGCAGGAAGTGCCAGGGCACGATGTTGGAATGGTGCTCCATGATCGACAGGATGATCTCGTCACCCTCGCCGATCAGCCCGGCCCAGCCTAGGCAGGTCGCCACGAGGTTGTAGGCCTCGGTGGCGTTGCGGGTGAAGATGATCTCGTCGGTGGAGCGGGCGTTGAGGAACTGGCGCGTGGTCTCCCGCGCGCCCTCGAAGCCGTCCGTTGCCGCGTTCGCCATGAAGTGCAGGCCGCGATGCACGTTGGCGTAGGCCGTCTCCATCGCCCCCGACATGGCATCGATCACCGCCCGCGGCTTCTGCGCCGAGGCGGCGTTGTCGAGGTAGACCAGCGGCTTGCCGTAGACCTGCTGCGACAGGATCGGGAATTGCGCCCGGATCGCCTCGACGTCGTAGGGGGTCTGGAGGACGGGTGCGTTCATGTCGGGCTCTCGTGCGGGGCGTGAGAGTGGGCCGGCCCCGGTCGGGCCGGCCCGTCTTCAATGTTTAGCCGCGGCGGGCGAGCCAGGCCTCGATCTCGGCGATCATCGCCTCGCGGGCCCCCTCGTGGGTGACCGCCTCGATCGCCTCGCCGAGGAACGCCTGGACCAGCAGGCTCTCGGCTTCTGGACGCGGCAGGCCGCGGGCCATCAGGTAGAACAAGAGGTCCTCGTCCGGCGCACCGCAGGTAGCACCGTGGCCGCAGGCCACGTCGTCGGCGAAGATCTCCAGCTCCGGCTTGTTCATCATCTGCCCCTCGTCGGTGAGGAGGAGACAGTCGGACTTCATCTTGCCATCGGTCTTCTGGGCGACCTGACGGACGATGATCTTGCCCTGGAACACGCCGGTAGCGTCGCCGTCGATCACCGTCTTGAACTGCTCGCGGCTGATGCCCCCGAGCGCGGCGTGGTCGGCGAGCAGGGTCGAGTCGGCGAGCTGGCCGTCGCGGATCATCGCGGCGCCGTTGACGGTCGCGGTCGCGTCGTCGCCTGCGAAGTGCAGGTAGAGCTGGTGGCGCGACAGCACCGCCCCGGTCACCACGTTGACGGTCTCGATGTGCGAGCCGGCGCCGAGACGGGCCGAGACGGTCGAGAGCGCGATGGCAGCGTTGCCTTCCAGGTTCAGCCGGCTGTGCAGCACCCGGGCACGGTCGCCGACCACGACGTCGAGAACGTCGTTGGGCTGGTAGGCGATCCCGTCCGGGCCCTCGTGGCTCTCGAGGAGCGTCACCTCGGCCTCGTCGCCGGCGACAACCAGTACGCGGGTCGCGGTCGAGAACGGGGCGGAGCCGGTGCCGACGAAGCGCAGGTGCAGGGCCCGCTCGATCTTGGCGCCGTCCGCGACCCGGATCACCGCCCCGTCCGCCATGAAGGCGGCGTTGAGCTGGTAGATCGGGTTCTCGCGGGTCTGCGCCACCGGGGCGAGGTGGTCGAGGAGCGGATGACCCTCGGCCATCGCCTTCGCGAACGGCACCACCTCCAGGCCCTCGGGGAGACCGGCGAGGTCGGAGAGCGCCGCCACGAGATGGCCGTTGACGAAGGTCAGCCGCGCGGCCTCGATCCCGGCGAAGCCGCGGGCAGCCTTGACGGCGTTGCGCGCCGTCTCGGCGTCGGGCGCCTCGGCCGGCGGCGCAGCCTCACGGAGTGCGGCCCGCAGGTCGGTGTACTTGAACGCCTCGACGCGGCGATGCGGCAGGCCCGCCGCCTCGAAGTAGCGAAAAGCCTCCTCGCGGGCGATGGCTGCCCCCGGGAGCTTGAGCCGCTGAACCTCGAACAGCTTCGTCAGCCCGGTCTCGGCGGCAGTGCGGAGAGTCGTGACGTCGGCCATGGTTACGCGGCCTCGCTCGTCCGGTACTCGGCGTAGCCCGAGGCCTCGAGCTCGAGGGCGAGCTCCTTGCCGCCGGACTTCACCACGCGGCCCTGCGCCATCACGTGCACGGTGTCGGGCACGATGTGGTTGAGCAGGCGCTGGTAGTGGGTGATGACCAGGAAGCTGCGGTTCTGGGCGCGAAGCGCGTTCACGCCTTCCGAGACGATGCGCAGCGCGTCGATGTCGAGGCCCGAATCGGTCTCGTCGAGGACGCAGAAGCGCGGCGACAGCAGCGCCATCTGCAGGATCTCCATGCGCTTCTTCTCGCCGCCGGAGAACCCGACATTGAGGGCGCGCTTGAGCATCTCGCGGTTGATCTCGAGCTTGTCGGCCGCCGCGAAGACCTGACGCATGAAGTCGGGCGTGGTCAGCTCCTCCTCGCCGCGGGTCTTGCGCTGGGCGTTCATCGCCGCCTTGAGGAAGGTCATGGTGCCGACGCCCGGGATCTCCAGCGGATACTGGAAGGCCAGGAAGATGCCGGCGGCGGCGCGGGCATCCGCCTCCATCTCCAGGATGTTCTCGCCGTCGAGCAGGATCTCGCCGTCGAGGACCTCGTAGTCCTCCTTGCCGGCGATGACGTAGGACAGGGTCGACTTGCCGGAGCCGTTCGGCCCCATGATGGCGGCGACCTCGCCGTCGTTGACGGTCAGGCTCAGGCCGTTGAGGATGCGCTTGTCCTCGATGTTGACGACCAGGTTCTTGATCTCGAGCATGGTGATGAGTCCTGTCGGACCGGGCGGTCATCCCGTGGGAAGACCGCCGGTCGGCATATCGTTGAAATCTCTGATTAGTCGACGAGTTCGAGCCGCCGTTCGATACGCTCGAGCCGGTGCTTGATCGAGGCGATGTCGCCGTGATCGAATTCCTGCAGCGTCACGACGCCCGCGAGATGCTGACGAATGGAGGTCAACTCCGCCCGCATTCCGCGCATGTCGTCCTTGATGCCGGAGATGTCGCTGCGGATCGCCCGCAGGTGTTCGAGCACGATGTTATCCGGCTCGGCCATGGCGTCAGCCCACCGAGCCTTCCAGGCTGATCGAGATCAGCTTCTGGGCCTCGACGGCGAACTCCATCGGCAGCTGCTGCAGCACGTCGCGGACGAAGCCGTTGACGATGAGCGCGGTCGCCTCCTCCTCGGAGAGGCCGCGCTGCTGGCAGTAGAACTTCTGGTCCTCGGAGATCTTCGAGGTGGTGGCCTCGTGCTCGAACACCGCGGAGGCATTCTTCGACTCGATGTAGGGCACGGTGTGCGCCCCGCACTGGTCGCCGATGAGCAGCGAGTCGCAGTTGGTGAAGTTGCGCGCGCCCTTGGCCTTCTTGTGAGCCGAGACCAAGCCCCGATAGGTGTTCTGCGACCGGCCGGCCGAGATGCCCTTCGAGATGATCCGGCTCGTCGTGTTCTTGCCGAGGTGGATCATCTTGGTGCCGGAATCGACCTGCTGCATGCCGTTCGACACCGCGATCGAGTAGAACTCACCCCGAGAGTTGTCGCCGCGCAGGATGCAGGACGGGTACTTCCAGGTGATCGCCGAGCCGGTCTCGACCTGCGTCCACGAGATCTTCGAGTTCGCGCCGCGGCAATCGCCACGCTTGGTCACGAAGTTGTAGATGCCGCCGCGGCCTTCCGCGTCGCCCGGGTACCAGTTCTGCACCGTCGAGTACTTGATCTCGGCGTCGTCGAGGGCGACGAGCTCGACCACCGCGGCATGGAGCTGGTTGTCGTCGCGCCGCGGGGCGGTGCAGCCCTCGAGATACGAGACGTAAGAGCCCTTGTCGGCGATGATCAGCGTGCGCTCGAACTGGCCGGTGTCGCGCTCGTTGATGCGGAAATAGGTCGACAGCTCCATCGGGCAGCGCACGCCCGGCGGGATGTAGACGAACGAGCCGTCGGAGAAGACCGCCGAGTTCAGCGTCGCGAAGTAGTTGTCGGTGACCGGCACGACCGAGCCGAGGTACTTCTTCACCAGCTCGGGATGCTCGCGCACGGCCTCCGAGATCGGCATGAAGATGACGCCGGCCTTGGCGAGTTCGGCCTTGAAGGTGGTGGCGACCGAGACCGAATCGAACACCGCATCCACCGCGACGCGGCGCTCGGGGGCGATGCCCTCCAGCACCTCGACCTCGCGCAGCGGGATGCCGAGCTTCTCGTAGGTCTTGAGGATCTCAGGGTCGATCTCGTCGAGCGACTGCGCCGCCTTGCGCTTCGGCGCGGCGTAATAGTACAGCTCGTCGTAGTTGATTTTGTCGTACTCGACCCGCGCCCAGTTCGGCTCCTTCATGGTGAGCCAGCGGCGATAGGCGTCGAGGCGCCATTCGAGCATCCACTCCGGCTCGTCCTTCTTGGCCGAGATGAAGCGGATCACGTCCTCGGAGAGGCCCTTCTCGGACTTCTCCATCTCGATCGTGGTCTCGAAACCGTACTTGTACTGATCGACATCGATGGCGCGGACGCGATCGACCGTCTCCTGCACTGCAGGCATACCCGTCTCCTACCGCTGACGGCTTCAAGGGCCGCGAGGTGATGACACGGCCGGGGTGGGCTGCATGCTCATGCGGCCCGTTCCCGACGCTTATATAGGGACGAAACCAGCCGATCGAAGGCCGCGAGGAACCTTTCCCCGTCGTCTTGCCGGCTGTTCCATCCCAAACTCACGCGCAGCGCCCCCGCGGACAGGGCCGGATCGACCCCCATCGCCGCGAGCACGCCGGAGCGCGATACCTTGCCCGAGGCGCAGGCCGACCCGGACGAGACCGCCACGCCGTCGAGGTCGAGGGCGATCAGGGCCGTCTCGGCCTTGAGTCCTGGCACCGCGACGTAGAGCGTGTTGGGCAGGCGCTCCGCCCCCGCCCCGAACACCACCGCGTCCGGTGCCCGCACCCGCACGCCCGCCTCGATCGCGTCGCGCAGAGTGGCGAGGCGGACGGCCTCCGCCGGCATGGCTGCCAGCGCCAGCTCGGCCGCGACCCCGAAGCCGACGATACCCGGAACGTTCTCCGTCCCGGCCCGCAGGCGCGCCTCCTGCCCGCCGCCGCGGAGGAAGGCGGACTCCAGGGTCACGCCCTCTCCGAGCACGATCGCGCCGACGCCTTTCGGTGCGCCGAGCTTGTGGCCCGACAGGGTCAGTGCGTCGGCGCTGAATATATTGCGCCCAACTGAAATTCGTCCAGCGGCCTGGACCGCGTCGCTGTGGAGCAAGGCGCCGTACTGGCATGTGAGCGCCGCAACCCTCGCCAGGGGTTGGACGATCCCGGTCTCGTTGTTGGCGGCCTGGACCGACACCAGGGCCGTCACGCCCTCAGTGGCGAGCGTCGCCAGCCGCGTCTCCAGTACGTCGAGGCGCAGGACCCCGTCGGCATCGACCGGCAGGACCTCGGTGTCGTCCGCCGGGAAGCGATGCCCCTGGAGGCAGCACGGATGCTCGGTTGCACCCATCAGCAACCGGGCCGGCGCTCGCAAGCCGCGCCGTCTCAAGGCGCCCGACAGGACCGCGTTCGCCGCCTCGGTGCCGCCGCTGGTGAACACCACCTGCGACGGTGCCGCCCCGACGAGAGAGGCGACCTTGGCCCGCGCCGCCTCGATGGCGGAGCGGGCAGCCCTGCCCTCGCGGTGGACCGAGGACGGGTTGCCGGGCAATTCCACGAGCGCGCGCGCGACCGCCTCCGCCACCTCGGGCCGCACGGGCGAGGTCGCGTTGTGGTCGAGATAGGCGCGCGCGCGCTCCATGCGCTGAATTCCTTTGCCTTTCCCCCCGGGGACCGTGCTAAGGGCCGCCCCGGACACGTGTCATCAGACGGTGCGTGCTCGCCGGCGCGAGGCCAGGGACGGCGGCACCCGGTTGTTTAGAATGGTTCTAGTCACCTAGAACCGTTCTAAGGGTGCTTTTATGGGAGACGGGACCCGAGTCAAGCTTCGGGTCTATGCTCCTCCTCCGTTCCCGTGCTGCGCTCACGCACCGTTGAAGCTTGAGAAGAGGTCGTTCATGCCCGAGGTCATCTTCGCCGGTCCCGCCGGTCGGCTGGAGGGGCGCTATCAGGCGCCGAAGCAGAAGGGCGCCCCGATCGCCATCGTGCTGCATCCGCACCCGCAATTCGGCGGCACGATGAACAACCAGATCGTCTATAACCTGTTTTACACGTTCGCGAATCGCGGCTTCGCGGCCCTGCGCTTCAACTTCCGCGGCGTCGGGCGGAGCCAGGGCTCGTTCGATCACGGCGTCGGCGAGCTGTCGGATGCGGCCGCGGCCCTCGACTGGGTACAGGCGGTCAACCCCGAGGCGCGGGCGTGCTGGATCGCCGGCGTGTCGTTCGGCTCGTGGATCGGCATGCAGCTGCTGATGCGCCGGCCGGAGATCGAGGGCTTCATCTCGATCGCCGCGATGGCCAACCGCTACGATTTCAGCTTCCTCGCCCCCTGCCCGTCCTCCGGCCTGTTCGTGCACGGCTCCGAGGACCGGGTCGCGCCGGCTCGCGAGGTGATGCCGGTGATCGAGAAGGTGAAGACCCAGAAGGGCGTCATCATCGAGCACCAGATCGTCGAGGGCGCCAACCACTTCTTCGACGGCAAGGTCGACGAGCTGACCCAGACGGTCGACACCTACCTCGACAAGCGCCTCGGCAAGCGCGACGAGGCGGCGTGAGGCACGAAGGTCGTCGATCGCTCGACGAATCTTCCATCCTCCCTGTCATCAACGCAGCCTCGCCGCCGACGCGAAACTGAGTTGATGACGCGGAGGGTGTCATTCCGATCGAGGATCCTTGATGTCCGGGTCGGCGTTCAATCCGGCACCGTGATCCCCGTCAGGTCCGCCTTCGGCTCCGGGAAGCGCGGGTCCATCGCCTCCAGCGTGTCGGCGATCAGCCGGGCGACGGCGAGGTTGCGGAACCACTTGCGGTTTGCCGGCACCACGTGCCAGGGCGCGAGCCGCGTGCCGCACAGGGTCAGCGCGTCCTGGAATGCCGCCTGGTAGGAATCCCAGGCCTGCCGCTCGACGAGGTCGGCGGGATCGAACTTCCAGTTCTTGGTCGGGTCGGCGAGCCGGCTCTCCAGCCGCTCCTTCTGCTCCGCCTTCGAGATGTGCAGGAAGATCTTGAGCACCGTGGTGCCCGAGAGGGTGAGCAGGCGCTCGAAGTCGTTGATGAGGTCGTAGCGCGGCCGCCACACCGCCTCGGGCACCAATCCCTTCACCCGGACGATCAGCACGTCCTCGTAATGGCTGCGATTGAACACCCCGATCATGCCGCGGCCCGGCACCTCGCGGTGGTAGCGCCAGAGGAAGTCGTGGTCGAGCTCCTCCTGGCTCGGCGTCTTGAACGACGAGACCCGGCACCCTTGCGGGTTCACGCCCTCGAGGACGTGGCGGATCGTGCCGTCCTTGCCGCCGGTATCGATGGCTTGCAGAACCACCAGCAGGCTGCGCTTGCGCTCGGCGTAGAGCCGCTCCTGCAGCGCCTGGATGCGGGCGCGCACCTCCGCCAGCTCGGCCTCGGCCGCCGCCTTGCCGTCGGAGGAGCCCGGCATGTCCGGGTCGATCTCGGTGAGCCGGCACGGCGCCTCGGGCCGGCACTGCACCACCCCCTGCGGCGGGACGGGGATCGTCGCGCCGTGCTCGGCGAGGAAGGCCGGATTCGCCGCCGCCAGCGATCCGGCCTCGCTCGCCCAGGCGGCGGAGGACGGGCGCGGATGGCCGGGGAGCGAAACCGGCTTGTCTTTCGGGTTCTTCTTCGACATCGGGAGGTGGTGGCTCCGGCGGGGATGGCGCGTGCGACGAATCGTGGAAGGAATAACGAGAGCCAAGCGGGGCCGTTCCGAGAGGGCCGACCGGTGAGCCGTGCCCCGATCTACTTCGTGCGCCACGGCGAGACCGACTGGAACGCCGAAGGCCGCCTCCAGGGCCAGCGCGACACGCCCCTCAACCGCAAGGGCGTGGCCCAGGCCGCGGAGGCCGGCGAGCGTCTGCGCGGCCTGCTCGGCGACGGCGTCGGCGCTCTTCCCTCCATCGCGAGCCCGATGGAGCGCACCCGGCACACGATGGAGGGCCTGCGCGCGGCTCTCGGCCTCGATCCCGCCGGCTACACCATCGATCCGCGCCTGCGCGAGATCGGCTTCGGCGCCTGGGAGGGCCTGACCTGGAAGGACGTCCGGCGCACCGATCCTGCCCGATCCCAGGCTCGCGACCGCGACCGCTGGGGCTTCTGCCCGCCGGGCGAGGGCGCGGAGAGCTACGCCATGGTGGCCGAGCGGGTGCGCCCGCTCCTCGACGCCCTCGACCGGCCCACACTCATCGTGGCGCATGGCGGCGTCGCCCGGGCCGTCATGGTGACGCTGGGGACCGCGAAGGCCGAGGAGGCGCCCCACCTGGAGATCCTGCAGGGCCGGATCCTGGTCTTCGAGGGCGGCGGGCGGCGCTGGGTCTGACGCCGCGTTTTGTGCCCGGCCATGCCTTGAACCGGCCCCGGTTCTCGTCCACCTCCCGCCTGCCCGAGATCGGGACGAACGCAGCGCCGGAGGCCGGAATCGGGCCGGCATCTCGAGGTCAACGGCCCGCCCGGGCCAGCGGAGTCGCTTGATGAACCACACCGCCGGGACCGTCCGCACGTCCAGCCCCGGGACGGGCCAGCCGGCCGTCCCGCCCGCAGGCGCGGCGGTGCTACGCGGCCCCGCACGGCCGGACCTCATCCGCGACGAGGTTCTGGCCGAGATCTTTCGCGACACCGCCCGGGAACGACCCGAGCACGCGGCGCTCATCGACGCGGCGAGCGGCACGGATGCGGCCTCGCGCACCCGCCTGTCCTACGCCGAGGTCGACCGGCGCTCGGACGCGATCGCGTCGGGTCTTGCGGCCCGCGGGATCGGGCCCGGCGACGTGGTGGGCCTGTGGATGGCGCGCTCGCCCGACCTCTTGGTGGCGCAGATCGGCATCACCAAGGCCGGGGCGGCCTGGCTGCCCTTCGACGCCGAGGCGCCCTCCGACCGCGTCGCGGTCTGCCTGAACGATGCCGACGCAAAGGCGCTGGTCGTCTCGAGCGCCCTCAAGGACAAGGCGCCCGCCGATACCTGCCCGGCCCTCACCCCGGACGAGGTCGCCGCCCGGGCGAACGGCCCGGCGCCGGACCTGCGCGCGGCCGGCCTCACCCCCGAGCACCCGGCCTACCTGATCTACACCTCGGGCTCGACCGGCGTGCCGAAGGGCATCGTCATCAGCCACCGCAACATCTGCCACTTCCTGCGCTCGGCCAACGCCCTCTACGGGATCACCGGCGACGACGTGGTGTTCCAGGGCGCCTCGGTCGCCTTCGATCTCTCGATGGAGGAGATCTGGGTCCCGTACCTCGCCGGCGCGACCCTGTTCGTGGCGAGCCCGGCCCAGATGGGCGACGCCGAGGCCCTGCCCGACATCCTGATCGAGGCCGGCATCACCGTCCTCGACACGGTGCCGACGCTGCTCGGGCTGATGACGAAGGACGTGCCGCGCCTGCGCCTGATCCTGCTCGGCGGCGAAGCTTTGCCCGAGCCGCTGATCGCCCGCTGGGCGACGCCGTCGCGAAAACTGTTCAACACCTACGGGCCGACCGAGGCGACCGTGGTGGCAACCGCCGCCGAGATGCGCCCGGGCGATCCCGTCACCATCGGCGGGCCGATCGCGAACTACACCGCCTACATCGCCGACGAGGGGCTGAACCTCGTCGGTCCCGGCGTGCAGGGCGAATTGCTGATCGGCGGCCCCGGCATCGCGAAGGGCTACCTCGCCCGGCCGGAGCTGACGGCGGAGAAGTTCGTCGCCAATCCCTATGGCGGCGACGGCTCGGACCCGGTGCTCTACCGCTCCGGCGACGCGGTCTCGCTCGATGCGGCCGGCCGCATCGTCTTCCACGGCCGCATCGACGACCAGGTGAAGGTCCGCGGATTCCGGGTCGAGCTCGGCGAGATCGAGGCCCGCATTCGCGCTCAAGGAGGCATCGCCTCGGCGGCGGTGGTCCTGCGCCAGGACGACGGGGTCGACCGGCTCGTGGCCTTTGTGGTTCCCGAGCGCGGTTTCGAGTTCGACCGCGGCCGGCTGCGCTCGGCGCTGGCCGAGACGATGCCGCCCTACATGATCCCGGCGCATTTCGAGGTGGTGGAGGGGCTGCCGGTGCTGGCCGCCTCCGGCAAGGTCGACCGCAAGGCCCTGCGCGCCCGGCCGCTGGCGGTGGTCGAGACCTCCGGCGACCAGGAGGAGCCGCGGGACGAGACCGAGGCCGCTTTGCTCGCCGCGGCCCACAAGGTGTTCGGCAACCAGCCGATCCCGTTCGAGGCCGATTTCTTCGGCGATCTCGGCGGCCACTCGCTGCTCGCCGCCCGCTTCGTCTCGGCGGTGCGCGAGGTGCCGGCGCTCGCCGCCATCACCCTCCAGGACGTCTATAACGGCCGCACCTTGAGGGCGATGTCCGAGACCCTGATCGAGCGCACCGGCGGGGCCGGCGCGGCAGCCGCGACCCACGACCTGTCGTTCGAGCCGCCGCCGCTGAGGCGGCGCTTCCTGTGCGGCCTCGCGCAGGCGGCGGTGCTGCCCTTCGTGATCGCGCTGGCGACGGCGCAGTGGCTCGGCATCTTCGTCACCTACCTGCTCATCACCGGCGGCGAGCTCGGCTTCTTCGCCGAGATGGCGGTGCTGCTGCTGGTCTATATCGGCCTCAACGCCGTCACGGCGCTCATCGCCATCGCGGTGAAGTGGCTGGTGCTCGGGCGCACGAGGCCCGGCCGCTATCCCCTGTGGGGCACCTACTATTTCCGCTGGTGGCTGACCCAGCGCCTGACGCCGCTCGTCCACGTGAAGTGGCTCCAGGGCTCGCCGATGATCCGCATCTACCTGCGGCTCCTCGGCGCCAAGGTCGGCGAGGACGCGCTCATCTCCGACATCGAGATCGGCGCGCCGGACCTCGTCAGCATCGGGCGGGGCGCCTCCCTCGGCGGCCGCCTGACGCTCGCCAATGCCGAGGTGGTCGGCAACGAGCTGGTCATCGGCCGGGTCTCGATCGGCGACGACGTCGCGATCGGCACCTCCTGCGTCGTCGGCTACGACACCCGGATCGAGGACCACGCGGAACTGGCCGACCTGACGACGGTGCCGTCCGGCACCGTCGTCGGCCGCACCGAGGCCTGGGACGGCTCGCCGGGCCGCAAGGTCGGAATGGTCGACCTCTCGGACCTGCACCCGGCGCCGGAGGCGTCGCGCGAGCGCCGGGCCGCGTTCTTCGTGATCTACGCCGCGCTCCTGGCGGCGATCCCGGCGGTGGGCCTGCTGCCGATCTTCCCGGCCTTCTACATCTTCGACCAGATCAGCGACTCGCTCGCGACGATGACCGACGTGGATTACCACGTCTACCTGCCGCTGCTGACCTGGCCGACCGCGATGCTGATGACCGCCGGCACGGTCGGGCTGATCGCCGGCATCCGCTGGCTGGTGCTGCCGCGCCTGCGCGCCGGCAGCTACTCGATCCACAGCGGCACCTATCTGCGCAAATGGGCGGTGGCGCTCGCCGCCGAGGTGACGCTCGAGACCCTCTCGTCGCTCTTCGCCACCGTCTACATGCGGGCCTGGTACCGGTTGATGGGCGCCGGCATGGGCCAGGGCGCCGAGATCTCGACCAACCTCGCCGGCCGCTACGACCTCGCCGAGGTGGGCCCGCGCAACTTCATCGCCGACGAGGTGGTCTACGGCGAGGAGGAGGTGCGCCGCGGCGTGATGGAGCTGCACCCGGTGCGCACCGGCGCCCGGGTCTTCGTCGGCAACGACGCGGTGGTGCCGCCCGGCGCCATCATCCCCGACGACGTGCTGATCGGCATCAAGTCGAAGCCCCCGGCCAACGACCGCATGGCGCCCGGCGAGACCTGGTTCGGCTCGCCGCCGATCAAGCTGCCGGTCCGGCAGAAGGTCGATCTCGGCCAGAGCAAGACCTTCGATCCGGGCATCTGGCCGCGGGTCGGGCGCGGCGTGTTCGAGGCGTTCACCTCCTCGTTCTCGCCGATGCTGTTCATCACCTTCGCCATCCTGGCGATCGACTTCGTGTTCTACCCGGCGATTCTGGCCGGCGACTGGGCGGGTCTCGCCGTCAGCTTCGTCGCCACCAGCGTGGTGATCGCGGTGCTGCAGACCCTGGTGGTCATCGCGGTCAAGTGGCTGCTGATGGGCCGCTACGAGCCCGGCATGCACCCGATGTGGTCGTGGTGGGCGATGCGCACCGAGGCGGTGGCGGTGATGTACTGGGGGCTGGCCGGCAAGGTGCTGCTCGAGCACCTGATGGGCACGCCGTTCCTGCCCTGGGTGCTGCGGCTGTTCGGCACCCGCATCGGCGAGGGCGTATGCCTGCTCGCTACCGACATCACCGAGTTCGACTGCGTCACCATCGGCGATTTCGCCTCGGTCAACCGGATGTCGGCGCTCCAGACCCACCTCTACGAGGACCGGGTGATGAAGGTCGGCCGGGTCGAGGTCGGCCGCGGCGTCAGCGTCGGCGCCTTCGCGACGGTGCTCTATGACACCAAGGTCGGCGACTACGCCCAGCTGCGCCCGCTCACCATCGTGATGAAGGGCGAGACGATCCCGGCCAATTCCCGCTGGGAGGGCGCGCCGGCGGTGCCGGTGGTGCATCAGGCGATGGCGGCGGAGTAGCGGCGGGGGATGAGGACGCGGCCGGAGGGCGTCCCGGCCCTCCGGCGGAACGGGACGACGCGCGGCCTCACCGTCGCCCTTGCGGCTCCCCCATCCCGTCCCGATCTCGAAGGGTGCCGATGGCCGCCTTCGCTTCCCCGCCCTCCCGCTCGCCCGACGCCCTCGCCGGGTCGATCGAGCGCGTCACCTTCCACAATGCCGAGAGCGGGTTCTGCGTCCTGAAGGTCAAGGCGCGCGGCCGCCGCGACCTCGTGGCGGTGATCGGCCACGCGCCGGCGGTGGCGGCGGGCGAGTGGGTGACCGCCACGGGGGCCTGGGTCAGCGACCGCGAGCACGGGCTGCAATTCCGCGCCGACACCCTGGCGGCGACGCCGCCCACCGGCGTCGAGGGCATCGCCCGCTACCTCGCCTCGGGCCAGATGCGCGGCATCGGGCCGGAAATGGCCAAGCGCATCGTCAAGGCCTTCGGGGCCGACACGTTCGCGGTCATCGAGGCCCATCCGGAGCGCCTGACCGAGGTCTCGGGAATCGGCCCGACCCGGGCGGCGCGGATCACCGCGGCCTGGGCCGAGCACAAGGTGGTGCGGGAGATCATGGTCTTCCTGCACGCGCACGGCGTCGGCACGGCCCGGGCGGTGCGGATCTTCAAGACCTACGGCACCGACTCGATCGCGGTGATGACGGAGGATCCCTACCGCCTCGCCCGCGACGTGCGCGGTATCGGCTTCCGGACGGCGGACGCCATCGCGACCCGGCTCGGCCTCTCGCCGACGGCACCCGAGCGCCTGCGCGCCGGCCTCGCCTACGCGCTCCAGGCGGCGATGGATGACGGGCACTGCGCCCTGCCGGTGCCGGACCTGATCGCCCGTGCGGCCGAGCTGCTGACCGTCGAGGCGAACCTGCTCCGCACCGCCCTGGTCGACGAGATCGGAGGCGAGTCGGTGGTGATGGACACGATCGCCGACGTGCCCCACCTCTTCCTGCGCGGCCTGCACACGGCGGAAGCGGCGATCGCCGAGCGGCTCATCGCCCTCGACGACGCCCCCCTGCCCTGGGACGAGATCGATGCGGGCGCCGCGCTCGCGAAGGTTGAGGCCGAGACCGGCCGGCCGCTCTCGCCCTCGCAAGCCGCGGCGGCCGCGACGCTGCTGAACGCCAAGGTCGCGGTGATGACCGGCGGGCCCGGCGTCGGCAAGACCAGCACCCTCGACGCGCTCTTGCGGATGCTGGACGAGGCGAAGGCCGAGGTGCTGCTGGCCGCCCCCACGGGCCGCGCCGCCAAGCGGATGAGCGAGCAGACGGGGCGCGAGGCTAAGACCATCCACCGCCTGCTCGAGATCGACCCGCGCCACGGCGGCTTCCAGAGGAACGAGCACAGCCCCCTGTCCTGCGACCTGCTGGTGCTGGACGAGGCCTCGATGATCGACGTGCCGCTGATGAACGCTCTCACCCGGGCCCTGCCGCGCCACGCCGCCCTCTGGCTGGTCGGCGACGTCGACCAGCTCCCGTCGGTCGGGCCGGGCCGGGTGCTCGCCGACGTGATCGCCTCCGGCCGGGTCGCGGTGGCACGCCTGACGGAGGTGTTTCGCCAGGCTGCCGAGAGCCGGATCGTCACGGGGGCCCACCGGATCAATGCGGGACGGATGCCCGAGGGCGCCGACACGCCGGACGGCGACTTCTTCGTGGTCCGGATCGACGATCCCGAGGCCGGGGCCGAGAAGCTGGTCGAGATCGTCACGCACCGCATCCCGCGCCGCTTCGGCCTCGACCCGGTCAAGGACGTGCAGGTGCTCTGCCCGATGACCCGCGGCGCCCTGGGGAGTCGCCACCTCAACCAGGCGCTCCAGCGGGTGCTGAACCCGAACCCGCCGGTCTCGGTCGAGCGCTTCGGCTGGGTCTTCGCCCCGGGCGACCGGGTGATGGTGGGGCAGAACGACTATGACCGCGAGGTCTTTAACGGCGATCTCGGGGTGGTGCTGCGGGTCGAGCCCGAGGACGGCTTGCTCACGGCGGGCTTCGACGGGCGCGAGGTGACCTGGCCGTTCGAGGAGCTCGACGCGCTGAGCCCCGCCTACGCGATCACGATCCACAAGTCGCAGGGCTCGGAATACCCTGCCGTGGTGATCCCGGTGGCCTTGCAGCACTACACGATGCTCGCCCGCAACCTGCTCTATACGGGCGTCACGCGGGGCAAGCGGCTGGTGGTGCTGGTGGCGCAGCCCCGGGCGGTGGCGATCGCGGTGCGGGGCGGGGTGAAGCCGCGGTTCACGAAGCTGGCGGAGTGGTTGCGGAAGCCGGCGAGGAAGCGGCTCTCGCGGACGAGTACAATCACGGCGTCACGCGAGTAATGCGACCAGGCCTGGCCTCGACAGTTCGAATCTCACAGATTCGCACCCGTTTTATTTTCAGGCCGAAGATCGTGTGTCCCAGGCACAAAATCATCTCCGAACGTTCGCCGGTATGTGTGTCCCTCACCAGAACGCGTACGAATTTTTGAGCCTGCGAAGCCCAACCCCATTTCAGGGTCCACGGGTTGTTGCAGCGCTGGGCTGCGATGATCTCCAGGCTGTGAGCAGCCTCCCATTCGCGCAGCATAGCTTCTGTCTGCGACGGGAAGACAAGATGGAACACAATTGCGCTCGCACAGACGAAGAGAGGTCCGAACAGCATGAGAAACAGCCCGGCAGTCGCAGCATAGAGCGCATAGCGCCCCTCAATACCCCTTCTTCACCTCGGCCAAGGCCTGCGTCAGCCCCTCCGCCACATTCTGCCGCTCCGCCGGCGAGGCGTCGCGGGCCACCAGCACCCGCTGGCCGCGCGACACGAAGGACAGCGACAGGAGCCCGTATTCCTCGTCCTCGACCTTGTGCAGCCGGGTCCAGAGTGGGTTGAACCGCCACTCCGCCCGCTCGCCGCGGTGGCTGACCCGGGCGACCAGCACCTCGATCTGGCTGATCACCACCTCCTCGAAGGAGCGGCCGCGGCGGGCGTTGAGGGTGAGGGCGAGCCACAGGGCCGCGATGTCGAGGCCGAAGAAGCCGGTGACCGGCCACATCCCCATCTGCAGGAAGGCGATCCCCGTCACCAGCGCGACGCCGCCGCAGGCCACCATGACGACCCGGAAGCCGAGGCGCGAGAGCGAGCAGTGCGGCCGGATGGTCGCGGAGAAGACCGGGCGCTCGATCGCGTCCGGGTCACGCCCGTAGGGGTGCCGTTCGGTCGCGTCGCCCGGTGCCTTGCCGCTCGCCATGCGACCAATATA
Organism: Methylobacterium frigidaeris; assembly: GCF_022179185.1. Classification (GTDB taxonomy): domain Bacteria; phylum Pseudomonadota; class Alphaproteobacteria; order Rhizobiales; family Beijerinckiaceae; genus Methylobacterium; species Methylobacterium frigidaeris. Next base: position 265,043 of record NZ_BPQJ01000006.1, on the reverse strand, counting down.
AGGCGCGCATGACTCGCCGGAAGCAGGCTGCCCCCGACAAAATCACCGCACCGGTCAAGGCGGGGCTGGTGAAGCCCATGACCGCCCGCGCCACCACGCCGGAGCCGGTCGACGCCGCCACGCTCGCCGAGATCTTCGCCCGGCTCAGCGCCGCCAACCCGGAGCCGCGCTCCGACCTCGAATACCTCAACCCCTACACGCTCCTCGTCGCGGTGGTGCTCTCGGCCCAGGCGACCGACAGGAGCGTCAACCTCGCCACCGCGCCGCTCTTCGCGCGCGCCGACAACCCGGCGGCGATGCTGGCGCTCGGCGAGGAGACGGTGCGGCACCACATCCGCACGATCGGACTGTTCAACACCAAGGCCAAGAACGTCATCGCGCTCTCGCGCATCCTGATCGAGGAGCATGGCGGTGAGGTGCCCCGCGCCCGCGAGCACCTGGAGGTGCTGCCCGGCGTCGGCAAGAAGACCGCGAGCGTGGTGCTCAACGTCGCCTTCGGCGAACCGACCATCGCGGTCGACACCCACATCTTCCGGGTCTCGAACCGCATCCCGCTGGCGCCCGGCAGCACCACCGACAAGGTCCAGGCGGGGCTCGAGGCGATCGTGCCCGAGCCCTACCGCCTCAACGCCCATCACTGGCTGATCCTGCACGGGCGCTACGTCTGCAAGGCGAGAAAGCCGGAGTGCTGGCGCTGCCCGATCCCCGATCTGTGCCGCTACCCGGACAAGACCCCCGGACCGGCCTGAGGTCCAAGCTCCCGCTTCCCAGGCCACCGGAATCTGCTATCCTGGCGGCATGACGCTCCCCCGCTCCCTTGCGCGCCTCATGGCCGTGGTGATCGTGATGATCGCTGCGTGCGTCAGCGCGTCGGTGGTCGGGGTCTCAGCGGCCCAGGCCCATCAAGGGCATGCGCATCAGGGTCATGCCCATCACGAGGCGTCGGTGCAGACGCCCGTCGCGACGGCGCTGACCCTGGCCGAGGCGCATGTCGCCGCGCAGGGCCCGCGCGTCACTGCCACGCCCTGGGACGACGCGCCGGCCGCCCGGCCCTGCAACGGGCTGTGCTGCCTGATGGGGGCCTCCTGCTGCTTGCCCGGTCTGCTGCCGGAGGTCCTGGCGGCGTTCCCGAACCTCCGGCCGGCCCGCCGCCTCGCGGCGGCCGAGGACGCGCTGCCCTCCGGCATCGCGCCGGATTTTCCCGCCCGGCCCCCACGACCCTTCGCCTGACGCCCGCGTCCCGCGCTGTCGCGCCGCCCTGACGGGTGGCCGCCCGCGGGCGCCCCACGACGTCCGTTCGCGAAGGTTCCTCCCCCGATGGTCCCGTTCCGGTTGACGGCCGCGCCGCGCGCGCTGGCCGTGGCGCTGGCCCTGCTGGTGCTGCCGTTCCTCCTCAACCCAATCGATCCTGCCCAGGCCCATGAGGGCCACGACCACGGCGCTCCGCAGGCGCCGGTCTCGAAGACCATCGCGCCGCGGGGCGAGGCCTCCTCCTCCGCCTTCGAGCTGGTGGCGATCCCCCGGGGCGACGCGCTGGTGCTCTATCTCGACCGCTTCGCCACCGGCGAACCGATCACCGACGCTACCCTCGAGGTCGAGACGCCGTCCGGTCCCGCCAGGGCCGAGGCCGCTCCGGACGGCAGCTATCGCCTCCCCGCGCCCTGGCTGGCGAAGCGGGATCCGAAGGACGACCACCTCGACCTCGTCGTCACGGTGACGGCCGGCAGCGACGTGGACGTGCTGCCGCTGGCGGTCGCCCTGCCGAAGGCCGCCGAGCCTGCCGAGGCCGAGCATGCGGGCGAGCACGAGGGCGAGGGCTGGCTGCATGCGCTCACCGAGCACCTGACCGAGCGGTTCGCCGCCCGCGACCCGGGCGCCGGTCTTGCCGCGGCCGGGGGCTTCGTGCTCGGCCTCGCCACCATGGGGCTGATGCGGGCCGGCCGCCGGGCGCCCGTCCTCGCCGTGCTGGTGCTGGCCGCGACCCTGGTGCTCGGCGCCACCGCCTTCGCGCATGAGGGCGCGGACCATAGCCATCCCGAGAGCCGGGCGGCCTTCGTCCCGCCGCCCACCGACCTCGCCCAGCGCCTTCCCGACGGGACGGTGTTCGTGCCGAAACCCACCCAGCGCCTGCTCTCCCTGCGCACGCAGGTCGCGGCCGAAGCCGGCTACCGCCGCACCGTGTCCCTGCCCGGCCGGATCATCCCGGACCCGAATGCCAGCGGCGTGGTGCAATCCTCCGTCGGCGGGCGCCTGGCGCCGCCGCCGTCCGGCATCTTCCCGCGCCTCGGCACCCGGGTGCGCCCGGGCGAGGTGCTCGCCCTCGTCACCCCGCCGGTGCAGCGGGTGGATCTCTCCGACATGCGCCAGCGCCAGGGTGAGCTCGACCAGCAGATCGCCATCGTCCAGCGCCGGGTCGACCGCTACCTCAAGCTCGCCCCCGGCGGCGCGGTCTCGCAGGTGCAGCTCGACGAGGCGCAGGACGAGCTGAAGGGCCTCAAGGACCGCCGCTCCGCCCTCGATCGCATCCGCCTCGAGCCCGAGGTGCTGACCGCCCCCGTCGGCGGGGTGATCGCCGAGGCCGCGGCGGTCGCCGGCCAGATGGCGAATCCCGGCCAGATGGTGTTCCAGATCGTCGATCCGGCGAAGCTCTGGGTCGAGGCCCTGAGCTTCGATGCCCTGACGCCGGCCGCCGACGCCACCGCGCGGCTCGCCGACGGGCGCAGCCTGCCGCTTGCGTACCAGGGCGCCGGCCTCGCGGACCGCAACCAGGCGATCCCCGTCCAGTTCGCGATTCAAGCAGGCGCGGAGGGCCTGCGGGTCGGCCAGTTCGTCACCGTGCTCGCCGCGACCGATGCCGAGCAGCGCGGTCTCGCCCTGCCGCGGGCGAGCGTGGTGCGCACCGCCAACGGCCAGGACGTGGTCTACGCCCATACCGGCGCCGAGCGCTACGAGGCGCAAGCCGTGCGGGTCGCGCCCCTCGACGGGACCCGGATCCTGGTCGAGGCCGGGGTGAAGCCCGGCACCCGCGTGGTGGTCCAGGGCGCCGAGCTCCTGGACCAGGTCCGGTAGGGAGAGCCGCCGATGTTCTCCTTCCTGGTCACGCAGTCGCTCCGCAACCGCCTGCTCGTGCTGGCTCTGGCCTGCGTGCTGGTGCTCTACGGCGCCTTCAGCCTCACGCGGCTCCCGGTCGACGTCTTTCCCGACCTCAACCGCCCGACCGTCACCATCATGACCGAGGCCGAAGGCTACGCGCCCCCGGAGGTCGAGCAGATGGTGACCTATCCGATCGAGACCCGGCTCAACGGCCTGCCCGGGGTCACCCGCCTGCGCTCGGTCTCCGGCGTCGGCCTCTCGGTGGTCTATGTCGAGTTCGCCTGGGGCACCGACATCTACCGCAACCGCCAGCAGGTCGCCGAGCGCCTGAGCCTGGTCCAGGACCAGCTCCCCCGCGGGGTGACGCCCCAGATGGGCCCGGTCTCCTCGATCATGGGCCAGATCCTGCTGATCGCCGTGACGGGCGAGACCCTGTCGCCGATGGCGCTGCGCGAGACCGCCGATTTCGTGCTCCGCCCGCGCCTGCTCACCGTGCCGGGCGTGGCGCAGGTGATCCCGATCGGCGGCGAGGTGCGCCAGTTCCGCGTCGCCCCGAACCCGGCGGCGATGCGGGCGCTCGGGGTCACCAACGCCCAGCTCGACGCGGCGCTGCAGCAATTCGGCACCAATGCCGGCGGCGGCTTCACCGACCAGTATTCGCGCGAGTACCTGATCCGGAACATCGCCCGCACGATGAGTCTGGAGGACTTAGCGGACCTCGTCGTCGGCGCCGCCAGTAGCGCCCCGGTGCGCCTGCGCCAGGTGGCCGAGGTCTCCTTCGCGGCCAAGGCCAAGCGCGGCGAGGGCGGCTACCAGGGCAGGCCGGCGGTGATCGTCTCGGTCGAGAAGCAGCCCGACATCGACACCGTGGCGCTGACGCGCAACATCGAGGCGGCGCTGAAGGATATCGCGCCCTCGCTGCCCGCCGGCATCTCCGCCGACAAGATCCTGTTCCGCCAGGCCGACTTCATCGAGACCTCGATCGGCAATGTCGAGCGGGTCCTGGTCGAGGCGATCGCCGTTGTGGCGCTCGTGCTGTTCGCGTTCCTCTTGAACGTCCGCACCACCCTGATCTCGCTGACGGCGATTCCCGTCTCGATCCTGACGACGGCGCTGGTGTTCCACCTGCTCGGGCTGTCGATCAACACCATGACGCTGGGCGGGCTCGCCATCGCCATCGGCGAGCTCGTCGACGACGCGGTGGTCGACGTCGAGAACATCTTCCGGCGCCTGCGCGAGAACCGGGCCGCCGGAAACCCGCGCTCGGTCTTCGAGGTCGTGGTCTCGGCCTCGAACGAGGTGCGCTCCGGCATCGTCTACGCCACGGCGATCATCGTGCTGGTCTTCGTGCCGCTCTTCGCCCTGTCGGGCATCGAGGGGCGGCTCTTCGCTCCCCTCGGCCAGGCCTACATCGTGTCGATCCTGGCGAGCCTCGTGGTCTCGATCACGCTGACGCCGGTCCTCGCGTCCTGGCTGCTTCCGGGCATGAAGAGCCTGGAGGAGCACGAGAGCCGCTTCATCCGCGGGCTCAAGCGCGCCAACGCCGCCGCCTTGGCGGTCGTCTTTCGCCACCAGCGCCTGCTGGTCGGTGCCGTCGCTGCCCTCGTCCTGGGCGCGGGGCTCGCCGCCTGGCAGCTGCCGCGGGCCTTCCTGCCGCCGTTCAACGAGGGCTCGTTCACCGTCACCATGGCCTTCACCCCCGGCATCTCGCTCACCGAGAGCAGCCGGGTGGGCGCCATCGCCGAGCGGCTCCTGATGGAGATTCCGGAGGTGGCGGCGGTCGGCCGGCGCACCGGCCGGGCCGAGCTCGACGAGCATGCCGAGGGCGTCCACTCGTCGGACCTCGAGGTGGCGCTCAAAGGCGGCGGCCGGCCGAAAGCCGAGCTGGTGGCCGAGATCCGAAGGCGCCTCGCCGTGCTGCCGGTCTCGGTCAATGTCGGCCAGCCGATCTCGCACCGGCTCGACCACATGCTGTCCGGCGTCCGGGCCGAGATCGCGCTCAAGATCTTCGGCGAGGACCTGGATTCCTTGCGCCGCGTGGCCGCCTCGCTGCAGGAGCGGATGCGGGCGATTCCCGGCCTCGCCGATCTCCAGGTCGAGAAGCAGGTGCGGATCCCGCAGCTCGAGATCCGTGTCGATTACGGGCGGGCGGCGCTCTACGGGGTGCAGCCGGCGGCGGTGGTCGAGCAGATCAGCCGGCTCTCCAACGGGCGCCTCGTCTCGACGGTGGTCGACGGCCATCGCCGCTTCGAGGTGGTGCTGCGCCTTCCCGAGGCGCAGCGCACCACCGCGACCTTGAGCGACCTCCTGATCGAGACGCCCTCGGGCTGGGTGCCGGCGCGCCAGGTCGCCGATATCCGCGAGACCGACGGCCCGAACCAGATCCTGCGCGAGAACGGCCGCCGGCGCCTCGTCGTCATGGCGAACACCACGGCCGGGTCCGACATGGCGAGCATCATCGCGGCCATCCGCCGGACGATCGCGGCCGAGACCCTGCCGCCGGGCGTGTTCGCCAGCCTGGAGGGCACCTACCAGGCCCAGGAGGAAGCGAGCCGCACCATCGGGGCGCTCTCCCTCGTCTCCCTCGGGCTGATCTTCGCGCTGCTCTGCAGCCGCTACCGCTCCGGCGCACTGGCGCTGATCATCCTCGGCAGCGTGCCGCTCTCCCTCGTCGGCTCGGTGGCGGCCCTGTGGCTCGCCGGGCAGCCGCTCTCCGTGGCCTCGATGATCGGCTTCATCACGCTCACCGGCATCGCGGCCCGCAACGGCATCCTCAAGGTCAGCCACACCCTGAACCTGGCGCTGCACGAGGGCGTGCCGTTCGGGCCGGACCTCGTGGTGCGCGCCAGCCTGGAGCGGCTGACCCCGGTGCTGATGACCGCGCTCTCGGCCGGCGTCGCCCTGGTGCCGCTCCTCACCGATGCGGCGAGCCCCGGCAAGGAGATCCTGCACCCGGTCGCGGTGACGATCTTCGGCGGGCTCGTCAGCGCCACCCTCCTCGACGCGCTGCTGACGCCGGTACTGCTGCTGCGCTTCGGCCGTCGCCCGCTGGAGCGCCTGGCGGCGCGGGAGACCGCCCAAGCCGGGGTCCGGGCCGGTGCTCATGCCGGTGTCCATGCCGGCGCCGCGCCGGCCGACCTCTACTGATCCCCCCACTCGGAGCGACACGATGCTGATCCGGAGATTCCTCACCGCCGCCGCCCTGGCGATCGCCCTGCCGCTCTGCGCGCACCACGCCTGCGCCCATGAGGGCGCCGGGCACAATGGCGGCCGCATCGCCGATGCCGGGCCCTACCACATCGAGCTCGTGACCAAGGGCAAGACCGTCGAGGTCACGATCTACGACGCCAAGGAGAAGCCCGTTTCCCCGGCCGGCTTCAAGGGCACGGCGATCCTGGTCGTCGGCGGCAAGCCCGCCCGCGTGGTCCTGACGCCCGCCGCGGCGCGGCTCACCGGGGAGGCCGAGATGGCGCTCGGGGCGAACCCGAAGGGCGTGGTGCAGATCACCGGGCCGGACGGCGCGGCGGCGAGCGGGAAGTTCAACTGAGCCGGGCGCCCTCCGGTGGGTGGGAGCACCGGAGGGCGGTGCCTTCGCGCTGATCCGTTGCCATTCTCTTCCCCTTTCCGGGTCCGGAAAGGGGGGAGACCGTCTCGAGGTGCTGGTCGCAGCCACCGGTCATCCGCCGTGACCCCCCGATCGATCTCATGACGTCATGGCATGGTCGAGTTCGTGGCCGCACCGCCAGGCGGGCCTGTCTGCGTGGTCTCTACAGATGGCAAACGCACTGCGTCATCCCGCGGCCGCGAGAGCGGAGCCCGGGATCCAGACTTGCCGAGGGTCCAGGATGAAGCGGAAACCGGTCCGCCTTCTTCTGACCCACCTGGGTTTCTGAATCCCGGGCTCCGCTCTCGCGGCCGCCGGATGACGACGAAGGATGTGAAGCGTGTTTCTTAGATCAAGCGGGCCCTGAGAAGGCGCCCTGACCCATGACCGAGATCCCGCATGGCCTGGTCGACGCCAGCTGAGATCCGCTCAGGCCGCCTTCCGCAGCATCTGACTCGATACGAAAGTCAGAATATTGCGGACGGTCGAGAAGACCTCGCGGCTGAGCAGGTGCTCCTGAAACTCGACCTCGAAATGCTCTTCCAGGTCCATCATCACCTGAACCGCGCCGAACGAGTCGAGGCCGTTGTCGAACAGGCAATCGCTGTCCGAGAGACGGTCGATGCTGCGGGCGAGGCTGCCGTGGCGTGCCAAAATCGTACGGATCTCCTGGGCGGACACCATGCTCGACCTCAATCTCTGCTGGCCCAGCTTATGCAGATACAAGTCAGAAATCAAACACATTTCGCGATGCTGGTGAATCACCGAGTAACGTTCCGGCAACGCTATCCGGGCTCGCGGTCGCCTCCGCCCGGCATCGATCCTGCGGGCCAGGGTGCGAGCATCGGCCCGGCATCCCCGGACCGGACAGGATTGTTCGAGAACGGCACGGGTGGCGGGCCATGCGCGGGCGCGAGGGGTCGGAACGGTTCGAGGCGCTGGATGCGGGGCGGGGCGTGTGTGCGCTCGCCGTCGCGTTCTTCCACATGCCGCTCGCCCATCCGCTGCAGCAGCAGGCCTGGTTCCCGAACCTGCAATTCTGCGTCGATGTCTTCTTCGTGCTGTCGGGCTTCGTGCTGCTGCACGCCTACGGCGACCGGCTGGCGACCGGCCGGCAGGCCTTCCGCTTCGTGCTGATGCGCTTCGGCCGGCTCTGGCCGCTCCACGCCGTGACGCTCGGGTTCCTGGTCCTGCTCGAAGGGGTGCGCTTCGTCTACCTCTCGCACCATGCCGGCACGCCGGTCGCGACGCCGCCCTTCGGGGCCGCGCACCGACCGGTCGAGATCGTCACCCACCTGCTGTTCCTGCAGAACTTCCGCACCTTCGGCGAGTACAGCTGGAACTTCCCGTCCTGGAGCATCGCCGTCGAGTTCTGGGCCTCGATCGTGCTCGCCGCGACCGTCATGGCGGCGGGACCGAAGGGCCGTCTCGTCTTCGCGGGGCTCGCGACTTTGAGCGCCCTCGTCCTGTGCTGGTTGAGCCCGCGCACGCTGTTCGTGATCCAGAACTGGGGCATCGTGCGGTGCCTGTTCGACCTGTTCGTGGGCTGCCTCGCCTACACGTTGCGCGATCATGTGCGCCCGCCGCGCGGTGTCGCGACGGCGGCCGAGATCCTGGCGGCACTCGTCCTGCCGGCCCTGGTGCTGCTCCTGCCCCAGGGCCCCGGCGGCTACGGTGCGAGCCTGGCCTTCGCCGCCGTGATCGCGCTGTTCTCGCATCAGCGGGGTGCCGTGTCGGATCTGGCCCGCGCCCGGATCCCCCAGCGCCTCGGCCTGTGGTCGTTCTCGATCTACCTCCTGCACCTGCCGGTGATCCAGGTCTTCACGAGCGTGATGCATTCTGTGGAACAGCGCACCGGCCTCGCCCGCACGGTGATCCTCGGGCACGACCGCTTCCTCGATGTCGGCTCAGGCCCCGCCAATCTCGCCGTCGCCGCCGCCCTGGTGGCGCTCACGGTGCCCCTCGCCGCCGCCACCCACCGGCTCGTCGAGCGCCCGTCCCTCGCCTGGTTCAAGCGCCAGGACACGCGCTTGGCCGCCCCCGTCGCGGGCGCACCGGCGGCCGGGGCGGCCCTGGTGCCTCGTTGAGGACCCAGCTGTCTCAGTTTGGCATGGCCCAGGGGCCGAAACGGCTGCCGGATCGGTAACCGAACCACGATTAAGTTCCTGTCCGTGCCCTGCCGGATCAGGGATGGTTGAAGGGCGGACCCCGTCGAGAGACAACTTTCGACAGAGTCCGTCATCGGCCCGCGTGACGGATGAGCGGAGTTGATTTCCGCATTGCCGAGCAGTCAATCGGAAGTCGCATGAGGCAGGGACACCAGATGTCGACGGCAGATTCCGCTGCGGCCACTCCCCGCAGGACCGGCGGCACGCTGGCGGATCTGTGGGGATCGGCCCGCCGGCGCGCGGTGTGGATCGTCGCGAGCGCGGGCGTGATGGCAACCCTGGGCGGGCTCCACGCGCTCAGGCAGGTGCCGACCTACCGCGCCACGGTCGAGCTCCTGATCGACCCGCAGGCGCTGCAGATCGTCGGGCGCGGCCTGTCGCGTCAGGACGCCCCGGCTCAGCTCGATTTCGCGAATCTCGAGAGCCAGGGGCTGGTCCTGCTCTCGGCCAAGCTCCTCGACGCGGTGATCGCACAGCTCGGACTCGCCGAGGACCCGGTGCTGGTGCGGGGGGCGCCTCCCGGCGCCGATCCCACGGTCGTGGCGCTCGAGGCCCTGCGCAAGCGCATCGTGGTGCGCCGGGTCGACAACTCGTTCAACTTCCAGCTCACCGTCGCCTATCCGGATGCGCGGCGCGCGGCCGAGATCGCCAACACCATTGCGGCGCAGTTCTTCGAGGTCGGCGCCCGGGACCGGGTCTCGGCGGTGCGCCGGGCCAACGAGGCGCTGCTGACCCAGGCCGCCGACCTGCGCGGCCAGCTCAACCGGGCCGACGTGGCGGTGGAGCGCTACCGGGCCGAGAAGGGCCTGATCGGGTCGGGCGATGCCGGCCTGCTCGTGTCGCAGCAGCTCAAGGACCTCTACACCCAGATCACCGCCGCCGAGACCAACCTCGCCCGGCTCTCGGCCCGGCGCGAGGTGGTGCGCCAGCTGCGGGTGCCGGACGGACAGGTCCAGGCGGTGCCGGAGGCCGACACCTCGCAGGTGATGGTCTCGCTGCGCACCCAGTACGCCCAAACCCTCCAAGAGATCGCGACGCTCTCCCGCAGCCTTGGGCCGAGCCACCCGCAGATGATCGCGCTGGCTGCCCAGCGCGCCGCGACCGCGCGGCTGATCGCGGCGGAGGCCGACCGGATCCGCCGCACCATCGAGGAGGACTTGCGCCGGGCTGAGGAATCCTTGCGCCAGCTGCGCGGCCGGGCCGAGCGGCTGATCCAGAACCAGACCAGCAGCAACCAGGAGGGTATCCGCCTGCGCCAGCTCGAGAGCGAGGCGGAGGCGATCCGGCGCACCTACAACCTCGTCCTCGACCGGACGAAGGACCTCGAGCAGCAGCAATCGATCAACCCGAGCAACTCGCAGATCGTGTCGCGCGCCACGCCGCCGCTCAAGCCCTCGGACACCCCGGCCCCCATCGTGGTGGTGGCGGCCGGCCTGTTCGGCGCCGTGCTGGGACTGATCCTCGGCTTCCTCTACGACGTCTGGCGCGGCAACATCACCACGATCTCGGGCTTCGGCGCCGCCGCGCCGGTCTGGGCCCGCCTGCCGCGACCGGGCCGCGCCGGCCGCGGCGCGAGCGCCGAGCAGGCCCTGGTCACCGCGGCCCGCGAATTGCGCAACCGGTTCGCCGGCCGCGGCCAATCGGTGATCGTCACGGTGACCTCGGACGGGCTCGGACCCGAGCGCCTGCGCGCGGCGGAGATCCTCACCGACCTGCTGATCCGCCTCGGCGAGCCGACCCTCATGGTGCCGGAACAGGCCCATGCCCGCCTCGGCTTCGGCGACGGCCCGCACACCGACGCGCCGGTCCGTGGCCGGCTCGCGGTCCTCGATCCCGCCCGCGGGGTGGAGCGGCTGACCCGGCCCGAGATCGTCGTGGCGGAGCGGGACCTCGCGCGCGGCGACGGCTGGCTGTCGATCCCCGAGACCTCCGACGCGATTCTCCTCGTCGTCGCCCCCGGCCGGATGACCCGTACCCACCTGGAGCGCCTGCTCGAGACCCTGGACGGCGCCGGCCGCTTCCGGGCGCAGGGAGTGTTCGGCCTCGTCGCGGTCGAGGCGCGGCGGGCCTCGCCCCTGCGCCGGTGGGTGCCGCCGCGGCCGGTGACCGGTCACGTGCGGACGGCATGACGGCCGGCATGCCCCAGGCCGCCTCGCCCGCCGCCGCTCTCCCCGCCGCCGACTGGCGCGCGCCCTATCAGGGGCGTGTCGCCCTCGTCGTGCTGACCGGCGCGCTGGTCTTCAACGCCGTCCTCTGCTTCCTCAACACCGCCGGGTTCCCGGTCTCCGGCGGCACCGTCATGGGCGCCGAGGTGGCGATCATCGCGCTCACCCTCGGATTCGCCCTCGACGAGCGGCCGGGGCCATGGCTCGTCCTCGCCGGGCTCGTCACCTACGGGCTCCTGCTCGTGACCCTGCGCGGCAACCCCGACGTCAAGGGCGTGCGCGACTTCCTGATCCCGGTCGTGTTCTACAATCTCGGCATGCGCGCGCCCGACCTGCGCAGCGCCGACCGGGCGGTGCTGGCGAGCGGCGTCATCGTGGTGGTGATGGGCCTGTTCGAGTACGGCCTGTTCGACATCTACCAGCAATACTTCAACATCGTGCGCTACTACGTGGCCCGCGGCAGCATGTCGGCGGCGGAGATCAGCGAGCTGACGGGCTCGCTGTTCACCAGCGGCATCCGGCCGGATTCGCGCACCATCCTGCCCTTCCTGGGACCGCACCGCGTCTCGTCGGTCTTCCTCGAGCCGGTCTCGGCCGGCAATTTCGGCGCCGTGCTGTTCGCCTGGGCGCTCTACCGCCGCACCATGCGGGGGCGGGCCTGGCTGTTCCTCTGTGCGGCGGTCACCATCATCCTGGCCGATGCGCGCTTCGGCGCCTATGTCTGCGTGGCGATCGCGGGGGCGATGCTGGTGGGGTACCGCCTGCCGCGCCTGCTCTGGTTCGCCCTGCCCTTCACGATCCTGCTCGCCCTCACGGTCTACGGTTTCGAGAGCCTGCAGACGAGCTGGCAGAACGACATGGCGGGCCGCCTGCTCTGGGCCGCCCTGCTCGTCACCTCGCTGCCGCCCGAAGGCGTGTGGGGCATCATGCCCGACAAGATGTTCCTGTCGGATTCCGGCTACGCCTACACCCTCTCGCAGCTCGGGGTGGCCGGCGCGCTGGTGGCCTGGGGCCTGTTCGTCCTGATGCCGGCCCGCAACCCCGACGGCTGGCGCCTGCGTTGCGCCATGGCGATCTATCTCTGCCTGCTCCTCGTCATCAGCGACTCGCCGTACTCGATCAAGACCGCGGCCCTGGTCTGGTTCATGCTGGGGGTGGCGGACGGGGCGGAGCCGGAGGCGTAGACCGAGGCTCGACTTGCGGGCTCGACTTGCGCGCCCGACTTGCCGCCGCTCCGTCCCCGGTCGAGACTGCCCCCGTGGTCGTCTTCGCCTCGTGGGAGGACCGTCATGTCCGCCGCCCCACCAGTCCTGATCGTCGGCGCCGGCCCGACCGGGCTCAACCTCGCGCTGCAGCTCGCCCGGCGCGGCGTTCCGGTGCGGATCGTCGATCGGGCCGAGGGGCCCGGCACGGCCTCGCGGGCGATGGCGGTGCAGGCCCGCACCCTCGAATTCTACCGCCAGCTCGGCTTCGCCGACGCGGTCGTGGCCGAGGGCGTCCCGATCCCGGCGGTCCGTCTGCGCGAGGGGGGCGAGGAGGTGGCGCGCGTCAGCTTCCACGATCTCGGCGCCGGCGAGAGCCCCTACCCCTTCGTCCTCGCCTACGCGCAGGACGACCACGAGCGCCTGCTGGTGAGAGAGCTCGCGCGAGCCGGGATCGTGGTCGAGTGGGGCACGGCGCTGGCGGCCCTGTCGCAGGACGGCGCGGGAATCCGGGCGACGCTGTCGCGCGGCGGAGCCGGGGAGGTCTGCACGCCCGCCTCCCTGTGCGGCTGCGACGGCGCCCACAGCCGGGTGCGGGAGGCGCTCGGCATCGGGTTTCCTGGCGGCACCTACGACCAGCTGTTCTACGTCGCCGATGCGCGGATCGCCGGCGGGTTCCACGAGGAACTGACGGTCAATCTGGGGGCCCATGGCCTCGGGCTGCTCCTGCCGGTGCGCCTCTCGGGCATGCAGCGCCTGATCGGCCTGGTGCCGGACGCCCTGACCTCCCATCCGGGCCTGAGCTTCGAGGATCTGCGCCCGGGCGTCGAGGCGCTGATGGGCATCCGGGTCGAGGCGGTGCGCTGGTTCTCGACCTACCGCGTCCACTACCGGGTGGCCGAGCGGTTCCGGGCCGGGCGCTGCTTCCTCGCCGGCGATGCCGGCCACATCCACAGCCCGGCCGGCGGCCAGGGCATGAATACCGGCATCGGCGACGCGGTGAATCTCGGCTGGAAGCTCGCCGAGACCGTCGCCGGCCGGGCCGATCCCGCCCTCCTCGACACCTACGAGCCGGAGCGCATCGCCTTCGCCCGGAATCTCGTCTCCACCACCGACCGGGCGTTCCGCGCGCTGACCGGGCCCGGGCTCGGCGGACAGATGCTGCGGACGCTCCTGCTGCCCCACCTCGTGCCGGCGCTCTGGGGTTTCGCGGCGGCCCGCAAGGCGATGTTCGACACCGTGTCGCAGGTCCGCATCGCCTATCACGATTCTCCTCTGAGCGCGGGGCGGGCCGGACGGGTGCGGGGCGGCGACCGCCTGCCTTGGGCAGGAGATCCCGACAATTTCGCGCCCCTCGCGAGCCTCGCCTGGCAGCTCCACGTCTACGGTGCCGGCCGCCCCGGCCTCGCGGAGGAGGCGCGGCGCGCCGGCCTTCCGCTCCACGCCTTCCCGTGGACGGGGGCGGCGCGGGAGGCCGGGTTCTCGGAAGGCGCCGCCTATCTGGTGCGGCCGGACGGCTACGTGGCGCTGGCTGGGCCGGACTCCGAGGAGCTGATGGCCTATTGCGGGCGCTGGGGCATCGCGGCGAAGCCCTGACGGGCGAGGGCGCGCACGGCGTTAACTCGGTTTTAAGCACAGATCGGTCCAGGTTACGGAGCGTGAGTACCGGCCGTTCGGCCGGTGGTCGCGGGCGCGCCGTGGAACCCGTTCATGCTGGACTCGGTCCGGATCTCGCTCAAGGTGCTGAATGCGGCCCAGCTCGCGACCGTCGCGGCCGCGGCCTTCGGGCTGGCCTGGTTCGGTGGCGCGCTCTCCGGCGCTCCGCGCGACGCCGCGACGGCGCGGCCCGCCCTCGCGCAGTCCCTCGTCCAGGCCGCGCGCGCCTATGCCGACGCGCTCGACGAGGAGCTCAGCGCCTCGATCAACGACGCCCGCAACGCCGCCCTGCTCCTGCGCCTCGACGATTCCACCCTGTCCGATTCCTGGCGCGCGGGCCGGCTGCAGGACTGGCTCGCCCTCAATCCGCGCTACCGCGACGCCGCGCTGCTCGCGCCCGACGGGACCCTGCGCGCCGCCGGCGGGCCCGGCGGGACGCGGGTCGACCGGTCATCGGCCCGCAACGCGCAGGTCGCGGTGGCGGCCGGTCCCGAGGACGCGCCCTTCGCGCTGACCCTGGCGCTCGGCCTGCCCGGCCGGTCGGACCGCCTCGTGCTCCGCGCGAGCCCGGCTTATTTCAACAGTCTCGGCGAGCGCGTCCGCCGGGCGCACGGCGCGGGCGACGGCATCCGCTTCGCGGTGGCTGGCGCCGATGGGCGGCCGCTCGTCGGCCCGTTGCCGGCCGCGGACGACCCGCACCCGCACGAGGCCGCGCCCACCCGCGGCAGCCGCGACATCGCCAGTCCCGGCTGGCTCGTCACCGCCTCCGCCCCCGGGATTCCGCTGCGCCCCGCCGCCGGACCGGACCCGCGCCTGATCGCCCTCGGGCTCGGCCTCGTGCTCGCCGCCGGCGGCCTCGGCTACGCCCTCGGCGGCCGGGTCTCGGCTCGCTTGCGCCGCCTCGCCGAGGAGGCCGGCACCGCCGGCGAGACGGAGGGCGAGGCGCCGGTGTCGCGGGTGCGCGAGATCGCGGCGATCGCCGGCACTGTCCGCGACCGGGCCCAGAGCGCCGATGCCCGGCTCGCCGGGGCCGGGACCGGGCTCGACCGCGTGCGCGGCCGCCTGCAAACCTTCGAGGCGATGTCGGGCTGGACCTGCTGGGAGATCGACCCCGAGACCCGGCAGGTCGTGTGGTCGGATCCCGACGGCACCGGCACCCTCGCGGCCGCCGACCGCGTCGCGACGCTGGCCGACCTCGCCGCCCGGTTCGAGCCCGCCGACCGCCCCCTCCTCGACCTCGCCCTCGCGGCGGCGCTCGGGGCGGATGGTCCCCACGACGTGGTGATGCGCACGAGCGGGCCCGGGCCGGAATCCGGCCGCCGCCTGCTGGTGCGGCTCCTGCGCGGCCGCGACGCCGCCGGCCGGCTCCGGGTTCACGCCCTCAGCCGGACGATCCGCGAGGGAGAGCCCGCCGACACGCCGGCGGGCGCCAACGAGCGGCGGCGCAACCTCGTCCTGCGCCGGGTCACCGACGGCATCGTTCACGACTTCAACGACGTGCTGACGGTGGTGCTGGCCAATCTCGGGGTGCTGCGGCGCCAGACCGGCCTCGATCCGCGCCAGGCGGCCCTGACCGACGCGGCTCTGGCCGGCGCCCACCGCGGGGCGGCCCTCACCCGGCGCCTGCTCAACCTGGTGCGCGGCGGCGACCTCGCCGGCGAGGCGGCCCCGGCCGAGCTGGCCAGCTCCGATCTGGCCGCCACGGTGGCGGCGTTCCTGCCCTTCCTGCAAGCGAACGTCCTGCGCGACGCACCCCTCGTCACCCGCATCCCCGGGGACCTGCCGAAGGCCGCCTGTAGCGAGCGGCTCGTCGAGCTGGTGCTGCTCAACCTCGCCTTCCACGTCCGCGATCTCGGGCTGCACGGCTTCGCGATCGGGGCGGCCGAGCACCCGGCCGGCGCGACGCCGGTGCCCGGCATGCCGGAGGGGCCGGCCCTGCGCGTGCTGTTCGCGAGCGGGCGCCGCCCGCCGGGCGCCGCCGCGCGGCCGCAGGTACGGGCGCTCGAGACCGTGGGGCGGCTCCTGCGCGGGAGCGGCGGCGGCTGGCGCGTCCTCAGCGACGGATGCGGCGAGGAGGCGTTCCTCGCCGAGGCCTGGCTGCGCGCCGAGGCACGTCCCGCCGAGGCGCGCACCGTCGAGGCGGGCCGCGCCGATGCGCGTCAGGACGCCATCGCCGGGCCGGCGCCGCAGGCCTCCTTGCGCATCCTGCTCGTCGAGAGCGACAGCCTCGTGCGCGCGAGCCTCGTCGAGGCCCTGGCCGAGCTCGGCCACGACGTGGTCCAGGCCGCCTCCGGCGAGCACGCCCTGAGCTTGCTGGCGCGCGACGCCGCCTTCGACGCGATGATCGCCGACCAGGCGATGCCGGTGATGACCGGTCTCCAGCTCGCCGCCACCGTGGTCGAGCGCCACCCCGGCATCCGCGTCATCCTGGCCAGTCCGCACGGCCAGCTGCCCGCCGCGGCCCGCCGCTTCCTGCAGCTCGACAAGCCGTTCCGGCGCGAGGACCTCGCCGCCGTGCTGGCGGCCCGCGCCGCCTGATCCGCGCCGCGCGTCTCGGCGTGCGAAAGATCCCTGGAAAGACCCCCGGCTCGATAGGTAAAATTTGCCGGCATGTTCTTCGCCGCAGGCATGCTAAATTTTAACCGTCTCCCCGCATAAATCGGTGAACAGTATCCCGGTATCTTGCGTAGGAGGCGGCGTTGATTGCCTCGATTCACCATCGAACACTTCGCCTCGTCGGGGGCGCCAGCCTGGCCGTGCTCGCCACGGCCGGCGCGGCCCGGGCGGCGGACCTGAGGGCGCCGGGCACGGACGCCGACTGGTACACCGGAGCGCAGGCCCAGGCGGTCGACGACAGCTGGGCGGTCGCCGTCGACGGATCGACCAGCGTCACCTCGAACAGCTCGGCCTTCGGCTCGATCACCGTCACGGCGCCGCTCGCCGGCGCGCCGACCCAGAGCGGTCCGCGGGTGCGGGTCGAGGCCATCGCCGGCACCTATTCCTATCCGGGCCAGGCCGTCGCCTCGCGGGTGACGGGCTACCAGCAGGAAGGCTCGGTGATGGCCGGCTACGAGTGGGTCTGGCGCGACGCGGCGCTCGCCGGCTTCATCGGCTTCAACGCCCGCAGCAACCAGCTCTCGGTCGTCGATCCCGGCAACCCGGTGGTCGGCACCGGGCTGGGCCTGCGCGTCGCCGCGAACTTCTACGCCAACCCCACCGACCGCACCATGGTGTCGGCCTACGGCTCGTACTCGACCAAGTTCAACGCCTATTATTCCCGCGTCCGCCTCGGCTACATGGTCGCCGATGGCGTCTATATCGGCCCCGAGGCGCTGTTCCTCGGCGACGACTTCTTCCGCCAGTACCGGATCGGTGCCCATCTCTCGGGCGTGAGGTTCGGGCCGGTGCAGATGTCGCTGGCGGCGGGCTACGTGCAGGACCGGGTCCAGGGCTCGGGCTATTATTCGAGCATCGAGGCGCGGGCGAACTTCTGAGGGGGCGGCCCCTCCGACCGGATTCGCTCGGCGGTGCAAGGCAAACCAGACAGGCCCCGGGAATCGTGACGCGACGGCGGAGGCCGGTCGGGCGTGCAGGAACCGTTCTCGTTGCCTCCTCCCGGATTCCGTCTCTCCCGGATCCCGTGATCGCCGACCGCCTCGGACGACGTGATCGTGCGTCGCGTCGTCCTGCACCGCAGCGCCCTCGCTCGCCCAGGGCGCGCCCTCGGCTCCGGGCTGCGCCATGCCGTCGAGCAAGATCACTCTCTCGCTCGCTCCCGGACATCTCGACGGCAGGATGTCGCTCGCGCATGGCGTCACTGGCCGTGCCCGATAGCATGCATACGGTCGATATCTGTGTCTCTGGCTGACTGTGCTGCGCTCACGATTGCGCAAAATCAGGATTCCAGATTATGATCTTACAAATTATGATCAGAAAACGCCGGCTCATCTACGAGAAGAGAGTGCAGGCACTCGGGCGTGTCTCGGGCTCGGCTGCGATCAAGTGTGACATTTTGATCCGGGAATTGAGCGCTGTCGGCACCCGATTTCATTCAGGGCCGTCGATAAAAAACAGGTTCTCGTAACGAGAAACCGACATAATCCTATGGCGTAGGGGCTTCGAGCGATTCTGAGGTGGCGGGCGTGGTGCGTGCGTTGCGATGGCTGGCCTGGATGGGGACGACGGCGGCCGGCCTCGCCCTGCTGAGCCAGCCCGTCGGCACCCAGAACCAGCTCGCGATGAGCCTCGCCGCCATGGCGGCGATGGCCGGGCTCTGGCTGGTGTTCGACGGGCCGCGGACGCGCTTCGTCTTCCTGGCGATGGGCAGCCTGGTGGTGCTGCGCTACATCCTGTGGCGGGTGACGGACACGCTGCCCTCCCCGGGCGATCCGGTCAGCTTCGGCTTCGGCCTCCTGCTGCTGCTCTGCGAACTCTACTGCGTCTTCATCCTGTTCGTCAGCCTGATCATCAACGCCGAGCCGTTGCGCCGCCGGCCGCCCGCCGCGGTGCCGGCGGCCGACCTTCCCCACGTCGACGTCTTCGTGCCGAGCTACAACGAGGATGCCGAGATCCTGGCGATGACGCTGGCCGCCGCGCGCCAGATGAACTATCCGCCCGAGAAGCTGACCGTCTGGCTGCTCGACGATGGCGGCACCGACCAGAAATGCGCCGACCCGGATCCCGAGAAGGCCGAAGGAGCGCGGGCCCGGCGGCGCGAGCTCCAGGCGCTCTGCGCCGATCTCGACGCCCGCTACCTGACCCGCGCGCGCAACGAGCACGCCAAGGCCGGCAACCTCAACAATGGGCTCGCTTCCGCCACCGGCGACCTCGTGCTGGTGCTCGACGCCGACCACGTGCCGTTCCGCTCGCTGCTGACCGAGACCGTCGGCTACTTCGCCGAGGATCCGAAGCTCTTCCTGGTCCAGACCCCGCACGCCTTCCTCAATCCGGACCCGATCGAGCGGAACCTGCGCACCTTCGAGCGGATGCCGTCCGAGAACGAGATGTTCTACGCGGTGACGCAGGCCGGGCTCGACAAGTGGAACGGCTCGTTCTTCTGCGGCTCGGCGGCGCTCCTGCGCCGCACCGCCCTCGACGAGGCCGGGGGCTTCGCCGGCATCACCATCACGGAGGATTGCGAGACCGCCTTCGAGCTGCATTCCCGCGGCTGGACCAGCGCCTATGTCGACAAGCCGCTGATCGCCGGCCTCCAGCCCGACACGCTCGCCGACTTCATCGGCCAGCGCTCGCGCTGGTGCCAGGGCATGTTCCAGATCCTGCTCCTGAAGAACCCGGCCCTGCAGCGCGGCCTCAAGCCGATCCAGAAGCTCGCCTACCTGTCGAGCATGACGTTCTGGTTCTTTCCGATCCCGCGGCTCGTCTTCATGTTCGCGCCGCTGCTGCACATCTTCTTCGACCTGAAGATCTTCGTCGCCAGCGTCGACGAATCGATCGCCTATACGGCGACCTACATCGTCATCAATCTGATGATGCAGAACTACGTCTACGGCAAGTTCCGCTGGCCGTTCGTCTCCGAACTGTACGAGTACGTCCAGGGCCTGTACCTGTCGAAGGCGATCGTCTCGGTGATCTGGTCGCCGCGCAAGCCGACCTTCAACGTCACCAACAAGGGCGCGACGCTCGACCACGACCACCTGTCGGCGCTCTCGCTGCCGTTCTTCGCCGTCTACGGCCTGCTCCTGACCGGCTGCCTGGTCGCGGCCTGGCGCTACCTGTTCGAGCCCGGCGTGACCAACCTGATGCTGGTCGTCGGCCTGTGGAACCTGTTCAACCTTCTCACCGCCGGGGCGGCCCTCGGCGTCTGCGCCGAGCGCCGCCAGCTCGAGCGCACCCCCTCCCTGGCGGTCAACCGCCGCGGCCAGCTCACCCTCGGCGGCCGGGCGGTGGACGTGGCGATCGAGCGGGTCTCGGCGGAGGCCTGCACCGTCCGGATGCCGGCGGCCTTCCTCGCCCCCGGGGCGGGCCACCGCCCGGTTCCCGGCACGCTCACGGTGGTGCCGGTGGCAGGCGCCCGCCCCGCCGGAGCCCTGCCGGTGGTGCTCGGGCCGGTCGCCCGCTCGGGGGCCGACGCGGTCTGCCGCCTCGCCTTCGGGACGCTGCGGAGCCAGGACTACGTCGCGCTCGCCGGCCTCATGTACGGCGACGCTGAGGCGATGCGCCGGTTCCAGCTGCGCCGGCGCCGCCACAAGGACCTGTTCACCGGCACGCTGCAATTCATCTGGTGGGGCTTCGCCGAGCCCGTCCGCGCCCTGCGCTACGCGCTCGCCGGTGAGGTGCCCCGCCCCGCCCCGGTCGAAGCGCCCGCCGCGGCCCCGGTCTACGACGAGCCCGCTCGGGAGCCTGCCACGGAATCCGTCCCCTTGCAGCCGGTCGACCTGCCCCTCGCCCCGCCGGTGCGGCCCACGATCCCGGTGCGGACCCCGGCTCAAGCGCAGGCGCACACCCACGCGCAAGCCCCTGCCCACGCCCAGACCTCGATTCCGGTTGAGGCGGAGGCCGACGGCGACTGGGTCCGCCTGATGCTCGATTTCGAGAACGACCGTGCGCTCGCCGCCCGCGGCCGGCGCACCGATGCGGCGTGAGGCCCGGATGATGTTGCGCCGCCTGGTCAATCTCCAACGTGTGACTGGCGCCGGTCTTCGCCTCTCCCCGCGGGTGGGGAGAGAACCCGCGCCCTTCGTCGCAATCGTGGCGGTCTTCCTGATCGCCTCTTTTCTCGCCACCCCCACCCTCGCCCAGAGCTTCCTCGGCACCGGCCCGGCCGAGCGCCTGACCCTGCCGCCCGCCGGCGAGCCCCTGCGCCCCGCCCCGCCGCGGCCGCAAGGGCAAGCAGCGCAAGGGCAAGCAGCGCAAGGGCAAGCAGCGCAAGGGCAAGGGCCGCAGAGCCAAGCGCCCGAGGCCGACCCGGCCCGCCGCACCATGCCGGTCGTGGCGGTGGTCGCGGCGGCGCGGCGGTTTCCGGCCGGCACCCGCGGCTATCGCCTCGCCGGCGAGGAGGACGCGCTGCAATTCCCGGTCTACGTGACCGAGGCGCAGGCGCGCGGACCGGCGAAGCTGCGCGTCTCCTACCTCTCGGCGATCTCGGTGGCGCCGGAGGCTTCCGAATTGTCGGGCAGCGTCAACGGCACCAAGGTCGGCTGGACCCGGATCCAGGCGCCGGGTGCCGTGAAGGTGGTGGAATTTCCCATCCCCGAGGGCCTGCTCAAGGCCGGCTACAATGCGGTGGCGCTCACCGCGAGCCAGCGCCACCGGGTCGATTGCTCGACCGAGGCCACCTACGAGCTGTGGACCCAGATCGATCCGTCGCGCTCCGGCCTCGTCGTGGGGCAGGCCGCCGACCTCGACCTGAAGACCCTGGCGGCCCTGGAACCCGACGAGAGCGGTGCGCTGCCGATCGGGGTGCTGCTGAGCGAACGGCCGAGCCCGGAGCGGCTCGAGCGGATGATCGGCGCCGTGCAGGCGGTCGCCCTGATCGGGCGCCTGGCCGGGCCGGCGGTGAGCTTCGGTCCGCCGCTCTCCGGCCGCGCCGGCCTCAACCTCGTCGTGGGCACCGCCGCGGAGATCCGCGGCACGGACGGGGTGGAGGAGCTCGGTGCGATCACCGGCCCGCGGGTCGCCCTGCTGGCGCCGCGCGGGAGCCGCGCTCCGACCCTCGTCGTCACGGGTCCTTCTGCTGCGGACGTGCGCCAGGCCATCGCGACGCTGGCCTCCTCGGGCGACGGCTCCGGCACGCCGGCGGGGGCCCGGCTCGCCGAGCTGACGCGAGGCTATCCGGTCCAGGGCGGCGAGAGCCTGACCCTGGAGCAGCTCGGGGTCGCGAGCCGCGAGTTCAACGGCCGGCTCCTGCGGGTCGGCTTCACGGTGCGCTTCCCGGCCGATTTCGTCCCGGCCGATTACGGCAAGGTGATGCTGCACTTGGCCGGCGGCTACGCGGCCGGCCTGGAGTCGAGCGCCCAGATCGTCGTCGACATCAACGGCCGCAACGCCGCCAGCGTGCCGCTGCCCTACAGCCGCGGCGAGGTGTTCACCGACAGCGCGATCCCGCTGCCCTTGAGCCTGTGGCGGCCGGGACTGAACCGGGTCGAGATCAGCGCCCAGCTCCCCACCGCCGCCGACCGGACCTGCGACACCCTGGCCCCCGGTGCCAGGCGCGCCCGCTTCCTCTTCCTCGACCGCACCCGCATCGACGTTCCGGCGCTGGCCCGTGCGGTGCGCAGCCCCGACCTCGCGGCCGTCAAGGCCGGCGCCGTGCCGTTCCTGGCGCCCAATCTCCCGACATCGGCTCCTCGCCCGCGCCTGGTCCTGCCCACCCCCGACCGCGACTCGGCCTCCGCCGCCGCGACCCTGGCGGCGCGCCTCGCCATCGCGGCCGGCCGCGTGATCGACTTCGAGATCGGCAGCGACGAGCGCGAGGCGGGGGGCGGCCGCCTCGTCGTCGCCCCGGTCCGTGCCCTCACCCCCGCCGCCCTCGAGGCGGTCGGCCTCGACCCGGCGCAGGTGCGGAGCATCTGGGAGGGCCGGGCCGAGACCGTGGCCACGCCCGGGCCGTTCGGGGCCGAGGGTGTCGTCACCCTCGACCGCCTGCGCCGCAACCTGCCGATGCGCTGCGCCCTGCCGGCCCTCACGACGCCGCTGCGCACGGCCGCCACGACCCAGGCGCCGGCGCCGGCCCAAGGCCAGATCGCCGCGCAAGCCGCCCCGTCGCCGGGCCCCGCCGAGGCCCCCGCCGACAGCGAGGCGGATCTGGTCGCGCGCTGGGACGAGACGGCGCGCGGCTTCGGCGTCGTCCCGGCGGTGCTCGCCAATGCCTGGGCCGGCCTGACGCAGCGGGCGGCGGAGACCCGCGACCTCGCGCTTCGCCTCGCCGGCGGGCCGGCGCCGGAGGCGGTGCCGCTCAATCCCCGCGCCTCGCTGATCATCGCGCAAGGAAGCGGGCAAGGCACCGGCGGGTGGTTCGAGGACGGCACCGTCCTGGTGACCGCCCCGAACGCGTCGATCCTCAAGGCCTCGGTCTCCTGCCTCGTCGATCCGGTGGTGTGGACCGGCCTCGTCGGCCAAGCCGCCTTCCTGGACGCCTCGGACGGCAGCCTCAGCACCGTGCAGCCGAAACGGGTCGGCCTGATCGAGACCCAAGCGCGGGGCCTCGCGAACCTGCGGCTGGTCTCGGCCGCCTGGCTCTCCCTCAATCCGGGCGCCTACGTGGCGATGACGCTGATCATGGCGCTCTGCCTCGGGCTCGCCACGACGAGCCTGGTGCGCCAGCTCGGCCGGAGGAACCGATGAGCCGCCGGACGCTCCTCAGCAGGTTTCGCAAGAGTGGTCACCGGTCCTGCGCCAAGGACCTGCGGCACAACAGGACGCTGCGCGGACGAAGCGTTGGCTTGCCGACGCAGGTCCGCTTGGCCCTCGCCTGCGCCGCATCCCTGCTCCTGACGTCGGAGCCCGGACGGGCGCAATCGCCCCAGGCGGTGCAGGTCCCGCAAGCGCCGCAGGCCGTTCAAGCGCCGCAAGTCGTTCAAGGGCCCGACCGCGCGCAGGCTCAGGTGGCGCAAGGACAGGAGGTGACCCCCGTGCCCCCCGCCATCGCCGTGCCGAGCTTGCCCCAGGCCACCTCCCCGGGTGAGGCCGGCCGCGCCGCCGGGCTCGCGCTCGCCGGCAGCCTCGGGGACGATGCCGGCTGGCGCGCCTATCGGGCCCGCTTCGTGACCGAGAAGGGCCGGATCGTCGACACCGCCAACGGCTTCATCAGCCACAGCGAGGGCCAGGGCTACGGCATGCTGCTCGCCGTGGCGGCGGGCGACCGGGCCGCCTTCGAGCGGATCTGGGGCTGGACCCGCGCCAACCTGCTGGTGCGCTCCGACGAGTTGCTGGCCTGGCGCTGGGCGCCGGACCAGCGCCCGGCGGTCGCCGACATGAACAACGCCACCGACGGCGACATCCTGGTCGCCTGGGCGCTGACCGAGGCGGCGGAGGCCTGGGGCGAGCCGTCCTACCGCACGGCGGCGCGGCGCATCGCCGTCGAGTTCGGCCGCAAGACGATCCTGTTCCGCGCCGCCCCCGGTCCCCTGCTGCTGCCGGCGGTCGCCGGCTTCTCCGCCCGCGACCGGGCCGACGGGCCGCTGGTCAACCTGTCATACTGGGTCTTCCCGGCCTTCCAGCGCCTGAGCCTCGTCGCGCCCGAATACGACTGGGCCTCGGTGATCCGCAGCGGCATCGAGATCCTGCGCCGCTCGCGCTTCGGCCCGAGCGGGCTGCCGACCGAGTGGATCTCCGCCAAGGACGAGAGCTTGCGCCCCGCCGACGGCTTCCCGCCGCTCTTCTCCTACAACGCCATCCGCATCCCGCTCTACCTCGCCTGGGCGGGCGTCGGCCGGCCGGAGGATTACGCGCCGTTCCGGACCCTGTGGGGCGGGATCGACCGCGAGCGCCTGCCGATCGTCGATACCCGCGACGGCCGCCCGGTCGAGTGGCTGACCGAGTCGGGCTACACGGCGCTGCCGGCCCTCGTCGCCTGTGCACAGGACGGCACTCCCTTCCCGGAAGGCTTGCGCAGCGTGCAGGACGGGCAGAACTACTACCCGATGACGCTCCACCTCCTCGCCCTGGTCGCGGCCCGGATGCGCTACCCGTCATGCCTCAAGTCGTGAGACGGACCCTGCCCCTCGCGGTTACCCTCGGCCTCGCCGCCGCTGGACTCGCTCTGGCCGCCGCGCCGGCGTTTGCCCAGGCGCCCGAGACCGCCGTCCCGCGGGTCGTGTACGGCGACGGGGTGCGCGCACCCGCCATCATGGTCGACCCCGAGACCTCCCGCACCCCCGGCATGGTCGACGAGAGCGCGCTGCGCTACTACGCCTCGCAGAAGCAGACCGCCCGGATGAAGGCGGAGATCGCCCGCCTGAAGCGGCTCTATCCGGGCTGGACCGAGCCGCCGGACCTCGACAGCCTGCAGCCGAGCCCGCCCGAGGAGGCGCCGCTCTGGGACCTGTTCACCGCCGGCCGCCTGCAGGACCTGCGCGCCGCGATCAACGCGCGCCGCTCGGTGGAGCCGTCCTGGCAGCCCTCCGAGGAGCTGGGGCGCAAGCTGCGCCGGGCCGAGTTCCGCTCGAGCATCGCGGCCGTCGCGGGCAAGAACCCCGAGGAGGTCGTCGCGCTCTACCGCGCCGATCCGAGCGCCCTCGACCCCGCCGACGTCGAGAGCATCTGGACCATCGCCGACGACCTCGCGGCCACGGGGGCGAGCGAGGACGCGTTCAACCTCTACAAGTCGGTGCTGGACGGCAACGCGGATACGGGCGCGCGCCTCGCCACGATCCAGAAGGCGATGGCCCACATCAAGATGGAGCAGGCCGAGCGCCTGATCGCGATGGGGCGGCAGGACTCGTCCGGGAATTCCGAGTTCGACCCGATCCGCCTCGACATCACCCGGGCGCGGATCGCCGCCTTCCTGCACGACGAGCCGGCCCAGACCCCGACGCTGCCCGACCTCACCGCCTTCCAGGCTTATGCCCGCAAGACCGCCGAGCCGAGCCAGACCGGGCTCCTCGGCTGGTATGCCTACAAGCGGCGCCAGTTCCGCGAGGCGCTGGAATGGTTCAAGCTCGCGATCGCGCGGGGCGGCGACGCGATGGTGGCGCACGGCCTCGCCCACACCCTGCGCGAGCTCAACATGATGCGCGAGGCCGAGGAGGTGGCGTTCGCCTGGCGCGACCGCTTCGTCGGCAACGAGCTCCTGTTCATCGACCTCCTGGAGCGCAAGCTGACGCTGGCGAGCCCGCCCTATATCGAGCCGGCCCGGATCGAGCGCTACGCCCGGGTCGTCAACGCCACCGCCTCCGGCGAGGGCGCGCAGGGGCTGGCCTGGTACGCCTACAATTCCTGCCAGTTCGATGCCGCGCTCGAGTGGTTCCAGCGCGCCGTCGCCTGGATGCCGAGCGAGAGCACGGTGTTCGGCTACGCCCTGACCCTGCAGCGCCTGCGGCGCCAGCGCCCCTATCTCGAGGTGGTCAACCGCTACGACGGCCTGTTCCCGAAGGTGGTCGACCTGCTGTTCCGCGAGAGCCAGGGCGGCCCGCCGCTCCCTTGCGCGGTCCAGGGCGCGACCGCCTCCACCGGCCGGGCCGCGCCCGCCCCGGCCACGCCCCCGCGGCCCGAGCCTCAGGCCTCCTACGGCCGCGTGCCCCGGCCGGACGCCCCGGGCGCCGGAGGCCGGGCCGAGGCGGTGCCGCCGGCGGTCCAGCGCGGCGAGTTCCCCCTGGCGGTGCCCCTCGACAATCCCCTGCGCTATCCCGCTGCCGCTGCCGCCCAGAACGCGGCGCCGGGGAGTTACGCCCGCGAGCCGGCGGTGCCGGCCCCGCCCCTCGTGGCTCGTCGGGTCCCCGGCGCCGGGGCGATGCCCTACGAGCGCTACGGCTACACGCTGCTGCCGGGCTATAACGGCCTCGACAAGCCGGAGGGCCTGAGCGCGCCCCCGCCCGGAACGCTGTGGCAGGATCAGCAGGGCGAGCGCAACCGCTCCGCCTCCCCTGAGAGCGTCCGCTTCTCGGTGCCGGCCCGCACCACCTCGGAGCGCGCGGTTCCCTCCGAGAAGGGCTACCCGTGAGCGTCCGCCTCCCCACCGCGCTCCTCGCGCTGATCGCCGGAGTCGCGACCGTCGGAAGCGCCCTGGCGCAATCCGCCCCGGCCCTGCGGCTGCCGGGTGCCGGCCGGGTCGCCGCGGTGATCGAGACGCGCCACCGCGACGGCTTCGACCAGCGCATCCGCTACGAGGGCGGCGACGGGCGCAACCACGCCGAGATCGGCTTACGCAACGAGACCGGCGACCTGCTCCTCGCCTTCCCGCCGCGGCTCGCCAAGCCGAGCGAGTTCGGCATCGCGGGCGAGATCGCCGTGCGCTTCCCCGGCGAGACGATGCGGGTGCTGGCCACGCCGCGCCGCAACGCCTACGGTCCGGTCGGCATGGCGCTGGGGGCTGATTGCCTCTACGCGTGGCAGTGGTTCGAGCGGCCCCGGCGGGGGGCTCAGCTGGCGTCCCGCGACGAGGTCTTCGGCACCTCCGGCCCGTCCGCCCCGCGCCGCGCCCTGTCGCTGCGGATCCGGCTCTGCCGCACAGCGCAGGCGAGCCTCGACGACCTCGTGGCGGCGGTCCAGCGCATGACGATCGCGCTGCCGAGCGACGGCGTGGTCCAGGCGCCCGCCGCGCCTCGGCCAGTGGTTCCCCGCCGACGCCCGCCGAAGCCGGCGCCTCGCCCCGCCCCGGCCGAGCCCGCCCCCGAATCGGAGGCCCGTCCGGCGCCGCCCCCGCCGGAGCGCCCACGGTCGCAGCCGCAGGGGACACAGCCGCAGGCGGAGCCGGCCCCGAGCCGCCCGACCGTCCCGGTTCCTCCACCAGCCGAGAGCGGGCGCCGCTATCTCGCGCCCCGCGCCCCCGAGCCGCGACCGCCAGAGACTCCGCCGGCTCCCGAGGCCGCGCCCCGCAGCGGCTCCCAGCGCTACATCACCGACGGGCCCCAGCCCGCCGAGCCCCCCGGCGCCACCCCGACGCCGAGCCCGGCCCCGGGCCGCGGCGCCGGCGAGACCCTGTCGCGCGACCTGCCTCCGGAAGCCTATCGCCCACCGCCGGAGCGCGGTCCGGGGCGGTGAGGCGGGGCCGTGCAAGCATGACGCGCTGGAGTGTCCAGTATTTCCGGGGCATTTTGGGATCGCGCAGGAGATGCGTGCCGGCGCGAGCCCGTGTGGCGGAGGAGATCCGCAGCAGCCCTTCCTCAAGACCGATAAAGGTCTGATGTCAGCGCATCACCTGCCGATAGGCCCGGTGCATCTTTGCCTTGGCGTGATGGCGGTGCTTGTAGATGTGACGGGTCCGCACCGCCCGCATCCGTGGAGCGTAGCCGGGTTCGGCACCGTAGCCGGGGCCCGGTCCGTAGCCCGGCGTCTGATACTGGTAGGCGCGCACCGGCCGCATCGGAGCCTGGATCGCGTCGTAGGGGCCGTGGCCGGTCCGGGCCCGATAGGCCGCACCGGCGAAATCGCCCGGGGTCGGCGGCGTGCCGGGCTGCGAGAAGCTGGTCTCGGGCCGGTAGGCCGGCCCCCAGCCGATCTCGTCGTCGCCGGCCGGGTCCCGGCCCGGGAAGCCGGTGACGTAGCCGACGCTCTGGGCTGCGACCGGCAAAGCGGTCCCGAGGGTGGCGAGGCCGGCGAGAAGTCCCGCCGCGAGGAGGTGCGCACGCATGGACGTTTCCTTCGTTCGGGGTTGAGGATCAGTAGGCCCGGTTGCCGAGGACGTAGTCGGCCATGCGGCGCCCGCCGTTGAGCGGTCCCTCGCTCACGCTGTCGCTGTAGTAGCCGAACCCGGTCGGCCCGAAGGCCCCGCCATTGGTGACGGCGGCGACCGGCACGGCGCGAATCGCCACGAGGCCGGTTCTGCCCACCGGCAACGGGCCGGCGACGGCACCGGGCGCGACCTCGAGCACCGCGGGGCCGCTGGCCGCGGCGCGATTGTAGATGTCCGGCTCGACGACCGGCGGGCGCACCCGCACCGCGAGGGGCGCTTGCGCGAGGGCGGGGCCCGAGAGGCAGGCCAGGGCGGCGAGCGGCAGGAGGAGACGGGGGACCACGCGGGGCATCCTCTGGTGGTGGATGCCGGTTAACGCGCGGGCGGCGGCGCCCGGTTCCGGGGCGCGGCGTGGTGTCCGGTCTGGAGCGTGTGTTAGCCCTTGGTGCGGACCACGACCTCGCGCTCGCGCCGCACCCGCTCGCACTCGGCCCAGTAGCCGTTGAGGAGCGCCGGGGTCGAGGAGCAGCGATAGGCGATGTCGGGACTCGGGGCCGGAACGGGGTCGCGGGCGATGATCGGGTTCGGCGCGCAGGCGGCCGGCAAGGCGGCCGCGGCGGCGAGAACGACGAGCTTCAGCGAGCGACGCATCGGATACCCAGGGTGGAGCGAAACTTGACCATACCCTGATGCCGCGCGAGGCCCGGATCAACCCGGGGCCGGGCGCGGGGGGCAGCCGGGGACGCGATTGCGCCTCCCCTGTCGCCCCCCGGCCACAAGTCGTGAGGTCAGCCGACCTTCTGCATCGGCACGACGTTGTGCAGCGTGCGGTCGGCGTTGTCGAAGAAACGGCGGATATTGCGGGCGGCCTGGCGAATGCGCTGCTCGTTCTCGACGAGGGCGATGCGCACGTAATCGTCACCGTGCTCGCCGAAGCCGATGCCCGGCGCCACCGCCACGTCGGCCTTCTCGACGAGCAGCTTCGAGAATTCGAGGCTGCCGAGACCGCGGAAGCGCTCCGGGATCGGCACCCAGGCGAACATCGAGGCGGAGGGCACCGGGATGTCCCAGCCGGTCTTCTGGAACGCGTCGACCATCGCGTCGCGGCGGCGGCGGTAGGTGGCGCGCATCTCATGGATGCACTCCTCCGGGCCGTTCAGCGCCGCGGTGGCGGCGACCTGAATCGGCGTGAAGGCGCCGTAATCGAGGTAGGACTTCACCCGGGTCAGTGCCGCGAGCAGGCGCTCGTTGCCGACCGCGAAGCCCATCCGCCAGCCCGCCATCGAGAAGGTCTTGGACAGGGAGGTGAACTCCACCGCCACGTCGATCGCGCCCGGCACCTGCAGCACGGAGGGCGGCGGGTTGGCGTCGTCGAAATAGACCTCCGCATAGGCGAGGTCGGAGAGCAGGATCAGCTCGTGCTTCTTCGCGAAGGCGACGAGGTCGCGGTAGAAGTCGAGGGAGGCGACGTAGGCCGTCGGGTTCGACGGGTAGCAGACGACCAAAGCCACCGGCTTCGGAATCGAGTGCTGCATCGCCCGCTCGGCCGCCGGGAAGAAGGCCGGGGTCGGCTCGGCCGGGACCGAGCGGATCACGCCGCCCGCCATCAGGAAGCCGAAGGCGTGGATCGGGTAGCTGGGATTGGGCACCAGCACCACGTCGCCCGGCGCCGTGATGGCCTGCGCCATGTTGGCGAAGCCCTCCTTGGAGCCGAGCGTCGCCACCACCTGGGTGTCGGGGTTGAGCGAGACGCCGAAGCGGCGCTGGTAGTAGTTCGCCTGGGCGCGGCGCAGGCCGGCGATGCCCTTCGAGGCCGAGTAGCGATCGGTGCGCGGCTTGCCGGCGGTCTCCACCAGCTTCTCGATCACGTGGCGGGGTGCATCGAGGTCCGGATTGCCCATGCCGAGGTCGATGATGTCGGCGCCGTTGGCGCGGGCGGCGGCCTTGATCCGGTTGACCTGCTCGAAGACGTAGGGGGGCAGTCGCTTGATGCGATGAAAATCGGTCATGGCCGGGTCCTGGATCGGCGCCGCCGCTGCGACGCGCGTGTCACACACGCTGTCTAGAGGGGTTTTGGGGGAAGAGGAAGTTCGGGCGGCGGAACTTGCGTCACTCGGCCGGCGGGACTTTCGGCGGAGCCGGCGGCTTGACCGCGCCGCCGACCTTGGCGGCGTCGCGGCCCCTGGCCTCGTTGCGCTGGCGGCTGGCATCGAGCTCGGCCTCGAGCGCCTTCACCCCGGCGGCCGACTTGGCGCGAGTTTCGCGAGGCGGGGCCGAGACGCCGACCGGAAGGAAGTCGCCGCCCTCGCGGCGGGTCTCCCTCACGAAGTCGGGAGCTGCGACCTCCTTGGGGCCGAAACCGGCCGACTTGGCGGCGTCGCGGATGCCGGCCCCGTCGAGGACGCAGCCGCCCGCCGTGAGGCAAGCCGAGAGCGTCGCGAGGCAGGTCAAGAGCGTTGCGGCCCGGACGACGACGGGCGAAACAGCGGGGAACGCGGGCATGACGTTTGGGGAACCTTGCGCGAGGGCACCGTGGCGGTGAGGAAACCCGGTCCGGTCATCTGGCGGAACCGACGGTTTGGGACGATATTTTGTCGGAAAGGCGGCTTGCTGCGGCGGACCGTCGACATGAGGGAGGAGAACGCGCGTGACGTCTGAGAGGAGTACGGCGCCGGTTGCGGATGTGGAGGCCCTGTCGCGCAACGCGGGCCTGATGACCGAGCAGTTCAGCCGGGCGCTCGCCGCCTACGCCAAGCCCCTCGAGGAGGGCAAGCCGAACACGGCGCTCGCCGAGTCGGTGACCGAGGTGGTGCGCACGCTCGGCACCGTGGCCGAGAAGTGGTTCACCGATCCGCAGAAGGCGCTGGAGGCCCAGTCCCTGATCGGCGGCCAGTTCCTGGCCCTGTGGGGCTCGACGCTGCAGCGGATGCAGGGCGAGACGACGGTCACCCCCGTCGCCCTGCCCGATCCCAAGGACAAGCGCTTCGCCGCGCCCGAATGGACGACGAACCCGGTCTTCGATTTCCTGAAGCAGGGCTACCTGATCACCACCCGCTGGGCCGAGATCCTGGTCGACGAGGCCGAGGGGCTCGATCCGCATACGCGCGCCAAGGCGCAGTTCTACGTCCGGCAGATCTCCGGCGCGATGTCGCCGTCGAACTTCCTCGCCACCAATCCGGAGCTGATCCGCGAGACCTTTCGGGAGAACGGCGCCAACCTCGTGCGCGGCATGAAGATGCTGGCCGAGGACGTCGAGGCCGGCGGCGGCGAATTGCGCGTGCGCCAGACCGACCAGGGCCAGTTCCAGGTCGGCGTCAACATGGCGAGCACGCCGGGCGAGGTGGTGTTCCGCAACGACCTGATCGAGCTGATCCAGTACGCGCCGCAGACCGACACGGTGCTCAAGCGCCCGCTGCTGATCGTGCCGCCCTGGATCAACAAGTACTACATCCTCGATCTGAACAAGGACAAGAGCTACATCGGCTGGGCTGTGAGCCAGGGCCTGACGGTGTTCGTGATCTCCTGGGTCAACCCGGATGCGCGCCACGCGACCAAGGACTTCGAGAGCTACATGCGCGAGGGCATCTTCGCGGCGCTGGAGGCGATCGAGCGGGCGACCGGCGAGCGCCAGGTCTCCGCGGTGGGCTACTGCGTCGGCGGCACGTTGCTCGCCGTGAGCTTGGCCTACATGGCGGCGGTCGGCGACGACCGCATCGCCAGCGCGACCTTCCTGACCACCCAGGTCGACTTCACGCATGCCGGCGACCTGAAAGTGTTCGTCGACGAGGCGCAGATCCGCTCGATCGAGTCCGGCATGCAGAGCCGCGGCTACCTCGAAGGCGCCAAGATGGCCAACGCCTTCAACATGCTGCGGCCGAACGACCTGATCTGGCCCTACGTCGTCAACAACTACCTGAAGGGCAAGGCGCCGCTGCCCTTCGACCTGCTGTACTGGAACTCCGACGCGACCCGGATGCCGGCGGCCAACCACTCGTTCTACTTGCGCAACTGCTACCTCGACAACAAGCTGTCGCGCGGCGAGATGGTGCTCGGCAAC
Organism: Methylobacterium frigidaeris; assembly: GCF_022179185.1. Lineage (GTDB taxonomy): Bacteria > Pseudomonadota > Alphaproteobacteria > Rhizobiales > Beijerinckiaceae > Methylobacterium > Methylobacterium frigidaeris. The sequence goes on along the minus strand of NZ_BPQJ01000006.1, from coordinate 232,808 downwards.
GTGCGCCTCGATCTCGGCAAGGTGACGATCCCGGTCTTCAACCTCGCCACGCGGGAGGACCACATCGCCCCGGCCCTCTCGGTCTTCGAGGGCTGCCGCGCCTTCGGCGGCACCGTCGACTACGTGCTGGCGGGGTCGGGCCACATCGCCGGCGTGGTCAATCCGCCGGCCAAGCCGAAATACCAGTACTGGACCGGCGGTCCCGCTCACGGCACGCTCCAGGACTGGATCGCGGCCGCGACCGAGCATCCGGGCTCGTGGTGGCCCTACTGGTTCAAGTGGCTCGAATACCAGAATTCCGAGCGGGTGCCGGCGCGCCAGCCCGGCGGCGGGGTCCTGCCGTCGCTCGGCCAGGCGCCCGGGACCTACGTGCTCGAGAAGGCGTGAGACGATCGTCCGCGTGATTCGGTCTTGCAACGTTCCTGTCCCGGGCGGCCCTGCCGCCCGGGCGGCGAGACGGGGCCCCCGGTCTCATCGCGGGGTGGCCCGGTTCACCCCGTCGCCCCGAACCCGGTGGCGACGCAGTTGATCGACAGGAGCAGGGCGGATTTCAGCGTCTCGCGCTTCGCCTCGTCGGTCTCGGCCCGGAAGCGGCGCAGGAGATCCACCTGCTCGCGGCTGACCTGGTTGAGCACCGGCAGCCGTTCGTCGAGCCGGCCGCGGTAGAGCGGGAAGCGCTCGGCGAGGGTGCTTGCGCCGCTCACCGCGAGCGCCATCGCGCAGGTCAACCGGTACTCGGCCTCGATCATCGCGAAGACCGCCTCGCGCGCTTCCTCGTCCGGGCACAAGCCGGCGAAGTCGCGGGCGATGGACAGATCCACGGTGAGCAGGGTCTTCTCGACCTCGTCCATGATCAGGCGGAAGAGCGGGGACTGCTCGAACATCCGCCGCAGCAGCGCCCGGCCGCCCTCGCTCCGCACGTCGAGGAGGCTCTTCAGCCCGCTGCCGACCCCGTACCAGCCGGTGATGCCGTGCCGGTTCTGGCTCCAGGCGAAGACCCAGGGGATCGCCCGCAGGTCGGCGAGGCTGCGGGCGCCGAAGCGTCGGGCCGGGCGCGAGCCGATATTGAGGAGCGCGATCTCGTCGAGCGGGCTCGCGGCGCCGAAATAGGTCACGAGGTCCGGATGGGTGAGGAGCTGCACGTAAGCTGCCCGCGAGGCACCCGACAACGCCTCCATCGCGTCGTCGAATTCCGGGTTCGCCGCCAGGCTCCCGGGGGCCGCCCCGTCGAGGGCATGGGCCAGCACCGCGGAGGCCAGGAGTTCCATCTGGTAGGCGGCGGTGCCGCGGTTGGCATACTTGAACGAGACCACCTCGCCCTGCTCGGTGGTGCGGAACCGGCCCCGGATCGAGCCCGGCGGCTGGGCGGCGATGGCCCGGGCGGTGGGGGCGCCGCCCCGGCTCACCGAGCCGCCGCGGCCGTGGAAGAAGGCGATGCCGATCCCCGCCTGCTCGCCGACCTGGGTCAGCAGCCGCTGCGCCTTCGCCAGCTCCCAGTTCGAGGCGACGAAGCCGCCATCCTTGTTCGAATCCGAGTAGCCGATCATCACCTCCTGCACCCCGCCCTGCTGGCGGGCGGAGCGGCGCACGACCGGGACCTTGAGCAGCGCCCGCATGATCGCGGGCGCCGCGCGCAGGTCGTCGATGGTCTCGAACAAAGGCACGATCGGCAGCGGACAGACCTCGATTCCGGCCGCGTCGAGGAAGACGCCGGCGGTCTTGGCCAGCAGGTAGACGCCCAGGATGTCGGGCACCGAATGGGTCATCGACAGGACGAAGGCGCCGAAGGCCTCGCGGTCGAGGCTGCCGCGCATCTCCGCCACCAGCCGGAAGGTGGCCAGCGTCTCCCGCGCCTCCTCGTCCAGGCTGGAGAGGTCGGGCAAGCCGTCGAGGGGGCGCCCCAGCTCGGCTTCGAGCCATTCGGTCCAGGCCGGGGCATCGACGTCCGGCGGCTCGCCGTCATGGGTGCGGCGCCACAGCGCCTGGAGCGCCCGCGTCGTGCGGGTGGTGTTCTCGCGGATATCGAGCCGCACGGTCGAGAAGCGGAAGATCTCGACCATCCGGCGCACCGGCCGCACCCGGTTGGCGGCGAGCGACGGGCAGCCCGCTGCGGAGAGGCCCTCCTCGAGCGCGCGCAGGTCGGCGATCAGCGCGTCGGCATCGGCGTAGCCGGGGCCCGCAGGCGCGCTTCCGGAATTCTCCAGCCCGGCGACCGTCGCGTCGAGGCGCCGGCTCAGGCAGGTCAGGAACTGCCGGTAGGGCTCGCCCGGGTTGCGCCGGGCGATCGCCTCCCCGTCCGGCTGGAGCGCGAGCGCGCCGGCGAGCGCGCTCGCGAACGCCTCGGGCACCGGCAGGGCGCGGGCGCTGATCGACAGGGTGCGGGCGAGCCCGGCCACGCCGTCGCGGTAGCGCCGGAGGCTCGCCAGCGCGTTGCGCCGCAGGGTGCGCCGCGTGACCTCGGCGGTGACGAAGGGGTTGCCGTCCCGGTCGCCGCCGATCCAGGAGCCGAACTGGAAGAAGGCCGGCACCTCGAACCGGGCGCCCGGATAGGCGCTCGCCAGCGCCTCCTCCAGCGAGTTCAAGGTCTCGGGCAGCATCTCGAACAAGGTCTCGTCGAAGAAGTGCAGCCCCCAGGCCACCTCCCGGTCGACGGTCGGCTTCTCGAGATGCAATTCGCCGGTCATCCAGACCAGCTCGATCTCGTCGCGCAGGTCGTCCATCAGGGCGTGGCGCTCGCGCTCGGTCCAGCGCGGCATCTCCAGCTCCTTCAGGATCAGGTAGATGCGCCGGAATTTTTCCAGCACCGTGACCCGCTTGGCCTCGGTCGGGTGTGCCGTCAGGGTCGGGCGCACGCGTAAGGACGTCAGCAGCTCGTGCACGGTCTCGGCCGGCACGCCCTGCGCGGCGGCCCGGGCCAGGACGGCGCTGAACGAGTTCTTCAGCCGATCGCGCCCGGCATTGCGCTCGACGTGGCGCCGCCGGCGCATGGCGGTGTTCTGCTCGGCGATGGCTATCAGCTGGAACCAGATGCCCTGGACCTGCAACGCCCGCGCGGTCAGTTCCGGCGAGAGCCCGGCGATGTCCGCCTGCCCGCGCAAGGTCGCCTCCAGCTCCGGCTGGTGACGCCGGCAGACATCCACCAGCGAGCGGAACAGCACGTCGAGGGCGACGCGGTCCTCGGTGCCGGTGATCAGCGGCGGGACGAAGGCGGTGTCGGGGACGGGAGTGTGGATCATCAGGGGGCTCCCCGTGGGGATCGAGGGAGGGCAGCAAGGTGTCTTCCCCCTCCCCCTTGAGGGGAGGGGTTAGGGGTGGGGGTGGTGCAGGAGGCACCGCTGTGGTCTACCCGGCATCACCCCCCACCTCCGGCTCCTCCCTACAAGGGGGAGGAGAGATGGCTCTTCACGCCGCCTTGCGGCGCTCCGCCATCACCTGCGCCATGGTGGTGCCGAACGCGCCGGGGCTCGGGGCCACGGTGAGGCCGAAGGAGCGCATGATCTCTGCCTTCTCCCCGGCGCTGTCGCCGGCCGCCGAGATGATCGCGCCGGCATGGCCCATCTTGCGGCCCTTCGGGGCGGTGAGCCCGGCGACGAAGCCGACCACCGGCTTTCGCATGTTCGCTCGAATCCAGGCCGCGGCCTCGGCCTCCTGCGGGCCGCCGATCTCGCCGATCATCAGCACCGCCGCAGTGTCCGGATCCTCCTCGAACAGGGCGAGGTGATCGAGGAAGGACGAGCCGTTGATCGGGTCGCCGCCGATCCCGACCGAGGTCGAGATGCCGAGGCCCACCGCCTTCATCTGCGCGGCGGCCTCGTAGCCGAGGGTGCCGGAGCGGGAGATCACCCCGATATTGCCCTTCAGGTAGATGTGGCCCGGCATGATGCCGAGCATCGCCTTGCCGGGGGAGATGATGCCGGCGCAGTTCGGCCCCACCACCATCGGCCGGCGCTCCTTCGGGTAGCGCCGCAGGTAGCGCTTGACCCGCATCATGTCCTGGGCGGGGATGCCGTCGGTGATCGAGCAGATCAGCCGGATGCCGGCATCCGCCGCCTCCATGATGGCGTCGGCCGCGAAGGGCGGGGCCACGAAGGTGATGCTGGCCTCGGCGCCGGTGTCCTGCACCGCCTGGCGCACCGTGTCGAAGACCGGCACGCCGTGCTCGGTGCGCCCGCCCTTGCCCGGGGTGACGCCGGCCACGACCCGCGAGCCGTACTCCACCATCTCGCGGGTGTGGAAGCTGCCCTTGTCCCCGGTGATGCCCTGGACCAGGATCCGGGTCGTCTCGTCGATCAGGATGCTCATCGGGCCTCTCCTCAGTTCTTGGTGCGGATGGCGGCGACGGCCTTCTCGGCGGCCTCCGTCAGGGTATCGGCGGTGATGAGGTCGAGGCCGCTCTTCTCCAGGATCGCCTTGCCGGCCTCGACGTTGGTGCCGGCGAGCCGGACCACCAGCGGCACGCCGATCTTCACCTCGCGGGCGGCCTGGACGACGCCCTCGGCGATCCAGTCGCAGCGGTTGATGCCCGCGAAGATGTTGACCAGGATCGCCCGCACGTTCGGGTCGGAGAGGACGAGGCGGAAGGCGGTGGCGACCCGCTGCGGCGAGGCGCCGCCGCCGACATCGAGGAAGTTCGCCGGCTCGCCGCCGGCATGCTTGATCATGTCCATGGTCGCCATGGCGAGCCCGGCGCCGTTGACGATGCAGCCGATCTCGCCGTCGAGGCCAATGTAGTTCAGGTTGTGCTCGGCGGCCTGGGCCTCGCGCGGGTCGCTCTGCGAGGGGTCGTGCATGTCCGCGATGGCGCGGCGCCGGAACAGCGCGTTGTCGTCGAACGACATCTTGGCGTCGAGCGCCAGCACCCGGTCGTCCCGCGTCACGACGAGCGGGTTGATCTCCAGCATGACGGCGTCGCAATCGCGAAAGGCCCGGTAGGCGCTCATGATCGTCTTCACGGCGGCGCCGACCTGCTTGATGTTCAGGCCGAGCCGGAAGGCGAGTTCCCGCGCCTCGAAGGGCTGCAGGCCGACCGCCGGCTCCACCACCACCTGGAGCAGCGCCTCCGGATCGGTCGCGGCGATCTCCTCGATGTCCATGCCGCCGGCCTTGGAAGCCACGACCCGCACCCGCTCCACCTTCCGGTCGAGGACGATGCCGAGATAGAGCTCGCGCTCGAACGGGTCGGCGGTCTCGATATAGACCCGCTGCACCGGCTTGCCCTCGGGGCCCGTCTGGTGCGTGACGAGGCGCCGTCCGAGCAGGTCGGTCGCGGCGTCCCGCACCTCGTGGGTGGTGCGGCAGAGCCGGATGCCGCCGGCCTTGCCGCGGGCGCCGGCATGGATCTGCGCCTTCACCGCCCAGTGCCCGCCGCCGAGTTCCGTGGCGGCGTAGACCGCCTGGTCCGGGCTGAAGGCCACGGCGCCCTTCGGGATCGGCACGCCGAAGCTCGCGAGCAGCTCCTTGGCCTGGTACTCGTGCACGTCCATGGCGTCCTCCTGGATGTTGGGCAAAGGCTTCCCGTTCCGGGCGCGAGGGGATTCCTCGCGCCCGGCTCAAAAAGCGCGGTGCGTTGCTTCGGCTGTTCGCCCGGTTATCGTGCCGGGCGGGTGCCGACCGTCAGGTCAGCTTCGACTTCACCAGACCGTAGACCCGCTCGGTCAGGGCGTCGGCCCCGTCGAGGGCGCGGGCGAGGTCGGCGAGGCGGCCTTCCGCGAAGGTCCGGTCCTCGATCGCCTTGGCGTTCACGTAGACGTTGAGGGCGGCGCTGCGCAGGCCGGCTTGGGCCGCCAGCACGGCGACGCCCGCGTCGCTGACGACGTTGAGGTTGCCGCGCTCGGCGATCCCCTCGCAGAGGTCGATCACCGCCCGGCAGGTCTTCGCGCAGGCGAGCGGCACGTCGGTGGCGAGCCTCAAGGCGTCCTGGATCGCGGCCGCGCGGGCCGCCTTCTCCTCGTCGCTCGCCTTCGGCAACCCGTAGGCGCCCATCACCGCGTTGAAGGCGCTCACGTCCTCGGCGATCATGCCGGTGAGTTCGGCCCTCAAGCGCTCGGCCCGGTCGCGGGTCGCGATCATCTCGGCCTCGACCTCGGCGTACTTCTTCTTGCCGATGGTGAGGTTGCAGACCATCGAGACCAGGGCCGCACCCATGGCGCCGGAGATCGCCGCCGCGCCGCCACCGCCGGGGGTCGGGCGCTCGCTCGCCAGCGCGTCGAGGAAGCCCGGGATCGTGTCCTCAGAATGCGCCATCACGCCATCTCTTTCGCGAGCGCGTAGATCTCTTCCGCGTCGAGGACCAGTTCGCTGCTCTCGAACAGCTTGGCGACGCAGGCCCGGTGCAGCTTGAGCTTCAGCCCGCCGATGCCGAGTGCCCCGAACACCGTCTTGCCGTGGCGCTCCTTGCCCTTGTCGGTCGCCTCGATCCCGCCGAAGCCGAGCGGCGGCTGCGCGTTGTAGTCGGCGAGGAACGCGAGAGTCTTCGCAGCCGTCCACTGCGCCTCGGAGACGAGTTCGAGCCCGATCGCGCCGGCGGAGAACGCCACGTCGGCCTCGGCCACGGCCGCGCCGCGGGCCTCGGAATCCGGGGTCTCGATCGCCCGGATCGCGACCTTGAACCGGGCCTCGATCGCCTTCGCGGCCTCCTCGGCCTTGGCGAGCTGACGCCCGGCGAGGGTCACGGTGGCGCCCTCCTTGGCCAGCAGCGCCGCCGAGCGCATGCCGACCGGGCCGGTGCCGGCGAGCACCAGGGCGCGCTTGCCTTCGAGCGAGCCCGCCGCCTTGGCGACGAGGGCGACGCCCGCCGCCGCCGTGGTGTTCGAGCCGTTGGAGTCGAGCATGCACGACACCCGGAACGGGCCGAAGAAGCGCTTGCGCACCGCCTTGAACACCGCCTCGCCGGCCGCCATGCTGCCGCCGCCGACGAAGATCGCGGTCGATTTCTTCTCCGATCCGCCGCGGGTGTAGATCGTGCCGTCGACGAGCGCGCCGACATTGTCAGGCGTGACGTTGGGATAGCCGGTGATGATGTCGGCGCCGCCATCGTAGCCCACCACCGTGTCGAACACGCTGGGCATCGGGTCGGTGTCGAACTGGAACAGGAGCTTCTTCATCGTCGTCCTTTCCGCCGCGGGCATCCGAGCCGGCGCGGGGTCTCTTTGGTACCGGAGCGGGTTAGCGTCCCCTCCCGCCCTACTCCACCACGTTCTGCGGCCGGCCGGCCACGAAGGCCTCGATGTTGTCGACGAGCTGGTCGGCGAGGATCTGCATCGCCTGCTTGCTCGCCCAGGCGACGTGGGGGGTGATGATGAGGTTCGGCAGGTCGAGGGCGAGGAGCGGGTTGTCGTCCCGCGGCGGCTCGCTGGTGAGCACGTCGAAGCCGGCGCCTCCGATCGTGCCGGCTTGCAGGGCCTCGGCGAGGGCCGCCTCGTCGACCAAGCCGCCGCGGGCGGTGTTGATGAGGATCGCGTCGCGCTTCATCCGCGCCAGCTCGTCCCGCCCGATCATGTTGCGGGTCTCCGGCGTCAGCGGCGCGTGCAGGGTGATGACGTCGCTCTCGCGGATGATCGTGTCGAGGTCGACGAGACCGGGCTGGGGCATCACGTCGTAGGCGAGCACCCGCATGCCGAGCGCCTCGGCCCGCTGGCCGATCGACTTGCCGAGCGCGCCGTAGCCGACGATGCCGAGGGTCGAGCCGGCGACGTCGCGGATCGGGTAGTCGAAGTAGCAGAAATGCCGCGCCTTGCCCCAGTCGCCGCGCCGGACCGAGCTGGCGTAGGGCACGATCGCCCGGCGGAGCGCGAAGATCAGCCCGATCACGTGCTCCGGCACGGTGTTGAAGGCGTAGTTGCGGACATTGACGACGGTGATGCCGCGCGCCTTGGCGGCCGCCTTGTCGACCACGTCGGTGCCGGTCGCCGCGACCGCGATCAGCTTCAGGTCCGGCAGCTGGCCCAAGGTCTCGTCCCGCATCGGCACCTTGTTGATGATGGCGATGTCGGCGCCCTGGAGCCGCGCGACGATCTCCTCAGGCGCCGTCACCGGGTGCTCGGCGTAATCGTGCGGGAAGCTCGGGCGCCGCAGCTCGGCATCCAGGGTCTCGCGGTCGAGGAAGACGATGCGGTGGGACATGTCGGTCTCCGGCGCCCCGGCCTGGCGGGGCATGGCGCGGCAGAATGGCATGGTGGGCGGGGGTGTGGCAGCCGGTCTTGGGTGTGAGCAGCATCACCCCTCCCCCTTGTGGGGAGGGGCTCAGGGGTGGGGGTGGTGCCGGATGACGCTCGCGCCTTGCGCGGCACCAACCCTGGCCCCTCCCCACAGGGGGGAAGTGCCTAACTCTCCCGGGTTTCCCGGAAATGCTCCTGCGCCGCGGCGACGCCGCTGCCGGGCTCGATGCGGATGCCGGCATCCCGCATCGCCATCTCGCAGCCCGAGAGGGCGCCGAGCAGCATCAGCTCGTTGAGATCGCCGAGATGACCGATGCGGAAGAGCTTGCCCGCCACCTGCGACAGGCCGGCCCCGAGGGCGAGGTTGTAGCGGCGATAGGCCAGGCTGATGACCTCGGCGCCGTTGATCCCTTCCGGCACCATCACGGCGCTCACCGTGTCGGAGTGCCACTTCGGCTCACGCGCGCACAGCGTCAGGCCCCAGGCCCGGACCGCCGCGCGGGCGCCGTCGGCCAGCCGCCGGTGGCGGGCGAAGACCTGCTCCAGCCCCTCCTCCTCCAGGCAGCGCAGGGCCTCGCGCAGGCCGTAGAGCAGCGGCAGGGGCGGCGTGTAGGGGAAGTAGCCGGTGGCGTTGGCCTTGGTCTGGTCGGCGAAATCGAAATAGGCCCGGCGACACTCGGCGGTCCTGGAGGCCGCCAGCGCCCGCTGGCTGGCGCAGACGATGCCGAGGCCGGCGGGCAGCATCAGGCCCTTCTGCGAGCCGGTGATGGCGCAATCGACGCCCCACTCGTCGGCCCGGAAGTCGATGCTGCCGATCGAGGACACGCCGTCGACGTACAGCATCGCCGGGTGGCCGGCCGCGTCGATCGCCCGGCGCACCGCGCCGATATCGGAGGTGACGCCGGTCGCGGTCTCGTTGTGGACCACCAGCACCGCCTTGATCCGGTGCTCGCGGTCGGCCCGCAAAGCCTCCTCGATCCGCGCCGGATCGGCGCCGGTGCCCCATGCCTCGTCCTGGATCTCGACGTCGAGGCCGACCCGCTGGGCGAGGTCGATCCACAAGGTGCTGAACTGGCCGAAGCGCGGCGCCAGGACCCGGTCGCCCGGGGAGAGCGTGTTGGTGAGCGCCGCTTCCCAGGCCCCGGTGCCGCTCGACGGGAACAGGAAGACTTGGCCGTCCCGGGACTTGAAGATCTTTCTCGTCTCCTCGAACAGCGGCAGGGTCAGGTCGGGGAAGACGGGCGAGCGATGGTCCTCCATCGGCACGATCATCGCGCGCTGGACCCGCTCCGGCACGTTGGTCGGGCCCGGAACGAAGAGAAAGTTGCGTCCCGGACGTCTCGATCCAGCCATGGTGTCTCCTCCGGCCCTGCGGGCTGACCAATCCGGACGTTGCCTCGTCCGGTGTCGTGAATCGGGTGCGCGCCGCCGGCCGCCGCGACGGCGCCGGCAAAATCTCGGTTTGAACCGATCGGTTCTGATCGGCGCGGGCGCGGTGATCGGAAGACCAGGCGGCGGCTCATCGCCGCGTGCTGCCCCGGATCGCCGTGTCGGGAGCGACTATGCGGGCCGCCACGCGGCAAGGAAAACTGAAAAAACTGAGGCTCACCTTCAAAAATTTGAAACACCGCCACGCAGCTTGGCCGAAAGGGGTAGGCGGCTGCGCCTTCCGCCGCAGGGCGCAATCTAGGCTTTGCCGTATCGGCAGTATTGCCCAGAAAAGTCGCAAACCTTATCGAATGTGATCAGCGGTTCCGATCACGGCGGATATGCATCGGCCCAAAGATGCAACGGGTCGGACCCGGGGGGAGACTAGTCATGAACGCGAGCAGCGTGGGCTCAGGGTTCACACGCGCGTGGCCGCGCACCGTGCGGCGCTGGCCGACCTACAACCTGTTTCGCCGGCGCGAGGAGCCGGATCTGGTCTGCGCGGTGCCGAACGACTTTCCGGTACCGGGCTTCGTCACCGGCGAGGCCTGGACCTATGCGGGCAGCATCAACGCCCCGTCCGAGGCGCCGCCCGGCTTCTCGGCCGAAGTGGCGGAGCGCGGCGCCGAGACTTGCGGCTTCCACCTGTTCCACCAGCTGCCGGCCGTCGCAGCGGCACCCGAAGCAGCGTGGCGCGCTGCCGGGTAGGCATTTTTCGGAGAACCGCGGCCGGGGTTCGCGCATTGTCTTGCCAAGCAACGCTTTGGCAAGATTTGCCCCCGCACGGGAGACCCCGAGATGCTTCTCAAGACCGTCATCGCGGCCGGCCTCATCCTGGCTGGCTCCGCCGCCGCCCGCGCCGAGGGCACCAGCCTCGATCAGGCCGGCATCCCGGCCCTCGACGTGCCGGGCTTCTCGGACAGCGTGCCGGCCGGCATGCCGCTCTTCGCCGCCCTGCCCCGGATGGCGCCGGGCGCCGAGGTGGAGGTGCGCGGCATCGATGCCAGCGGCCTCGTGGCCTTCGGCCCGTCCGTGCCGCAGATGGTCGATCCGAACGCCGACATCGCGACCGGCTCGCTGAAGAAGTGAGCGCGCGCGGCCAGGGCCCTTGCGCCCCGGTCCCTCAGCCGCTGAGGCTTGCGACCCGCGCCGCGGCCTCGAACTCCACTCGCCGCCGGGCGAGGCGGTCTTCGGCCTCCGCGTCCCGACCCCAGACCTCGGTCTGGAAAGTCTCGTCGACATGGGCGGCCGCCCAGCCCTCCTGCGGCGTCAGACGGCCGTGGAGAACGGCGAGTGCGATCAGCAGCGAGCCGGTCAGGGTCGTCATCGAGTGAAGGCCCGCGAGCGCGGTCGGACTCTCCACCGCCTCGATGGCGCGGCGCAGGGCAGCGACCGACTCCGCCGGCTGGGTGACGTGCATCACCCCCTCGCTCAGGATGAACCGGGCCCCCAGGGTGTCGTGCGCCCAGGCCAGCACGGGGTCCCAGGCCGCACCTTGAGCCGCCACGAGGCGGGCCGGGTCGCCGGCCCGGTAGACGACGAGGTCGGTGCCCGCATAGGCCGACAGATCCTCGACCACCGCCTCGCGCCGCTCGGCCACCCCGTCGAGGGCCGAGTTGACGAGGCGGGTGAGCGGCATCCGCGCCGGATCGATGAACTCCTCCTGCGCGCCCCATTCCGCCGCCAGCGCCTCGGCGAGGGCCGCCTGCGGCACCGCGAGGCGGCGACGGGCGGGAGTGTGGGCCGGGCGACCGTCGAGGACGAGGCGGTAGCCGTCCTCGGCCTGCGCCACGCCGGCCTCCTTGTAGAAGCGCTTCGGCAGCGCGGGTTTCGCCGATTGGCGGGCGGCGCGGACCGGATCGGGCGTCGCCTCCGGATCTCCGAGCCAGTCGCGGGTCACGTCGTTGGTCATGGGTATCAGATAGGGCTCCGGGCCGGCGGTTGCGAGGCGGCCGTCAGACCGCTGCGATCCGCGCGTACAGGGCGGCCTCGAGCTGCGAGAAACTCTCCATCACCGCGTGCGCCCCGGCAGCCCGCAGAGCCTCGGGCGCGTGATAGCCCCAGGCGACCCCCAGGGCGGTGACGTGGGCGCCGCGCGCCATCACCATGTCGTAGGTCGAATCGCCGATCATCACCGTCCGGGCCGGATCGGCCCCGGTCTCGGCCATCGCCTGTTCGAGCATCGCCGGATGCGGCTTCGACGGCGCGTCATCGGCGGTCTGCACGGTCGAGAACCAGCCCTCCCAGCCGTGGACGGCGACGAGATGGTCGACCCCGCGACGGGACTTGCCGGTGGCGATGCCGAGCTGCACCGCCGGCTCGCGGTTGAGCCTCGCCAGGAGATCCGCTGCACCAGGAAACAGCGATTCGCGGATCTCGGCCCGGGCCCGCAACCGGCCGAAGGCCTGTTTGTAGGCCTCGGACAGCGCCACCACCGGCCCGTCGGCGCCGACGAGGGCGGTGAAGGCCTGCGGCAGCGACAGCCCGACCACCGACAGCGAGCGCTCCCGCGTCGGCGCCGGCAGCCCGACCGCTGCGAAGGCCTCGGCCTGCGCCGCCACGATCAGGTGCTGGCTGTCGACGAGGGTGCCGTCGACGTCGAAGACGATCAGGATCATTGCAGGATCATGGTTGGTTCGGGCCGCCTCGCTGTCGCGCCGGGTGCGGCCCGCCGGCCGTCAGGGTCTGGCGCGGGCCGGCTGCTGGCCCGGCTGGATCCGCTCATAGCCCAGGCGGCAGCGGATCAGGAAGCGGCGCCGTGCGCCGCCCTTCAGGCTACGCCGCTGCGAAGCGCGGTTGCAGGCGGCGTAGCTCGGGCGGCGGCGGCGGGGCGTCGCCGCCCGCTCAGGCGTCGCGGGCCGGGCGGCCGGTCCGTTGCCGTCCGCGGGCATCGTGCGGCCGTCCTGGTGGCGCCCGTCTTGCCGGACCGAAGTGGCCTTGCCGTCCGGGCGAGCGGCAGGCCCCGCCGGGGAGGTGGCAGGCCCCGCCGGGGGGATGGTAGGAGCTGCCGGGGTTGCGGCGGGTGCGGGTGTCGCAGGGGTGGGCTGCGCCTGCACCGTCCCGGCGCAGGCGAGGAATCCGATCAGGCCGAGGCTGGCGAGCGCGGCGGGTCTCATCTGGCTTGTCTCACTCCCGGACGGGCCGCTAAGCCCGCGCTGGTGCCGTGGTCGCGGCGGCCCACCTTGAGAATAAGGCGCGCGGCCGTCCTGCCAAGGGTTTCCCCGGGGCCGGATGGCCGCAGCGTCACGCCTCCGGCGCCTCGACGATCGGGTCGTAGCGGGCGGCGTCGAAGCCGAGCAGGTTCCAGCTCTGCGCCATGTGGGGCGGGAGCGGCGCCGTGACGTCGATCGGCTTGGCGGTGCGCGGATGCGGGATGACGATGCGCCGGGCGAGCAGGTGCAGGCGGTTCTGCAGGCCGCCGGGCAGCTCCCAGTTCTCGATGTCGAAGTACTTCGGGTCGCCGACCAGCGGATGGCCGATATGGGCCGCGTGGGCGCGCAGCTGGTGGGTGCGCCCGGTGACCGGCTTCAGCGACAGCCAGGCGAGCTTCTGCCCGGCCTGGTCGACCACGGCGTAGTAGGTGAGCGCGTGGCTGGCCCCCTCGTCGCCGTGCTTGGCCACCCGCATGCGGGCATCGGCGTCGCCGATCTCCTCCTTGGCGAGGTAGGTCGAAATCCGGCCCTGGCGCACCTTCGGCACCCCGGCGGCGAGCGCCCAGTAGATCTTGCGCGCCGCCCGCGACCGGAAGGTCTTGGCCAGCGTGGCCGCGGCGAGCCGGGTCTTGGCGATGATGAGGCAGCCCGCCGTGTCCTTGTCGAGGCGGTGGACGAGGCGCGGCTTCTGGCCGTCCTTGTCGCGCATCGCCTCCAGCAGGCCGTCGACGTGGCGGGTGGTGCCCGAGCCGCCCTGAACCGCGAGGCCGAAGGGCTTGTTGAGCACCATCATGTCCTGGTCCTCGTAGAGGATCAGGGAGCGCAGGAAGGCGAGGTCGCCCTCCGCCCGGGGGGAGTTCGGGGCTGGCGGGCGCGCCTCCAGGCTCAGGGGCGGCACGCGGACGCTGGCGCCGGGCTCGACCCGGTCGGCGGCCTTGGCGCGCTTGCCGTTGACGCGCAATTCGCCCTTGCGCACCAGGCTCTGGATGCGGGTGAAGGGAAGCTGCGGGAAGCGGGCCGAGAGGAAGCGGTCGATCCGCATCCCGGCCTCGTCCGGTGTCACCTCGAGGGTCTGCACGCCGGTGGCCAGCGCCTCGGCGGTCGCCTCGCGCAGGGCGCGCCGGGTCGGAGCCTTGGGCTCCGCGGGTCCGCGGCTCCGCGGGGCCTCGGAATCCTGCCGCTCGTCACGGCGGGTCCGGGTCGCCGGACGGCCCTCGGCAGCATCGCGGGTCGCGGGCCTTGAGCTCGCAGAACGGCCGGCCGGCCGTTCCGCCGCGCTGGCGCGCGGCCGGTCGGACTTTGGCCGGTCGGATTTCGGCTTGGCCGGCGATTGGGAGGGTGCCTTGGCCGGCGCGCGGCTCGGCCCTTCGTCCCGTTCCCAGGGTGCCGCGTCGCTCATGTCGCGGCCGAAGGCGGCGCGGGCGGGAGCGGCCCGGCTGGAGATGGCCAGGCCGGCGGCGCGCTCGGCGGCATCGCGGGCGGTGTTCCGCGGTCCGGTGCGGGCCCGCGGCGGGCGGCCCGAGGCGGGTCCGCCCGGGCCGGTCCGCGACCGCCCGGAACCGCCGCGAGAAGGAGGCTTCGTCATGCGGCGGCTCGTAGCACCCGCAGCCCTCCCCGTCACGCCCGGCGAATCAGTGCCGCCCCCTCATCTCCAGGAGATCCCGCGCGAAAAACCCTCCGCCCGGCCGCAGGAAGGCTCCGCGAAGGCGGCGGCGCAGTCGATGCCGAAGCGCTGCACCAGGTCGTCGGCGAGGCCCGAAAAGTCCTCGACGGCGCGGGCGCGGGGGCGGGTGCGCCGCACTGGCTGGCGCCGGGCGAAGGCCTCGCTCACCGCCACGTCGGTGCGCACGCCCCGCACCATCTGGCCCGGCCCGAAGGCGGTGCGAAGCTGGCCCAGCGTCTCGCGCTCGACATTGGTGCGCAGGTCGATGCGCATCGGCGCGATGGCGAGCCCGAGGGGCGCGGCGCGGAAGCGCAGCATCGTGTCGTGGTAGGAGCGGGCGAACTGGCGCACGCCCTCGAGGCCGAGCGGATCGAGGGTGGTGGGGATGACCACCCCGTCGCTCGCCATCAGGGCGCAGACGGTGAGCGCGGCCGCCGCCGGCGGCACGTCGATCAGCACCAGGTCGTAGACGTGGCGCAGGGGCGCGAGCGCGTTGGCGAAGCAGTGGATGTCGCTGTTGCCGAGCTGCCCGTCGAAGCCCCGGTCGGCCGGCACCACCGACACGTTGTCCTCTTCGGTGGCCTGGGCGGCGCCATCGAGGCTGGACGGCGATCGCCGCAGCGGCGTGTGGGCGTTGGGCGAGCCGAGCCGCGCCGTGACCCTGAGACCCAGCCCCGCATGGCCCTGCGGGTCGAGGTCGACCACCAGGACCCGGTAGCCCCGGGCGCCGAGTTCGGCCGCGAGGTTGACCGCGGAGGTCGTCTTGCCGGTG
This sequence comes from Methylobacterium frigidaeris, assembly GCF_022179185.1. Lineage (GTDB taxonomy): Bacteria > Pseudomonadota > Alphaproteobacteria > Rhizobiales > Beijerinckiaceae > Methylobacterium > Methylobacterium frigidaeris. The sequence goes on along the minus strand of NZ_BPQJ01000006.1, from coordinate 217,637 downwards.
CCGCCCTTGCAGTTGGCGATGGAGAGAACCCGCGCCGTCATCCTGATGGACCGTGCGGGAGGAGGTCCTGTCTCATTCCCCCAAGTTGACCTAACGGAGAGCGGCGCGTCAACGCCCGTCGGTCAGGTTGTTCACACAGTCGTCACGACTCTTCGCCGGAGCGGTCCCGCCGGGCGGCCTCCCACCACTCCAGACGCTCGGCGACGCGGCGCTCGAAGCCCCGGTCGGTCGGTGCGTAGAAGCGTTGTCTCCCCAAGCGCTCGGGCCAGTAATCCTGGCCCGAGAAGGCGTCGGGCTCGTCGTGGTCGTAGCGGTAGCCCTCGCCGTAGCCGAGCTTGCGCATCAGCTTGGTCGGCGCGTTGAGGATGGTGCGGGGCGGCGGCAGCGAGCCGTGCTCCTTGGCTTTGCGGGTCGCGGCCTTGTAGGCGGTGTAGAGGGCGTTCGATTTCGGGGCCGTGGCGAGGTAGACCGCCGCCTGCGCCAGCGCCAGCTCGCCCTCCGGCGAGCCGAGGAAATCGAACGCCTCCTTGGCGGCGTTCGCCACCGCGAGGGCCTGCGGATCGGCGAGGCCGATATCCTCGACCGCCGCCCGCACCAGCCGGCGGGCGATGAACAGCCGGTCCTCGCCGGCATCGAGCATGCGGCAGAGATAGTACAGGGCGGCGTCCGGGTCCGAGCCGCGGATCGTCTTGTGCAGGGCGCTGATGAGGTTGTAGTGGCCCTCCTGCGCCTTGTCGTAGACGGGGGCCCGTCGCTGGATCAGCTCCTGCAGCAGGGCCGCATCCAGGGTCTCGTCGGGGCCGACGGAGCGCCAGACCTCCTCCGCGAGGGTCAGCGCCGCCCGCCCGTCCCCGTCGGCCATCCGCACGAGCACCGCCCGGGCCTCCGCGTCGAGGGGCAGCACCCGCCCGGTCACCGCCTCGGCCCGGTCGAGGAGCTTGGCGATCGCCGCCTCGTCGAGGGCGCGGAAGACCAGCACCCGGGCACGGGAGAGGAGCGCGGCGTTCAGCTCGAAGGAGGGGTTCTCGGTGGTGGCGCCGACGAGCGTGACCGTGCCGTCCTCGACCACCGGCAGGAAGGCGTCGAGCTGGGCGCGGTTGAAGCGGTGGATCTCGTCGACGAAGAGCAGCGTGCCCCGTCCCGCCGCCCGCCGGGCGCGCGCCGCCTCGAACACCTTTCTGAGTTCGGCGACGCCGGAAAAAATCGCCGAGATCTGCTCGAAATGCAGGTCGGTCTCGCCGGCGAGCAGACGGGCCACCGTGGTCTTGCCGGTGCCGGGCGGTCCCCACAGGATCAGCGAGCCGAGGTTGCGCCCGCGCAGCAGCCGGGTCAGCGCGCCCCCCTCCCCGGTCAGGTGCTCCTGGCCGACCACCTCGGCGAGGCTCGTCGGCCGCAAGAGGTCGGCGAGGGGACGGGGCGCGTCGCGGTCGAGGCCGGCGGTGGCGAACAGGTCGGACATGGCCGCATCAACACCCGCCGGGCGCGAGGCCGCAAGGGCCCCCGGGCATCCGCCCACCGCCAGGGCGATCCTCGAGGTGATCCCGCCGGCCGGAGCTGCTAGACTGCCGGCGCGATCTCCGGTCGCGCCGGCGCGCCCGCCGCGACCTTGCCGCGACGCCGTCTTCAGCCTAGCAAGCAGCATGCGATTCAACTTCAACGTCGTCGGCCCGGCGAGCTTCGAGCTCTGGATCGCCCCCGACGACATGCGCCGTACGCCGCGCATCCGCGTGGTCATGGACCGGACGCAGGAGACCGTGATCGAGGCTTGGGTCCACTACCCGCAGCTGAAGGAGTTCGGCTGGCACGCCCACGGCGTCTGCGGCTTCAAGCTCGATGGTCAGAGCTGCCCCGGCCTGGATCAGGCCGTGCGCTACGACATCTTCGATGCCGACACCAACATCCTGCTCTACCGGCACCGCGCCGACGCCGCGCATCGCGCGGCCCGCGTCCTCTCGCTCGACTACACGATCAACCAGGACAACGCCGCCCGCGACATGCTCTTTCCCGAGTTCGCGATGGCGTATTTCGGCATCCACGACATCCACTTCGACCTCCTGCGCTGCATCATCGACATCAAGTACAGCGACTCGCTGCTGCTGCAGGGCAGCCTGCTGCTGAAGCGCTACGAGGACGTGATCCAGACGGGCGAGTACGTGAAGACGATCCTGGTGGTCGATCCGTACGTGGAGCTGGCCAAGCGCCTCCTGTGGTTGCGCCGGATGGCGGAGATCGGCAAGGATCCGGCCCAGAGCTGGCGCGTCGACCACCTCCAGGGGCCCTGCGCCTTCGCCGCCGGCCTCGACCTCGGCAGCGTCTCGGCCCTGCGCAAGGGCTTCGACCGCATCGATCTCGAGACCTATGCCTGGCTGGAGAACCCGCTCACCCGCGACCTCTCCTGCACCGTCCCCGGCGAGGCGATGAAGCCGGGCCACTGGACGCTGGCGATCGAGGCGCTGTCGCGTTTCCACGTCATCGGCCACCAGCATTTCTGGGGCGCCTACACGGCGATGCTGGCCGACGTGCTAAAGCTCGAAGGACCAGCCGTGCCGGAGCGCCGGGTGCCCGAGCCGGTGCTGGAACTCGCCGAGACCCTGAGCCGGGTGAAGGCCACGATCGGCCTCGTCGAGATGGACATCAACCTCAGCGACAAGGTCTACACCATCATCGAGAAGCAGTGGGAGAAGGCGTGAGGCGCCGGCCAGATGTCGTGCTCGGCTCTCCCATAGACGTCGAGCCTCCATCGTCATCCCGGGGCCGCGCAGCGGAGCCCGGGATCCATCACCGCTGACGGTGCAGGCCGCAGCGGAACGCTGCTCGCCCCTTCCTCAGTCTCCAGCGGTTATTGTCGACCCCGGGCGCCCGACTGCGTCGAGCCCCGTGTGACGTCGAGGCCCACTGATAGGAAGGTCGTGCCAGCACCGGCCCGTCAGGGCCGACGATACACCCACACCCGCGCCGGCGGCAGGTTCAGCCAGACCTTGTTCGAGCGGCTGGCGGTGTAGGTCGTGGACTTGGCCGGGATCGGCGGCACCACCGCGTAGGTGAACTGCACGAACGGCGCGTCCGGATGCATCAGGTCGTGGGCGGCGTTCAAGAGATCCAGGCGCTGCTCCAGGGGCTTGGTGAACAGCGGCAGGCTCGAGATCGTGGCGCAGGCCGGCTCGGCGACCACGCCCTCCAGGGTGGCGCGGATGTTGTAGGCGTCACCCTGCAGCACCGTGGCCTTCGGGAAGCGCCGGCGCAGCAGCTTGCAGAAATCCGGGTTGTACTCGACGAGCACCAGGCGCTCCGGCGCGATGCCGCGGCGCACCAGCGCGTCGGTCACCGGGCCGGTGCCGGGCCCGAGCTCGATCACCGGCCCGGCCAGGCGCGGATCGACGTAGGACGCCATGGTGCGGGCGAGCATCCGACCCGACGGCGTCACGGCGCCGGTGACTAGGGGGCGCTCGAACCAGGAGCGCAGGAACCGCGCCTCGTCCTCCAGGATGTCGCGCTTCTTCTGAGGCTGCGGATGAGGCAGCGGGCTCGAGACCGCGACGGCTTTGGCCCTGGATCGGTGAGGCAAAGGCAAGACCGAAGACCCTTGAACACGCGAAGGATTGGTTGGTGAACGGCTGTCGTTCAAAGGCGCGCTGCCGTCAAGCCTGACGCGCCCGCACGAGCCCCACGAACCACGCAATCCCACCGCGCGTGAGAACGCGCGAGGGCTGCTCTGGTTCGCGAGCACGTGCGATCAGGCGCGACCCGAGCCGCAGCATCGGAGGGTCACGCGCGGCCCGACCCGCTCAGGCCGTCGAAGAACTCTTTCACCCGGGAGAAGAAGCCGGCGCTCTCCGGGTGGTTGTCGGCCTGGCTGCCATGCGTGTCGAATTCCTGCAGCAGCTCGCGCTGGCGCTTGGTGAGGTTCTGCGGCGTCTCGACGAAGACCTGGATGTAGAGGTCGCCGACGTCGCGCGAGCGCAGCACCGGCATGCCCTTGCCCTTGAGGCGGAACTGCTTGTTGGTCTGGGTGCCGGCGGGGACCCGGACCGAGGTGTGCGAGCCGTCGATCACCGGCACGGTGATCTCGCCCGAGAGCGCCGCCGTCACCATCGAGATCGGCACGCGGCAGAACAGGTCGGCGCCGTCGCGCTGGAAGAACGGGTGCGGCTTGATCGACAGGAAGATGTAGAGGTCGCCCGCCGGCCCGCCGCGCAGGCCCGACTCGCCCTCGCCGGCGAGCCGGATGCGCAGGCCGTCGTCGACGCCCGCCGGCACGTTGATCGAGAGCGTGCGCTCCCGGGTGACGCGGCCGGCGCCCGAGCAGGCCGGGCACGGATCCTCGATGATCTCGCCGCGGCCCTGGCAGTTCGGGCAGGTGCGCTCGATGGCGAAGAAGCCCTGCGCCGCCCGCACACGGCCGTAGCCGGCGCAGGTCGGGCAGGTCTTGGGCTTCGAGCCGGCCTTGGCGCCCGAGCCGGCGCAGACCTCGCAGGTGACAGAGGTCGGCATCCGGATCGTCTCGGTCTTGCCGGTGAAGGCCTCCTCAAGGCTGATCTCGAGGTTGTAGCGCAGGTCGGCGCCGCGCTCGCGGCCGCCGCCGGCGCGCCCGCCCGGGCCCGCACCCGGGCGCCCGCCGCCGCCGCGGGCGTCGCCGAAGAACGTGTCGAAGATGTCCGACATGAAGTCGCCGAACTCGTTGCCGAATCCGGGGCCGCCCTGGCCGCCCTGCGAGAAGGCGGCGTGGCCGAAGCGGTCGTAGGCGGCGCGCTTCTGCCCGTCGGAGAGGCACTGGTAGGCCTCGTTGAGCTCCTTGAACTTGAGCTCGGCCTCCTTGTCGCCGGGGTTGCGGTCGGGGTGGTAGACCATCGCCAGCTTGCGGAAGGCCGACTTCATCTCGCCGTCGGTCGCGGTCCGGGCGACGCCCAGCACCTCGTAATAGTCGCGCTTCGACATTCCTGTCCCCGGCCCCGCCGTATCCCCGTCGGGCATCGTCCACACACGTCCGGTCCCCGGCGCCGTTGTCGGGCGCCGAGGACCGGATCGCGCTGCAAATCACTGGGCCGCACGGATCTCAGATCCGTGCGGCAACCTCAAGGCGTCTTACGCCCGCTTCTTCTGGTCCTTGTCGTCGACTTCCTGGAAGTCGGCGTCGATGACGTCGTCCTTCTTGGCCTCACCCGCCTGAGCGCCGGCGGCGGCGTCCGGGCCGGCGGCCTGGCTCGCCGCGTACATCGCCTCGCCGAGCTTCATCGAGGCCTGCATCAGGTCGGTGGTGCGGGCCTTGATCTGCTCGACGTCCTCGCCGGCCAGCGACTGGCGCAGGGCGTCGATGGCGGTGGTGATCGCAGCCTTGTCGGAGGCCGGGACCTTGTCGCCGTGCTCCGTCACCGACTTCTCGGTGGCGTGGATCAGGCTCTCGCCCTGGTTCTTCACCTCGACCAGCTCGCGGCGCTTCTTGTCGTCGGCCGCGTTGGCCTCCGCCTCCTGCACCATGCGCTGGATGTCGGCGTCGGACAGGCCGCCCGAGGCCTGGATGCGGATCTGGTGCTCCTTGCCCGTCGCCTTGTCCTTGGCCGTGACGTTGACGATGCCGTTGGCGTCGATGTCGAAGGTCACCTCGATCTGCGGCAGGCCGCGCGGGGCCGGCGGGATGCCGACGAGGTCGAACTGGCCGAGCAGCTTGTTGTCGGCCGCCATCTCGCGCTCACCCTGGAAGACCCGGATGGTGACCGCGTTCTGGTTGTCCTCCGCCGTCGAGAACACCTGCGACTTCTTGGTCGGGATGGTGGTGTTGCGGTCGATGAGCCGGGTGAACACGCCGCCGAGCGTTTCGATGCCGAGCGACAGCGGGGTCACGTCGAGGAGCAGCACGTCCTTGACGTCGCCCTGGAGCACGCCGGCCTGCACCGCGGCGCCGATCGCCACGACCTCGTCCGGATTGACGCCCTTGTGGGGCTCCTTGCCGAAGAAGGTCTTCACCTGCTCCTGGACCTTCGGCATGCGGGTCATGCCGCCGACCAGGACCACCTCGTCGATCTCGGAGGCTGAGACGCCGGCGTCCTTGAGCGCCTTGCGGCACGGCTCGATCGTGCGCTGCACCAGGTCGTCGACCAGCGACTCGTACTTGGCGCGGCTGAGCTTGAGCGCCAGGTGCTTCGGGCCGCTCGCGTCGGCGGTGATGTAGGGCAGGTTGATCTCGGTCTGGGTCGCCGAGGACAGCTCGATCTTCGCCTTCTCGGCGGCCTCCTTGAGGCGCTGGAGGGCGAGCTTGTCCTTGGTCAGATCGATGCCCTGCTCACGCTTGAACTCGGCCGCCAGGTACTCGACGATGCGGTTGTCGAAGTCCTCGCCGCCCAGGAACGTGTCGCCGTTGGTCGACTTCACCTCGAACACGCCGTCGCCGATCTCGAGGATCGAGACGTCGAAGGTGCCGCCGCCGAGGTCGTAGACCGCGATCAGGCCTGACTTCTTCTTGTCGAGACCGTAGGCGAGCGCCGCCGCGGTCGGCTCGTTGATGATGCGCAGCACCTCGAGGCCGGCGATCTTGCCGGCATCCTTGGTCGCCTGGCGCTGGGCGTCGTTGAAGTAGGCCGGGACGGTGATGACCGCCTGGGTGACCGGCTGGCCGAGATACGACTCGGCGGTCTCCTTCATCTTCTGCAGCGTGAAGGCGGAGATCTGCGACGGCGAGTACGACTTGCCGTCCGCCTCGACCCAGGCGTCGCCGCCGCTCGAGCGGGTGATCTTGTAGGGGACGAGCCCCTTGTCCTTCTGCGTCATCGGGTCGTCGTAGGTGCGGCCGATGAGGCGCTTGATCGCGAAGAAGGTGCGCTCGGGGTTCGTCACCGCCTGGCGCTTGGCCGGCTGGCCGACGAGCCGCTCGCCGTCGTCGGTGAAGGCGACGATCGACGGGGTGGTGCGCGCGCCTTCCGCGTTCTCGATGACCTTGGGCTGCGTGCCTTCCATCACGGCCACGCAGCTATTCGTGGTGCCAAGGTCGATGCCGATGACTTTACCCATGGTGGGATCCCTCGTTGGTGTTTTTTAAGCAGACCGCCGAGCCCCGAAGCAGCTCGGCCCATGGCGGTACTTGTCGAATGGTTTGATCCGGGGCGGGCCGGACCGGACCACGCATCGCCGGAGACCGGCGAGCGGGGGCGTTGCCCGCGCCGAGCCCGATATAAGAAGGCCGTTTCGGGGCCGCAAGGCGAGCCGGGCCGGCCTGCGCATCGCGATCCGCATGGGCCCGCGCGGCATTGTTTTTCCTCCGACGTATGGTCAAGCCGCCACGACAATGTTGCGGGCTTGCCACGCCCCTGCCACGGACCCCATGCTAGGACTCCCTGCGAGGACCCCGTGGGATATCGATCCCGGTGCCTTTCGCCCCGCGCCTTTCGCCTGGAGCCTGATGCAGCCCGTTCGCCCCTCCCCCCGCCCGGTGGCCCTGCCCGTGCTGGCGGCCCTGCCCCTCGCGGCGGTCCTGATGGTGGCGCCGGCCCCGGCCTCGGCCCAGTCCTTCCTCGAGGAATTGTTCGGCATCGGCCGCGCCGCGCGCCCGCCGGTGCCCCCGGCCCCGGTGCCGGGCGGGCGGGCACCCGGCGAGGCGCCGCCGCCGGAGGCCGCGCCCCGGCCCGCGCCCGCTCCGCCGGCGCCCCCGAAGCCCGTGGTGCTGAAGACACCCAACGACGACGCGGTCCTCGGCCAGGAGCTGCAGCAGAACGGCAATGCCGGGTCTCTGCGCCTGGAGCGGGCGGGCGGCGGCTTCACGGCCCGTCTCACCCTCGCCGGCACGAAGGTCTCGCAGCCGACCGAGAGCTGCAAGGTCGCGATCGGCGACGGGCAGCCGCTCGCGCTCGCCGACCAGGGCAAGCCCAACGGCGTCACCCAGATCGCCTCTTCGGGGTCCGCCTGCCCGCTGCGGTTCGAGATCCTGGAGGGCAGCGTGATGGTCACGCCGCTGGCCGAGCCCGAATCCTGCGTGTTCACGGCCTCCGACTGCGCCACCACCCCGAAGGGCCTGTGGGGGCCCGGCGCCGCCACCCTGCTGCCGCGGGCACAGGAATTCGATTCGGCCCGCGGCGCCGCCGACAAGGCGGTGCGCGAGAACTACAAGGTGATGACCCAGCGCGCCCGGCGCGAGGACGTGCGGCCGATCGTGACCGAGCAGGCCGCCTTCTCGGCCGACCGGGAGCAGTTCTGCCGCGCCTATGTCCGCGAGGGCTCGCACGGCTTCTGCCACCTGCGCTTCTCGGAAGCCCGTGCCCTGTCGCTCGCCACCCGCCTCGGCCTGTCCGGCGCTGCCCCGACCGCGAGCGCGGCGCCTCGTCCCGCGGCGCGCAAGCGGCCAGCCCCGGCCGTCGAGGGGATGAATCCCGGCTTCGAGGCCGGCGCGCAGGACCAGTAGGCGTCCCCGACAAGTATCCCGCCCCGTCGATGCCTCCGCGGCGAGCGGGAGCTTCGTCGGCCAGGTCGGTCGCCGGTCAGGCGTGGCCGGCGGTGGCCGAGAGCATCGCGGGCTCGATGCCGATGCCGCGCAGGGCCCGGTCGTACTTGGTCTCGAGGGCGGTGTTGAAGATCAGGTCCGGGTCGGCGGGGCAGTGCAGCCAGCCGTTTGCCTGGATCTCGCTCTCGAGCTGGCCGGCCTGCCAGCCGGCATAGCCCAGTGCCAGCACCGCGCTCGCCGGCCCCTTGCCGACCGCGATCGCCCGCAGGATCTCGATCGTCGCGGTGAGGCAGATGCCGGTGTCGATCAAGAGGGTCGACTGGTCGATGTGGAAGTCGGGCGAGTGCAGCACGAAGCCCCGGCTCGCCTCGACCGGCCCGCCCATCAGCACCGGCATGTGGCCGACATAGGCCGGCAGCCGGATGGCATCGTCCTGGGCGATGATGTCGAGCTGGACCAGGAGGTCCGGCATGTTGAGGTCGGCGGCTGGCTTGTTGACGATGATCCCCATCGCCCCCTCCGCCGAATGCGCGCAGAGATAGATCACCGAGCGCGAGAAGCGCTCGTCGGCCATGCCCGGCATCGCCACGAGGAGCTGCCCGTCGAGGTAGCTCGGCGCGCCGCGGGCCGGCCCCTCCCGGTCGTCGGCGCGCGGGTCCGGCGCCCCGGCGGGGCTGAGATCCTGGGAGAGGAGGTCCTGTGGAAATCTGCTGCGCATGAAGCCCATGCTACGCTCCGCCCCGGCGTTGTCCATAGTCCGCTTGTCCGGGAACGCGCAGGAAGGCTCGCCGGGTCCCGCACCGCTCGCCGCGGCGACGAGATCGGCGGCACAACCTCGACTCGCAATCTCGACTCACCCGGACCGCCGCGCTAGACCCCGCCCGAACCATTCCGCGAGGAGAGCCACGATGACGATCCAGGTCGGCGATCACCTGCCCCAGGCGACCTTCCGTGTCATGGGCCCCGAGGGCCCGGTGGCCAAGACCACCGACGACGTGTTCAAGGGCCGCCGCGTGGTGCTGGTGGCGGTGCCGGGCGCCTTCACGCCGACCTGCCACCGCAACCACCTGCCCGGCTACGTCACCCGGCGCGACGACATCCTGGCCCGCGGCATCGACGCGATCGCGGTGACCTCGGTCAACGACGTGTTCGTGCTCGAGGCCTGGTCGAAGTCGGCCGGCGCCGAGGGCATCGAGTTCCTGGCCGACGGCAACGGCGACTTCGCCAAGGCGCTCGGCCTCGACATGGACGGCACCGGCTTCGGCCTCGGCGTGCGCTCGAAGCGCTACGCCATGCTGGTCGAGGACGGCGTCGTGCGGGTCCTCAACGTCGAGGACGCGCCGTCGAAGGCGGACCTGTCGGGGGCGGAGACGCTGCTGAAGGCGCTCTGAGGGGGACGGCCCGGGTTGCAAGCCGAGAGGCTGCCCGACCTGCCCCGGACGATTTCATATCCTCCACGTCATCCCGGGGCTCGCCGCAGGCGAGAACCCGGGATCCTTAACCGCCGAGGTTGCAAAACCGGGCTCGACGCGTTCTGCTCACGCCTCAACCGGTAGCGGTTATGGATCCCGGGTTCCGCTGCGCGGCCCCGGGACGACACCGAGGGCGTCAGGTTCGTCAGGCGGGTCGAACAGGTGCCGAAGCGATCGACCATCGCCGCACGCCTGCACCCGTGCCGCCCCACATGAATCCCATTCACCTCCGGCTGCAATTTCCGCGTTTGTCCGCCCTCCCCCATCCGGGCACAGTGTCCGCAACGAGACGAGGGAGGATCCGTCGAGGACGGACGGCGACGCGGGGGTGAGCCCCTGGCGCCGAACAACTCTCCCTCGTGCCCGAAGGCCGGCCCGACATGTGGGCCTGAGCCGAACAAGCGAGGGAGGACGACATGTTGCTGACCGACAAGGTATGTTTGATCACCGGCGCCGCATCGCTGCGAGGCATCGGCCGCGCCACCGCGAAGCTCTTCGCGCAGCACGGCGCCAAGGTGGTGATCCTCGATCTCGATGCCGGCCAGGCCGAGGCGGCCGCCCGCGAGATCGGCGAAGGCCATCTCGGCCTCGCCTGCAACGTCACCGACAAGGCCGCCTGCCAGGCCGCCGCCGATGAGGTGGTCTCGCGCCTCGGCCGTATCGACGTGCTGGTCAACAACGCCGGCATCACCCAGCCGCTGAAGTTCATGGAGATCGAGCCCGGCAATTACGACGCGGTGCTCGACGTCAACCTGCGCGGCACGCTCTACATGAGCCAGGCGGTGGTGCCGCAGATGCGCAAGCAGAAGTCGGGCTCGATCGTCTGCATGTCGTCGGTCTCGGCGCAGCGCGGCGGCGGCATCTTCGGCGGGCCGCATTACAGCGCCGCCAAGGGCGGTGTGCTCGGCCTCGGCAAGGCGATGGCCCGCGAGCTCGGCCCCGACACGGTGCGGGTCAACAGCATCACCCCGGGCCTGATCCAGACCGACATCACCGCCGGCAAGCTCACCGACGAGCTGAAGGGCGAGATCGCCAGGGGCATCCCGCTCGGCCGTCTCGGCGTCGCCGACGACGTGGCCAATGCCTGCCTGTTCCTGGCCTCCGACCTCTCCTCCTACATCACCGGCGCCGTCATCGACGTGAACGGCGGCATGCTGATCCACTGAGGGTGACGACCATGCCGGACACTCAAGCCCCGCAGATTGAACCAAATTCTCGGGCCAACAGCCCTTCGCTCGCGGAGCGGGCCTACCGCATCCGCCGCCACGCCCTGCTGATGGGCGAGGTCCAGGGCCAGGGCTACATCGCCCAGGCCCTCGGCATCGCCGACGTGCTGGCGGTGTCGTACTTCCACGCCATGCGCTACCGCCCGGCCGAGCCGGAATGGGAGGGGCGCGACCGCTTCCTGCTCTCGATCGGCCACTACGCCATCGCGCTCTACGCCGCGCTGCTCGAGGCCGGGATCATCCCGGAGGACGAGCTGACGAGCTACGGGGCCGACGACAGCCGGCTGCCGATGTCCGGCATGGCCGCCTACACCCCCGGCATGGAGATCACCGGCGGCTCGCTCGGCCACGGGCTCGCGCTCGCGGTCGGGTTCTGCCTCGGCCTCAAGCGCAAGAAGTCGGACTCGTTCGTCTACTGCCTGATCTCCGACGGCGAGCTCGGCGAGGGCTCGATCTGGGAAGGCGCCTGGTCGGCGAGCCACTGGAAGCTCGACAACCTGATCGCCCTCGTCGACGTCAACAACCAGCAGGCCGACGGCCCGGCCTCGCAGGTCACCGGCTTCGAGCCGGCGGCCTCCCGCTTCGAGGCCTTCGGCTGGCACGTCCAGCGGGTCGACGGCAACGACATCGACGCGCTCGTCCAGGCCTTCGACGCGGCCAAGGCCTGCACCGAACCGAAGCCGCGGATCATCATCTGCGACACCAAGATGGCGAAGGGCATCCCCTTCCTCGAGGCGCGCGAGCGCAACCACTTCCTGCGGGTGGAGCCGCAGGAATGGCAGGACGCGATCAAGATCCTGGATGCCGGGAGGCCCGCATGAAGCGCTCGAAATACACGCGTCCGGCCTGGCTCGGCGAGCAGGGCGAGGGCGGCCAGGGCACGGCGGACAAGCCGCGGCTCACCACCTCGGCGATGATCGCCTCGCTGGCCGGCCCCGACCAGCGCACCGCGCCGGCGCCGTTCGGCCACGCGCTCGCGAAGCTCGCCGAGGAGCGGCCCGAGATCGTCGGGCTCACCGCCGATCTCGGCAAGTACACCGACCTGCACATCTTCGCCCAGAAGCACCCCGAGCGCTTCTACCAGATGGGGATGGCCGAGCAGCTGCTCATCAGCGCCGCCGCCGGCATGGCCCGCGAGGGCTTCCAGCCCTTCGCGACCACCTACGCGGTGTTCGCGGCGCGGCGCGCCTACGACTTCATCTGCATGGCGATCGCGGAGGAGAACCTCGACGTCAAGATCGTGTGCGCCCTGCCCGGTCTGACCACCGGCTACGGCCCGAGCCACCAGGCGACGGAGGACATCGCGATCTTCCGCGGCCTGCCCAACATGACGATCCTCGACCCCTGCGACGCGCACGAGATCGCGCAAGCCGTGCCGGCCATCGCCGATCACAAGGGGCCGGTCTACATGCGGCTCCTGCGCGGCAACGTGCCTCTGGTGCTCGACGAGTACGGCTACACGTTCGAGCTCGGGAAAGCGAAGACCATCCGGGACGGCAACGACGTCCTCATCATCTCGACCGGCCTGATGACCATGCGGGCCCTCGAGGCGGCCGACGCCCTGCGCCAGGACAAGATCGACGTCTCGGTGCTGCACGTGCCGACGATCAAGCCCCTCGACACCGAGACGATCCTGCGCGAGGCCGGCAAGGGTGGGCGCCTGGTCGTGGTGGCGGAGAACCACACCGTGGTCGGGGGCCTGGGCGAGGCGGTGGCGGGGCTGCTCCTGCGCTCCGGCACGGTGCCGAAGGCCTTCCGTCAGGTCGGCCTGCCGGACGAGTTCCTGGATGCCGGCGCCCTGCCGACCCTCCACGACCGCTACGGCATCTCGACGAACGCCATGGTGCGGAGCATCCGCGAATGGCTGTGAGCGCGGAGCATCCCGTCGCCTTCGTCGGCCTCGGCTCGATGGGCCTGCCGATGGCTCGCAACCTGGTGCGGCACGGCTTTCCCGTGCGCGGCTTCGACGTGCGGGCGGAAGGGCGCAATGCCTTCGCGGGGGCCGGCGGCACCCCCGCCGAGACCATCGCGGCGGTCGCCGAGGGCGCCGGGGCCCTGGTGCTGATGGTCGTCAATGCCGACCAAGCGGACAGCGTCCTGTTCGGCGAAGGCGCCCTGGAGCGTCTGGCGCCTGGCGCCACCGTCGTCCTGATGGCGACCTGCCCGCCGGCTGCGGTGGCGGCGCTCGCGAAGCGCGTGACCGCGACCGGCCGGGCCTTCGTCGACGCCCCCGTCTCCGGCGGGGTCGTCGGCGCCGAGGCCGGGACCCTCACCATCATGGCGGCGGCCCCCGCCGCCGTGATCGCCGAGGTGCGCTCGCTCCTCGGCGCCATGGGCGACAAGGTGTTCCATGTCGGGCCCGAACCCGGCCAGGGCGCCACCATGAAGGCGGTCAACCAGCTCCTGTGCGGGGTGAACCTGGCGGCGGCGGCGGAAGCCCTGTCGCTCGCCGCCAAGGTCGGGATCGACGGCGCCACCGCGCTCGAGATCGTCTCCGGTTCCTCGGCCTCGAGCTGGATGCTCCGCGACCGCGGGCCGCGGATGCTCGAGGAGACTCCGCGGGTCACCAGCGCCGTCGACATCTTCGTCAAGGACCTCGGCATCGTGCTCGAGGCCGGCCGCAGCGAGAAGGCCGCCCTGCCCCTCGCGGCGCTCGCCCACCAGCTCTTCCTCGCGGCGTCCAGCCGTGGGGCGGGGACGGAGGACGATAGTCAAGTCATCGGCTCCTACCGGGCCCTGAATGGAAAGTAAGTAGAGCGCACCTCCCCTCTCCCGTGCGGGAGAGGGGCGTCTGTGAGGGCGGCGGCCGTTCGAAACCTAGCTTCGATCATTCCGCTGCCAGCAGGACGGCCAAAGATTTACTGCGGAAGCGCGCCACTCCTACCCCTAATCCTCTCCCAAACAGGAGAGGGGATCCCCCGGTTCTTCCCGAATCTGCAGCTGCGCTGCGGACGTGTCGAATACGTGCGTCAGAGGCCGACCCAACCGGCCCTCCCCCTTTCATCGAGGAAGCCCCATGAGCCAAGCCCTCTCCCGCCGCACCCTCCTCGCCGGCGCCGCGGCCCTGCCCCTCGCCACGGTCTTCACCCGGCCGGTCCGCGCCGCCGAGTTCGAGTACAAGCTCGCCACCGGCCAGGATCCGACCCACCCGGTCAACATCCGGGTGCAGGAGGCGCTGAACCGCATCCGCGAGGCCTCGAACGGCCGCCTCGACATCAAGCTCTTTCCTGCCAACCAGCTCGGCTCCGACACCGACCTTCTGTCGCAGGTGCGCAACGGCAGCGTCGAGTTCTTCAATCTCTCGACCTCGATCCTCTCGACCTTCGTTCCCGCCGCAGCGCTGCCGAATACCGGCTTCGCGTTCAAGGACTACAACGAGGTCTGGAAGGCGATGGATGGCGGCCTCGGCACGTATGTCCGCGAGCAGATCGCCAAGACGCCGATCCAGACCGTCTCGAAGATCTGGGACAACGGCTTCCGGCAGATCACCTCCTCGACCAAGGAGATTCGCACCCCGGAGGACCTGAAGGGCTTCAAGATCCGCGTCCCGCCGTCGCCGATGCTGACGTCGCTGTTCAAGGCGTTCGAGGCGGGCGCCGCGCCGCTCAACTTCAACGAGCTGTACTCGGCGTTGCAGACCAAGATCTTCGAGGGCCAGGAGAACCCGCTCGCGATCATCGCCACGACCCGGCTCTACGAGGTGCAGAAGACCTGCAGCCTCACCGGTCACGTCTGGGACGGCTACTGGATGCTCGGCAACAAGAAGGCGGTCCAGCGCCTGCCCGAGGACCTGCGCGCCCTCGTGTCCCGCGAGCTCGACCGCTCGGCCGACGACCAGCGCGCCGACATCGTCAAGCTCAGCGAATCCCTCATCAAGGAGCTCGGATCCAAGGGAATCACCTTCATCGAGGTCGATCGCCAAAAATTTCGCGATGCGCTCGGCCGCACGACCTTCTACAAGGACTGGAAGAGCAAGTACGGCGACGCGGCCTGGGAGCACCTCGAGGCAGTCTCCGGCAAACTGGCCTGAGGGAGGCAAACGATGCACGTCGACATCGCGACGGAGACGCCGGCCCTGCCGGCGGCCTCCGCCAAACGCGCCTGGGCGCGCTCGATCGACAGCGCCCTCGGCCCGCTGATCGAGATACCCGCCGCCCTGCTGGTGGTGGCCGAGGTGGTGGTGCTCCTCGCGGGCGTCGTCAGCCGCTACGTCTTCCACGCGCCGATCGTCTGGTCGGACGAACTCGCCTCGATCCTGTTCCTGTGGCTCGCCATGCTCGGCTCGGTGGTGGCCTACCGCCGCGCCGAGCACATGCGGATGACCGCGCTCGTCAGCATGGCCTCGCCGAGGACCCAGGCCTTCCTGGAGGCGGTGGCGCTCGCTGCCGGCCTCGCCTTCGTGGTGATGCTGCTGCATCCGGCCTACGAGTTCGCGGAGGAAGAGATCTTCGTCCAGACGCCGGCGCTCGAGATCACCAATGCCTGGCGCGCCGCCGCCCTGCCGGTCGGCTTCGCCCTGATGCTGGTCGTGGCGACCCTGCGGCTGATCGAGTGCGCCGACTGGCGCCACGCAGTCGGCGCCCTCGCCCTGACCGCCGGCATCATCGCGGCGCTCTGGCTCGCCGAACCGGTGCTTCGTACCCTCGGCAATTGGAACCTGCTGATCTTCTTCGTCCTCGGTGTCGGCGCCCTGGTCTTCACCGGCGTGCCGATCGCCTTCGCGTTCGGGCTCGCTACCTTCGGCTACCTGATGCTGACGACCCGGGCCCCCGCCATGGTGGTGATCGGGCGCATGGACGAGGGAATGAGCCACCTCATCCTGCTCGCCGTGCCGCTCTTCGTCTTCCTCGGCCTGCTCATCGAGATGACCGGCATGGCCAAGGCCATGGTCGGCTTCCTCGCCAGCCTGCTGGGCCACGTCCGCGGCGGCCTGCACTACGTGCTGGTCGGCGCGATGTACCTGGTCTCAGGGATTTCGGGCTCCAAGGCCGCCGACATGGCGGCGGTGGCGCCCGTGCTCTTCCCCGAGATGAAGAAGCGCGGCGCCAAGGAGGGCGACCTCGTCGCGCTGCTGGCCGCCACCGGCGCGCAGACCGAGACCATTCCGCCCTCCCTGGTGCTCATCACCATCGGGTCGGTGACCGGCGTGTCGATCACCGCGCTCTTCACCGGAGGCCTGATGCCAGGCGTCGTGCTCGGCATCACGCTCTGCATGCTGGTCTGGTGGCGCTACCGGGGCGAGGACCTGAGCCACGTCAAGCGCGCCACCAAGGGCGAGATCGGCCGCGCGCTGGTCATCGCCTTCCCGGCGATCGCGCTGCCCTTCGTCATCCGCGCCGCGGTGGTGGAAGGCGTGGCGACCGCAACGGAAGTCTCGACCATCGGCATCGTCTACGCGATCCTCGCCGGCCTGCTGATCTACCGCCAGTTCGACTGGCGCCGGGTCTATCCGATGCTGGTCTCGACCGCCTCGCTGTCGGGGGCGATCCTGCTGATCATCGGGGCGGCGACCGGCATGGCCTGGGCACTGACCCAGTCGGGGTTCTCGCAGAGCCTCGCCGTGATGATGAAGAGCCTGCCCGGCGGGGCGCTCGGCTTCCTGATCGTCTCGGCGGTGGCCTTCGTGATCCTGGGCTCGGTGCTGGAGGGCATCCCGGCGATCGTGCTGTTCGGCCCGCTGCTGTTCCCGATCGCCCGCCAGGTCGGCGTGCACGAGGTGCACTACGCGATGGTGGTGATCCTGGCGATGGGTGTCGGCCTGTTCGCGCCGCCCTTCGGCGTCGGGTACTACGCCGCCTGCGCGATCAGCCGGATCCATCCCGATGCCGGCATCCGGCCGATCGTCGGCTACATGCTGGCGCTGCTGGCCGGCCTCGTGGTGGTGATCCTGGTGCCGTGGATCTCGATCGGCTTCCTGGCGAAGTGAGAGGCAGGGCCGTGTCACGATGACGCTGTCCGGACGGTGATCGTCCGGACAGCGTGGTTTTCCAAGCCTTGCTTCACATTCTCCGCCCTGTCCCGGATCTCGTTGCGCTTCGCGACGGTCGTCCGGAAAGGGCGGAGGGTGGTTCCGTCCCGTTCGCGAATCGTCACGCGCGCCCGGCCCCTCGCTGCCGGGCGCGCGTTGCGTCTACTCCGCCGCCTTGGCCAAGGCCTTGGCGTAGGCGCCGCTCTTCAGGGTCTTCGACAGCCACTCGTCGACCGCCGCCTTCAGGGCCGGGTCGCGGGTCATCCACAGGGCCTTGTCGTTCTTGTTGAAGGCCTCGGGCACGGCCGCCGGGCAGAGCACGCCGGCATTCAACCGCGACTGGTAGTCGACCTCGGTGCCGTCGGTGACCATCACGTCGGCGCGGCCCTCGGCCACCTCCTTGAAGATGGCGCGGTTGTCGGGAAACAGCCGCACCGAGGCGTGCGGGAAGTTGGCGTCGGCGAAGCGCTGGTTGGTGCCGCCGGGATTGACCACGACGCGGACCTCCGGCTTGTCGATGTCCTTGATCGAGATGAAGCGGTCCTTGTCGGAGCAGCGCACGATCGGGCGCTTGCCGTCGGTCAGAACCGGTACCGAGAAGTCGCCTACCGAGGCCCGATCGGGCGTGACGGTAACGCCCCCCATCGCGACGTCGTAGCGGTCGGAGAGCAGGTCGTCCTTCAGGGTCTTCCAGGTCGTCGGGACGATCTCGACCCTGACGCCCAGCGCCTTGGCGAGCTCGCCGGCCATGACCACGTCGGCGCCCTTGATGGTGCCGTCGGGCAGGCGCAGGGAATAGGGCGCATAGTCGCCGGTCAGGCCGACCCGCAGCGTGCCGTCCTGCTTGATCGCGGACAAGGACCGCGCCTCCGCCGGCCCTGCCGCCAGCGCGGCCAGAACGCCCACAACCCCCACGATCTTGCGCATCGTCACCGCCCTGACCCTTGCGTTGCCGTCAACCCTTCTGTCGTACGGATATCGCACGGGTGCGGTAAAGCCCGCATGACGGCGCGATCACACCCGAACCGGCACTGCGCCGATTGACTCGGCGGCCCGCACCCGCTCTGACCCGGCCATGGCCTCACTCCCGGACAGCCTCCGGCGCCTCCCCGACAGCCTGCGGCGCTGGCTCGGCCGCCAGCGGCCGCGCCTGACGCAGGGGCTGCGGATGACCGTGGCGAGCCTCGCGACCTTCGTGCTGGCGGAGGCCTGCGGGCTGCCGCAGGGCTACTGGGCGGTCATCACCGCGCTCATCGTCACGCAGAGCAGCGTCGGCGGCTCGCTCAAGGCGGCGCTCGACCGGTTCCTCGGCTCGGTCCTCGGCGCCTGCTACGGCGGCGCGGTCGCCTTCGCGATCCCGCATCACGGCGGCGCCTCGACCTTCGCGGCCCTGTTCGTGGCGGTGGCGCCCCTCACCTTCGCGGCGGCGGTCTCGGCGGGGTTCCGCATCGCGCCGATCACCGCCATCATCGTGCTCCTCTCCACCACCGGCTCGACGCTGGGCCCCCTCGCCTTCGCCCTCGACCGGATCCTGGAGATCGGGCTCGGCTGCGTCGTCGGCCTCGCCGTCTCGCTCCTGGTGGCGCCGGCCAGGGCGGCCCGGGCGGTGACGGGCCAGGCCGCGAACCTCGCGCGCCTGCTCGCCGGCCAGCTCGACGCCCTCGCGCGCCTCGACGCGGAGGAGACGCCGGAGGCCAAGGCCCTGCCGCCGGCGGTTCGCCGGAGCCTCGCGCGCCTCGAGACCCTGGCGGGCGAGGCCGCCCGCGAGCGCCGCAGCCGGCTCTCGGCCGCCCCCGATCCGGACCCGCTGCTGCGCACCCTGATGCGCCTGCGCCACGACCTCGTGCTCCTGCGCCGCGCCATCGCCGAGGCCGACGAGGACGTGCTGCGGGTCCATCTCGCCGAGGCTTGGGGCGTGGCCGCCCGGGCGGCGGCCGCGCGCCTGCGGGACCTCGCCGACGCGCTCGGCGCCGGGCGACGCCCCGCCGGCGACGATGCGGCCCTCGCGGCGGCGATCGCCGGTTATCGCGAGGCCATCGACGGGATGCGCCAGCGCCAGGTGACCCGGACCTTGTCCACCGACGGCGTCGGCCGCATCTTCTGGCTCGCCTTCAGCCTGGAGCAGCTCCGGCGCAACCTCGACGACCTCGCGGCGCGGGCGGCCGACTTCTCCGGGCCAGAGGCCGGCGGCGAGGGGTGAGCGCCGTCACGGCGTGCGCTTGCGCAGCACCATGGTGCCCTGGAACAGGAACTTCTGCGCCCGCTTGCCGGTATCGACCTCGGTGGTGAAGACGTTTCCGCGGGAATCGACCGCGAGGTTGTGCACCCAGTGGAAGTCGCCGGCCATCCGGCCGTTGCGGCCGAAGCGGCCGAGGACCGTGCCGTCCTCCCGCCTCAGGGTACGGACCTCGTTGTTGGCGCCGTCGGCGTTCATCAGGTAGGTCTGCGCCTCGTCCGGCCACAGGGCGAGCTCCCAGACCGAGCCGTTGGCCCGGGTCTGCGGCTCGACCCGGAACTCCTTCACGAAGGTGCCGTCGCGGCGGAAGACCTGGACCCGGTCGTTGGTGCGGTCGCAGACGTAGACGAGGCCGTCACGGGCGACCTGGATGCAGTGGACCGGGTTGCGGAACTGTCGAGGCAGCGGCGCCGCCGGGTCGTAGGGCCCCTGCGCCTCGTCGGTCGGGGGCTCGCCGTAGGCGCCCCACATCCGCTTGAACGCCCCGGTCTCGGCGTCGAACACGATGACCCGGTGATTGTAGTAGCCGTCCGCGACGTAGAGTTCGTTCGTCTCCGGATCGACCTGCATGTTGGCCGGGCGGCCGAGGCGCGTGGTGTCGCGGCTGTTGGTCTGCGGCCCTGACTTGCCGATCTGCATCACGAAGCGGCCGTCCCGAGTGAACTTCAGGATCTGCCCGTCCTGCTCGCCGTTGCCGGCGAGCCAGACGAAGCCCTTGTGGTCGATGTGGATGCCGTGCTCGTTCTGCGGCCAGTCGTAGCCCTGGCCCGGCCCGCCCCAGGACTTGATGAGGGTGCCCTCCTGGTCGAACACCAGGACCGGCGGGGCCGGGACGCAGCAGCGGGTGCGCGGGGGGGTCAGGCTCGCGGCCTTCTCGTCGTCGGTCAGCGTGCGCGGGCGCTGGATCACCCAGACGTGGTCCTCGGCATCCACCGCGACGCCCGCGGCCTGGCCCATGATCCAGTTGTTCGGCAAGGGCTTCGGCCAGGACGGGTCGACCCGGAACGTCGGCGGCTCCTCGGCCAGGGCCGGAGCCGCGCAGGGAGCCGCGCAGACGAGGGCGACGAGGACGGCGATCCAGCGCATGGGTTCCTCCCGGTATGGTTGTTGCCGCCACTGTAAGGGAGGATCACCGGATCGTGCCAGCGCTCACATTGGGAGGGCGCGCCAGATCGCGAGCGCCGCGCAGGCGACGAGGAGCCCCGCCAGGACGAGGCGGGCGAGGCGCCCGGTGCCGGCGAGACGCGCCCGGCAGGCCGGCCGTGCGAGGACGAAGCCAACGAGGCCGAACCACGCCGCCGCCATGCAGAACACCGCGGCCCCCGCCACCGGCACGGCCGCCCGGTCCGGATGGGCCAGGAAGAAGCCGGCGAAGAAGGTGAAGCTGACCGGGTTGGTCACCGCCGCTCCGAGCCCGAGGGCGAAGGTACCGGCATCGCGCCCCGGCACGAGCCGCGCCGGATCGTCCGGAAGGCCGGCCCGGCCGCTCGCCAGCCGATAGGCGGCGCGCAGCATCAGCAGTGCGAACACCACGGTGCCGACGACGGTGACGAGCCGCCCGGCCGGCAGGAGCGAGGCGCCGAGCCCGGCGAACGCCGCCACCAGCCCGGCGCCGCACGCGACCCCGAGCGCGGCGACGACCGGGCCGCGCCCAGGCGCCGTGACGCTCGCGCGCAGCACCACCAGCAGGTTGGGCCCGGGCGCGGCGAGGACGGGGGCATAGGCGGTGACGAGCGGCCCCAGCAGGGCGGGCCACGCATCGGCGTCGAACATCCGGCATTCCCCCGGCGCCTGCGGCGGCGCTCAGGTGCCATAAAGATGCCAAACCCGTCGTGGCGCGTCATTCGATTGAAGGAGACGGGGTGCGCGGGCGCACAGTTCAGCGATGTCGAGGGCAAGTTTTCCATCAATCGACGGCGTCCGCTCCCGCCGCGCGGACAGTCGAGAGGCAATCCGGCGGTCCGGGGATTGGCGCACCGGCTACGTGGCGCGCAAAAGGAAGCGGCGGCAGGGTCGCCCCTGCCGCCGCATGCTCACGTCGATGGAGTGCGGTTCAGCGCCGCTCGGTGCCCATCGGCTGACGGGCCGGGGGCAGCTCGTCCTCGATGCCGACATGGCGCTCGCGGGTGGTGCCGGGCAGCCCGGCATCGACCGCCTGGGTGGTCGGCGGGGCGCCGGCCGCGAAGGGCATGCCGCCGGTATTGAGGCCGGTGGTGGTGCTGCCAGCCGCGCCCACCGCCGACGAGCCGCCGGCGACCGCCGCCGGATTGGTCAGCGAGGGAGCGGTCTCGTCGTGGCGGCCGGTCCAGCCCTCCTGGCGCCAGCCGCGGGTGCGGTCGTCCATGTCGACCGAGCCGTGCTCCTTGAGGATGCTGTTGACCCGGTCGGCATGGGCGTCGTCCGCCCGCACGGTGACCAGGGTGCCGCCGCGGCGCACGCCTTCGGCGTAGGTGTGGGCGTGCTCCTCGCTCAGGCCCGCCCCGGTGAGGGAGCCGATCAACCCGCCCGCCGCCGCGCCGACGCCGGCGCCGGTGAGCGTCGCGACGAGCCAGCCCGCGGCGACCACCGGGCCGACGCCCGGGATGGCGAGCAGGCCGAGGCCGGTGAGCAGGCCGGCGCCGCCGCCGAGCACGGTGCCGAGCGAGGCACCGGCTCCGGCGCCATTGGAGGCGTCGTGCGCGGTCTCGCCGGTGGTCGTGTCGTCTCGGCCGATATGGCCGGAATAGCGCTCGCCCTGGTTGTTGGCCACGATGCTAATGTCGGAATGCGGCACGCCGGCCGCCTCCACCTTCCGCACCGCCGCGGAGGCATCGTCGTAGCTGTCGAACAGGGCCGAGATGGTACGGGTCGCCATGGGCGTCGTCCTCATGTGTCGAGTGTCGGGAATGCGCAGGCTGACTGCGCTTAGCGGGCGGTCGAGACGTTGCCCTTGAAGTCGAGGCCGACCATCACGGTGTTGCCCGCCTGCATGGCCTGGCCGCGCCAGATGCCCTGGTCGTCCTTCTTCAGGTCCTTCACGTCCTTGAAGCCGGCCTGTTCCATGCGGCTGCGAGCCTGAGCCTCGGTGAAGCTGTTGGCGCCGGGCTCGAGCTTGACGTTGGTCGAGACCGTCCCGGTGGTGCCCGGGTTGTTCTTGTCCATCATGTCGGTGTTGGGCCGCGTCACCGCTTCCTGGCCCTGCGACTGGGTGCTGGGCTTGGCGTCGCGGGCCGGGTCGCCCGTCACGGTGGTCTGGGCCTGCGCCGCGCCGGCCCCGAGCATGCCGAGAGCCGCGAGGGTGATGAGGGTCTTGCGCATGGTCTCCTCGAACCTTGTCTGACCGATCGATGCCATCTCAATCGTTGCCGAGCGGCTTGGTTCCGCAGGAGGAACGTTGAACCGGATAAGATCCACGCACTTCGCGAAGGATCCGACAGAGCTTGACCGTGTAGGATGGTATCTTTGTTTTTTCGTTCGTATCGCACCGCACAAAAATAGAACGCAAAGATTGTTCCCTTCGGAAAATGAACATTCTTTGATTGTGCGGCGCACTCGGGCGCCGTCGCGGCCGAGAGCCGGTACCGGCGGTGCCGTTAACGCTTCCCTAACCATGCACCCGGCAGAACTTGCCGGGTCGACGGGAAGGTGGATCTTCGATGAGCGAGACCGGGGCACTCGGCGCGGGCCGCATCTTCGCCCTGCCGACGCGGGCGGACCTGATGGCGCTGACGCGCCGCAGCGATCTCGTGCTCGCCGTCTCGGTGCTCGCCATCCTGGTGGTGCTGATCTTCCCGCTGCCGGCTTTGCTGCTCGACCTGCTGCTCGCGGTCTCGATCATCCTTTCGGTCCTGATCCTGATGACCGGCCTGTTCATCGAGAACCCGCTCGAGTTCACGGTCTTCCCGACGGTGCTCCTGATCACCACGATGCTGCGGCTGGCGCTCAACCTCGCCTCGACGCGGCTGATCCTCGGCCATGGCCACGAGGGCACGGCGGCGGCCGGCCACGTCATCGAGGCGTTCGGCCATTTCGTGATGGGCGGCAACTTCCTGATCGGGATCATCGTCTTCGCGATCCTGATCATCGTGAACTTCGTCGTCATCACCAAGGGCTCGGGACGCATCGCGGAAGTGGCGGCCCGCTTCTCCCTCGATGCGATGCCGGGCAAGCAGATGGCGATCGACGCCGACCTCTCGGCCGGCCTGATCGACGAGAAGACCGCCCGGACCCGCCGTCAGTCGCTCGAGGACGAATCCTCGTTCTTCGGCGCCATGGACGGCGCCTCGAAATTCGTGCGTGGCGACGCGATCGCCGCGCTCCTCATCACCGTCATCAACGTGGTGGGGGGCATCATCATCGGCGTCGCCCAGCAGGGCATGAGCTTCGCGGACGCGGGCAAGACCTACACCCTGCTCACCGTCGGCGACGGCCTCGTCAGCCAGGTGCCGGCGCTGATCGTCTCGACCGCGGCGGGCCTGCTCGTCTCCAAGGCCGGCGTGCGCGGCGCTGCGGGCCGGGCGCTGGGGCGCCAGATCGCCAACTACCCCAAGGCGCTCGGCATGTCGGCCGGGGTGATGCTCCTGATCGGGCTCCTGCCCGGCATCCCGATGCTGCCCTTCCTGACCCTCGGGCTCGGCGCCGCCTACCTCGCCCGCCGCATCGCGCTCCTGCCGAAGCCGGCCGAGGACGAGGCCTCCGGCGGCGCGCCGTCGGCCGACGGCGCCGTGGCCGGGGCCGGCGCCCCGGCCAAGGAGGAGACCGCGGCCGACCTCCTCAAGCTCGACGACCTGAAGCTCGAGATGGGCTACGCGCTGCTCGCCCTCGTCAACGGCCCGGAGGGCCAGGACCGGCTCACCGACCAGATCCGGGCCCTGCGCCGGCAGCTCGCCGCCGAGCTCGGCTTCGTGATGCCCTCGGTGCGCATCCTCGACAACGTCCAGCTCGACGCCAACACCTACGTGGTGCGGGTCAAGGAGATCGAGGCCGGATCGGGCCAGGTCTTCCCGGGTCAGTTCATGGCGATGGACCCGATGGGCGGCCAGGTGCAGCTGCCCGGCCAGCACCTCATGGAACCCACCTTCGGCCTGCCGGCGACCTGGATCGATGCGGCGTTGCGCGACGAGGCCCAGCTCAAGGGCTACACCGTGGTCGATGCCGCCACCGTGGTCTCGACCCACCTCACCGAGGTGATCAAGGCCCACGTCGCCGACCTCCTCAACCACGTCGAGGTGCACAAGCTCCTGAAGGAGCTGCCGAAGGAGCACGGCGAACTGCTGAAGGAAGTCGTGCCCGGCCAGATCGCCACCACGGGCATCCAGCGGGTGCTGCAATATCTCCTCGCCGAGCGGGTCTCGATCCGCGACCTCGGCACCATCGTCGAGGGCATTGCCGAGGTGGCCGGCCACATCAAGAACCCGCGCGACATCGTCGAGCACGTCCGTGCCCGCCTCGGCCGCCAGATTTGCGCCCAGTACCAGGGTCCGGGCGGCGTCCTGCCGATCATCACCCTCTCGCCGACCTGGGAGAGCGCCTTCATGGAGGCGATCGTCGGCCACGGCGACGAGCGCCACCTGGCGATGCAGCCCTCGAAGCTGTCCGACTTCGTCACCACGGTGCGCGACCGCTTCGAGGAGGCGGCGCGCCTCGGCGAGATGCCGGTCCTCGTCACCTCGGTCCAGGCCCGGCCCTTCGTGCGCTCGATCATCGAGCGCTTCCGCCGCGAGACCCCGGTGATGAGCCAGGCGGAGATCCACCCGCGGGCGCGGCTGAAGACCGTCGGCTCGGTCTAGGCGGCAGCCTCGAGCCGAGACGCCGTCGCCTCCACTTGCCACACACGGTTGCGATCCCATCATTCGTTAGACTATATACTCCATGGCTGTTTCCACTTGTCCTGGCGGCTCGTGCCCGTTGCTCCGAAAGCGGTAAGGGGCGACTTAATCCTCTCCTGAGTGTGGTCCGCTCCTCGGCCCTTTGCGCCCGCCCGACTTGCCGCACCCTGGTCTAGCCTTCGCGGCGCAACACGCGATCGGGGAGCAGGTCAGGTGGCGAGCATCGGCATCGTCGGCACGGGATTCGTGGCCGATTACTACATGCGCTCCCTGGCGACACTGCCGGAGGTGACGGTCGCCGGGGCCTGGGACATCGACCTCGACCGGCTGCACGCCTTCCGCAAGTACTGGCGCGTTCCGGCCGCGGCGAGCCTCGACGACCTGATCGGCCGGCGGCCGGACCTGATCCTCAACCTGACCAATCCCGGCTCGCACTACGCCGTGAGCCTGGCCTGCCTGGAGGCCGGGCTGCCGGTCTACTCGGAGAAGCCGCTCGCCACCCGGCTCGACGACGCCCGCCACCTGCACCGGGTCGCGACCGAGCGGGGCGTGATGCTCGCCTCGGCCCCCTGCAGCGCCCTCGGCGAGAGCGCCCAGATCGTCTGGAAGGCCCTGCGCGAGCGCGTCATCGGCACGCCCCGGCTCGTCTATGCCGAGATCGACGACGGCTTCCTGATCCGCGCGCCGCATGAGACCTGGCGCAGCGAATCCGGCGCGCCCTGGCCGGTGCAGGACGAACTGGCGGTGGGCTGCGCCCTCCAGCATGCCGGCTACTACCTGACCTGGCTGATCGCGATGTTCGGCTCGGTGACCCGGGTCGCGGCGGCCTCCGCCGAGGTGCTGGGCCTGACCCTCGCCGACGGGGCGGCGGCGGCGCCGACCTATGCCTGCGCCTCGCTGTTCTTCGAGAGCGGGGTGGTGGCTCGCCTCACCTGCTCGGTGGTGGCGCCGCACGACCATTCCCTGCGCATCTTCGGCGACGAGGGCATCCTGGAGGTGGGCGAGTGCTGGTCGAACGACGCGCCGGTCCGGCTGCGGCGCCGGCACGTGGTGCGGCGGCGCCTGATCGATTCCCCCCTCACCCGCCGCCTGCGGGTCGGGAAGCCCACCCACGCCAAGGTCGGGCGAAAAGGGGCGACGGCGATGAACTTCGCCCTGGGGCCGCAGGAGATGCTGGCGGCGAAAGCGGAAGGCCGGGCGAGCCGGCTCGATGCCGACCTCGCCCTGCACCTCACCGAGGTGGCCCTGGCGATCCAGAGCGCCGGCGACGGCACCGGCCACCAGGTGATCGCCTCCCGGGCCGGTGCGGTGGCGCCGATGCCGTGGGCCATGGAATGATCGGGTGATGGAATGATCGGGTCATGGAGGGATCAGGCGACGGGATGACGGGATGATCGGGCTGACGGCGCCCGTCCGGCATGCGAAAGGAGTCCCAACACAAGGAGGATCCCGCGATGCCGCTCTACGCCCTCGACACCGTCAGCCCGATCCTGCCGGATGACGGCAGCGCCTGGGTCGCGCCCGACGCCCACGTGATCGGTCGCGTGCGGCTCGGCCGCGAGGTCGGAGTATGGTTCGGGGCGGTCATCCGCGGCGACAACGAGCCGATCACGGTCGGCGACCGCACCAATATCCAGGAAGGCGCGGTGCTCCACACCGATGCGGGCTTCCCCCTCACCCTCGGCGAGGGCATCACGGTCGGGCACGGTGCCATCGTGCATGGCTGCACGATCGGCGACAATTCGCTGGTCGGGATGGGCGCGACGATCCTCAACGGCGCCAGGATCGGCCGCAACTGCCTCGTCGGCGCCAACGCGCTGGTCACCGAGGGCAAGGAGTTTCCCGACAACAGCCTCATCGTCGGCGCCCCCGCCAAGGCGGTGCGGGTGCTGGACGAGGCGGCGGTGGCCGGCTTGCGCGCCTCGGCCGACCGCTACGTCGCCAATGCCAAGCGCTTCGCGCAGGGCTTGCGGCGGGTGGACTGACCGGACGAGCCCGCGATCCGGGCCGCTGCTCGGGCGGCGCAGCCGGCTCACGCCGCCGCGGCCTCTTCGCCGGGCGCCTCGCCGGTATGATCCGCGAACTGCGTGATCGGCCCGGGGCGACCGAGGAGGTAGCCTTGCGCCTCGTGGCAGTGCTCGGCCCCCAGGAAGGCGAGCTCGGCCGAGGTCTCGACGCCTTCGGCCAGAACCGGCAGGCCCAAGCCCCGGCCCAGCCCCAGCACCGCCCGCATGATCGCGGCGGTCTCCCGGTTGACGTCGATGGCGCGGATGAACGACCGGTCGATCTTGATCTTGTCGAACGGGAAGGCGCGCAGGTTCGACAGGGACGAGTAGCCGGTGCCGAAATCGTCCATGGCGATCCGCACTCCCAGCGCCTTGATCCGCCGCAGCGTGGACAACGCCCGGACGGGATCGCGCACCAGTGCCGTCTCTGTGATCTCGAGTTCGAGGCGGGCGGGCGCGAGGCCGGTGGTGAACAGCACCTCGTGCACCAGCTCGGCGAAGCCCGGGGCGTGGAGCTGCACCGCCGAGACGTTGACGGCGATGCGCAGGGGGTTGGCCCAGGAGGCGGCCTCGCGGCAGGTCTCGCGCAGGACCCACTCGCCAATGCCGAGGATGCTGCCGGTCTCCTCGGCGATCGGGATGAACAGGTCGGGCGGGACGGTGCCGCGCTCCGGGTGGCGCCAGCGCAGGAGCGCCTCGAATCCGACCACGACGCGGGTGTCGATCGCCATCTGCGGCTGGTACACGACCCAAAGGTCGTTCCGCTCGACGGCGTGGCGCAGGTCGTGCTCGAGGGAGCGCCGATCGCGGATCTGCGCCGCGAGGATCGGCTCGAAGAACCGGTGCACGCCCCGTCCGTGGTTCTTGGCGCAGTAGAGCGCGGCATCGGCGTGGTTGAGCAGGGTCTGCCCGTCCTCCGCGTCGGTCGGGCAGAGCGCGATGCCGATGCTGGTCGCCAGGACCGGCCCGCTCCCCGCCCGGAGGTTGCCCTCGCGGATCACGCCCAGGATCTCCTCGGCGACCCGGCGGGCCTCGTCCCGCTCGACATCCGGCAGGAGGATCGCGAACTCGTCGCCGCCCAGGCGCGCCATCATCTGCCGCGGCCCGAGCACCGGCGCGACCCAGCGTGCCAGGGCCTGGAGGAGCGCGTCGCCCATGGCGTGGCCGTAGAGGTCGTTGACGTCCTTGAACCGGTCGAGGTCGAGGCAGAGCACCGCCACCAGCCGGCCCCCGGCCCGCGCCAGGGCGATCTCCTCGTCGAGGCGGGTGCGGAAGGTCGCCCGGTTCGGCAGGCCTGTCAGGGTGTCGTGGTGGGCCAGGAACTGGATGTCCCGCTCGGCCTGGCGCCGCGCCCGCAGGTCGCGCACGGCGATCGCGTGGCAGGGGCGGCTGCCGAGCCCCCGGCGGATCACGTCGACCGGCAGCGCCTCGCCGGCCGCACCGACGAGCTCGGCCTCGATCGCCTGGCCGTCCGGGCCGGCCTCGAGGCGGGCGACCGCCGCCTCGGGCAGGATCTCGGTGACGGACCGACCGGTCAGCGCCGCCGGCGCCCGGCCGATCAGCTCGGCGAGGCTGGTGTTGACGGTCACGATGCGCCGGCCCTCGCAGATCGCGATGCCCTCGACCGCGGCATCGGCGAGGCTGCTCATCAGGTCCTGCGACTCGCGCCGGCGACGGGCGCGGACGTCCAGGGTCTGGCCCAGGAAGGCGAGGACGAGCAGCGTCAGGCTGGCGAAGCCGAGCGAGGCGGCGAACTCGCCGTCGACGGCGACGGGGACGAGCCCGCCGCCGGCCGCGACGAGGCCGACGGCGTGCGGCAGCATCGCGGCGCAGGACAGGAACAGGGCCCCGGCCGCGCGGCTCGCCGGGCTCTCCCGCAGGCTGAAGCCCAAGGCGAGACCGGACAGGACCATTCCGGCGCCGCCGGACAAAAGGAGGCCCGCGACCCAGGCCGGCCCGCCCGCCCCGGGCAGGCTCGCCGACACCGCGGCGCCGACCGCCGCCAGCCCTGAGCCGATCAGGCCCCCGCCGAGGGCGGGCCCGACGCGCCGGGGCGTCGAGACGGCGGCCCGCAGGCCGGCCCCGGCGAGGAGCACCACGAGCACGAGGCTGAGCAGCAGCGTCTCGCTCCCGCGCAGCATCTCGGCGGCGGGGCGAATCGAGGCCTGCGCGATGAACTGGTTCGCCCACAGCCCGAACCCGCCGGCGATGGCGGCGGCCGAGATCCAGATCCCCCGGCTGCCGCCGCTCGTGGCGCGGGCGTGGTGGAGCAGGTCGATCGTGGTGATTGCCGTGAGGACGCCGATCAGCAGCGACAGACCGATGAGCCGCCCTTCATGCAGGGCGAGCAGGGAGTGGGCGGTCTGCAGCATGGGAGGTTCGCGATCCAGCCTCGGCTTCCCCTACCGTGGCGGAGAGCCGGTTGCGAAGCGGTAAAATAGGCCGGTGAATTCCGTCGATCAGGCGCGAACGGCACAGACTTGCACCGTTTAGATTGAGTGGGCGGCGACGGATGTCCCGCCGCCGGGGAGACGGACGCATGGTCAGGAGCAAAACCTCGCCCAGCTGCAGCCGAGATATAACCCAGAGGAAGATCGCGTCTCGTCATCGGGGGACGCACGGATCGACCGCGCGGATCGACGCTCAGCGCTCTTGAAGTCGCAGCCGCGTGATCGCGCAGCCCCGCGCAACGAGGCCCGAAGGGTCGAGGTCGGGGAACAGGCCGGCGTAGCGGCGCACCAGGGCCGCCGACAGGGCGCCGGCGTCGCGGATCGCCGGCAGCGAGGCTCCGAACGACTCCGGCGTCACTGCCGTCACGGGCACGCGCTGGCGCACCTCCACGCAGAGGCCGGTGCGGAACCGGGTCGGATCGAGGACCGGCAATTCCTCGGGCCCGCCCGACCGCCGGAATCCGGGCCGCAGGATCGGCAGCAGCGCGTAGCGCAGACCGACCCGGTTGATCGTGCGCTCGAGGTTGAAGTGGACGAGGTCGCGGCCGATCTGGGCGAGACCGGAAAAATCCTCCTCGTGCAGGCGGATCAGCGCGTCGACGCCCAGGGACGCGGCGAGGTCGGCGACCGCCACGACGCGGGTCAGGCCGCCTTCGGCCACGGCGACGTGGCGGCTGTTCGAGATCGGCAGCGGCACGGGGCTACCGGAACGGCGGCTCGTCGAAGCTGCGCAACTTGCGCGAGTGCAAGCCGTGGCGGTTGCGCCGCAGGGAATCGAGGGTCGCGAGCCCGATCAGGAGGTGCTCGCCCACCGCCCGCTCGTAGAAGGCGTTGGCGGCGCCCGGCAGCTTGATCTCGCCATGCAGCGGCTTGTCGGAGATGCAGAGCAAGGTGCCGTAGGGCACCCGCAGGCGATATCCTTGAGCCGCGATGGTGCCGCTCTCCATGTCGACGCCGATCGCCCGGGACAGGTTGATCCTCCGCCGCTCCTGCGACCAGCGCAGCTCCCAGTTGCGGTCGTCGTACGTCACGACCGTGCCGGTGCGCAGGCGCTGCTTCAAGGCCTCCTCTCGCTCGCCGGTGACGCTGGCGGCCGCTTCCTGCAACGCCACCTGCACCTCGGCGAGAGCCGGGATCGGCACGTCGGGAGGCACCACCTCGTCGAGGATCCGGTCGCGGCGGAGGTAACCGTGGGCCAGCACGTAGTCGCCGATCGTCTGCGACTGGCGCAGGCCCCCGCAATGGCCGACCATCAGCCAGCAATGCGGCCGCAGCACCGCGAGGTGATCGGTGATCGTCTTGGCGTTGGAGGGGCCGACGCCGATATTGACGAGGCTGGTCCCCTGTCCTTGTCCTTGCCCGTCCCGTGCGACGAGGTGGTAGGCCGGCATCTGGAACCGGTGCCAGGGCGAGGCGGCGATGAGCGCGTCGGCCTGCGCGCCGGCCGCCTCCCCGGCCTCCACCGCGATGCCGCCGGGCAGCACCAGGCGGGCGTAGCGCTCCGGCTCGGTGGCGAGCGCCTTCAGGCCGACCCGCACGAACTGGTCGACGTAGCGGTGATAGTTGGTGAGCAGGATCCAGGGCTGGATCTGGCGCCAGTCGGCCCCGGTATAGTGCACGAGGCGGCGCAGCGAGTAATCGACCCGCGGCCCGTCGAACAGGGCGAGCGGCCGGGGCTCGTCGCCGGACTCCAGCCACAAGCCGTCGGCGATCTCGTCGCCGACGCTCGACAGCATCGGGGTCGGGAAGTAGCGCGCGAGGTCGCTCGAGGTGACGCCGCGGGCCAGTTCCGCCCCGGGTTCGACCACGTAGGGGTACGGGATCTCCTGGGCGCTCAGGCCCACCTCGATCGTGGCGCCGTAATCCTGCACCAGCGGGCGCAGCTGCTCGAGCAGGTAGGCGCGGAAATGCGCCGGCTGGGTCAGGGTGGTGGCGTAGACACCCGGTCCCTGGAACTTCGCGGTCGCGCGGGTGATGCGCGGCAGCGGGCCCGTCGGGCGGTAGGTCAGGCGCAGTTCGGGGTAGCGGAAGGTCAGCCGCTCGGCGGCGTCGGGGGGCACACCGTCCGCGAGGAAGCGGGTCAGCGCGTCCCGCAGGCTCCCGGTGGCGGCGGCGTGCAGCGCCGCCAGGCGGTCGACCGCCGTCTCGGGGTCGGCTACCGTCTCCATCGGTCTCAGCTCGTCGGCGAACACGGTCGATCGGTCTCCCTGATGCCCTGGGGGCCAGCCTATACTGGGAGGAGCGGCGGGGCGACCCGGATCCCGCCTGCATCGATGGGATGCCAGATGACGCAAGCGGATTTCGGCCCGCGGCCGGGCGAGGAGAGCGTCGACCTGCCGGCGGCGTTCGACGCCGGGCTCTACTTCGTCGGCCGGGTGCGCACGCCCTGGACCGTGCGGGCGGAGTGCCCGCGCAATTCGGCGCAGTCGGACGCGGTCTGCACCCTGGAGGTCGATCCCCGCTTCGTCCCGGCCCTCCGGAGCCTCGCGGGCACCACCCACCTGATCGTGCTCTACTGGATGGACCGGGCGCCGCGGAACCTCGTGGCGCAGCAGCCCCGCCACGCACCGGCGCCCCGCGGCACCTTCGCGCTGCGCTCGCCGGCCCGCCCGAACCCGGTCGCGGTCTCGGTGGTGGAGCTCCTCGGCATCGAGGGCGGCACCGTGCAGGTACGCGGGCTCGACTGCCTCGACGGCACGCCGCTCCTCGACATCAAGCCCTATTTCGCCTCGACCGACGCACGGCCGCAGGCCCGGGTCGGCTGGCGCGAGGCGGAGCGGGACGCCGCGGTCAGCGACCGCGAAGGCGCGTGAGCCGCGCCTTGATCCAGGCCTTCGCGGCGTGCTGCCGCCGGGCCCGCACGGCGATCCGCTCCGGCGAGGGGCCGCCCGGGGGCGAGACCACGATCCCGACGATGCGGGTGCGCTCGGGGTAGAGGTCGTCGAGCACCGCGCTCGCCAGCGTCGCCGAATCGAGCCGGTCGGCGAAGCGGGTCTCGTGCAGGGCCCGCACGATCTCGGCCTCGAGCAGCACGCCCGGGGCGAGCGCGCGCAGATCCTCGTCATAGGCGGTCTTGAGCAGCGTCGCGGTCCCGCCGCAGACCAGCGCGAGGCTCGCGGCGACCACCCGTCCGTCGAGGCGCAGGAGGTCGGCTCGCGCCGTCACCGGCCCGTCGCCGGCGCGAAAGAGGGTCTTGGCGAAACCCACGGTCTCCGGCCGGCAGGCGAGCGCGGTGCCGGCCCGCCCCTTCCAGCCGCGCTGCTCCAGCGTGAGGAACTCCTCGACCGCGCCCACCAGGTTCCCGTCCGGCCCGACCGCCTCGACCGTCACGGTGCCGGCCTCGTCGAGGCGCC
This sequence comes from Methylobacterium frigidaeris, assembly GCF_022179185.1. Taxonomy (GTDB): domain Bacteria; phylum Pseudomonadota; class Alphaproteobacteria; order Rhizobiales; family Beijerinckiaceae; genus Methylobacterium; species Methylobacterium frigidaeris. The sequence goes on along the minus strand of NZ_BPQJ01000006.1, from coordinate 184,694 downwards.
GGCGCCGCCGCCGCAGGTCCTTGAGCCGGCCCTTGTGGGGATGCTCACGCAGGAACGCGTCGTGGCTCGCGCGCCGGTCGAGCACCGGGCGCGAGAAACCCGAGACCTCGGCGATGCTCCAGCTGTCGCGGGCGAGCGCAGCGAGGACGGGCCCCTCCGTCGGCAGGAGCGGCCACCACCACGCGAGCCCGAGGGCGCGCATGCCCGCGACGAGCGCCGCCAGGGCCGGGGCGCCCTCGGGGCCGGCGACCACCAGGGGCGCCGTCACGGTGAGGTAGGGCGAGGCGAAGGGCCGGGCGATCCGGCCGAGCCCGAGGGGCCCGCGCCCGATCCGGAACGGCAGCAGCGCCAGGAGGTCCGGGCCGGCGCGCACCGCGAGGCAGGACAGGTCCGCCGGTGCCAGGCCGTGGTCGCGATGCGCTTCCAGCACGCGGCGCGCGTAATCGGGCGTCGGCCCGGCGGCGCGGGCGACCAGGGCGTCCCAGGCCGCGGGCTCCCGGCTCAAGCGCGCCAGGGTCGTGAGGCCGCAGGTCGGCGCCAGGGCGATGGTGGGAAGCGGGATCGCGTGCGCGTTCATCGGGCGAAGGCCGGAGTGAGGAGACCGAGACGGCGATAGGCGAGCACCGCCAGGACGACGCCCCGTCCGGCGGTCACCAGGCCGGCGGCCAGGGCCGCGCCGGCAAGGCCGAGGAGCGGGACCAGCGCCAGGGTGAGGAGAATGGCCGCCACGAGGAGACCGACCGTGACGGCGGCGCAGGCGCGCTCGGCCCCCAGCATGGTCAGGAGGTCTTCCGCCGGCCCGCAGGCGGCGGCGAGGCCGTGGCCGGCGACGAGCAGGGCGAGGAGCGGCAGGGCGGCGCGGAAATCCGGCCCGAACAGGCCCAGCAGCAGCGGTCCCGCCGCCACCACGGCGAGGCCCGTCGTCACCGTGGCCAGCAGCGTCAGCCGCGACCAGCGCCGGACCAGGGTCTCGAGCCCGGCCCGGTCGCCCCGCGCCTGCGCCTCAGCGAAACGCTGCGCGGTGACCGAGGAGGCGGCGTACTGGACGAAGACCACGAATTGCACGAGCCGCGTCGCCGCGAAATACGCCCCGACCTCCGCCGGCGGCAGCAGGAAACCGAGCACCAGCACGTCGACGAAATTGAAGCCGGAGCCGGCGAGATCGATCAGCGCCATCGGCAGGGCCGCCCGCAGCCAGTCGCGGTAAGGGTAGAGGGGGCGCACGGATGACCGCTCCTCCCACAGGCGCCGCATCAGGATCGCGGCCTGGAGCGCCAGCGACAGGGCGGTGGCGGCGAGCGTGCAGGCGACGGCGATCGCGGCCTCGGCCGGCGCGCCGAACCCGACCGCCGCCAGCATCAGCGCCATGATCAGTCCCTGGCGCAGCAGGTAGGGCGGCGCCACGGCGAGCAGCGTCCAGTTGCGGCCCCGCGCCACGCCCTCGCAGAAATCCTGGAGCGCGAAGAGCGGTAGCACCAGGGCCGCCACGAGCAGCGGGCCGGCATAGTCGCCGGGGACGAGGCCGGGGACGAACCAGAGGAGGGCCGCGCCGAGTCCCGCCAGGCATGCGGCGGCGGCCAGCGAGAACAAGGCCCCGAAGGCGAGGAAGCCGCGTTCCGGCCCCGCGGCGCCCTGCGCCCGGTAGGTCGGCAGGAAGCGGCAGGCGGCCTGCGACAGGCCCCAGGTCGAGGCGTGGCCGAGCAGAGTGGTCCAGACCCAGATCGTGGCGAAGATCCCGTATTCCTCGCTGCCCATCAGCCGGGCCATCAGCACCTGGGCCACGAAGGCGCAGCCCGCCGCGGCGATCCGCACGCCGAACACCGCGAGCGCGGTGCCGGCGCCACCGCCCGCCTCCGCCTCGCCGAGAGAAGCCCCGGCCGCCATCCCGCTGCTCCTTCGCCGCGCGAGGCTCCTGGTTAGCGGGTCGGGCTTGCGGGGGGGTTAAGTGCACCGCGCAAAACGTCCGCGCACTGGCACGCCAGCGGCATGCGGCCGTGTCACACCGGCAAACGGCTCCGTTTTGCCCGATCCCCGTTCCGCACGACGCGCGTCAGCAGAAGAAGATCCGGGATCCGCAGAGGGAGTGCTGCGAAGCGGCTCTGTACGACGCCCCGTTGCCGACATGCGGACGCTTCGCGGCCTTTTGTGCTGGATTCCGGATCTCCCCCCGCTTCGCTCCCGTCCTCCGGGAACGGGGGCATCATGCGGGCGCCTCCGCCGATGCGGTCACCCCTCGCCGTCATGCGCTATGACGTGGCGGCAGGGGGGGCGCTCGGGAGTCTTGATCTGCCCGTCGTTCTCCGGTGAGCTGTTATGCGCTTCGTCGGACCATGCTCTACGGCGTGTTGCTGGCGCTACGCCCCGTGGCGCTGGTGGTGATGGTGTCGGGTGACCAGTCGAAGGCGGTGCCGGCTCTCCCCAGCCGCTCGCCATGGGCGAACAGGGCCCGCATGTAGCCCTGCTCGAACGGCGCTTGCGAGGTCTGGGGGAAGCGCTGGTCGATGGTGGCGATGTGGATGGCCGTGCCGGTGCGCGCCGCGAACGCCCTGGTCACCGCGATGGCGCCGCTGGTCTGGGCCTTGATCATCGCAGAGAGCGAGCGGCCGAGGATGCTCAGCATCGAGCGCTGGGCGACCTGGAAGTCCGGCGCCTGCGAGGTGTTGACGACGACGTAGACTTCGGGCGCGGGCAGGCGGTCCTCCCCGGCGGGGGCGCCAGTCATCGGGGCGAGCAGCATGCGGCCGGGGGCGACGAAGAACGGCGCCGTGGCGCCGCCATCGGCGTGCATCTCCTGGAAGCGCTTCCCCTGCGAGGACTTGTCCTGGGAGGGCCTATCCTGGGACGACTTGTCCTGGGAGGACTTGGCCCCGGGGCCGATCGAATCGATCATCACCGGCGGGAAGATGCCGGGGATCGCCGCCGAGGCCAGCAGCACCTCGCGGAAGAGCTTGAGCCCGGCGGGGCCGCCGGCCGCCGCGATGGCGCCCATGTCCCACAGGGTCGGGCGCAGGGAGTCGAGCTCGGTGGTGACGACGAGGAGGCGCCGGCCCTTGCGGTGCTCCGCCGCCACCGCCTCGAGGAGCGCGGGCGTGATGCTGCGCTCGATGCCGCGCTTGAGCGGCCAGGTGTCGGTGAGGCTCTCCTGACCGCCACCGAACTCGAACACGTCCGCCGCGGAGGTCTCCGTATAGGCCTTCTCCAGGGCCTCGTCCTGCGAGGCGCCGACGAAGGCGAAGGGGGCGATGAGCGCACCGGTCGAGACGCCCGTGACGACGCCGAAATCCGGCCTCGTGCCGGACCGGGTCCAGCCCTTCAGCAGACCGGCCGCGAAGGCGCCGTTCTCGCCGCCGCCGGACAGGGCGAGCCAGGGCGCGCGCGAGGCCATCGGGGCGCCGTCGAGGAAGGCCCGGAACGCCGCCGGGTCGTCGCCCGGCAGCCGCACCGAGGCGGGCAGTCCCTCCGGCCGCGCCGCCGCGAGGTCCCCCGCCGTGAAGCTCGCCCGCACGGTCGAGCGCTGCCGGTCCGCCACCGTGCCGGCCCCGGCCGGCCCTGCGGCGCCCAGGGCGAGCACCAGAATCGCGGCGCCGGCAAACCCGCGCCGATCCATCACTCGGGACATGGTTCGTGTCCTCCGCCGCCCGCCTCGCCCGGTGAACGCCGGGAGTATGCGCGCGTTCCATCACGCATGTGCGAAAAGGCACCCGCGCACAGGTCTTCCCTCGATGCTCGCCATGTCATGGCGCCGAGGTCCTTCGCCGACGATCAATCCGGCCGCCGCACCGTCCGGGTTCTGCTGTCCCCTCCCGGCCGCCACGATGATAACGCCGAAATCAAGCGCCGCAAGTCGACATGCGGTGACTTGCGGAAAAGACTTGAAACCAAGTCGTGATGAGCTCCGGGCGTCTCTCGATGAGTACGGGACCGGGACGATGCCTCGAAAGCGGGAGGTCGCGCCTACGCCGAAGGCGATACATCCGCCCCGGACCTGCTTCGCGCGGGCGATCCGGCGCCGGCTTTCGTGCGGGCACGACCATCTGCCGAGATGCGGCCCCTTTACGGCCGAGCCGCCCCTGCACTAACCCTCCGGCACGGCTGGGCATCCGTGATGCGCGCCGTGCCGGAGGTTGGAGACACGCCCATGAAACTGCCGCGCCGCTTCTTCCAGCCCCTGGCCTCCGGGGCCCCGGCCCCGTTCCGCGAGCTGCCGGTGCGCCTGGAGCGCATGATCCACTTCGTGCCGCCGCACAACGACAAGGTGCGGGCCCGGGTGCCGGAGCTGGCGACCCAGGTCGACGTGGTCCTCGGCAACCTCGAGGACGCGGTCCCGGCCGACCAGAAGCTCAATGCCCGCAAGGGCTTCATCGCCATGGCGCGGGACACGGACTTCGCCGCTCACGGCACCGGCCTGTGGACCCGCGTCAACGCCCTCAACAGCCCGTGGCTGCTCGACGACCTGATCGAGATCGTGGCCGAGGTCGGCGACAAGCTCGACGTCGTGATGGTGCCGAAGGTCGAGGGGCCCTGGGACATCCACTACGTCGACCAGCTCCTCGCGCAGCTCGAGGCCCGGGCCGGCGTCACGAAGCCGATCCTGGTCCACGCCATCCTGGAAACGGCGGAGGGCGTGGCCAATGTCGACGCCATCGCCTGCGCCTCGCCGCGCATGCACGGGATGAGCCTCGGCCCGGCGGATCTCGCCGCGTCGCGCGGCATGAAGACCACCCGGGTCGGCGGCGGGCACCCGGATTACCGGGTCATCGCCGATCCGACGCCCGGCATCGCCGAGCGGGCGAGCGTGCAGCAGGACCTCTGGCACTACACCATCGCCCGGATGGTCGATGCCTGCCAGGCCAACGGCATCAAGGCGTTCTACGGCCCCTTCGGCGACTTCTCGGATGCGGCCGCCTGCGAGGTGCAGTTCCGCAACGCCTTCCTGATGGGCTGCGCCGGGGCCTGGACCCTGCATCCGAGCCAGGTCGCGATCGCGAAAAGCGTCTTCGCGCCCGATCCGGCCGAGGTCGCCTTCGCCAAGCGCATCCTCGAGGCGATGCCCGACGGGACCGGCGCGGTCATGCTCGACGGCAAGATGCAGGACGACGCCACCTGGAAGCAGGCCAGCGTGATCGTGAACCTCGCCCGGCTCGTCGCCGCCAAGGATCCCGATCTCGCCCGGGCCTACGGCCTCGACGCTTGAGGCCTCCGGGACGAGGCCGACCTCCTGGTGCCCTGAGCCCCCCGGGGGCGGGCCTTTGCGCCGCGTGCAGGCCTCGCGCTGGTGCAATCCCGCCCTCGTTACCCTATGTGACGCCCATGCCCTCCGGACAGACCTCCTCCGCCATGCCCGCCCCGCAGCCCGACGCCGCGCCGTCCGGCGCGGTCATCCGCCTCGCCAAGTTCAACATCGGCGACGTGGTGCGCCATCGGATCTACCCGTTCCGCGGCATCATCTTCGACGTCGACCCGGTCTTCGCCAACACCGAGGAATGGTGGCAGGCGATCCCCGAGGAGGTGCGGCCGTCCAAGGACCAGCCGTTCTACCACCTCCTCGCCGAGAACCAGGACACCGAGTACGTCGCCTACGTCTCGGAGCAGAATCTGGTGCCGGACCGCTCCGGCGAGGCCCTGCGCCACGCCCGCATCGCCGAGATGTTCGAGCGCGACGGTGAGGGTGGGTACCGCATGCGGGGCGACGCGGCGAATTGAAGCCGCCCGCCCCCGCACACTCCGACGTCGTCACGGCATGACGCGGGGCGGATGTCGCTGTCCGGCCCGTGCCGCGTCTCGGGTCCGTGCCGGCCGTATGCCTGAGCAACTTATGTGAACGAAGATCGGCCGCTTTGTCATAGACTGTGACCGGTCTTGCACGGTGACCAGTCCTGCAAGCATTCGACTGTCCGTCACTGATCGCGGCGATTGTATCGATCGTCGCGGTGATGTTTCCTGCGCGACCGGGAGATGGTCATGAGCAGCGGGATCCAGCCCCACAATGCCCGGCCGGCCGGAATCTGGAATTCCGGCGGCGGCCGCTACGACGAGATCAGCCGGGGGATCGCCGACAGCATCGCGCATTGCGTGCTGCGCCTGGATCCGCAGCCGGGCGAGCGGATCCTCGACCTCGCCACCGGGACCGGCTGGACCTCGCGCCAGGTCGCCCGCCGCGGGGCGGAGGTCGTGGGCGTCGATCTCGGCGCCGACCTGATCGCCTTCGCGACCGAGCAGGCCCGGGCCGAGGGCCTGTCCGTCACCTACCGGGTCGGCGATGCCGAGAGCCTGCCCTTCGAGGACGGCGCCTTCGACGCGGTGATCTCGACCTGCGGGGTGATGTTCGCCAGCCGTCCGGAGGACGCGGCGGCGGAGCTGGCGCGGGTCTGCCGCCGGGGCGGCCGCGTGGCCCTCACCACCTGGACGCCGGACGGCGCCGTGTTCGAGATGTTCCGGGTGATGAAAGCCTACATGCCGCCGCCGCCCGTGCCGGCCCCGCCCTCGCCGTTCGAGTGGGGCCGCACCGAGCGGATCGCGGAGCTGCTGGGCCGGGATTTCGACCTCGCCTTCGAGAGGGGCGTCTCGTTCTACCGCGAGCCGAGCCCGGACGCGGCCTGGGAGACCTTCTCCACCGGCTATGGGCCGACCAAGGCCCTGGCCGCCAGCCTGGACGAGAGCCGCCGGGCCGAGCTGCGCCGCGACTTCGTCGCCTTCCACGCCCGGTTCGCCACTCCGCTCGGCATCTGCGTGCCCCGCGAATACTGGGTGACACGCGGCCTGCGGCGGTGAGGCTTCGGCCACGCGCGGACGCCCCGGCAGGGGGGCGGGGATGCGGGGGCTCCCGAGGGAGGCGCTTGTGCTTGAGGCCCGGCGGGCCGCGACCTTTTTACCCTCTCCCGCCTTCGCATCGACACGTCGATGCGACGGCGACCGGCGCATCAGCGCCGGTGCCCGTTCGAAGGCGCGGCGGTATTACTTGGCCGGAGCCGCGGCGGCCGGGGCGGCGCCACCCTTCTGCTCGAGCTGCTTGCGCATCTCCTCGCTGCGCTTCTCGAGCTCGGCCTGGAGCTTCTTCTGCTGCTCCTCGAGCACCTTCGGGTCGATCGGGGCGCCGTCGAAGGCCTTGCCGAAGCCGGCCAGCGGCACCGCGAAGGTGACCTCGCGCTGCATCTGGTTCTGCACGCTGACGTTCAGGGTCGTGCCCTTCTTCATCGCGGCGACGACCTCGTCCTTCAGGCCCGGGGCCTCGGCGAAGCAGCCGTTCGGGAAGCAGACGGCGTAGCGGCCGGGCGTCGGCTGGGTGTTGTCGACCGTGAAGCGGATGCCGGGCTGCAGCAGCAGGCCGAGCGGCATCAGGAAGCGCACGACCTTGGCGCCCTGCGGGCCCTTCATGTCGTAGACCGCCACGGCCAGCACCGCCTGGCCCTGGTCGGAGACGAAGTCGCGGGTGGTGTAGCAGACCTCGTTGCCGCTGCCCTGGTCCTTGCCACAGACCTTGGTCCAGTCCGCCTGGGACGGCTCGGGCTTCACCTGCACGACCATCGGGCCGGTCTGCTGGCCTTGCGCGGCCGGAGCGGCCTGCTGGGCGGGAGCCGGCGCGGGGGCGGCGGGCTTCTTGGGCTGGGCGAGCGCCGGGGCGGCCGCGAGACCGAGCCCGAGGCCGGCCAGGGCGAAAGCGATGGCGGCCTGGTTCGGGCGCGCGGGACGATTCGCGAAGAACATCAGGAGTGGACCCCTCAAACGGCAGGACGTCGGTGGCCTTTGCGCGCGTAGCCCGCTGGGATGCGGGTGCGCCGGCAGCAGGCGGAGCGCGGCCGAAGGGCTCCGCCCGGCCTCCGGGGCGCCTGCTTTCCCCCGGATTGAGGCGAAGGCAAGGCCTCGGCCCCCGACCGAGGGCCCCTTAGCCGATCCCATCGCGGACCGCGAGGGGCCCGCAGGCTTAAAACGCCCTTAACCATGTGCGGGCAGGATGCCCGGTGCGGTAGGCGGACGGGGTGACGGCTTTGGCGGCTCAGGCGACGATGAGGCGGGACGACGCGTCGTCCCGGCCCGGTCCGGCACAGGCGACCGTCCCGGCCGGAAACGAGGCGCCGGTTCCGGCCCCGATGGGCCTGGGCGCACTCCTCGCCGCCGTCGCCGACAGGCACCCCGCCCGCATCGCGTTCATCGACCAGGCGAGCAAGCCCGTCTGGTGCGGCCGTCCCGCCATTGCCTGGACCTACGCCGCCGCCCGCGAGATCGCCGCCCGCCTGGCGGAAGGCTTGCAGCAGTTGCGGCTGCCGCCGCGGAGTCCCGTCGGCCTGTGCATGGCCGGCATGGCCGAGGCGCATCTCGCCTTCCTGGCCATCGAGCAGGCGGGCCACATCCCCTGCCCGCTGCCGGTCACCTGGGACGAGGACCGCCTGCTCCAGGCCGTCGAGGCGGCCCAGATTCTCGCCGTCCTGACCCAAGGCGTGCTCGGCGCCGAGCGGCCGGCGGAGACGCTGTGCCGGGTCGCGATGCGCTACTTCCCCTTGCGCTTCATCGCCGCCTTCGGGCCGCACGTGCCGGACGGCGTGCTCGGCCTCGATCAGGTCGTCCTCGACCACCGCGGCGACGCCGCGTCGCTCGGCACCGGGCCGGCCGCCGGCCTCGTCACCCTCGCCTGTCCGGGCGGCGCCTCGGGGCCCGCGCCGGCCCGCACCTCCGCACCCCCGCCCGAGCCCGAGGGCGCCCCCCTGCCGGTGCGGCGTGAGGCCGAGGCGCTGACGGCCGCCGCCGCCGGCTGCCTGGTGCCCCTGCGGGTCGAGCCGGGCGAGCGGATCCTGAGCCTCCTGCCGCCGAGCGACCTGAAGGGCCTCGCCACCGGGCTCGCCGCCGCCCTGCTCGCCGGCGCCACCCTGGAATGCCACCCGGTCTTCGATGCGGGCACCCTCTCGGCTGCTCTCGACCAGCCGGTGCCGACCCACCTCGTCGCGCCAGCCTGGATGGAGGCGGGTTTTTCCCGCACCACCGTGCCGGGCCGGCTGCGCACCCTGGCCTACGTCCATCGGGCGCCCTGCCGCCTCAGCACCCGCCTGCCGGGCCGCCCCGGCGTGGTCGACATCGTGGCCTTCGACGAGGTCGCCCTGCTCTCCGGCCGACGCGACGCCCAGGATGTCGGCCTCGTCCTGGCGGCCCCGGAAAGAGCTGCCCTGGTCCCGGAGCGGGCGGCTCCGGCGTCGGACCGTGGCGGCCTGATCCAGCTCCGCCGCGATCCCGACGGGCGCCTCAGCTTCCGCGGTCCGGCCTGCGCCGCCCGCATGTTGCGCCGCGGCATCACCGCGGACGAAAATCCGGACGGGTGGATGACCTCGCGCTTCCGCGCGTCGCTCTTCGCCGGCGTCGCAACCGCCATCACGGAGATCCCGTAGCGCACCGGCACATTTTTTCTGCCCCTCAAAATCGGGAAAACGCTTGCTCCGCCAGTCGTTTGGCAGCACGATGCCGCGGCCGGTCCCGGGCCGTCCGGCGGTTCTCACCCAGCGGCAGCGGTGAACCTTCGTCGGCGCACGACGTTACTGCCGCGGTGCCTTCACGAGAGGCGCGCGATCGGTTAACGCTTGAACATGGGTGCGCTGCAAAAAGTTCTCGTCGTCGACGACGGCCACCGCGCCGTCGACCGGGCCCTCTCCGCCGAACTGGCCGAGCTGGGCTATGCAAGCGTCACCGCCTCCCTGGAGGCGGCGGACGACGTCCTGGCGATGATGCCGCGTCCGGCGGCAGTTCTGTTGCACGTTCCGCCCCGCGACACCGGCGGTGCCTTTCGGATGCTGTCGGAGCGCCTCCGCGAGCGGATGCGCGGCGCTGGCGTCCCGGTGATCGAGGTCGACGCCGCAGGCCAGCAGACGGGCGCGCCGATCGACCTGCAGAGCCGCATCGGCACGCGTGTGCTGAACGAGCCGGAATTCTGAGGAACTCGTCGGGATCGTACCTCAGGATGAGGGCGAGAGTGGGATGTGCGTAGGTCTTTGATTCTGGATCTCCGACAATCTCACCCCGCCTGCAGCAGCTTCACCGCCGCATCCCGCTCGAACAGGTAGAGCAGCGCCCGCAAGGCCTGACCACGCTCCGACTTGAGCCCCGGATCGCGTTCGACGGTCAGCCGAGCGTCGTCGCGCGCCGCGACGATCAGGTCCCCGTCCGCCTCCGGCCGGGCGAGGCGGAACGCGGCGAGGCCGGATTGGCGGGTGCCCAGCACCTCGCCCTCGCCGCGCAGGCGCAGATCCTCCTCGGCGATGCGGAAGCCGTCCTCGGTCTCGCGCATCATCTCGAGCCGGGCTCGGGCCACCTGGCCCAGCGGCCCCTTGAACAGCAGCAGGCAGGTCGAGGCGCCCGAGCCGCGACCGACCCGGCCGCGCAGCTGGTGCAATTGCGCGAGGCCGAAGCGCTCGGCATGCTCGATCACCATGACGGTGGCCTGCGGCACGTCCACCCCGACCTCCACCACCGTGGTCGAGACCAGGATCTTGGTGTCGCCGACGACGAAACGCTCCATCGCCTCGTCCTTGTCCTTGCCCGGCATCTTGCCGTGGACGAGCCCGACCGCGTCGCCGAAGCGCTCGCGGAGCGCCGAAAAACGCTCCTCGGCGGCGGCGAGGTCGACGTACTCGGATTCGGCGACCAGCGGGCAGATCCAGTAGACCCTGTCGCCCTTGGCGAGCGCCCGCTCGAGACCGAGCACCACCTCCTCGACCCGGTCGGTCGAGACCAGCACCGTCTTGATCGGCTGGCGGCCGGCCGGCTTCTCGTCGAGGACCGAGACCTCCATGTCGCCGAAACAGGTCAGCGCCAGGGTGCGGGGAATCGGCGTCGCGGTCATCACCAGGATGTCGACCGCCGCGCCCTTGCCCCCGAGCGCCAGGCGCTGGTGCACGCCGAAGCGGTGCTGCTCGTCCACCACCGCGAGGCCGAGATCGTGGAACGCCACGTCGTCCTGGAACAGGGCGTGGGTGCCGACCACGATATGGATCGAGCCGTCGGCGAGGCCGGCGAGCGTCGCGCGCCGTTCCGCCACCCGGTCGCGACCGGTCAGCAGCGCGAGGCGCAACCCCGCCTCCTCCACCATCGGCCGCAGCCGCTCGGCGTGCTGGCGAGCCAGGATCTCGGTCGGCGCCATCATCGCCGCCTGGCGCCCGGCCTCGATCGCCGAGGCCATGGCCAGCAGCGCCACCGCGGTCTTGCCCGAGCCGACATCGCCCTGGAGCAGGCGGAGCATGCGCCGGTCCGAGCCCATGTCGCCGCGGATCTCGGCCAGCGCCCGGGTCTGCGCCCCGGTGAGGCCGAACGGCAGGGCCGCCTCGATCCGTCGCGACAGGGTGCCGTCGCCGACATTGGTGCGGCCCGGCGGGCGGTGCATCCGGCTGCGCACCAGCGCGAGCGCCAGCTGCGAGGCGAGCAATTCGTCGTAGGCGAGGCGACGTCGGGCCGGGGTCTTCAGGTCCTCCTCGGTCTCGGCGGCCTCCGCCGGGCGGTGCTCGGTGCGGAGCGCATCGGCGAAGGCCGGCCAGCCCTGGCGGTCGAGCCAGGACCGGTCCTGCCACTCCGGGAGTGTCGGCAACCGGTCGAGGGCGGCGACCGCGAGCTTGCCGATCGCCCGCGAGGTCAGCCCCTCGGTGGCGCCGTAGATCGGCTCCACCGCCGGCAGGTCGGCCAGGCCCTTCTCGTCGAGGATGCGGGACGGATGCACCATCTGGCGAAAGCCGTCCCAGAGCTCGATCCGCCCGGAGACGTAGCGGTGGCTGCCGAGGGGCAGCATCTTCTCGATGCGGGCTCGCGGCAGGTTGAAGAACACCAGGGTGATGTCGCCGGTCTGGTCCTCGACCAGCACCCGGAACGGCTTTCGCCCGCCCGTCATCTGCGGCGGGCGGTGCGCCACCACCGTCACGCCGAGCGTCACCGGCTCGCCGGGCGGTGCCTCGGCGATCGAGCCGCGCAGCTGCCGTGCGATGCCGCGCTGGGGCAGGTGGAACAGCAGGTCGACCACCCGGGCCGGGCGCTCCGGCGTGCCGACGAGCTTGTCGATCAGCACGGCGACCTTGGGACCGGCCCCCGGCAGCACGGTCGCGGGGGCGAACAGGGGATCGAGCAGGGAGGGACGCAGCGACATCGGGACGGGAACGGAGGGGAATCGGGGGCTCTATACACCACGGCGTGGCCGGTGCGGGCGCGCCGGCTCGCCAAATGAGTGTCGCATCCCACGCCTCACGCCCCATATCAGGCGAAGGGTTTCGCACCCGCGCCCCGGGCGGTAAAGCCGCACCGGACCAGCCCGAGGATTTGTCTCGCGATGACCGGCACCACCCGCACCAGCGCCGACCTCGATCCGCGCCGCCGCCGCACCCTCTACCGCTCCTGGCACCGGGGCATCCGCGAGATGGACCTGATCATGGGCCGCTTCGCCGATGCCGAGATCGGCACCCTGACCGAGGACGAGCTCGACGATTTCGAGCTCCTGATCGAGGTGCCGGACCGCGACCTGTTCCGCTGGATCACCGACGAGGCCGAGACGCCGTCGAACTACGACACGCCGGTCTTTCGGCGGTTGAAGGCGTTCCATCAGAACGGGGCGCCCGTGGATCTGTGAGAGAGGCTTCGCGGTGAGGCACGGGTCAACCCTCCCCCCTCCGCGGGGGAGGGTGGCGAGCGGAGCGAGCCGGGAGAGGGGCAGCGCGACGCTGATCCAGGTGGCGCCCGTCACCACGGTCGCGACCTCTCCGGAAGCAGCGTCCCCTCTCCCGCCCCACTTCGTGGGGCACCCTCCCCCGCAGAGGGGGGAGGGTTTGCGCGTTTCATCCTGAAGCGTTGATCGACCTCGACCGACTCCATCCACGCCCCGCCTGTTCGAAGACTCCGCAAGACCCGATGGCCAAGCCCGCTCCCAAGCCCCCCGCCCCGCCCGTCCCGCCCAAGAAGCCCACGGTCGCCCGCTTCGCCCTGCCGAAATCCGCGGCCCTGACCCGGGCGGTGGAGGCGCTGAAGGCCGGCGACAGCGCGACGCTGGCGCGCGTGCCGGACGGGTTCGACGCCCTGGTGGTGGCCGACCTCGCCCGGGCGCTCTCCCAAGTGGCGGAAGGGCCGGCGGTGCTGGTCCACGTCGCCCGCGACGGCACCCGCTCGGCCGCCTTCGCCAGCGCGCTCGCCTTCGTGGCGCCGGAGATCGAGGTGATGAGCGTCCCGGCCTGGGACTGCCAGCCCTACGACCGGATCTCGCCCAATCCCGCCATCGCGGCGCAGCGCATGACGGCCCTGTCGCGGCTGTCCCGCACCCGCTCCTCGGCCGAGAAGCCGCGCATCCTCACCACCACGGTCAACGCCCTGGTGCAGCGGGTGCCGCCCAAATCCCGCATCGCCGTCGAGACCTTCTCGGCCGCGCCCGGCAACGCCCTCGACACCGACCAGATCGTCGCCTGGCTCGAGGCCAACGGCTTCCTGCGCACCGGCACCGTGCGCGACACCGGCGAGTACGCGGTGCGCGGCGGCATCATCGATCTGTCGCCGCCCGGCTTAGCCAATCCGGTCCGCCTCGACTTCTTCGGCGACACCCTCGAATCGATCCGCGCCTTCGACCCCGAGACCCAGCTCACCATCGGGCAACTGCGCTCCCTCGACCTCGTGCCGATGAGCGAGGTGCAGCTCACCACCGAGACGATCCGGCGCTTCCGCCAGGGCTACGTCACGACCTTCGGCGCTGCGACCCGCGACGACCGGCTCTACGAGACGATCAGCGAGGGACGGCGCTATGCCGGCCTCGAGCACTGGATGCCGCTGTTCTACGACCACCTCGACACGCTGTTCGACTACGTCGCCGGCGTGCCGCTGATCCTCGACCATCAGGTCGACGACGCGGTGGCCGAGCGCCTGTCCCAGGTGCAGGAATACTACGACGCCCGCTGCGAGGCCCTGAAGGAGCGCCAGAGCGGCACCGCGCCCTACAAGCCGCTGAAGCCCGACGCGCTCTACCTCTCGCCGAACGAGTGGGCGAAGCGCATCGACGGCGCGACGGTCGCCCGCCTCGCCCCCTTCGACGTGCCGGAGGTCCCCGGCCGACGGCTGATCGATTGCGAGGGCGTGCCCGGCCGCAACTTCGCCCCCGAGCGGGCGCAGGAGGGCGTCAACGTCTTCGATGCGGCGGTCACTCATGTCCGCGACTTGCAGGGAGCGGGGCACCACGTCGTCCTGGCGGCGTGGTCGGAGGGCTCGCGCGACCGCCTCTGCGGCGTCCTGACCGAGCACGGCCTGCCGAAGCCGAAGAGCATCACCCGCCTCTCCGACATCCTGGCGATGAAGCGCGGTCAGGATATCGGCGTCGCGGTCTGGGGCCTGGAGGCGGGCTTCTCCGCCGGCCAGCTCGCCGTGGTGGCCGAGGGCGACATCCTCGGCGACCGGCTGGTGCGGCCCAAGCGCAAGGCCAAGCGCCCCCAGGACGTGATCCTGGAGGTGCAGGCGCTGGCGCCCGGCGACCTCGTGGTCCATGCCGACCACGGCATCGGCCGCTTCGTCGGCCTCAAGACCGTGACGGCGGCGGGCGCACCCCACGATTGCCTGGAGATCCAGTACAGCGGCGGCCTCTTGCTGCTGCCGGTCGAGAACATCGAGCTTCTCACCCGCTACGGCTCGGAGGACGCCGACGTCGCCCTCGACAAGCTCGGCGGCGGGGCCTGGCAGGCGCGCAAGGCCAAGCTCAAGCGCCGGATCATGGAGATGGCCGGCGCCCTCATCAAGGTCGCGGCCGAGCGCTTCCTCAAGTCCGCGCCGAAGATGGCGCCGCCGGAAGGGACCTACGGCGAGTTCGCCGCCCGCTTCCCCTACGAGGAGACCGAGGACCAGGAGGCGGCCATCGCCGCCACCCTCGGCGACCTCACCTCCGGCCGCCCGATGGACCGGCTGGTCTGCGGCGATGTCGGCTTCGGCAAGACCGAGGTGGCGCTGCGCGCCGCCTTCGTCACCGCGCTCTCGGGCAAGCAGGTCGCCGTGGTAGTGCCGACGACGCTTCTCGCGCGCCAGCACGCCCGCACCTTCGAGGCGCGGTTCAAGGGCCTGCCGGTCAACGTCGCCCAGGCCTCCCGCTTCGTCAGCAACGCCGAGCTGAAGAAGGTCCGTGAGGGCCTGGCCGACGGCTCGGTCGACATCGTCGTCGGCACCCACGCGCTGCTGGCGAAGAACATCGCCTTCAAGGATCTCGGCCTCATCATCATCGACGAGGAGCAGCATTTCGGCGTCGCCCACAAGGAGCGGCTGAAGGCTCTGAAGGCGGAAGTCCACGTGCTGACCCTGTCGGCGACGCCGATCCCGCGCACGCTCCAGCTCGCCATGACCGGGGTGCGCGAACTCTCGATCATCGCCACGCCGCCGGTCGATCGCCTCGCGGTGCGCACCTTCGTGATGCCGTTCGACCCGCTGTCGATCCGCGAGGCGCTGCTGCGCGAGCGCTATCGCGGCGGCCAGGCCTTCTACGTCGTGCCGCGCATCGAGCACCTGGAGGAGGTCAAGCGCTTCCTCGACCGCGAGGTGCCCGAGGCCAAGGTGGCGGTGGCCCACGGCCAGATGGCGGCGGGCCAGCTCGAGGACGTGATGACGGCCTTCTACGAGGGCCAGTACGACATCCTGCTCGCCACCACGATCGTCGAGTCGGGCCTCGACATCCCGACCGCCAACACGCTGATCGTCCACCGCGCCGACATGTTCGGCCTCGCCCAGCTCTACCAGCTGCGCGGCCGCGTCGGCCGCTCCAAGGCCCGGGCCTACGCGCTGTTCACCACGCCCGAGGGCAAGACCCTGACGGTGCAGGCCGAGCGGCGCCTCTCCGTGCTGCAATCCCTCGACACGCTCGGGGCAGGCTTCCAGCTCGCCAGCCACGACCTCGACATCCGCGGCGCCGGCAACCTGCTCGGCGACGAGCAGTCCGGCCACGTCAAGGAGGTCGGCTACGAGCTCTACCAGCAGATGCTGGAGGACGCGGTCGCGGCGCTCAAGTCCGGCAACACCCTGCCGACCGACGAGCAATGGTCGCCGACCATCGCGCTCGGCGCCCCGGTCACCATGCCGGAGGAGTACGTCGCCGACCTGTCGGTGCGGCTCGGCCTCTACCGCCGCCTCGCGACGCTGGAGAACGACGCGGAACTCGAGAGCTTCGGCGCCGAGCTGATCGACCGCTTCGGCCCGATGCCGCCGGAGGTCGAGCAGCTCCTGAAGATCGTGACGATCAAGATCCTGTGCCGGGAGACCAACGTCGAGAAGGTCGAGGCCGGTCCGAAGGGCATCGTCATGCACTTCCGCGATCGCGCCTTCGCCAACCCGGCCAAGCTCGCCGGCTACATCGCCGACCAGCGCTCCTTCGCCAAGGTGCGCCCCGACATGAGCGTGGTCTTCATCCGCGATCTCGCCACGGTCGCCGAGCGGCTGAAGGAGACGACGGCGATCCTGCGCGATCTGGTGAAGCTGATCACGAGGAAGAAGGCGGCATGAGAGGCGCGGGGACGGTAACGGTCCCGCGCCACCGTGCCAAAGCTCGGAACCATGCGGGATCCGTTGGAGGGTCCAGCACGATGGCGGGCGCGCGGCCGGACGCGCCGCCCCCGTGTCAGGCCGCCTGAAGCGTCCGCAATCTTGAGAAGCCGATCAGCTTTTGGGCGTGCTCGTCCCAGAGGGCCAGCACGTCCCGCCACGCCGTCCGTCACGGCACGCCGAAGGGAAATCCCGGGCGACGATCCGCCGAACGGGAGGGCGCCCTCAGAACCGCGCGATCACCTGCACCCGCACCGTGCGCGAGGCGCCCGGGGTGATGTTGTTGTTGGCGTCCGCGGTCGCGATGTAGCGCCGGTCGAACAGGTTCTCGATGTTCACCTGCGCCCGCACCGCCTCCGACACCTGGTAGAACAGGCCGAGATCGAAGCGGGTGACGCTCGGCAGGCGCACGGTGTTGTCGGACGACGCGAAGGTGTGGGTCTGGTTGATGACGCCGACGCCGACCGCGAATTCGGGCGTGATGGCGAACTTGTTCCAGAGGGTGATGGCGTTGAACGGCACCAGCGCGACGGTGTTGCCGGTGCGGATCACGGTCGAGCCGGAGCTGAAGTTGCTGACGATCCGGGCATCGGTGAAGGCGTAGCCGCCGGCGATCTGCCACCAGTCGGTGATGAAGCCGTTGGCGCCGATCTCGGCGCCCTTGGTGTTGGTCTGGCCGGTGGTGAGGAAGTAGCCGGGCCGGTTCGGGTCGGCGAAGCGCTGGTTGTAGCGGTCGAGGTCGTAGAGCGCAGCCGTGAGCTGGAGCACCGGCGAGGCGTCCCACTTCACGCCGATCTCGCGGTTCTCGAACCGCTCCGGCACGGCGATCGAGAGACCCGGGGTCAGGGAGGAGAACTGGTCGCCGGACGAGGGCAGGTAGGAGACGCTGTAGCTGCCGTAGAAGGCCAGGTTCTCCCACGGCTTCACCACGAAGCCGGCCCGCGGCGAGACCAGGTCGTCGATGCGCGCGGTGGTCACCCGGGTGCCGCGGTCGGTCGCCGCGAAGTCGAAATGGTCGTAGCGCAGGCCGCCGATCAGCTGCAGATGCGGGCCGATCTCGACCTGATCCTGGACGTAGGCCGCGGCGAGGCCGAGGTCGTAGCGGCTGTTGTTGCCGCCGTTGTAACGGAAGTTCACCGGCACCCGCGAGACCGGCGAGAGCGGGTTCACCACCAGGGATTGCGTGCCGCTGGTCGCGAAGAAGCCGTCCTGCCGGAAGGCCAATCCGGTCTGGTAGCCGAGTTCGAAGCCGCCGAGCAGGGTATGGCCGAGCGGGCCGGTGGCGAACTTGTAGGTGAAGTCGTTCTGGCTGAAGTAGTTCGTCCGTGGCGTGGCGTTGTTGTAGGCGCTCAGGGTCATGCTGGTGCCGGCGGCGTTGACGGCACTGCCCGGAAAGACGTTCTGGTAGAACTTGTCGTAGTCGGCGAAGCGCAGCTGGCTGTGCAGCTGCACGCCGGAGTCGAAGCGGTGGTCGAGGGTGGCGGTGGCGATGTGGGCGTCGACCCGGGCGTAGCTCAGGTCCGGGTTGCCGAAGAAGGTCCGGGTGTTGTCACGGTAGCGGTAGGGCCGGCCGAACTGCGAGGGGATGCCGCGATCGGTGACGCGGTCGTCGTGGAAATACTCGTAGGAAAGCTTCAGCACCGTGTCGGGCCCGAGCAGCAGCGTCCCGGTCGGGTTGATGCCGTAGCGGCGGATATGGCCGAAGTCGCGGTAGGTGCCGGTGTCCTCGACGACGCCGTTGAGGCGGAAGAACGCGCTGTCCGAGAACCGGTCGCCGATGTCGAGGGCCAGGCGCTTGTTGTCGAACGCCCCGCCCTGGGCGACGATCTCGCGGATCGGCACCCCATCGGCCTCCTTCAGCACCCGGTTGATGACGCCGCCGCCGCCGCCGCGGCCGAAGATCATCGCGTTCGGGCCTTTCAGCACCTCGATCCGCTCGATGTTGTACAGGTCGCGGAAGTACTGCACGTCGTCGCGGATGCCGTTGACGTAGAAATCGGCGTTGGAGCGCTGGCCGCGGATCACGACGTCGTCGCGGTTGCCCTCGCCCTGGTGCGGGATCACCCCCGGCACGTAGCGGATCGCCTCGGTGAGACTCTGGAAGCCCTGGTCGCGGATCTGCGCTTGCGTCACCACGGTGACCGATTGCGGCGTATTGATCAGCGGCGTGTCGGTGCGAGTCGCCGAGGCCGTGCGCCGGGTGAGGTAGCCGACCGTGTCGCCGCGGGCGCTTCCAGCCTTCAGCCCGGCGACGTCGATCGCCTCAAGCGCGAGCTCGCCCTCGGGCGGGAGCGGCTGCGCGAGGGCCGCGGCGGGCGCCAGCATCGTGGTGGCGAGCAACAGGGTGGCGCGGGCGTGCGCGGCCGGCTTCGTCATGGTGGGTCTTCCGAGAGATAGGATTATCGTCTCGCAAGGGGCGCCCTGTTCTCGCGAGACCTTGCCGCCTTGACAGCGGCCGACCAGTTTCGCAACGGCGCGACTGCCGGAAACAAACAGGATCTGTTTTTATCTGTTATAAGGTGAAGTCGTGATGAGCCGGCGAAGCGCTTGGCCGCACTGCGCTCCTGCCCTCAGCTTGCAATCGCTCCAGGAAGCGTGGCCGCGGCAGACCGGCGCGAATGTTGCCGAAATGCATCATGGTTGCGGCGCCACCGTGTCCGGCGGATTGCCGCGCGTGTCCCGGACGTGGGGGGATCAGGCGTCCAGCCGGTCCCGCGCCGGCATCGTCGCCGGTCCGGCCTGTGCCGGTCCGACCTGCGCGGCGCGCAGGCCCGTCGCCATCGCCTGCAGGCGCGTCTGCGGGTCCTCCGGCTGGATCACCCCGGCCGACATCACCAGCTTGGCGGCATCGTCGACGCTGATGGACAGCTCGATCACCTCGGACCGGGGCAGGTAGAAGAAGAACCCGGTGGTGGGATTCGGGGCACAGGGCAGGAAGACGCCGACATGGTCGTGCTCGGCCCCGAGCGCCGACTGCACGTCGGGCCCGGCCGGGGCCGACAGGAACACGATCGACCAGGTGCCCTTCACCGGGAACTCGACCAGGCCGACGGTGCGGAACGAGGTGCCGCTGGTCGAGAACAGCGTCTCGAAGACCTGTCGCAAGCCGCGATAGAGGCCCGAGATCACAGGCGTGCGGGCGAGCAGCACCTCGCCGAACTCGACCACCGAGCGGCCGACGAGGTTGGCGGTGAGCGCGCCGAGCGTCGTCAGCGCCACGAAGGCGATGACGAGGCCGAGGCCCGGAACGCTGAACGGCAGGTAATGGTCCGGCAGGTAGGCCGACGGCACCAGCGGCTTGACCCAGCCGTCGATCAGGCTGATGCACCACCAGGTGATGTAGATCGTGATCGCCAGCGGGCCGGCGACGATCACGCCGGTGAAGAAGTAGTTCCGCAGGCGACCGCGGACGCTGACCCGCTTGCGGGTGGCCGGCGGGTCCGGATCGGGGATCAACGGCGAGGTTTCCGACACGATCTGCGATTCTCGACCCGGGCAGGCGACCCCTGCCCCCGAAGAGGTAGCGGTTTGCTGCGCTGCGCTCAAGGCGGGGAAGACCCTTTGTCGGCTTGGCCGCGGCCGGACCCGGCCGCTTTGCGGACGGTCCTGCGTCAGGCCCTGGCCGATCCGGCGGTGACCTGGAGCCTCGGCGGCTACGGGGCGGGCGCCACCTTCCGGCGCGATGCCGACGAGCCGGCGGACGGCCCTTTCGACGGTCGCCCCGGCCTCGTCACGCCCCGTGGCGCCCTGGTGCTGGGGGAGGCCTGCGCCCTCGTGCCGGTGGCCTACGAGACGGCGCTCGGCGGTGATGCGTGGAGCCAGGCGCTGGCCCTGTGCCGGCCGCTCTCCCGCCTGCCGTCCTGCCCCGCCCCGGTGGTGAGCGAACTCGGCCGCGACGACGGGGCGGCGCGCTCCGAGGATCGGGACGGGGTGTCGTTCTGCCTCGGCCTGCCGCTGCGCCAAGCCCGACTCCTCGCGCGGGGGCGGGGCGCTGCCGTCCCGATTCTGCGCGATGCCTGCGGCCGCCCAGCCGACGCCGTTCTCTGGGAGCGTCTGTCGAGGCTCGGGGCGACGCTCATCGCGGCATCGGGCGGCGACCGCATCGAGGTCGTCCTGCCCGACACGCATCCGGGGCCGCGCGCGCACTGGTTCGACAAGCTGCTGCGCCTCGGCCGCCTGCACGCCGCCACGGCCCCGATCCCAGCGGGCCTCGCCCCGGTGATCCATCTGCACCCGCCCCATCCGTGGACGGAGAGCGGTTACGATCTCGGTCGCCATGGCGTCTTCGCGGACTGGCTGGCGCGATGGGGTGATCCGGCTCTCGTCGCGCTCAAGGCCGGCATCCTCGCCGGAGAGGCGATGGCTGTGCCGGACACGCGGGCCGCGCGGGCGGTGACTCGGGTGGCGCGGGCGCAGCGGCGGTATCTGGCTTCGTCGTGAGACCGTCGGCTTCGATACGATCAGACTGGTAGCGGACCGGGTCTTTCCCGTCCCGATCCTCGACCTCGTCCCGAGGTCGTAGGTGAGATGAGCGAGATGCCCTCGAGATGCGCGCTCTGGCGCAGAACACCCCCGAGACAAAGAAAAAAGGCCACCCTTGCGGGTGGCCCGAAGTCTAGGGAGGAAACGCCCAAAGAGGGCTGCAGGGCCGCGACGCCGTCGCGACCGTGCACCGCAGAAGATAGGCGCCCGGGCGGCGTTCGCAAGTGCGAAAGCGCACCGGCGGTGGCTTTTCTCCCGAACGATCGCGGCCGCCAAAACGGCGACACCCCCGCCGGCGTCGGCGGGGGTGTCGCATCGGGATCGCGGGACCGTCGCGTCAGCGCCGCAGGATCTTGGTGACGAGGCGGCCGACGAGATTGCCCGAATCGTTGTATTGAGCACGGTCGTCGGGGCGGGTGCGGGGGTCGTCGTTCCCCAGGATCTTGGTGACGATCCGACCGATGAGGCTCATCGTATCCTCCGAATGTGCTGGCGTGAGGTCTCAGGGAGTCAACGGCCGAACAGCCTGGGCCGTTCCGGACCCCGCTCACGCCCGTTCCGCCATCGCCTCGAAGACCAGGGCGTGACGGGCCGCGAGCGCCTCGATGTCGGTGGCGTAGCCGCCGCCGATCACCGCGACCAGCGGGATGCCGCGCCGGTACGCCTCGCCGACCACGTAAGCCTCGCGGCGGCGCAGGCCCTCATCGGTGAGCGCCAGGCGGCCGAGGCGGTCGTCGCGGTGGGGATCGACGCCGGCATTGTAGAACACCAGGTCCGGGCGCTGCGCGTCGATGAGGCGCGGCACGTGGAGGGCGAGCGCCGCCAGGTAGTCGTCGTCGGTCAGCCCGTCGGGCAGGCCGACATCGAGGTCGCCCGGTACCTTGTCGGTGGGGTAGTTCTTCTCGGCATGCATCGAGAAGGTGAACAGGTCGGGCTCGTCCCGCAGGCAATCGGCGGTGCCGTCGCCCTGGTGCACGTCGAGGTCGATCACGAGCGCCCGGCGGATCGTGCCCTCGCGCTTGAGCGCGAGTGCCGCCACTGCAACGTCGTTGAACACGCAGAACCCCCGGCCCGCCTCCCGCCTTCCGTGGTGGCTGCCGCCCGCGGTGCTGCCGGCGAGCCCACCCTGGAGGGCCAGCCGCGCGGCCAGCAGCGTGCCGCCGCAGGCGGCGAGCGAGCGTCGCGCCACCCCGGCATCGACCGGCAGGCCGATCGCCCGCTCGACCGCCCGCGACACCGTGCCGGTGACGACCTGCTCGACGTACATTCCGTCATGCGCGAGGCGGATCAGGTCGGGGCTCGCGGGTTCGGGCGTCACGAAGCCCTCCGGCACCAGGCCGCGCGCCTCGATCGCGGCGGCCAGGCGGCCGTACTTGCCCATCGGGAAGCGGTGGCCCTCCGGCAGCGGGGCCTCGTAGGCCGGATGGAACACGACCGGGACCATGCAATCGACCCTGTGGACAGCGGGGACGGGATGGACACGCTCAACGCGCCGGCCCGGCGGCAAGCAGGCGCGACCCCGCGCCGCGGGCAGCGACGATCTCTTCGCCGATGCCAGAGGGTTAGCCCGCTGCATCGTCCCGGTCCAACCGATGCGCCGGGCCCGCTCAGGCTCCCTTTCCGACGGTTTATGCTCTAGCTTGTCCCGTGATCGGGGCGACGCACGATCACGGTTTGGACACGAATTCCCTCGACCCTTGGGTAAGAAGACCCGTAACGGGGTCGCAGGATCGCTGGGCGGGAGCCCGCGACTGTCGGATCCGCCGGCAGGCGGACACGAGGCGCGCCACGGGCGTGAAGAGTTTTCTCAGGCTCGCCCGAGAGGGCGGGGCGTGCAAGCACGGCCGGGGGGCATGCGGGATCGGGTCGAACGTCGCGGGGCGCCAGGAGCGCGTCCGTCAGCGGGAGTGGCAGGGGCTGGAGTCGCAAGAGCTCTCGGGCTCGGCCTCGCGCTCGGCCTCGGGCCGGCGGAGCCGGCGCGCGCCTTCGACCTGTTCGGCCTGTTCAACTCCGACGAGGCGCCGCCGGCCCCGAGCCCGGCCGCCCTGCCCTACGCGGTCCGCTTCCAGGGTGTCGAGGACGAGGACCTGCTGCGCGCGCTCCAGGACACGTCGAGCCTCTATCGCCTGCGCAACGACGCGCCGCCGGACGGCGAGGGCCTGCTGCGCCGGGCCGAGGCCGACGCGCCCCGCCTCGTCGATGCGCTCTGGGGCTTCGGCTACTATGCCGGCACGGTGAGCTTCCGCATCGAGGACGTGGTGCTCGGGGGCGACGCCGCCGCCCGCAGCGCCGTGCGCGCCGCCGAGGCCGCGCGCAACCGCAGCCTCGTCGCGGTGCGGATCTCCGTCGACCAGGGCCCGCTCTACCACCTGCGGAGCATCACGGTGCTCGACCCCGCGGGCGTGCCGTTCCCGCCGGAGGCCGTGCCGGCCCGCCTCACCCGCCTTGGCGACGACGTGCCGGCCCGCTCGTCGACGGTGCTCGCCCGCGAGGCGGCCCTCGTCGACCAGTTCCGCCGCGAGGGCCACCCCTTCGCCAAGGTGCTGCGACGCGACCCGGTGGTCGACCACGCCGCCCGCGCCATGGACGTGACCTTCGTGGTCGATCCGGGGCCGAAGGCGGCTCTCGGCACCGTCACGGTGCGGGGTACGAAGAACCTCGACCCGGCGGTGGTGCGCTCCTTCATCTACGCCGAGCCGGGCGATCCCTACTCGCCGCAGGCGCTCACCGACATCCGCCGCTCGGTCTCGCGCATCGAGGCGCTCGGCGGCGTGCGGGTGCGGGAGGGCACGGCCCTCGATCCCGACGGTACGCTGCCGGTCTTCGTCGACGTGACCGAGCGCACGCCACACATCGTCGGCGTCTCGGCGCGCTACTCCACCGTGGACGGGCCCGGCGTGCGCGCCTACTGGGCCGACCGCAACCTGTTCGGCGGCGGCGAGACCCTGCGGATCGACGCCGACCTGTCCTATCTCGGCCTCGGCACCGACTACTACGCCCGCCGCCGCAAGCTCGCCGGCATCGAGACCAACGGGCTCGGCGGCCGGCTCGCCGCCACCTTCGTCAAGCCCGCCTTGTTCGGCACCCGCAACGACCTCCTCGCCAGCGCCTTCATCGGCCGCGAGGTGCAGCAATCCTATCTCAGCGACGCCACCGGCGGCACGGTCGCGATCCGTCACCGCTTCGCCGACGCCTTCTCGGCCCAGGTCGGCATCGACGGCCGGGTCGGCTCCGACCGGGACGCCCTCGGCCGGGTCGATTACGGCTTGCTCGGCCTCAATGCCGGCGTCACCTACGATTCGACCGACAGCCTGCTCGACCCGACGAAGGGCTTTCGCGTCACCGCCTCGCTCACCCCCTATGCGGGGCTCGGCAACAGCCCGGACCTCTTGATCGCCAAGGCTCAAGGGTCGACCTACTACGCCTTCGACGACGAGGCCCGCTACATCGTGGCGGCGCGCCTCGGCTTCGGCTCGGTCAGCGGGGCGAACCTCGCCGACATTCCGGCTTCGCTCCGCTTCTTCGCCGGCGGCGGCGGCTCGATCCGGGGCTACTCGTACCGCACCGTCGGGCCGATCGGCCCCTACCAGCTGCCGATCGGCGGGCGCTCGCTGCTCGAGGGCTCGATCGAGGGCCGGATCAAGATCACCGACACGATCGGCATCGTGCCCTTCGTCGATGCCGGCACGGCGTTCGCCGGCACCCTGCCCGATTTCGACGAGCGCATCCGCGTCGCGGCGGGCCTGGGCCTTCGCTACTACACCGGCATCGGCCCGATCCGGGTCGATCTCGCGGTGCCGCTGAACCCCGACAAGCAGCTCAAGCAGCCGCCGGTCGCCCTCTATATCAGCCTCGGTCAGGCCTTCTGAATGATGCCGTTGCGGGTCTCGCGCCTCTTCACCGCCGCCATCGCCGTTGCCCTTCTGGCGCTGGCCTGGCTCGGCCACGCCGCCACCGGCGAGGCGGCGGAGGGCGAGACCACGATCCTCGGCGACCTCCTGTCCCGTGCCCTCTCGACCCCGACCTCCCGCGTCTCGATCGGCGCCGTCGACGGGGCGCTCTCCTCCGACGCGACGATCCGCGACGTCGCCATCGCCGACCGCAACGGCGTCTGGCTGCGCCTCGACAAGGCCCGGCTGATCTGGCGGCGCACGGCCTTGCTCTCCCGGCGCCTGGAGATCGACCGGCTCGAGATCGGACGCCTCGAGGTGTTGCGCCGGCCCCTGCCCTCCGCCGCCCCGCCGTCGCAGGACAAGGACGCGCTGCTGCCCGAGCTGCCGGTCAAGGTGGTGGTCAAGGCCTTCGCGTTGAGCGACCTCGTCCTCGGCGAGCCGGTGCTCGGCGAGGCCGCCCGCATCGCCGGGGCCGGTCAGGCCACCCTCGGCGACCCGCGCGAGGGCCTCGATCTCGGCTTCGGCCTGCGCCGCCTCGACAAGCCCGGCACCGTCACCCTCAAGCTCGCCTACGTGCCGGACACCAGCCGCCTGGAGTTGAAGCTCGCCCATGACGAGCCGGCCGGCGGCCTCGCGGCGCGGCTGATGAACCTGCCGGGACTGCCGCCGGTGAGCCTCGATCTCGACGGCCGCGGCACGCTCGATTCCTGGAACGCCACCCTGGCTTTCCAGGCCGGCGAGGGCATCGGCGCCGACGGCAAGGCCCGCATCGACCGGGCCGGGGCGGAGCGACGCATGGCGCTCGACCTCGCCTCGCGGGTCGAGGGCCTGATGCCCGGGCCGCTCGCGGCGGTCTTCGCCGGCACCACCCGCCTCGACGGCCATCTCCGCTTCGTCGATGACGGCGCGGTGCGGGTCGACCGGTTCGAGCTGACATCCCGCACCGCGCGGCTGGCGCTGAACGGCGGGGTCGACGCGGCCCGCAAAGCCGACCTGACCCTCCAGGCCCGCGCCCTGCCGACCGAGGGCGGCGTCACCAAGGCCGGCGACGCGACCCTCGAAGCCCTGGTGCTCGACGCGAGCCTCAAAGGCCCCCTCGACGCCCCCGCCGTGCGCGGGACCCTGCGGGCCGCCGGCCTGTCGGCCGCGGGCAGCCGCCTCGGCCGGGCGAGCGCCGATCTCGTCGCCGAGCCGCTGCCGCGCCAGCCGGAGGGGCAGTCGTTTCGCCTCGCCGCAAACGCCGACGTCGACGGCCTCCACCTCGCCGACCCGGCCCTGCGGCGGGCGATCGGCCCCAAGGCGTCGTTCCGCCTCGCCGGCCGGATCGACCCGAACGGCGTCGCCGATCTCGACGCCGTGACCATCGAGGCGCCGACAGCGAGCGCCCGCTATGCCGGCCGGATCGGCCGCGACGTGGTGGCGGGCACGCTCCAGGCGGACCTGCCCGACCTCGCCGCCTTCTCCCTCGCCGCCGGCCGGCCGCTCGGCGGCCGCGTCGCGCTCAAGGCCCTGCTCTCCGGCGATCCCGGCCGGGCCGGCGTCACCGCCGATGTCGAGGCCAGCACCGAGAGGCTGTCTCTCGGCACCCCTGCCCTCGACCGGACGCTCGGCCGCGAGCCCCGCTTCGCCGGCCGCCTGACCCGGCTCCCCGACGGCTACGCCGTCCAGGCCGCGCGCCTGACCGGGCACGCCGTGACCGCCACGGTCGATGGCCGCGCCACCGAGACCAAGGCCGACATGACCGGCCGGGTCGACCTCACCGACCTCGCGACCCTCGACCCCGAACTCGCCGGCCGGGCCGGGCTGGAGGCCCGCCTCACCGGGTCCCTCGAGCGCCCCGACCTCGCCCTGACCCTGGCGGCGCCGGAGGCGCGCGCCATGGGCCGTCCGGTCCGCGACCTCGCTGCGCGGGCGACGATCGCCGACGCCACCGGCGCCCTCGACGGGACGTTGTCCCTGTCAGGCCGGGTCGACGGCAAGCCGCTCGCCGGCGACCTCCATCTCGCCCGCCGCGACGCCGACTGGCTGCTCGATCGGTTGGCCTTCACGCTCGGCTCGGTCAGCCTCGCGGGCCGCGCCGCGGTCGATCCGGCGTCGCGCCTCGCCGAGGGCGAGGTGTCCCTGAAGGCCGGCGACCTCGACGATCTCTCGGCCCTGGCGCTCACCCGTCTCCAGGGACGCCTCGACGCCGCGATCTCTCTGAGCCGCGCCGGCGGCCGGCAGGATGCCCGGATGCGGGCGACCGGCGACGGCGTGCGGGGGGCCGGCGTGGCGCTCTCGCGCCTCGACGCCGACCTGAACGGCACCGACCTCTGGACGAGCCCCCGGGTCTCCGGCCGGCTCAATGCCGACCGGCTCGTCGCCGGGCCTGAGACGATCGAGGCCATCCGCCTCGACGCCAAGCCCGCGCCGGACGGCAGCGACCTCGTGCTCCAGGCCCGGGCCCGGGGCTTCGCCCTCGACGGTGCCGCACGGCTGGTCCCGGCCGGGCCTGCGCGCCTCGACCTCTCTCGCCTCGGCGCCGTGCGCGGGGCCGACCGATTGGCGCTCGCCGGCCCGGCGACGATCACCTTCCGCGACGAGGGCGTGACGGTCGCCGGCCTCGCTATCGCCGCCGGCTCCGGCCGGGCCAGCCTCGACGGCACGATCGGCCAGACCCTCGACCTGCGGTTCGGCCTCAGGAGCCTGCCGCTCGCGATGGCCCGCATCGCCGCCCCGAGCCTCAGCCTCTCCGGCACCCTCGACGGCGAGGCCGTGCTCGCCGGCCCGGCCGCGAGCCCTGAGGGGCGCTACGCCCTGAGCCTCACGCGCCTCGTGACGCCCGAGACCCGCTCCGCCGGTCTGCCGCCGATCGACGCCAGGGCCTCCGGCCGGATCGACGACGGCCGCGCCGGCTTCGATGGCACGGTGACGGCCGGCCGCGGGCTGCAGCTCACCCTCTCCGGTTCGCTGCCGGTCGAGACCGGCGGCACCCTCGCCTTGCGCACCCGCGGCACGCTCGATGCCGCGCTCGCCAACACGATGCTGGCGGCGGGCGGCCAGCGCCTGACCGGCCGGGTCGCGCTCGATGCCGGGATCGGCGGCACGCTCCAGGCACCGCGGGTCGAGGGTTCGGCGGTCCTCACCGGCGGCAGCTTCACCGATCCGCTCCAGGGCGTGCGCCTCACCGACATCCAGGGTCGCGTGACCGGCCGCGGCGACACGATCGTGATCGAGCGCCTGACCGCCGCCACCCGCAACGGCGGCACCCTGCAGGCGCAGGGGCGCGTGGCCGTCGAGCCGGCGGCGGGCTTTCCGGGCAACCTGACCATCCGGGCCGATCGGGCCGAGCTGGTCTCGAGCCCGCTGATGACGCTGATCACCGGCCTCAACCTGTCGCTGACCGGGCCGCTCGCCCGCACCCCCCGGGTCACGGGCCAGGTCGACGTCGTCTCCCTCGACGTCTCGGTGCCCGACCGCCTGCCCGCGACAGTGCAGCCCCTGCCCGGCATCCGCCACGTCAACGCGCCGCCGCAGACCCGGGCCCGCCTCGCCGCCCGGGCGAAGCGCGACGCGGCATCCCGCCGCGGGGCCAGGACCCCGCCCTTCCTCGCCACCCTCGACGTCGCGGTGAACGCTCCCGGCCGCATCACCGTGCGCGGCCGCGGCATCGACGCGGAGCTCGGCGGGAATCTCCGCCTCACCGGCACCTCGGCCGCGCCGGTGGCGAACGGCGCCTTCGCGATGCGCCGCGGCCGGATCCAGATCGTCGGCCAGCGCCTCGATTTCACCCGCGGCCGCCTGACCTTCGCGGGTGATCTCACGGCGCCGGATCTCGACTTCCTGGCCCAGTCCCAGGCCGGCGACGTCACCGCCAAGATCGCCGTCACCGGCCCGGCGAACCAGCCCGACTTCGCGATCTCCTCCGAACCGCCACTGCCGCAGGACGAGGTGCTGTCGCGCCTCCTGTTCAAGAAGGCCTCCGGCGGCCTGTCGCCGTTCCAGGCGCTGCAACTGGCGCAGGCCGTCGCCCAGCTCTCCGGCGGCGCCGGCGGGCCCGACGTGTTCGAGAGCGCCCGCAAGGGGCTGGGCCTCGACAGCCTCGACATCCAGGCCGGAGCGAAGGGCGGCGCGGCGGTCGGCCTGTCGCGGGCGCTGAGCGAGCGCGTCGATGTCGGCGTGCGCGCCGGCGCCCGGCCGGAGGACAGCGCCGCGACCATCACCTACGACGTGACCGGGCGGATCAAGGTGCAAGGCGAGGCCGGGGCGGATGGGCGCACGGCCGTGGGGGTGGGGGCGGAGTGGGAGTATTGAGCCGGACGCCTGCCCGGCATGAGGCATCATCGCCGTCGCGCGGCGCCGTCCGGAAGCACGCGGGAGGCCGCGACTCCGATCAGGCCGGCAGCGGTGGCGAAGGCGAAGACGGCGGCGTATCCCGTACCACCCGGTATCGTCGGCGCCAGCGCGCCGAGCGCCGCCACCCCGAGCACGAACCCGGCCTGACGCGCCACCATCGTGAGGGCCGAGGCCATGCCAGCCGCCTCGGGCGGCGCGAGGGCGACGACGGCCCCGGTGAGCTGGGGATGTGCGAGGGCCGCCCCGGCCCCGACGGCCGCCATGCCGACGAGCGCGCCGGTGAGGGCGGAAGAGCCGGCGAGCGCCGCTCCCACCAGGATCGCATCCCCCAGAACGACCAGGGCGAGCGCACTTCCGAACGAGCGCCGCCCGCCGAGATGCCGGACCATGTGGCCGCCCAGCGGGGGCAGCACCAGCATCGGCAGCGTCGCCGCGAGCAACGCGACGCCGGCCGCCTGCGTGCCCAGCCCGAACGCCGCCATGAGGAAGACCGTCAGGTAGCCCAGGACGGGCCAGTCGCCTGCCGAGATCGTCTTCCCGGTCGTCGCCCCCGTGCTCCGTCGCGCCAGCCGGGAGGACGATTGGTGCCGCCTCCCGCTCCTCGCGAAGGGGCACGCCGCCGACGGCATCGCCACCGAATGGTCCTGGTTGACGTGGCTCGGCGACGACGGACGACGGACGACGCCCGCCCGCAATGCGCTTTCGCGACATCAGCGCGGCCTTGCAGGCAGCGCATGACGGCAACGGTATCGTCTTCGCGCGTTCGCTCCTCGTCGCCGACGCGCTCCGCCGCCGCCGTCTGACCCGGCTGGTGCGGCGGGCCGAGATACGGCCCTCCTCGAAGATCCAGGTAGCGCGCTGGAGCGATCAGGCCGACGCGGTCGCCCCCGCGATGGCGGCGTGGCTCGTCGCGGCGGCAGGGACGACGCTCGCGCGGTGAGCCGTCACCCTGCCTCCGGCGGCGCCGCGAGATGGTGCCCCGTCTCCCGCTGGAACGCCGCTCCCACGCCCAAGCACAACGCATCGTCGTACGGCTTCGCCACCACCTGCGCGGCGACCGGCAGGCCGGTGCGGCCGCGACCGGTCGGCAGCATCAGGGCCGGCAGGCCGGTATAGTCGAACAGCATCGTGTTGCGCGGCAGCACCGCCTGGAGCGGGTGGGCCGCGCCGTCGACCTCGACCGTGAGGGTGTCGAGGGAGGCCGCCTCGCCGCCGAGGCCCGGGGTCACCAGCACGTCGACCGCGGCGAGCGCGTCGAGAACCTGCTCCAGCACGACGGGCCGGCGGCGCAGGGCGCGCAGGTAGTCGGTGGCGGAGAAGAGGCGGCCCTGCTCCAGCCGGGCGCGGGTGCCGGGATCGAGGGCGGCGGCGCGGTCGAGGTCGGGCTCCTGGAGCGAGGCCAGCTCCGCCATCACGATCGTGTAGCCGTCCTGGTGCGCGGTCGCGATCGCCCCGAGATCGACCGGCACGAGACGCGCGCCCTGCCGTTCCAGCACGAGCAGCATCGCCTGCCAGGCGGCGAGCACCGCTTCGTCCTGCATCGCCGTGAACCAGCCGTCCGGCACGCCGACCCGCAGCCCCGAGAGTCCCTTCGCCCGGGTGGCGTCGTAGCGGCCGGCGGCGTGCGGGTCGGCGCCGTCGGGGCCGGTGATCCAGGGCATGACCCGGGCAAGGTCCTCGGCCGAGCGGGCCATCGGGCCGACATGGTCGAGGGTCCAGGACAGGGGCGCGACGCCGGTGCGCGGCACCAGCCCGCGGGTCGGCTTGAGGCCGGTGAGGCCGCACCAGGCCGAGGGCACCCGGATCGAGCCGCCGGTATCGGTGCCGAGCGCCAGGGGCATCAGCCGGGCGGCGAGCGCCGCGCCGGAGCCGGTGGAGGAGCCTCCGGTCCAGCGCGCCCGGTTCCACGGGTTGGCGACCGCGCCGTAGCGCGGATTGTGGGCCGAGCCGCAGGCGAACTCGGTGGTGGCGAGCATCGCCAGCGGGATCGCGCCCGCCGCCCGCAGGCGCGCCACCACGGTCGCGTCGGTGTCGGCCACCCGGGCGCCGGTGAGGTGCGAGCCGCAGGTCACCGGCGCGCCGGCGCAGTCGACGATGTCCTTGACGCCGAAGGGCACGCCTTCGAGGGGGCGGGCCTCGCCGGTGCGGATCCGTCGGGCGCTCTCCTCGGCGGCGGTCTCGGCGCCCGGCACCAAGGCCAGGACCGCATCGCGGCCGGAGGGGTGGCGGGCGATGCGCGCCTTGAGGGCGTCGACGAGGGTCACCGGATCGGTCGCTCCCGCCGCGAAGGCGGCCTGGAGTGCGCCGATCCCGAGGGCGTGGAGCGGGCCGGCCTGCACAGGCGGCAGGGGCGGAACGATGGGCGCCGCGTCTCCGATCGCGTGTGCGGCCTCGAGCAGGCGCCGCTCGGCCTGGGCCGGCTCGGGCGCGTCCCGCTCCCAGGCCGAGGGCAGGTCCCGGGCCGGTGCCGCCTCCGCCACCGTGCCGGCCAGGATGGTGCGGGCGATGAGCGCGTCGGAGACCGTCACGCGGCGATCTCCCGCCGATCCTGCCGGCAGGCCATCAGCGGCTGGATCCGGGTGCCGAAGATATCGAGGCCTTCGAGGAAGTCGTCGAAGGTCAGCATGATCCCCTTCACCCCCGGAACCAAAGCCGCCTCGTCGAGCATCCGCGCCACCTTGGCGTAGGAGCCGACGAGCGTGCCCATGTTGAAGTTCACCGCGCCCTCGGGGAGGTTCATCCAGGTCGCGGTCGAATCCGCCGAGGCGTTCTTGTCCTGTGTGCTCTGGTCGAGCATCCAGGCCAGCGCCGCGATGTCGGCGCCCTGGCGGTAGGCCATCCAGCGTGCCTCCGCCGCCGCGTCGGTCTCGTCGGCGATCACCATCATCAGCACGTAGGAGCCGACGTCGCGCCCGGTCCGGGCGGTGGCCTCGATCAGCCGGGCGCAGGTCGGGGCGCAGGCCGTGGGCGTGTTGAGGCCGGTGCCGAGGACGAAGTTGTAGTCGGCGTAAGTGGCGGCGAATTCCATGCCCCGCCCGCTCTGGCCGGCGGCGACGATCGGGATCGGGCCCGACGGCGCGGGCTTCATCATGCAGCCCTCCATCCGGAAATGCTCGCCCTGGAAGTCCGAACGGCCGGTCTCCCACAGCTCCTTCATCACCCGGACGTATTCGGTCGAATAATCGTAGCGGTAGCCGAAATACTCGTCGCCGGGCCACAGGCCCATCTGCGCGTACTCGGCCTTCTGCCAGCCCGAGACGATGTTCACGCCGAAGCGGCCCGGGGCGATCGAATCGATCGTGGTCGCCATCCGGGCGACGAGAGCCGGCGGCAGGGTCAGCACCGCGGTCGAGGCGAAGAGCTTGATCCGCTCGGTCACGGCCGCGAGGCCGGACATCAGCGTGAAGGATTCGAGGTTGTAGTCCCAGAACTCGGTCTTGCCGCCGAAGCCGTGCAGCTTGATCATCGAGAGGGCGAAATCGAGCCCGTAGGCCTCCGCCTTCTGCACGATCGCCTTGTTGAGAGCGAAGCTCGGCTTGTATTGCGGGGCCGCTTCCGAGATCAGCCAGCCGTTGTTGCCGATCGGGATGAATACGCCGACATCCATGCACGAAGCTCCGGGTTCCGGTGGGCGGCGATCAGGCCGTCCGAAGCGGCTTTGCAGGATCGGGGCCGTTTCCCGCGCCGTGCTCAGCGCATTCGTCACATCGGTGCGAGCGAAATCGTCGACGACAAAGAGCAAGGGGCATCCGCGTGCCTCGGCGAGCACGCAGGCAAAGCAATCCCCCATGTTCAGGGCGACAGGATGCACACCCTCCGGATGCACACCCTTGCCCACTTGGCATAGGCGGCTGCGCAATCGTCAGCCACTGCGGCCGTGACGGGGATGATATCGAACGCGAGATCGTCGACCAGGGCCTTCATACCCGCGGCGACGTTCCGCCATCCCGATTCGTATTCGGACAGGAGCATGGACCGCGCCACGGTCCTGGGCCCGTGCCCCATCGTGACCGGCTAGCGCCCCCGCCGGGCCGTCAGCACCGAGGCCCCCAGCACCGCCAGGCTCACCGCCCCGATCAGCAGGGTCGAGATCGCGTTGATCTCCGGGGTCACGCCGAGGCGGACCTGGCTGTAGAGGCGCATCGGCAGGGTGGTGGCGCCCGGCCCGGAGACGAAGCTCGCGATCACGAGGTCGTCCATCGACAGGGTGAAGGCCAGCAGGAAGCCGGCGATGACGGCTGGCGCGATCAGCGGCAGGGTCACGGTGCGGAACACCGTGACGGGCGCAGCACCCAGGTCGGCGGCGGCCTCGAGGAGCGAGCGGTCGAGGTGGCGCAGGCGGGCCTGCACCACCACCGCGACGAAGCAGAGCGTGAAGGTCGCGTGGGCGATCACGATGGTCCAGAAGCCGCGGGGGATGCCGAGGCCAACGAAGAGCAGCAGCAGGGAGAGGCCGGTGATCACCTCCGGCATCACCATCGGGGCGTAGACGAGCCCGGTGAGGAGCGGCCGGCCGGGGAAGCGCCGGCGCCCGTCGAGGGCGAGGGCCGCGAGGGTGCCCAGCATCGTCGCCAGGCCGGCCGAGGCAAGCGCCACCTTGAGGGTGACGAGGGCGGACTCGACCAGCGGGCCGTTGTCGAGGAGGCCGGCATACCAGCGGGTCGAGAACCCGGCCCAGACCGTGACGAGGCGGGACGCGTTGAACGAGTAGACGACCAGCAGCAGGATCGGCCCGTACAGGAAGACCATCCCGAGGCCGAGCGCGGCCCAGGCGAGCGGGTGGGCGCGGCTCATCGACGGGCGCTCGCTCTCGGGTCGCTCATCTAAGGTCACTCATCTAAGGTCGCTCCAGGCGGCGGGATTCGGCCTCGCGGAACAGCACCACCGGGCCGGCCACGATCACGAGCAGCACCACCGCCACCGCGGAGGCGAGCGGCCAGTCGCGGTTGGAGAAGAACTCGCTCCACAGGACCCGCCCGAGCATCAGCGTGTCGGGGCCCCCGAGCAGGTCCGGGATGATGAACTCGCCGGTGATCGGGATGACGCACAGGAGCGCTCCGGCAACGAGGCCGGGCAGCGACAACGGCAGGGTCACGGTCCGGAATGCGGAAAGCCGGCTCGCCCCGAGGTCGCGGGCGGCCTCGACCAGCCCGCGGTCGAGGCGCTCGAGCACCGCGTAGAGCGGCAGCACCATGAACGGCAGGTAGGCATAGACCACCCCGATCATCACCGCCGCCGGGGTGTTGAGGATCTCGACCGGCTTCGAAATCAGCCCGAGCGCCATGAGCGCCTGGTTGAGGAGCCCGTCGCCTTTCAGGATCGCGATCCAGGCGTAGACCCGGATCAGAAAGCTCGTCCAGAACGGGATCACCATCAGGGCGACGAGGAGCGGCTGCCAGGCCTTCGGCGCCCGCGCCATGGCGTAGGCGATCGGATAGCCGACGAGGACCAGCAGCCCGGTCGCGCCGAGCGCGACCGCGAGGGAGGTCAGGCCCGCCTCGAGGTAGAGCGGGTCGGCGACGAGGGTGCGGTAGTTCTCGAAGTCGAGGGCGGCGAGCACGTCGGCCCAGCCGGCGAGCCCCGCATCCCAGTCGAGCACCGGCGTGTAGGGCGGCAAGGCCGTCGCCGGGTCCGACAGGCTGATCTTGACGACGACGAGGAACGGCAGGCCGAAGAAGGCGAGGAGCCAGAGGAGCGGCACCGCCGGCAGGCGCAAGCGCCGCAGGGACTCGCGCAGGCGCCCGGTCATGCCGGCTCCGCCGGCAGCAGCGAGGCGGCCTCGGGCGCGAAGGCGAGGTGCACCGGGGCGCCGGCGCTGAAGCCCGCGCCGGGGGCGCCCGACGCGCGCAGCACCCGCCCGTCCGCCATCCCGACCCGGTAGAGGATTTTTTCGCCG
Organism: Methylobacterium frigidaeris; assembly: GCF_022179185.1. GTDB lineage: Bacteria > Pseudomonadota > Alphaproteobacteria > Rhizobiales > Beijerinckiaceae > Methylobacterium > Methylobacterium frigidaeris. The sequence continues at coordinate 149,582 of NZ_BPQJ01000006.1, read as the reverse complement.
AGATAGGTCGCGTCGAGGAGCGTGCCCGGCAGCCCCTCGCTCCCGAGGGTCAGGCGCTCGGGCCGCAGGGCGAGCAGGCCCGGGGCTCCCGCGGCGCCGGCGCCGTGATGGTCGAAGGCCCGCAAGGGGCCGAGCGGCGTGTCGAGGCTGCGCAGGGTCCCGGCCCCGCCCTCCCCAAGCCGGCCCTCGATCAGGTTCACGTCGCCGAGGAGGCCCGCGACGTAGCGGGTGGCGGGACGCTCGTAGAGCTCGGCCGCCGGTCCGACCTGGACCAGCCGGCCCGCCGCCATCACGCCGATGCGGTCGGCGAGCACCATCGCCTCGGCTGGATCGTGGGTGACGACCACGAAGGTGGTGCCGAGCCGGCGCTGCAGCGCCCGCAGCTCGGCCTGCGTCTCCTCCCGCAAGGCACGGTCGAGGGCGCCCAGCGGCTCGTCGAGGAGCAGCACCCGGGGCCGCTTGGCGAGCGCGCGGGCGAGCGCCACCCGCTGGCGCTGGCCACCGGAGAGCTGGTCGGGCCGGCGGGTGCTCAAGGCCTCGAGCTGCACCAGGCGCAGCATCTCGGCGACCCGGGCGGCGATCTCGGACCGGCTCAAAGCTTCCCGCTCCAGCCCGTAGGCGACGTTCCTCGCCACGTCCCGGTGCGGGAACAAGGCGTAGGACTGGAACATCATGTTGACCGGGCGGCGGTGCGGCGGCACCCCGGCGAGATCCTGCCCGTCGAGGAGGATGCGCCCGGCACTCGGCTCCTCGAAGCCGGCGGTCAGGCGCAGGAGCGTGGACTTGCCGCAGCCGGAGGGTCCGAGCAGGCAGAAGACCGCCCCGGGCGCGAGATCGAGATCGACGCCGTCGACGGCGAGATGGGTGTCGAAGCGCTTCGAGATCGCCTCGAAACGGAGGCGGCCGGTGGCGGGAGGGGGAGCAGGCGTCGTCACGTCGTCCGGGCGGCGCGGGCGGGCGGGAAGCCGACCCTTACCGCGGGCCGCCCCGCCCGGGAAGGCCCCGGCCGGGGAGAGGCTGCGTCGCGCCCGAGGCGCCGACCCGGCCCGCGCGGCTCAGGTGACGCAGAAGTAACCTCTCCTCGCCCGCCCCGGACCAAGGTCGAGGGGTATGCTGACTTGCGGGAACGCACGGTCTGGGTGTAATTTTCCCGGTGACACGCGTTGATCCCGTCCGCTGGGTCCTTCGACCCGGACGGCGTCCGCATCTCCTCCCGAGACGTGTCGCAGACTTGGCGTCTCTCTCCATCCGGGGAGGGGCGCCTTTTATTGCGTGGGGGGCCCCGCGCCCGTCAATGAGCGTCGGCCCCCGCTCCGCCCGGGCGCGGCCGGCGGATCAGCGGCGTGGCGCAGGCCATCAGGACGAACAGCACCGTCAGAATCAGGAACACGTCGGAGAAGCTCATCAGGAGCCCCTGGATCCGCACCGTGTTCATCATCGCCTTCAGCGCCATGGCGTCCGGGTTGCCGGCGAGCCCGGAAAAGCCCTTCGCCATGCTCTCGAGGCGCTCCAGCACCATCGGGTTGGTCCAGGTGAAGCGCTCGTGCAGGCGGGCGAGGTGCAGGTCCCAACGGTCGTTGAGCGCGGTGTTGATCAGCGCCAGGCCGACCGCGCCGCCGAGATTGCGGGTGAGGTTGTAGAGGCCGGACGCGTTCTTCATCCGGGCCGGCGGCAGGGTGCCGAGCGCGATGTTGTTGATCGGGATCATGCACAGCATCAGCGAGCAGCCGCGCAGGACCTGCGGCAGCAGCAGCTCGTAGAAGTCCCAGTCCTTGGTGATGCCGGTGACGATCCAGGTGCCGGCAGCGAAGCCCGTGAACCCGATCGCCATCATGATCCGCGGGTCGACCTTGCCCGAGAGGCGTCCGGCGATCGGGGCCGTCGCGAACATGCACAGCCCTGAGACGAACATCGTCTCGCCGATCTGGAGGGCCGAGTAGCCGCGGACCCGGCCGAGATAGACCGGATACAGGTAGGTCAGGCCGTAGAGGCCGATGCCCATGACGAAGCTGAACAGGCAGCCGCCGGCGAAGTTGCGGTCGGAGAAGGCGCGCAGGTCCACGATCGGCTGTTCGGCGGTGAACGCTCGCCAGAAGAAGCCGATGCAGGCGACGCCGCACACGATCGCCGCGAGAAAGATCGCCTCCTCCTGAAACCAGTCGTGGGTCGGTCCCTCCTCCAGCACGTATTCGAGGCAGCCGAGGAACGCCGCCATCAGGGCGAGGCCGGTCCAGTCGAAGCGCTTGAGCAGGTCGAGGTTCGGCTTGTCGAAATCGACCAGCAGGTAGGTCGAGACCGTGACGAAGATGCCCGGCACGATGTTGACCAGGAACAGCCAGTGCCAGTTGAACAGGTCGGTCAGGTAGCCGCCGACCGTCGGGCCGATGGTGGGGGCGAGCGTCGCCACGAGGCCGATCATCGGCGAGACGATGCTGCGCTTCGAGGCCGGGAAGATCGTGAAGGCCGAGGCGAACACCGTCGGGATCATGCCGCCGCCGATGAAGCCTTGCGCGGCGCGCCAGACGATCATCTCGCCGATCGACGACGAGGTGGCGCACATCAGGCTCATCAGGGTGAAGCCGCCGGCCGAGATCACGAACATCCAGCGGGTCGAGAGCACCCGCGACAGGGTGCCCGAGAGCGGGATCGAGATTACCTCGGCGATCAGGTAGCTCGTCTGCACCCACGGGATCTCGTCGGCCGACGCCGACAGCCCGGCCTGGATCTCGGCGAGCGAGGCCGAGACGATCTGGATGTCCAGGATCGCCATGAACATCCCGAACACCATGCAGACGAACGCCACCATCCGGCGGCGGTCGATCGGTGCGTCGGCGGGCACGGGGGTCGCGGCCATGTCTTGGATGCCTGCTCGATTGTAAGGGTAGACGAGTCTGCTTGGCTCGCTCTGATAATATTTAAGCGCATCTCCCATTTTCACGCGGGAGACGCGTTCCCGAGCTCAATGAATACTGGATCGGATCAATCGGAGCCCTTCAGCGAGGGCGAGCGGGCCCACGATCTCTGCCCGCCTCAGCGACCCGCAGTACGCAGCGACGACGGAGCGGCCTTCCCCTCCGACACCGCCTGATGCGGCTCGATCGGGGCCGGCGGCTGCGATTCGTCGAGGCCGCGCGTGTCGACCCGCACCACCACCGAGAGACCCGGCCGCAGCAGGCCCTCGCGGGCGACCGCCTCCGGCACCCGCACCCGCACCGGCAGGCGCTGGACGATCTTGGTGAAGTTGCCCGTCGCGTTGTCCGGCGGCAGCAGGCTGAACACCGAGCCGGAGGCCGGCGACAGGCTCTCGACGGTGCCGACGATCTCCCGGTCGGGCCAGGCATCGACCCGGATATGGACCGGCTGGCCGGCCCGGACCCGGCCGAGCTGGGTCTCCTTGAAGTTGGCGTCGACCCGGGCGCTCTGCAGCGGGACCAGGGCGGCGATGCGCGAGCCCGGCGCCACGTAGGCCCCCGCCTCCGTGGCCTTGTTGCCGATCACCCCGTCGAAGGGCGCCCGCAGGACCGTGAACGACAGGTCGCGCTTGGCCCGGTCGACGGCGGTGCGCAGCTCGGCGGCCAGGTTCTCGGCCTCCTTCGTCTGCGCCTCCAGCACCGCGACGTTGGCCCGGAGGGCGATCAGGTTGGCCTCGGCGCCCTTCACGGTGGCGTCCGACCGGTCGCGGTCGGCCCGCGACTGCTCCAGGCGCGACTTGGCGGCGAACTCGGATTGCGCGAGCTGCTGCTGGCGCTGGTAGTCGGACGCCGCCCTCACCTGGTCGGCCTTGGCGGCGTCGATCTGGGCCTGGCCCTGGAGCACCTGGGCGCGGGCGGCCTCGGCCTGGCGGGCGATGCGGGCGATGGTGCTCCCTTGCGTCGCCAGCTTGTCCTCGGCGGCCTTGAGGGCGAGGCGGTAGTCGCCGTCCTCGATCCGGGCGATGACGTCGCCGGCCTTGACCGCTTGGCCGTTCACCACCGGCACCGCCTCGAGATAGCCCGGCACCTTGGCGGCGAGCGTCGAGATGTCGGCCTGGACGTAGGCGTCGTCGGTCGAGACGAAGAAGCGGCCGGTCGTCCACCACTCGTGCCCCGCATAGGCGCCGTAGGCGCCACCGCTGGCGAGCAGCGCGAGCAGGACCAGGCGGCGCAGCGGGCGCTTGCCCTTGATCGGCGGAGCCTCGGCGGGCGGCTGGGGGGTCGGCGCGGGCGCGGCGGCCAGAGGCGCGGTGACCTGGGGTACGGTGACTTGGGGCGCTGTGACCTGGGGCGCTGTGACTTGGGGCGCGGCCCTGCCGGCCGCCTCGCCGTCGGGCCGGCCCTGCGCGTAATCGTCTCGGAACGCCATCGTCTTCATCCGTCCCCGCCGCCCCCGTGCGAATCGGTTGACGGCTCTCGAACGACCGCGATACTACGTTGACCGAACCGTTCGGTCAATCGATGTCGGGTGCGGTGCACAAGCCCGGTTGACCGCGGCGGCCGCGCCCCCACAATGGCCCCGATCATGAGCGACGTTTCCCTCAGCCCCTCGTCCGCCGACACCGACAAGCGCCGCCAGATCCTGGACGGGGCCCGCGAGGTGTTTCTCGCCAGCGGCTTCGACGGGGCCAGCATGGGGGCGATCGCCAAGGCGGCGGGCGTCTCGAAGGGTACGCTCTACGTCTACTTCGAGAGCAAGGAGGCCCTGTTCGAGGCGCTGACGATCGAGGAGAAGCGGACGCTCGCCGAGAACATCTGTCGCCTCGACCACGACGATCCCGACGTCGCCGCCGTCCTGCGCCGCCTCGGCACCAGCCTGATGGAGGCGATGGTGCGGCCGGACCACATCGCCTCGGTCCGGATGGTGATCGGCGCGGCGGAGAAGTTCCCGCGTTTCGGCCGGGCCTTCTACGAGGCCGGGCCGCTGCTCGGCCGGGCGCGCCTGCGCGCCTATCTCGACGCCCAGGTCGCCGCCGGCCGCCTGCGCCCGATGGATTCCGACCTCGCCGCCCGCCATTTCTTCGACCTCTGCGCCGCCACGACGATGCGCCGGCTGCTCTTCTCCGTCGGCGACCCGCCGACCGAGGCCGAGACGACCTACTGGGTCGCGGAGGCCGTGCGGGTCTTCCTGGCAGCCTACGGGCCGGAGGGGCTCTAACACCCTCGCGCCTTCGCATCGACGCGTCGATGCGAAGGCGACCGGCGCATCAGCGCCGGCGCCCATTCGGGCTTGCCTGGCACCTTCGAGCGCGTCCGTTCGAAGGCACGGCGGTATAACACCGCTCGGCCGCGTGCCAGGCGGCGAGGAGCGCCGCCTCCTCGGCCGCCGTGAGGCCCGTGACCGGGCCGTTCCCGGCCTTCAACCAATGCAGGGTGTCGCGGGCGGTCTCCTCCAGGGGCCGCACCGTCAGCCATGCCGCAAGCGTCGCCGAGACGTCGCGCGAGGCGTCGCCGATCGTGTCCGGCAGCGGGAGCGGCAGGGAGAACGGGCCGGATTCGCGCCCGACGCCGTGGCGGTCGAGGAAGGCCGGATCGACCCAGGTGGTGGTGCACGACGCGTCGAGGGCGGCGGCGCAGCGTTCGAGGAAGGCGCGCCGGGTGCAGGCCGGCCCGACCGCATCGAACGGTCCGGCGAGGCCGGCTCGCGCCGCGCGGACGATCCAGTCCGCGAGGTCGCGCCCGTCGATGAGCTGGACCGGATCCTCGGGCTCGGCCGGCGCCAGCACCTCGCCGCCCCGGGCGAGCCGCGCGACCCAGTACGGGAACCGCCCGGTCGGGTCGCCCGGGCCGGCGATCAGCCCGGCGCGGCAGATCAGGGCGTCGCCGCCGAAGAGCCTCTCGCAGGCGACCTTGGCGGCGCCGTACGGCCCGTCCTCCGCCGGCGCGAGGAGCGGCGCCGTGCCGGCCCGCTGCCCCCTCGTCACGGTGTCGGCGTAGACGCTCGTCGTCGACACGAAGGTCCAGTGGCCGACGCGGCCCTCGAGCGCCGCCAGCGCCCGCCGGACTTGGCCCGGATGGCGCGCCACGTCCACGGCCGCGTCGAACCGGTCCCGCCCGAGCCCCGCGAGTCCGTCCGGCCGGTCGCGGTCGATGGCGACGAACCGGGCGCCCGGCGGGACCGCGCCTGAGAGCCCCCGCGCTGCGCAGGTCACCGCGTGGCCGAGCCCGACCGCGTGCTCCGCGATCGCCCGCCCGAGGAACTGCGTGCCGCCGAGCACCAGAAACCGCATCCGCCGCCCCCGTTCGACCGCCCGGGGCCGTCGGACCCCGATCATCAGATCCCGACCACCTGCCGCATCGCAACCAGGGTGCGGAACGCCCGCACGTTCGGGTCGTCGTGGAACACCGCGTGGGTGAAGGCCTCGTAATCCGCCATCGAGCCCAGGCGCAGCTCGAGCACGAAATCGGCCTCGCCGGTGACGTACCACGCCGCCCGGACCTCCGGCCGCTCGCGCAAGCCGCGCACGAAGGCGTCGAGCCGGTCCGAGGTCTCGCGCTCCAGCGAGACGAGCACGTGCAGGCAGAGCGGCGTGCCGAGCACCGCGGGGTGCACCACCGCCACGTCGGCGACGATGATGCCCTCCTGCCGCAGCCGCCTCAGGCGCCGCAGCACCGCGCTCTCGGACAGGCCGACCCGCTCGGCCAGGATCCGCGCCGGCGTCAGGTTGTCGGCCTGGACCGCGGCGAGCAGGGCATGGTCGAACCGGTCGAGGGTGGCGCTTTCCGGCATGGATCACTCGAGAATGACGGAAACCGTCGCGAGGTAACACGGATTCGGCGCCAATCGTCACGCGATTCCGGCACCCTTCCGGCCATGATCAATCCCGCCCTCTCCCCGCCCCTGCCGATCGCGGCGATCGCCGCCGCCCTGCGCGACCTCGATCCGGCCTATGCACCGACGCCCCTCGTCGCCCTTCCGGCGCTGGCGCGGCGGCTCGGCGTCGCGCAGGTCCTCGCCAAGGACGAGGGGCGCCGCAGGCTCGGCAGCTTCAAGTCGCTGGGGGGCACCTATGCCGGCCTCACGGCGCTCGCCCGCGCCGCCGGAATGGATCTGCGCGGGCTGCTGGCTGCCCGGCCGTCCGGGCAGCCGGCGCTGGTCTGCGCCAGCGACGGCAATCACGGCCTGGCGGTGGCGGCGGCGGCGCGGTTCGCCGGTGCTTCGGCGCGGGTCTTCCTGCATGCGGGCGTGCCGCCGGCGCGGACGAGGCGCATTGCCGACGAGGGCGCCGCGATCGTCCGGGTCGCCGGCACCTACGACGACGCGGTCGAGGCCGCGGCCACGGCGGCGAGGTCGGGCGCCGGGCTGCTCGTCGCCGACACCACCGACGACCCCGATGATCCGATCGTACGCGACGTCATGGCCGGGTACGGCGTGATGGCAGCGGAGATCCGCGACCAGGCCGAGGGCCGCGACCGCCCGACCCATCTCTTCGTCCAGGCCGGCGTCGGTGGCCTCGCCGCCGCGATGGCGGAGGGGCTCTCCGGCTGGCTCGCGCCTCCCGGCCTCGTCGTGGCGGTGGAGCCCGAGCAGGCGGCCTGCCTCGCCCCGGCGCTGGCCGCCGGCCGGCCGGTCCGGGTGCCGGGCGATCTCCACACGGCGGCCGAGATGCCGCCCGGTCGTGGCAATCCATGACGGTCGGGTCGACGACGGCCCGGTGCGTGGCGGCTCGGCGGACGGGCTCGCGCCGACCTCCCGCGTCCGGCCGGCCACGCCGCCGCTCTCCGCCTGGGCCGCCGCCCTGCCGGACGCGCCGGCGGAGACTGGGCTCCGGCCGTTCCGCACCGGCTTCGCCGATCCTCGGGAATTCCCGCACGCCGCCTGGGCCCGCTGCCTGCGCGAGGCGGGCCGCGGTGCGCCGCTCGATCGCCCCTTCGTCACCAACAGTTCCGCCCTTCAGGAGGCACTGCTCGATCACCTCGCCGCCCAGCGCGGCGTACGGGCCGAGCCGGATCAGGTCGTCATCCTCCCGACCGCCCGTGCCGCCCTGGCGCTGGTCGCCGCCATCCTGCTCGACCCGGGGGACGAGGCCTGGATGGAAGATCCCGGCTATCCGGGATCCCGGGCCGCCCTCACCTCGGCCCGGGCGCGCATCCGCCCGGTTCCCGTCGATGCGGCAGGCCTCACGCTCCCCGGGGATGCCCCGCCGCCGAAGCTCGTCGTCGTGACCCCCTCGCACCAGTTCCCGACCGGATGCCTGATGCCGCTCGCCCGGCGTCGCGCGCTCCTGCGCCTCGGCGAGGCGACGGGGGCGATCATCGTCGAGGACGATTACGACGGCGAGTTCCACTTCGACGGTGCGCCGGTCCCTGCCCTGCAGGCTCTCGACGAGGCCGGGCGCGTCGTCTACGCCGGAACCTTCGCCAAGGCGACGCTTCCGGCGATCCGGGTCGGCTACATGGTCGTGCCGCGGCCGCTCCTCGCCACCATCCTGGCCGCCCAGCGGCAGGTGGGCCTGATCGCGGCGTCACACATCCAGGACGCTCTGGCCTTGTTCATCCGGCGCGGGCATTACCGGGCCCATGTGCGACGGGTGCGGCGGCTCTACCGCGAGCGGCGGGACCGGCTCGTTGCCGCGTTGCAGCACCACTGCCCCGATGAGCTGGCCGTCGCGACGCCGGCGGGGGGCCTGCAACTCCTGGCGACCCTGCGCGACGGCGGGGACGATGTCGCGCTCGCCGCGCGGGCCGCTCGGCAGGGCCTCGACATCCTCCCCCTCTCCCGGCTCTACGCGGGCGCGGCCGACAGGACCGGCCTTCTCCTCGGCTTCGCGTCGTGCCGCCCGGCGGAGCTCGCCACCGCGGCGGCCCGCCTCGCGCAGGCTCTGGCGGCAGAGTAGACGGCCGGGACCGGTCTTCGCGCGAAGGCGCTCGCGCATCCGCAGGCAGACGCTACGCGTCCTCCCTCAGCGCCTCCGCCACCCGTGCTTCCAGGATGTCCGGCCGGCGCAGGATGAGGGCGCCGCGAGTGCGGTCGACGAGGCCTTCCTGGGCCATCACGGTGAATTCCCGCGTCACCTGCTCGCGGCGGCAGCCGATGCGGGCGGCCAGCACGTGGTGGTAGGGCGGCGGGCTCACCGCGCGCTCGCCGTCGGTGCCGGGCCGGGGCGTGGAGAGGCGCAGGAGCTCGGCGTAGAGGCGGTGGCGCAGGTCGAGAACCGCGTGCTCCATCAACCGGGCGTTGAGCATCCGCACGCGCTTCGCCAGGAGCCGCAGCAGCCGGTCGGCGATCGGCGGGGCGGCGAAGACGATCTCGCGGAAGACCGGGGCCGGCACCACGCAGAGTTCGCCCCGGGTCAGCGCCGTGACGTTGGCCGAGCGGCTGACCCCGTCGATGGCGGCGAGTTCGCCGAAGAACTCCCCGGCCCGCATCTCGCCCAGGATCACCTCCTTGCCCGACTGCGTCCGGTTGAGGATCCGCACCTCGCCGGCGGCGAGCAGGTAGACGTCGGTCGAGGCGTCGTCGAAATCGACCAGGATCTCGTTGGCGTCGAACCGGCGCCAGATGCAGCGCGATTCGTACGAGATCAGGTCGATGCCCGCGTCCTTGAAGAGGGGAAAACCTGCGAGCCGACCCATCTGCTGCCCTCGACCCCGCGCATGCGGGTGTTGCCCCCGCGTTCTTAGCCCGGCGCGGCTCCGCTCGCCAGGGTGCGGCGCCGCTTGCACCCCGGTCATGTGTCGATCGGCCGACGGTTTTTTCCGGTTCTACGCCTTCACGATCGTCGCACCTGTTAGCCCATGTCGCGCCATCACGTTGCGGGTATCGACGATCAGCCGGGCCTCCGCCGCCACGAGCCCGTAATCGACGCCGTCATGGTCGGTGGCGATCAGCACCGCGTCGACGGCGCGCAGCGTCTCCGGCGTCAGGGATTCCGAGCGCCGCCCGGCGAGGTCCGGGTGCTCGCGGGTCGCCGGCAGGACCGGCACCAGAGGGTCGTGGTACTGCGCGATCGCGCCGCGCGCCTCGATCAGCCGGATCAGCTTCAGGGCCGGGCTCTCGCGGGTATCCTCGACGTTGCGCTTGTAGGCGAGGCCGAGCACCAGCACCCGGGCGCTCGAGAAGGCGCGGCCGGTGCGGTCGACGGCGGCCGCCAGGCGCTCGACCACGTGGTAGGGCATCCGGGTGTTGACCTCGCCGGCCAGCTCCACGAAGCGGGCCGGCACGTCGAATTCCCGCGCCTTCCAGGCGAGATAGAACGGGTCGATCGGGATGCAGTGGCCGCCGAGGCCCGGCCCGGGCTGGAACGGCATGAAGCCGAACGGCTTGGTGGCCGCCGCCTGGATCACCTCCCAGACGTCGATGCCCATGGCGTCGTAGACGAGCTTCAATTCGTTCACGAGGGCGATGTTGACCGAGCGAAAGATGTTCTCGGTCAGCTTCACCGCCTCCGCCGCGGCGGCCGAGGAGACCGGCACGGTGCGCACCACCAGCGCGCCGTAGAGCGCTTCCGCCAGGCTGCGCGCGGCGGCATCGTCCGCCCCCACCACCTTCGGGATGCGGGCGGTGTCGAACTCCCCATTGCCCGGATCCTCGCGCTCCGGCGAGTAGGCGAGGAAGAAGTCGCGTCCGGAGCGCAGGCCCCCGGCCTCCAGGATCGGCCGCATCACCTCGGCGGTGGTGCCCGGATAGGTGGTCGATTCGAGCACCACCAGCTGGCCCGGCCGCAAGGTCGCGGCGATCGCCCGGGCGGTGGCCTCGACGTAGGACAGGTCGGGCTCGCGGTGGCGGGTGAGCGGCGTCGGCACGCAGATCAGCACCGCGTCGGGCTCAGGCAACCGCGCCATGTCGCTGGTGGCCTCGAAGGTGCCGGCCGCGAGCGCCGGGCCCAAGGCCTCGCCCGGGATGTGGTGGAACGCCCCCTCGCCCCGGTTCAAAGCCGCGACGCGGCCGGGGTCGACATCGAAGCCGAGGACCGGGAAGCCGGCCCGGAGGGCGGCGAGCGCCAGCGGCAGCCCGACATAGCCGAGGCCGACGATGCCGATGAGCGCCCGGCGCTCGGAGAGGAGCCGGCCTAGGGTATCGGAGGGGGACGTCATCGCGGGTCCGGGCTCGGCGGTCATGGCTTCGCGTACCATGGCCTCGCTTACACGGCGCGGGGGCCCGCGCTGTCAACACGGAGCCCCCTCGCCGTTCCGCCCCTTGCCTCCCACGCGCGCCGCCCCCACAACGCCGCCATGCTCCGCGTGAACGACCTCACCTACCGGATCGGCGACCGCCTGATCCTCGACCATGCCAGCTTCGCCCTGCCCGAGCGGGCGCGGGTCGGGATCGTCGGGCGCAACGGTGCCGGCAAGACCACCCTGTTCCGGATCATCCAGGGCGAGATCCCGACGGAGGGCGGCACGATCGGCCTGCCGAAGGGCACCCGGATCGGCGGCGTGGCGCAGGAGGCGCCGGCCGGCCCCGAGACCCTGCACGCGGTGGTGCTCGCCGCCGATACCGAGCGGACGCGGCTGATGCAGGAGGCCGAGACCGCCGAGGGCTTGCGCCGGGCCGAGATCGAGACGCGGCTCGTCGACATCGACGCCCATTCGGCCCCGGCCCGGGCCGCCGCGATCCTGCACGGCCTCGGCTTCGACGCCGAAGCGCAAGCCCGGCCCTGCTCCGACTTCTCCGGCGGCTGGCGGATGCGGGTGGCGCTCGCTGCCGTGCTGTTCTCCGAGCCGGACTTGCTGCTCCTCGACGAGCCGACCAACTACCTCGACATCGAGGGCACGCTCTGGCTCTACGACTATCTCGAGCGCTATCCGCGCACGGCGCTGATCATCAGCCACGACCGCGACCTGCTCGACACCTCCGTCGACCACATCCTCCATCTCGACCGCGGCAAGCTCACGCTCTATCGCGGCGGCTACACCTCCTTCGCCCGCCAGCTCGCCGAGAAGCGCATGCTCCAGGCCAAGGCGCGGGTGAAGCAGGAGGCGGAACGCGCCCATCTCCAGAGCTTCGTCGACCGCTTCAAGGCCAAGGCGACCAAGGCCCGCCAGGCCCAGTCGCGGATGAAGCGGCTCGCCAAGATGGAGCCGATCGCGGCGCTCATCGAGGATGACGTGCCGGTGATCCACCTGCCGAGCCCGGAGCGTGCCCTGTCCCCGCCGCTCGTCGCGATGGAGCGGGTCCAGGCCGGCTATCCCGACCGCACGGTGCTGACGGGCCTGAACCTGAGCCTCGCCCCCGACGACCGGGTGGCGTTGCTGGGGGCCAACGGCAACGGCAAGTCGACCTTCTGCAAGCTGATCGGGGGGCGCCTCGAGCCGCTCTCCGGCGAGGTGCGGCGCTGGGGCAAGATGAACGTCGCCTATTTCGCCCAGCACCAGCTCGACGAGCTGCGGCCGGCCGAGAGCGCCTACGCCCATGTCCGCGACCTGATGCCGGACGTGCCGGAGGCGAAGGCCCGCGCCGCCGCCGCCCGCCTCGGCTTCCCCGGCCACAAGGCCGACACCCCGGTCTCGCAGCTCTCCGGCGGCGAGAAGGCGCGGCTCCTGATGGGGCTCGCCGCCTTCCACGGCCCCCACCTCCTGATCCTCGACGAGCCGACCAACCACCTCGACATCGAGAGCCGCCAGGCCCTCGTCGAGGCGATCAACGACTACGAGGGCGCGGTCATCCTGGTGAGCCACGACCGCTTCCTGGTCGAGGCCTGCGCCGACCGGCTCTGGCTCGTGCGCAACGGCACCGTGAAGCCCTTCGACGGCGACATGGACGATTACCGCCGCCTGGTGCTGGCCGGCCCGGAGACGGAAGGCCAGAAAGCCCAGGAATCCACCGGCGGCGCGAAGGCGGTGGAGCGCCGCTCCAACGCCGAGCGCCGGGCGGCGCTGGCGCCGTTGCGCCGCAAGCTCGAGGCGGTGGAGGCGCGGATGGCCAAGCTCTCCGCCGCCATCGCCAAGATCGACGCGGCGCTCGCCGACGGCACCGCCTTCCGCACCGATGCCGCCAAGGCCGGCGAACTCGCCCGGATGCGGGCCGAGGCCGCGTCGGCCCTGGGAAGTGCCGAGGAGGAGTGGCTGGAGATGAGCGGCGAGCTGGAGGCGGAGGGGTGAGGGACGACGGTTCCCTGCACGGCACGGCCGGTTACGCGGCCGAGGCCGAGACTTTGGTCTCGCAGTACGAGAGCATCGCTTTCGCGGACATCCACGCCTCGATCCTGCCCCTGCTCCCCGCGCCCCCGGCCCATATCCTTGATGTCGGTGCCGGGACCGGGCGCGACGCTGCGGGTTTCGCTGCCCTCGGCTACCGCGTGACCGCTGTAGAGCCGACGGCCGAGCTGCGCCTGCGGGCGGTCGCCCTGCATCCGTTGCCGCAGATCGCGTGGCTGGACGACGGCCTGCCGGACCTGCCTGCGCTCGCCGGGTACGGCGAGGCCTTCGATGTCGTGATGCTCACCGCCGTCTGGATGCATCTCGACGCGGGCGAGCGGCTTTCCGCGATGCCGCGCATCGCCGGCCTGATGCGCGTCGGGGGCGTGATGGCGCTGTCGCTGCGCCATGGGCCCGTGCCGCCCGGGCGCCGGATGTTCGACGTGACCGCATCCGAGACGATCGATCTCGCCCGGGCGCAGGGCTTGCAGTGCATCCTGTGTCGCACCGACGAGGATGCCCAGCTCGGCCGTCCCGGCGTCACGTGGGATCGAATTGCTTTCGTCAAGGAAGGCGGCCGGGGGGCTTCACGCACCTGAGACGATCGCCTAGGGCGGTGACAAACGTCGTCTCAGCCCGGGCAGCCATGACCACCCCCTCCTACGTCCTCTCCCTCTCCTGCACCAACGTCCCGGGGATCGTGGCCGGTGTGTCGGCCTACCTGTTCGAGGCCGGCTGCAACATCCTCGACGCGCAGCAATTCGACGACGTCGAGACTGGCCGGTTCTTCATGCGGATCGTGTTCAACCCGGTTCGGGCTGAGCCCGGGCGCGACGCGCTCGCCGAGGGCTTCACGGCGGTGGCGCAGCGCTTCGGCATGGACTGGACCTTGCGCGACCGGGCCGAGCGGCGGCGGGTGATGCTGCTCGTCTCCCGCTTCGACCACTGCCTCAACGACCTGCTCTACCGCTGGCGCATCGGCGAACTGCCGATGGAGGTCTGCGCCGTGGTCTCGAACTACCCGCGCGAGATCTACGGCGCCGCCGACCTCGCCGGGGTGCCGTTCCACCACCTGCCGATCACGCCGGACACCAAGCCGCAGCAGGAGGCCGCCCTGTGGCGCCTCATCGAGGAGACCGGGGCCGAGCTGGTCGTGCTCGCCCGCTACATGCAGATCCTGTCAGACGACCTCTCGCACAAGCTCTCGGGCCGCTGCATCAACATCCACCACTCGTTCCTGCCCGGCTTCAAGGGCGCGCGGCCCTACCACCAGGCGCATGAGCGCGGCGTGAAGCTGATCGGCGCCACCTCGCACCTCGTCACCGGCGATCTCGACGAGGGGCCGATCATCGAGCAGGACGTCGAGCGCATCTCGCACCGCGACACCCCCGACGACCTCGTGCGCAAGGGCCGCGACATCGAGCGCCGGGTGCTGGCCCGCGCCGTGCGCTACGTGCTGGAGGACCGGGTGATCGCCAACGGCCGCAAGACGGTGGTGTTCACCGATTGAGGGCGATGGGTGGGGCGCCGGCGTGACCTGCTTGGCGCCGCCCGTCCCGCCGGGTAATCCGGTCACGACGCCTGCGCGGGGCTCCGCCCGCGCGACCACCCGGAGTTCCCAATGTCCGACCTCACCCTCGACGCCGCCTCGACCATCGTGACCGCCGCCCTCAAGGCCGGCCGTGACCTCGGGCTGAAGCCCCTGGCGGTGGTGGTGCTCGACGCCCGCGGCGCCCTCAAGGCGGCGGGCGTGGAGGACGGCACCAGCCTCAAGCGCGCCGAGATCGCCACCGGCAAGGCCAACGGCGCGCTGGCGCTGGGCATCGGCTCGCGGGCCATCGCCAGGCGGGCCGAGGAGCAGGCCTATTTCGTCGCGGCCGTGACCCATGTGGCGGGTCCGGCCGGGCTCATCCCGGTTCCGGGCGGCGTGCTGATCAAGCGCGACGGCAAGCTCGTCGGCGCCGTCGGCATCTCGGGCGACACCTCCGACAACGACGAGAAGGCGGCGCTCGCCGGGATCGAGGCCGCCGGGCTCCAGGCCGAGACCGGCGCCTGAGCCCGGCGATGCGGCGCCGGGACCTTCTCGCGGGCCTGAGCGCCGCGGCGGTGAGCGCGGCGGCGCCCGCCCGGGCCGCCGGCCCCGCCGCCTACCGGCGGGGCAACGGCGCCGATCCCGAGACCCTCGATCCGCACAAGACCTCGACGGTGGCTGAGGCGACGATCCTCCTCGACCTCTACGAGGGCCTGAGCACCTACGGTCCCGACGGCACCCTGGTGCCGGGCGCCGCCGAGAGCTGGACCACCTCCGCCGACGGCCTGACCTGGACCTTCTCTCTCCGCCCCGACGGGCGCTGGTCGAACGGCGACCCGGTGGTGGCCGACGATTTCGTCCACGGCTTCCGGCGCATGCTCGACCCGGCGACCGGGGCGAAATACGCCAGCGTGCTCGCGCCGATCCGCAACGCCGAGGCGGTCAATCGCGGGGCGATGCCGGTCGATGCGGTCGGCGTCTCGGCCCCCGACCCGCGCAGGGTCGTGATCCAGCTCGCGCAGCCGACCCCCTACTTCGTCGAGCTGATGACCCACCAGGCGAGCACGCCCGTCCACCGGCCCTCCCTCGCCCGTCACGGCGAGGCCTTCACCCGGCCCGGCCATCTCGTCTCGAACGGCGCCTACCTCCTGAAGGACTTCTCGCCGAACGACCGCATCACGGCGATCCGCAACCCGCATTACCGCGAGGCCGGCAAGGTCGCGATCCCCCAGGTCGAGTACATCCCGACGCCGGATCTCGCCGCCGCGGTGCGCCGCTTCGCCGCCGGCGAGATCGATTCCCTCGAGGACCTGCCCGCCGATCAGGTGAAGGCGCTCAAGTCCCGCTTCGGCGATCGGGTGGTGCTCAACCCTGCCCTCGGCGTGCTGGCGCTGATGGTGAACGTGCGGAAACGCCCCCTCGACGATGCCCGGGTGCGCCGCGCCCTGTCGCTGGCCCTCGACCGCGAGTTCCTGGCCGAGGCGGTGTGGGGCGAGACGATGCTGCCGGCCTATTCCCTGACGCCCGCCGGGCTCGACAACGCGCTCCCGCCGCCGACGATGCCGGGCCGGGACCTCTCGCCGCTGGAGCGCGAGGATGCGGCGGTGGCGCTCCTGCGCGAGGCCGGCTACGGCCCCGGGGGGAAGCCGCTGGCGGTCGAGCTGCGCTACAACATCACCGACAACAACCGGAACACCATGGTGGCGATCGCCGACATGTGGCGCCCGCTCAACGTCACGACGTCCTTCGCCGCCACCGACGCCAAGACCCACTTCGCCTACCTGCGCGACGGCGGCCCGTTCGACATCGCCCGGATGAGCTGGCTCGCCGACTACGCCGACCCGCAGAACTTCCTGTTCCTGGTCGAGAGCGACAATGACGGGTTCAACTCCGGCCGCTACGCCAACCCCGCCTACGACGCCCTGATGCGCGACGCCGCCCGCGAGACCGACCTCGAGGCCCGGGCCCGGATCCTCTCCCGCGCCGAAGAGCTCTTCCTCGCCGACCTCCCCTGGATCCCGCTGCTGCACTACCGGCACAAGCACCTGATCGGGCCCCGCCTGCGTGGCTTCGTGCCCAACCTGCGCGGCGTCTCGCCGACCCGCTGGCTGTCGCTGGCATGATCCCTTACGTCCTGCGCCGCCTCGCTCAAGGCGTCCCGACGCTCTTCATCGTCGTCACCCTGTCGTTCTTCCTGGTGCGGCTCGCGCCCGGCGGGCCGTTCGACCTGGAGCGGCCGCTGCCGGCCGCCGCGATGGAGAACCTGCGCCGGGTCTACGGCCTCGACCAGCCTCTGCTGGTCCAGTACGGCCGCTACCTCGCGGCCCTGGCGCGAGGCGATCTCGGACCCTCCTTCTCGGTGCGCGACCTCTCGGTGGCGGAGCTATTCGCCCGCGGCCTGCCGGTCTCGATGACGCTGGGCAGCCTCGCCCTCGCCGTAGCGCTGCTCCTCGGCACCGTTCTCGGCGGCCTCGCGGCCTTGCGGCGGGGCTCGGGGCTGGATCACGCGGTCACGACGCTCGGCACCTTCGCCCTCACCGTCCCGGGCTTCGTGGTGGCGCCGCTCCTCCAGATCGCCTTCGGGCTATCCTTGCGCTGGCTCCCCGTCGGCGGCTGGGACGATGGATCGCCGAAAAACCTCGTCCTGCCGGTCGCCACCCTGGCGCTGCCGCAGGTCGCCGTGGTGGCCCGCCTCGCCCGGGCCGGGCTCGTCGAGGTGTTCGACCGGCCGCATTGGCGCACCCTGCGGGCGCTCGGCCTGCCGCCCCGGATCCTGGCGCTCCATGCGCTCCGCGGCGCGGCCCTGCCGGTCGTGTCCTATCTCGGGCCGGCGGCGGCGGGTCTCCTCACCGGCTCGGTGGTGGTCGAGACGGTGTTCGGCCTGCCCGGCGTCGGACGCTACTTCGTCGACGGGGCGATCAACCGCGACTACACGCTGGTCCTCGGCACGGTGGTGCTGATCGCGGTGTTCGTCCTCGTGCTCAACCTCCTGTCCGATCTCGCCTGCGCCCTCATCGACCCGCGCCTCAGGGATTTCGGGTGAGCCAGTCAGCGGCAAGCCACCCCCTCGCCTGGGCCGAGGCCTCGCTCCTCGCCCGCGCCCGCCGGCGCCTCGTCGGCGACCGCCTCGCGCGGGCGAGCGCGGCATTGCTGCTCCTCGTGGCGCTCGCCTGCCTCGTCGGCCCGTTCGTCACCGGCCACCCCTACGACCGGCTCTACTACGATTATCCCGGCACCCCGCCCTCGCTCGCGCTCTACCCGAAGCCGGCTTCGGTCCGCCCGGCCCTCGACCGGCTCGCCTTCCGCATGCGGGTGCGTGCCGAGGACGTCGCGGTCACGGGCGATGCGGTCCGCCTGACGCTGGCCTCCGACAAGCCGGTGGACAGCAGGGTGCTGACCTTCTTCTCCCGCTCCGACACCTTCGGGGAGGCCCGCATCCTCGGCCGTTCCGAGGACGGGCGGCGCCTCGCCGTCGAGGCGCCGCTGCGCTCCTTGCGCTTCCTCGCCGGCACCGACACGCTCGGCCGCGACCTCCTCACCCGCACCCTCGTCGCCGGGCGCCTGTCCCTGGCGCTCGGGTTGCTGGCGACCGCGGTGGCGCTCGGCATCGGGGTGATCTACGGGGCGCTCGCCGGCACGCTCGGCGGACGGGTCGATGCGGCGATGATGCGCCTCGTCGACATCCTGTACTCCCTGCCCTTCGTGTTCTTCGTCATCATGCTGGTGGTGTTCTTCGGGCGCTCGGTGGCGCTGATCTTCGTCGCGGTCGGCGCCGTCGAATGGCTCGACATGGCCCGCATTGTCCGGGCGGAGGCGCAAGGAATCCGCCGGCGCGACTACGTCCGCGCCGCGGAGGCGCTCGGCCTCTCGACGGCGGCGATCCTGCGCCGGCACGTGGTGCCGAACCTGCTCGGGCCCGTCGTCGCCTTCGCGGCCCTGATGGTGCCCCGGGTGATCCTGCTCGAGAGCTTCCTCTCGTTCCTGGGACTCGGCGTGCAGGAGCCGGCGACGAGCTGGGGCGTGCTGATCGCCGACGGTGCCCGCAGCCTCGAGACCGCGCCGTGGATGCTCGTCGTCCCGGCCGCGTTCCTGGTCGCCACCCTCGTCGCCCTGACGCTTCTGGCCGAGCGCCTGCGCGATGCCCTCGACCCGCGGGAGGGCGCGTGAACCCAGGGAGCGTGAATCCAGGGAGCACGAGCCTCCTGTCCCTGCGCGGCCTCGGCGTGCGGTACCCGCAGGCCGGCGTGACGGCGCTCGACGGCCTCGACCTCGACCTCGCCCGCGGCGAGACCCTGGCCCTCGTCGGCGAATCGGGCTCGGGCAAGAGCCAGGTCGCCCTCGCCGTAATGGGCCTGCTGCCGCAGCAGGCGCAAGTGGCGGGCTCCGTGCGCTTCGACGGGACCGAGCTGACGGCCCTCTCCCGCCCCGCCCTCGACCGGATCCGCGGCGCCCGCATCGGCCTGGTGTTCCAGGAGCCGATGACCGCCCTCGACCCGCTCTTCTCGATCGGCCACCAGATCGCCCTGCCGCTCCGGGCCCATCGCGGCCTGAATCGGCGCCAGGCCATGGCGCGGGCGCGCGAGCTGCTGGGCCTCGTCGGATTGCGCGACGCGGCCTCGCGCCTCTCGGCCTACCCGCACGAACTCTCGGGCGGCGAGCGCCAGCGGGTGATGATCGCCATGGCGCTCGCCTGCGAGCCCGACCTCCTGATCGCCGACGAGCCGACCACGGCCCTCGACGTCACCGTGCAGGCGCAGATCCTGGCCCTGCTCGCCGACCTCAAGGCGCGCCTCGGCCTCGCGCTCCTCTTCATCACCCATGACCTGCGGCTGGTGCGCCGCATCGCCGAGCGCACGGCCGTGCTCCGCGCTGGCCGCCTCGTCGAGGCCGGGCCGACCGAGCGGCTGTTCCGTGATCCCCAGGCGCCCGAGACCCGCAACCTCCTCGCCGCCGAGCCCGCCGGCCGAAAGGGGCCGGTGCCGGAGGGCGCCCCCGTGGTGCTGGAGGCGCGGGGCGTGGCGGTCGCCTATCCGGGCCGGCGGCGCTTCCTGCGGGCGGAAGCCCCGCGGCTCGCCGTCGCGGACATTGACCTGACCGTGCGGGCGGGCCAGACGATCGGGGTCGTCGGCGAATCGGGCTCGGGCAAGTCGAGCCTCGGCCGGGCGCTCGTCCGCCTCGAACCCGCCGCCCACGGCCTGGTGCGGTTCGAGGACCGCGACCTCACGCGGCTCGACCGCGCCGCCCTGCGCCCCCTGCGCCGGGGTTTCCAGCCGGTGTTCCAGGACCCGATGGGCTCGCTCTCGCCCCGCCTCACCGCCGGCGAGATCGTCACCGAGGGCTTGCGGGTTCACGAGCCCCACCTGAATGCCGCTTCGCGCGACGCGCGGGCGGCCGAGGCGTTCTGCGAGGTGCGTCTCGATCCGGCCTCGCGGCACCGCTTCCCGCACGCCTTCTCGGGAGGCCAGCGCCAGCGCATCGCCATCGCCCGGGCGATGATCCTGCGGCCGCGCCTCGTCGTCCTCGACGAGCCGACCTCCGCCCTCGACCGCACGGTGCAGCGCGACATCGTCGCCCTGCTGCGCGACCTGCAGGCGGCGCACGGCCTCGCCTACCTGTTCATCTCCCACGACCTCGCGGTGGTCCGCGCGCTCGCCGACACGGTGCTGGTGCTGCGCCACGGCCGCGAGGTCGAGCGCGGCCCGACGCCCTGCGTGCTGGAGCGCCCGCGCGAGGCCTATACGCGGGCGCTCGTTGCCGCGGCCGACCTCGATGGCGGGCTCGCGCAGGCGTGAGCCGCCCCGAGCCTTGAACGCCCCCTGCGGCCGCGCCACTTCGCGCCTTCCGATAGGGCACTTCCCAGGAGACCGGACCCTTGGAGACGAGATTCTTGGAACCGAGATCGTCGCGCCGCGCCCTCGCTCTCGCGCTGCTCGCGCTCACGGCCGCCGCCCCGGTGGCTGCCCAGCCGGCTCCGAAGGGGCCGCCGAAAGGTCCACCGCCCAAGGAGGCGCCCGCGCCGCAGCCCGACCCGGCCGCCGCGATGCTGTTCCCCTGCCGCACCCCGGAGGAGACCTGCTACGTCGGCGTGGTCAAGAACGGCAAGGTCACGGTGCTGTTCACCAATGACCGCAAGGCCGACGAGATCGCCGGCAAGCCGATGGCGGTGTCGGGCGAGGGGCTCGACCTCGCCAAGACCGAGAACCGCACCGTGATGCTCGTCGGCACCTTCGACCCGAAGGACGGACTGACCAAGGCCGAATTGGTCGACGTCGCGAGCCCCCTCGTCGCCTTCGCCCTCAAGTCGACCATCGGCGGTGGCGAGGCCGACGAGGGCGGCGACGAGCCTCCGGCTCCACCGCCGGCGCCGCGCAAGAGGTGAGGTCGGGGCTCGACCGAGAGCTCGATCCATCTCCGGACTGGGCGCCGGCTCGACCCTCCCCCGCGGAGGGGGGAGGGTCACGATGGCGTAATGCTCCGAGAACCCGGTTGATGTACTAAAATATTAGTGCTTCAATGCGGCGTCACAGGCTGCCCGCTGGGCGGCCGCGGAGCGGCGAAGCCGTCCGGGTGGCGGGGAGGATCGGTGGCGGGCGGGGCGGCACGGCCTCCCATGCCCCGCGGTGCTCCCCCCTCGCCCACGGCCTTGGCCCCCCGACCGGAGAGCCCCGATGCCCCTGAGCCCCGAGACCCGCGCGACGCTGAAGACCGTCAGCACCGCGACCCTGGCCACCGCCCTGTTCAAGCGCGGCCTGCGCAACCAGTTCATCCAGGACGTGCGCCCCCTCAACCCGAATGCCGGGACGATGGTCGGCGAGGCCTACACTTTGCGCTACATTCCGGCCCGGGAGGACCTGAACACGCTCGCGGTGTTCCGCGATCCCGGCCACCCGCAACGCGTCGCCGTCGACCAGTGCCCGGAGGGCGCGGTGCTGGTGATGGACAGCCGCAAGAACCCGCGCGCGGCCTCCGCCGGCGCGATCCTGGTGACGCGGCTGATGAAGCGCGGCGCCGCCGGCGTCGTCACCGATGGCGGCTTTCGCGATTCGCCCGAGATCGGCGCCCTGCCCTTCCCGGCCTACCACAACCGCCCCTCCGCCCCGACTAACCTGACCCTGCATCAGGCCCTCGACATCAACGTGCCGATCGGCTGCGGCGACGTCGCGGTCTTTCCCGGGGACGTGGTGGTGGGCGATGCCGAGGGCGTGATCGTCATTCCGGCGGAACTCGCCGACGAGATCGCGGCGGAAGCCGCCGAGATGACCGTGTTCGAGGATTTCGTGCTGGAGGAAGTCCAGAACGGCCGCGGCGTGATCGGCCTCTACCCGCTGATCGACGACCAAGCGAAGGCCGATTTCGCCGCCTGGCGGCAGAAGACGGGTCGCTGAGGCGACAGCCTCACGCGATCGTTCGCCTCACACGATCATCCCGACGAGCAGCACCGCCACCATCGTGGCGGCAGCGCCCAGAGCCGCTGCCCACAGGCCGGCCTCGGCGGCGCTGCCCGGGCGGACATTGTCGTTGGCCGCCTGCGGCAGGGTCTTGGGGAAGCGGCGCCACTTGCGCAGGTGCGACGGCGCCGTCGCGATCAGGTGCGGCAGGGGAGCGACGGCGTTGTGGCGGCACGACATGGGGTTGCGCTCCAAGAGGGAGGCTCGCGCGTTGGTGTTGCTCTCGTTCCGGCCGCAACCTTTGCGGCAGGGAGCCATGGAAGAACGCCGGTGCCGGTCCGTCGATCCGTGGCCGGCGCAAATTCCGTCGCGTCTTCCTTAAGGGAAGGATTAAGCCGTTCCGTGCTGCGGGCTGCCCGAGCCGGAGGGCCGTCCGGCTCGAGGCGCTGGCCGTCGGAACAGCGAATCGCCGTCCGTGTCGCGATCCGACAGGCGCTGCTCGCGCACCGGATCGAGGGCGACGCGGCGGCCCGGCGTGGCCGGGTCGTTGGTATCGGCGTCGCTGCACAGCGCCTCGGCCCGGAACGTCTCGGTCGATTCGGCCGCCGGACCATCGGTCTGGAAGATTGCCAGGTTCCGGGCCGCCACCGGCAAGGTGCCGGCGATCGTCGATCCGACGGCGACCGGAGCAGCAGCCCGAGACATCGTGGGAGATCCATGGATGTATGCTTCGCCGCGCCGGGTGATGCGCTGGGCGAAGCCAGACACTCCTTCGGCCCCACAGCCTTTCCCTGGCGCGAAAGTTCCGTGAGGAGAGACAGATTTCGTCAGGTGCTGTCCGCCCGCTCCCGGTCGAGCAGCGCGCGCTTGCGGGCGACGCCCCAGCGATAGCCCGAGAGGCTGCCGTCCTGCCGCACCACCCGGTGGCACGGGATCGCCACCGCAAGCGCGTTGGCGCCGCAGGCGAGCGCCACCGCCCGGGCCGCCGAGGGCGCGCCGATCGCCTGCGCGATCTCCGCGTAGGTCGCGGTGCGTCCCGGCGGGATCGCCCTCAAGGCCTGCCAGACCCGCTGCTGGAAGGCGGTGCCGCCGATGTCGAGGGGCAGGGTCGAGGACATGCCGGGCGCTTCGACCAGGCCGACGACCTGTGCCACCACCGCCTCGAAATCGCGGTCGCCCCCGGTCAGCACCGCCTTCGGGAAGCGGTCCTGGAGGTCGCGCAGCAGGGCGTCGGGATCGTCGCCGAGCAGGATCGCGCAGAGTCCCGTCTCCGTCGCCGCCACCAGGACGTGGCCGAGCGAGCAGGCGCCGACCGCGAAACGGATCGCCGCGCCCTCGCCGCCCCGCCGGTAGGCCGTGGGCGTCATGCCGAGGCGCGTCGGCGCCGCGGCGTAGAACCGGCTGGCCGCACCGTAGCCGGCGTCGAAGATCGCCTCGGTGACCGTCCCGGCCTGCCGCAACCCCTCCGCCGCCCGCGCCGCGCGCCGCGCCGCGCCATAGGCCCGCGGCGTCACCCCGGTGACCTGCTTGAACACCCGATGGAAATGGTACGGGCTCAAGCCCGCCGTCGCCGCGAGGTCGGCCAGCGCCGGCGGCGTCTCCGCCGCGTCGATCATCCGGCAGGCCCGGGCCACCGCCTCGGTCTGGCGCTCGCCCAAGCTCGCCTCGTTCGGCCGGCAGCGCCGGCAGGCCCGGAAGCCCGCCTCTTCCGCGGCCGCGCAGGTCGGGTGGAAGCTGACATTCTTAGGGAGGGCGGGCCGGGCGGCGCAGCTCGGCCGGCAATACACGCCGGTGCTGCGCACCGCGTAGACGAAGCGGCCATCCGCCGCCCGGTCGCGGCGGGCGATGGCGGCGAAGCACGCGGCGGTGTCGAGCGGCGGGACGCCGCCCATGGCCGCGAGGTCGGAATCCGGATTGCGCATGATCGTCTTGCCTCCCTGTCGGGCTTTGCTGCCCTGCGGGGCGATGGCGCCACCCTCGCCCCGCCCGCCACCTCGCGCATCCCGGCGCTTGCGGCCGAATTCCGGGCCTCGGCTTGCCGCAGGTTTACTCCGGACGCGTTTCCGGCGCCGCCCCGGAAACCGGGCTAGCAACGGGATGTTGGGCTTCCAGTCGGGCGGCATCGGAGCCGGCCCGGCGCACCCGCCGGCCCTTTCCTCCCTCGCCGGCGCGGCGCTCGTCTCTCGGATCTCCTCGACTTCCCCGCTGCCTCACGGCAGCGGGGTTTTTCGCGTTGGGGTCTCGCCCGGGGCTGGCGAGTTTCGTTGGCCGGATGCGAATACGGTGGAGCGTGGCGGCAGGGCTCTTGGCTCGGCGGCCGGGCCGGGTTTAATCCGGCTCCAAGCAACGACACACGCCGCCGTCGCGCGGCCGCTCTAGGCCAGGGTGACCGCCGCTTGACCGACGCGCTCGACGACATCGCCGCCATCCTGGAGCGCACCGGCGAGTACCGGGTGCTGCGTCGCCTCGTCCCCTTCCTGCCCCCGGCCGAGACGCCCGAGGAGCCGACCTTCGTCGGGCTGATCCTCGACACCGAGACCACCGGCATCGACGTCACTGCGGACGAGGTGATCGAGCTCGGCATCATCAAGTTCGAGTACGGCGCCAGCGGCCGGATCTACCGGGTGCTGGAGCGGTTCAACCAGCTCCATCAGCCCTCCGGCCCGATCCCCGAGGCGGTGGTGCGCCTCACCGGCATCACCGACGCGGACGTCGCCGGCCAGCGCATCGACGACGAGGCGGTGGCGGGGCTCGCGGCCGAGGCCCGGGTCGTCATCGCCCACAATGCCCGCTTCGACCGGCAGATGTGCGAGCGCCGCTGGCCGATCTTCGTCTCGCGCAACTGGGCCTGCTCCTGCCACCAGATCCCCTGGCGGGCCGAGGGGCACGAGGGCATGCGCCTCGGCCACCTGCTCGCCGATCACGGCCATTTCCACAACGGCCACCGGGCGATCGACGATTGCGAGGCGCTGCTGGCGATCCTCGCCCGCCCGCTGCGGGCCTCCGGGCGCCTCGCGCTCGCCGCCCTCCTCGAGGCGGCGCGCCGGCCGACCGTGCGGCTCTGGGCCTCCGACGCGCCGATCGCCCTCAAGGACCGGCTCAAGGACCGCAACTACCGCTGGTCGCCCCGGCGCCGCTGCTGGTACGTCGACCTCGACGAGGAGCAGATCGAGATCGAGCGCTCGTTCCTCTCGCGGGAGATCTACCGCGGCACCCTGCCGTCCGGCCTGCCGGCCGATCGCTTCACCGCCCGCGACCGCTTCTCGACCCGGGCCGATCCGGAATCGTAGCGCTCCTGCCGCCGGATCTGTCAGGTCCGGCAGCACCTCTCCCCCGTGTCACCGGCGCCACAGGCCCGCCCCACCGGCTCTGGTATGAGGGGGACTTCACGCCCCCTCCCCCAACCGAGCCCCCCGCATGATCGTCGTCGAGGACACCACCGGTCCGAACGGGCCCCATCCCGTCCTGGCCGTGACCGGCCTGGCCCGCGAGGCGCGGCTCGCCGCAGGTCCCGGCGTGGCGACGGTGGGGGCCGGGGGCAATCCGGAGCGGCTGCGGGATCTTCTCAAAGGGCGTAGCGGCCCGGGCTGCCGGGCGGTGATGAGCATCGGCATCGCCGGCGGGCTCGATCCGGACCTGGTGCCGGGCGACGTCGTGGTGGCGACCGGGGTCGTGGCGGGCGGGCGGCGCCTGGCGGCGCACCCGCAGGTCGTCGCAGCTCTCGCCCGGAGGCTGGCAGACGCGCCGGTCCGGGTGATCCAGGCGGATGTCGCGGGGGTGGAGGCGGCGGTCCTGTCGCCGTACGCCAAGGCGGCCCTGCGCGCCGAGACCGGCGCAGCCGCGGTCGACATGGAATCGCAGGTCGCGGCCGCCTTCGCGGAAGGGCACGGCCTGCCGTTCTGCGCCGTGCGCGTGGTGTGCGACCCGGCCGACCGCGCCCTGCCGGCGGCGGTCGCCAAGGCCCTCAAGCCGGACGGCGAGCCCGATATCCTCGCCGTGCTCGCGGCTCTGGCCCGCCGCTCGGCCACGTTGGGCGGGCTGGTTCGCCTCGCCCGTGACTCGTCGGCGGCCTTTGACTCCCTAGGCCGCTGTCGCGCGCTTCTTGGCGTCGGCCTTGGCGTCCCGGATCTCGGAGAGCTTCTGCGCGACGTTGCGTGAGAACACGAACTCGGCCGGGCGCTGGTTCTCGAGGGAGATCTCGGGAGCCATCTCGCCCTCGGTCTTGATGCCGCGCATCGCGTAGACCAGCGGCTTCCACGGCTTCTTCACCGAATCGACCACCGAGGACGCCTCGTAGCCGGAATGCACCATGCAGTCGGCGCACTTCTCGTAGTTGCCGGTGCCGTAGGCGTCCCAGTCCGTGGTCTCCATCAGCTCCTTGAAGGTCTTGGCGTAGCCCTCGCCGAGCAGGTAGCACGGCTTCTGCCAGCCGAAGACCGTCCGGGTCGGGTTGCCCCACGGGGTGCAGTGATAGGTCTGGTTGCCGGCCAGGAAGTCGAGGAACAGGCCCGACTGCTGGAAGGTCCACTTCTCGCGGCCCTTCTCCTTGCCGAGGCGGAACACGCCGCGGAACAGGTCCTTGGTCGCCCGGCGGTTGAGGAAGTGCTGCTGGTCGGGGGCGCGCTCGTAGGCGTAGCCGGGGGAGACGGTGATGCCGTCGATGCCCATCCGGGTCACGCTGTCGAAGAAGTCCGCGATCTTGTCGGCCGAGGAGTTGTTGAAGAAGGTGCAGTTGATCGTGACCCGGAAGCCCATCTCCTTGGCCTTCTGGATCGCCGCCACCGCCTTGTCGTAGACGCCGCGCTGGCACACCGACTGATCGTGCATCTCCTTGTCGCCATCGAGATGGATCGACCAGGTGAAGTACGGGCTCGGCTTGTACTGCGCGATCTTCTTCTCGAGCAGCAGCGCGTTGGTGCAGACGATCGCGAACTTCTTCTGGGCGATGATGCCCTCGACGATCTGCGGCAGGTCCTTGTGCAGCAGCGGCTCGCCGCCCGCGATGACGACCACGGGTGCACCGCACTCGCGGACCGACTCGAGTGCTTCGTCGACCGGCAGGCGCTTGTTGAGGATCTCGTCCGGATAGTCGATCTTGCCGCAACCCGCGCAGGCGAGATTGCACCGGAACAGAGGCTCCATCATCATGACGAGCGGATAGCGCTTGCGCCCGGTGAGGTGCTGCTTGAGAATGTAGCCGCCGATCTTCGCGACGTACCGGAGAGGAATGCCCAAGACCAAGGCTCCTTGTGTCGTGGTTCGTTTCGTACGCTGTGCCAAGCGGGCTGATTAGCCCGAAAAGTGGCGGATTTCCAGCAAGCTAGGTTCGAAAGGGTCCAAGCTTGGTGCGGAAGGGTCTAAGTGTGGCCCAAACTCGACGGGAGCGGGAAGCTTACCCCCTCGACGATGCCAGGAAGGGTTGAGATCCGCAGGGGGGTGCGACGCTGCAGCGCAGCAATCACCTCCGCGATTACCACCTCGGGGGTCGAGGCGCCGGCGGTGAGGCCGAGGGTGCGGGCCCCGCCGAGATCGATGCCGTCCAGGTCCTCCGCCCCCTCGACGAGGTGGCTCGGCCGGCCGGCCTCGGCGGCGATCTCGCGCAGGCGGTTGCAGTTCGAGGAGTTGCGCGCACCGACCACCAGGATCAGGTCGGCGATCTCGGCGAGCGCCCGCACCGCGGCCTGGCGGTTCTGGGTGGCGTAGCAGATGTCCCGGGTCTCGGGCCCGACGAGGTCGGGGAACCGCCGGCTCAAGGTCGCGATGATCGCCTTCGTGTCGTCGACGCTGAGCGTCGTCTGGGTGATGTAGGCGAGCGGCGTGTCTGCGGCCAGGTCGAGCGCCTCGGCGTCAGCGACGCTGCCGACGAGGTGGACCGCGCCGTCGATCTGCCCGAGCGTCCCCTCGACCTCGGCGTGGCCTTCATGACCGACCAGGATCACGGTGCGGCCCTGCGCGGCGTAGCGCCGGCCTTGCGCGTGCACCTTGGCGACCAGCGGGCAGGTGGCGTCGACGACCGGGAGACCCCGGCGCGCGGCCTCCGCCTCGACCGCCCGCGACACGCCGTGGGCCGAGAAGATCGTGGTGGCCCCGTCGGGCACCGCATCGAGGCTCTCGACGAAGCGGGCGCCCTTGGCCTTGAGGTCGGCGACGACGCGGCCGTTATGGACGATCTCGTGGCGGACATAGACCGGGCGGTCGCCCCGGGCGAGCACCCGCTCGACGATGTCGACGGCTCGCACCACCCCGGCGCAGAAGCCCCTCGGTTGGGCCAGCACCAGGTCGAGCCCGTTCTCCCGCGTTCCCGCCACCGGCCCCCCGTCCCTCAAGCCGCGCTTCCGGTCCGGGCTCCGCTCCTGCCGGGCAAAGCCCTCCCGGCCCCGAGGTGTAAGGCGAGGGCGCCGGCGGCGTAAAGCCGAGCTTGCGCGGGGGCTGTGGGCGACGCGGGCCCGCCCGGAACCGGGATCCGTTTCGGGCCAACGCGTTGCAATCGGGCCTGCGGGTCACTACCTAGCGCGCCACGGTGGTGCTCCTGGAGCGTCGCCGTGACGCCAATGCACACCGCGACCATGGGCGCCGCTGCCCCGCGCGCTATACTGGTCCCGGCCGGTGCGGGGTTTGCACGGGACATCGCCGTTCCGGCGCGGCCGTCGGGCCGATCATCAGGATTTCACCGGGCCGCCGCGTGGCCCGCGAGCTAGAGGCAGGCTTCGCATCGTGATCGAACGGCTCGTGGCGTTTTCCGTACATCGGCGCTGGCTCGTCCTCGTGGCGGCGCTGCTGCTCACCGTCGCGAGCGCCGTCACGGCGGCGCATCTCTTCCGCATCA
Source organism: Methylobacterium frigidaeris (assembly GCF_022179185.1). Lineage (GTDB taxonomy): Bacteria > Pseudomonadota > Alphaproteobacteria > Rhizobiales > Beijerinckiaceae > Methylobacterium > Methylobacterium frigidaeris. The sequence goes on along the minus strand of NZ_BPQJ01000006.1, from coordinate 120,785 downwards.
ACACCGACGTCGAGCGCCTGATCACGCCGGACGTGCCCTGGCGCCAGGACGAGATCCAGTTCGAGAAAACCTTCCCGCAGCGCAGCAACCTGCTCGTCGCGGTGGTCGACGGCCGGACGCCGGAACAGGCCGAGGAGGCGGCGAACCGCCTGACCCAGGCGCTGTCGACCCACAAGGACCTGCTGCCGGTGGTCTACCGGCCCGATGGCGGTCCGTTCTTCGACAAGAACGGCCTGCTCCTGATGCCCCAGAAGGAGCTGGAGCAGACCACCGAGCGGCTGATCCAGCAGCAGGGCCTCCTCGGGCCGCTGGCCGCCGACCCGTCCCTGCGCGGCATCATGCAGGCGATGGTGATGGGCGCCCAGGGGGTGAAGGCCGGCCAGGCCAAGCCCGAGGACCTCGTCGGCCCGATGGGCCAGATGAAGGACGTCTTCGATCATGTCCTGAAGGGCGAGCCGGCGCAGCTCTCGTGGCAGTTGCTCCTCGCCGGCGGCAAGGCGGAGCCGAGCGACCTGCGCCGCTTCGTCATCGCCCAGCCGGTGCTCGATTACGACGCCCTCCAGCCCGGCGAGAAGGCGACCGCGCTGATCCGCGAGACCGCCCGCAATCTCGGCCTCACCGAGGCCAACGGGGTGCGGGTGCGGCTCACCGGCCAGGTCGCGGTCGCCGACGACGAGTTCGCGACGCTCGCGGACGACGCCGCGCTGAACTACTCGGTCACCGGCGGCGCCATCGTGCTGTTCCTGTGGCTGGCGCTGCGCTCGGGCAGCCTCGTCGTGGCGGTGCTCGTCACCACCTTCGCGGGGCTCGTCGTCACGGCCGCCCTCGGGCTCCTGATGGTCGGGGAGCTGAACCCGATCTCGGTCGCCTTCGCGGCCCTGTTCGTCGGCCTCGGCATCGATTTCGGCATCCAATTCGCGGTGCGCTACCGCGCCGACCGCTTCGCCGAGGAGGATCTCGTGCTGGCGATCCGCACGGCGGCCCGCGGCGTCGGCTGGTCGCTGACGCTGGCGGCGGTATCGCTGCTCGCCGGCTTCTTCTCGTTCCTGCCGACCGACTTCCGCGGGGTGTCCGAGCTCGGCCTGATCGCCGGCGTCGGCATGATCGTCGCCTACCTGTTCTCCCTCACTCTGCTGCCGGCGATGATCGCCGTGCTGCGGCCGCCGGGCGAGAAGCAGGAGGTCGGCACTGCCAGCATGGCCTCGGTCGACCACTGGATCCTCGCCAACCGCAAGCTGGTCCTGGTGCTCACCGGCCTCGTCACGGTGGCGGGCTTGCCGCTGCTCTACTGGCTGCCCTTCGACTCGAACCCGATGCACCTGCGCAGCGCGAAGGTGGAATCGGTCGCGACCTATCTCGACCTGACCAAGGATCCGAAGACCAGCCCCAACACCATCGACGTGGTCGTCCCCAACCGCGACGCCATCGCCCCGATGGTCAAGAAGCTGACCGCCCTGCCGAGCGTCGCCGGGGTGATCGACATCGACACCTTCGTGCCCGCCGATCAGGACCAGAAGCTCGCCACGATCGAGGACGCCGCGCAGGTCCTGGGGCCTGTCCTCAGCCCGCCCCGCGTGGCGCCTGCGCCGAACGACCGCGAGGTGGTGACGGCGATCCGCAACGCGGTGACCGCCCTGCGGGGCATCGCGCAGGGAGCGCAAGGGGCGAATGCCTCCGGCCCGCTCGCCACGATCCAGGGTTTCACCGACACCCTCGACCGCCTCGCCAGCGCCGAGCCGTCGGTGCGCGAGGCAGCCTCCGCCGCGGTGGTGCCGAACCTCAAGGCCCTGCTCACCCGCCTGCGCGGCCTGCTCGCGCCGGCCAAGATCACCCTGGAGAACCTGCCCAGGCAGATCCGCTCCGACTGGATCGCCGCCGACGGCCGCGCCCGGATCGAGGTCCAGCCGAAAGGCAACTCGAATGACAACGCGGTGCTGCGGCGCTTCGCCAAGGAAGTCCTGAGCGTCGCCCCGCACGCCACCGGCGCGCCGGTCGCCACCACGCGGTCGAGCCACACGATCCTCGGCGCCTTCATCGAGGCGGGCCTGCTGGCGCTGGTCTCGATCTTCATCATCCTGTCGGTGGCCCTGCGCCGGCCCTGGGACGTCGCCATGGCGCTCGGGCCGCTGGTGCTCGCCACCCTCTGGACGCTGGAGGCGCTCTACCTCATCGGCATGCCGCTGAACTTCGCCAACATCATCGCGCTGCCGCTGATGCTGGCGGTCGGCGTGGCCTTCCACATCTACTACGTGATCGCCTGGCGGGCCGGCGTCGCTGACATGCTGGCCTCGAGCCTGACCCGGGCGATCTTCTTCTCGGCACTCACCACCGGCACCGCCTTCGGCTCGCTGGTGCTGTCGAGCCACCCGGGCACGGCCAGCATGGGCAAGCTGCTGGCCCTGTCGCTGTTCTTCACCCTCGTCGCGGCCTTCTTCATCGTGCCGGCCTTCCTCGGACCGCCGCCGAAGCAGAAGGCCAAGGATGGGGTGCCGGAAGCGGCAGCCCGGCGCGACCCGCTGATCCCGGCCTGAGGGCCGGCGGTACAGTTCACAATGGACGGCCCGCCCCTCCGTCGAGGGGCGGGCCTTTTTCGTCAATGGCGCGGGTCCCCCTCTCCCATCCGGGAGAGGGGGACCCGCGCCATTCTCGTCTGGGTTGCTCCTCCGGAGCGATCTGCAGCAAGGGCGGGACTTTGACCCCTTCCCGGTTGCACCGCAGCGAAACTCCGTGCTAGGCACGGCCTATGATGCAGGATCGAGCCTTCCCGGTCTCGCGGCCCACGCCGCCGTAGCGCCCCGCTCTCCCGCGTCCTCTCCGCACGTCCGTTCTCTTCGTGCCCGCCCGCCTCGCGCGGCCGGCTCTTTCGCGCGCGCCTCGTCGCGCCTCCCTGAAAGCTCACATCCATGAATCTCGTCCGCCTGCGGCGCGAATGGGCGCCCGACGTCACGCGTGAAATCCTCGCCGGCACCGTCGTGGCGCTCGCCCTCATCCCCGAGGCGATCGCCTTCTCGATCATCGCCGGGGTCGACCCGAAGGTCGGGCTCTACGCCTCGTTCTGCATCGCGGTCGTCACCGCGATCGCCGGCGGGCGCCCGGCGATGATCTCGGCGGCCACCGGCGCGATGGCGCTGGTGATGACCACGTTGGTCAAGGATCACGGCCTCGGCCACCTCTTCGCCGCGACGATCCTGACCGGCCTGATCCAGATCGCTGCCGGCGCCTTCAAGCTCGGCAACCTGATGCGCTTCGTCTCGCGCTCGGTCGTCACCGGCTTCGTCAACGCGCTCGCGATCCTGATCTTCCTCGCCCAGATGCCGGAGCTGATCGGCCGCGGACCGATCGTCTACGCGATGACCGCCGCCGGCCTCGCGCTGATCTACGGCCTGCCTTACCTGACCAAGGCCGTGCCCTCGGCTTTGGTCACGATCGTGCTGTTCACCGCCCTGTCGATGAGCCTCGGCCTCGGCATCCGCACCGTCGGCGACATGGGGGCGCTGCCGAGCGAGCTGCCGAGCTTCGCCCTGCCGCAAGTGCCCCTCACCCTCGAGACCCTGCGGATCATCCTGCCCTACTCGCTCACCCTCGCCATGGTCGGCCTGCTCGAGAGCCTGATGACCGCGGCGATCGTCGACGAGCGCACCGACACCACTTCGAACAAGAACCGCGAATGCGCCGGCCAGGGGCTGGCCAACGTCACCGCCGGCCTGTTCGGTGGCATGGCCGGCTGCGCGATGATCGGTCAGTCGGTGATCAACGTCTCGTCGGGCGGCCGTGGCCGGCTCTCGACCCTGTGGGCCGGGGCCTTCCTGCTGTTCCTGATCGTGGTGCTCGGTCCCTACGTGGCACAGATCCCGATGGCGGCCCTCGTCGCGGTGATGATCATGGTGTCGATCAACACCTTCCAGTGGCGCTCGCTCCGCACCCTGTTCACCCACCCGACCACGTCGAGCATCGTGATGCTCGGCACCGTCGCTGTCGTGGTCGCGACCCACGACCTCGCCAAGGGCGTGCTGTTCGGCGTGATCCTCAGCGGGCTGTTCTTCGCCCACAAGGTCACCCGGTTCTTCGCCGTCACGTCCTCGCGCGCGGGCGGCACCCGCACCTACCAGGTCACCGGCCAGATCTTCTTCGCGACGGCCGAGGCCTTCCACGCCGGCTTCGATTTCCGCGAGGAGGATCTGTCGGGCGTCGTGATCGACGTCACGCAGGCCCATTTCTGGGACCTCACCGCCGTCAACGCGCTCGACCGGGTGGTCTTGAAGTTCCGCCACCACGGCGTTCCGGTGGAGATCGCCGGTCTCAACGCCGCCTCCGCCACCCTGGTCGAGAGGCTCGGCACCCACGACAAGCCGGGGGCGGCGATCGCCTCGGGGCATTGAGGCCGATGGCGACGGGGCGCCGCCCCGTCGCCCCTACCCCGCCCGCGCCGTCGCCCCGTGCACCATCGCGAGCACGCCGGCGCGCAGGAGGTCGTACTTCGTCGGCAGGCCGGGGCCGGTCGGCAGCCGGCCGGCGGCGGCGAGCGTCGCGATGCCGTGGGAGAGTGCCCAGACCTCGAGGGCGACGAAGCGCGGATCGACCCCGGCGGAGAAGCCGTCCGGGAACGTGCTCCGCAGGGCCTCGACGAGGAGGCCGAAGGCGTCGCGGTCGCGCGGGGCCTGCGCGGGCGCCTCGCCGCCCGGCGGGCAGCCGTCCGGGCCGACCGGCCGGGCCTCGAAGATCGCCGCGTAGTAGCCCGGCTCCTCCTCGGCGAAGGTCAGGTAGGCCTCGCCCATGCGGGTGAAGCGCTCCAGCGGCGTGCCGGGACCGCGCAGGGCGCGGGCGAGCCGCGCGGCGAGTTCGGTGAAGCCGCGCTCGGCGACCTCCTCCAGCAGCGCCTCGCGGCCGCGGAAGTGGCGGTAGAGCGCCGCCGGCGAGACGCCGACGAGGCGCGCCGCGTCGACCAGTGTGAAGCCGCCGATCCCGCGCTCCGCGATGAAGCGGCGCGCGGCCTCGATCAGGGCCTCCTTGAGGTTGCCGTGATGGTAGCCGCGCCGGTCGGACGGGCCGCTGCGCCAGGGTCGCACCGTGCTTCTGATCTCTCTACGGGGCCGGACCGGCCGCCCCCGCTGCCATAATGCATTTTCGCGCGGGCGGCAGGCTCAACCGACGCGCCGTTCCAGAAGGAAGCGCGGCACGTGGTCCGGCCTCACCGTCGTGGTCGCCACCGGCAGGACCGGCCGGTCGCCATCGAGGGAGAGGCGGAAGGCGCGCATCAGGCGCGCCAGGACCAGGGTCGCCTCGGACAGGGCGAGCTGTGCGCCGATGCAGATCCGCGGCCCGGCGCCGAACGGCAGGTAGACGAAACGGTCGGGCTCCGGGCGATCGAGGAAGCGCCGCGGGTCGAACGTCTCCGGCCTGTCCCACCAGCGGGTGTTGCGATGCAGCACCCAGGTCGGGATCATCACGATGCTGCCGGCCGGGATCTCGGTGCCCTCGACCACGCTCGCCCGCGCGGCGCGGCGGGCGATGACGTAGACCGGCGGGTAGAGCCGCAACGTCTCCTGCGCCACGGACTTGGCCAGCCGCAGGTGCGGCAGGGCTGCGGCGGCGCCCTCCTCCGACAGGTCGAGCCCCATCGCTTCCGCGGCCAGGGCGTCCTGCACGGCCGGTTCCCGGGCCAGCAGGGTGCAGGCCCAGAACAGGGTCGAGGCGGTGGTCTCGTGGCCGGCGACGATCAGGGTGCCGACCTCGTCGGCGAGAAGCCCGCCGGGCGCGTCGCCGTGGGCCTCGATCAGGAGGTCGAACAGGTCCCGCGGCGCGCCTTGCGCCTCCTGTCCTTGGGCCCCCTGCTCGCGCCGCGCTTCCAGCACCGTCCGCACCAGCCTGAGCCAGCGGCGGCGGAACAGCGCCCGGCGCGGGCTCGACGGGGTCGGCCAGCCCGGCGGCAGCAGGAAATCGGCCACGGTCGGCCGGCCGAGCCGGTCGAGGTAGCCGGAGATCAGCGCCCGGATCTCGGCCCCGAGGGGGCCGGTCTCCAGGGAGAACATCGAGGTGGTGGCGATGTCGAGGGCGACGCGCTGCATCTCCCCCCTGAGATCCGCCGGGGCGCCGAGCCCCTCCTCCAGCCGGCGGCAGGATTCCTCCGCGCTGCGGGCGACGAAGCGCAGCATCAGCGGCAGGGTGCGAGGCGTGAAGGCGGGAGCGAGCACCCGGCGCTGGTGCCGCCAGGCCTCGCCATCGGCCAGAACCAGGCCGCGTCCGGCGATCGGCCCGATCACCCGCCGGCCGGCGGGCAGGCGCACGAAGTCGTGGGTGGCCGTGAGGAGGACGTGGCGGGCGCCGGCGGGCGTCGAGAGAAGCACCATCCGCCCGCCTCCGGGCAGCGGGATCGTCACCGCCGGTGCGTCGAGGCAGGCCCGGGGAAAGGCCTCCAGGGTGTTGCGCCGGAATGCACCGAGGAGCTTGAGCCAGCCGACCCGCTCGGCGAGGGCCGGCACAGGCGGCGCGTGGTGGGCCAGCGTACCGGGAGCCACGATGGACAAGGGATCAAGCCTCCGGTGCGCGTCCCCGGATGTTTACGCGACCGGCTCCGCTTCCGCCAAGCCGAGATGGCGGGCAACCATCGACCCGATCGCCGGAAAGCCGATCCGCCCGAGAGGGCCGGGGCCGATATCGGGGCCGAAAGCCAGGACCGGCACCTGCTCACGGGTGTGGTCGGTGCCGGGGGAGGTCGGGTCGTTGCCGTGATCGGCGGTCACGAGGCAGAGGTCGCCGGGCCGCAAGGCCGCCCGGATCTCCGGCACCCGTGCGTCGAAGCGCTCCAGGGCCGCGGCATAGCCCGGGACGTCGCGGCGATGGCCGTACTCGGTGTCGAATTCGACGAGGTTGGCGAAGACGAAGCCGCCCTCGGGCAGGTCGGCGAGAGCGTCGAGGGCGGCCGTGAGGCAGGCGTCGTTGCCGCCGGGCTTGACCTCGCGGCCGGTCGACCGATGGGCGAAGATGTCGCCGATCTTGCCGACGCTCACAACCGGCCGGCCGGCCGCGGCGAGGCGGTCGAGGAGCGTGTCGCCGGGAGGCGGCACGGCGTAGTCGCGCCGGTTCGCGGTGCGGGTGAAGCCCGATCTCTCGTCGCCGATGAACGGCCGGGCGATGACCCGGCCGATGCGGTAGGGGTCGCAGAGCCGGCGGGCGATCGTGCAGAGATGGGTGAGCCGGTCGAGCCCGAACGCCTCCTCGTGGGCGGCGATCTGGAACACGCTGTCGACGGAGGTGTAGCAGATCGGGCGCCCCGTGCGGACGTGCTCCGCCCCCAGATCCTCGATGATCGCGGTGCCGGAGGCGTGGCAATCCCCGAGGATGCCCGGCAGCCCGGCCTCCGCGATCAGGGCCCGGGTCAGCTCGGGCGGGAAGGCCGGCCGCGTCGCCGGGAAGTGGCCCCAGGAAAAGTCCACCGGCACCCCGGCGATCTCCCAATGGCCCGACACCGTGTCCTTGCCCCGTGCACGCTCGACCGCGTGGCCGAAGGCGCCCTCGATCGGCTCGGACAGTGCGAGGCCCGGCGGCATCCGGCCGCTGGCGGCTTCGGCCGCGAGCCCGAGGCCGAGCCCGGCGAGGTGCGGCAGGTGCAGGGGACCGCTGCGGAGGCCCGCCCGGTCGCCCTTGCCCGCCGCGCAGGCCTCGGCGATGTGGCCGAGCGTGTCGGCGCCCTCGTCGCCGAACGCGGCGGCATCCGGGGCGCCGCCGATGCCGACCGAATCGAGGACGATGAGGAGCGCCCGGCTCATTCGCTCACCGCCCCGGTGGGGGCCGCCGCGAGGTCGAAGGCGGCGGAGAACAGGGCGCGGGTATAATCGGTGCGGGGCCTCGCGAAGATGTCCTCCGCCGCACCCTCCTCCACCACCTGGCCGCCCTGCATCACCATCACGCGGTTGGCGAGCGCCCGCACCACCTTGAGGTCGTGGCTGATGAACAGGTAGCCGAGGCCGCGCCGACGCTGCAAGTCGCGCAGAAGCTCGACGATCTGGGCCTGGACCGACATGTCCAGCGCCGAGGTCGGCTCGTCGAGGACGACGAAGCGCGGATCGAGCGCCATGGCGCGGGCGATGGCGATGCGCTGGCGCTGGCCGCCGGAGAATTCATGCGGGTAGCGGTCCATGGCGGTTGGATCGAGCCCGACATCCTCGAGCGCCCGGGCGACGATCCGGCGGCGCTCGGCGTCGGTGCAGCCGGTCCCCTGCACCTCCAGCCCCTCGGCGACGATCTCTGCCACCGACATGCGGGGCGAGAGCGAGCCGTAGGGATCCTGGAACACCACCTGCATCTCGCGCCGCAGGGGCCGCATGGCGCGGGCCGACAGCCCATCGATGCGCCGGCCGAGATAGACCACGGGTCCCTCGGAGGCGGTCAGCCGCAGGATGGCGAGGCCGAGGGTGGTCTTGCCGGAGCCCGATTCGCCGACGACCCCGACCGTCTCGCCCTCGCGCACGCTCACGGCCACGCCGTCCACCGCCTTGACGTGGCCGGTGGTGCGACGCAGCAGACCGGTCCTGATCGGGAAGTGCACCCGGATCGGCCCGGCCTCGACCAGGATCGGCGCGCCGTCCGGGACCGGGTTGCCGCGGCCCGTCGGCTCGGCGGCGAGCAGGCGGCGGGTATAGTCGTGTCGCGGGTTGGAAAACACCTCGGCCACCGGGCCGGTCTCGACGATGCGGCCCTGGAACATCACGCAGACCCGGTCGGCGACGCGGCGCACGATGCCGAGATCGTGGGTGATGAACAGCATCGCCATGCCGAGGCGCGCCTTGAGATCGGCGAGCAGGGAGAGGATCTGCGCCTGCACGGTGACGTCGAGGGCCGTGGTCGGCTCGTCGGCGACGAGCAGGTCGGGCTCGCAGGCGAGCGCCATGGCGATCATCACCCGCTGGCGCTGCCCGCCCGAGAGTTCGTGCGGGTAGGCGCCGAGCCGCCGTTCCGCGTCGCGGATGCCGACGAGGTTCAGCAGTTCCAGGGTGCGGGCGCGGGCCGCCTCGCCGCTCATCCCCTTGTGCAGCCGCAGCACCTCGCCGACCTGCTCGGCGATGCGGTGCAGCGGGTTCAGGGAGGTCATCGGCTCCTGGAACACCATGGTGATGTCGGCGCCGCGCACCGCGCGCATCTCGGGTTCGGGGAGCCCGAGAAGGTCGCGGCCCTTGAACAGGATGCGTCCCTCCGGCGCCGCGCCGTCGACGAGGCGCAGGATCGAGAGCGCCGTCACCGACTTGCCGGAGCCCGATTCGCCGACGAGGGCCACGGTCTCGCCCGGCGCGATGGCGAAGGAGACCCGGTCGACGGCGCGGGTCTCGCGCCCGCCCTGGCGGAAGGCGACGGAGAGGTCCTGGACGGAGAGGAGCGGGTCGGTCATCGGCTCAGAGGTAGGGCGGCGGCGCGCCGGTGGACCGGTGTAGGTCATTCCCCGTCGGCCGGGAACCGGCGCCTCGCCGCGGGCGGGCAGGATCATTCGATCCCATCTCGGACCGCGGGGGCTCTTCTCCCCGCTCCGGCAGACTCGACACCCGCAAGGTCGTCCCAGGGGCCGCGCAGCGCAGCCCGGGATCCAGACGGTCAGGTCCGTCGAGGCGAGGCGGTCAGCGTTCCACTCGGTTCTCGTCCACCGGTGGTTCCGCAATCCGGGCTCCGCTGCGCGGACCTGGAATGACGCGGTGGGTCTGGAGGCCCTCGGGGCGATCGGGGAAGGGACGCGACCGCCCCCCTCTTATACCCTCGCGCCTTCGCATCGACGCGAAGGCGACCGGCGCCTCAGCGCCGGCGCCCGTTCGGGCTTGCCTGGCACCATCGAACGCGTCCGTTCGAAGGTGCGGCGGTATTACTCCTCCCGCTCGAAGATCAGGTTCAGCCGCGTCTTGGCGATGCAGCGGTAGCCGTGGTGGGTGAGCAGGGCGGCGAGATCGGTCTGCCACAGGTCCGTGCCGTCCTCGACGACCAGGAGGCGCGGGTGCAGGACCGGAGGCGCCTGGCGCAGGAAGGGTTCGAGGATCAGGTCCTCGGCGCCCTCGACGTCGAGCTTGATCGCGTCGATCCGGGTCAGGCCCTCGCCCCGCACGAGGTCGAGGAGGGGGACGGCCGGCACCCGGATCGCCGCGCCCTCGTTGGTGCCCACCACCTTCAGGCTCGACTCGCCCCGGTTGCGGGGATCGACGAACAGGGTCATCTCGCCGGCCTTGTCGGCCACCGCGCAGGCCACCGCCTTGATGCTGCCGAACGGGTTCTGGGCGATGTTGAAGGTGAGCTTGTCGAAGATGTCCGGCTGCGGCTCCACCGCCAGGATCCGCGCGCGGGGACCGGCGGCGGCCGCCACGAACAGCGCGTAGGCGCCGACATTCGCCCCGATGTCGAGGAAGACGCAGTCCGGTCCGATCCGCTCCGCCAGAATCCTCCGTTCGAGCGGATCGAAGAACTGCGGCGTGAAGAGCACCTTCTTCTCGCAGTTGTTGTTGTAGGGGTGCAACCGCATGCGCGCGCCGTAGCGCTCGACGTCGAGGGGCTGGCCGCGCAGCAGGCGGATGGCGCAGCGGCGCAGCAGCAGGGCGAGGCGCCGCGCGCGCCAGCTCTCGTCGGGCAGGCGCTCGGTGCGCGAGACGATCCAGCGCACGAGCCCGGCGGGCGCGTAGGTGCCGAAGGGATGGGTGGTCTGTGTCATCGGGCCGGTTCGAAGCCGCGGCGCGCCGCGGCCGCCCCGCGCAGGGCGCGGAGCAGGTGGGGGAGTATCGTGGCGCGCCTCATGCCACCCCGGCGGGCGGGCGGCAATGCGCGGCTTCAGGCGAGCGGGCCGGGGATCGCCTGCTCGGCCTCCAGGGTCAGCCGCGCCTCGTGCCGGCGCACGAACAGCCACAGGGCGATGCCGCCGAACACCACGAAGGCGAGGAGCCCGAGGCCGATCGGGCCGACGACGTGCTCGATCGAGCGGCCGCACAGAAAGGCGCCGAAGCCCATCAGCGAGGCCCAGGCGATGCCGCCGGCGGCGTTGAACAGGAAGAAGCGGCGGGCGTCGAACTGGTTCACCCCGGCGAGCAGGGCCGCATAGGCGCGCAGCATCGCGGTGAAGCGGCCGAAGAACACGATCTTGCCGCCGTGGCGCTGGAAGAGATATTGGCCGAGCTTGAGCCGGCGATGGTCGAGGGCGATCTTCCCACCGTGCTTGAGGAGCAGCGGCATGCCCCAGCGGCGGCCGACCCAGTAGCCGACATTGTCGCCGATGATCGCGGCCATGGCTGCGGCCAGCACCACGAGCCCGATGCGCAGCTGCCCGGTCGAGCCGGCATAGACGGCGGCCGAGATCAGCGCGGTCTCGCCCGGCATCGGCACGCCGGCGCTCTCCAGGGTGATGACCAGGAAGATCGCCCAGTAGCCGTAATGGGAGATCAGGTCGGAGATCGGCAGGTCGTGGAGGACGTGCATTCTGATACCACTGACAGTCGATGCAGGGCGGCGCCGTGTCGCGCCCCGATCCCCTGAGATAAGGGGATCGATCGTGGCTCTTCCAGGGCAGCCCTCCGGCGGCGTTCAGCAATCGTGAGGCAACATGGCCGTCGTACTGGCGACGCATTGCCGTGCGGAATGGTGCCGGGGCGGCGCTCCGAGGGCGAGTGATCCGAGGGCGACTTACCCGGGGGCGACTTGCCTGTGGGCGACTTGCCGCAGGCGCGAGCCCGTGCCGCCGGCACGACATGAGAGGCGTCGCGGGGGCGAGGTTGGTGTTTCCAGGTCCGGGTTGTCCAGATCGATGAACGAATTGTCTCCCATCCGGACCGACGACGCGGTCGAAGCGCCGCCCAGACGGCGCGGCCGCGGGCCGCTCTGGCTTCTGGTGCTGCTGGCCCTCGCCGCCGGTGGGTACTGGGCGTATCGCACCTACCTGCCGGACGGGTTCAAGCGGCCCGAGACGCAGCAGGCCGGCGCCGGCCGGCGCGGCGGTCGCCGGGGCGGGGGTGGAGAGGGGCCGCAGGCGGTCGGTGTCGCCACGGTGCAGAAGGGCGAGATGCCGGTGGTGCTGTCGGGCCTCGGCACGGTGACGCCGCTCGCCACCGTGACGGTGCGCTCGCAGGTGAGCGGCTACCTGACCCAGATCGGCTTCCGCGAGGGACAGACCGTCAAGGCCGGCGACTTCCTGGCCCAGATCGACGTGCGCCCCTACGAGGCCCTGCTCGCCCAGTACCAGGGCCAGCTCTTGCGCGACCAGGCGCTGCTGCAGAATGCCCGCCTCGACCTCGCCCGCTACCAGACCCTGAACCGGCAGGACTCGATCTCGAAGCAGAACGTCGACACCCAGGCCGCCACGGTCAAGCAGTACGAGGGCGTCGTCGCCTCCGACCAGGCGCAGATCGACCAGCAGAAGCTCAATATCCAGTACGGCCGCATCACCTCGCCGGTCGAGGGCCGGGTGGGCCTGCGCCAGCTCGACCAGGGCAACTACGTCACCGCCGCCTCGACCAGCATCGTCGTCGTGACCCAGCTCCACCCGATCTCGGTACTGTTCACCCTGCCCGAGACCGTGCTGTCGCGGGTGATGGACCGCCTGCGGGCCGGCGCCACCCTGCCGGTGCGGGTCTTCGACCGCTCGGACACGACCGAGATCGCTCGCGGCACCCTCGACACCGTCGACAATCAGATCGACGTCACCACCGGCACGGTGAAGCTGCGCGCCCTCTTCCCGAACAAGGACGACCGGCTCTTTCCCAACCAGTTCGTCAACGCCCGCCTCGACGTCGACACCGTGCGCGACGCAGCCCTGGTGCCGGCGGCGGCCGTCCTGCGCGGCACGCCCGGCACCTACGTCTATCTGCTCACGGCCGAGGACAAGGTCGCGGTGCGCCCGATCGAGATCGGCGAGAGCGACGGCGTGCGGACCGTGGTGACCAAGGGGCTGGCGGTCGGCGACCGGGTGGTGGTCGACGGGACGGACCGGCTGAAGGACGGGGCGCAGGTGCGCGTCACCGGCGGGCGGCCCGAGAAAGCGGCCGGGCCGGAGGCCGAGGCGAAGCCGGCGGACGGCGAAGGCGCCGCCCAGCCCCGCCCGGAGGGTCAGAGGCAGGATGGACAGCGCCAGGAGGGCCAGCGTCCCGATGGCGAGCGCCCGCATCGCCGCCGGCAGCAGAGCCAGAACCCGTGACCATGACGTGGCACGACGTCATCAACCCTCACCCCTCTGCGGGGGAGGGTGCACCGCGGATGCGGGGCGGGAGAGGGGAACCCGCTTCCGGAAAGGTCGCGACTATTCTGAAGGGCGCCACCGCGATCAGCGTCGCGCTGCCCCTCTCCCGGCCTGCCCAGGCCACCCTCCCCCGCAGAGGGGGGAGGGTTAGCCGCGCGCGTCCGTCAGTGATGAACGATTGGGCGTTCCGATGAACCCCTCCCGCCTGTTCATCCTGCGCCCGGTCGCGACCACGCTGCTGATGCTGGCGATCCTGCTCACGGGCATGATCTCCTACTTCAACCTGCCGCTCTCGGCCCTGCCCTCGGTCGATTACCCGACGATCCAGGTGCAGACCTTCTATCCCGGGGCCAGCCCCGAGGTGATGACCTCGGCGGTGACGGCGCCGCTCGAGCGTCAGTTCGGGCAGCTCGCCAACCTCAACCAGATGACGTCGCAGTCGTCCGCCGGCGCCTCCGTCATCACGCTCCAGTTCAACCTCGATCTCGGCATCGACATCGCCACGCAGGAGGTCCAGGCCGCCATCAACGCCGCCGGCAACCTGCTGCCGAGCGACCTGCCGGCGCCGCCGGTCTACGCCAAGGTCAATCCGGCCGACGCGCCGATCCTGACGCTCGCGCTCACCTCGAAGACCCTCGCGCTGACCCAGGTCCGCGACCTCGCCGAGACGCGCCTCGCCCAGAAGATCAGCCAGGTCTCGGGCGTCGGCCTCGTCTCGATGGCGGGCGGGCAGCGGCCCGCCGTGCGGGTGCAGTTCAACGCGACCGCGCTCGCGGCCTACGGCCTCAACATCGACGACCTGCGCACCACCATCAACAACCTCAACGTCAACACCCCGAAGGGCTCGATCGACGGGCCGACCCAGTCCTTCACCATCAACGCCAACGACCAGATCCGCGACCCCGCCGCCTATCGCGACGCGGTGATCGCCTACCGCAACGGCGCGCCGGTGCGGCTCTCGGCGGTGGCCGAGGTGGTGGAAGGGGCGGAGAACACCCAGCTCGGCGCCTGGATGGACACCACCCCGGCGGTGATCCTCAACATCCAGCGCCAGCCCGGCGCCAACGTCATCGCGGTGGTGGACCGGATCAAGGCGCTCTTGCCCCAGCTCCAGGCGACCCTGCCGGCGGCGATCCAGGTCACCCCGCTCACCGACCGCACGATGACGATCCGCGCCTCGGTCGAGGACGTGCAGTTCGAGCTGCTGCTCGCCATCGCCCTCGTGGTGCTGGTGATCTTCCTGTTCCTGCGCTCGCTGCCCGCCACCCTGATCCCGAGCCTGTCGGTGCCGCTCTCCCTCGTCGGCGCGCTCGCGGTGATGGACCTGTGGGGCTTCTCCCTCGACAACCTGTCGCTGATGGCGCTCACCATCGCGACCGGCTTCGTCGTCGACGACGCCATCGTGGTGATCGAGAACATCGCCCGCCACGTCGAGGAAGGCGACAGCCCGATGGAGGCGGCGCTCAAGGGCTCGCGCGAGATCGGCTTCACCATCATCTCCCTCACCGTGTCGCTGCTCGCGGTGCTGATCCCGCTCCTGTTCATGGGCGAGGTGGTGGGCCGTCTGTTCCACGAATTCGCCATCACGCTCGCCGCCACCATCGCGATCTCCGGCGTCGTCTCGCTGACCCTGGTGCCGATGCTGTGCGCCCGCCTCCTGCGCCACCAGCCGCCCCAGGCCCGTGCCGCCGGGCGGATCGGGAATGCCGGGCGCCGGCTGATGGAGGGCGGCATCGCCTTCTACGGCCGGACCCTGCGGGTCGTCCTCGCCTATCAGGGCCTGACGCTGCTGGTGGCTTTGGGCACCCTCGTTCTCACGATCTACCTGTACGTCGTGATCCCGAAGGGCTTCTTTCCGGTCCAGGATACCGGGCTCATCCAGGGCATCACCCAGGCCGACCAGACGGTGTCCTACCGGGCGATGGCCGAGCGCCAGCAGCGCCTGGCGGCAGAGATCCTGAAGGACCCGGACGTGGTCAGCCTGTCGTCGTTCATCGGCGTCGACGGCCAGAACGTGACGCTGAACTCGGGCCGCTTCCTCATCAACCTGCGCCCACGCGAGGAGCGGGCGGAGAATGCCAGCGCCATCATCCGGCGGATCAACGCCCGCGTCGCCGACGTGCCGGGCATCGCGCTGTTCATGCAGCCGGTGCAGGACCTCACCATCGACACGGCGGTGAGCGCGACGCAGTACCAGTTCATCCTGGAGAACCCGGATCCGGGCGCCTTCGACACCTGGGTCCCGCGCCTCGTCGATCGCCTGAAGCAGATCCCCGACCTCGCCGACGTGGCGAGCGACCGGCAGGCGAGCGGCCTCTCCGCCTACATCACCATCGACCGGGCGACCGCCGGCCGCTACGGCATCACCCCGGCCTCGGTCGACAACGCCCTCTACGACGCCTTCGGCCAGCGCATCATCTCGACCATCTTCACCCAGTCGAACCAGTACCGGGTCATCCTCGAGGCCGATCCCGACCTGCACCGGACCCTCGACTCGCTCCAGCGGATCTACCTGCCGTCCTCCACCGCCACCAACGGCCAGGTGCCGCTCACCGCGATCGCCCAGGTGAGCGAGCGCCGGGCGCCGCTCCTCATCAGCCATCTCGGCCAGTTCCCGGCGACCACGATCTCGTTCAACCTCGCGCCCGGCGCCTCGCTCGGGCCGGCGGTGGCGGCGATCAAGGCGGCGGAAGCGGAACTCGGGATGCCCGACAGCTTCCGGCTGATCTTCCAGGGCTCGGCGCTCGCCTTCCAGGCCTCCCTCGACAACACCCTGTTCCTGGTGCTGGCCGCCATCGTCACGGTCTACATCGTGCTCGGCGTTCTGTATGAGAGCTTCGTCCACCCGATCACGATCCTCTCGACGCTGCCCTCGGCCGGCATCGGGGCGCTCGCCGGCCTGATGTTGTTCGGGCACGACCTCGACATCATCGGCATCATCGGCATCGTGCTGCTGATCGGCATCGTGAAGAAGAACGCGATCATGATGATCGACTTCGCGCTGCAGGCCGAGCGCGAGGAGGGCATGACTCCGCGGGACGCGATCTACGAGGCCTGCATCCTGCGCTTCCGCCCGATCCTGATGACCACCTTCGCGGCCCTGTTCGCGGCTGTGCCGCTGATCCTCGGGACGGGGACGGGTTCGGAGCTGCGCCAGCCGCTCGGCATCTCGATCGCCGGCGGCCTGATCGTGAGCCAGGTGCTGACGCTCTACACCACGCCGGTGATCTACCTCGCCTTCGACCGCCTCGGCCGACGCCTCTCCGGGCGGCGGGGCAGCGGGCTGGCGCCCGGGGAGGCGGTGCCGTGAGCGTGGCGCTCATAACCCTCCCCCGCAGAGGTGGGAGGGTTCACGGCGGCGCGCCCGGGGACCACCACCCGTGAACCTCTCCGCCCCGTTCATCCTGCGCCCGGTCGCGACCACGCTTCTCACCCTCGGCGTGCTGCTCGCCGGCCTGTTCGCCTTCGTGCGGCTGCCGGTGGCGCCGTTGCCGCAGATCGACTTCCCGACCATCCTGGTCCAGGCGCAGATGCCCGGCGCCAGCCCCGACACCATGGCGACGACGGTGGCCGCGCCGCTGGAGCGGCGCCTCGGCCAGATCGCCGATGTCGACCAGATGACCTCGACGAGTTCGGTCGGGCAGACCCGGATCGTGCTGCAATTCGGGCTCGACCGGGACATCAACGGCGCCGCCCGCGACGTGCAGGCGGCGATCAACGCGGCGCGGGCCGACCTGCCGACGGCGCTCCGCACCAACCCGACCTACCGCAAGTTCAACCCGGCCGACGCGCCGATCCTGATCCTCGGCCTCACCTCGAAGACGCTGAGCCCGGGCACGCTCTACGATTCCGCCGCCACGGTGCTGGCCCAGAAGCTGTCGCAGCTGGAGGGCATCGGCAACGTCGAGATCGGCGGCTCGTCCCTGCCGGCGGTGCGGGTCGAGCTCGATCCCAATGCCCTGTTCCATTACGGCATCGGCCTCGAGGGCATCCGCGCGGCTCTGGCCAGCGCCAACGCCAACTCGCCGAAAGGGGCGATCGAGGCCGGCGAGCGGCGCTACCAGCTCTACGCCAACGACCAGGGCCGCAAGGCCGCGGATTACCAGGACATCGTCGTCGCCTACCGCAACGGGGCCGGCGTGCGCCTGCGCGACGTCGGCCAGGTGGTCGACGGCGTCGAGGACCGGCGCAACCTCGGCCTCGTCAACGGCCAGCGCGGGGTGCTGCTGATCGTCTACAAGCAGCCCGGCGGCAACGTCGTCGAGACGATCGACCGGCTGAAGGAGGCGCTGCCGCAGCTCAAGGCGGCCCTGCCCGGCGACACCGAACTCGTCGTCACCGGCGACCGCTCGCTCACCATCCGGGCGTCGCTGGCGGAGGCCGAGCGCACGCTGCTCATCTCCGTCGGCCTGGTGATCCTGGTGGTGTTCGGCTTCCTGCGCTCGGCCCGCGCGACGCTGATCCCGGCGGTGGCGGTGCCGATCTCGCTGGTGGGCACCTTCGCCGCCATGTGGCTGTGCGACTACAGCCTCGACAACATCTCCCTGATGGCGCTCATCATCGCGGCGGGCTTCGTCGTCGACGACGCGATCGTGGTGCTGGAGAACATCCAGCGCCACATCGAGGACGGGCGCTCGCGGGTCGAGGCGGCCCTGCTCGGCGCCCGCGAGGTCGGGTTCACGGTCCTGTCGATGAGCCTGTCGCTCATCGCCGTCTTCCTGCCGATCCTGCTCGCCGGCGGTATCATCGGGCGCTTCTTCCAGGAATTCGCCGTCGTCCTGTCGCTGGCGATCCTGATCTCGCTCGTCGTCTCGCTCACCACCACGCCGATGATGTGCGCCCGGTTCCTGAAGCCGGAAGCCCACGGCGCCCGGCAGGGCCCGCTGGCGCGGGGGTTGGAGGCGGGGTTCTCGGGGCTCTTGTCGGCCTACCGCGTCTCCCTCGACTGGGCGCTCCGCCACGGCGTGACCGTGATGCTGGTCCTGCTCGCCGCGGTGGTGCTCAACGTCTACCTGTACGTCATCGTGCCGAAGGGGTTCTTCCCGCAGCAGGATACCGGCCAGATGATCGGCGGCATCCAGGCCGACCAGCGCATCTCGTTCCAGGCGATGAGCGCGAAGCTGCGGCGCGCCACGGCCATCGTGCAGGCCGATCCGGCGGTGGAGAGCGTGGTCGGCTTCACTGGGGGGCGCGGCACCAACTCGGCCAACGTCTTCGTCGGCCTGAAGCCCTTGGGCCAGCGCGACCCGATCAGCGAAGTGATGGCCCGTCTGCGCCCGAAGCTCTCGGGGATCCCGGGCGCCCGGCTCTACCTGTTCCCGCGCCAGGACTTCATGGTCGGCGGCCGCCAGAGCTTCTCGCAGTACCAGTACACGCTCCAGGGCGACACCAGCGAGGAGCTCTACACCTGGACCCCGAAGCTGCTGGAAGCCTTGCAGAAGGACCCGACCTTCACCGACGTCACCTCCGACCAGCAGCAGGGCGGCCTGGAGACCCGGCTCGTCATCGACCGGCCGACCGCCTTCCGCTACGGCCTGACCCCGGACCAGATCGACAACACCCTCTACGACGCCTTCGGCCAGCGCCAGGTCTCGACGATCTACAACCCGCTGAACCAGTACCACGTCGTGATGGAGATCGCGCCGCGCTACCTCGACAACCCGGAGACGCTGAAGCTCATCTACGTCTCGACCTCCGGCGCGCGCGCCCGCGGCTCGGCCACCACCAACGCGGTCGCCGGTACGGTCGCCAGCGCCGCCACCGCAACGACGGACGCCAGCACTGCGGCGGCCGCGGTCGCGACCGATTCGGCCCGCAACGCCGCCACCAATTCCATCGCGTCGGCCGGCCGCTCCAGCGCCTCGTCGAGCGCCGCGGTCAGCAGCGCCAAGGAGACGATGGTGCCGCTCTCGGCCTTCGCCAGCTTCGAGGCCGGCGCGACCCCGGTCCAGGTCAGCCACCAGGGCCTGTTCGTCGCGACCACGCTGTCGTTCAACCTGGCCCCCGGCAAGAGCCTCAGCGACGCCACCGCGGCGATCGACGCCCACATGCGCGACCTGCGGATGCCGGCCACCATCCACGGCGAGTTCGCCGGCGCGGCGAAGAGCTTCCAGTCCTCGTCCTCGCGCCAGCCGCTGCTGATCCTGGCGGCGCTGCTCGCGGTCTACGCCGTGCTCGGTATCCTGTACGAGAGCTGGGTCCACCCGCTGACCATCCTCTCGACCCTGCCGTCCGCCGGGATCGGGGCGATCCTGGCCCTGATGCTGGCCGGCGAGGAGTTCGGGGTGATCGCGCTCATCGCGGTGATCCTGCTCATCGGCATCGTGAAGAAGAACGCGATCATGATGATCGACTTCGCCCTCGACGCCGAGCGCGCCCGGTCCCTGAGCCCGCGGGAGTCGATCCGCGAAGCCTGCCTCTTGCGCTTCCGCCCGATCATGATGACAACCCTGGCCGCACTGCTCGGAGCGTTGCCGCTGATTCTCGACGGCGGCGAGGGCTCCGAGCTGCGCCGTCCCCTCGGCATCGCCATCGTCGGCGGCCTCATCGTGAGCCAGGTCCTGACCCTCTACACCACCCCCGTCGTCTACCTGTACCTCGACCGGTTCCGGCTCTGGGTCGGCCGCCGCCGGGGCTCCGCCACGCGGGCGCTGCCGGCCGAATGAATTTCTTCGACGATCTCATTGTCCGGACCGATCCCGCAGCACCGAACCCTCCCCCCTCTGCGGCGGAGGGCGCCCCGCAAAGCGGGGCGGGAGAGGAGCAGCGCGACGCCGATCCAGCTTGCGCCCTTCACCGTGGTCGCGGCCTCTCCGGAAGCGGGGTTCCCCTCTCCCGCCTCACTTCGTGGGGCACCCTCCCCCGCAGAGGGGGGAGGGTTGGAGGTGGCACCCCGCATCTGGCCGCGGCGACCCTGCTCCCCCTGCTGCTCGCCGGCTGCCTCGTCGGCCCCGACTATTCTCGCCCCACCGTCGAGACGCCCCCCGCCTTCAAGGAGGGCGGCGCCCGGCCGATGCCGCCGCGCAACTGGCGGCCGGTGCGGCCCCTCGACGAGGCGGAGCGCGGCGACTGGTGGCGGGTCTTCCGCGATCCGACCCTCGACCGGCTGATCCGCCTGATCGACGTCGACAACCAGAACTTGCGTGCCCAGGTCGCCGCCTACCGGCAGGCCCGCGCCCTGGTGCAGGAGGCCCGCGCCCAGCTGTTTCCCACAGCGCTCGGTGCCCCCGCGATCAGCCGGGCCAGCACCGGCGGCGTCGAGCGCACCACCCTGACGCTCCAGGGCTCGGCGACCTGGGAGCTCGACCTGTTCGGGCGCATTCGCCGCTTGATCGAGAGCGACGTCGCCGCCGCCCAGGCCAGCGCCGCCGACCTCGCCTCCGTGCGCCTCGCGCTCCAGACGCAGCTCGCCACGGCGTACTACCAGCTGCGCTACCAGGAATCGTTGCAGAACCTGCTCGAGCGCACGGCGCAGGCCTACCAGCGCTCGCTCACCATCGCGCAGAACCAGTACAATGCCGGCGTCGCCGCCCGCTCCGACGTCATCACCGCCCAGACCCAGCTCCAGACCACCCAGGCCAACGCCATCGCGGTCGGGCTGCAGCGGGCGAACCTGGAGCACGCCATCGCGACGCTGATCGGCCGCCCGCCCTCCGAGGTGTCGCTGGCCCGCGGCAACCTGCCGGTGCGCCCGCCCAATGTGCCGGTCAGCCTGCCCTCCGACCTCCTCGAGCGCCGGCCCGACATCGCGCTCGCCGAGCGCACCGTTCAGTCCCAGAGCGCCCAGATCGGCGTCGCGGTGGCCGCATTCTTCCCGACCGTCACCCTGTCGGCGAATGGCGGCATCGCGGGCGATCCGGCGCGCAACTTCTTCGCCGCGGCGAACTCGTTCTGGTCGGTGGCGGCCTCGGGATCCCAGGTGCTGTTCGACGGCGGCGCCCGCACGGCCGCCCTCCAGGCCGTCGAGGCGGCCTACGATGCGGCGGTCGCCAATTACCGCCAGACGGTGCTCACCGCCTTCCAGCAGGTCGAGAACGGGCTCGCCGGCCAGCGCATCCTCGCCCGCCAGCAGGCGGCGCAGGAACTGGCGGTGCAATCCTCCCGCCGGGCGGTGGAGATCGCGCTCAACGAGTACCGGGCCGGCACCCAGAACTACACCACGGTCGTCACCGCTCAGGCGCTGGAGCTCAACAACGAGGTCACGGCGCTGCAGGTCCGGCTCAACCGCTTCACCAACGCCGTGTCGCTGATCGGCGCGATCGGCGGCGGCTGGGACACGAGCAGCCTGCCGAGCGGCGAGGCGCTGAAAGCGTTCCGGCCGCTGCCGATCGACCGCGGCCAGGCGCCGCGGGTGGACGAGTGACGGGGATCGGGGCGGCCCGGCCGCTGGTGCCCGCGCCATCCCACCCGCGCCCTGATCCTGAGAGCCTGTGCAGCCTGTGCGACGGACCTCGTGTCAGCAGCCCGCGCGGCGCCTGAGCGAAGCCGATTTTCGCATGGCGAGGCAATCAATCGGATGTCGTCCGACACCTTTTCGCGCTCTCCGCCATCGTCGTGCCGGGCTGCGCCGGCGCGGCCCCGGGGACGACAGGATGGGTGTCCCTCGCCCAGAGCGGACCGGACGGCCATTCGTCCGAAATCCGACCGATCGCTTTCGCCACGCGGATTTCGGCGTCGCTCAAGCGTGCGGAGCGAGGCTCCGCCGTCGCGGGCGCGATACCGCTCCCGCACGGGATCGTCCCGAAACGGGTCTCACACGTCGCAGCTGAGCCCCAGCGCCGCCAGCCCCTCGTCGAGCAGGTCGCCGACATTCGGGATGCCGAGCAGGTAATCGGCGGTGCGGGTCCCGGCGGCCTCGCGCTCGCGGGCGAGGCGGACCGCGTCCGGGAATTCCTCCGGCTCCATGTCGCCGCGGCCGACGAACAGGATCGCCACCAGCTCGGCGCGCTCGTCGTCGTTGAGGCCGGCGACCATCTCGCGCAGCTCCTCCTCGGTCGCGTCGTCGGTGCCGTCGACCAGCACGTCGCGGGCGCCGTCGTCGATCGGGTTCGAGCCGGAATCGGGGTCGCTCAGGCCCTCCTTCACGTCGAGGGCCCGGGCCCGCAGGATGAACTCACAGACCTTCTCAACGGCGATGTCCATCGGTCGAACCTCCTCAAGGCGCACGCGACACTCGATGCAGCCTCAACCCGCGAAGCGAAGCCGGGTTCGCCACTGGACGGCGGCGCCGTTCGGCATCAAGTGAGCGGCGGCGCGCCCAGCCCCGAGGTTCCCGATGCTCATCAACGCCGCCTTCGCGGCCCTGCGGCAGGTCTTCTCCCGCCCGCTCCGCACGATCCTGTGGAAGTCGCTCGGCCTCACGGTCGGGCTCCTGGCCCTGATCTGGTTCGTCCTCACCAAGGGCATCGCGGCCTTGCTCGCCGCCCACCCGATCTCGACCGACTACGCGATGGTCAACGCCGTGGCGTCGTTCCTGGCCGGGGCCGGGCTGTTCGTCGGCCTCGCCTACATCCTGCCGCCGGTCTCGATCCTGGTGGCGGGCTACTTCCTGGACGATGCCGCCGCGATCGTCGAGCGCACCGACTTCCCCGACGAGGTGCCGGGCCAGGCGATGCCGCTCACCCAGGCGATGCTCTACGCCGTGCGGTTCGCGGGCCTCGCGCTCGCCGTCAACCTCGCGGCCCTGGCGCTGCTGCTGGTGCCGGGCATCAACGTCGCGGCGTTCTTCCTCGCCAACACCTACCTGCTCGGGCGTGAGTATTTCGAGCTCGCCGCCGCCCGGTTCCGGCCCCTGGCCGAGGCCGGTGCCATGCGGCGCTATCACACTCCCACCGTGATGCTCGCCGGCGCCCTGCTCGCCGGGCTGATGCTGGTGCCGGTCGTCAACCTGATCACGCCGCTCTTCGGCATCGCCCTGATGGTCCACGTCCACAAGGGCCTGAGCCGCGACCGGCTGCTGAAGGCCCCGGCCACCCGCCCGCCGGTGGCGATGGACCGCGACCGGCTCGACGCGGGCCGGCGCTGAGACGGTTGCGGATCGCACGCGGCCGGCGCACCCTGACGCCATGTCCGGCGACACCCACGCGGTCTTCAACCAGAGCCCGCCCTTCGGCGACGTGAACCTGTTCGCCGCCGACGCGCCGTTGCGGGGGGCGCTCGCGGCCTTCGGCGGACCGACGGCCGCCGCGGGCCTCGACGGTTTCGGCGCGCGCTGGGGCGCGGCGGAGCGCCTCGATCTCGGCCGCCTCGCCAACGCGCATCCGCCCACCTTGCGCACCCACGACGCGCGCGGGCACCGGGCCGACCGGGTCGAGTTCCACCCGGCCTACCACGCCCTGATGGCGGCGAGCGTCGCGGACGGCCTGCACGCCTCGATCTGGGACGGGGCGGATCCGGGACGGCCGCTGGGGCGCGGCCACCTCGCCCGGGCGGCGCGGCAATACATGGTCGCCGGCGTCGAGAGCGGGCATCTCTGCCCGATGACCATGACGAGCGCGGCCGTCGCGGCGCTGAGCTCCGCCGCCGACCACCTCGCCGCCTGGCTGCCGCGCCTCGCCAGCCGGACCTACGACCCGTCCTTCCGGCCCTGGTTCGAGAAGGCGGGCGTGACCCTCGGCATGGGGATGACCGAGAAGCAGGGCGGCACCGACATCCGCGCCAACACCACGACGGCCGAGCCGACCGGCGGCGACGGCTACGCGCTCACCGGCCACAAGTGGTTCTTCTCCGCGCCGATGTCCGACGGCTTCCTGGTGCTGGCACAGGCGCCCGGCGGGCTGACCTGCCTCCTGGTGCCGCGCCACCGGCCCGACGGCAGCGTCAACGCCCTGCATCTCCAGCGCCTGAAGGACAAGCTCGGCAACCGGTCGAACGCCTCCGCCGAGGTCGAGTTCGAGCGCGCCTTCGGGTGGCGCATCGGCGAGGAGGGACGCGGCGTCCCGACCATCCTGGCGATGGTCCAGCTGACGCGACTCGATTGCGCGGTCGCCTCGGCGGGCTTGTGCCGCATGGCCCTGGTCCTGGCCCTCCACCACGCCCGTCACCGCCGTGCCTTCCAGAAGCCCCTCGCCGATCAGCCGGCGATGCGCCGGGTGCTGGCCGACCTCGCCCTCGAGAGCGAGGCGCAGACCGCGCTCGCCCTCCGGCTCGCCGCCGCCTTCGACCGGGGCGAGACGGCGCGAACCCGGCTCCTCACCCCAGCGGTGAAGTACGCGGTCTGCAAGGCGGCCCCGGGCTTCGTCTACGAGGCGATGGAGGCTCTCGGCGGCAACGGCTACGTCGAGGAGAGCCCCCTGCCCCGGCTCTACCGTGAGGCGCCGGTCAACGCGATCTGGGAGGGCTCCGGCACGGTCATGGCCCTCGACGTGCTGCGCGCCGCCACGCGCGCGCCGGAGGAGGTCGTGGGTCTCGTGGCCGACCTCGCTGACGAGGCCGAGGGGCTGCCGGGCGTGCGCGAGGCGGCCGCCGACATCGTCGCGGCCCTTCAGGCCCCCGACGCCGAGGCCCGCGCCCGCTTCGCCACCGGCCGCCTCGCGACGCTCGCCGCCGCCGCGGCACTGGCGGCCTGTGCGCCGCCGGTCATCGCCGAGGCCTACGCCGCGACCCGGCTCGCGCGGGAGCGGGCGATGTATGGGGCGAACGGGGTGGGGGCGGTGACGGAGGTGGTGCTGGGCCGGGTCCTGGGGTGACGTCGGCCAGTCGGCTTTCCGGTGCGAGCGCGTACTGGCGTAGCAACCTGGCCGGAGCGAACGTCACCCACACTCTCGAGCGAGGTCCACCGGTCATCAGCTCCGTTTCGCATCGACGGCGCGAATGAGTTTGTCCTCCTCCGCCCAGGCCTCGCGCAGCCGCGCGCCGGGCGTTGTCGCGGATAACGGTCTCGTCAGTGCCGGCCTCGGCGCCGATGAAGCGGGTGGGCGAGGTGGCGGGTTTCATCCTCCGGGTCTATCCTGTGGCCGCTTGCGAGTGTCTGCGGGCGCCGGCGAGAGGCCCCGGCAACTCATCAAGCGTGGCAAGGAGTGCGGACCGGCGAGCCAGATGACGACGGGCGCGAGCCCCATCCCGGGATGCTCGCGGATCGGAGGCCGGTCTGGCTCGGCCATCCGGACCGGGCATCCCGCCGAGGCAGAATGCGATCATCCGACAACCGAACCAACAGACAATCCCGGGTTCTCGCCTCCGGCGAGTCCCGGGACAACGATAGAGAGTGTCGAAGGGACCTGCGCGAGCACGTCATGCTTTGCGCCAACGATCATCAACACGGGAGGACACCATGAGCGAGATCGCGGTCATCGGGGCCGGGCTGATGGGGCACGGGATCGCCCTGGTTCTGGCGCTCGGCGGGCACCGGGTGCGGCTGACCGACAGCCGGCCTGAGACCCTGGAGCGGGTGCCGGGCCTGATCGCCTCCGCCCTCGACACCCTGCGCGAGGCCGGCGCCGTCTCCGCCGATTGGACGCCGGGGCGGGTGGCGGAAGTGATCCGCCTCGAACCCGATCTCGGCGCCACCGTCGCCGGGACGAGCCTCGTCATCGAGGCGATCACCGAGAACCCGGAGGCCAAGCGGACCTTGTTCGCCGAGCTCGACCGGCTCTGCAACCCCGAGACCCGGATCGCCAGCAACACCAGCTACCTCGACGTCTTCCCGCTGATCCCGGAGGCGCGGCAGGCGCGGGCCCTCGTGATGCACTGGTACACCCCGCCCTACATCGTCGACCTCGTCGACGTGGTGCCGGGGCCGCACACCGATCCGGCGGTGATCGAGGAGGCGCGCCAGCTCGTCCTCGGCCTCGGCCAGGTGCCGATCGTGCTCAAGCGCTTCATCCCGGGTTACGTCGCCAACCGGATCCAGTCGGCGATCTCGGCCGAGGTCTACCACCTGCTCGACGAGGGCGTGGCTTCGGCCCGCGAGATCGACGACGCGATCATCCACGGCCTCGCCTTGCGCATCCCGATCCTCGGCCACTTCGCCAAAGCGGATTTCACCGGCATCGAGCTGCTGCGCCACGCTCTCGCCAATGCGAGCTACAGCCCGCCCCCTTCGCGCACCCGCTCGGAGGCGATCGACGACCTGGTGGCGCAGGGCCGCACCGGCGTGATGGCCGGCAAGGGCTTCTTCGACTGGGGCGGGCGCGACCCGGCCGAGCTGTTCCGCGACCGCGACCGCCGCCTGCTCGCCCTCAAGCGCGCGATGAAGGATGTCGGCCGGATGGAGGGCGCCTGAGCCTGTCGACCGGGGCCGCTGCGGCGCTATAACCGAAAGCCCTGAGGCAAAAGGCGGTGCGGCGGTCCATGTTCGACTTCCCGGTCCTGTTCGGCGACATCGGTGGCACCAACGCGCGCTTCGCCGTGCAGGAGAAGCCGGGGGCGGACCCCGTCGTGCTCGCCCACGACAAGACCGCCGCCTATCCCGACCCGAGCGCGGCGATCCGCGCCGCGCTGGCCCACAGCACGGTGGCCCCGCCCCGCTCCGCGATCCTGGCGGTGGCCGCCCGGGTCGACGGGCCGGCGGTGCATCTCACCAACGCCCATTGGGTGATCGAGGGCGAGCGGATCGGTCGCGATTTCGGGCTCGCCAGCTGCCGGATCGTCAACGACTACGTGCCGGTGGCCGCCGGCGCCGCCGCCCTCGACCCGGCGGGCCGAGACCGCTCGATCCTCGAACAGATCGGCCCCGTGCTCTCGCCTGCGGGCGGGGCGCGCCTCGTGCTCGGCCCCGGCACCGGCTTCGGCGCCGCCGGCCTGGTGCCCTACGGCAAGCAGCTCGCCATCGTCTCGACCGAGGCCGGCCACACCGATTTCGGGCCCAGCGACGCGGAGGAGGCCGAGTTCTGGCCGCGCCTCGCCCGGATCGAAGGCCGCATCACTGTCGAATCCCTGCTCTCCGGCCCCGGCCTCACCCGGCTCCATGCCGGCCTCGGCGGCGGCGAGATGGACCCGAAGACCATCACCGAGCGCGGGATGTCCGACGGGGACCCGGCGGCGCAACGCACCCTGCGGGTGTTCTCCAAGCTGCTCGGACGACTCTGCGGCGATCTCGCCCTCACCTTCCTGGCGACCGGCGGGGTCTATATCGGCGGCGGCATCGCGCCCCGGATCCTCGACGTGCTGAACGAGGGCACCTTCCGGGAGGCCTTCGAGCACAAGCCGCCCTTCTCCGACCGGATGAGCCAGATCCCGACCTGCGTCATCACCATCGCCGACCCGGCGCTGACCGGCCTCTCGGCGCTGGCCTGCCAGCCCGACCGGTTCGCGCATGACGGGCAGCACTGGACGGCGTGAGGCGCCGGGCTTTCACTCGCCCTCCCTGTCCCGGATCTCCTTCCGCTGACGCTTCGGTCGTCCGGGAAAGGGCGGAGGCTCTGGCTCAATACCCCTTCCACAAGCCCGGCGTCGCCAGCTCCACCAAGTGCCCGTCCGGATCGCGGAAATACAGGCTGACGCCGCCGCGCGGCCAGGTCGTCCGCCCCTCGATCGCGATGCCGTGCGCTGCGAGATGCCGCTCCCACGCCTCCAGCGCGTCGGCCGGGATCGACAGGGCGAGGTGCAACGGACCCGACCCGTCATGCGGCGGGATGGTACCGCCGGGTGTCGCGATCGGGTGCAGGGAGCCGCCGCGGGGAAACAGCAGCAGGACGCCGCGCCCGGCGACGTCGTAGGCCCGCATCCGGTGATCCTCGTGGATGCAGGACAGGCCCATCGGCCCGCCCCAGAACGCGGCCGCCCGCGCGAGGTCGTCGACGTAGAGGACCGTCTCGAGGATCCCGGCGATCTCCGGCATGGCGCCACCTCCGCCAGGATGAACGCGCGGGCGGCCGTCGCGGTTACGCCGCGGCCGGGTTGACCGCATCCTCGGCGAGCTCGGACAGGAGCTCGTCGGTGTTCTCCTCCTCGACCAGGGTCTCCTTGATCAGGTCCTCGGCCTCGCTGAAGCCGAGCTGCCGGGCCCAGGCCAGCAGGGTGCCGTAGCGGGTGATCTCGTAATGCTCCACCGCCTGCGCGGCGGCGATCAACCCGGCATCGAGCGCGTCGCTGCCGGAGAATTCCTGCATCACCTCCTCGCCTTCGGCGATGATGCCCTGGATCGCCTGGCAGGTGACGCCCTCGGGCTTCTCGCCCACGATCCGGAAGACCTGGTCGAGCCGCTTCACCTGCTCGCGGGTCTCCTCGACATGGACGCTGAACGCGCCCCGCAGCTCCTCCGAGCGAGCCGCCTGGGCCATCTTCGGCAGCGCCTTCAGGATCGCGTTCTCGGCGAAGTAGGTGTCCTTGAGCTGGTGCAGGAAGAGCGCCCGAAGGTTCTTGTCGTCGGCCATAAGATGCTCCCGTGGGGTACCGATGTGCCCCGGCAACTCGCGGACGCCCGGCTTCGTTCCTGCTCGGATGACGGGCTTGCCGGGATCACGGCTCTGCGAAGCGATCTGGTCTCGGAGGCCGATCGTCGCCATTCTCAAAGACAGGGGGCGTGGATCCGAGGGAGACGACGCCATGGCCACGATGTTCGAGGAGCGGGAGCGGGCCGCCGAGGCATTGTTCGCTCTCGACGAGGAGCTGCGGTTCCTCGCGCTCGCCCGGCGCAACAAGATGCTCGGCGCCTGGATGTGCCAGCGCCTGAATCTCACCGGCAGCGAGGCGGAAGCCTACAAGAGCCGCCTGGTCGAGGCGGGCGCGGTCCCGCCCGCCTTCGGCCGCACCTCGGACGAGGCCCTGGTCGAGCGCCTGCGGGCCGACCTCGCGGCCGGAGGTGCCGAAGCCGAGGCCGAGGCTCTGCCGGGGCTGATCGCCCGCTACGGTGTCGAGGCGGCCCGGACCGTGCGCGAGCAGGCCCGGGACTGACGCTCTAGAAGAAGGTCGGCCGCGCGCTGGCAGTGTGCTCCTTGAGCACGGCGCCGGTCGCGGTGTCGACCTCCTTCATCAGCACGTCGTAACCCCACAGGTCGGCGAGGTGCTGCAGCACCCGCATCGCGTCGTCCTTGTTGAGCAGCACGCGGTTGAGCACCTTGTGGTGCAGGATCAGCTTGCGGTCGCCCTCGAGGTCGACGTCGACCACCTCGATGTCGGGGTCGAGCCAGGCGACGTCGTATTGCCGCGCGAAGGCCCGGCGCAGGCGCCGGTAGCCGCGCTCGTCGTGAATCGCCTCGACCCGGAGTTCCGGCTTATCGGGATCGTCGGTGACGTGGAACAGCCGCAGCTGGCGCATCAGCTTCGGGCTGAGGAACTGCGCGATGAAGCTCTCGTCGCGGTAATTCGCCCAGACGTCGCGTAGCACCTCCATCGCGTCGCCGCTGCCGGCGATGTCGGGGAACCAGGCCCGGTCCTCGTCGGTCGGCTCGGTGCAGATGCGGGCGATGTCCGTCATCATCGCGAAGCCGATGGCGTAGGGGTTGTGACCGCCGTAATGCCGGTCGTCGTAGGTCGGCTGCCGGATCACGTTGGTGTGCGATTGCAGGAATTCGAGGTAGGCCGCCTCGTTGATCTGCCCGGTCTCCGACAACCGGGTCATGATCCGGTAGTGGTTGTAGGTGGCGCAGCCCTCGTTCATCACCTTGGTCTGGCGCTGCGGGTAGAAGTACTGCGCCACGTGGCGGACGATGCGCAGGATCTCGCGCTGCCAGGGCTGCAGCCGCGGCGCCGCCTTCTCCAGGAAGTAGAGGATGTTCTCCTGCGGCAGTTCCAGCAGTGCCCGGCGCCGCTCGGCCTGCGGGTCCGGCCTGCCGGCCTGGGCCTTGGCCGGCAGGGTGCGCCACAGGTCGTTGTACATCCTCTCCTGGTGCTCCTGGCGCTCGCGCTCGCGGCGCTGCTCGGAGGAGAGGTCGGGCCGCTTCTTGCGCGGGTAGCGGTGGACGCCCTGGTTCATCAGGGCGTGGGCGGCGTCCAGCACCGCCTCGACGGCGTTGTGCCCGTAGCGCTCCTCGCAGCGCGAGATGAAGGTCTTGGCGAAGTCCAGGTAGTCGAGGATGCCCTCGGCGTCCGTCCACTGGCGGAACAGGTAGTTGTTCTTGAAGAAGTGGTTGTGGCCGAAGGCAGCGTGAGCGATCACCAGCGTCTGCATCGTCGCCGTATTCTCCTCCATGATGTAGGAGATGCACGGGTCGGAATTGATGACGATCTCGTAGGCCAGCCCCATCAGGCCGCGGCGGTAGCCGGCCTCGTGCTGGGCGAAGTGCTTGCCGAACGACCAGTGCTTGTAGAACAGCGGCATGCCGATCGACGCGTAGGCGTCCAGCATCTGCTCGGCGGTGATGATCTCGATCTGGTTCGGGTACCAGCTCAGGCCAAGCTCGGGTCCGGCGATCGCCTCGCAGGCGTCGTGGATGCGCCGGATCGTGTCGAAGTCCCAGTCGTTGCCGGTGAAGAGCGGAGCGTGCTTGGCGATCACGGCCGGGCCGGCGGGCCGCGCGCCGAAGGTGGCGGAACTCATCGGGCGTCGGACCTCCCGGTGCCTTGAAGCATCCCCCGGCGGTGGGATGCGAACCGAAGTTGCGTCGCCGCGGCCCGCTGCCGGGCCGCGCTTCGTCACGGTGCAGCGGCCTCCTGACCGGCCTTGCGGGCGAACAGCTCGCGGAAGACCGGGTAGATGTCGCGGCGGTGGTTGACCTTGCGCATGGCCAGCACCGAATTGGTCTTCGAGACCGGCTCGTAGGTGCGCCAGAGCGTGGTGCGATGCTCGACGAAGCCCGCCCGCGGCCCACCCTCGTCGCCGACCTCGAGATAGGCGAAGTACTGGCAGGCCGGCAGGATCGCGGTGCGCAGGAGGTCCTGCGAGGTGGCGCCGTCGCTCGACACGTTGTCGCCGTCCGAGGCCTGGGCGGCGTAGATGTTCCAGTCCTCGGGGTTGTAGCGCTCGGCGATGATCCGCTTCATCTCGACCAGCGCCGAGGAGACCAGCGTGCCGCCGGTCTCGCGCGAGCCGAAGAACGTCTCCTCGTCGACCTCCTTGGCGTGGTCGGTGTGGCGGATGAAGACGATCTCGACGTGCTTGTAGCGCCGGGTCAGGAAGATGTGCAGCAGGATGTAGAACCGCTTGGCGAGATCCTTCATGTGCTCGGTCATCGAGCCCGAGACGTCCATCAGGCAGAACATCACCGCCTGGGCGACGGGACGCGGATAGGGCTCGAAGCGCCGGTAGCGCAGGTCGATCGGATCGACGTAGGGAATGCGCTGCGAGCGGGTGCGCAAGCGCTCCAGTTCCGCCTTCAGCTCGTCGAGGATCACCGCGTCGGGCTGGCTCTCCTCCAGCGCCCGGATCTCCTCCTCCAGGGTCTCCATCTCGGCGGCCTTGGGCCGCTTGAGGGCGATGCGCCGCGACAGAGAATTGCGCAGGGTGCGCCCCAGGGCGAGGTTGGCGGGCGAGCCCGACACCGTGTAGCCGGCCCGGCGCAGGGTCGCGGTCTCGACCACCGCGAGGCGGCGCTTGGCGAGATCGGGCAGTTCGAGATCTTCGAGGAAGAGCTCCAGGAACTCCTCGCGGGTCAGGACGAAGCGGAACGTATCCTCGCCGTCAGCCCCGCCGTCGCCGGCCTCGCCGCTGCCGCCCCCTCCCCCGCCGCCGCCCGGTGGGCGCTCGATCAGGTCACCCTCGATGTAGGTCTTGTTGCCGGGCAGGATGTGGTCCTGCACCCCGGTCGAGGGGTTGCGGGTGAATTTCGGCTCGCGCACGCCGTCGACCGGAACGGTGACGTTGCCGTCCTTGCCGAGATCCTTGATGTCCTTATCCCGGGCCGCCTCGCGCACGGCGCGCTGGGCCACGTCCCGGACCCGGCGCAGGAAGCGCTGCCGGTTCGCCAGGCTCTTGCCGCCAGGATTGAGGCGTCGATCGATGATGTGCATCCGCTTCGCGCTCTCCGATCACGCCATCATACCGTATCGGGTCCATCCCCCGCCACCGCTCCCCTCGGGGTCTCCCTTTGGGGGTAAGCCCGCGGGAGACGATCCCGCGGGCCGCGATGGGTCTAATCCGGTCAGCCCGCCTGCTTGACGCGCATGTACCACTCGACCAGGCGGCGGACCTGCCGCTCGGTGTAGCCACGGTCCTTCATCCGCTCGACGAACTCACCGTGCTTCTTCTCGGTCTCGCTGTCCTTCTTCGAGCCGAAGGAGATCACCGGCAGCAGTTCCTCCACCTGGCTGAACATCCGCCGCTCGATCACCTCGCGGATCTTCTCGTAGGAGGTCCAGGACGGGTTGCGCCCGCCGTGCTGGGCCCGCGAGCGCAGGGCGAACTTCACCACCTCATTGCGAAAATCCTTCGGGTTGGCGATACCTGCGGGCTTCTCGATCTTGGTGAGTTCCTGGTTCAGCAGCTCGCGATTGAGCAGCTGCCCGGTCTCCGGGTCCTTGAAGTCCTGGTCCTCGATCCAGGCATCGGCATAGTCGATGTAGCGGTCGAACAGGTTCTGGCCGTAATCGTGGTAGGATTCGAGGTAGGCTTTCTGAATCTCGTGGCCGATGAACTCGGCGTAGCGCGGCGCCAGTTCGCCCTTGATGAATTCGAGGTAGCGCTTCTCGGTCTCGGGCGGGAGCTGCTCGCGGCGCAGCGACTGCTCAAGCACGTACATCAGGTGGACCGGGTCGGCCGAGACCTCGGTGGTGTCGTGGTTGAAAGTGGCGGCCATCACCTTGAAGGCGAAGCGGGTCGAGATCCCGTCCATGCCCTCGTCGACGCCGGCGGTGTCCTTGTATTCCTGCATCGAGCGGGCACGTGGATCGACCTCGCGCAGGGACTCGCCGTCATAGACCCGCATCTTGGAGAAGACGTTCGAGTTCGCGTGCTCGCGCAGGCGCGAGAGCACCGAGAACCGGGCCAGCATCTCCAGGGTGCCGGGGGCGCAGCGGGCCGAGGCGAGTTCCGACCCCGAAACCAGCTTCTCGTAGATCCGCTGCTCCTCGGTCACCCGCAGGCAGTAGGGCACCTTGATGACGTAGATGCGGTCGATGAAGGCTTCGTTGTTCTTGTTGGTCTTGAAGCTCTGCCACTCGGCCTCGTTCGAGTGGGCGAGGATGATGCCGGTGAACGGGATCGCCCCGATATTCTCGGTTCCGACGTAGTTGCCCTCCTGCGTGGCGGTGAGCAGGGGGTGCAGCATCTTGATCGGCGCCTTGAACATCTCGACGAATTCGAGAATGCCCTGGTTTGCCCGGTTGAGGCCGCCCGAGTAGGAGTAGGCGTCGGGATCGGCCTGGCTCAGGGTCTCGAGCTTGCGGATGTCGACCTTGCCGACCAGGGACGAGATGTCCTGGTTGTTCTCGTCGCCCGGTTCGGTCTTGGCGATCGCGATCTGGCGCAGGCGGGACGGGTTGACCTTGACGACCTTGAACTTCGAGATGTCGCCGCCGAACTCGTCGAGGCGCTTGAGGCACCAGGGGCTCATCAGACCGGTGAGGCGCCGGCGCGGCACGCCGTAGCGCTCCTCGATCATCGGCCCCATCGTCTCGGGGTCGAACAGCACCAGCGGGCTCTCGAAGACCGGGCTCATCTCGTTGCCGGCCTTGAGCACGTAGATCGGGTGCACCTCCATCAGGGCCTTCAGCCGCTCGGCGAGGGACGACTTGCCGCCGCCCACCGGCCCGAGCAGGTAGAGGATCTGCTTGCGCTCCTCCAGGCCCTGCGCGGCATGGCGGAAGAACGAGACGATGCGCTCGATCGTCTCCTCCATGCCGTAGAACTCGGAGAAGGCCGGATAAATCCGGATGGTCCGGTTCATGAAGATCCGGCCCAGGCGGGAATCCCGCGCCGTGTCGATGAACTCGGGCTGGCCGATCGCGTCGAGAATGCGCTCCGGCGCACTCGCGTACATCAGGGGATTGTCACGGCAGGCTTCGAGATATTCGGACAGCGACAGCTCCGCGTCCCGACGGGACTCGTAGCTGCGCGCGAAAGTTTGAAAGAGGTCGCTCGCTGACGGCATTGGCATTCCGGACCCTCACGACATCGCCAGGATCATCCTGTCCCGCCTCGGATGCAATCGATATCCCCATGTTTGTCGCAGCGCGGCGACGGAAGGAGGGGTGCGGAGGCGGCCAGGAGCCTGTATGCAGGCCGGCTGCGGGCAAGGCGCGTGCCGCGGCGGCCGGGAAAGTTGCAGATCCGCCAATGCGAAAGCCGGTGACCCACCGGCCCTGTGCCGTAAAGGCCACGCCTGTTCCGGTTTTTCCACACCCCTCGGAGCGCCGTCGGCAGCCCCGCGGGACAGGGGAGGAACGCCGGCCGTCAGGTCAGCGTTCCCGCTTCGTTTCGTCCTGCGCGTCGGGCGCAGGGCCGACCGGCGCTCAGAGGTCGGTGCTGTCCTTCTTCGCGCCGTCCTTGCCGCTGTCCTTGGGGCCTTCCTTGGTGCCCGCGGCCCCGACCGTCAGCTTGATCGTCTGGGTGCTCACGTTGCCGTCGGTGCCCTTGATCTCCACCGTGACCTCGTCGCTGCCGGTGAAGCCGGCCTTGCTCTCGTAGAACAGGGCCTGGACGTTGGCCTCGGCGTTCGGGCATCGATAGGTGGCGGGGGTCTTCACCTTGCCGGCGCGCTGGATCAAGGCGCCGTTCTTCGGCGGGCTCGTGACCTTCAGCTCGGGCTGCGGCCCGAGCGAGCAATCCTTCTTCAGGTTCGGCACCATCACCAGCCGGACCTGCTTGCCGGAGGCGACGGAGTGCTCGCGGACCTTGGCGGCGGTCTGTGCCAGGGCGGGGCCGGCGGCCAGCACGGGCCCGGCGGCCAGCAGGACGGCGAGCGCCAGGGTCGGGCGGAAGGGGCTGGTCATGTGGGCTCAAGCTCTCCGAGGGGATGCCGGCCGCATGTGGTGAGCGGGCCCGTCCGCGTCGAGAGCCGCGCCGTCGGTTCCGTGGTGGAAACCGCCGTCAGTGCAGGACCAGCATCACGAACAGGTTGAACAGCCCGAGCAGGGCCACGCCGCCGAGCCAGAGCCAGTAGCCCCGTCCCTCGACCGGATAGTCGCCGATCATCATGCCCCCTCCCCCGGCTCGTCGCCGGTCGCCGCCTGAAGCACCGCCAGCGTGGCGCCGGTCACCCGGGCGATCTG
Organism: Methylobacterium frigidaeris; assembly: GCF_022179185.1. Taxonomy (GTDB): domain Bacteria; phylum Pseudomonadota; class Alphaproteobacteria; order Rhizobiales; family Beijerinckiaceae; genus Methylobacterium; species Methylobacterium frigidaeris. The sequence continues at coordinate 85,570 of NZ_BPQJ01000006.1, read as the reverse complement.
GGCCGGCGTGAACTCTCCCGCAAGGGCCGAGGCGAGCCCGCGCTCGACCCGCGCCCGCTCGCCGGCATCGCCGATCGGGTCGGCGGGGATGTCGGTCTCGCGCAGGCGGCAGGCATCCCGGATGGTGTCGGCGGCCTTGCGCAGCACCTCGCGCTGGTCGGGCGTCATGTCCCAGAGCGGGTGGCGCAGGCGGGAGATCACCCGCCTGGCATCGCGGTAGTCCCGGTCGACCACGGGGATCGCCTCGATCTGGCTCACCAGCAGCACCAGTTCGAGCACGTCGGCCGTCGCCTCCGGGCAGGTGCGCACGACGCGCATCAGCCGCGCGATCAGCTCGGTGGTCGGAGAAGCGTGGCGGCGGGATTCGGCCATGTGCGCGTAACGCGGTGCCGGGCGGTGGGTTCTGCGATCTCGCGAAAAATGCTGCTTTGGGAGCTGGCGCACCCGTCTGTTCGAGCCGGGTTGCGGGAGACTCGAACACGTATCAGAGTATTCCGTAGTCCTCGCGCATATGGTTGAGGTTCCTGGATCGCATCCCGAGTCCCGATGCGGTGACATGAAGGTCTGCGTCGGCCGTGAGGATTTCACAGGCGTCCGTGCAGCTCTCGAGAATCGCCGCATCGGCAACTCCAAGTCGCCTGTATTCTCGTCTCGATGTTGCGACCTTGCTGGCGACGTCCCGCTCGCAATGGGCGTGGATGAAACTCTTGAACGTTTCCATGATGATTCTTCGTTCGGGATCGCGATGCTGGCGCAGCAAATTGGCGGCTTCAGACACCGTGTTCGGGAGCAGGATGAGACTCGGCTCCGATCCCAACAGCAGCATCAAGAGATCGAAATCCTGAATCGGGACTCGGTTAAATTTTTATGTTTTCTGATCATGCTACGATCGGCCTGTCCGACCGCAAGCAGGACGATCAACTGCGTATCCAAGATGATGCTACGCCTCATGGCTCGCCGAGGACACGAGTCTTCATCGACGGAAATTCGCTGTCGCTTTCGGGAATTCGGACGATTTTGTAGATCTGGCGCGTGGGCCGCTGCAAAGGATTTTTTCTGATAGCCTCGACAGAATTCGTCTCGAAGTCTGGTTGGAGGAATCCAAGCGTTATAAGCCAAGACCTGTCCAGCTTATCAAATTCGACCTCTTCAAGTCGGATGTCAGATATTTCTTCGTCAGAGAAGACATCTGCCGGATAGTGCTTGGCTCTGGATACCGCTTCCTTCACTTCCACGGCCGACTCCATTTCGCATGAGCAAGAGGATGCCGCGCACCCCTCGATCGTCAACGTCCCGCTCCATCCTGATGCGCCGCGTCAGGGATCAATGCGAATAGGGTCAGCGCCGTACCTACTTGCGTGAGCCATCGCTCACGGAACCCGACATTCTCACCTGGGCGATCTGCCGCCGGCATGCTCGCAGTTCGTCCAGCACCGCGTTGAGGCTCGCCCGGTCCGCCCGCCCCAGCGGCGGCGGGGCGGTCTCGGGCTCCGGCTCGTGGTCGGATTCGACGAAGGCCGGGGCGACCTGCTCGCCGCGGCCGACTGCCTGGACGAAGCGCATGCCGCGCTCGCGCAGGACGCGCTGGGCGCCCCGGATCGTGTAGCCCTGGCCGTAGAGGAGGCGGCGGATGCCGCGCAGGAGGTCGACGTCGTCGGGCCGGTAGTAGCGCCGGTTGCCGCCGCGCTTGAGCGGGCGCACCTGGGTGAAGCGGGTCTCCCAGAAGCGCAGCACGTGCTGGGGCAGGTCGAGATCCTCGGCGACCTCGCTGATGGTGCGGAAGGCGCCGGGCTCCTTCTCGGGCAGGAGCGCCCGGCCGGGGGCGTCGGCCCCGCCAGGCTCGGGAAGATCCTCGTCCTCGATCGGCATCCCGGTCATCGGCCCGATCCTGCGTCAGCCCATGCGCCAGCGCAGACGCGGCTCACCCGTCGTCGTCGTCCGGGGCGGCGTCGCCGTTGATCCGGGCCTTGAGCACGTTCGAGGGCTTGAACACCATCACCCGGCGCGGCTCGATCGCCACCTCGACGCCGGTCTTCGGGTTGCGGCCGACCCGCTTGCCCTTGTCGCGCACCACGAAGGAGCCGAAGGAGGACAGCTTCACGGTCTCGCCGGAGGAGAGGCAGCCGCAGATCTCCGACAGCACGGTCTCCACCAGGGCGGCGGATTCCGTCCGCGACAGGCCGACCCGCTGGTAGACGGCCTCGCTCAGATCGGCCCGCGTGACCGTCTTGCCTGCCATCGTGCTGCTCCCCCGGCGGCTGATTCACGAACAACGTATGTCTATGATCGCGCACGCTAATCGGCGATGCGCGCCGGGTCAACCGGGCGCCGGGCGGGTTCCCGGATACTTTACAGGTCTACCAGCGGATCAGCGCGCTGCCCCAGGTGAAACCGCCGCCGATCGCCTCGATCATCACGAGGTCGCCGCGCTTGATCCGGCCGTCGCGGCAGGCCGCATCGAGGGCGAGCGGGATCGAGGCGGCCGAGGTGTTGCCGTGGCGGTCGACCGTCAGCACCACCTTCTCGCGGGCGATGCCGAGCTTGTCGGCCGAGGCCTCGATGATCCGCCGGTTGGCCTGGTGCGGCACGAACCAGTCGAGATCCTCCGCGGTGGTGCCGGTGGCCTCGAAGGCCTGCGCGATCACGTCGGTGACCGAGCCGACGGCGAACCGGAACACCTCCTTGCCGACCATGCGCAGCTTGCCCGTCGTCCCGGTCGAGCCCGGCCCGCCATCGACGTAGAGCTTCTCCCGGTGGCGGCCGTCGGCCCGGAGCTGGCTCGTCAGCACGCCGCGGTCGCCGGAATGGCCCTCGCCGGGTTGCGCCTCCAGCACCACGGCGCCGGCACCGTCGCCGAACAGCACGCAGGTGGTCCGGTCCTCCCAGTCGAGCAACCGCGAAAAGGTCTCGGCGCCGACCACCAGGGCGCGGGTGGCCGCTCCCGTGGTCAGGAACTTGTCGGCGGTGGCGACCGCGTAGACGAAGCCGGCGCAGACCGCCTGGAGGTCGAAGGCGGCGCCGGCGTGGATGCCGAGCCCGGCCTGGATCTGCGTCGCGGTCGACGGGAAGGTGTGGTCCGGCGTCGAGGTCGCGCAGATCACGAGGTCGATCGTCGAGGGATCGATGCCGGCATCGTGCAGGGCGGCCTGCGCCGCCTTGATGCCGAGCACCGAGGTGGTCTCGTCGGGTTCGGCGATGTGGCGCTGGCGGATGCCGGTGCGCTGGATGATCCAGTCGTCCGAGGTCTCGACCCGGGCGGCGAGGTCGTCGTTGGTGACGACGGTCCGCGGCAGGTAGGAGCCGCAGCCCCGCACCACCGAGCGAAGGCGGGTCATGATCTCCTCCCCAATCCCGTACCTATGCCGAAGCCTGAGCCGGCGCGGCGTCGAGGCGCTCCCGGATCGTCCGCATCAGGTCGTGGCGGGCCATGTCGTGGGCGATGTCGATGGCGCTGGCGAAGCCCTCGGCGTCGGCGGCGCCGTGGCTCTTGATGACGATGCCCTCGAGGCCGAGGAAGACGCCGCCATTGGCCCGGCTCGGGTTCATCTTCTCGCGCAGGGCCCGGAAGGCGCCGCGGGCGAACAGGTAGCCGATCTTCGCCATCAGCGTCCGGCCCATCGCCCCTTTCAGGTACGCGGCGATCTGCTTGGCGGTTCCCTCGGCGGTCTTGAGGGCGATGTTGCCGGTGAAGCCCTCGGTCACCACCACGTCCACGGTGCCGCGGCCGAGATCGGTGCCCTCGACGAAGCCGTGATAAGCGAGGCCGGGCAGGTCGGCCTCGCGCAGCATGCGCGCCGCCTCCTTGACCGCCTCGTTGCCCTTCATCTCCTCGGTGCCGACGTTGAGGAGCCCTACGGTCGGCCGGTCGAGGTCGAACACGATGCGGGCCATCGCGGCGCCCATCACCGCCATGTCGACGAGGTGGTTGGCGTCGGTGCCGATGGTGGCGCCGACATCGAGCACCACGCTCTCGCCCCGCACCGTCGGCCACAGGCAGGCGATGGCCGGGCGCTCGATGTGCGACATCGTCTTGAGGCAGATCTTCGACATCGCCATCAGCGCGCCGGTATTGCCGGCCGACACCGCGGCGTCGGCCTCGCCGTCGCGCACCGCCTGGATCGCCTTCCACATCGACGACTTGCCGCGGCCGGAGCGCACCGCCTGGCTCGGCTTCTCGTCCATGGCGACCGCCACGGTGGTGTGGCGGATCTCGACCGCGCCCTTCAGGCGCGGCTCGGCCGCGACCAGGGGAGTGAGCACCGCCTCGTCGCCGAACATCAGGAAGGTCGTCTCGGGGTGGCGCTCGCGGGCGAGCCCCGCACCGGGCACGACCGTCGAGGGACCGTGATCGCCGCCCATCGCGTCGAGCGAGATGCGCACTCTCTGGGACATGGGGGTGTCGAACAGCCTCTCGGATCCGCCGGGGACACGGGAACAAGGAAGGGGGTCCGCGGCGCGGCGGAAAATAGCGACCCGGCGCCGGGCCGCAAACGAATTCTGAAGCCTGGGCGTGGGGCGTCGGCCCGTCGTCAGCCGTCCTTCCCCTCGGGTCCCTGGCCCTTCAGGCCCTGGAGCGCGGCGAAGGGCGTCTCCTCCTCTTCAGCCGCCGGCAGATCGAAGGCGACGCCGGGCTTGCGCGGATAGGGGTCGAGGCCGAGCGCGAGGAACTCGGCGGTCAGGCTGCCGAGGTCGATGCGGCCGTTCACGATCGGGTCGGGGATGTCGGCATCCTCGGCCGGCGTGCCCGCGAAGGCGTCCTGGTCGGCGAAATCGACGTCGACCTCTTCCGTCACCGTGCCGTCGAACGGCTCGAGAGTCACCACGCAGGTCTGGGTCAGCGCCGCCTCGACGGTGCCGGTGACCTGGAGCCGGTGCAGCGAGCCGGACAGCCGGTAGGTGCCGGCGAGCCGTGCGATTCCCGGCAGGCCGAAATCGCGGGCGAGCGCGGCGCGCTCCTCCTCGTTGGCCTCGACGGTGACGGGCTGGCCGGTCTTCAGTGTGCGCTCGACCAGGATCGGGCGGGAGAACGGGCCGACGCTGTCGGGGGTCATGGACGTGCCTTTAGTTCGATCCTGGATGAGCGAGGGACCCGGACGCGGCGACCTTGCGAGGCGCGCGGTCGGGCCCGATCCCTCCGAGATGCGTCGCGCCCCGCCCCGGCGCAAGAGGCCGGCGGGATGCGCGCAAGAGGCGGTGACGCGGGGATCCGCGTCAGGCCTGCGCCGGGCCGCCGAACCCCGCCGGGTCGGGCAGGGCCGGGCCCGTCGCCATCAGGGCGTCGAGGTCGGTCCCGGCGAGGGCGGCATCGGCCGCCGCCACGTAAGCCGCGAGGCCTCGCGCCGCCTCGGGCTCCTCGCGGGCCAGCACGTTGCGGGCGAGCGTCGCCGCCAGGGCGTCGCGGTCGCCGGCATCGAGGGCGGCGTCGTAGGCGCTCGCGCGGCCGTAGAAGGCCTGCGCCAGCTTCTTCATCCGCTTCGATACCCCCATATCGCCGACCCCGAGCTCGCGCAGGGACGAGTCGAGCTGCTCGAACACCGAGTTGACGAGGTCCTGGGCCACGTCCGCCGCCGGGGCGGGAAGATGGCGCAGGCGGCGCAGCACCAGCACGACGTGCAGGCACAGGGCCTCGAACCGGCCCTCCACCGTGTCGGGCACGCCGAGATCGAGGTAGAGCGCCGGCACCCGGGCCCCGGCATTGATGCGGATGTGCAGCGCCTCGATGGCGCGCCGGCGGGCATCCTCGCGGCGGAAGGGGTTTCGAATCATCGTGAGGTGTCTCGCCTTCCGCATCGCCCCGTACCGCCACCGCGCCGGGGCTTTCCATCCATGGCCGAACATCGTCAGGCGAAGCTTGGCCGTGCCTTGCCAACGCCACAACCCCGGGGTACGGCAGCGGTCGCTTCTCGCGCAAGGCTGCCGTCCGGCCGGCCGACAACTGTCCCGCACCCGTTTCCCGAGGTCTCGATGCCGCGCCGCTTCACACCGTCGCTCCTCCGCCTCGCCGCGGCCGGCCTGATCGGTCTGTCGGCCGCGGGCTGCGTGATCGGCGAAGAGTTCCGGCACGGCTACATCATCGACGATGCCGCCGTGGCCCAGGTGCGGCCCGGTGCCAGCGCCGAGCAGGTGCTGCAGCTCCTCGGCACGCCCACCACCGTCTCCACGGTCGGCAACAAGTCCTGGTACTACATCAGCCAGAACACCCAGCGCACCGTGATGTTCATGGGCGAGCGCCCGAAGGACCAGCGCGTCCTGGCGGTGTACTTCAACGCCGGCTTCAAGGTCGAGCGCGTGGCGCTCTACGGCGAGCAGGACGGCAAGGTGTTCGACTTCATCTCCCGCACCACGCCGACCAGCGGCGGCGAGCAGGCCTTCCTCGGCCAGCTGATGCGCGGCCTGACCAAGTTCGAGCCGTTCGGCAACGCGCGGTAGGCGTTTGCGGGGCGCGCCGCGACCAGCGCGCCCTCGCCGACCCGCCGGCCTCCTCGGCCGGGACCTTCGCGGCTCTGGGCGCCGATCCCGGGCGCCGCCTGCACCACGAACGCGCGCCCTGCGGCAGGTCCGCAACGCCGCTCCCATCCCGTCGGACGCCCGCCAGCCCTGGGCGCGCGGGAACGGCCGCATCCGCGGGCTCAGGCTTGCGTGGGACCGATGACCCGACACCCGGCAGGCTGCCGCCCTGGGGATCACCGATGCCGCCGTCGACGACGCTCGGATCGGGCGAGCGATCATGCTGCAAGCCGAACGGATCGACGTCGTGCGGCAGGGCCTGGTCGAACCCTGCCATCTCGCCGGGCTTGACCAGCCACCGCCGCCCCGACACGAACGACGGAAACTCGCTCCTGCCCGGTTGCTTTTGCCCGGCTTGCTGTCGACGTCCGAGCTTTCCCCGGGCAGCCCTGCGCAGAGGGGGAGAGGTCCGGCCGTCGCGCCTGTCAGGACGGCGGTCGTCAATCCTCACACCACCCGGAGCGGCTTCTCCAGCACGCGCAGCACCTGCGCCAGGTCGTGGCCGCGCTTCAGGATCCGCCCGGTCTCGGCGATCACCGCGTAGGCGCCCTGGCGCCGGGCGAGGCGGGGATCCTTCTCGATGCGGTAGAGCGGTCGCTCGGAGGTGCGGCGGTGGATGGCGAACACCGCCTTCTCGCGGGTGAAGTCGATCGTGTAGTCCCGCCATTCACCCTCAGCGACCATGCGGCCGTAGAGGTTCAGGATGATGCGCAACTCGTCGCGATGGAATGACACCTGCGGTGCGGCGCGCGGGAATGGCACCACATGGGCGCCGGCGCTCCAGCTTTCGGCCGTCTCTCCTTCGCTCATCGTGTCTCCTGCCTGTCGGGGTGATTCGCGCCCGAGGGGCGCAGCGGTGGCGAGCCGGCGAACGGCCCACCTCCGACCATGATGGGATGACGCTGACAGCCCCGCAAGGGTTGCGCTGGAGAGACAGGTGGCCGGCAACGCGATGATGCGAAGCAGAAATACACGGAAACGGGCGCATTCGCCCACAAAACGCCACAATCGCGCCGCGCGCCGGCCTTGATGCGCGCGCAGGAGTAAGCCGACCTCATGGCCCAGCCCGTCGGCCGCTCCGGTACCCAGCCCCCCAGCCCCCGTGATGCCGGCGGGCCGGGCCTCCTCCGAGGTTTCGAGACCCAAATGACTTCAGGGCCGCCTCCTCGGAGCGCGGTCCTTTTTTGAGCCGGCGCCTATGGCTGCATCCACATCTGAGCGGCGAGCGCGCGGGCACGGGTGATCCGGATGTGGTCGAGCGTCCAGAACCCGATCGTCAGGGCGCCGGCCAGGAGCGCGACGGGCAAGGCGAGCGCCAGGACGGGGTTCTGCCGCGGCGGCGTGGTCATGCATCCTCCTCTTCGCGGGGTCGCTGCCCTTCGGGAACGCGCCCGCCGCCCAGAGGTGCCAGCAAGCCGTCCGTCCGCCAAGAGGGCTTCCCGGCCGCCAGAGGCTCCTGGTCCCGGGGCCTCACCCCGCCAGCGGCGCGAAGAAGCAGAACACGTAGCCACCGCGATGGCACCAGTGATAGCGCCCGTCCTGGCTCGGCCGCACCTTCGCCATCGGCACGAAGATCCCATGCGTCTGGTAGCCGCCCGGCACCTCGACGGCGTCGGAGATCGGCTCGCAATCCTGGTCCGAGCAGCACTCGTAGGGGTACCAGGAATGCGTCGGCTGGACGAGGGAGAGCGCGGCGACGGCGAGGGCGACCTTCATGGACGGCGTACCTCCAGCGGTTGAATCCGGGCCGAGCGGGGCCGGAGACCGGGAGCGGCATGCGGCGTGCCAAATGCCCCGCGCCAAGCGCGAGCGCGTCATCGACGCGCAGGGCTTTCGGCGCGCATCCTCCCCGATCCGGCGCACGTTCGTCGGCTCCGATCATCGCGCCGCCCCGCCCGGAAGGGAACGTCACCGATTGTACTGGGAGGAATTTCGAAACCGGGACGACCGCACATCTGCGCGATGCGCCCGTTCGATGCCCGCCACGCCGCCCGCTACCCCATCCTCACCGGCTGCGACGAGGTCGGCCGCGGCGCGCTCTGCGGCCCGGTGATCGTGGCGGCGGTGCATTTCGACCCCGCCGCCCTGCCGGGCGACCTGCTGAATGCCCTCGACGACAGCAAGCGCCTCGACGCCGCCACACGCGAGCGCCTGGCACCGCGGATCCAGGCTGCCGGGCGGGTGGCGCTCGCCGGCGCCTCCCGCGACCTGATCGACCGGATCAACGTGCGAGCCGCCACCCTCGACGCCATGCGCCGCGCGGTCGGACGCCTCGGGATCGACGCGGAGGTGGCGGTGGACGGGCGCGACGTGCCGCCCGGCCTGCCCCTGCCCTGCCGCGCGCTCGTCGGCGGCGACCGGCTGGTGCCGCAGATCGCCGCCGCCTCGATCGTCGCCAAGGTGGTGCGCGACCGGCTGATGCGGGCGCTGGCCCTGCGCCACCCGGCCTATGCCTGGGAGCGCAACGTCGGCTACGGCACCGCCTTGCACCGGTCGGCGATGGCGAGCCTCGGCCTCACCCGGCACCACCGGCTCAGCTTCAAGTCTCGCAAGGGGTGAGTCGGCGCATGCGCGTCCCGCGCTTCCGCTTCCCGCCCGGAACGTCGTAAGCTCCCGCGACGCGCGCACGAGCCGAACGGCCGGCGCCGCCAGGGAGGAAGACCGACGTGAGCACCACGACCCCGAGGGCTGCCCGATGATGACCCCAATGTCGCGCCGGGTGATGAACCTCGCCCATTCCCTCACCCAGGCCGCCGCGCGTCACCCGGACCGCCCGGCCATCGTGTGGGGCGAGCGGAGCTGGACGTGGGGCCAGTTCGACGCCCGGGTGTCGGCGCTCGCCGCTTCGCTCGGCCGGCGCGGGATCGCCAAGGGCGACCGGCTGCTGGTCCATGCCCGCAACGGCAACGCCATCCTGGAGATCATGGTCGCGGCGTTCCGGCTCGGCGCGGTGTTCGTGCCGACGAATTTCCGGCTGATGCCGGGCGACGTCGCCTACCTCGCGCAGCAATCGGGCGCGACCGCCTTCCTGTGCCATGCCGACTACCCCGACCACGTCGCCGCCGTGCGCGCCGCCTGCCCGGACCTGAACCGGGTCGTCGTGATCGGCGAGGGCCCGGCCGAGGGCGAGGCCTACGAGGACGTGGTGGCGGAGGGCGCGGGCGCGGGCGTGGCGAACGCGGCGGTCGAGCACGACGATCCGTGCTGGTTCTTCTACACCTCCGGCACCACCGGCAAGCCGAAGGCTGCGGTGCTGACCCATGGCCAGATGGCCTTCGTGATCACCAACCACCTCTGCGACCTGATGCCGGGCACGAGTTCGGAGACCGACGCCTCCCTGGTGGTGGCGCCGCTCTCGCACGGGGCCGGTGTGCACGCGGTGGCGCAGATCGCCCGTGCGGTGACCTCGGTGCTGCCGGCGTCCGAGCGCTTCGACGCGGCGGAAGTCTGGGGCCTGGTGGCGCGCCACCGCATCACCAACATGTTCACGGTGCCGACGATCCTGAAGATGATGGTCGAGCACCCGGCGGTCGACGCGCACGACCATTCGTTCCTGCGCTACATCATCTATGCCGGTGCCCCGATGTACCGCGAGGACCAGAAGCGGGCCCTGCGCACCCTCGGCAAGGTGATCGTGCAGTATTTCGGCCTCGGCGAGGTCACCGGCAACATCACGGTGCTGCCCCCCGCCCTGCACGAGGCGGAGGACGGGCCGGGGGTGAAGATCGGCACCTGCGGCTTCGAGCGCACCGGCATGCAGGTGCAGATCCAGGACCCGGAGGGGCGCGAGGTCGCCCCGGGCGAGGCCGGCGAGATCTGCGTCTGTGGCCCGGCAGTGTTCGCCGGCTACTGGGAGAACCCGAAGGCCAATGCCGAGGCGTTTCGCGACGGCTGGTTCCGCACCGGCGACCTCGGCTATCTCGATGAGGAGCGGTTCCTGTACATCACCGGCCGCGCCTCCGACATGTACATCTCGGGCGGCTCGAACATCTACCCGCGGGAGATCGAGGAGAAGATCCTGGCCCATCCGGCGGTGGCCGAGACGGCGGTGCTCGGCGTGCCGGACCCGACCTGGGGCGAGATCGGCATCGCGGTCTGCGTGCCCCGGGAGGGCATGACGCTCTCCGAGGAGGACGTGATGGCGTTCCTGTTCGACAAGGTCGCCCGCTACAAGCTGCCCCGGCGAGTCATCCTGCGCGACTCGCTGCCGAAATCCGGCTACGGCAAGATCACCAAGAAGATGGTCCGGGAGGAGCTGGAGGCGGCGGGCCTGCTGGGCGAGAGGGCGCAAGGGTGAGCGCGTCCCCGACCCGGCCCGAGGAGCCACCGCCTTTCGCCACCCTCGCCCAGCCCGGACCCGTGCGGCCCGAGCGCTGGCTCGCCGCCCGCGGCGCCCTCCTCCATCGCACCTTCGACCTGGCGCCGGGACGCACGCTCCTCGACGCCGTCGCCGGGCCGCTCGCCGAGGCCGGGTTGCGGGGCGGCGTGGTGCATCTCTCGGGCGGGAGCTTCGCGCCCTTCGCCTACGTGATGCCGGCCCTCTCCTCGGATCCGCGCTTCGCCGCCTATTACAGCGAGACCTTCCGGCCGGCGGGCGAGACCCGGCTGGAACGGGCAACCGCCACCTTCGGCGAGCGCGAGGGCGCGGCCTTCCTCCACGTCCACGGCACCTGGATCGAGGCCGATGGGCGCCGCCGCGCCGGCCACCTGCTGCCGGCGGAGGTGGTCGTCGCCGAGCCCGTCCGGGCCGAGGCCTGGGGCACGGCCGGTGCGGCGTGGCGGGTCGTGCCGGATGCCGAGACCAACTTCCCGCTCTTCACCCCGGCTCCCTTGGTGCCGGCTCCTTTGGGGGAAGCGGGATCGGGCTGCCTGCTCCTGAAGATCCAGCCGAACGAGGAGGTCCACGCGGCGATCGAGGCCGCCTGCCAGGCACACGGCCTCGCCGTGGCACGGGTGCGCGGCATCGGCAGCATCGTGCGGCCGGCCTTCGCCGACGGGCGGGTGATCCCGACGGATGCCAGCGAGGTGCTGATCCGCGACGGGACCGTGCGGCCGGGGCCGGCCGGTGCGTTGGTCGCGCATCTCGACATCGCGGTGGTGGACGTCGCCGGCGACATCCACGAGGGGGTCCTGCTCCGCGGCGCCAACGCCGCCTGCATCACCTTCGAGCTGTGCCTGGCGGCAGGGTGAGCGCGTCGCGCTCGACGGCGTAGACGTGCACCAGTTCGTCGCGGTTGCGGGAAGGGGCGTGGATCACCGCCTCGCGCCGGAAGCTCATGCCGCAGGCCCGCATCACCGCGAAGGAGCCGGCATTCTCCGGATGGGCGCTGGCCTCGATCCGGTCGACGTCGAGCCACGCGGCGGCGACCGGGAGCAGAGCCGCGGCCGCCTCGCGCAGGGTGCCGCGGCGGTGATGCGCCTCGCCGAGCCAGTAGCCGAGGGTGGCGGTCCGTGGATCGTCGCGGGTCCGGTGGAGCATGATCCAGCCGAGAAGCGCGCCGTCTCCGTGGGCGGTCACGGCGAGGGACAGCGCCTGCCCGGTCGCCGCCAGGGAGCGCGCCATGGCGATCCGCTCCCGCGCCATCGCGACGGTGAACGGCATCGGCCAGGAGGCGAGCCACCGGCTCACCGCCGGGGTCATCATCGCGCTGGTCGCCTCCGCGTCCTCGGGCGCGACGAGGCGCAGGTGGAGGCGGGGGGTGTCGAGGGTGGGAGGGGGCTGGACGGTCATGGCGGCAGAGTAGCGGTGATTTCCCCAAAGGAAACGCACATCTTGAAGGGAGGCACACATCCCGTCCTCTTGCCGATCGTGAGGCTGTTTGGAGAAAGAACGGGGCGCATGCCTCCTCTCTCCCGCACGGGAGAGGGGATCCCGCGCCTTTCTTTGGCCGGACAGTCGCTTCCCGATGAGGCGAGGGGAGCCCTTGCGCCTCGTCAGGCGATGCCTGTCTCGCTTCAGAACAGACTGTACTGCCCGCCTACCCCCACCGGCACCCGGAACAGATCGGTCCGCAATCGCACCCGCTCCGCCGGATAGCCGAGCCGGGTCATCGCCACGCGCATCCGCTGGTCGAGGAGATCCGCGTAGGCGCCCGTCCCGGTGAACCTCCGCCCAAACGTCGCATCGTAGACCTTGCCGCCGCGGGCCTCGCTGAGGAGCGAGAAGGTGCGCCCGGCCCGGTCGGGGTAGTGCTCCGAAAACCAGTCGCGCATCAGGTCGGCGAGTTCGTGCGGCAGCCGCAGGAGGACGCCGCCGGCCTCGCTCGCGCCCGCCTCGCGGGCGCGAGCGAGCACCGCCTCGATCTCGTGGTCGTTGAGGCCCGGGATCAGCGGCGCCACCAGCACCATCACGGGCACCCCGGCCTCCGCCAGCGTCCGGATCGCCGCCAGACGCTTCTCGGGCCGCGGGGCGCGGGGCTCCATCCGGCGGGCGAGGTCGGGGTCGAGGGTGGTGACCGAGAGCGCGACCTTCACCAGGCCCTCGGCCGCCATGGGCTTCAGGATGTCGAGGTCGCGCAGCACGAGGTCGGACTTGGTGACGATGCCGACCGGGTGGCGGAAGCGCGCCAGGACCTCGAGCACGCCGCGGGTGAGACGGTAGCGCCGCTCGATCGGCTGGTAGGGATCGGTGGCGGTGCCGAGCGCGATGGTGCGGGCTCCGTAGCCCCGGGCCGAGAGCTCGCGCTCCAGGAGCAAAGCCGCGTCGGGCTTGGCGAAGAGCTTGGTCTCGAAGTCCAGCCCCGGCGACAAGCCCGCATAGGCGTGGTTCGGCCGGGCGAAGCAGTAGACGCAGCCATGCTCGCAGCCGCGATACGGGTTGATCGAGCGGTCGAAGCCGATATCGGGAGAATCGTTGCGGGTGATGATGCTGCGCGCCCGCTCCAGCGTCACCTCCGTGCGCAGGGGCGGCAGCTCGTCCTCGAGTTCCCAGCCATCCGCGAAGGCCTCGCGCGTGGCCGGCTCGAACCGGCCGGTCGGGTTGGCGGTGGCGCCGCGCCCGCGACGGGATTCCGCCGCCGGGGTCGACTCGGCAAGGCGGCGCGCCGTCCGCCCGCATCCCGATTCCATTCCTGCCCCTCCGCGATCGCGGCCGAGCTTTGAACAAAACGGGAACAAGCGCAAGTGGCATGTAAATGCCAACGATCGAGGCAGGACGCGCCGCCCGCTATCCGCTATGGCGCGATCATGTTCACGGCAGTCATCCATCTCCCCGGCGCGATCGATCCGGATCGCATCGACGCCCTCGCCGACACCTTGGCGGCTCTCGTGGCCGGCGTCGCGGCGGGTGTGGTGGGCGATGCGGTGATCGCCGCGGCGCATCCGGACGACCCGGAGGTCGGCACCATGGCGGAGAGCACCGGGGCGGCCCTGGTGGCGCGGGGTCGCAGCCCGTGGGTGGCGGCGGCCGGACTGGCGCGCCGGCCCTGGATGCTGTGCCTGGAGGCCGGGGACGTGCCGACGGAGGGCTGGATCCGGGCGCTCGACCGGTTCGGCGCCACGACGACCACTGAGGCGGTCGGCCGCCTCCGCCGCCCGCACGCACCGCTCTTCGAACGGATCGCCGGACGGCGCGAGGCGCTGACCGGCACCCGGCAGGTGCGGGCCGGCGACCTCGTGCGGGTGCAGGCCCTGCGGGCGGGCCTGCCGCTCAAGGCCCGCCTGCCGGTCAGGCCCCTGCGGGGGGCGCTGGTGCGGGGCTAGCAGCCCCGCGCTTCAGGTGCTCGTCGAGGCGCGGCATGATCTCGACGAAGTTGCACGGCCGGTGCCGGTAATCGAGCTGCGCCGCCAGGATGCCGTCCCAGGCGTCCCGGCAGGCCCCGGGCGAGCCCGGCAGCACGAACACGTAGGTTGCATTCACCACCCCGGCGGTGGCCCGCGATTGCAGGGTCGAGGTGCCGATCTTGTCGTAGGAGATGCGGTGGAACACGGCGGAGAACCCGTCCATCCGCTTCTCGAACAACGGTTCCAGCGCCTCCGGCGTCACGTCGCGGCCGGTGAAGCCGGTGCCGCCGGTGGTGATGACGACATCCACCCCCGGATCCGCCGCCCAGGCACGCACCTGCCCGCGGATCGCCTCGACCTCGTCCGGCGCGATCGCCCGGGCGGCGAGGCGGTGCCCCGCGCGTCCCAGGCGCTCGACCAGGGTGTCGCCCGAGCGGTCGTCCGCCAGGGTGCGGGTGTCCGAGACGGTGAGCACCGCGATGCCGAGCGGCACGAAGGCGCGGGCTTGGTCGAGGCCGGCCATCAGAGCTGCGAGGCCCGGAAGGTGTCGCAGGACTGGGTCTGGCCGCTGCGATAGCCGGTCTGGAACCAGCGCATGCGCTGGGCCGAGGAGCCGTGGGTGAAGGAATCCGGCACGACGTAGCCCTGGCTCTGCTTCTGCAGCCGGTCGTCGCCGATGGCGCTCGCCGCCTGCATCGCCTCCTCGATGTCGCCGGGCTCCAGGGCCTTGAAGCGGTCGTCCGAGTTCTTCGCCCACACGCCGGCGAGGCAATCGGCCATCAGCTCGACGCGGACCGAGAGGGCGTTCGATTCGCGCTCGCCGACCTGCTGCTGCTTGCGCTGCACCTTGGGCAGGATGCCGAGCACGTCCTGGACGTGGTGGCCAACCTCGTGGGCGATGACGTAGGCGTAGGCGAAATCACCCTTCACGCGGAACTTCTGCTCCATCTCCTTGAAGAAGGAGGTGTCGAGATAGACCTTCTTGTCGAGCGGGCAGTAGAAAGGCCCCATCGCGGCCCGGGCCTGGCCGCAGCCGCTGCGGGTGCCGCCGGTATAGAGCACCATCGTGGTCGGGGTGTACTGGCGCCCGGTCTGGTTCGGCAGCACCTGGCTCCACACGTCCTCGGTGTTGCCGAGGATCGCGGCGGCGAACTTGCCGGTCTGGTCGGAGGGGGCGCCGGTGCGCCGGTCGGGCTGCTGGCCCTGCTGCTCCTGCGGGGCGCGCTGGCGCGTCACGGTCTCGGCGCCGCCGATCAGGATCGCCGGGTTGATGCCGGTGACCCAGCCGATGATGCACAGGATCACGATGGTACCGATGCCGAGGCCGCCGGCACCGCCTCCGGGGAAGCCGAACCCGCCGCCTCCGCCCTCGCCGCGGCGGTCCTCGACGTTGTCGGAGGTGCGAAAATCTTCCCAGCGCATGCTCAGCTACCCGTTGGCCCGTGCCTCAGGCCGCGACGGCTACGCGGCGCAGGTCTGAGGCTCAAGAGTAATCGATGGGAGCCGGCACGGTTCCGCTTAGGGGCGCTGCCGCTCGCCCTCGTCGAGGGCGGTCCGCAGGGCGCGAAAGTCGCGCCAGGCGAGACGCTTCTGCAGCGGCTGGCGCAGCAGGTAGGCCGGGTGCAGGGTGGCGAGCAGCCGGATCTCGCGTCGCCCGGTCCGGTAGGGGAACCAGCGGCCGCGGGACTTGAGGATGCCGTCCTTGGTGCCGGCGAGCGACTGCGTCGCGACGCCGCCGAGGCAGACCAGGATGTCGGGATCGGCGAGCGCGATCTGCCGCTCGATGAACGGCTTGCAGGTCGCGATCTCCTGCGGGGTCGGGTTGCGGTTGCCCGGCGGGCGCCAGGGCACGACGTTGCCCACATAGGCGTTGGAGCGGTCGAGCCCGATCGCCGCCATCATCCGGTCGAGGAGCTGGCCCGAGCGGCCCATGAACGGCTTGCCGATCCGGTCCTCGTCGGCGCCCGGCGCCTCGCCGACGAACATCACCCGCGCCTGCGGGTTGCCGTCGGCGAAGACGAGGTTCTTGGCGGTGAAGCGGAGCGCGCAGCTCTCGAACCGGGCGAGCAGGCCTTCCAGATCCTCCAGGCTCGCGGCGGTGGCGGCGAGCTCGCGCGCGTCGCCCGCGGCCTCGCCGGGAGCTGCGGCGGCGGAACGGCCGTAGGTACTGGGCGTCTCCGCACGAGAGGCGTCTTGGCGGGGGCTCTCTTGGCCGGGGGGCTCTTGCCGGGACGCCTCCTGCCGCGGCGGGGCAGCGCGTACCGGCTCCGCCGGCGGCGCGCGGCTGGCAGGTGCCTCGGGCTCGGCCGCCTCCCGGGCAGCACGGCGCGGCGCCTCCGGTTCGGCGAAGCGGTCGTGCGGCGTCTCGTCCAGCGCGGCGTCGACGCCCGCCGCGACGTGGAAGTCGAGGAAGGAGAGAAGGTCGCGGCTGTCCGGAGCGTCGGGAATCATATGTATGATGTGGCGTGCCGCGCGGCTGTGGACAACAGGCGCGACATGACGCGCACAGGCATTCTCGCGCGCGAGGCCTGAGCGCCGCCGCTTGCGCCCGGGGACACGCCGTCGCACGGTCCGGCCGCCGGAACCGCTTGAGGCGGCCCGAGATCGTTTATATGTGAACTATTGCGAGACCAGGGGAGGACCAGGATGGAGCTGCCGGAACGCGAGGCGATGGACTTCGACGTGGTGATCGTCGGAGCGGGCCCGGCCGGGCTGGCTGCCGCCATCCAGCTCAAGCAGCTCGCGGCCGAGGCCGGCACCGAGGTCTCGGTCGTGGTGGTCGAGAAGGGCAGCGAGGTCGGCGCGCACATCCTGTCGGGCGCCGTCATCGACCCGAGCGGCCTCGACAAGCTGATTCCGGATTGGCGCGCGGATCCGGACCGCCCCCTCAAGACCGAGGTGGTGAAGGACGAGTTCATGTTCCTCGGGCCGGCCGGCGGCATCAGCCTGCCGAACGTCGCCTTCCCGAAGCTGATGAGCAACCACGGCAACTTCGTGGGCTCGCTCTCCAACGTCACGAAGTATCTCGGCCGCAAGGCGGAGGAGCTCGGCGTCGAGATCTATCCGGGCTTCCCGGCCGCCGAGATCCTCTACGACGATTCGGGCGCGGTGGTCGGCGTCGCCACCGGCGATCTCGGTGTCGCCCGCTCGGGCGAGGCGCGGGACGACTTCACCCGCGGCATGGAGCTGCGCGCCAAGTACACGGTGTTCGGCGAGGGCGCCCGCGGCTCTCTGACGAAGAAGCTGATCGATCGCTACCGCCTCAACCAGCATTCCGACCATCAGAAGTACGGCCTCGGCGTGAAGGAGCTGTGGCAGGTCAGGCCGGAGAAGTTTCGGCCGGGGTTGGTGCAGCACTCGATGGGCTGGCCGCTGCCGAACAAGGCCGGCGGCGGCTCCTGGCTCTATCACTTCGACGATCACCTGGTCTCGGTCGGATTCGTGACGCACCTGAACTACGAGAACCCGACCCTGTCGCCGTTCGAGGAGTTCCAGCGCTTCAAGACCCACCCGATGATCCGGGACGTGTTCGAGGGCGCCAAGCGCATCGGCTACGGCGCCCGGGCGATCATGGAGGGCGGCTGGCAATCGGTGCCGAAGCTCGTCTTCCCCGGCGGCTGCCTCGTCGGCGACTCCGCCGGCTTCGTCAACGTGCCGCGGATCAAGGGCTCGCACAATGCGGTGCTCTCCGGCATGCAGGCCGCGGGCGCGATCCACGAGGCGCTCGTCGCCGGCCGGGCCCAGGACGAGCTGACTGCTTACGAGGAGGGCTGGCGCTCGAGCCCGATCGGCTACGACCTGAAGCGGGTACGCAACGTCAAGCCGTTGTGGTCGAAGTACGGCACCCTCGTCGGCGTGGGTCTGGGCGGCCTCGACATGTGGCTCAACGAGCTCGCCGGCCTGTCGCTGTTCGGCACGCTGAGCCACGGCAAGCCGGACTATGCCTGCACCAAGCCGCTCAAGGACGTGACACCGATCAAGTATCCGAGGCCCGACGGGGTGCTGACCTTCGACCGTCTCTCGTCGGTCTACCTCTCGAACACCAATCACGAGGAGGACCAACCGGTCCACCTCCAGGTCAAGGATATGGGCCTGCAGAAATCCTCCGAGCACGACGTGTTCGGCGGGCCTTCCAGCCGCTACTGCCCGGCCGGGGTCTACGAATGGATCGAGGAGGGTGGTGCGCCGCGCTACCAGATCAACGCGCAGAACTGCGTCCACTGCAAGACCTGCGACATCAAGGATCCGAACCAGAACATCAACTGGGTGACGCCGGAAGGTCCGGGCGGTCCGAATTACGTGAATATGTAAGGACGAAGGGGGCCTTTTCATGGGCCCACCCCGTTTCGAAGTCACAGGGTCAGTCCGGGGCCGCGAAAGCGGAGCCCGGAATCCAGAGCCGCTGATGGTTCAGAAAGAAGGGGCCGCCATGCCGCCCGGTTCTGCGTCATCTGCGGTTCTGGATCCCGGGCTCTCGCCTGCGGCGGGCCCCGGGATGACCCGGAGGGTTCGATGACCGGGTCGCGAAAGGCCCTTGGGAACCGAGTCTCACGCCGCCCTGACCGTCTTGAGGAACCGCCCCACCTCCCCGCGCAGGTGCTCGGACTGGCGCGACAGCTCGCTCGCCGCAGACAAGACCTGGCTCGCCGCCGCGCCTGTCTCGTCGGCGGCACCCGCGACCTCGACGACGCTGCCCGTCACCTCGCCGGTGCCCTTGGCGGCCTCCGAGACGTTGCGGACGATCTCCTGGGTCGCCGCGCCCTGCTCCTCCACCGCCGCCGCGATGGCGGTGCTGGCTGAGCTGATCTCGCCGATCTGCCCGGCGATGCCGCCGATCGCCGCGACCGCCTGCTCGGTCGAGCCCTGGATGCGGGCGATCTGGTCGGCGATCTCGGCCGTCGCCCGGCCGGTCTGGCCGGCGAGGGCTTTGACCTCGGCGGCGACCACCGCGAAGCCGCGGCCCGCAGCGCCTGCCCGGGCCGCCTCGATCGTGGCGTTGAGCGCCAGCAGGTTGGTCTGGGCGGCGATCGAAGAGATGAGTCCGAGCACGTCGCCGATCTTCGTCGCGCCCTGGCGCAGCTCGTGGACGAGGCGGGCGGTCTCGCCGGCCGTCGCGGCCGCGCTCTGGGCCATCTCGGCGGAGGAGCCGACCCGGCGGCCGATCTCATGCACCGAGGCGCCGAGCTGACCCGCCGCCGCCGCGACGGTGGCGACGTTCGAGGAGGCCTCCTCGGCGGCGGCGGCGACGCTGGTGCTCTGGTCGGCGGTGCGGCCGGCGATCTCGCTCATGCCGCGGGCGGTGGCCTCCATCTCGGCCGCCGCGGCGGTCACCGCGGCGAGGACGCCGCCGACCGAGCCCTCGAACCGGTCCGCGAGCTCGCGCAAAGCCGCCCGGCGCTGCGCCTCGGCCCCGGCGCGGGTGGAGGCCGCCTCCTGCTCCAGGGCGGCGGCCCGGGCGAGGCTGTCGCGCAGGCCCACCATCGCCGCCGCCATCGCGCCGATCTCGCTGCGGGACGAGGCCGCCGGTACCGTGACCGCCAAGTCGCCGGCGAAGTCGCCGGCGGTGAGGCGGCGCATCGCCTCGATCATCCGGGCGAGCGGCCCGGTCACCCCGCGCACCAGCATGAGCGCACCGCCGCCGACCGCCGCGCAGGCGCCGGCGAGGATCGCCAGCGAGGCGAGGAGCCAGCTCTCGCTGGCCCGGCTCTCCGCCGCCACGATGGCGTCGAGCGAGGCGGTGGCGGCCGCCCTCGCCTGGGCAATGCCGGTGATGACGTCGCTCGCCTGGCGGAACCATTCCTCGGCGGCGATCGGGTAGGGCCGGCTCGCGGCCCCGGCCCCGAGGACCGCCGTGCGGGTCGCCTCGAACGCCTCGACCCGGCGGGAGGCCGCCGCCAGCGCGTCCCGGAACTCCGCCGAGAGGGCCGGCTCGGAGGCGCGGGCCTGCGCGAGCGCGGCATCGACGCGCCCGCCGAGGCCCGCCAGGGCGCGGACCTGCTCGATGGCGAGCGCTTGTCGCCCGGCGATCGCCGCGTTGAGCCGGCCGCGCTCGCGCCCGGCGAACTCGCTCGCGTCCCACAGGGCGCGCTTGACGTCGAGGCCGTGATGGATCGCGCCCGGCACCGAGCCGGTGATGCCGGCCCGCACCGCGTCGAACAGCGCCTGCTCGCGGGCGATCACGCCGGTCGCGGCCGGAAACCAGGACGCCGTGAGGTCGGGATCGGGCGTGCCGGCGAGGACGTGGTCGACCCGCCGGCGCAGGGCCGCGAGGTCCTGGCGCGCCTCGCCGAGGGCGGCCGCCGCCTTCGACACCGCTCCGTCCTGCCGCAGAGCCTCCAGGGCAGCCGCGAGCTGACGGTCGCCCTCCTCGCGCACGCGCACCAGGGCCGGGCGTTCCGCGGCCGCAGGCGGCTTGGCGAGCCAGCCATTCGTCAATCCCCGCTCGGCCGCGAGCGACGCGGCGGCGGCACCGAGCCCGTCGGTCACCCGGTTGGCGTCCGCCGCCCGCCGCATGACCTCGGCCCGGTTCCAGGCATCGGCGACCTGATAACCCGCCAGCCAGACCAGCAAGCAGCCGATCAGGCCCAAGATAAGGAATATTTGTCTACGTAGCGACATGTTCGACAACTCTGGCGGTCGACTTGATCAGCGTTCGACATCGGTCGCAGCGATTGTTTAAGATAGATCTTACAAGTTCGGGCCCGGGCGACGGCGTGACCGCCCATCGCCCCGTGCAAGCGGCTCGCCCCGCCAACCCCGGCGGCAGGCTCCGACACATCGCCGCCGCCGTTTGGTCTTGCCGCTGCCCCGCGCAGGGTCCAATGTCGCGCCGATTTCGCGCGCTGGCGCCGCGGCCGGCACGATCACGGAGCCACGAGTTTGGTGCTCAAGACCCGAATCCCCGCCCCCCGCCGCGGTGTTGCGCGCGCCGCGCTGGCCCTCCTCCTCGCCGCCTCGACGGCGCCGGCCCTCGCGGCGCGACTGCCGGCGCGGGAGATCACGGCCCCGCAGGCCTACGAGCCGGCTGATTCGCTGGAAGGCAACTTCCTCGCCGCCTACATCGCCGGCGCCTCCCGCGACACGGCCGCCGCCGCCACCTATTACCGCGAGGCGGTGAAGGGCGATCCGCGCAACGCCGAGCTGCTCGAACGCTCCTTCGTGGCGCTCCTCGCCGACGGCTCGCTGCCGGAGGCGTTCCGCGCCGCCGAGCGCCTGACGGCGCGGGACGGGGCCAACGGCCTCGCCCAGCTCGCCCTCGGGGTGCAGAAGATCAAGGCCAAGCAATTCGCCGCGGCGCGTCAGAACCTGCAGCGCGGCGGCAAGGGTGCGGCCGCCGACCTGACGTCGACCCTGCTCACCGCCTGGTCCTATGCCGGCGCCGGCGAGGGCAAGAAGGCGCTCGAGACGATCAACAAGCTCAAGGGCGAGCGCTACTACAACGTCTTCCGCGACTACCATGCGGGCCTGATCGCGGCACTGGTCGGCGACAAGGTCGAGGCGGAGCGGCGGCTGAAATCGGCCTACGATTCCGACCGCAACACCCTGCGCATCGTCGATGCCTACGGCCGCTTCGAGGCCGAATCCGGCCGGCCCGACCTCGCGGTGGCGGCCTACCAGGAATTCGACAACGTCCTGCCGCGCCACCCGATCGTGCGCGACGCCCTCGACAAGCTGAAGGCCGGCAAGCCGCTCACCCCCCTGATCGGCTCGGCCCAGGAGGGCGCCGCGGAGGTGCTCTACGGCCTCGGCTCGGCCGGGACCTCGCAGGGCGACGAATTGCCGGCGGTGGTGTACCTGCGCCTTGCCCTCTACCTCGCCCCCGAGCACTCGCTGGCGCTCCTGACGCTCGCCGATACCCTCGAGCGGATGAAGGCGCCCGACCGGGCGAACGAGGTCTTCGCCCGCATGCCGGCGACCTCGCCGCTGAAGCTCAATGCCGACATTCAGATCGGCCTCAATCTCGAGCAGATGGGCAAGGGCGAGGAGGCGATCGCCCACCTCGACCAGGTCGCAAAGACCTATCCCAACGACATCGACGTGATCTCGGCGCTCGGCAACGTCCAGCGCTCGCGCAAGAAGTACGCCGAGTCGGCCCAGACCTACACCAAGGCGATCGACCTGATCGGCGATCAGCCGGCGCGCAACTACTGGACCCTGTACTACTTCCGCGGCACGTCCTACGAGCGCGCCAAGGAGTGGCCGAAGGCCGAGGCTGACCTGAAGAAGGCCCTGGAGCTGGTGCCGGCGACGCAGCCCAACGGCCGCGCCCAGGTGCTGAACTACCTCGCCTATTCCTGGGTCGACCAGAACCAGAACATCGACGAGGCCTTCCGCATGCTCAAGCAGGCGGTCGACCTGCAGCCGCGCGACGGCATGATCATCGACAGCCTCGGCTGGGCCTATTACCGCCTCGGCCGCTGGGACGACGCGGTGCGCGAGCTGGAGAAGGCGATCGAGCTGAAGCCCGGCGATCCCACCATCAACGACCACCTCGGCGACGCCTACTGGCGCAGCGGCCGGAGGCTCGAGGGCAAGTTCCAGTGGCAGCACGCCAAGGACCTGAACCCCGAGCCGGAGGATCTGGTCAAGATCGAGGCCAAGCTGAAGGACGGGCTGCCGGAGCTGGAGAAGCCCGCCGCCACCGCCGACAGCCAGCCCGCGCCCCAGCCCGAGATGCCGAAGGGCGCCCCGGCCCCGACCGAGCCGCCGGCAATGGGCACGGAGACGAAGAGCGGGGGCTGACGCCCCTCTCCTCCCAAGTTCGCGATGATATCGCGGGCGCGGTGCCGGACAGGCGCCGCGCCCCTTAGCCGTTCGAGAGACGTGACTGTGACTTCCCTCGCCCCGTCTTCCTTGGCGACCCGCGCGCCCGCCAAGATCAACCTGACCCTGCACGTCCTCGGCCGGCGTCCCGGCGACGGCTATCACGCCCTGGAGAGCCTGGTCGTCTTCGCGGGTTCAGGTGCGGGCGACCTCCTGACGCTGGAGCCGGGGCCGGTCCTCGCTCTCGTGGTCACCGGCCCGACCGCGGGTCCCGCAGGTCCGACCGACGACAACCTGGTGATGCGGGCGGCCCGCCACCTCGCCGCGGAGCTGCCGGGGTTGAAGGCCGGTCGGTTCCACCTCGTGAAGCGCCTGCCGGTCGCGGCGGGGATCGGCGGCGGCTCGTCCGACGCGGCAGGGGCCCTGCGGCTCCTCGGCCGCCTCAACGGTCTCGCGCCCGATCATCCGGCCCTGATGGCGGCGGCGCGCCGCACCGGCGCCGACGTGCCGGTCTGCCTCGAGCCGCGGGCCCGGATGATGCGCGGCGCCGGCGAGGCGGTCGGTCCGGCGCTGGCCCTGCCGCCCGTGCCGGCGGTGCTGATCAATCCCGGCGTGGCGGTCGAGACGGCGCCGGTCTTCCGCGCCCTCGGGCTCAAGGTCGGCGAGGCGCATCCCCTGGCCGCCGAGACCCATCCGGAGATCGACGGCACCAACGGTCTCGACGCGCTGATCGCCCGCATCGCCCCGGCCCGCAACGACCTCGAGGCCCCTGCCCTCACGGTCGCGCCGGTGATCGGCGACACCCTCGCGGCCCTGCGCGACCAGGCGGATTGCCGGCTCGCCCGGATGTCGGGGTCCGGCGCGACGGTGTTCGGGCTGTTCGGTCACCGCTCTGCGGCGTCACGGGCGGCGCGGGCGATCGCGGCGGCCCAGCCGGGCTGGTGGGTGCGGGCGACGCTGCTGCGCTGAGCGCGGCTCGCCCGCGGAGGCGAGATCGGCTCGCGCGGATCGATTGTGGTCAACCGGTTATCAAGGAAGGATGATCCAGTCTAAGAGGACTGCCGACGGCTGCTGACGCAGCGTTGGGCGAGGCGCTCCGACGGACGAGGTCATGTCTTCCCGCACCCTGCGAACGCCGTTGCTGGCCTGGCTCGCGGTCCTGGCCCTGGTCGCCGTCGTGGCGGCGGGCTTTGCGCTGGTGGGGCTCTCCCGGATCCGGGCCGAGGCCGCCCGGCCCATCGCCGCCGACGTCCGGATGATCCGGGCCCTGCACGACTTGGGCGACGCCATGTCGCGGGTGCGGATCAACGCCGTCAAGGCGGCCTTCTCGATCGACCGCAACCAGCGCGACGAGGTCGATTGGCAGGCAGTGCGGTCCCGGGCGCGCGTCGACGCCGCCTTCGCGTCGATCAAGGCGATCCTCGTGGAGGGTCATACGTCCGCAGCGTTCCTGCCCACCCTGGAAGGGCGGTGGCAGGACTACCTGAAGGCTCAGGAGGCGCTGGGTCCGGCCTCCCTCCTCGGGCTGCGGACGGAGGCCGCGCCGCTGAACGAGGCGATCGGGCGGCTGAACGAGCTGGTGAACGTCGCCACCTCGAACCCTTACGGCGAGCTGGTCGGCACCTTGAGCGCCGTGATGCGGGGAGTCGAGTCCGGCACGACGGACAGGCTCGCGGCAGCCGATGCGCGGCTCGGGCTCGTCATTCTCGTCCTGGCCGCGACGGCCGCGGCGATCCCGGTACTCAGCCTCGGTCTCGGCCTCTTCTTCGTCGGCCGGGTGACGGGCCCGCTGGCCAAGGTCGCGGCGAGCCTGGAGCGGATGGCCGTGGGTGATGCCACCGAGCCGGACGGCCTGTCCGACGACCGCCGCGAGTTCGGCCGCATCGCCGCCCATCTCGAGCGGCTGCGCACCAACATGCAGCACGGGCAGAAGAGCGAGGCCGAGCGCCGCACACTCTCCCAGACCAGCGACTGGCTCCAGTCGGCGAAGTCGGAGGAGGAACTCTGCCGCATGGTCTCGACGGTTCTGTCCCGCCTGATCCCGGATTGCCGCGGCGCGCTCTACGTCTATTCCGGCTCGCGCGACACCCTCGACCTGGCCGGGTCCTGGAACGATGCCGAGGGCCCCGAGACCATTCACCCCGACGATTGCTGGGGCCTGCGGCGCGGGCGGCTCTACGTCCACGGCGCCAACCCCGTCGAGTTCCGTTGCAGCCACGTGCCCGATCCGGCCGCGCGGCATTACTGCTGCCTGCCGATCCTCGCCCACGGCGAGACGATCGGGCTCCTGCACCTCGCCCACGCTTCGGCGGATCGGTGCGACGCCGCCGCCTTCGCCGAGAGCCGGCGGCTCGGGATCCTCGCGGCCGAGCACATCGCGCTCGCCATCGCCAACATGACGCTGCGCGAGCAGCTCCGCGACCAGTCGATCCGCGACGTACTCACCGGCCTCTACAACCGGCGCTACCTGCTGGAGCGCGGGCGCAGCGAGGTCCAGCGGGCGCAGCGCCTGGGCGCGACCGTGAGCCTGCTCTCGGTCGACGTCGACCACTTCAAGGCGTTCAACGACAATTTCGGCCACGATGCCGGCGACACCGTCCTGCGGGCGGTGAGCGAGGTCCTGCAACGGGGTTCTGCGCCCACCGGCGTCGCCTGCCGCTTCGGCGGCGAGGAATTCCTGATCCTGATGCCCGGCACCGCCGCGCCCGACGCGGTCGCGGTGGCCGAGATGATCCGGCGCGACGTCGAGGCCATGACGATCCGCTACGCCGAGAGCGACCTGCCGCGCATCTCGGTCTCGATCGGGGTCGCCGCCTATCCGGGCTCGGGCCGGACCCTGCAGGAGGTGATGCGGGTCGCCGACGCGACTCTCTACGAGGCCAAGCGGGCCGGTCGCAACCGGGTCGTGCTGTCGGCCGACACTCTGCCGGCGCGCGAGGACGCGAGCGCCGGATAGTGCGGGCGCGCCTCAGCGCGCCCGCGCGATGCAGAAATCCACCGCTTCCAGCAGCGCCTGCTTCATCGGCGAGGCCGGGAAGAGCGCCAGCGCGTCCTTGGCCATGGCGCCGTAGTGGCGGGCGCGCTCGATCGTGTCCTCGAGGGCGCGGTGGCGGCGCATGATCGCGATCGCGGCGTCGAGGTCGCGGGGCTCCTCGATCTCCTGGCGCTCCAGGGTGCGGCGCCAGAACGCCCGCTCCTCGTCGCTGCCGCGGCGGAACGACAGGACCACCGGCAGGGTGATCTTGCCCTCGCGAAAGTCGTCGCCGACGTTCTTGCCGAGATCGGCGCTGGTGCCGCCGTAATCGAGGGCGTCGTCGACGAGCTGGAAGGCGATGCCGAGATTCATGCCGTAGCTGCGGCAGGCGGCGATCTCGGCCTTCGGCCGCTCGGCGATGACCGGGCCGACCTCGCAGGCGGCGGCGAACAATTCGGCGGTCTTCGCCCGGATCACCGCCAGGTACTCGTCCTCGGTGGTCTCGGTGCTGCGGGCGGCGGTGAGCTGCATCACCTCGCCCTCGGCGATCACCGAGGCGGCCGACGAGAGAATGTCGAGGGCGCGCAGCGAGCCGACCTCGACCATCATCTTGAAGGCCTGGCCGAGCAGGAAGTCGCCGACGAGGACGCTGGCCTCGTTGCCCCACTTGATCCGCGCCGCCACCTTGCCGCGGCGCATGTCGCTCTCGTCGACGACGTCGTCGTGCAGGAGCGTCGCGGTGTGCATGAACTCGACGCTGGCAGCGAGCTTCACGTCGCCGTCGGCTTCTCTGCCCTTTGCGAGGTCGTAGCCTGCCAGGGACGCGGTCGCGAGGGTCAGGATCGGGCGCAGGCGCTTGCCGCCCGAGGAGATGAGGTGGTTGGCAACCTCCGGGATCATCGTCACGTCGGAGCCGGTGCGCGACAGGATCATCGCGTTGACGCGCTCCATCCCGCCCGCCACGAGCCCCACCAGGGCGTCGAGGCTGGCCTCCGGGTCGGAGGGTCTGTCCTGAAGGGGAAGTACGACGCCCACGCCCGCGCGATCTCCTCAGAGCCGCCCCGAACCGCGGGGCTCCTCGATCTACTCCCGCCCCCTTTGGCACGCGAGCGCCCCCGGCGGCAACACGCAAGCTGCCGCAAGGCCCTGAAGCGGGTGACGCGGCCTGGGGATGCGGCGCAAGCGGCGCGCTTGTGTGGTATGGCCGCCGCGATCCGAGCAGGAACCCGCGTGCCGCACCATGATCGAGCTGATCCGCACCAACGATCTCGTCCTGATCGGCTTCGCTGAATCCCTTCTCGCCGGCGCCGAGATCCCGGTGCTGGTGGCCGACAACCACATCAGCGTGATGGAGGGGATGATCGGCGCCTTCCCGCGCCGGCTGCTGGTGCCGGAGGACCATGCCCGCCAAGCCCGGCGCATCCTCACCGATGCGGGCCTCGCGCACGAGCTCCGTCAATCATGAGCGGCGCGACGAACGTCCTGCCGATCGCCGAATCCTGGCTCGGAGGACGGCTCACCGTGCGCCAGCCGCCGCGGGGTGCCCACCGGGCCGGGACCGACGCGGTGCTGCTCGCCTCCGCTGCCGGTGCGCAGGCCGGCGAGACGGTGTGCGATCTCGGCGCCGGCGCCGGCGCGGTCGGACTCGCGGTCGCCCGCTCCTGCCCGGAGGCGCGGGTGATGCTGGTCGAGCGCGATCCGGAAGCCGCGAACCTCGCCCGCATCAACGCGGAGGAGAACGGGCTGGCCGCCCGCGTCCGGGTGATCGAGGCCGACGTGACGGCGCCGGGCCGCGAGCGCCGAGCCGCGGGGCTCCTGCCCGACTCCGTCGACCTGCTCCTGACCAACCCGCCCTTCTTCGAGGCCGGCCGGCACCGCGCCTCTCCGGTGGCGGTCCGAGCGGCGGCGCATGGATTCTCCGAGCCCGGCGGTCTGGAGGCCTGGCTGCGCACCTCGGCCGACCTGCTGCGCCCCGGCGGCCGGCTGGTGCTGATCCACCGGGCCGATGCGCTGCCCGCCTGCCTCGACGCGCTGGCGGGCCGGTTCGGCGCGCTCCGGGTCACGCCGGTCCAGCCGCGGGCGGATTCGCCTGCGATCCGGGTGCTGGTGGCGGGCGTGCGCGGCAGCCGGGCGCCGTTCACCCTGGCGCCGGCCCTGGTGCTGCACGGGCCGGACGGGCGGTTCACGGACCGGGTGGAGGCGATGCACCGGGGCGGAGCGCCATGAGATTCCTGCGGACGCATCCGATTTTCGGTCGCTCATGACTGCCATACCCGCCGCGTCATTCCGGGGCTCTGCTACGCTGCCCCGGAATGACCCCGTGAGTGACAGATTTGCTGAGCAGAGTGACGGGCGATGGTCTGGATTTCGCCACCGGTAGTCCTCCACTGAGCCGGCATCACCGCAGCGACACTGCCCCGCCCGGGTGCCGCCAGATCTTCCCGTCGAGTTCGAGTTCCATCAACAACCCCTGGACCACCCGCGCCGATACCCCGGCCTGTCGCGCCAGGGCATCGACCGGCACTGGCGACGGCCCGAGGAGTTCGAGCAGGATGGTCCGGTCGTCGCGCTGCGCCGGAAGCGGGGACACCTCGTCGAGGGAGCGCTGCGCCGGCTCGGCCGCCATGGCGGTGACCGGCTCGGCCGAGAAGTCGATCTCGTCCCAGTAGAGCGCGGGCTCCGGTCGGTCCGCTGCGTCCTCGGCCCCGGTGTCCGGCGTCGGCCCGCCGATCAGCGGGCTCAGCACCGCCATCACGTGCTCGGGGGCGGCGCAGAGCGTGGCGCCGTCGCGGATCAGGTCGTTGGTGCCCTCGGCCCTGGGGTCGAGGGGCGAGCCCGGCACGGCGAAGACCTCGCGGCCCTGCTCCAGGGCGAAGCGGGCGGTGATGAGCGAGCCGGAGCGGCGCGCCGCCTCGACCACGATCGTGCCGAGGGAGAGCCCCGAGATGATGCGGTTGCGGCGCGGGAAGTCGCGGCCGCGGGGCTCCCAGCCCATCGGCATCTCGGCGATGACCGCGCCGCCGGATTCGAGGATGCGCGCGACCAGCTCCTCGTGCTCGGACGGGTAGATCCGGTCGTGCCCGCCGGCCAGGACCGCGACGGTGCCGCTCTGGAGCGCCGCCTTGTGGGCGCGGGCATCGACGCCGCGGGCCAGCCCGGAGACGATCACCAGCCCCTCGGCGCCCAGCGCGTGCGACAGGCGCTCGGTGAAGGTGAGGCCGGCGGCCGAGGCGTTGCGCGATCCCACGACGGCGACGGCGGGCCGCTTCAGGCAGGCGGCATCGCCGCGCAGGCAGATCAGCGGCGGCGCATCGGCGGTGGCCTGGAGCGGCAGGGGGTAGTCGGGCTCGCCCATCGCCACGAACCGGGCGCCGAGGCGGGCGGCCGCCGCGATCTCGCGCTCGGCCTCCGCCTTCGTGGTGATCCGGATCGGCTTGGCCCGGGCCTTGGCGAGGCCCGGCAGGGCTTTCAGCGCCGCGCCGGCGCCGCCGAAGCGGTTGACCAATCCCCGGAAGGTGCGCGGGCCGATGCCCTCCGAGCGGATCAGCCGGAGCCAGTCGAGGCGCTGCGCGTCGCTGAGGTGCAAGGCCCTCTCCCGTTCAAGGTCTGCCGAACCTTGGGTGAGGGCCGATGTCAGACCTTCAGCCCTTCTGTCCGATGCGCCCCTCGGTCCCCGCCGCGAGGCGGCGGATATTGGGCGCGTGCTTCCACCATAGCAGCAGGGCGAGCACGCAGAACAGCACCGCGAGGCGCCCCTGCCCGAAGGCCCACAGGGCGGCGGGAGTGGCGGCGGAGGCGGCGAGCGCCGAGGCCGAGGAGTAGCGGAGCAGGGCAGCGAGGCCGAGCCAGACCACGGCGAAGATCAGGACTCCGAGGGGAAACAGGCCGAGCAGCACGCCGATGAAGGTGGCGACCCCCTTGCCGCCCTTGAAGCCGAGCCAGACCGGGAAGAGGTGGCCGAGGAAGGCGCCGAGGCCGGCGGCGAGCGCCGCTTCCTGCCCACCGAGCCGGGTGGCGAGCAGCACCGCGGCGGTGCCCTTCAGGGCATCGCCGAGCAGCGTCGCGGCGGCGAGCCCCTTGCGACCGGTGCGTAGCACGTTGGTGGCGCCGATATTCCCCGAGCCGATCGCCCGCACGTCGCCGAGGCCGGCGAAGCGCGTGAGGATCAGCCCGAACGGAATCGCGCCGAAGAGGTAGCCGACGACGAGCCAGAGGGCGACCTGCGTCCAGTCCGGCGCCATCAGCGCGTCTCCTCGCTACGGTGGACGATGCGGCCGGCGACCATGGTGAGAGAGGCCTGCCCCTGCAGCCGCGCCTCGTCGAAGGGCGAGTTCTTCGAGCGCGACTTCAGCTGGCGCTTGTCGAGGACGTACGGGGCGTCCGCGTCGATCAGCACGAGGTCGGCGGGGGCGCCGGGCTTCAAGCTCCCGGTCTCGCGGCCGAGCACCCGCGACGGCGCGGCCGAGAGGGCGGCGAGCAGCCGCGGCAGCGCGATGTCGCCGGCATGGACCAGGCGGAGCGCGGCGGCGAGCAGCGTCTCGATCCCGAGCGCCCCGTCGGCGGCCTCGGCGAAGGGCAGGCGCTTGGTCTCGACGTCCTGCGGGTTGTGATCGGAGACGATGACGTCGATCACGCCCTCGTTGAGTGCCGCCACCACCGCCTGGCGATCGGCCTCGGTGCGGAGCGGCGGCGAGAGCTTGCAGAACGTGCGGTAGTGGCCGATGTCGTTCTCGTTCAGCACCAGGTTGTTGACTGACACGCCGCAGGTGACCGGCAGGCCCGCCTCCTTGGCCCGCCGCACGATCTCGACCGAATCGGCACACGAGATCATCGCAGCGTGGTAGCGCCCGCCGGTCAGGCGCACGAGGCGGATGTCGCGCTCGAGCAGGATCGTCTCGGCCTCCCGCGGGATGCCGTGCAGGCCGAGCCGCGAGGCCATCTCGCCCTCGTTCATCACCCCGTCGCCGACCAGCGTCGGCTCCTCGACGTGCTGCATCAGCAGCACGCCGAAATCGCGAGCGTAGGTGAGCGCTCGGCGCATCACCTGGGCGTTGGTGACCGCCTTGAGCCCGTCGGTGAAGGCGACGGCACCGGCCTCGGTGAGCAGGCCGAACTCGGTCATCACTTGGCCGGCGAGGCCCTTGGTGATCGCGGCCGCCGGCAGGACATGGGTGCTGGCGGTGTCCCTCGCCCGGCGCAGCACGAAGTCGACGATCGCCGGGTCGTCGATCGGCGGGTTGGTATCGGGCATGCACACCAGCGTGGTCACGCCGCCGGCGGCGGCCGCGGCGCTGGCGCTCGCCAGGGTCTCGCGGTGCTCGGCCCCGGGCTCGCCCACGAAGGCGCGCAGGTCGACGAGACCGGCGGTGAGCACCTGTCCGCCGCACTCGATCACCTCGGCGCCCTCGGGCACGGAAGCGGGGGTGCCCCAGTGGACGTCGGCGATCGACCGGTCGCGGACGAGAACCGCGCCCGGGCCCTCGCGGCCGGTGGCGGGGTCGATCAGGTGGGCGTTGGTGAGGAGGAGGCAGGAGGAGGGCATCGGCCTACGGAACGAAGAAGACGGGATGGGAGCCGCGGGCGGGTTTCACCCGGCGATCTCGTCGAGCACCAGGGCGCGGACGAGGCCGCTGCGGGTCAGGCCTCGCCGCTCGGCAACCCGGTCGACCGCCTGGAGTTGGGCGTCGTCGAGGCCGAGTTCGTCGGCGGGCGGCCGCACCGCGACCGCGACGTGGCCCGCCGCAAGGGCGCCGGCGACGTCAGGATCAGACCGCAGGACTTCGATGGAGCGGGGCGCCGGAAGGGCGGCACCGTCCTCCCGCGCCAGGGTCGCCCACTGGCCTAATGCCTCGGCGGCCTGGGCCAGGGTGTCGTCGGCCGATTCGCCGGCGGCGATGCAGCCCGGCAGGTCGGGGAACCAGAGCCCCCACAGGGTGCCGGGCTCCTTCTCCAGTATGCCGAAATACGCCGTCACGGCTCCTCGCTCCCGTCCAGCCATCCGGCGTTGCGCGCGATCGACCGGGCTGTCCCGGGCGGAAGGCTGCCGCGGCCCCGGGGCACCGCGACGTGCGGGCGTCCCGGCATCATGTAAATGTCGTACGGGCCCTTGGAGGGCCGGATCCTCCACCCCTCGCGTTCGAGGCGCCGTTGGATCGCCTGGATGTCAAGGTCGAAGGCCCGCGGCGGCATGTCAAGCGGTGGGGCGCCGTCACGCGTTCGGCAGGTGCGTGGCCAGCGCCTCCAGCACCGCCATCCGCACCGCGACCCCCATCTCGACCTGCTCCCGGATCAGCGACTGCGCGCCGTCGGCGACCTCCGACGAGATTTCGACGCCGCGGTTCATCGGGCCCGGATGCATCACCAGCGCGTCGGGCTTCGCATGGCGAAGCTTGTCGCCGTCGAGGCCGAAATAGCGGAAATACTCCTTCACGGACGGAACGAACGAGCCGTTCATCCGCTCGCGCTGCAGGCGCAGCATCATCACGATGTCGACATCCTTCAGCCCCTTGCGCATGTCGGTGAAGACCTCGACGCCGAAGCGGGCGAGGCCCGGCGGCAGCAGGGTCGAGGGGCCGATCACCCGCACCCGGGCGCCGAGCGCCTGGAGCAGGATGATGTTCGAGCGCGCCACCCGCGAGTGCAGGACGTCGCCGCAGATCGCGACCGTCAGCCCCTCGACCCGGCCCTTGTTGCGCCGGATGGTCAGCGCGTCGAGCAGCGCCTGGGTCGGGTGCTCGTGGGCGCCGTCGCCGGCATTCACCACCGCGCAATCGACCTTCCGGGCGAGCAGGTGCACGGCGCCTGCCTGGTGGTGGCGCACCACGATGATGTCGGGGCGCATCGCGTTCAGGGTCGCGGCGGTGTCGATCAGGGTCTCGCCCTTCTTCACCGACGAGGAGGCGACCGACATGTTCATCACGTCGGCGCCGAGGCGCTTGCCGGCCAGCTCGAACGAGGACTGGGTCCGCGTCGAGGGCTCGAAGAACAGGTTGATCTGGGTGCGCCCGCGCAGGGTCGTGCGCTTCTTCTCGACCTGGCGGCTGATCTCGACGGCCTCGTCGGCACGGTCGAGGAGCGCCACGATGTCGAGGGGCGACAAGCCCTCGATGCCGAGGAGGTGGCGGTGCGGGAAGCCGGGGGGTGCCTGGGTGCTCATCCTGAGCGAAGGGCTATAGGAGCCGCGGGAGCGGCCCGCAAGGATGCGCTTGAGGAACGCACCCGCATCATCGGCGGTATTTGACAACCGCCGCGTCATCACCCACTTGTCCGCTTCGCCGCGCGAAAACCCGTGCCGGCCGCCCCGCACAAGTTGAAGCCCGATCTGCCGCGGTGTGCTCTTCGAAGAGGCAGCCCGTCCATGAAAGTCGTCGTCGTCGAGTCGCCCGCGAAAGCCAAGACGATCAATAAATACCTCGGCAGCGACTACGAGGTGCTGGCCTCGTTCGGGCATATCCGGGATCTTCCGGCGAAAGACGGCTCGGTCGATCCCGAGCAGGACTTCCATATGCTGTGGGAGCTGGAGGATCGCGGGGCGAAGCGCGTCGCCGAGATCGCGAAAGCGGTCAAGGGCGCCGACACCCTGATCCTGGCGACCGACCCGGATCGCGAGGGCGAGGCGATCTCCTGGCACGTGCTGGAGGCGCTGCAGGCGAAGAAGGTGCTCAAGGACGTCGCGGTCGAGCGCGTCACCTTCAACGCCATCACCAAGGACGCGGTCGAGACCGCGATGGCTCAGCCGCGGGCGATCGACCAAGCTCTCGTCGACGCCTACCTGGCGCGGCGGGCACTGGACTACCTCGTCGGCTTCAACCTCTCGCCGGTCCTGTGGCGCAAGCTGCCGGGCGCCCGCTCGGCGGGTCGCGTGCAGTCGGTGGCGCTTCGCCTCGTCTGCGACCGCGAGCGCGAGATCGAGACCTTCAAGCCGCGGGAATACTGGTCGATCGTCGCGACCCTGAAGACCGAGAGCGGCGCGGTGTTCGAGGCCCGGCTGGTGGGCGCCGACGGCAAGCGGATCCAGCGCCTCGACGTCGGCACCGCGGAGGAGGCGGGGGCCTTCCGGCGCGACCTGGAGCTTGCCACCTTCACGGTCGCCTCGGTCGAGGCCAAGCCCGCCAAGCGCCATCCGCAGCCGCCCTTCACCACCTCGACCCTGCAGCAGGAGGCCTCGCGCAAGCTCGGCCTGGCGCCGGCCCAGACCATGCGGGTGGCCCAGCGGCTCTACGAGGGCGTCGAGATCGGCGGCGAGACCGTCGGCCTCATCACCTACATGCGGACCGACGGCGTCGACATGGCGCCGGAGGCCGTCGCCCAGGCGCGCCAGGTGATCGGCGCCGAGTACGGCGACGCCTACGTGCCCGGCGCTCCGCGCAAGTACAGCGTCAAGGCCAAGAATGCGCAGGAGGCCCACGAGGCGGTGCGTCCTACCGATCTCGCCCGGCTGCCGAAGGAGGTCGCCCGCTTCCTCGAGCCCGAGCAGGCCAAGCTCTACGAGCTGATCTGGACCCGCACGGTGGCGAGCCAGATGGAATCGGCGGAGCTGGAACGCACCACGGTCGAGATCGCCGCCCAGGTCGGCCCGCGCCGCATCGAGCTCCGCGCCACCGGCCAGGTGGTGAAGTTCGACGGCTTCCTCACCCTCTACCAGGAGGGCAAGGACGACGAGGAGGACGAGGAATCCCGCCGCCTGCCGCCGATGAAGGCGGGCGACGGGCTCGCCCGCGAGCGCATCGCCGCGACCCAGCACTTCACCGAGCCGCCGCCGCGCTACTCCGAGGCGAGCCTGGTCAAGCGGATGGAGGAGCTCGGCATCGGCCGGCCCTCGACCTACGCCGCGGTGCTCCAGGTCCTGCGCGACCGCGAATACGTCAAGATCGACAAGAAGCGCCTGGTCCCGGAGGACAAGGGCCGGATCGTCACCGGCTTCCTCGAGAGCTTCTTCCGCCGCTACGTCGAGTACGATTTCACCGCCGACCTCGAGACGCAGCTCGACCGGGTCTCGAACGCCGAGATCGACTGGCGCGCGGTGCTCCGCGATTTCTGGCGCGACTTCTCGGCGGCGATCGCCGGCACCAAGGAGCTGCGCACGGCGGAAGTCCTCGAAGCCCTCAACGGGCTGCTCGCCGAGCACATCTTCCCGGCCAAGGCCGACGGCGCGAACCCGCGCGCCTGCCCGAATTGCGCCAGCGGCCAGCTCTCGCTCAAGCTCGGCAAGTTCGGCGCCTTCGTCGGCTGCTCGAACTACCCGGAATGCAAGTACACCCGCCAGCTCAACGCCACCGGCCTCGACGGTGACGGCGAGGGCTCGGGCGAGGGCGGCCAGCCCGGCGTGCGGGTGCTCGGCGACGATCCGGAGACCGGCCTGCCGGTGACCCTGCGCGACGGCCGCTTCGGCCCCTTCGTCCAGCTCGGCGAGGCCTCGGCCGAGAAGGGCGCGGAGAAGCCCAAGCGCTCGTCCCTGCCCCGCGGCCTCGCTCCGTCAGCCGTCGATCTGGAGAAGGCGCTGAAGCTGCTCTCGCTGCCCCGCGAGGTGGCCCGGCATCCGGAGACCGGCGAGCCGATCCTGGCCAATATCGGCCGCTACGGGCCTTACGTGCAGCACGGCAAGACCTACGCCAATCTCGGCAAGGACGACGACGTGCTGGAGGTGGGCGCCAACCGCGCCATCGACCTGATCGTCCAGAAGGAACAGGGCGGCGGGCGCCCGGCGCAGGATCCCGGCCGCCTGATCGGCACCGCGCCGGACAGCGGCAAGCCGGTCACCGTCAAGGCCGGCCGCTACGGACCCTACGTCACCGACGGCGAGATCAACGCCACCCTGCCGAAGGGAGCCGACGCTGGGGCGGTGACCCTGGACGAGGCGCTGCGGCTGATCGCGGCGCGCCGCGAGGCTGGGGGCGGGACGAAGAAGAAGGCGGGGGCGCGCAAGGCCCCGGCCAAGACGGCTGCCGGCAAGACGGCTGCCGGCAAGACCACTGCTGGCAAGACGAAGGTCGCGGCCAAGGAGACCTCGGGCGACGAGGCCGCCGAGCCGAAGCCGAAGCCTGCGGCGCGCAAGACTCCAGGCAAGAGCGCTGCCGCGACGCCGGCTGCCAAGAAGGCTCCGGCGAAGAAGCCGACCGCGAAGAGCGCGGCCGGCGAGTAAAGCGCGCCCTCCAACTCTCCCCCGCAGAGGGGGGGGAGGATCGGGCGTCGCGCCCTATTCCTCCGAAAAGTCCCCGTCCTCCCGAACCCCGTCCAAGACATCCAGGCAGCCCTGCAGGATGTAGGCGGCAGCGAGCTTGTCGACGAGCTCGCCCCGGCGCGCCCGGGAGGCGTCGGCCTCCAGCAGGGTGCGGGTGACGGCGGCCGTGGACAGGCGCTCGTCCCAGAACAGCACCGGCAGGGGCAGGATCGGCTTGAGGTTGCGCACGAAGGCCCGGGTCGACTGCACCCGCGGGCCCTCGCTGCCGTCCATGTTGAGGGGCAGCCCGACCACCAGCCCGCCGACCCCGTGCTTCGTCGCGATTCCCGCCAAAGCCGCGGCGTCGGGCGTGAACTTGACCCGCTTGATCGTCTCCAGCGGCGAGGCGATCCGGCGCTGCACGTCCGAGAGGGCGAGGCCGATGGTCTTGGTGCCGAGGTCGAGCCCGAGCAGGCGGGCGCCCCCGCGCGACTCGGCCGCGAAGGCCGCGATCGTCTCCCGGTTCACGGCCGGCCTCCCTGCATTAAGTAGGCGGTGCCGATGCCGCCCTGGCACAGCGTCCGGGCGGTCGGCCGCCGATTCCCATTCCGACAAATCCCTCGCCCGGAGATCGTCCGATGCGCATCACCTGGTTCGGCCATTCCGCCTTCCGCCTCGATTTCGGCTTCGCTCACGTGTTGATCGATCCGTTCTTCAGCGGCAACCCGGCCTTCGAGGGTGACCGCAAGGCGGCGACCGCGGGCGCCACTCACATCCTGATCACACACGGCCACGGCGACCATGTCGGCGACACGGTCGAGATCGCCGCCGAGACCGGTGCCAAGGTCGTCACCAACTACGACCTGTGCATGTGGCTGGCCTCGAAGGGCGTGACCCAGTTCGAGCCGATGAACACCGGCGGTACCGTCGATGTCGGCGGCTTCCGGGTCAGCCTGGTGCGGGCCGACCACTCCGCCGGCATGAGCGAGGCCGGGGTCACGGTGCCGCTCGGGCTGCCGAACGGGGTGATCGTGCGGGCCGAGGGCGAGCCGACGGTCTACCACATGGGCGACACCGACATCTTCGGCGACATGGCGCTGATCCAGGAAATCTACCGCCCCGACGTGCTGATGGTGCCGATCGGCGACCGCTTCACCATGGGGGCCGAGACTGCGGCCCTCGCCGTGAAGCGCTTCTTCCAGCCGAAGGCCGTGATCCCGTGCCACTACGGCTCCTTCCCGATCGTCGACCCAAGCGCCGACCGCTTCGTCGCCGCCCTCGACGGCAGCGGCGTGCAGGTGATCGTGCCGCACAAGGGCACCGCCGTCACGGTGCAGTAGGACGACGCAGCGGCCGCCCTCCCCCGGGGTGGCCGTCACGGAACGGTGCGCGCAGTGCCGTTAAGGTTAACGAAAGGTTGACATGGCGAAGCGGGGCCGGTGGGATTAACGAAGCGTTAACCTGCCGTCTTGCCGCAACGAGGTCGCCGTGGCTGCCGTCATCCTTCCCTTCGCGCTCGCCATCGGCCGGCAGGTGCGGGCTCCCGCCCAGGATCCGGCCCCGCGGGTGCAGGGCGCGATGACCCTCGACCTCGACGGGGGTTTGAGCCCGCTGCGGGGCCCCCTGCCCGCCGCGACCGGGAGCTTCGTGCCGGGCGCATCCGCCCCGCCCCGCCGGCGCGTGCCGGCGGACGCCATTCTCGCCATCGGCCGCGGAATCCGCAGGGCCGCGAGCCTCCCGGAGGCGGCCCCCGCTCCGGCGGCGGCGCGCCCGCGGATGCCGCGCAAGCACAAGCTGATGCTGGTGACCGCCGCGGCGGTGCTGTATCTCGGCGGCACGGAAGCGCGCCGGCACTTCAAGCCGCGGGCGGTGCTGATCGAGGTGCCGGACACCCGGGCTCACGCCATCGCGGCGCTGCCGCCGCGGAGGCCGGCGGCCTGACCGCCCCCCGCCCGTTGCGGCAGCGCGAAAGCCGGTGTTATAGCGCCCCGCGGCCGCGAGCCGGCCGCCGGGCTGCCCAAGCCCGTTTCCCGCTTGTCCGAACGGAGTGCCCATGTCGGTCGACGCCAAGACGGTCCGGCGCATCGCGCACCTGGCGCGGATCGCAGTCACCGACGAGGAGGTGGCCCCGCTCCAGGACGAGCTCAACGCCATCCTGTCCTTCGTCGAGCAGCTCGACGCGGTCGACGTTACCGGCGTCGAGCCGATGACCTCGGTGACCCCGATGGCGATGAAGAGCCGCGAGGACGTGATCACCGATGGCGGGCACGCCCGCGAGATCGTGTTCAACGCGCCGCTGACCGAGGACAACTATTTCCTGGTGCCGAAGGTCGTCGAGTAACATCGACTTCAAGACCTAAAGACAGCGCACCCATGGCGGCCGACGGGCCGCGACAGGACGAACGATCGTGAGCACCAAGCCGGCAGAGCTGACCGACCTCACCCTGGCGCAGGCCCGCGACGGCCTGCGGGCGAAGGAGTTCTCCGCCCGGGAGCTGGCTGAGGCCCATATCGCGGCGATCGAGAAGGCGCGCGTGCTGAACGCCTACCTGCTTGAGACGCCCGACCGGGCGCTGGCCATGGCGGAGGTCGCCGACCAGAAGCTCGCCGCCGGTGAGGCCCGGCCCCTCGAGGGCCTGCCGCTCGGCATCAAGGACCTGTTCTGCACTCACGGGGTCGCCACCACGGCGGGCTCGAAGATCCTCGAAGGGTTCCAGCCGCATTACGAATCGACCGTCAGCCACAACCTGTGGCGCGACGGCGCTGTGATGCTCGGCAAGCTCAACCTCGATGAGTTCGCCATGGGCTCGTCGAACGAGACCAGCGCCTATGGCCCCGTGATCTCGCCCTGGCGGCGCAAGGGTGCCGACGGAACGAATTCCGATACCAAGCTGGTGCCCGGCGGCTCGTCCGGCGGCTCGGCCGCCGCTGTCGCGGCCCGTCTGTGCCTGGGCGCCACCGCCACCGACACCGGCGGGTCGATCCGCCAGCCGGCGGCCTTCACCGGCACGGTCGGCATCAAGCCGACCTACGGCCGCTGCTCGCGCTGGGGCACCGTCGCGTTCGCGTCCTCCCTCGACCAGGCCGGGCCGATCGCCCGCACGGTGCGCGACACCGCGATTCTGCTGACCTCGATGTCGGGTCACGACGACAAGGACACCACCTCCGTCGACATCCCGGTGCCCGATTTCGAGGCGGCGGTGAACCGCGGCGTGAAGGGCCTGACCATCGGCATCCCGAAGGAGTACCGGGTCGACGGCATGCCGGCCGAGATCGAGCGGCTTTGGCAGCAGGGCGCCGAGTGGCTCCGCGCCGCCGGCGCCAAGGTGGTCGAGGTGTCGCTGCCGCACACCAAGTATGCCCTGCCGGCCTACTACATCGTGGCGCCGGCCGAGGCGTCATCGAACCTCGCCCGCTACGACGGCGTGCGCTACGGCCTGCGCGTGCCGGCGAAGGACATCGTCGGCATGTACGAGGGGACCCGCGCCGCCGGCTTCGGCCGCGAGGTCAAGCGCCGGGTCATGATCGGCACCTACGTGCTCTCGGCCGGCTATTACGACGCCTATTACGTCCGCGCCCAGAAGATCCGCACGCTGATCAAGCGCGACTTCGAGCAGGTCTACGCCTCGGGCGTCGACGCGATCCTGACTCCCACCACCCCGTCGGCCGCCTTCGGCTTCGGCGAGAAGGCGAAGGCCGATCCGGTGGAGATGTACCTCCTCGACGTGTTCACTGTGACGGTGAACATGGCGGGCCTGCCCGGGCTCGCGGTGCCGGCGGGGCTCGACGCGCAAGGGCTGCCGCTCGGCCTCCAGCTCATCGGCCGTCCCTTCGACGAGGAGACGCTGTTCGCGGCCGGCCAGGTCATCGAGGAGGCGGCGGGCCGCATCGCCCTGCCGCAGGCGTGGTGGGCGTGAACCACCCGACCGTCCCCTACTATCCGCCCGAAGTCTGGATCTGGGCGGCGTTCGACCCCGTCCTGATCGGGCTCGCGCTGTATCTCGGCTGGAAGGCGGACCAGTTCGGCAAGGTGGTGCTGGTCGCGATGATCGCGCTGGTCGTCTCGGTGCTGGTCTCCTGGGTGCTGACCGGCATCGGCGTGCCCTGGCCGGCGCCGATCGGGCGCGAGCTCCCGACCTTCTTCCCCGTGCGCACGGGCGCGGCGCTGATCTACGCGGTCATCGGCTACGCCGCCCGGCGGACCTTCGCGCCGCGCGCTTGACGCCTGCGCGCCGCCCTTCCTACTAGGCGCAACCGAACCCCTCTCCTGCGGGACAGGGGAAGAGTCGTGCGAGAGACAGAAGACCCTCATGAACGCTCCCGTGAACCCCAAGAAGCTGATCAAGGGCGCGCTGGGCGACTGGGAGGTGGTGATCGGCATGGAGATCCATGCCCAGGTCACCAGCCGCTCGAAGCTGTTTTCCGGCGCGCCGACCGCCTTCGGGGCCGAGCCGAACGACAACGTCTCGCTGGTCGACGCCGCGATGCCCGGCATGCTGCCGGTGATCAACCGCGAATGCGTCGCCCAGGCGGTGCGCACGGGCCTCGGCCTCAAGGCGCAGATCAACCACCGCTCGGTGTTCGACCGGAAGAACTACTTCTACCCGGACCTGCCCCAGGGCTACCAGATCAGCCAGTACAAGAGCCCGATCGTCGGCGAGGGCGAGGTGCTGGTCGACCTGCCCGACGGCGAGAGCATCCGGGTCGGGATCGAGCGCCTGCACCTCGAGCAGGATGCCGGCAAGTCGCTGCACGACCAGCACCCGTCGATGAGCTTCGTCGACCTCAACCGGTCGGGCGTGGCGCTGATGGAGATCGTCTCGAAGCCGGACCTGCGCTCGTCGGAGGAGGCCAAGGCCTATGTGACGAAGCTGCGCACCATCCTGCGCTACCTTGGCACCTGCGACGGCGACATGGAGAAGGGCAACCTCCGCGCCGACGTCAACGTCTCGGTGCGCAAGGTCGGCGACCCCTTCGGCACCCGCTGCGAGATCAAGAACGTCAACTCGATCCGGTTCATCGGCCAAGCGATCGAGGTCGAGGCGCGGCGCCAGATCGCCATCATCGAGGATGGCGGCACGATCGACCAGGAGACCCGCCTGTTCGATCCCAACAAGGGCGAGACCCGCTCGATGCGCTCGAAGGAAGAGGCGCACGATTACCGCTACTTCCCCGATCCGGACCTGCTGCCGCTCGAGTTCGATCAGGCCTTCGTCGATGGGCTGGCCGCCGGCCTGCCGGAGCTGCCCGACGCCAAGAAGGCTCGCTTCATCGAATCCTACGGCCTGTCGCCCTACGACGCGACGGTGCTGGTGGCCGAGCGCGCCTCCGCCGACTACTACGAGGCGGTGGCCAAGGGCCGCGACGGCAAGATCGCGGCGAACTGGGTCATCAACGAGCTGTTCGGCCGCCTGAACAAGGAAGGCAAGGCGATCGAGGACAGCCCGGTCTCCGCGGCGCAGCTCGGCGCGATCGTCGATCTCATCGGCGACGGCACCATCTCGGGCAAGATCGCCAAGGACGTGTTCGAGATCGTCTGGAGCGAGGGCGGCGACCCGCGCGGCATCGTCGAGAGCCGCGGCCTGCGCCAGGTGACCGATACCGGCGCGATCGAGGCGGCGATCGACCAGATCATCGCCGCCAATCCGGACAAGGTCGAGCAGGCCAAGGCCAAGCCGACCCTGCTCGGCTGGTTCGTCGGCCAGACCATGAAGGCCACCGGCGGCAAGGCCAACCCGGCGGCGGTGAACGCCCTGCTGAAGGCGAAGCTCGGGATCGAGTAGCGATCTCCGCGGCTCCAGCGGGAACCCTCCTCCTGCGACGCGTCACGGCCGCCCGGTCAGCCACGTCTTCGCGCGGACCAGATCCGCTTGCGACAAGCCGTGGCCGGCGGGCAGCACCTCGTGGGTGACGGCGGCCCCCGCCTCCTTCAACATCGCGGCGAGCCGCGCGGCGTTGTCGGCGGGCACGATCGGGTCCATCCGGCCCGACAGGATCAGCACTGGCTCGCCCGCGAGACGCTCGGCCGGCGGGGTGGACAGCGGCACCATCGCCCGCAGCAGAACGGCGCCGGCGAGCACGCCCGGATGCAGCAGCATCAGGGCGGCGGCGATGTTGGCGCCGTTCGAGAAGCCGACGGCGAGCGGTGCGGCAAGGCCGTACTCCGCCCGCGCCGCCGCGACGAAGCCGGCGAGGTCGCCGGCCCGGCGCACCACGTCGGCCTCGTCGAACACCCCCTCGGCGAGGCGGCGGAAGAAGCGCGGCGCGCCGCCCTCCAGCACTTGGCCCCGGGGCGAGAGCAGGGCCGCCCCGGGCGACAGCGCCCGGCCGAGGGGCAGGAGGTCGTTCTCGTCGCCCCCGGTGCCGTGCAGGAGCAGGAGCGGCATCGCCCCCGAATCGGCGGCGGGCTCGAAGCGGTGCTGGAACGACAGGGCGGCCATCGGCGTCCTCCGGAGTAGTGCTCAGGTGTTGAACAGTTTCGCGACCCGCTGCGTCTCGCAGGCGAGCAGGAAGGCGTCGCCGGCCACCGCCACGAAGCCGAACCCGGCCTCGAAATCGGCCCTGGCGCCGCTCTCGTTGAAGTTGAGCAGACCGGCGGCCTTCCCGGCAGCGCGGATCCGCGGCAGGGCCCCGGCGATCGCCTCGCGGACCGGGGCCGCGCCGGGCTGGCCGAGATGGCCCATGCTGGCGGCGAGGTCGTTCGGGCCGATGAACACGCCGTCGACGCCCTCGACCGCGGCGATCTCGCCGGCGGCCTCCAGCGCCTCCTTGGTCTCGACCTGCACCACGACGCAGACCTCGTCGGCCGAGCGGGCGTGGTAATCCGGCCGCAGGCCGTAGCCCGTGGCCCGGGAGGTGCCGGCGAATCCCCTTATGCCGTGGGGCGGGTAACGGGTCGCCGCCACCGCCCGACGCGCCTCCTCGGCATTCTGCACGAAGGGGAACATCAGCGAGCGGGCACCCTGGTCGAGCAGGCGCTTGACCATGACCGGCTCGTTCCACGGCACCCGCACCACCGGCTCGGCGGTGCCGCCCTCAGCCGCCCGCAGGTGGTCGACGACCTGGATGAGGTCGTTCGGCGAGTGTTCCATGTCGATGAGCATCCAGGCGAATCCGGCTCCGGCGGCGAGCTCGGTAATGCCGGGCGAGCCGGTGGTCATCCACAGGCCCGCCTGCCGCCGCCCCTCGGCGAGGCCGCGCTTGAACGGGTTGTCGAATGGTCTCATGGCATATTTCCTCCTCTCTCGACCGGTTTCACACTTACAGAGTCATTCGGGGACCGCATAGCGGAGCCCGGATTCCAGCGACGCGGCAGGTTTAGACAGAGGCGGATAGCGCCCGCTTTATTCTTTTCCAACTGCGGTTTCTGAATCCCGGGCTCTCGCCTTCGACGAGTCCCGGATTGACGCCGTGAAGCGGCACCGGATGCGAAAAATTCTCTTGCTTTTCTAGGATCTCAAGCGGCGGGCGTCAGATGCTTGAACATATGTCCTCGCGCCTCGGCATCCATCTCGGCCTTGAAGGTGAAGCGGTCCTTCAGGGCGATGGCTTTGGTGGCGGCGGGTCGCGACGCGATCGCATCGTGGTGGCGCTTCAGGTCCGGAAACGCGTCGAACGCGCCCTCGCCGAGGATGAAGGGCAGCATCCGGGCCCAGCCCCAGACCGCCATGTCGACGATGCCGTAGGCGTCGCCCACCATCCACTCTCGCCCCGCGAGGTGCCGGTCGAGGACGCCGTAGTGGCGCTTCACCTCGAATTGGTAGCGGTCGTTGGCGTAAGCCACCTTCTCGGGGGCGA
Source organism: Methylobacterium frigidaeris (assembly GCF_022179185.1). GTDB lineage: Bacteria > Pseudomonadota > Alphaproteobacteria > Rhizobiales > Beijerinckiaceae > Methylobacterium > Methylobacterium frigidaeris. The sequence continues at coordinate 41,648 of NZ_BPQJ01000006.1, read as the reverse complement.
AATGGCGGAAATGCACCGCCTGTCCCGAGAACGGTCCGATGCCGGTCGCCACGAACATCAGCCAGGACAGCAGCGCGCCGCGCTCGGAGGCCGGGGCTAAGAAGCGGCCGGTCTTCTCGGCGAGGTAGAGCAGGATCGCGTTCGAATCGAACACCACGGTGCCGTCGTCGACGATCACCGGCACCTTGCCGTTCGGGTTGAGCGTGAGGAACTCGGGCGCGAACTGCTCGCCCTTGCGGGTGTCCACCGCCACGGGCTCGTAAGGCAGCCCCGCCTCCTCCAGGAAGAGTGCGACCTTGGTCGGGTTGGGCGAGCCGTTGAAGTAGAAGGTGATCATCCGGGCCTCCGGGGAGCGGCGTGGAGCCTTCGCCACAGGGCCCCAGATACGGGCGCGGATCAATTGGCCGGCCTGAAACCCAGCGTTGCCGTGCGGGGCCTGGACTCCGGGCGCCGATCCGCCATGGTGCGGGATCGGATCCTCGGGAAGACTCCGCCCTGTTCCTCACCCCCGACGAGTGGAGCGCGCTCCGGCTCAGCCTGCTGGTGGCGAGCGTGGCGACGCTGGCGAGCCTGCTGCCGGGGCTCGCCGTGGCGTATCTGCTCGCCCGCCGCGAGTTCCGTGGCCGGGCGCTCCTCGACGGGCTGGTCCACCTGCCGCTGATCCTGCCGCCGGTGGTGACCGGCTACCTGCTGCTCCTCGCCTTCGGGCGCCGGGGATGGTTCGGGGCGGCGCTCGCCGAGATCGGCATCGTGTTCTCGTTCCGCTGGACCGGGGCGGCGCTCGCCTGCGCGGTGATGGGCTTTCCGCTGATGGTGCGGGCGATGCGGCTCTCCCTCGAGGCGGTCGACCGCAAGCTCGAACAGGCCGCCGGCACGCTCGGGGCCCCGCCGGCGGCGGTCTTCCTCGTCGTCACGCTGCCGCTCTCCCTGCCGGGCATCCTCGCCGGCGCGGTCCTGGCCTTCGCCAAGGCGATGGGGGAGTTCGGTGCGACCATCACCTTCGTGTCGAACATCCCGGGCGAGACCCAGACCCTGCCCTCGGCGATCTACACCCTGACCCAGGTGCCGGGTGGCGAGGCCGGCGCCTTGCGCCTCACCCTGGTCTCGGTCGCCCTGTCGATGGCGGCGCTCCTCGCCTCCGAGTGGCTGGCCCGGCGGGCCCGGCGCAGGCTCGGGGCATGATCGGACTTTCGGGATGATCGAGGTCGCGGTCCGGCACGCCCGAGGCGCCTTCGCGCTCGATGCGGCCTTCACGGCAGAGGGGCGGGTCACCGCCCTGTTCGGCCGGTCCGGCTCCGGCAAGTCGACCCTCGTCGACGTGATCGCCGGGCTCCTGCGGCCGGATCACGGGCGGGTGGTGGTCGACGGCGTCACCCTCCTCGATACGGAATGCGGCGTCCGGGTGCCGGTGCATCGGCGCCGGATCGGCTACGTGTTCCAGGAGGCGCGGCTCCTGCCGCATCTGAGCGTGCGCCAGAACCTGCTGTTCGGGCGCTGGTTTTCGCGAGAGCGGTCCGGCGGGCCGAGCCTGGAGGCGGTGGCCGATCTCCTCGGCATGGCCCCCCTGCTCGATCGGAGACCGGCCGGGCTGTCGGGCGGGGAGCGCCAGCGGGTGGCGATCGGGCGGGCCCTGCTCGCCCGCCCGCGGCTGCTGCTGATGGACGAGCCGCTCTCGGCCCTCGACGAGGCGCGCAAGGCCGAGATCCTGCCCTACGTGGCGCGCCTACGCGACGAGGCGCGGGTGCCGATCGTCTATGTCAGCCACGCCGTCGCCGAGGTGGCGCGCCTCGCCGACACGGTGGTGGTGCTGGACCACGGCCGTGTGGCGGCCTGCGGCCCCGCCGCCGAGGTGCTGCGCCGGGGCGCCCTCTTCCCGGGTCACGAGACCGGCGCCCTCCTGCACCTGCGGATCGCCGCCCACGACGAGGCCTTCGGCCTCACTCATCTCGACGGCCCGCCCGGCCGCCTGACGGTGCCGCGCCTGGGCCTGCCGATCGGGGCCGGCGTGCGGGTGCGCGTGCGGGCCCGCGACGTGCTGGTGGCGCGCGAAGCCCCGCGATCGTTGAGCGCCCGCAATGTCCTCTTTGGTACCGTCACCGCCGTGACGCCGGGGGACGGGCCCCACGCCCGGGTCGAGATCGCCTGCGGCGATGCGAGCCTGGTCGCCGAGGTCACGCGCCTCGCCGTCCACGAACTCGCCCTGGCACCGGGACTGCCTGTGCTGGCGATCGTCAAGAGCGTCGCGTTCGACGAGGAGACGATCGGGGTGGTGGAGATTTAAGGTGAGACCGCGAGCGTCGGCAGTGCGCCAAAGCTCGGAAGTGACCACATCGAGGCAGCGTCAATCAGCCCGACACCCGCTAGCTTCCTTACGTCAGACGACACCTTCCCGGCTGCGGGAGCCCCGTGACGCGTGGGGTTTACGGTGGACATCGCCGGCCACCCTCGAAACCCGCAAGGGCTGAGCAGGCACGGCTGGGAAGGATATGGTCGCTCACCATCACCATCGCGAAAAGCCCGACCGGATGGTCGCTGACCATCACGATCGGGCTCGTGTCACGAGTAGGTTCACCTGACAAGATGGCCCGCGGGCGGCCACCCGCGGAGTCTCACCTCTCGAATGCAGAGCCGGCGGGCTTTCCGATCGATAAACACCGACCGATCTTCTCAAGGTGGCGCTGCTGCCTAAACGGAAACGGCGGGCCTTCCGGCCCCCCGCCCCGTCACATCACTTAACCGCGAGATCTTACCGGGCGCCCGGCAGCCGCTGCGCCATCGCCAGGTGCTGCTGCATCACCGGCAGGGCCTGCTGGACGTAGGCGCGCAGGGCCGGGTTCGGGCCCGACTGGGCGTAGGCCTGGTAGTTGGCGACCGTCATGCCGTGAGCCTGCACCTGCATGCGGGCGTAGGTGCGATCGAAGGCCGGGCCGGCCGGGGTGTCGGCGAGCTCGGCGAGCATCGCCTGCTGCTGCGGGCTCAGCGGAACGGCCTGGGTAGCCGCCGTAGTGGTCACGTCGCCATCGAAGTCGACCGCGTTCGCGCCGACCTGGGCGCCGCGGGCCGCGCCGGCTCCGAGGCCCTCGAGGCCGCCGACCGGGCCGCCCTGCAACGTACCGCCGACCACGCCGGCCGCCGCACCCGTGGCCGCGCCGACCGCGCCGCCCGCGATGGCGAAGGGCGCTTCGATCAGACCGCCGATGCCGGCGCCGGTGCCGCGGGCCACGTTCTCACGGCCACCGAGCAGAGCGACGTTGGCGGCGCGGTGGTCGCGGATCATCTCACGGGCGTATTCCCGGATCCGCGGGTTGCGCGACTTGTCGAGGGCGATCTGGCTCGACTTGACCTCGAACGCGTTCGACATCAGCGCCATCGAGCGGAACTCGTTGAAATTGCCGATCTGCTGCGCGAAGGCGGGGGTCGCGAGAGCAACGGCAAGGCCGGTCAGGGCAACGAGCTTCTTCATCGGTGATCTCCTGAAAATCTGTTCTTGAGCGTCACAATCGGTCAATGGCCGAACATCGCGCCGTTCGTTCGGCTCGGCTTGGCAAGACCATTCTTGGCAGGACGCTTTCGGGCTGGACAACGAGCGTTCGCGAACATTGTTCCCGCCGTTGCGTCACCATCCGGACTGCCGGCCCCTGGCCGGGAGGCGATCGCCTCCGGTATGACGGCCCTCGACGCCCCGGACGGTCCGGGCGCCAACGCGATGCGGCCCGCCTCCCGTGACACGCCCTACACCCCTGCCGTTGATCCAGATCTTGCGGGCGCTGGCCGCCCTGATGGTCGCGGCTGGCCACGCGCAGTTCGAGGTCGCAGGCCTCGCCGCCCGGGCGGGACTTCCCTTCGCTCCCGCGACCTGGCTGCCCTGGCCGGCCGGGGTCGACGTGTTCTTCGTCATCTCCGGCTTCATCATCGTGCACGCGGCGGCCCCGCTGCACGGGCGGGCGGAGGCCCGAAGGATCTTCCTCGCCCACCGGATCGCCCGGGTGGTGCCGCTCTACTGGCTCGCCACCACCCTCGCCCTCGCCCTCGCCTGGCTCAGGCCCGGTCTCGTCGGTGCCGGCGCCGAGGGGCCCGCCACCCTCGCGGCCTCCTACCTGTTCTGGCCGATGGCTCGGACGGACGGGACGGTGCAGCCGCTCTACTCGCTCGGCTGGACGCTCAACTACGAGATGGCGTTCTACGCACTCTTCGCCCTCGCGCTGCCGTGGGGCCGGCGACAGGCGATCCTCGGCGTGCTCGCGCTCCTCGCCGGCCTCGTCGCCATTGGTCGGGTCGCAGTGCCGCTGCCGGTGCCGCTGGCGTTCTGGAGCGACCCGATCGTGCTCGAATTCGCCTGCGGGGTCGCCCTCGCTCTCGTGCGGCAGGAGGGGCTGCGTCTGCCCGGCCCCGCGCGCCTCGCGCTGGCCATCACCGGCCTGGCCCTCCTGTCGCTGGCCGGCGAGGCCCCCGCCCTGCCCCGCTGCGTCGCCTGGGGCGGGCCCGCCACGCTCCTGGTCGCCGCCGCGGCGCTCGGACCCGCGGGCGCCGCGAGTCCCCGTCTCCGCCCGGCGGTGATACTGGGAGACGCGTCCTACGCACTCTATCTGGCTCATCCCTTCGTCGTACGGGGCCTGCGCGTGATCGCCGAGGCGACCGGCCTCACGGCGCCGATCGGCCCCGGGCCGCTGGCGCTCCTGATGGTGGTCCTCGCCAGCATCGCCGCGCTCTTGCTGCACCGCATCGTCGAGCGGCCCCTTACCCGCGCGGCGCGGACGCTGCTCGAACCGTCTCCTGAGCCGGAACCGGCCGCGAATAAGATCTGACAAGCTCGGATCTCCCCTTGCCGGGGCGGTCCGAACCCGTTGACACTCCATCGGCGGCATGCTGTTTCGCTATGCGATACGCGCATAAGCGCGAGTGAGGAAACGCAGGGGTGACGCGCCGACATGGCCCAACCGACCACCCACGTTGAGGAACGCCCCCGAGGAGGCGGCACAGCCACCGGCGCCACGGGCCAGGACATCGTTCTGTCCACCGAGGGGCTGACCAAGGAGTTCAAGGGGTTTCGCGCCGTGAACGGCGTGACGCTCGAGGTGACGCGCGGCACCATCCACGCGCTGATCGGCCCGAACGGCGCCGGCAAGACCACCTGCTTCAACCTGCTGACGAAGTTCCTGACGCCGTCGGCGGGTTCGATCCGCTATAACGGCCGCGACATCACCGGCATGAAGCCGGCGGACGTCGCTCGCCTCGGCCTGGTGCGCTCGTTCCAGATCTCGGCGGTCTTCCCGCACCTGACCGTCAAGGAGAACGTCCGCATCGCGCTGCAGCGGCGCAAGCGCGGCGATTCGTTCGATTTCTGGCGCTCCGAGACGGTGCTGCGCGCCCTCAACCAGGAGGCTTTGGAGCTAGTCGAGGCGGTCGGCCTGTCGGACTTCGCCGACATTCCGGCGGTGGAACTCTCCTATGGCCGCAAGCGGGCCCTCGAGATCGCCACCACGCTGGCGCTCGAACCCGAGATGCTGCTCCTCGACGAGCCGATGGCCGGGATGGGCCACGAGGACGTCGACCGGACCGCGGCGCTGATCCGCCGCGTCTCGGCCAACCGCACCATCCTGATGGTCGAGCACAATCTGTCGGTCGTCGCCTCGCTCTCCGACCGCATCACCGTGCTGGCGCGCGGCCAGGTGCTGGCGGAGGGCGACTACGCCACCGTGTCGAAGGATCCCCGCGTGGTCGAAGCCTATATCGGAGCCGGTCATGGCTGAGGCGGTGATGACGAAACCGGTCCCGGCGGCGGCAAGCGCCACCGCCCCGCTTCTCGCGGTGCAGGGGCTCGAGGGCTGGTACGGCGAGAGCCACGTGCTGCACGGCATCACCTTCGACGTGAAGCCCGGCGAGGTGGTGACACTGCTCGGCCGCAACGGCGCCGGCAAGACCACGACGCTCCGCGCCATCATCGGCATCCTCGGCAAGCGCAAGGGCTCGATCCGCTACGACGGCACCGAGACCATCGGCATGGCCTCGCGCAACATCGCCAAGCTCGGCCTCGGCTACGTGCCGGAGGAGCGCGGCATCTTCTCGAGCCTGTCGGTCTACGAGAACCTGATGCTGCCGCCGCGGGTGAAGCCCGGCGGGATGACGGTCGAGCAGATCTACACCCTGTTCCCGAACCTCAAGGAGCGCTCGGGCAGCCAGGGCACCAAGCTCTCGGGCGGCGAGCAGCAGATGCTCGCCATCGGCCGCATCCTGCGCACCGGCGCCAAGCTGATCCTGCTCGACGAGCCGACCGAGGGTCTCGCCCCCGTCATCGTGCAGCAGATCGGGCGCACCCTCGCCCGGCTGAAGACCGAGGGCTACACGATCGTCCTGGTGGAGCAGAACTTCCGCTTCGCGCAGACCGTGGCCGACCGGCACTTCGTGGTCGAGCAGGGCCGGGTGATCGACATGATCCCGAACAGCGAACTCGACGCCAACATCGACAAGCTGCACACCTATCTCGGCGTGTGATGCGGGTCCCGGTCCTCCTCTCGGCCCTGCTGATGGGTCTTGCGCCCGATGTGGCAGCGCTTGCCGAGACACCGGCGAAGATCGCGCCGGTGAAGATCGGCGTGCTGAACGACCGGTCGGGCGTCTACGCCGACATCTCGGGCGAGGGTTCGGTCGTCGCCGCCCGCATGGCGGTGGAGGATTTCCGCCCGCAGGGCCACGACCTCGTGGTCGAGGTCGTGGCCGGCGACCACCAGAACAAGCCCGCCGTCGGCGCGGCGCTCGCCAGAGTCTGGTACGACCGGGAGGGGGTGGACGCGATCTTCGACGTGCCGACCTCGTCGGTGGCGCTGGCCATCCATCAGGTCACCCGCGAGAAGAACAAGGTCTTCGTCGATTCGGGCGCCGGCACCGCCGACCTCACCGGGCCGGACTGCTCGCCCAATACCGTGCACTGGACCTTCGACACGGTGGCCCTGGCGAACGGCACCGGCGGCGCCATGGTCAAGCGCGGCGGCGACACCTGGTTCTTCGTCACCGCCGACTACGCCTTCGGCGAGGCGGTCCAGCGCGACACCACGGCGCTGATCCTGCGCAACGGTGGCAAGGTGCTGGGCAGCGTCAAGACGCCGTTCCCGGCCTCGGACTTCGCGCCGTTCCTCCGTCAGGCGCAAGGATCGGGCGCCAAGGTGATCGGGCTGGCGAATGCCGGCGGCGACACGATCGGGGCAGTGCGCGAGGCAGCGCGGCTAAAGCTGACGGAGGGCGGCCAGGCCCTCGCCGGCCTGCTGATCTTCTCGTCCGACATCCACTCGCTCACCCCGAAGGTGGCGCAGGGGCTGGTCCTGACCGAGCCGTTCTACTGGGATCTCAACGACGGCACCCGCGCCTTCTCCGACCGCTTCGCCCGCCGCTTTTCCGGTCGCAAGCCCACCGCCGCCCAGGCCGGGGTCTATGCCGGCGTGCTCCACTACCTCAAGGCCGTGGCGGCCCTGCGCGCCGTCGACGACGGCCGCCAGATCGTGGCGAAGATGAAGGAACTGCCGACCGACGACCCGCTCTTCGGCAAGGGCACGATCCGGGCCGACGGCCGCAAGATCCACGACATGTACCTGTTCGAGGTCAAGAAGCCGGCCGAGTCGAAGGGCGAGTGGGATCTCTACCGGGTGCTCGCGACGATTCCCGGCAGCGAGGCCTTCCGGCCCCTGGATCAGGGCGGCTGCCCGCTCGTCGTCAAGGCGGCCCAGGCGGACGGGGCGAGGCCCTGAGCATCGTGGTCGCCGGCCGGAGCGGCGATCACGAGGCGGGACCGAACACAACAGGCGGACCGCGATGCGGTTCAGCCTGGAGGGGCCGGAAGGCCCCGACCGAGAAGCGGGCGCGGCGCTCCACGGGCGCGGCCAACCTGCCCGGACTTCGAAGTCGATCGCCGCCGTGTGCGGGCGGCGCCATCAGGGAGGATTGTTAATGCTGAAACGGTTGTTGCTCGCCAGCGCGCTCTGCGCCGTCGCTTGCGGACAGGCGCTCGCGCAAACGCCGGTGAAGATCGGCGTGCTGAACGACCGCTCGGGCGTCTACGCCGACATCTCGGGCGAGGGTTCGGTCGCCGCCGCCCGCATGGCGGTCGAGGACTTCAAGGCCGCTGAGAAGGGCCTGAAGGTCGAGATCGTCGCCGCCGACCACCAGAACAAGCCGGATGTCGGCGCCTCGATCGCCCGCGCCTGGTACGACCGCGACGGGGTCGACGCGATCTTCGACGTGCCGACCTCCTCGGTGGCGCTGGCCATCAACCAGGTCACGCGCGAGAAGAACAAGGCCTTCATCAACTCGGGCGCCGGCACCGCGGACCTCACCGGGCCGCAATGCTCGCCCAACACCGTGCACTGGACCTACGACACGGTGGCCTTGGCGAACGGCACCGGCGGCGCGATGGTCAAGCGCGGCGGCACCACCTGGTTCTTCCTGACCGCCGATTACGCCTTCGGCCAGGCGCTGCAGCGGGACACCACCGAGGTCGTCAACAAGAACGGCGGCAAGGTGATCGGCGCGGTCAAGACCCCGTTCCCGACCGCCGACTTCTCGTCCTTCCTGCTCCAGGCCCAGGGCTCGGGCGCCAAGGTGATCGGGCTGGCGAATGCCGGCGGCGACACCATCAACGCCATCAAGCAGGCGGCCGAGTTCGGCATCACCGAGGGCGGCCAGGCCATCGCCGGCCTCTTGATCTTCTCCTCCGACATCCACGCGCTCACCCCGAAAGTGGCGCAGGGGCTGGTCCTGACCGAGCCGTTCTACTGGGACCTGAACGACGGCACCCGGGCCTTCTCCGACCGCTTCGCCAAGCAGGCCGGCGGCAAGAAGCCGACCGCCGTGCAGGCCGGCGTGTATGCCAGCGTCCTCCACTACCTCAAGGCGGTCGAGGCGCTGAAGTCGGCCTCCGACGGGTCCAAGGTCGTGGCGAAGATGAAGGAGATCCCGACCGACGATCCGCTGTTCGGCAAGGGCAACATCCGGCCCGACGGCCGCACGATCCACGACATGTACCTGTTCGAGGTCAAGAAGCCGGCCGAGTCGAAGGGCCCGTGGGACCTCTACAAGACGCTGGCGACGATCCCCGGCAACGAGGCCTTCCGGCCCCTCAACCAGGGCAATTGCCCGCTGGTGAACAAGAGCTAACGTCACTTCCGGCGGCGCCGTCCGGCGCCGCCGGCCTCATCCACACCCGGCCCGGTCCCCACGCGAGTCGCCAGACCCCATGCCCACGATCCTCGGCGTCCCCATGCAGGCGCTCTTCGGCCAGCTCCTGCTCGGCCTCATCAACGGCTCGTTCTACGCCATCCTGTCGCTCGGGCTGGCGATCATCTTCGGCCTGTTGAACATCATCAACTTCACCCACGGCGCCCAGTACATGATGGGCGCCTTCGTCGCCTGGATGCTGCTGAACTATGCCGGCCTCGGCTACTGGTGGGCGCTGCTGCTGGCGCCGATCGTGGTCGGCCTGTTCGGGGTGATCCTGGAGCGGCTGCTGATCTCGCGGCTCTACAAGCTCGACCACCTCTACGGCCTGCTCCTGACCTTCGGCCTGGCGCTGATCATCCAGGGCCTGTTCCGCAACGAGTACGGCGTGTCGGGCCTGCCCTACGCGATCCCCTCCGAATTGTCGGGCGGCCAGCGCCTGCCCTTCATGTTCCTGCCGAACTATCGCGGCTGGGTCGTCGTCGCCTCGCTCGTCGTCTGCATCGCCACCTGGCTCGTCATCGAGAAGACCAAGCTCGGCGCCTATCTCCGCGCCGCCACCGAGAACCCGACCCTGGTCCAGGCCTTCGGGGTGAACGTGCCGCTCCTGCTGACGCTGACCTACGGCTTCGGCGTGGCGCTCGCCGCCTTCGCGGGCGTGCTCGCCGCCCCGGTCTACTCGGTGAACCCGAACATGGGCGCCGACATCATCATCGTGGTGTTCGCGGTCGTGGTGATCGGCGGCATGGGGTCGATCCTCGGCTCCATCGTCACCGGCTTCACCCTCGGGCTGATCGAGGGCCTGACCAAGGTGTTCTACCCGGAAGCCTCCTCGACCGTGATCTTCGTCATCATGGTGCTGGTGCTGCTGGTGAAGCCCGCCGGCCTGTTCGGCCGCACCGCCTGACCCGCCACGCCTGAAGGAACACACGACGATGTCCTCCGCCGCGGCGTCCACCGACGCCTCCCCGATCGCCGCCACCATGCCCGAGGGCAAGGACGCCAAGGCGTTCCACCGCCTCGTCTTCGTCATCATCGCGGTCCTGCTCGCGGTGCTGCCCTTCATCCTGTATCCCGTCTTCCTGATGAAGGTGCTGTGCTTCGCGCTGTTCGCGCTGGCCTTCAACCTGCTCCTCGGCTACGGCGGCCTCCTGTCCTTCGGCCACGCCGCCTATTTCGGCATGGCGAGCTACGTCACCGCCTACGCCGCCAAGGTCTGGGGCCTGACCCCGGAACTCGCCATCATCGGCGGCACCCTGGTGGCAGCCCTCCTCGGCCTCGTCTTCGGCGCGCTCGCCATCCGCCGCCAGGGCATCTACTTCTCGATGATCACCCTGGCGCTGGCCCAGATGGTGTTCTTCTTCTCGCTCCAGGCCAAGTTCACCGGCGGCGAGGACGGCATCCAGGCGGTGCCGCGCGGCAACCTGTTCGGCGTCATCAGCCTCGCCGACGACCGGGTGCTCTACGCGCTGGTGGCGGTGATCTTCTTCCTCGGGCTCTTGCTGATCTACCGCATCATCCACTCGCCGTTCGGCCAGGTGCTGAAGGCGATCCGCGACAACGAGCCCCGCGCGATCTCGCTCGGATACCGGGCCAACCAGTACAAGCTCGCGGTGTTCGTGCTCTCGACCACGCTCGCGGGCCTCGCCGGCTCGACCAAGGCGATCGTGTTCCAGCTCGCCTCGCTCACCGACGTGCACTGGTCGATGTCGGGCGAGGTGGTGCTGATGACGCTGGTCGGCGGCATGGGCACGGTGTTCGGCCCGATCCTCGGCTCCTTCGTGATCATCGCGATGGAGAACTACCTGGCGCAGTTCGGCGCCTGGGTGACGATCATCCAGGGCGTGGTGTTCGTGGTCTGCGTGCTGGTGTTCCGCGAGGGCATCCTCGGCCTCGTCGCCCGGACGCTGAAACGGCCGCTCTGACCGTATCACGGTCACAACGAAGACGGCGCCGGTTCCGCGAGGAGCCCGGCGCCGTCTTCGTTCAGGTCTCTTCCGGCATCTTGCTCGGCGCGGGTGGGAGATGCTGAGGAGCTTGCGCGAGCTCCCCTCACCGCCCTCGCCCATCCCGCCACTTCAGGAACTCCTGATACAGCTGGTCGCGATCGACCTCGCCCGAGTTCCGGCGCTGGGCCAGGAACTGCGCCACCTCCCCGGGCGCCGCCGCGACCCGCGGGGCCGGGGCGATGCGGTGCTCCAGCCAGTCCCTGGCCGCGGGGAAGCGGGGCCAGTCGGCGACCTCGGCGGTGAGGTTCACCTCGCGCCATTTCGGGTGGCGGGGGGCCTTGAGGAAGGCGTCGTACTGGCTGAAGAAGGCGTCGACGAACCGGGCGATGCGGCCGTAGCGCTCGCTGCCCTTCGGCCAGTTATAGGCCGCCAGGATGGTGCCGACCGCGAGCGTGCGCACCGCAATCCCCTCGGGTGCGAGGAGCGGGTAATCGGCGTGGGTCAGCTCCGCCGGCATGTAGTTCTCGGCGACGCCGCCCGCGAAGGGCACGTCGAGCAGGTGGAAGCGGTCGCCGGCCTGGAACTCGGCCAGCACCGCCACGGGCTTGGCTGCCACCGAGACCATGGCGGCGATCTCGCCCCGCTGCAGCATGGCGAGCGCCGTCGGCTGGTCAACGTTGACCGCGTCGACTGCCAGGCTGAGGCCGGCGAACATCGCCCGCCCGGACACGTCGGTGCCACTGCCGCGCACGTCGAAGCTCACCTTGCGGCCGGTGAGCTGGCGGATGTCGGTGATCTCCCGCGAGGCGACGACGTGCAGTTCGTCGTTGAACAGCCGGGCGATGTAGGCGATGTGCGACCGGGCGTTGCCGACCCGCTTGTCCTTGCGCAGCTGGTCGAGGGAATCGGTGCGCACGAAGGCGATATCGATCCCGCGCAGGTAGCGCAGGTCGTAGGCGTTCTGCCCGGCGCCCTTGCCCATCACCGGCAGCACCCGCAGGTCATTGATCCCGTCGAGCACGAAGGCGAGATCGCTCGCCATGCGGAAATACGTGCCGCCGGGGGTGCCCGAGATCACCGCCACGGTGTTGGCGTTGAGGTGGCTGCCGAGCGCCACGTCCTCGGCGCTCTCCCGCGGTCCCGATCCCTGCACCCGAGGCCGGGGCGGAGGAGCCAGAGTCGGCCGCGCCGGCGCCGGCGCCGGTGCGGCGGCGGGCGGGGGATCGGCGGGCTGCGCGCCGGCCTCCGGGCCGGTCCAGGGCAGCAGAAGGGCGAGCCAGAGCGCGGCGCGGCGGGTCATGCGATCTCTCCCCGTCTCGGATGCGGATCACTCGACGCCCCATGGGGCGGCCAGGGGGGGCACGAAGGGGCTCGGCAGGCCGGCCTGGCGGATCGGGTTGATCCAGCCCGCCGGCCCCCGATGCGCGGGGCCGGCCGGCGGCGTCTCCGCGGAATCCCGGTTCGCGAGGTCCTGGTTCACAGGTCCCTGGTTCTCAGGTCCCTTGCCTTCCTGTGCCTGGCGGTACAGGGCGCTCGCCTTCTCGGGGTCGCCGCGCAGACCGCGGACCTGCAGGGCGGCGAGCTTGTCGGGGTCGTAGGTCTCGGCGAGGAGCGCCGTGGCCCGGGCGCTGCCGCTCCGCACGCCGAGGGTGAGGAAGAGCCGCGCTCCGCTGATGTCGCCGCGCCCGATCAGGACCGCGACCCGCGCCAGCAGACGCTCCTCGTCGAGCGTCTCCGGTGCGTCCGCGCTCGCCGGCATCGGCGCGGTCGAGGGCGATGCTCCCCGTGGCGTCGGGCCGGGGCGGGTCTGGAACACCAGCGAGGGCGGTTGCGGCTTCGGTGCCGCGGCGGCCCGAAGGCTGGCCTCGTCCGCGCGGTCGCGACCGGCCTTCAGGCGATCGAGCCACCCGCGCGCCTCGGCGGCGACCCGCTCGGCGGCGATCCGGCCCTGCTCGGCCTGGTCGCGTGCGCCGGCGGCCTGCGCCTCGCGGGCGGCGGCCTCCGACTGGGCGACCTGGGCGGCGCGGAGCGCGACGGCAAGGCGGCGCAGGCCCGCCCGCATCATCGCCCGCTCCCGCGCCGCCGTTTGCGCCTGCGCCTGATGAGCGACCTGCGCGGCCTCGGCCGCGGTCTCGAGCACGGCGACGCGCCGGTGCGCCTCGGCGAGGGCCACCGCCAGCTGCTCGGACCGCGCCCGCTCCTCCGCGAGCGCCTGCCGCCTCTCGTCGGCGGTCTCCTCCGCGGCCCGGCGGGCCTCCTCGGCGGCGGCGGCGACCGCCTGGGCCTGCGCCGTCGCCCTGTCAGGCTCGGGTCCTTGAGCCGCCCGTGCCCGCAACTCCTCGACCTCGGCCCGGGCGGCGATCAGGTCGCGGCGGGCCACCATCGCGGCGTCCGACAGGGCGTTGGCGCGCGCCTCTTCCTGCTCCAGGCGCCGCCGGGCCGAATTCGCCTCGGCTTCCGCCTGCCGCACCCGCGCCTCGGCCCGTCGCCGGGCCTCCTCGAGAGCTTGCGTATCCCGGGCCTGCGTGTCCACGGCGGTCCGCGCGGGCTCGGCGGGCTTCGGTGTCGAACTGGCCTGATCCCCGGTCGGGCTCGCTTGATCACCTGCTTGACGGGCCTGATCGCTCGCCTGGCGAGCCTGGTCTCCCGTCGGGCGGGCCGGCTCGCCCGCCTGGCGGGCCAGGATGACGCGCGCCTGCATCTGTCGCGGCACCCCGGCCCGGTCCGCCTCGGTGACATCGGTCCAGGCCGGGGTGGCCTTCGGGCGCGCCGCCGGTATCGGCCCCGCCGTCGGCGGGCTTCCTTCCACGGTCAGCGTCGCGCCCATCACCCCCAGCGCCAGACATCCTGTCAGGCCGAGCCAGAATTTCATGACGCGCCCCTCCGGCGTGAGCGGGCGGATCTCCGCGGGGAAAGCCGCGCCGTATCATGCGGCCGACATTGGGCCGTTGGGGCAGTCGGGAGCTATCTGCGCGATGGGGGACGGTTCGGGCGGCGCACCCTCTCCGAAAGACGTAAGCAGCACCTCCCCCTTTCGGGTCAGGCGAGCGCCCGCCGAATCGCCGCCCGGACCCGCTCGGGCGCCTCGAAGGGCAGGAAATGGGTGGTGCCCGGCACCGTCTCGACCTCGACGGATCCGCGACTCTCGGTCAGCGCGCAGGTGCTGCCGGTTTCGGCCCGCAGGATCTCGGCCGGGCAGGACAGGCGGGCGAGCGCCCCCCAGGGATCGTGGCCCTGCGCCAGGTAGCTCGACGCCTCCCAGGCCCCGGTGCAGGCGAGGGTCACGCCGTTCGCGACGTCGCGAAAGCCGTCCGCCACGTAGTCGGCGAGCGGCGCCTCCGGCCAGGTGCGGAACGCGCCGCGCCCCCTGTAGGCGGCGATGGCCGCCTCCCGGGACGCGAATTCGCTGCGCCGTTTCAGGGCACCCTCCGCGAGGCCGGCATGGCCCTCCCCGCGGCGCTCCGGCGGCTGGATCACCGGATCGAGGAGCACGAGGCGGCGCACCCGCTCCGGCCGCTCGGCCGCGGCGAGCAGCGAGGCGGTGCCGCCCATCGAGTGGCCGATCAGCACCAGGGGCCCCGCGTCGAGCCGGTCCATGAGGGCGATGAGGTCGTTCGTGACGTCCTGCCAGTCCGTTCGCCCGGCGGGCTCCGCCGGCAGGGTGGTGCCGCCATGGCCGCGATGGTCGTAGGCCAGCACGCGCCGATCGGACAGCGGCGCGAGCAGGCTGCGATAGGTGCGGGCGTTGAAGCCGTTGGCGTGCAGCAGGAGCGCGTCCAGGGGCCGGTCGCCCGGCCCGAATTCCAGGGCGGCGAGGCGCCCGCCCGAGGCGTCCCCGATGTCGATCATCCGTCGCACGAAATCGGATTCGCTCACGCCCGCATCCCCTTCGGTCGCGCCAGGGCGGTGCCGGCGGCCCCCAGCGCCATCAGCACGGCCGTGCCGAGGAAGACCGCCCGCATGCCGATGTGGCCGCCGACGAAGCCGCCGAGCAGCGGCCCCAGCACCTGCCCGACATATTGCGACGAGGTGGAATAGCCGAGCATCGTCCCGGCCACCCGGTCGGGCACGGAGTGGCGGATCACGCTGGCGATGCAGGGCAGGAGCCCCCCCAAGGCCAGACCCATCAGGAAGCGCAGGCCCACGAGCTGCCACTCGCTCGTCACCAGGGCCTGCGGCACGAGGAGCACCGCCGAGGCGGTCAGGCTCGCCGTGATGACGGTCCAGGGGCCGATCCGGTCGGCGAGGCGCCCCAGCCGCGGCGCCGACAGGATGCTGCCCAAGGCGGTCGCCGACATGGCCAGCCCCGCGATCAGGGTGACCCGGGCGGGATCGGGGGTCAGCTCGGCGACGTAGACGGTGATGATCGGCTCGACGGACATCACCGCCAGCATCAGGAGCATGCCGGTCGCCAGCATGGCAAGTGCCGGGCGCTTGTCCGGGATGCTGGAGAAGCCGCCGCCGGCCCGGGCGGAGCGCGGCGGGCGCGGCTCCTCGCGGATCAGGAAGAGGGTCGCCAGGAAGGCGAGGAAGATCACCCCGCCGGCGGCGAAGAAGGTGGCGCGGATGCCGATGAGCGGCGGCAGCACCCCGCCGACGAGGGGCCCGACGAGGTTGCCCGCCATGATGCCGGAGGCGAGCGTGCCGAGCGCCCAGGCCGAGCGGTCCTTCGGGGTCTGCGTCGCCACCAGCACCGTCGAGCCCGAGGCGTAGCCGCCGAGCAGGCCCGCGAGCAGCCGCAGGCCCACGAGCTGCCAGACGTTGCCGGCGAGCCCGATCAGCGACATCGCCACCGCCATGCCGAGGCTCGCCCGGATCAGCATCAGCTTGCGGCCGTAGAGGTCGGCGAGCCGCCCCCAGAGCGGCGCCACCAGGGCGGCGCTGAAGAAGGTCGCTCCGAACGCCACCCCGGACCATTGCACGATCGCCGCCTGGTCCTTGACCCCGAGTTCCTCGACGTAGAGCGGCAGGAACGGCAGCAGCAGCGTCATCGCCACGATGGTGGTGAAGGAGCCGAACACGCAGACCGCGAGGTTGCGCCGCCAATAGGCCTCCGCCGGCGCTTCGTCCGTGGTCGCCGCGCTGCCGTCGCGGGTCATCGTCGCGTTTCTCCCCCTTCGCACGGTGGCAGATCAAGCGAGGGGATCCCGCGCTCGACCGTCGACCGTCGGCAGGACCGTAGACGCCTCTCCGTCCGGCGCGAAGCCACGCCGGACGCCCACCGTCATGCCCTCATGTCATGCCGCCGGTCGCCAGTCCGGCCAGGCACCGACGCGGTGCACCAGACGCCGGTCCCGCGCCTCTTCCCCGAATGGCGCCAGGACCCACTCCCACTTGCACGCCGCCGGCCCCGGATCGACGCCGTAGAGGAGGTCGAGGCGCTCCAGCACCTGCCCGGCTCGATCCTCCTCGGTCTCGTCGAGATCGGTGACGAGGCAGATGCGGGCACGGAGTTCTGCCAGGGCGTCGAGATGGGCCGCCACGATGCGGCGCCCGAAGGCCTCCGCGTCGGTCCAGGGCCCGAGCCGGCCCGCCGCCTCGAGCCGCGCGACCGGGAGGATCGGCAGCTGCGACAGGAGGTTGGCCGAGACCACGAGGTCGGCCTCCCGGCAGACCGGCGGCAGCACCGGCGCGAAGGCCCCGCTGCGGCCGAGCAGCAGGCCTTCCGTGCCGCTGAGATCGTGGGTGAGGCGCGCGACGTTGGGGTGGCGGCGTGCCCGCCAGCGCCCCCGCCAGGGATGTACCGCATCGACCAGCACCACCCGCCGGAACGCGGCGGCGAGATCGTCGATCGGCACGTCGTCGAGGAGGCCCGAGCCCAGAACCACGACGGTGTCGCGCCGGGGCAGATCCCGCACCGCCGCCCGCACCGCCTCCTTCGCCGCCGCGAGGTGCGGCGCCCAGGCGGCGCGGCACCGGCGCGAGCGCGCGGCGAGCCTCACGCTGTCGCCGGCATAGCCGAGGCGCCGCGCCGGCAGGGACGCCGGCAGGACGAGCCAGTGCACGAGGTCGAGGAGCACTAAAGCCCCCCGGCCTCCACCACGAAGCGCGCCACCGCCTCGACGCCGTCGCCCTGGCGCAGGGACGCGAAGACGTAGGGACGCGTGCCGCGCATCCGCTTCGTGTCCTCCTCCATCACCCCGAGATCGGCGCCGACGAGGGGCGCGAGGTCGGTCTTGTTGATGACGAGGAGGTCCGAGCGGGTGATGCCGGGCCCGCCTTTCCGCGGGATCTTCTCGCCGCCGGCCACGTCGATGACGTAGATCGTCAGGTCGGCGAGCTCCGGCGAGAAGGTGGCCGCGAGGTTGTCGCCGCCGGATTCGAGCAGAACCAGGTCGAGGGCCGGGAAGCGCCGGCGCATCTCCGCCACCGCTGCGAGGTTGATCGAGGCGTCCTCGCGGATCGCCGTATGCGGGCAGCCGCCGGTCTCGACGCCCATGATGCGCTCCTCCGGCAGGGCGCCGGCCACGGTGAGGAGGCGCGCATCCTCCTTGGTGTAGATGTCGTTGGTGATGGCGCAGAGGTCGAAGCGCTCGCGTAGGGCCTTGCACAGGCCCTCCATCAAGGCGGTCTTGCCCGACCCGACCGGGCCGCCGATGCCGACCCGCAACGGGCCGTGGCTGGAACTGGGGCCGTGGCTTGAGTTCATGGTGTGTTGGATCTCCGTGACAATCAATACAGCCGCCCGCCATTCGGCACCGGCCGCTCGGGCGCGATCAGCACCACCGCGCCCTCCCCGTCCGGCACGCCGAGGGTGAGCACCTCGGAGCGCACCGGGCCGACCTGGCGCGGCGGCAGGTTGACGACGCAGAGCACCTGCCGGCCGACCAGGGTCTCGGGGGTGTAGTGCACCGTCACCTGGGCGGAGGATTTCTTCAAGCCGATCGCTTCGCCGAGATCGATGACGAGGCGATAGGCCGGCCGGCGCGCCTCCGGGATCGGCGCCGCCTCGACGATGGTGCCGACCCGCACGTCGAGCTTCAGGAAGTCGTCGATGGCGATCGGGGCCGGCGGCTGGGTCTGGTCCATGGGGCGTCCGCGTTCGAGGAAGGCTTCGCCGCATCCCTAGCCCAGCCGGCGCGACCCGGCGAGCCGGCTCCCTACCCCACCGACATCGTCAGAGGCGGCTGAACCTCCGCCGGCAGGGGCGAGACGTATCCCTCCGGCCCGGTGCGGGCCTTGAGGTCCGCCTTCGCGGCGTCGCGCAAGGCGGCGTCGGTGGCGAGGCGGGCGCCGAGCGCCGCCATGGCTTTCGCCACCTGCACCATCGCCTTGTGGGCGGCCGGGGTCTTGCCCTGCGCCACCACCTGCCAGGTGTGGAACGGGGTGCCGACCGCGACCGTCGGGGCGTGGGCCTGGACCGTCGGCACCACCCAGCTCACGTCGCCGACATCGGTCGAGCCGATCGCCGGGTTGCGCCTGGCATCGAGCGGCACCAGGAAGTCGGCGAGGGGGGCGTCGCTCACCGGAAGTCCAATGGTGTGGTAGACCGCCGCGATGTCCTGCGGCGTCAGCGTGTCCTGGATCTGCTGAGCGAAGGCGCGGTCGGCCTCGTCGAAATGCGGCGTGCCGAGATCCTCCATCACCCCGTGCAGGGCCTCCTCCAGCGGCGTGTTGCCGACGAGGTTCGAGACCGCGCTGACGATGCGCATCTCCATCGTGGTCTCGGTCATCAGCGCCGCGCCCTCGGCGATCTTGCGCACCCGGTTCACGAGGTCGCGCATGCCGGGCAAATCGCGGGCGCGGATCGAGTAGCGCACCCGGGCATGGGCCTGGACGACGTTCGGGGCGATGCCGCCGGTGTCGAGGAGCGCGTAATGCACCCGCGCGTCGCTCGGCATGTGCTCGCGCATGTAGTTGACGCCGACATTCATCAATTCGACCGCGTCGAGGGCCGAGCGCCCGAGATGCGGGGCGGCCGCCGCGTGGGAGGCGCGGCCGGTGAAAACGAAATCGGCCCGGGTGTTGGCGAGCGACAGCGGCGGCGTGACCTCCCAGAAGCTCGACGGGTGCCAGGTCACTGCGGCGTCCGCATCCGCGAACAGGCCCTCGCGCACCATGAAGGCCTTGGCGGCACCGCCCTCCTCGGCCGGGCAGCCGTAATAGCGCACGCGTCCCGGCAGGCCGGTCTCGGCGAGCCAGTCCTTCACCGCGGTGGCGGCGAGCAGTGCCGCCGAACCGAGCAGGTTGTGCCCGCATCCGTGGCCGTGACCGCCTTGCTCGATGGGGGCATGCCGAGCGACGCCCGCCTCCTGGCTCAAGCCCGGCAGCGCATCGTACTCGCCGAGGAACGCGATGACCGGACCGCCTTCCCCGGCTTCGCCGATCACCGCGGTCGGGATGCCGGCGGCGCCCTCGGTGATCCGGAAGCCCTGGTGGCGCAACTCGGCGGCATGCGCCGCGGCCGAGCGTGCCTCGGTGTAGCAGACCTCCGGCGTGCCCCAGACCTCGTCGGAGAGCGCGATCAGCCGGTCCTTGTGGGCGTCGACCTGACGCCACACGGCGCTGCGGTTGTCCATGGGGTCCTCCCGTACGCAGCCCTCGGGCCGCCTCGCGCGGGAGCGTCATGCAGGTGGCTTGCCGGCTCAAGCGCGGCGGGTGCGGACGTGGGGCGCACGGCTGGAATAGCTCAAGCGCTGACCGGGTCACACATAATTGGCCCGGGCTTTGCCTATCGCCATCTCGTTAGCGCTGACAACTGGTGCTGATTTTTACGCAGCCGCTTGTAAGGACATGCGGCGGGCGCGATGCTGACGGCCGCCAGAGGCCAGCCAGAAGGGTGTTTGTCGATGACCGAGCGTGGCGTGACCGAGCATGACCTGCGCACCCTGATCGGCGAGGTGAAGGACGGGAGCCTGTCCCGGCGCAGCTTCGTGCGCCGGATGCTGGCGCTCGGCCTCACCGCCCCGATGGCCGGGATGATGCTGGCGCAGAACGGCGTCGCCTTCGCGGCGAACGGACTGCGCGACGCCTACAAGCCGACGAAGGCCGGCGGCGGAGGACCGCTGAAGCTGCTGTTCTGGCAGGCCGCCACCCTGATCAACCCGCATTTCGCCATCGGCACCAAGGATCAGGAGGGCTCGCGGATCTTCTACGAGCCGCTGGCGGCCTGGGACGCCGACGGCAACCTGTTCCCGATCCTGGCGGCCGAGATTCCCTCCAAGGAGAATGGCGGCGTCGCGGCGGACGGCCGCTCGGTGACCTGGAAGCTGAAGCCGAACGTGAAGTGGCACGACGGCAAGCCCTTCACCGCCGACGACGTGGTGTTCACCGCCGAGTACGCCGCCAATCCGGCCACGGCCGCGGTCACCGGCGGCAGCTACATCAACGTCAAGGTCACGAAGGTTGACGACCTGACGGTCAAGCTCTCGTTCAAGGAGCCGACCCCGTTCTGGGCCGACGCTTTCGTGTCGAGCGCCGGGATGATCATCCCCAAGCACGTCTTCGCCGATTACACCGGCGACAAGTCCCGCGACGCGCCGGCGAACCTGGCACCCGTCGGCACCGGTCCCTACAAGTTCAGCGAGTTCCGCCCCGGCGACATCCTGCGCGGCGTGCGCAACCCGGATTACCACGTGCCGAACCGGCCGTTCTTCGACTCGATCGAGATGAAGGGCGGCGGCGACGCGGTCTCGGCCGCCCGCGCCGTGCTGCAGACCGGCGAGTACGACTACGCCTGGAACATGCAGGTCGAGGACGAGATCCTCAAGCGGCTCGAGGCCGAGGGCAAGGGCCGGGTCAAGATGGAT
This sequence comes from Methylobacterium frigidaeris, assembly GCF_022179185.1. GTDB lineage: Bacteria > Pseudomonadota > Alphaproteobacteria > Rhizobiales > Beijerinckiaceae > Methylobacterium > Methylobacterium frigidaeris. Next base: position 20,746 of record NZ_BPQJ01000006.1, on the reverse strand, counting down.
TACGGCGGCAACCTCGAGTTCCTGCTGCTCAACGCCACCGACCCGAACGTCGAGGTCGACGGCGAGCGCGCCTCGCTCAAGACCAAGCACCCGGCCTTCTCCGATCCGGCGGTGCGCAAGGCGATGAACCTGCTCGTCAACCGCGCGGCGATCCAGCAATTCATCTACGGCCGCACCGGCCGGGCCACCGCCAACGTCTTCAACGGCCCGGCCCCATTCGTGTCGAAGAACACCTCCTTCGCCTTCGAGCCCGACAAGGCGGCGCAGATCCTTGAGGACGCCGGCTGGAAGAAGGGCGGCGACGGCATCCGCGCCAAGGACGGCAAGAAGCTGAAATTCGTCTTCCAGACCTCGATCAACGCGCCGCGCCAGAAGACCCAGGCCATCATCAAGCAGGCCGCCCAGAAGGCCGGCATCGACATGGAGCTGAAGTCGGTCCCCGGCTCGGTGTTCTTCTCCTCCGACGTGGCGAACCCGGATACCTATCCGCATTTCTACGCCGACATGGAGATGTACACCTGGAACATGACGCAGGCCGATCCGGCCGTGTTCGCGCTGCAATACGTCTCCTGGGAGGCCGCCACCAAGGCTAACAAGTGGCAGGGCCGCAACATCTGCCGGATGCAGAATCCGGAGGTCGATGCGGTCTACCGTGCGGCGCAAGGAGAGCTCGACCTCGTCAAGCGGGCCGCCCTGTTCGTCAAGATGAACGACCTGGTGGTGGCGGACTACGTCCTGCCGCTCCTCCACCGCGCCCAGGTCTCGGCGGTCAACGGCAAGCTCGAGGCGCCCGCGAGTGGCTGGGACAACTCGCTGGCCTTCCTGGCCGAGTGGTACAAGCAGGCGTAACGACACCCGATGGGAGCCTATCTCCTCCGCCGTCTGCTCATCGCGATCCCGAGCCTGCTCGGGATCAGCCTCATCCTGTTCACCGTGCTGGCGCTCGCCCCCGGCGATCCGTTCGGCGAGCTCGCCACCAACCCCAACGTGCCGCCCGAGGTGCGCGAGGCGCTGCGGCTGAAGTTCGGCCTCGATGACCCGATCCTGGTGCGCTACCTGCACTGGCTGACGGCGATGCTCCAGGGCGACTGGGGCTTCTCCTTCGCCAGCCGCGTCGACGTCGACGAGCTGATCCTGCAACGCCTGCCGACCACCCTGTTCGTGGTCGGCTCGTCGCAGGTGCTGGCTCTCGTCATCGCCGTGCCGGTCGGCATCCTGGCGGCGATCCGGCCCTACTCGGTCTTCGACCAGGTGGCGAACACCCTCGCCTTCGTCGGCTTCTCGCTGCCGACCTTCTTCACCGGCCTGTTGTTCATCCTGCTGTTCAGCCTGACGCTGGACTGGCTGCCCTTCGTCTACCAGGCCGACATCGCGGCGACGGGCTGGCGCTGGGCCTGGGAGCATGTCCGGCAGGCGATCATGCCGGTCTGCGTGCTCGGCTTCTTCCAGGCGGCGTCCTACACCCGCTACGTCCGCGCCTCGGTGCTCGACGTCGCCCGCCTCGACTACGTCACCACCGCCCGGGCCAAGGGCCTGTCGGACGGCACCGTCACGGTCCGCCACATCGCCCGCAACGCGCTCATCCCGGTCGTGACGCTGGTAGCGCTGCAGATCCCGGCGGTGTTCGGCGGCGCCATCGTCACCGAGCAGATCTTCCGCATCCCGGGGATCGGCTCGCTCCTCATCAACGCGATGCTCGCCAACGACACCCCGGTGGTGATGGCCGTCACCTTCGTGTTCGCCTGCCTCGTCGTCCTGTTCAACCTCGTCGCGGACCTCCTCTATGGCTGGCTCGACCCTCGCATCTCCTACCGCTGAGGCGGCGCCGGCGCCCGCTCCGGCGGCCTCGGGGCGGGACACATGGCGGCGCTTCCGCCGCCACCGCCTCGCGGTTGTCAGCGTCGGAGTGCTGGGCCTCCTGATCCTCGCGGTCCTCGTCGGCGGCTGGGTCTGGCCGGTGGCGATCGACGAGATCGACTTCGCGGCGACGCTCCAGGGCCCGTCCTGGGCCCACCCGCTCGGTACCGACGACCTCGGCCAGGATCTGCTCGCCCGGATGATCTATGGCGGGCGCATCTCGCTCGCCGTCGGCTTCGCCGCCATGGTGGTGGCGACCGTCGTCGGGATCGTCGTCGGCGCCCTCGCCGGCATGTCGCGCCGCTTTCTCGATCCGGTGCTGATGTGGCTGACCGACCTGTTCCTGTCGCTGCCGCAGCTGCCGCTCCTGCTCCTCATCATCTACCTGTTCCGCGACCAGCTGAAGCAGCTCTTCGGGGTCGAGGGCGGCGTCTTCGTGATGATCGTCGCCGTCATCGGCGGCCTGCGCTGGATGCCGGTGGCGCGGCTGGTGCGGGCGCAGTTCCTGTCCTTGCGCGAGAAGGAGTTCGTCGAGGCGGCGCGCTCGCAAGGCGCCACCGCCTGGCACCTCGTCACCCGCCACATCCTGCCGAACGCGCTGGGTCCCGTGATCGTCGCGGCGACGATCGAGGTCTCCTCGGCGATCATCGCGGAATCGACCCTGTCGTTCTTAGGATTGGGCTTCCCGCCCGACATCCCGACCTGGGGCCGGCTCCTCTACGACGCCAAGGACCATCTCGACGTGGCGCCGCACTGGGCGTTGTTCCCCGGGGCGGCGATCTTCCTGACCGTCCTGTCGATCAACTTCATCGGCGACGGCCTGCGGGACGCGCTCGACCCGCGGCGGGTGCTGTGAGAGCCGCCGCCACCGTCATTCCCACCCTGGACCTCATCCTGAGGTGCTGGGCGATCGCAGATCGCCCAGCCTCGAAGGAGGCCTCCAGATCCCTCGGAGACCGCTGGAGGTCTCCTTCGAGGCGAGCGACGCTCGCGCCTCAGGATGAGGTCGCGGGTAGGAGCTTGCGTGAGTACGGCAGTCCGCGATGACCACCCCGATCCTCTCGGTCCAGGACCTCACCGTCGCGTTCCGCTCCGAGCAGGCCTGGCGCCCGGTGGTGCACGGCGTTTCGTTCGACATCGGCCCGAAGGAAACCGTCGCCCTCGTCGGCGAGTCGGGCTCCGGCAAGAGCGTCACCGCGATGTCGATCATGCGGCTCACCCCGCGCGATTCGACCCGCACCGGTGGCCGCGTGCTGCTCGAGGGCCGCGACCTCCTGCGCCTGCCCGATGCCGAGATGCGCCGGATCCGCGGCGACGACGTCGCGATGATCTTCCAGGAGCCGATGACGAGCCTCAACCCGGTGCTCACCGTCGGCTTCCAGATCGGCGAGGCCCTGCGGCTGCACCGCGGACTGTCGCAGCGCCAAGCCGAGGCCGAGACCGTGCGGCTGTTCGACAAGGTGCGCATCCCGGCCGCCGCCTCGCGGGTGCACGACTACCCGCACCGCTTCTCCGGCGGCATGCGCCAGCGGGTGATGATCGCGATGGCGCTCGCCTGCCGGCCCAAGCTCCTGATCGCCGACGAGCCGACCACGGCGCTCGACGTTACGATCCAGGCCCAGATCCTCGACCTCATCAAGCTCCTCCAGGAGGAGGAGGGCATGTCGGTCCTGTTCATCACCCACGACATGGGGGTGGTGGCCGAGATCGCCGACCGCACCGTGGTGATGGTCGACGGCCGCGCCGTCGAGGCAGGGGCGACTGAACAGATCTTCCGCCGCCCGGTTCATCCCTACAGCCGCGCGCTGCTCGCCGCCGTGCCTACCCTCGGGGCGATGAAGGGGCAGCCGCATCCCGCCCGGTTCCCGATCGTCGACCGCGCCACCGGCGAGCCCGAGGCGGCCGTGCCGCTCCCCGACACCGTGCGGGAGGGCGAGCGCCCGGTCCTGGAGGTCAAGGGCCTGACCACCCGGTTCGATATCCGCGGCGGCCTGCTCTCGCGGGTGCGCGGCCGGGTCCACGCGGTCGAGAACGTCTCCTTCGCGGTGCGGGCAGGCGAGACCCTGGCCCTCGTCGGCGAGTCGGGCTGCGGCAAGTCCACCACCGGCCGCTCGGTGCTGCGGCTGATCGAGCCGGTTGCCGGCTCGGTGCTCGTCGACGGCGAGGACGTGCTCGGCTTGTCGCCCTCGGCCCTGCGCGCGTGTCGCCGGCGGATGCAGATGATCTTCCAGGATCCCTTCGCCAGCCTCGACCCGCGCATGAGCGTGGGGGCGGCGATCGCCGAGCCGCTGCTGATCAACCGCCTGTGCTCCCGCTCCGAAGCCCGCGCGCGTGCCGCCGACCTGCTGCGCCGGGTCGGGCTGAAGCCCGAGATGGCGAGCCGCTTCCCGCACGAATTCTCCGGCGGCCAGAGGCAGCGCATCTGCATCGCCCGGACTCTCGCGCTGGAGCCCCGGCTGATCGTCGCCGACGAGTCGGTCTCGGCCCTCGACGTGTCGGTGAAGGCGCAGGTGGTGAACCTGATGCTCGACCTGCAGGCGTCGCTCGGCCTCGCCTACCTGTTCATCTCGCATGACATGGCGGTGGTGGAGCGGGTGAGCCACCGGGTCGCCGTGATGTATCTCGGCGAGATCGTCGAGATCGGCCCGCGCGCGGCGATCTTCGGCGCCCCCCAGCATCCCTACACCAAGAAGCTGATCGCCGCTGTTCCGGTCCCCGATCCCGGCCGCCGGCGCCAGCTCCACGCGGTGCGCAGCGACGAGATCAAGAGCCCGATCCGCCCGGTCGACTACGTGCCGCCGGAGCGCCTCTATCGCGAGGTCGCGCCCGGGCACGTGGTGCAGGTCTGGGGGCCGGAATGGGAGGCGCCGGCGGGCATGGCGGCGGTGGCCTGAGCGCTGGCGCAGCCCGCTCGGGGCTCTGATACCCTCTGCGTTATCCCGGGGCCGCGCAAGCGAAGCCCGGGATCCAGACGTGCAGGTGACAAGGAACGAGGCGGAACGCGGCCAGTCTTTCTGAAGGACCCTCAGTGCCTCTGCATCATCCCGGGCTCCGCTGTGCGGCCCCGGGATGATGCAGAGGGTTTCGGTGCGATCGGACAGACCCCGACCGTCAGAGCCGCAGCACTGCGCTCAGCGCCCCGGCCCGACCACCTCCGGCACCTTCGCCGACACCGGCACCACCGGCGGGGTCACGGTGCCGCCGGGCAGCGTGCCGATCGTGGCGGCGCCGTTGCCGGCCTTCGGAGCAGGTCCTGACCCGTTGAGCGAGCCCGTCACCGCGGCGGGGTCGGGCTCGTGCGCCGGGCCGGCATGGGCGCGGCCGAGCAGGTCGGGCGGGGTCTGCCAGACGAAGGCGTCGAGGCGGCCGCTCACCGGCGAGATCGGTGCCCAGCGGTCGGTGACGAGGCCGTCGGCGCACCAGGCCGGGTCGCGCGGGGCGCGGGCGGCGCGGGCTTGCCACTCGCGGGCCTTGCCGGACTGGGCGCCGTGCTCGGCCTCCTCGATCTCGGCCATCAGCTCGTAGGCGCGCACGGTCGGCTGGTCGGTCAGCAGCGGTGCCAGCACGTCGCGGGCCCGGCCGAACTCGCGGGCGTCGAGGGCGGCGCGGGCGATGGCGAAGCGCGCCTCCGGGTGCCAGGACGAGATCCGGGCCAGGGTCTCGGCGCGGGCGAGCCGGTCGCGGCTCGAATCACCGGTGCGCAGGTCGAGGTAGACCCGGGCGAGGTCGGGATGCGGGTTGGCGCGCCAGGCCGCCTCGACCACCTTCGCGCCGCGCTTGAGGTCGCCGCGGCGGGCGAAGAGCCGCCCGGCCACGGCCGCCGCCGGCACCAGGTCGGGGGCGAGCTTCACTGCCTCCCGGGCCTGGGCGAGCGCGCGCTCGGGATCGCCCGCCTCGAGGTCGAGGGCGCTGGCAGTCAGCAGCACCGCGCGCTGGCGGCGCATCGCCGCCTTGTCGGACAGGCCGAGGGCCGCGCGGCGCGAGACGGTGTCGAGGGCGCCCGACCAGTCGCGGTCGGCGCACTGGCTCTCCATCACCGCCTCGTTGGCCCAGGTCACGCTCGGGGCGAGGCGGGCGGCCTCGATCGCGTAGGCGCGGGCCGAGGTCTCGTCGTCCTGGCGCCGGGCCTCGACGAACAGGCCGCGCAGGCCGAGCACCCGGGTCTCGGGATCGTCGACCATCCGGCGGAAGGCGCGCTCGGCCCCGGCGCGGTCGCCGGAGATCTGGGCGGCCTGAGCGGTCAGCAGCAGGGCGAGCGGCTCGGCGCCGAGCAGGCGCTCGGCCTCGCCGGCGTGGCGGCGCGCCGCGATCGGGTCACCCGAGCCCACCGCCACCATGCCGCGCGAGAGCGCGTTGTAGCCCCGGGCCTGGCGCCGGCGCCGGCTCGACAGGGTCAGCCGCTCCGGCAGGTTCAGGATGCCGCGGGCGAAGGCCCAGATGAAGCCGAGCACCACCGCCAGCACCATCACGCCGACGAGCGCCGCCGCGAGGCTGGTCGCCAGCTCGTAGCCGCCCCAGGTCACGGTGACCACGCCGGGCCGGTCGGCGAGCCAGACCGCCCCGTAGGCGGCGAGGGCGAGGAGAGCCAGGAAGGCGAGTGCGCGCCACATCTGTCCATCAACTCCAGAAAGCCGCGCTGCCGCTGCGGGCGCGCGAGGGGGCGTCGATCGAGCCCCGGGAGGTCACGGCGGCCGCCGTGGCGGCCGCACCGGAAATGAACGATGCAGCCACCTTGGCGGGTGGCCGCAGCCTGAGCATCAGCGGGTCGCGGGCCCCTGGAGGGCCGCGAAGGAGGCGGCGAGCCGCGCCCGGGCGGCCTCGCCGGCCGCGGCGCGGGCCTTCAGGCGCTTGCCGAACTCCGCGGCCTCCTGGCGGGCCTGCTCCGGCAGGGCGTCGAAGGCTTGCGCCGCCTCCGCCACTGCACCGCGGGCGAGCGCGTCCTGGATCCTGGCGACGCCCGCCTCGGTCGGGTCGGTGGCGTTGCTCGCCGCCGGGGCCGCGGCCTCGGTCCCGACCTTGCGCACCGAGACGATCGATTCGGCCATGCTGGTCAGCCGGTCGGTGATGCTGCCGCGCTCGGCCACCGCCCGCTGCCGGGCGGCCAGGGCCGCCGCGTTCAGCTTGGCGGCGACGGGCTGGAAGCTCTGGGCGAGCGAGGCGGCGGTCGGCGCACCGCTCTGGGCGAAGGGCTCCAGCGGCGCGAGCGCCCCGGCTTGGCCGGGATCGAGCTGCTTCAGGGTCGCCAGCGCGTCGGAATAGGGCGCGCCGGAGGCGAGAGCGCTGGCGATCCGGTCGGACGCCACCACCCGGAGCGCCGCCTGGACGCTGCTCGCCTCGGCCCGGCCCTCGACCGCCTTGGCGAGGTCGGCGAGGCGCTGGTCGACGGTCTTGGTGCGAGCCTCGACGGATTGCTGGAGCGCGTCGAAGCGCTGGTCGGCGGCCTTCGCCCGGCCGTCGAGCGCCTGGCGCAATTCGTCGAGGCGCTGGCCCAGCGCCTTGTCGGCCTGCTCCTCGGCCGCCGCGCGGGTGCCGAGATCGGCCTGGAGCGCCTTCAGCCCCTTGTCGAGCCCGTCGAGGCGGCCGCGCAGGTCGGCGCCGTCGCCGCGGCCCTGAAGCGCCGTCACTGCCTGGGCGAGGCCGTCGACCCGCTGGCGCAGACCGGCATCGCCGCCCGTCCGGCCCTGGAGGTCGGCGAGCTGCTTCTCGATGCCCTGGAGGCGGGCCGGGTCGATGCCGGCACCGGAAGGCTGGTTCGCGGCCTGCGTCGGGGCCTGGGTCGCCGGCGCCGCCTGGCTGGTCGCAGGTTGACCCGAGGCTTGTTGACCCGAGGCTTGTTGACCCGAGGCTTGGGCGGGCGCCGCCTCGGCCTTGCGCAGGGCCTCGTCGGCGCGCTGGCCCGCGGTCTTGGCCGCGGCGTCGGCCGCGCGCACCGCGTCGGGCAGCGGGCGGAGGGTCGTCTCGAGCGAGGCGATGCGGCGGTCGAGGGCCTGGACGCTGTCGCGCGGCGCCAGATCGGCCAAGCGCTGCTCCAGCGGCACCGTGCCGGCCGCATCGGTCTCGGGCGTCGCGGGCTTCGGCAGGTTGATGCCGTAGGCCGGGCCGTAGGTCGTCACGCCGTAGAGGAGGCCCGCCCCGACCACGCCGCCGAGGAGCGAGGCGGCCAGCAGCGAGCCGAATCCGGCGCCGGAGCGGGCCTGCGGGGCCGCCGCGGAGGCCGGGATCGCGCTGGCGGTCCGGGCGGCCTCGGGCTTTGGCGCATCCTTCGGCGGTGTCGCGCCGGCGCCCGTCGTCGCTCCGGCTTGCGGGCCAGTCGCTTGTGGGCCGGTCGCTTGCGGGCCGGTCTTGGGCACCGTCGACAGCGTCGCGCCGGCCGGGCTCGCCGGGTTCGGACCCGAGCCCGCCGAGGTGGCGCCCGACGTCGCCCCGGTGCCGGCGGCCAGGGATTTCGTCTCCAGGGGCTTGGTGTCGGACGCCTTGGAATCCAGGGGCCTGCCCGTCTCCGGCGGCTTGCTGCCGGTACCGCCGGTCACCGGCGTGCCGGGCTTGACGTCACCTGGCTTGGCATCCCCGACCTTCAGCGGGCCGCTTCCGGGACCCGTCACCACCGCGCCGGCCGCAGGCTTCGGGGCACCTCCCGTCGGGGACGGCGTCGCGGACGCGGGCGTGCCGCCGGCCGGCTTCGGCGCCGAGGCGCCGGGTGCCGGGGCCTGGCCGGACGCCGCACCGGTCATGCCGGGCTTCGGCGCGTCCCCCGGCTTCACCTCGGCGGATTTCGGCGGCTCGCCGGGCTTCGGAGCCGCGCCGGTCACGCCGGGCTTCGGCGCGTCGGTCTTCGCGGCATCCTTGGCAGCATCCTTGGCCGCTTCGGCCGGTTTCGCCGGCTCGGTCTTGCCCGGCTCGGTCTTGGGCGCGTCGGCGACCCGGGTGGCCTTCAGGTCGATGATCGGCCCATCCGCCGGGTTGCCGCCGCGCCCGCCCGGACGGTTGCGCGAATCCTTCTGGTCCTTGTCGGATGGGGTCACGGCCGAAGATCCTCACCTGTGGGTCCGAGCCGGGGCGCGCCGGAAGGCGGCCTGTTCGGCTCGGCGTGAGCGCGACCGCGGGGCAGGATCCCGCCCGGGCCGCGCACTGGTTGATCGTCCCTTAGCATCGCTCCCGGCCCGGGCGAAGGGCCGGCGACGCCTCTGCGTCACTGTCCGGTGGAATGGGTCGCGGGCCGTCCGAGAGCAAGCCGTCCGGGCGTAAGCCTGCCAGGAGGGCGTCCTCGTCCGGCCGCGCCGCGACGACATGGGACAGGATCCCGGCCGCGACCAGGGGCGCGGCCACGTCCGCCGACAGGCAATGATGCGCCACGCGTCGAAACGCCTCCTCCCGCCCCGCCGCCCGGGCGAGGCCCAGCGCCGTCGCGGCGCTGCGCCGGGAATAGTGCAGGGCCGCGTCGAGGCTGTCGCCCCCCAAGGCCTCCGCCACCGGCTCCGGCAGGGCCGGCAGGGCCCGGGCCGCGTAGGCGACCCAGACCGTCAGCCGGTAGCCGCGGGCGGCCAGCGTGTCGCCCGGCTCGTCCTTGCGCTCGCGCCCGGCGGCGTGGAGGAGGCGCGCGCCCCGCGGCAGGGCGCGGCCGATCAGGTCGGCGAGGGCCAGGGCGTCGCCCCCGGCCTCGTGGACGGGCCCGAGCCCCGCCGCCCGCGCGGCACAGGCCGTGCGGGCGCCGACGCAATAGGCCGGAAGCGCCGCGAGGGGGGAGCCCGCCAGAGCCGGCACCGCGCTCGCGCTCGTCAGGACCAGGGCGTCGAACGGGCCCTCCGGGGCCGGGGCGCCGCTGAGGGCCAGGTCGAGGACCGGGGCGAGGAGCGGGCGATGGCCGAGGTCCGCGACGCGCTCGGCCGTGCGCGCGCCGGCCGGCAGCGGCCGCGCGACCCAGACCCTGAGGGCGGTCCCGCACTCCTTCGCCCGCGTCACGCACCCTTCCTCATGCATCCGACCCCTTTGCCGACCCTGCGCCGGCGGGTTATCTGGAGGGCACCATACCGGCCGCCGCGCGGCGTGCCAGCCCCCTCGCGAGACCATGCCCACACCATGAACGTCCTCGGGATCGAGACCACCTGCGACGAGACCGCGGCCGCGATCGTGACGGTGGAGGAGGACGGGCGCGGCGCGATCCGCTCCAACGAGGTGCTGAGCCAGATCGCCGAGCACGCCGCCTATGGCGGGGTGGTGCCGGAGATCGCCGCCCGCGCCCATGTCGAGGTGCTGGACCGGCTCGTCGCCCGGGCGCTGGATAATGCCGGGATGGGGCTGTCCGACCTCGACGGCATCGCGGTGGCGGCGGGGCCGGGGCTGATCGGCGGCGTGCTGGTCGGCCTCGTGACCGGAAAGACCCTGGCGCTGGTGGCGCGGAAGCCCCTCATCGCCGTCAACCACCTCGAGGCCCACGCCCTCACCGCCCGTCTCACCGACGGCCTCGCCTTCCCGTATCTGCTGCTGCTCGCCTCCGGCGGCCACACGCAGCTCGTGGCGGTCAAGGGGGTCGGCGAGTACGTGCGCCTCGGTGGCACCATCGACGACGCCATCGGCGAGGCCTTCGACAAGGTGGCGAAGCTGCTGGGCCTCGCCTATCCGGGCGGGCCGGAGGTCGAGCGCGCCGCCGAGAGCGGCAACCCGGAACGCTTCGCCCTGCCGCGGCCGATGCTCGGCCGGCGCGAGCCGAACTTTTCCCTGTCCGGCCTCAAGACCGCGCTGCGGATCGAGGCCGAGCGCATCGCGCCGCTCACCAACCAGGACGTCGCCGATCTCTGCGCCAGCTTCCAGGCGGCGGTCGTCGACGTGGTGGTCGACCGGGTGCGGGTGGCGTTGCGCGATTTCGGCGCCGTCGCCGGCCATCCGACCGCGCTCGTGGCGGCCGGCGGCGTCGCGGCGAACGGCGCCCTGCGGCGCGCGCTCGCCCACCAGGCCGGCGAGGCCGGGCTGCCGCTCGTCGCGCCGCCCCTGCCGCTCTGCGGCGACAACGGCGCGATGATCGCCTGGGCCGGCATCGAGCGCCTGCGGCTCGGCCTCACCGACGACATCACGGCGCCGGCCCGGCCGCGCTGGCCCTTCGCGCAAGCCAAGGATCTCGCCAAGGACGGTGCCCAAGCCCAGACCACCGCCGGATGACCCCCGCGGAAGCCGAGGCGCAGCAGCGCCGCTGGCGGGCCCTGGTCGACGAGCGCCTGCCCGCCGCGGCTGCTCAGCATCCGGACTGGCCGGTGTCGCGCAATCACTGCTTCGCCCGCATCCTGCTCGACAATGCCTGCGGCGGGCCCTGGCGCGAGAGCGTGGCCCCGCCCGCCTGGGCCAACATGCCCCCCGAGCGCCTGGCGCTCGCGGTGAGCCTCGGCGAGGCGGTGCTGGCCGGCCGGCAGGACCTCGCTCTGCTCAACCACCGCTCGCTGCTGTGGCGTCGCAAGCGCCGGGTGCCGCCGCCGCCCGCGTGCCTGCCCGGCGACGGCTTCTCCCTGCGGCGCTGGCAACTCGCCGACGACGAGCCGTTCGCGGCGCTCTGCGCCGACCCCGAGGTGATGCGGTTCTTTCCCGCTCCCAAGACCGCCCGCGAGAGCCAGGCCGAGGCCCGGGCCCTGGCCCGCCGCTTCGACGAGGACGGGTTCGGCCCCTGGGTCGTCGAGGCGCCCGAGGGATTCGTCGGCTTCGTCGGCTGCTGGCGCCCGGCGCGGCCGCTGCCCCTCGGGCCTCTGATCGGCCAGGAGACCGGCCTCGATGCGACGGGGCTCGTCGAGATCGGCTGGCGGCTCGCCTGGCCCGCCTGGGGCCGGGGCTTCGCCGTGCGCGGCGCCCGTCTGGCGCTGGCCGACGTCTTCTCCCGCTGCGCGCTCACCGAGGTCGTCGCCTACACGGCCGACGTGAACGCGCCCTCGCGGCGGGTGATGGAGCGCCTCGGCATGAGCGAGGTTGGCGGTTTCGAGCATCCCGGCCTGCCCGAGGGTCATGCGTTACGGCCGCACAGGCTGTATCGGCTGGCGGCGGCGGATTTCCTCGACGGTGGCGGGCCGGGCGACGCTCGCCTAGAATAGAGGTCGCTCGCGTCGGGCTCGGACGTCTCGTTCCCGGTGCTCCTCGCGGTGAGCCGGGTGCCGCTCTGTCCGACGAGGCCCGGATGCATGATGGGGAGCCTGGACAGCGGACCCAGCCGAAGGCGTCGAGACCGAGCAGCCGGGCGGATGCTGCTCCGGATCAGCGGCGCATCGGGACCCTTGTACCGGATGGGTGCGCACCGGCCTTCCGATGCGAAGCGCAGCGGCAGGCGCAGGACGATCAGGACTTCATCGATGCCAACTCGTCCGACACGGAGCGCTGACCGGTGCCACCATGACAGAAGACATGACGCCTGAGGAGATCTGGGCCCTTCCGTGCGGCGAGGCCGCTGCTTTGGCGCCGGACGGGCGTGCCGGGATCTTGCGAATTCAAGACCAAATCCAGGGACGCATTCTCTTGCTTCAATCGTTGACCACGCGGGTCTCGCTCGATCGGTCGTATCAACCGGCGCCGGACAGGCGACTTCCCATCCACGACCTCATCCTCAGGTGCGAGCGTCAGCGAGCCTCGAAGGAGGACCCCAGAGATCCCAGAGACTTCTGGAGCCCTCCTTCGAGGCTCCCGTTGGTCGCACCTGAGGATGAGGTCGCGGATGGGATGACATGGGCGCTCAGTCGGACGGCGGCCGGATGCCGCTCCCTCATTCTCGGACGGGCATCATGACCGGCATCGGCCCGATCGCGGTCCTGGGCGGCGGCGCCTGGGGCACCGCCCTCGCCAACGCGGCCGCCGCGGCGGCGGCGCGGCGGGTGGTGCTATGGATGCGCGACGCCGACAACGCCGCCGCCATGGCTCGCTCCCGCGAGAATACCCGCCACCTCCCCGGCGTGACGCTGCATCCCGGCGTGTGCGCGACCGCCGCTGTTTCGGACCTCGCCGAGGCCGAGGCCGTCCTGGTGGTGACGCCGGCGCAGACGCTTCGCGGCGTGCTGACCACCCTGCATCCCGCTCTCCGGCGAGACGCCGCCCTGATCCTCTGCGCCAAGGGCATCGAGCGCGGCACCGACACCTTCCTCACCGACGTCGCCGCCGAGGCCGCGCCGGGCGCTCCGATCGCGGTCCTGTCGGGGCCGAGCTTCGCGGCGGACGTCGCCCGCGGGTTGCCCACCGCGGTGACGCTCGCGAGCCGTGACGGCGCGCTGGCGGCGCGCCTGGCGGTGGCCCTGTCCGGGCCGACCTTCCGGGTCTATCACGGCAGCGACCCGCGCGGGGTCGAGATCGGCGGGGCGGCCAAGAACGTGCTCGCCATCGCCTGCGGGGCCGCCATCGGCCGGGGCCTCGGCGAGAGCGCCCGCGCCGCCCTCGTCGCCCGCAGCTTCGCCGAACTGATGCGCTTCGCCCGCGCCTGGGACGCCCGGCCCGAGACCCTGATGGGCCTCTCCGGCCTCGGCGACCTCGTGCTCACCGCCGCCTCGGCGCAGTCGCGCAACTTCGCCTTCGGCGAGCGCCTCGGCCGGGGGGCGAGCCTTGCGGAGGCGTCGGGCGGCAAGCTGGCGGAGGGCGCGCTCACCGCCGCGGCCCTGGTGGGGCTCGCCCGGCGGCGCGGGGTCGAGATGCCGGTGGCGGAGGCCGTGGCCGGGCTGGTCGCCGGAGACCTGCTTCTCGACGAGGCCATCGCCGGCCTGCTCAGCCGGCCCCTGCGCGCCGAGACCTGAGCGCGGGCCGCGATCCAAGCTCGGTCTCCGGATCGCGAGCCCGGGCGGGGTATCGTGGCCGAAAAGCCGCGTCGGTGCCGAAAGGCCGCGCCGTAGCGCCTTTTTAACTGCCGGCTCGCGCAGTATTGGCTAGTCTTCGTCCCATTCCCGACAGTCATACTGCGCCGAGACCGGACGAGACGCATGATTCGCATCACCCTCCTGAGCGCGATCGGCGCGAGCCTGCTCGCCGTGCAGGCCGCACAGGCCGCCGATGCGCCGGTCCGTCCGCTCCCGGCGCCGGCCTTCCCCGTCCTCCCGGACTGGTCGGGCTTCTACGTCGGCAGCCAGTTCGGCGGCGTGGCCGGCGGCCGTGGCGCCCGCGGTGTCGCCAGCGGCGACGGCGGCGGCGTGGTGCCGACGCTGTTCGGCGGCCGGGGTGGTCGCACCGGAATCGCCGTCGCGCCGGTCGAGGGCCGCACCGTCTTCCAGGGCCTGCATGCCGGCGTCAACGGGCAGTGGGGCGCCGTCGTGGCGGGCCTCGAGGGCGACGTGGCGAGCCTCGGCCCACTCGACGACGTCCTCGGCAGCGTCCGTTCCCGCCTCGGCCTCGCCAGCGGCCAGGTGCTCGTCTACGGCACCGCCGGCCTCGCGGTCCGGACGGTGCCGGCCCTGGTCCTCGGCACCTTCGTGGGCGGCAATGGCGGGGCGGGCGGCAATGCCGGCCCGGGCGGTTCCGGCGGGGCCGGCGGCAACGGGTTCGGCTCCGCCGTGCTGGCGCGGGGTGGCACCGACGGGATCGGCGTGGTCGGCGGCGGCGGCATAGAGGTCAAGCTGACACCCGGGGTGAGCACTGGCGTCGAGGCTCTCTACTACAGCTTCGACGGGCCCCGCCTCCTCGGTGCCCCGCGGGACTTCCTCACGGTGCGTGGCCGCCTGACGGTGCATCCCGGGCCCGCCTGGGCGGCCGTCGCCCCGGCCAACTGGGCCGGCGGCTACCTGGGCGGCCATCTCGGGGCGCTCCACGGGCTCTCGGCCGGGCGCTTCGGCCCGTCCGCGCTCGCGACCGGCGAGCCCGGCGGTGCCGGCACCCGGGGCATCGATGGCGGCGGCGGAGGCGGGGGCGGCCTCGCCTTCGCGGGCCTCGCGCGGAGCCCGGCGATCCTCGGCGGCCTTCATGTCGGCTACAACTGGCAGCGGGCGGCCCTGGTCCTGGGCGCCGAGGGCGACGTCTCCTTCGCCGATGCTGCCAGCCACCGCACCCTCGGGACGATTCGCGGCCGCCTCGGATGGAGCGCCGGTGCCACCCTGCTCTACGCCACCGCCGGGGTCGCCTTCGCCCGGAACGAGGGGGTGCGGGCGGTCTTCGCCGGCGATGGCGGGCCGGGGGGCAATGGCGGCCTCGTCCTGGCGGGCCCGGGCGGCGCCAGCGGCACGGGCGGCCCCGCCCTCGCCTTTCGCCCCCGCGACACCGAGATCGGCTTCGTGGTCGGCGGCGGCCTCGAGGCGCGCCTGAGCGAGCGCGTCAGCGCCGGCGTCGAGGCGCTCTATTACGGTCTGTCCGACCGCGCCCTCGCGCCCGTGCCGCCCGGCCCCGGCCGGATCGCCGTCCCGGGCCGCGGCAACGACGCCCTCGTGCTGCGCACCCGGCTCTCGTTCAGCTTCCAGCCCTGACGGGAGCGGCGACCCGTACCGCCCGGGTTCGTGCCCGCCCGTGCCGGGCGGCCCCTGCGGAAGTCCCGGAGCATATCCTGTCGGCTGCGCCAGCTCTTCGCCCTTGTGCGCCACGGCACGGCGGCATCTGATCAGTCCTGTAGTGTCACCTCATCGCCGGGGATGAGAAAGAATTCGGCGAAGACTTCGAAACGGTAGTGTGACGGATCGAAGCCCGTGAACATCCACGGAGTATCAAAGTAACTCTGCCATAGTATAGACCGGACGACCGGCTGAACCGAGTGCATGGTTAACATTCAGGCCGTGTTCAGTCCGAAAGGTCCAGATTAGGTCCAGCGAACAGGACGAGCCTTCCGCCGAACTCCTCAAGATTGAGGATGCGTGCCGGTACCGGGACGTCTTAGACACAGTCAGGCGTTCGTACAGTCAAGCGCTCGTGATGCGTACCGCGCACGGGGTCCGGCGCGTTCAACGGCCCCTTCCCTCTCCCGATCCATCACGCCGGCACCGCGAGTGCCGATGCAGGAGGTTGTCATGAGAAAGACGATGTTCGCGGTCGTATCGGCCGTCGCCGTGATGGCGGCCGCGCCCCAGGCCTTCGCCGGCGGCATCGCCGGCAGCGGCGGCCAGGGCGGCGGCGGCTACTACGGCGGCTATGGCGGGGCCGGCGGGGGCGGCGGCGGCGCCACGAAGGGTGGCCGCGGCGGCAACGGCGGCCAGGGCGGCGGCGGCTATTACGGTGGCGGCGGCGGTGGTGGCGGCTGGGGCGGCACCGGCTCCTACGGCGGCAAGGGCGGCAAGGGCGGGGCCGGTGGCAGTGGCTGGTACGGCGGCGCGGGCGGTGGCGGCGGTGGCGGCGGCTCGGGCGCCTATGGCGGCAAGGGCGGCGGCGGCGGCAAGGGTGGCATGGGCTCGTATGGCGGCCAGGGAGGCCAGGGCGGCGGCGGCGGGTCGGCGGCGGGCTACGGCAACAAGGGCGGCAAGGGGGGCGCCGGCGGCAACGGCAGCCATGGCGGCGTCGGTGGCGCCGGTGGCCAGGGCGGCAACGTCTACTGAGGCGCGGTTCGACGCTCCTCCCCTCTCCTTCCGCGGCCACGGTCGTCGCGCTGCGGAAGGGCATCGACGTCGCCCGGCCCTTCGTGGCCCGGCGGCGCCTCGGCGGCGGCCGAATCCCGGACGTGAGACAGATCCGATGAAGACCTTCTCCCTGCTGCTGGCCGCGGGCGGCGCGGCGTTTGCCGGCACCGTCGCCGTCGCCGGCCCCTCGTCCACGGACACGCATTCCGGCACCGCGGTGGTGCGGATCGGATCGGGCGACGGTGCGGGCCTCCCGGGTGCGCCCGGGGGCCGGGCCGGTGCGCCGGGCCGCGTCGGCGGCTGGAGCGGCGGCCCGGCCGAGCGCGAGGGCCTGCGTTCCTACTGCGTCGGCCTGCTGGAGGCGGCACCGGCGCGATCGGGCGCCGCCGGCGGGTTCCGGCCTGCCGACTGTGCCGGCCTGTTCGCCGCCATGGCCCGGCCGGATCATCCCGAGGACGACGAGGTGCCGGCGCCCGGAGCCGCACTGGCCCGGGCCTGCGCGGCGCTGCTCAAGCCCGGCGCCGTCCCGCGACCCGGCGAGCCCGAGGCGTGCAGCGACTACGTGGCGAATCTTGATGCCGACGCGCCGCGCCGCGCCGCGTCCGGCACGGGTGAGCGGGCGCCCGACGGACCGAGCGTCTCCGGCGGCGTCGGCGGCCGGGGCGGCCGCTCCGGTGTCGGCCCGGGGGCCGGTGCGGGCGGGGCCGGCGGGGCCGGGGTCGGCGGCGGCGTCGGAGGGGCCGGCGGTGCCGGCGGCACGGTGCGCTGAGACGGTGCGGACCGAGACCAGGCGGCGCCCGGCCTGTGCGGCCGGGCGCTCGCCGCCGCGTCAGAACAGCCCCTCGATCCGCCCCTCCGCGTCGAGGTGGATGCCTTCCGCCGCCGGCACCTTCGGCAGGCCCGGCATGGTCATGATCTCCCCGCAGATCGCCACCACGAAGCCGGCCCCGGCCGAGAGGCGCACGTCGCGCACGGCCACCACGTGGCCGCTCGGCGCGCCCATCAGGGTCGGGTCCGTGGAGAACGAATACTGGGTCTTGGCCATGCAGACCGGCAGGTTTCCGTGGCCGGCCTGCTCGAACGCCGCGAGCTTGCCCGCCGCCTTCGACTCCACCTGGATGTCGGCGGCGCCGTAGAGCGTCTGGGCGATGGTGCGGATCTTGTCCTCGAGCGGCATCGCGTCCGGATAGACGAAGCGCGGGGTTCCGGCCGGTCCCGCATCGGCGAGACTTGCGACGGCGTGGGCCAGGCCCTCGGCCCCGGCGCCGCCCTCGGCCCAATGCCGGCAGGTGATCGCCTCGACGTCGAGGCGGTCGCGGCAGAGCGCCTTGAGCGCCGCGTGTTCGGCCTCCGTATCGGCGTGGAAGTGGTTGACCGCCACCACCACCGGGGCGCCGAAGCGGCGCACGTTCTCGACGTGGCGGGCAAGGTTGGCGAAGCCCCGCTCCAGCGCCGCGACATTCTCAGTGCCGAGATCGGCCTTGGCGACGCCGCCATGCATCTTGAGGGCGCGCACGGTGGCGACGATCACCACCGCCGAGGGGCTCAAGCCCGCCTGCCGGCACTTGATGTCGAAGAACTTCTCCGCCCCGAGATCGGCCCCGAAGCCCGCCTCCGTCACCACGTAGTCGCCGAGCCGCAGGCCCGCGCGGGTCGCGATCACCGAGTTGCAGCCATGCGCGATGTTCGCGAAGGGCCCGCCATGGATCAGCGCCGGGCTGCCCTCGAGCGTCTGGACCAGGTTCGGCTGCAGCGCGTCCTTGAGGAGCACCGTCATGGCGCCGGTGGCCTTGAGGTCGGCGAGCGTCACCGGCTTGCGGTCGCGGGTCTCCGCCACCACGATCCGGCCGAGGCGGACCTCCAGGTCGGCGAGGTCGCGGGCGAGGCAGAACACCGCCATCACCTCGGAGGCGACGGTGATGTCGAAGCCGTCCTCGCGCGGGTAGCCGTTGGCGACGCCGCCGAGGCTCTGGGTGATGTTGCGCAGGGCCCGGTCGTTCATGTCGAGGACGCGCCGGAACGCCACCCGGCGCAGGTCGATGCCGAGCGGGTTGCCCCAGTAGACGTGGTTGTCGATCAGGGCCGCGGCGAGGCTGTGGGCCGAGGTGATGGCGTGGAAATCGCCGGTGAAGTGGAGGTTGATCGCCTCCATCGGCACCACCTGCGCCTTGCCGCCGCCGGCAGCTCCGCCCTTCTGGCCGAAGCAGGGCCCGAGCGAGGGCTCGCGCAGGCAGATCACGGTCTTGCGGCCGATGCGGTTGAGGGCGTCGCCGAGGCCCACCGTGGTGGTGGTCTTGCCCTCGCCGGCCGGCGTCGGGCTGATCGCCGTCACCAGGATCAGCTTGCCCTCCGGCCGCGCCTCGAGGCTCCGGATGTGGGCGTGGTCGATCTTGGCGATGTGCCGGCCGTAGGGGTGCAGGGCCTCGTCGGGAATTCCGATCCGCTGGGCAATCGCGGTGATCGGCTGCAGGGTGGCCGCGCGGGCGATCTCGATGTCGGTCGGCATTGTGTCCCGATCGTCGTTCTGGAGCCGGAGGGAGGCGGCTTGGCGTGGTGGGGATTCTTGGCGCGGATTTTAGGCGGAGGCCGCCCTTGTCGAAAAGATCAAATCGCTTGAGCAGGATGCTCAGAAAAATTGAAGGCCCTCGCGCATGTTGCCAACAGGTTCGCGACGCCGATGCTGGGCTGTTAGGCATGTCGGCAGATCGCCGGCGCCTGAGCGGCAGACGCTTCACGATTGTCGCGCCAGAGTGCCGCCGTCGCCGGGGTGACGGGTTGAGCGGGAGAACGGGATGGCCTTCTGGTTGCGGGCCGGGCTGGTGATCTGCGTGATCTACTACCTGTCGCCGTTGCGCCTCGGCGAGGCCCCCGCCCCGGCCCGGACGGCGCAGGCCGCGCCGGCTTTCGGCGAAATCGCCGGGCCGGTTCTCGACGCGATGCCGGGCGACCTGCGCGCCCGGATGGCCGAGGCCGCCGCTGCGGAGGCCGGACGCGCGCTCGGAGCCGGCCTGCGGACCGCCATGGAGGCGGGTCGGTCGCCCTCCCGCGACACCCTGACGACCCATGACCGGCAGCCCGCCTGGCGCGGCGCTGCCGAGCGGGACACCCGCTGACGTTCCCGCGGCCGAACCGGGACAATGTGGCAAGGATCCGATGCGGTCGTCTGATACTAGACCGAACGGCTTATGCCTGGCCGGCGAGTAGCAAGCGGAACTTTGGCCAGCCGCTTCCGTTTCCGGATTGTGAACCTAACAGGCGATCGTCGAAATTGCTCTGCGGGCTCGAGCCGGCAACTGGTGAGGCGATGGTAGCCCTTTCTGTCTGTCCATCCAAACCTTCGAGTCCAGACTGCCGTGCCCCGCTACTTCTTCGACATCATGGACTCGGCGCAGAGCGTGCCGGATGAGGCCGGGCTCGATTGCCGCGATCTCGACGAGGCGCATGACCAGGCGCAGACCCTGATCGCCGACGCGATGAACGGTCCGGAAGCTACTCGGATCGATTGGCGCGCCTGGCGCGTCGAGGTGCGTGACGAGGCGCGCGCCCTGATCTTCACCGTACCGTTCCCGCCGAGCGGGCACTGAGCGCCCCGTCTTCCGTGCGAACCACCCGCCGCGCGATCTGTCCCCAGAACGGATCGCCTTCCCGCTCGACAGGGACTAACATCCCACGATCCCATCCTTATACTCGATGGGAGTTTGGTGGATCCAGCTGCCCCTGGCAGCGGGACGCGACGGGCCGGGGCGCGCCTCCGGCCGCGCCGGGAAGGCAATTCGATGCTCGAAACCGAGGAGGACGTTCCGGCCGACCGCGTGGTCGAGACCCTGGAGATCCTTCTGCACGCGCCACCCTTTCTGCGCTCGCCGAAGCTCGCGCGGTTCCTGCGCTTCGTCGTGGAGGAGGAACTGGCCGGGCGCGGCGCGACCATCAAGGCGTACACCATTGCCACCCAGGCCCTCGGCCGAAACCCCGATTTCGACCCGAGCCTGGATCCCAGCGTCCGCGTCGAGGCCGGACGCCTGCGGCGGGCGCTGGACGACGCCTATGCCCAGCATGCCGAGGGGCTGGAGGTCCGCATCGCCGTGCCGGTCGGCGGCTACCGGCCCCGGTTCGGCCTTCGGGAGGCGGTGCCGACCGCCCCGGGGGCGGTCACCGAGACGGATTCCGGGGGGCCGCTCCCGCCGGCGGCGGATGGGCCGGGCGCGGTGGTGCTCGGATTCAGCCCCCGCGGCCAGGCGGCGGTCATCGCGCTGCTCGCCGGCATCCTGCTGGTGCTCTGCATCGATCTCGGGCTGACCGTGAGCGCCCGCCTGGCCGCCGGCTCCGCGACCCCGCGCGACGTCGCCGTACGGGGCAGGTAATACCGCCGCGCCTTCGAACGGGCGCGTTCGAAGGCGCCAGGCAAGCCCGAATGG
>NZ_BPQJ01000005.1 GCF_022179185.1 Methylobacterium frigidaeris | reverse complement strand
CGATCGTCCCGATGTTGCAGTGCGGCTTCGTCCGCGAAAACTTTTCCTTGGCCATCGCCAAAACTCCGTCGATCGAATGCGTGCGTTCTAGTCTAGGTTGATCCCCGCCGTGGCGGGCACCGAAGCTGTGAGGCGGCCTGAGATCAGGCCAACCTCATCAGGCGTACTTGGCAACCACCTTCTCGGCCTCGCCGCGCGGGACCTCTTCGTAGTGGTCGAACTGCATCGTGAAGTTCGCACGCCCCTGGGTGAAGGACCGCAGCTGGTTCACGTAGCCGAACATGTTGGCGAGCGGCACCATCGCGTTGATGACGTTGGCGTTGCCGCGCATATCCTGGCCCTGGATCTGGCCGCGCCGGGAATTCAGGTCGCCGATGACCGAGCCGGTATAGTCCTCCGGGGTCACGACCTCGACCTTCATCACCGGCTCAAGCAGGACCGAGCCACCCTTCTGCAGAGCCTCACGGAGCGCCGCCCGCGAGGCGATCTCGAAGGCCAGCGCCGAGGAGTCGACCTCGTGGTAGGCGCCGTCGACCAGCTCCACCTTGATGTCGACCACCGGGAAGCCCGCCAGGATACCGGCGGTCAGCACGCTGTTGAGGCCCTTCTCGACGCCCGGGATATACTCCTTCGGCACCGAGCCACCGACGATCTTCGACTCGAACGCGTAGCCGGCGCCCGGCTCGTTCGGCTCGACCACGAACTTCACCCGCGCGAACTGGCCGGTACCACCGGTCTGCTTCTTGTGGGTGTAGTCGATCTCGGTGCGCTTGGTCAGCTTCTCCCGGTACGCCACCTGCGGCTGGCCGATATTGGCCTCGACCTTGTAGGTACGCTTCAGGATGTCGACCTTGATGTCGAGGTGGAGCTCGCCCATCCCCTTCAGGATGGTCTGGCCCGACTCCTGGTCCGTGGAGACCCGGAAGGACGGGTCCTCGGCGGCGAGCTTCGAGAGCGCAATGCCGAGCTTCTCCTGGTCCGCCTTGGACTTGGGCTCGACGGCGATCTCGATGACCGGCTCCGGGAACTCCATCTTCTCGAGGATCACGGCCTTGGTCGGGTCGCACAGCGTGTCGCCGGTGCGGGTGTCCTTCAGACCCGCGAGCGCCACGATGTCACCGGCGAACGCCTCCTTGATGTCCTCGCGGTTGTTCGCGTGCATCAGGAGCATGCGGCCGACCCGCTCCTTCTTATCGCGGGTCGAGTTGATGACGTTCGCGCCCGAGTCGATCTTGCCCGAGTACACGCGGCAGAAGGTGATCGTGCCGACGTGGGGGTCGTCCATGATCTTGAAGGCGAGCATGGAGAAGGGATCGGAGTCGAGCGGGCGGCGGACCACCTCTTCCTCGGTCTTGAAGTCGATGCCCTTGATCTCGCCGCGGTCGGCGGGGGACGGCAGGTAGTCGACGACACCGTCGAGCAGGGGCTGCACGCCCTTGTTCTTGAACGCCGACCCGCACATCACGGGGTGGAAGGCGCGACGCTGCACGGCCGTACGCACCAGCTTGCGCATGGTGTCCTCGTCCGGCTCGGTGCCGTCGAGGTAGGCCGCCATCGCGTCGTCGTCCATCTCGACGCAGGCCTCGACCAGCTTGGTGCGGTACTCCGCAGCCTGGTCGGCGAGGTCGGCCGGGATCTCCTCCTCGGAGTAGTTGGCGCCGAGCGCCTCGCCCGACCACACGATCGCCTTCATCTTGATCAGGTCGACGACGCCCTTGAACGAGCTCTCGGCGCCGATCGGCAGCTGCAGGCAGACCGGCTTGCCGGCGACGCGGTCGATGATGTCGGCCACGCACTTGAAGAAGTCGGCGCCGATCTTGTCCATCTTGTTGACGAACACGATGCGCGGCACGTCGTACTTGTCGGCCTGGCGCCACACCGTCTCGGTCTGCGGCTCGACGCCCTGGTTGCCGTCGAGCACGCACACCGCGCCGTCGAGCACGCGGAGCGAGCGCTCCACCTCGATGGTGAAGTCGACGTGGCCGGGGGTGTCGATGATGTTCAGGCGCTTGTCGCGCCAGAAGCAGGTGGTCGCAGCCGAGGTGATCGTGATGCCACGCTCCTGCTCCTGCTCCATCCAGTCCATGGTGGCGGCGCCCTCATGGACCTCGCCGATCTTGTGGGACTTGCCGGTGTAGTAGAGGATCCGCTCGGTCGTCGTGGTCTTGCCGGCATCGATGTGGGCCATGATGCCGAAGTTGCGGTAGTCCTCGATCGCGTGCGTGCGGGGCATCGGGGGGCTCCTGAAGAGGGGTGCCGCCGCGGCGAGGCGGCGGTGAAGCGGCGTTTACCAGCGATAGTGCGAGAACGCCCGGTTGGCCTCGGCCATCCGGTGGGTGTCCTCGCGCTTCTTCACGGCGTTGCCGCGGTTGTTGGCGGCGTCGAGCAGTTCGGCGGAGAGACGCTCGACCATGGTACGGTCGTTGCGCGAGCGGGCGGCCTGGATCAGCCAGCGGATCGCCAGCGCCTGACGGCGCTCGGTGCGGACCTCGACCGGGACCTGGTAGGTCGCGCCGCCGACGCGGCGGGACCGGACCTCGATCGCCGGGGCGACGTTGTCGAGGGCGGCGCGGAACACCTCGATCGGGTTCGCCTTGGCCCGGGCCTCGATGATGTCGAACGCGCCGTAGACGATGTTCTCGGCGACCGACTTCTTGCCCTCGTACATCACCGAGTTCATGAACTTGGTGAGGACGACGTCGCCGTACTTGGCGTCGGGGATGATCTCGCGCTTCTCGGCGCTGTGGCGGCGGGACATCGCTCGCTCCGTCTTTAAGCTCTAAAAATCAACTGTTGTGCCCCGCGCAGGCCGCCTGGAACCATGCGGTCGGCGACATCCTTGCGGGACAGGCGATCGGTAGTACCAGTCCGCTTTTCGCTTACTTCGGACGCTTGGCGCCGTACTTCGAGCGACGCTGCTTGCGGTTCTTGACGCCCTGGGTGTCGAGCACGCCGCGCAGGATGTGGTAGCGCACGCCCGGAAGATCCTTCACGCGGCCGCCGCGGATCATCACCACGGAGTGTTCCTGAAGGTTGTGGCCCTCGCCCGGGATGTAGCCGATGACCTCGAAGCCGTTGGTCAGGCGGACCTTGGCGACCTTACGAAGCGCCGAGTTCGGCTTCTTCGGGGTCGTGGTGTAGACGCGGGTGCAGACGCCGCGCTTCTGCGGGCAGGCATCGAGGGCCGGCACCTTGTTGCGGGCCTTCTGCGCCTTCCGCGGATTGGCGATCAGCTGGTTGATCGTCGGCATGCCATTCCTCTCGCAACGCGTCGCCGTCCTGGCGACCGTCGTTTTCTAAAATCTCGTCTGAACGACCGTCGCTTCGGGCAAGAAGCGCAACGCAAATCGCGCCCCAGGCTGAAACCAGCCTTTGGCGCGCCATGCGAGCAGAGGACCACCGGGAGCAAGCCCCAGCGATCATGCCGGTCTGACACGTGTCAGTCGGTTGAAGTTCGGTCGCGTTTAGGAGACTTGGATCGAGGCACGAGGGGCACGTCGATCAGCTGTCGCCTACGGCCAGCCGTTCAGTAGGAGGGCCTATTACGGGCTCATCCCTCAGCCGTCAAGCGGAAACTTTCCTTTAAAGCTTGGCTGCTTACGCGAAAAGGCCGGCGCCCCGGGAGGGAGCGCCGGCCTTCTTTCTTCCCGGGTCCGGCAGGCGCGGGCGCCCGCCGGGCAAGTCCCCTGCCCTACTCGGCGGCGGGGAGCTGCTCGGCCAAAGCCGCGCCGCTCTCGGCCGACTTCTGCGCCATGATCAGGCCATCGCGGCGGCGGGCGATCGACTTGATGTCGGCGATCATCGCGCCGGTGCCCGCCGGGATCAGCGAGCCGACGATGACGTTCTCCTTCAGACCTTCGAGGTTGTCGACCTTGCCGTTGACCGCCGCCTCGGTGAGGACGCGGGTGGTCTCCTGGAACGACGCCGCCGAGATGAACGAGCGGGTCTGCAGCGAGGCCTTGGTGATGCCGAGCAGGACGGGGACGCCCTGGACCGGCTTCTTGCCTTCGGCGAGCAGCTGCTCGTTGATCTCCGCCAGCTCCATCCGGTCGATCTGGTCGCCGGTCAGGATCTCGGAATCGCCGCCGTCGGTGATCTCCACCTTCTGCAGCATCTGCCGGACGATGACCTCGATGTGCTTGTCGTTGATCGACACGCCCTGCAGCCGGTAGACTTCCTGAATCTCGTTGACGAGGTAGGCAGCGAGCTCCTCCACGCCCTTGATCGCCAGGATGTCGTGCGGCGCCGGGTTGCCGTCGACGATGAAGTCGCCGAGCTCGACCACGTCGCCGTCCTGCAGGTGGATGTGCTTGCCCTTCGGGATCAGGTACTCCACCGGCTCGGAGCCGTCATGCGGGGTCAGGCTCAGGCGGCGCTTGTTCTTGTAGTCGCGCCCGAACGAGATCGTGCCGGACTTCTCGGCGATGATCGCCGCGTCCTTCGGCCGACGGGCCTCGAACAGCTCCGCCACCCGCGGCAGACCGCCGGTGATGTCGCGGGTCTTGGCGCTCTCGGTCGAGACGCGGGCGAGGATGTCGCCGGCCTTGACCCGGGTGCCCGGATCGACGCCGATGATCGCCTCGACCGGCAGGAGCGAGCGCGCGTCCGAGCCGCGCGGCAGCTTCTGCACCCGGCCGTTCTGGTCGTGGATCGCGATCGCCGGACGCAGGTCCGCCGTCCGCGCCGAGCCGCGCCAGTCGATGACGACGCGCTTGGCGATGCCCGTCGATTCGTCGGTCGTCTCGGTGATCGACTGGCCGTCGATCAGGTCCTCGTAGGCCACGATGCCGTCGATCTCGGTCAGGATCGGCCGGGTGTAGGGATCCCACTCGGCGATGCGCTGGCCGCGCTTGATCGCGTCGCCCTCGTCCACCCGGACGCGGGCGCCGTATTGCAGGCGATGGACCGCCCGCTCGGTGCCGTCGGGCCCGACGATCACCACCGCCACGTTGCGGCCGGTGGCGATCAGGTCGCCGTCCGAGTTGCGGGCGAGACCGCGGTTGCGGATCTTCACCGTGCCCTCGAAGCTCGACTCGATGAAGGACGAGTCGGCGATCTGGGCGGCGCCGCCGATGTGGAAGGTGCGCATCGTGAGCTGGGTGCCCGGCTCGCCGATCGACTGCGCCGCGATGACGCCAACGGCCTCGCCCATGTTGACGGGCGTGCCGCGGGCGAGGTCGCGCCCGTAGCAGGTGGCGCAGACGCCGTTCCGGGTCGCGCAGACCAGGACCGAGCGGATCTTCACCTCCTGGATGCCGGCCTTGGTGATCGGCTCTAGGTGCTTCTCCTCGATCGTCTCGCCCTTGGCGACGATGATCGAGCCGTCATTGGCGACGAGGTCCTCGGCGGTGGCGCGGCCGAGGATGCGGGTCGCCAGCGAGGCCACGACTTGGCCGGCATCGATGATCGCGCGCATCCGGATGCCGCTCTCGGTGCCGCAATCGGTCTCGCGGATCACCGCGTCCTGCGCCACGTCGACGAGGCGGCGGGTCAGGTAGCCCGAGTTCGCGGTCTTGAGCGCGGTGTCGGCGAGGCCCTTGCGGGCACCGTGCGTCGAGTTGAAGTACTCGAGCACGTCCAGGCCTTCCTTGAAGTTCGAGATGATCGGGGTCTCGATGATCTCGCCCGAGGGCTTGGCCATCAGACCGCGCATCGCCGCGAGCTGCTTCATCTGCGCCGGCGAGCCACGGGCGCCCGAGTGGCTCATCATGTAGATCGAGTTGACCTGCTTGTCAGCGCCGTGCTCGTCCTTCTGCACGGACGAGATGCGGTTCATCATCTCGCCGGCGAGACGGTCGGAGCACTTGGCCCAGGCGTCCACCACCTTGTTGTACTTCTCGCCCTGGGTGATCAGGCCGTCCTGGTACTGCTGCTCATAGTCCTTCACGAGCGAGCGGGTCTCGTCGACGATCGACCACTTGTTGTCCGGCACCACCATGTCGTCCTTGCCGAACGAGATGCCGGCGCGGAAGGCGTGGATGAAGCCCAGACCCATGATCCGGTCGCAGAAGATCACCGACTCCTTCTGACCGCAATGGCGGTAGACGGTGTCGATCATCGCCGAGATCTCCTTCTTCGTCATCAGCTTGTTGACGACGTCGAAGGGGACGCGCTTGTGGCGCGGCAGGACGCTCGACAGGATCACGCGGCCGGGCGTGGTGTCGTAGATCCGGGTGACCTCGTTTCCGTCCGAATCGAGGCCCTTCCAGCGCCACTTGATCTTGGTGTGCAGCGTGACGGTGCGAGCCGCCAGCGCGTGCTCCAGCTCGCCGAAATCGCCGAACACGCCCTTCATCGGGTTCTTCGGGTCGTTCGGCTTGTGCTCACCCGGCGAGCCGTCGGCGACGATCGACAGGTAGTACAGGCCGAGCACGATGTCCTGCGACGGCACGATGATCGGCGCGCCGTTCGCGGGGTGCAGGATGTTGTTCGTCGACATCATCAGGACGCGCGCTTCCAGCTGCGCCTCGAGCGACAGCGGGACGTGCACGGCCATCTGGTCGCCGTCGAAGTCGGCGTTGAACGCGGCGCAGACCAGCGGGTGCAGCTGGATCGCCTTGCCCTCGATCAGCTTCGGCTCGAAGGCCTGGATGCCGAGCCGGTGCAGCGTCGGCGCCCGGTTCAGCATCACGGGGTGCTCGCGGATCACCTCGTCCAGGATGTCCCAGACTTCCGGCTTCTCCTTCTCGACGAGCTTCTTCGCCTGCTTCACCGTGGCCGAGAAGCCCTTGGCGTCGAGGCGCGCGTAGATGAACGGCTTGAACAGCTCGAGCGCCATCTTCTTGGGCAGCCCGCACTGGTGCAGCTTCAGCTCCGGGCCGACCACGATGACCGAACGGCCGGAATAGTCGACGCGCTTGCCGAGCAGGTTCTGGCGGAACCGGCCCTGCTTGCCCTTCAGCATGTCGGCGAGCGACTTCAGCGGGCGCTTGTTGGCGCCCGTGATGACGCGGCCGCGCCGGCCGTTGTCGAACAGCGCATCGACCGCCTCCTGCAGCATCCGCTTCTCGTTGCGGATGATGATGTCCGGCGCACGCAGCTCGATCAGCCGCTTGAGGCGGTTGTTGCGGTTGATGACGCGGCGGTAGAGGTCGTTGAGGTCGGAGGTCGCGAAGCGGCCGCCGTCGAGCGGGACGAGCGGGCGCAGATCCGGCGGGATCACCGGCACGACGGTCAGGATCATCCACTCGGGCCGGTTGCCCGAGAGCTGGAACGCCTCGATGATCTTGAGGCGCTTGAGCAGCTTCTTGGGCTTCAGCTCGGAGGTGGTGGTCGCGATCTCCTCGCGCAGGTCGGCCGCGATCTTGTCGAGGTCCAGCTCCTGCAGGATGCGCCGGATCGCCTCCGCACCGATCATCGCGGTGAACGAGTCCTCGCCGTACTCCTCCTGCGCGCGCAGGTACTCCTCCTCCGACAGGAGCTGACGCTCCTTCAGCGGGGTGAGGCCCGGCTCGATGACGACGTAGGACTCGAAGTACAGGATGCGCTCGAGGTCCTTGAGCGCCATGTCGAGCAGGAGGCCGATGCGGCTCGGCAGCGACTTCAGGAACCAGATGTGGGCGACGGGCGCAGCGAGCTCGATATGGCCCATGCGGTCGCGCCGCACGCGCGCGAGGGTGACCTCGACGCCGCACTTCTCGCAGATCACGCCCTTGTACTTCATGCGCTTGTACTTGCCGCACAAGCACTCGTAATCCTTGATCGGCCCGAAGATCCGGGCGCAGAACAGGCCGTCACGCTCGGGCTTGAACGTACGGTAGTTGATGGTCTCGGGCTTCTTGATCTCGCCGTAGGACCAGGACAGGATCTTCTCAGGCGACGAGATCGAGATCTTGATCTGGTCGAAGCTCTGAGGCTGAGCCTGCTGGTTGAAAAGATTCATGACCTCTTGGTTCATGATCTGCTCCTTGGCTGACGGGGCGCCGCGAAGGGCCGGGTCGGCGGCCGCCGTCTGATGAAACGGGTTTGGCGGCCGGGGCCCTCGTGCGAGGGCCCCGCCGCTGTCGCGATGGGCGGTGTCGGGAAGGGCCTACTCGGCCGCCTCCGGGGGCGCCTCGAGCTGATCGTTGGCAGCGCGCTTGGAGGACAGCAACTCGACGTTGAGGCCGAGCGACCGCATCTCCTTCACCAGCACGTTGAAGCTCTCCGGGATGCCCGCCTCGAAGGTGTCGTCGCCACGCACGATGGCCTCGTAGACCTTTGTACGGCCAGCGACGTCGTCGGACTTCACCGTCAGCATCTCCTGCAGCGTGTAGGCGGCGCCGTAGGCCTCGAGGGCCCACACCTCCATCTCGCCGAAGCGCTGGCCGCCGAACTGCGCCTTGCCGCCCAGGGGCTGCTGGGTGACGAGCGAGTAAGGACCGATCGAGCGCGCGTGGATCTTGTCGTCCACCAGGTGGTGCAGCTTCAGCATGTAGATGTAGCCGACTGTCACCTTGCGGTCGAAGGGCTCGCCGGTGCGTCCGTCATAGAGCGTCGACTGGCCCGAGCGGTCGAGACCCGCCATCTCCAGCATCGTCTCGATGTCGGCTTCCTTGGCGCCGTTGAACACCGGGGTGGCCATCGGGACGCCGCGGCGCAGGTTGTTGCCGACCTCGGCGAGTTCCTGGTCGGAGAGGCCGGCCAGCTCGGACTCGCTGTAGATCGCCTTCATGCGCTCGCGCAGGGGCTCGACGTCGTGGGTGCGCAGGTACGCGTCCACGGCCTGCGAGACCTGTCGGCCGAGGCCGGCGGCGGCCCAGCCCAGATGCGTCTCGAGGATCTGGCCGACATTCATCCGGCTCGGCACGCCGAGCGGGTTGAGCACGATGTCGGCGTGCGTGCCGTCCTCCAGGAACGGCATGTCCTCGATCGGCACGATGCGCGAGACGACGCCCTTGTTGCCGTGACGGCCCGCCATCTTGTCGCCGGGCTGGATCTTGCGCTTCACCGCCACGAAGACCTTGACCATCTTCATGACGCCCGGGGGCAGCTCGTCGCCGCGCTGCAGCTTCTCGACCTTGTCGAGGAAGCGCTGCTCGAGGCGCTTCTTCGACTCGTCGTACTGCTTCTGCATCGCCTCCATCTCGGTCATGAGACGGTCTTCGACGACGGCGAACTGCCACCACTGCGAGCGGGGGTAATCCGCCAGCAGCTCACGGGTGAGCGTGGTCTCCTTCTTGAAGCCCTTCGGGCCGGCGACCGGCGACTGGCCGACCAGAAGGTCGCCGAGCCGCGCATAGGTGTTGCGGTCGAGGATCGCCTGCTCGTCGTCGCGGTCTTTGGCGAGACGCTCGATCTCCTCGCGCTCGATGGCCTGGGCACGCTCGTCCTTGTCGACGCCGTGGCGGTTGAACACCCGCACCTCGACGATCGTGCCGGTGACGCCCGGCGGCACCCGCAGGGAGGTGTCGCGCACGTCCGAGGCCTTCTCGCCGAAGATGGCGCGCAGGAGCTTCTCCTCCGGCGTCATCGGGCTCTCGCCCTTCGGGGTGATCTTGCCGACCAGGATGTCGCCCGCGTGGACCTCGGCGCCGATATAGACGATGCCGGCCTCGTCGAGGTTCTTGAGCGCCTCCTCCGAGACGTTCGGGATGTCGCGGGTGATCTCCTCCGGCCCGAGCTTGGTGTCGCGGGCCATCACCTCGAATTCCTCGATGTGGATCGAGGTAAACACGTCATCCTTCACGATCCGCTCGGAGAGCAGGATCGAGTCCTCGAAGTTGTAGCCGTTCCAGGGCATGAACGCGACGAGCACGTTGCGGCCGAGCGCCAGCTCGCCGAATTCGGTCGAGGGACCGTCGGCGATGATGTCGCCCTTCTTCACCACGTCGCCGACGCGCACGAGCGGCTTCTGGGTGATGCAGGTCGACTGGTTGGAGCGCTGGAACTTCTGCAGCCGGTAGATGTCGACGCCGGGCTTCGAGGCGTCGGCCTCGTCGGTGGCGCGGATGACGATACGGGTCGCGTCGACCTGGTCGATGACGCCCGCGCGCCGGGCGCCGATCGCAGCACCCGAGTCACGCGCGACCACCGCCTCCATGCCGGTGCCGACGAAGGGCGCGTCGGCGCGAACGAGCGGCACCGCCTGGCGCTGCATGTTCGAGCCCATCAGCGCGCGGTTGGCGTCGTCGTTCTCGAGGAACGGGATCAGCGCCGCGGCGACCGACACGAGCTGCTTCGGCGACACGTCCATGAGGTCGACCCGCTCGGGGCCGACGACGATCACCTCGCCTGCCCGCCGGCAGACCACGAGGTCCTCCGTGAGCTTGCGGTTCTCGTCCATCTGGGCGTTGGCCTGGGCGACGTAGTACTTCGCCTCCTCCATCGCCGACAGGTAGGCGACCTCGTCCGTGACCACGCCGTCGCGCACGCGGCGGAACGGGGTCTCGATGAAGCCGTACTTGTTCACCCGGGCGAAGGTGGCGAGCGAGTTGATCAGGCCGATATTCGGGCCTTCCGGCGTCTCGATCGGGCAGATCCGGCCATAGTGGGTCGGGTGCACGTCGCGCACCTCGAAGCCGGCGCGCTCGCGGGTCAGGCCGCCCGGGCCCAGCGCCGAGAGGCGGCGCTTGTGCGTCACCTCGGAGAGCGGGTTGGTCTGGTCCATGAACTGCGACAGCTGCGACGAGCCGAAGAACTCGCGCACAGCGGCCGCCGCGGGCTTCGCGTTGATCAAGTCCTGCGGCATCACGGTGTCGATGTCGACCGACGACATCCGCTCCTTGATGGCGCGCTCCATGCGCAGGAGACCCAGCCGGTACTGGTTCTCCATCAGCTCGCCGACCGAGCGCACCCGGCGGTTGCCGAGATGGTCGATGTCGTCGATCTCGCCCTTGCCGTCGCGCAGGTCCACCAGCGCCTTGACGACCGCCAGCATGT
This sequence comes from Methylobacterium frigidaeris, assembly GCF_022179185.1. GTDB lineage: Bacteria > Pseudomonadota > Alphaproteobacteria > Rhizobiales > Beijerinckiaceae > Methylobacterium > Methylobacterium frigidaeris. The sequence goes on along the minus strand of NZ_BPQJ01000005.1, from coordinate 292,277 downwards.
CCTCGCGACGAAGCGTCCGCACGGTGTCGGCGGCGTCGAGGTCGAGGCGCATGTTCATCTTCACGCGGCCGACGGCCGAGAGGTCGTAGCGCTCCGCGTCGAAGAACAGCGAGTGGAACATCGCCTCCGCCGTCTCGAGGGTCGGCGGCTCGCCCGGACGCATCACCCGGTAGATGTCGAACAGCGCGCCCTCGCGGGCCGAGTTCTTGTCGACCGCCAGCGTGTTGCGGATGTAGGGACCGATGTTCACGTGGTCGATGTCGAGGACCGGGATCTCCTCGATGCCGACGTCGGAGAGGCCCTTCAGGACCTTCTCGCTGATCTCATCGCCGGCCTCGGCGTAGATCTCGCCGGTCTTGTAGTTGACCATGTCCTCGGCGATGTACTGGCCGACCAGGTCGTCGTCGGTGGCGCGCAGGGCCTTCACGCCCTTCTCGGCGATCTGGCGGGCGGCGCGCGCGGTCAGCTTCTTGCCGGCCTCCAGCACCACCTCGCCGGAATCGGCGTCGATCAGGTCGGTCGAGGCCTTGAAGCCCTTCAGCCGCTCGGCGTCGTAGGGCACGCGCCAGTCGCGCCCGTCACGGCTGTAGGTGACGCGGTTGTAGAATGTCGAGAGGATCTCCTCGCCATCCAGGCCGAGCGCGAAGAGCAGCGAGGTGACGGGGATCTTGCGCTTGCGGTCGATGCGCGCGTGCACGATGTCCTTGGCGTCGAACTCGACGTCGAGCCAGGAGCCGCGATACGGGATGATGCGCGCCGCGAACAGGAGCTTGCCCGAGGAGTGGGTCTTGCCCTTGTCGTGATCGAAGAACACGCCCGGCGAACGGTGCATCTGCGAGACGATGACGCGCTCGGTGCCGTTGACGATGAAGGTGCCGTTCTCCGTCATCAGGGGCATGTCGCCCATGTAGACGTCCTGCTCCTTGATGTCCTTGACCGACTTGGCGCCGGTATCGGGATCGACATCGAACACGATCAGCCGCAGGGTCACCTTCAGCGGGGCCGCGAAGGTGATGCCGCGCTGACGGCACTCGTCGACGTCGTACTTCGGCTGCTCGAAGGTGTACTTGACGAACTCGAGGAGCGCGGTCGAGGAGAAGTCGGAGATCGGGAAAACGGACTTGAAGACCGATTGCAGGCCCTCGTCGGCGCGGCCGCCCTCGGGCTCGTCCACCATCAGGAACTGGTCGTAGGACGCCTTCTGGACCTCGATGAGGTTCGGCATCTCGGCGACTTCCCGAATCTTGCCGAAGAACTTGCGAATGCGCTTGCGACCGACCAGCGTGTTGGCCATGGGTTGACCTCGCTCCTCATCCACCGCTTATACGGCCCCGGTGGGACGCTGGCCGAATCGAGCCCGCATCAGACCTGCCTGGGACCGCGCGGGCCGCCCGTGCACCGGCCGCCCGCAACTCTCGAAAACGTATATGGTGATCCATGCCCCGGATCCCGAGGGGGTGCGCTTAAAGCGACCATAGCCCGCGAGCGCGAGGCCCGCGGGCTGGTGGCCCCGGACCGGCCGAGGCCGGGTCCGGAGCACGATGCGGGCCGGAAGGCCCGCCATCGCCTTACTTGAGCTCGACCTTGGCGCCGGCCTTCTCGAGCTGGGCCTTGAGCTTGGCGGCGTCGTCCTTGGACACGCCCTCCTTGACCGGCTTCGGAGCGCCCTCGACCAGGTCCTTGGCCTCCTTGAGGCCGAGGCCGGTGATCGCGCGGACCTCCTTGATGACCTCGATCTTCTTGTCGCCGGCCGAAGCGAGGACGACGGTGAACTCGGTCTGCTCCTCGACGGGGGCGGCAGCGGCGCCACCGGCCGGGCCGGCAGCGACGGCGACGGCGGCAGCCGCCGAGACGCCCCACTTCTCCTCGAGCATCTTCGCGAGCTCGGCAGCCTCGAGAACGGTCAGCGAGGACAGGTCGTCGACGAGCTTGGCAAGATCAGCCATTTTTCACTTCCTGATGTTGTCGGTTTGAACGGTTTGGTCTCGAACAGCCCGTTAGGCCGCTTCGTCGGTCTGGGCGTCGCCGGTCTTGGCATAGGCCCCGAACACGCGCGCGAGCTTGGCGGCCGGCGCGTTGACGACCTGAGCGATCTTGGTCGCGGGAGCCTGGACAAGGCCCACGAGCTTGGCGCGCAGTTCGTCGAGGGACGGTAGCGAGGCCAGAGCCTTCACGCCGTCCGGGTTCAGGGCGGTCGTCCCCATGGCTCCGCCGAGGATGACCAGCTTCTCGTTGGCCTTGGCGAAGTCCACCGCCACCTTCGCGGCCGCGACCGGATCGCTCGAATAGGCGAGCAGGGTCGGGCCCTTCAGGAGGGGCTGAATGGAGGCGACGTCCGTGCCTTCGAGAGCGATGTTGGCGAGGCGGTTCTTCGCGACCTTCACGGTGGCGCCGGCCTGCTTCATCTGCGAGCGCAGCTTCTGCATGTCGGCGACCGTGAGGCCCTTGTAGTGGGCCACGACGACGACGGAGGTGTTCGCGAACACCCCGTTGAGCGTCGCGACGAGATCAGCTTTTGCTGCTCTGTCCACCTTGGCTCTCTCCGGTTGGCGGAACCCGGATGGGCCCCGCCGGTTGCATTTGCCGCCCAGGATGAGCCGGGGCCTTCACGGGAAGACCGCGACGTCCTGAACGACGCTTCACGGCCCTGCCCCCGATGCCAAGGACCGATCAAGTCCCTCGCCTCGGGCGAGATGGTTCAAACCGACGCCCCGCCGGCCTCGATGAGGCCGTTGAGGCGGTGAAACTCGGTCTTCCCCGTCTGTGCAGGCTTTGCGGTTTAAGCCGGCGGATGCCGGCGCCTGCAGTCTCGGACAGGACATGGCCGGACGGGGCGCGAGGGGTTTCCCCCTGAGCCCTTCCGGCCACTCTGGTCACCCGGTGGCCCGGGGACCTCTCTCAAGGACCGGCCGGTCGGCCGAATCCTTTCGATCTCGGAAACGTGGAGCCGGGTCTATAGCGGCGTGCAAGCGGCCTGCCAAGTGCCCAGGAAGGGGAAATTCGGTCGCAGGGATCGATTTTCCGTGAGCGCTTCGCGATCACGCCGCCTGCTGGGCTCCTGCCCTCCTCGCGGCGGCCTCGGCCTTCGCCTTGTCCTGGGCCGCGTAGAACGAGGCGTTGTGCTCGCCGCGCAGGGCCTCGCGGGTGAAGCGGATCAGGTGGTGGGCGACGAAGCCCATGTTGAACACCGCCTCGATCTGCCCACGTTTGAGGGCGTAGCCGGCGGCGCGCCAGAACGGCTTGCGGTAGTCGGAAAACAGTCCGACCCGCGTCAGGATGTTGAAGCCGAGAATCAGGCCGCGGCGCAGGTTGGTCAGCGTCAGCTTGGCCGAGGTCGGCGTGGTGATCCGGTTCGGATAGGTCACGTCGCACTGGCGCGTGAAACGCTCGAACAGCTGCTCGGGCGAGTAGGCGTGCGCGATGGCCCGGCGCCAGGAGCCGACCACGTCGTCGTGGGGGCGCTTGAACAGCACGTTCGATTCGAGGCTGGCGTCGTGGACGAGCCGTCCCTCGCGCTCGAGCCGGTCCCATAGCGGGGTCTTCGGCAGGGCCTGGAGCAGGTTGATGGTGAGGACCGGGATCGCCGACTTGTCGATGAAGTCGATCAGGTTCTGCTCGGAGCGGTCGGTGTCGGTGTCGAGGCCCAGGATGATGCCGGAGGTGACCTCCAGCCCGTAGGAGTTCAGGGTCTCGATCGCCTCGTACATCGGCACGGCGGCGTTGTGGGTCTTGTCGATGCCCTTCAGCGCGTCGGCCTCCGGGGTCTCGATGCCGACGAACACCGTCATGAAGTTGGCTTGGCGCATCAGCTCGAGGATCTCGGGCTGCTTGGCCATGTTCAGCGTCGCCTCGCAGGCGAACTGGAGCGGGTAGTTGTTCCGCTTCTGCCACTCCACCAAGTGCGGCAGCATCTCCCGCGTCGCCTTGCGGTTGCCGATGAAGTTGTCGTCCACGAAGTAGACCACCGCCGGGTGGGCCGGCTGGGCGATGATCGCGTCGAGTTCGGCGCAGAGCTGTTCGGGGGTCTTGAGCCGCGGCTGGCGGCCATAAAGCTGCGGGATGTCGCAGAACTCGCAGCGATAGGGGCAGCCGGAGGAGAATTGCAGCGAGCCGATGAGGTAGCGCTTGAGCGGAACGCGCTCATAGGCCGGGGCCGGGAAGTCTGAGAGGCCGAGGCGGTCCTTGGTCTCGAACCGCTCCGGCTCGTCCGGCACCGCCACGGTCTCGTCGAGGCGCCGGATCAGCGCGTCGGTGGCGTCGCCGATCTCGCCGATATGGAGGTAGTCGAAGTCCGGGTATTTCTCCGGTGCGCCGGAGACGGAGGGACCGCCCAGGACCGCGACCTTGCCGGCGGCGTGGGCGCGCCGGCCGATCTCGTGGATCTGGCCCTCCTGGATATGCATCCCCGACACGAACACCGCGTCGGCCCAGGCGAAATCCTCGGGCCTCGCCCGAGCGATGTTCTCGTCGATGACCCTTACCTCCCATGCCTCGGGCATGTAGGCGGCGATCACGAGCAGCCCCTGCGGCGGCATGAAGGCCTTCACGCCGCCCATCAGCGGATAGGCGTGCGAGAAGGTGCCGAACGAGGGCGTGTAGGCGGGGAAGACGCAGAGGATGCGTCGCGAGGAGGAGACCGGGACGGTGCTGCGCATGGCGCCATATCTAGCACAGCGTCGCCGGAAGGCTGCCCCGTCGCGTTAGGTTTTCGCCGCGCTGCGGCAGCGGGCCGGCAGCCGTGTTGCCGCGACGTCGGGTGGTGGTCACGACAGCACCAATCCCCGACATGCGAAGCGCCCGGTCCGTTGCCGGACCGGGCGCTTCAGGTCGTCACCGCGACAGTCGCGTCGGCGTCAGGCGCCGGCGGCGACCAGCACGCTCGAGGGATCGACCTTCACACCCGGGCCCATCGTCGAGGAGACGGCGATGCGCTGGATGTAGGTGCCCTTGGCGCCGGCGGGCTTGGCCTTGGCGACCGCGTCCGCGAAGGCGCGGATATTCTCGACGATCTTCTGCTCGTCGAACGAGACCTTGCCGATACCGGCGTGGACGATGCCCGCCTTCTCGACGCGGAACTCGACCGAGCCGCCCTTGGCGCCGGCGACGGCGCCCTTCACGTCCATGGTGACGGTGCCGACCTTCGGGTTCGGCATCAGGCCGCGCGGGCCCAGCACCTTACCGAGGCGGCCGACCAGCGGCATCATGTCCGGAGTGGCGATGCAGCGATCGAAGTCGATCGTGCCGCCCTGGATCGTCTCGAGCAGGTCCTCGGCCCCGACGATGTCGGCGCCAGCGGCCCGGGCCTCGTCGGCCTTCGGGCCGCGGGCGAACACCGCCACCCGCACGGTCCGGCCGGAGCCGTTCGGCAGGTTGCAGACGCCACGGACCATCTGGTCGGCGTGGCGGGGGTCGACGCCGAGGTTCATCGAGACCTCGAAGGTCTCGTCGAACTTGGCTTTGGCCCGCTCCTTGATCAGCTTCACCGCGTCGGCGAGCGGATAGAGCTTGGTGACCTCGATGCCCTCGCGGGCGGAGCGGATGCGCTTGCCTGTCTTTGCCATGTCGCCCTCCCCTTACGCGGTGATCTCGAGGCCCATGGCGCGGGCGGAGCCGCGAATCATGGCAACGGCGGAATCGACCGAATCGCAGTTCAGGTCGGGCATCTTCTTCTCGGCGATCTCGCGGATCTGCGCCTCGGAGACCTTGCCGGCGGGCGCGCCCTTGCCGGGGGTCTTCGAGCCGGAGGCCGGCTTCTTGCCGATCTTCAGACCGGCGGCCTTCTTCAGGAAGAAGGAGACCGGGGGCTGCTTCATCTCGAAGGTGAAGGAGCGGTCCTGATACGCGGTGATGATCACCGGGATCGGGGTGCCCTTCTCGATCTGCGCGGTCTTCGCATTGAAGGCCTTGCAGAATTCCATGATGTTGAGGCCGCGCTGACCGAGCGCGGGACCGATCGGCGGCGACGGGTTGGCGGCGCCGGCCGGGACCTGAAGCTTCACGTAGCCCGTGATCTTCTTCGCCATGGGACTGCTCCCAGAGTAGCCCTACTTCTCGAGGGCGGTTGCAGGTCGCGGTGCGGCCCGGGCTCCCGGAGGCGTGCCGGGCGGGCCTTCCGCGGGTGAGAGGCGGATCTTCCGGAACGGCGACGACGAGGCGCGCTGCCGCGCCCCGTGCGAGTCCCGAAACGATCCGCCGGTGACGATCAGAGCTTCTCGACCTGACCGTATTCGAGCTCGACCGGGGTCGCCCGGCCGAAGATGGAGACCGCCACCTTGAGGCGGGAGCGGCTCTCGTCGACTTCCTCGACGATGCCGTTGAAGGACGCGAAGGGGCCATCCGCGACGCGGACCTGCTCGCCGACCTCATAGGCGATCGAAGCCTTCGGGCGCTCGGTGCCTTCCTGGACCTGGCCCTTGATGCGCTCGGCCTCGGCGTCCGGGATCGGCACCGGCTTCGACTTGTCGGCTCCGAGGAAGCCCGTGACCTTCGGGGTGTTCTTGATGAGGTGGTAGACCTCGTCGGTGAGGTCGCACTTCACCAGCACGTAGCCGGGGAAGAACTTGCGCTCGGCATCGACCTTGCGGCCGCGGCGCACCTCCACGACCTTCTCGGTCGGGACCATGACCTCGTCGAACTTCTCCGTCAGGCCGCGCTGCGCCGCCTGGTCCTTGATCGACTGCGCGACCTTGTTCTCGAAGTTCGAATAGGCGTGGACGATGTACCAGCGCTTCGACACGGCGTTCACTCCAATCCGGCGGCGGCCCCGACGTTTCGGGCCGGCTCGGCCGGGTCTTGCGGCTCGATCAGGCCCCGATGCCCAGCACCAGCGTCACAGCGTAGCGCAGCACCTGGTCGACGACGGTGAAGAACACGCTCGCCACCACCACCATGACGAAGACCATCAGGGTAGTGACCAGGGTCTCCTTGCGGGTCGGCCAGGTGACCTTCCGGCCCTCGTCGCGCACCTGCTGCAGGAACTCGAACGGACCGACCCGCTTCTGCACCGGACGCACGGGCGGCGTCGGCGTCGAGCCGCCGCCGCGGGTCGGCGGGGTGCTGCGGGAGGCGTTGCGCCCGAGGTCCATCTTCTTCGTCGCTTCGTTCGATGCCATGGCTCGGACAACCGATGCGCTCGAAACCAACGGCGGCGCGCGAGCCTGAAGGATCACCCCCGGCCCGCATAGCCGCCTGTTCGATCTGGGATGGGCGCAGCGTCTAGCGCAGTTGCCTGCACTTGTCGACTGTCCCGGACGGATTGTTGTTCGGAGAGATCTGCCGGTGAGGGCGGAGGCTCCGGTCGGCTCGCGGTCCCTGGCAGGAGTGGAGGGACTCGAACCCCCAACCCCCGGTTTTGGAGACCGGTGCTCTGACCAGTTGAGCTACACTCCTGCAGCGCCGCGGCGCGACCGCTCTCTAGCCGGATCCCCGGCCCGGATGCAAGCGGAATGTTGCTGAAGCCCTCTCGCGTGCTCCGGTGCCCGTCGCCGGCCTCGGCCGGCACGAGCTTCCCGCCCGCGACGGTCTTCGAGGCGCGAACATGCGTTCCGGACGCAGCTTACGCGATTACCTTCGCAGCAAGGCATATCGACGATCTTTTGAGGCGACCCGTAGAATCGTCGACGGCAACGAGGTAAACCTCTCTCATTCCACAAGGATGCATCGCGTTGCCGGACAGGATCGCGATCCGCGCCAAGCTGATCGGCAGCTTCGCGGTGATGCTCGTGCTGATGGCCGGGCTGGCGGGCCAGGCCCTCGGCCGGATCCAGGCCTAGACGCTGCGGATCCGCGTCAACGGCGGCCGCCTGATCTCGGCCCGCACCGACCCGCCGTCGCGTCGGGGAACTGGCGGGCGAGCGCGAGGCCTACGGCCGAGTGGTGTCCCGCCCGAGATGAAGGGCCTCTCAGCCACCTTGGACCGGCAGTGGCGTGCATCTGTGGTCGGCTGGCCGCCTCGCCCGGGCCGGCGGCATCTCTCGGGCCGCTCTTGGAGCGCGGCACGTAGGGCTTGCCGCGCTGCAGGGCGATCAGGCGGACCGTGTGGCGCGTCGCGCCCGGCGTACGGGCCCAGTCGTGCGAGACAACCGCAAGTACGTCCTGCCCTGCTACCGGTACCAGCCTCTCACGGCTCCGGTGCGAACATCTCGTCGAACGAGTAGCCCGAACCGCGCACGGTGCGGATCGGGTCGGCGTCGCGGCCGCGGTTGATCGCCTTGCGCAGGCGGCCGATATGCACGTCGACGGTGCGCTCGTCGATGTAGACGTCGTGGCCCCAGACGCCGTCGAGGAGCTGCTCGCGGGAGAAGACCCTCCCCGGGCTCTGCATCAGGAACTCGAGCAGCTTGAACTCGGTCGGGCCGAGATGCAGCTCACGGCCGTCGCGGCGGACGCGGTGACTGACCCGGTCAAGTTCGATGTCACCAGCGACGAGCAGGTCGGCGACGTGGGCGGGCTTGGACCGGCGCAGGAGCGCGCGGACCCGCGCCAGCAGCTCCGGCACCGAGAACGGCTTGACGATGTAGTCGTCGGCGCCGGTGGCCAGCCCCCGCACCCGGTCGCCCTCCTCGCCGCGGGCCGTGAGCATGATGACCGGCAGCCGCTCGGTCTCGCGGCGGGCGCGGATGCGCCGGCACAATTCGATGCCGGACAGGCCGGGCATCATCCAGTCGAGGAGGACGAGGTCGGGCACCTGCTCGCGCAGGCGGATATCCGCCTCGTCGCCCCGGGCGACGGCGTCGACCTCGAAGCCCTCGGCCTCGAGGTTGTAGCGCAGGAGGAGGGTCAGGGCCTCCTCGTCCTCGACGATCAGGATGCGGGTACTCATGCGGGGCACTTCGGGCGGGGGACCGGAGGGGGCCCGCGCCGGGCTCGACGCCCGGGGCGGACCGATCGGTCAGGCCTCCGGCTGGGGATCGAGGGTGGCGAAGCTCGAGCGGTCGTTCTTCGGACGATCGGTCGGAAGCGTCTCGCCGGTGGCGAGGTAGTGGATCGTCTCGGCGATGTTGGTGGTGTGGTCGCCGATGCGCTCGACGTTCTTGGCGCAGAACAGGAGGTGCGTGCAGAACGTGATGTTGCGCGGATCCTCCATCATGTAGGTCAGGAGCTCGCGGAACAGCGAGGTGTAGAGCGCGTCGATGCCGCCGTCCCGGGCCCAGACGTCGAGGGCGACGACCGTGTCCTGGGTGGCATAGGCGTCGAGCACGTCCTTGAGCTGGCCCTGGACCAGCTCGTTCATGTGCTCCACGCCGACGACGATCTTCTGGAGCTGGACCTGATCGGCGATGGCGACGACGCGCTTGGCGACGTTCTTGGCGAGGTCGCCGATGCGCTCGAGGTCGCCCGAGACGCGGATCGCCGAGATCGTCTCGCGCAGGTCGATCGCCATCGGCTGGCGGCGGGCGATCAGCAGGATCGCCTTCTCCTCGATCTCGCGCTGCAGCCCGTCGAGGCGCTGGTCGGCGGCGATCACCGCCTGGGCGAGGCCGGCGTCGCGGCGCAGGAGCGCCTGGCCGGAATCGGCCACCATCTTCTCGGCGATGCCGCCCATCTCGGCGATGCTGCGCCGCAGGTTCTGCAGCTCCTGATCGTAGGAGGTGACGATGTGGCTCGACATGATGCGACTCCCCGCGATGAGGTGGAGCTTGTGACATGGGCCGGTCCGGAATCGGCCCGCCCGGCGCGACGACGGTCTGGACCTCAGCCGAACCGGCCGGTGATGTAGTCCTGCGTCTGGCGCTTCGACGGGTTCATGAACAGCCGGTTGGTCGGCCCGAACTCGATCAGCTCGCCGAGATACATGAAGGCGGTGAACTGCGAGATGCGCGCCGCCTGCTGCATGTTGTGGGTGACGATGGCGATGGTGAACTCGGTCCGCAGCTGCTCGATCAGCTCCTCGATGCGGCCGGTCGAGATCGGATCGAGGGCCGAGGTCGGCTCGTCGAACAGGATCACCTCCGGGCGCTGCGCCACCGTGCGGGCGATGCAGAGGCGCTGCTGCTGGCCGCCCGACAGGCCCATGCCGGACTGCTTGAGCTTGTCCTTCACCTCATCCCACAGCGCGCCCTTGCGCAGGGCCTCCTCGACGCGGTTGTCGAGGTCGGCCTTGCCGAGGCGCTCGTAGAGCCGGATGCCGAACGCGATGTTGTCGTAGATCGACATCGGGAACGGGGTCGGCTTCTGGAACACCATGCCGACCCGGGCGCGCAGCTCGTTGAGGTCGATCGACGGATCCAGGATGTTGCGGCCGTCGAGCAGGATCTGCCCCTCGGCGCGCTGCTCGGGGTAGAGGCTGTAGATCCGGTTGAAGGTGCGCAGCAGGGTGGACTTGCCGCAGCCCGACGGCCCGATCAGCGCCGTGACCTGTCGGTCGAGGAAGTCGAGGTTGATGTTCTTCAGGCCCTTGAAGTCGCCGTAGTAGAAGCTGAGGTCCTTCACGGCGAGGCGGACGGCGGCGGACTCGTCGGCCGTACTCTGGCCCACGACCGGCGCGGCGGTGGCGATGGCGCTCATCGGTGTGTCTCCGGGCAGGATGTGGGTCAGCGCCCCTTCGGGCCGCTCAGGACGAGACGGGCCACGATCGACAGGCCCAGGATGGTGACGGTGATGAGGAGCGCGCCGGCCCAGGCCAGCTGGCGCCAGTTCTCATAAGGAGAGAGCGCGAACTGGTAGATCATCACCGGCAGGTTCGCGACGCCGCCCATCAGGTTCGGGCTGAACCAGGAATTGTTGTTGAGCGCGGTGAAGAGCAGCGGCGCGGTCTCTCCGGCGATGCGGGCGAGCGCCAGCAGCACGCCGGTGACGATGCCGGACTGCGCCGCCCGCCAGGTGACGCTGCGGATCACGATCGAGAGCGGCGCGCCCAGCGCCGCGCCGGCCTCGCGCAGGGTGCCGGGCACCAGGCGCAGCATGTCCTCGGTGGTGCGCACGATCACCGGGGTCGCGATGATGGCGAGCGCCACGCCGCCGGCCCAGCCCGAATAGCCGCCCATCGGCCGCACCATCAGGGTGTAGACGAACAGGCCGATCAGGATCGAGGGCGCCGAGAGCAGGATGTCGTTGAGGAAGCGGATCAGGTTGGCGAGCGGCGAGGTGCGGCCGTACTCGGCGAGGTAGGTGCCGGCGAGTACGCCGACGGGGGTCGCCACCACGATGCCGAGCGCCGTCATCACCAGGCTGCCGAGGATCGCGTTGGCGATGCCGCCGCCCTCGGAGCCGGGGCCCGGGGTGACCTGGGTGAACAGGGCCGGCGAGAAGCCGCGCACGCCCTCGATGATGAGCATCAGCAGGATCGAGCCGAGCACGATCGCGCCGAGGATCGTGGCCAGCGTGCAGGCGACGATCAGAACCTTGTCGGCCGAGCGCCGGCTGGCGCGGACCCGGCCCCATTCCGCAGGGGCCGGGCGTGCGGGTGCGGTCGGGGTGGGGCCTGCGACCGCGGCGGGGGAGGCGTTCATCGGGAAGCGTCCTGCGGGTGCTAAGGTCAGGCCACCTTCGCGCGGCGCACCAGCAGCCGGGCGATGATGAGCACGATGAAGGTGACGATGAACAGGATGCAGCCGAGCGCCATCAGCGCGTTGAGCTGCAGGCCGTCGGCCTCGTTGAACTCGTTGGCGATGCGCGAGGCGATGGTCGAGCCAGGATCGAAGATCGAGGCCGAGAGGCGGTTGGCGTTGCCGATCACGAAGGTGACCGCCATCGTCTCGCCCAGCGCCCGACCGAGGCCCAGCATGATCGCGCCGATGATCGAGACCGAGGCCTGCGGGATCAACACGTGGCGCACGACCTCCCAGGTGGTGCAGCCGATGCCGTAGGCGCTCTCGCGGAGCACCGTCGGGATCTGGTCGAGCATGTCGCGGGTGATCGAGGCGACGAAGGGCACGATCATGATCGCCAGGATGATGCCGGCGGTGAGCACGCCGACGCCCGACGGCACCTGGGCGTAGAACAGGGTGCCGACGATCGGCATGCCCTCGACGAGGTTCGAGACCGGGATCTGCACGAAGCGCGCGAAGAGCGGCGCGAAGACGAACAGGCCCCACATGCCGTAGATGATGCTCGGCACGGCGGCGAGCAGCTCGATCGTCATGGCGACCGGGCGGCGGGCCCAGCCGGGGCAGAGCTGGGTGAGGTAGATCGCGACCCCGAGCGAGATCGGCACGCCGATGACGAGGGCGAGGACCGCCGAGGCCAGGGTGCCGATGATGGCGACGAGCGCGCCGTATTCCTCGCGCCCGACGTTCCAGGCGCCCGAGACGAGGAAGCCGGGCCCGAAGGTCTGGAAGGCGGGCCACCCGCCATAGGCGATCGAGGCGAGGATGCCGGCCAGCACCAGCAGGACCAGCAGCGCCGAGGCGAGGGCGGCGCCGCGGAAGAGGCGATCGCCCACGGGGCTTGGGGCGGCGCGGCGGGCGACTTGGGGCCTCGCCGCCACAGCGACGTTCTCAGACAACGCGACCATCCGGGTTTCCCTTGGAGTGAGCGGCCTCTAGCGCGCTCGGCGGATCGAGGCGAGTCGGACGCGATCCGGCGGCGGGATCTCGGCTTTCCTCAAGCGCCGCGCGGGCCCGGGAGCGGCCCGGCCGGGTGCGGGGACCCGGCCGGGCGCATCCTGCGCCGGCGGAAAGAGGAAGGGCGGGACGGTCCCGCCCTCCCGGGTCTCAGATCGGACCGTCTCGATTACATGCCGAGGACGGGCTTGCCGTCCTTGCCGACGACCGTCTTCCACTCGTCCTCGACCTGGCCGACGACCTTGTCGGGCAGCGGCACGTAGTCGAGGTCGTTGGCCATCTTGTCGCCGCTCTTGTAGGCCCAGCGGAAGAACTTCAGCACCTCGGCGGTGCGGGCCGCATCGGCCGGGTTCTTGTGGACCAGGATGAAGGTCGCGGCGGTGATCGGCCACGCCTTGGCGCCGGCCTGGTTGGTCAGCGAGATGCCGAAGCCCGGGGCGGCCTTCCAGTCGGCGTTGGCGGCCGCGGCCTGGAACGCCTCGTCGCCCGGCATCGGGTACTGGCCGTCCTTGTTCTGGATCAGGGCGACCGGCAGGTTGTTCTGCTTGGCGTAGGCGTACTCGACGTAGCCGATGGCGTTCGGCACCTGCTTGACGACGGCGGTGACGCCCTCGTTGCCCTTGCCGCCCTGGCCGGCCGGCCAGCTGACCGTGGTCGAGGCGCCGAACTCGGACTTCCAGGCCGGCGACACGTCCGACAGGTAGGTGGTGAAGATGTTGGTGGTGCCCGACGCATCGGACCGGTAGACCGGGGTGATCGGGGCGTCGGGCAGCTTCACGCCCTCGTTCAGCTTGGCGATCTTCGGGTCGGACCACTTCCTGATCTTGCCCTGGTAGATCTCGGCCAGGACCTCGCCGGTGAGCTTCACCTCGCCGGTCTTGACGCTGGCGATGTTCACCACCGGGACGACGCCGCCCATCACGGTCGGGAACTGGACCAGACCGTCCTTGGTCAGGATCTCGCCCTTCAGCGGCGCGTCGGTGGCGCCGAAATCGACGGTCTTGGCCTGGATCTGCTTGATGCCGCCGCCCGAGCCGATCGACTGGTAGTTCAGGCCGTTGCCGGTCTCCTTGCGATAGGCCTCGGCCCACTTCGAGTAGACCGGGAACGGGAAGGTGGCGCCGGCGCCCGTGATGTCGAGGGCGAGCGCCGAGGTCGCGATCTGGGCGGTCGCGAGCCCGATGGCGAGCGCGTAGGAGAAGGGCTTCACTGGTATCTCTCCGTGTTCGGATCGGTCCGGCACGATGCGGGAGCGACGTCGCCGCCCCGCATCCTGCCCATCGACGGCCGGTGAGGACGCGACCGGTCTCCCCGGGCTGCGCCGGATCGTGTCCCGATCGTTGCCAGGCGTCCGCCGCGCCGCGAGGGATAAGCCCGGTGCGACGCCGCCCTATGACGATCCCGTGACAACTGGATGACAGAGGCCCGGGATGAACGGAGGCACTTGGCTGACAAGCGCCGGCCGAATGCGACGTTCCGAGCCTCTTGTGCGTTGAGAGTCTGAACCAGCGCAGGCCGTCGAGCCCGCGACCATGCCGACAGGACGAGCCGTTGTGCATAACCTCAACACGATGATCGAGGGAAATCGGACCGGGGGACCCCGGGAGCCTGATCGCCCGGACGATCCGGGGCGCCGGGAGCTGATGGCTCTCCACGCCGAGCGGACGGAGCTGGAGCAGCGCCTCGCCAGGGCCGAGCAGGAACGCCTCTACCTCACCGATCCGGCCGCGGTCGCCGCCGCGCAGGACGAGGAGGCGGCCCTGCTGGCCGAGCTGGACCGCCTCATGACCCGCATCCGCGCGGCCGAGTACCGGAGCCAGCCCGGCGCCCGCACCTGGTAGGGCACGACCACCGGGCGAGCCTGCGACGACCGCCCAGGGAACCTGAGCAGTACGAAGCCGTTGCCCCTGGCGACCCGGCCCATCGGCCCGGGCGCCGTACGGCCGCGCGGCCGGCGGAGTGACGGGAGCGGCGGCGATGCGATGCGACGAGGTGCGGAGCGAGAGTGCGGTGCGGAACCGGATGCGGCGCTCCTGACCTCGCCCTTCGCCCGCGGCGATGCGCGCGTCGACAGGCGCGCGGCGCGCCCCACTTCCCCCTCCAGGAAGCTACGGCGGGGTATCCAACAGAGGTGTCCGAGCGAGCGGTCCGTCAGAGTGCCGCCGCCCCGCCCTCCCCGCTTCAGAACGTGAGAGTCGCATGGCGTCCACCGACAATCCCATCCTCAGCTCCGAATCCAAGCCCGGCCTGCCCCCGACCGTCCAGCGTCATCTCGGCCACCAGCTGCGCGCGGCCTACGCACCCCTCGAGACCGCCGCGACGCCGGAGGTGTTCCTCGCCCTGATCGAGCGGCTTGAGGCGGCCCTGGCCGCCCAGGGGCGCGCCGTCGAGCCGGAATTCCGCGAGGGCATGCTGGCCGCCCTGTCGTCCCTGCGCGCCTTCGCGCTCTCGCTCACCAATAACGCCGCCCGGGCCGACGACCTCGTCCAGGACACGATCCTGCGCGCCTGGCAGAATCAGCACCGCTTCCAGCCCGGCACCAACCTGAACGCCTGGTTGTTCACCATCCTCCGCAATGCCTTCTATTCCGAGCAGCGCAAGCGGATGCGCGAGGTGCAGGACGAGGACGGCTCCTACGCGGCGCGGCTGTTCACCGCCCCCGACCAGGGCCACCGCCTCGACGTGCAGGACCTGCGCGCCGGCCTCGCCAAGCTGCCGCCGGACCAGCGCGAAGCGCTGATCCTGGTCGGCGCCGAGGGCCTGTCCTACGAGGAGGTGGCGGGCATCTGCGGCGTCGCGATCGGCACGATCAAGAGCCGGGTCAACCGCGCCCGCAACCGCTTGGCCGAACTCCTCGGCTATGGCGACGACGACCTGACCGGCGATCGGATGATGCAATCGGCCATGGGCGAGGGCGTCTGAGCCGCCGACGCCCGACGGCGGCGGGATCGTCCACCCCTGGCGGCTCCATCGATGACAGCGCCCGCGGCCGATCCCGCGGGCGCTTCCCGTTCCGTCCTCAGTGGCGGCTGTGGATCAGCCAGCCGAACACGTAGCCGACCGCGCCCGCCACCAGCAAAGCCGCGAGGTGCCGGTCGCCGACCTGCCGGGCCACCGCCCGGTCGGCGCGCCGGTAATAGTGGCGCCCGGTCTCGCGGGCCTGGTCGAGAGAATCCGGCGCGGCGTCGGCGAGGCCGCGCACCGCATCCCTCACCTGATCCTTGGCCTGGCCGTAGACGTTGCGGGCAGCCCCCGCCGCCTGGTCGGCGACGCCCTGCGCCCGGGTGCCGGCATCGCCCGTCCACTCGCCGAACCGCTGCTGCACCTTGCCGCCGAGCTCCTGGCCGGCGCCGATGATCCGCTCGGATTCCATCGCGTCTCTCCTTCATGGCGGGCGGTCCGCGCGCGACCGCCGCTCTACCCTTCAACGCGCCGCGGGCGAAAACGGCTTCCCGGCCCGCGAACCGGTTCTCAGCCGCCCGATCGCGGCGCGAGAGGCGCCCACCCCAGGGCAGCGGGACGCCGGATCGCCGCGTCGGCGGCGTCGGGTCATGAATTTGTTAACTCAGCGCTTTTCCGCAGTTGCAGGGGTCCGGGACGTACCGTTAATTGGCCTTAACCTTCGGTGAGGCATCCCGTGAACTTCCCCTCGATCCCGACCGCGTCCGGTGGCGCCCGGACACGCGCCTTCGTCCGCACGGTGGCGCTCGGCGCGCTGCTCGGCATCGGGGGCGTAGGCGCCGGCACCACCCTGGTGCATGCCGCGGACGATGCCGGCGTGCTCGATTTCCTGCTCGGCGACGTGCCGCGCAGCCTCGGCCTGCCGGCGCGGGCGCCACGGCCGGAAGCGTCCTTGCGCGAGCGGCGGGTGCGCTGGACGAGCCGGCCGACCAACGCCGCGGTCGAGCGTTCGCGATGGGCCGATCCGGCGCCGCGCCCGCGGGCCGCCGCACCGAAGCCCGCCTCTCTCGACCAGGCCCGCGAACCGGTCCCCGCCGCGGGTCGTCACGACCGCGCCGGGAGCCATGCCCGCACCATCTGCGTGCGCACCTGCGACGGCTACATGTTCCCGCTGGCGAATCTCGGGAAAGGGGACGCAGCGACCGCCCATGAGCAGGCCTGCGCGGCAGCCTGCCCAGGGGCGGAGACCGCCCTCTACACGGTGCGGGCCGGCGAGGAGCTCGATCAGGCCGTGAGCCGGAACGGCCAGCCCTATCGCAGCCTCGCGGCCGCCTTCGCCTATCGGAGCCGGCGGGTCCAGAGCTGCTCGTGCAGCCCGGGCGCGGGCGGCTATGCCCGGCTTCTCCTGCGCGACGCGACCCTCCGGCCCGGCGACGCGGTGGCGGGCGGGGCGGGGGCCCAGGTCTTCGCCGGTCGCGGCCGGAGCGGGGAGGCCCGCTTCGTCGATTTCCGCCGCGCCGCGATGCTCTCCCCCGCTGAGCGGCGCGAACTCGACCGCGCCCTCGACGTCACCCGCCTGGAGCGGGCGCGGGTGGAGTTCCGCCGCTCGCTGGCCGCCAGCGAGAACCGGGGCGGGTTCGGCCGACTGCGCTACGCCGCCGGCGTCGCGGGCTTCGCCGAGATCGTCAGCGACGCGAGCGCCGGCCCGGTGCGGATCGTCGAGCCCTCCCCGTATCGCTGATCCGCTCAGGTAAGGCAGGATTCTGTTGCGGGCCGGAGACAGGGGCCGTCTTCCGCGGGAATACGCAGTCGCGGCGCTTGCGATTCACAGGAGGCCGTGACGAAACTGACTCCGCCGAGGCCCCCGCCCGGCTCCCTCCCACATCGTCGTCCGCCATGTCGCCCGCGCTCGAGAATCGTCTGTTGCCGTACCGCGAAGTCGCGGCCGTTTTCGTGAGTTCCGGCCTGTTCTTCGCAGGCCTGCTGTGTTGGGCGTGGATGGCCGGCTGACGCCGAGCCGGCACCGGCAAAACCGGCGGCGGGCAAGCGGCCCGGACCGGCCCCTCGACAGGGGGGAGCGCGGCGGCTAACCCGGACGCGTCGTCAACGCCGCGCCAGGAGGCCGTCCGGTGAGCGAGTCCGAGGCGCCCGAGGCGCCCACCTTCCTGCGCGAGGCCCCGGCGAGCTGCCGGATCGAGGCGGTGTCACCGCTGATCCGGCGGCTGGTCTGCCCGAATGCCGGACCCTTCACCCAGAGCGGCACCTGCACCTACCTCGTCGGGCATGGCCGCGTGGCGGTGATCGATCCCGGCCCCGACCACCCGGAGCACCGGGCGGCCCTTCTCGCTGCCCTGGACGGCGAAAGGGTCGAGGCGATCCTCGTCACCCACACCCATCGCGACCACTCGCCCGGCGCGCGCCCGCTCGCTGCCGCGACCGGCGCCCCGATCGTCGGCTGCGGCCCGCACCGTCCGGCCCGCGCAGTGCGCGGGCCTGAGCAGGGGCGACTCGATGCGGCGGGCGATGCCGACCACCGGCCGGACCGCCAGCTGACCGAGGGCGAGAGCGTCTCAGGCCCGGGATGGACCCTCACGGCCTTGGCCACTCCCGGCCACACCATGAACCACCTCGCCTTCTCGCTCCCGGAGGAGGAGGCCCTGTTCTCCGGCGATCACGTCATGGCGTGGTCGACCAGCATCGTGGCGCCGCCGGACGGGTCGATGGGCGCCTACATGGCCTCCCTCGACAAGCTGCGTGGCCGGTCCGAGAATGTGTACTGGCCCGGCCATGGCGGTCCGGTGCGCGAGCCGCAGCGCTTCGTGCGCGGACTCCTGAGCCACCGCCGCGCCCGCGAGACCGGAATCCTGGAGCGGCTGACCGCCGGCGAGCGCACCATCCCGGGCCTCGTCGCCGCGCTCTATTCCGGCCTCGACCCGAAGCTGCGACCGGCGGCGGCGCTCTCGGTCTTCGCCCATCTGGAGGATCTGGTGGAGCGCGGGCGGGTGGTGACGGATGGGCTGCCGGCACTCGACGCGGAGTATCGGCCGGGCTGAGAGCCTGTTTGAGCTGCTCGATCAGAATTGACACCTGCCGTGTGATTCCGGGGCTATGCAGCGAGGCCCGGAATGACAAAGAGTGTACTCAAAACTGTTGAGAGAGAGGCGAGCAGGGCAATCAGAACCCCGCCTTACTTCACCGCCAGCGCCAGATTCCCGATCTCATCCAGATACGCCCGGATGTGATCCGCGTTCTGGCCGAAATCCCGGTCGCCGAAGCGGGTGGCGGAGCGCACGTCGATGCGGGTGCCGTCGGCCCGCGGGTGCAGCCGCACCGTGACGTCGTAGGGCAGGCCGAGCAGGCGCGAGCGCACCACCGCCTCGATGCGGCCGTTCCCGGCCCGGCCGCCGGGCTTGTAGGATTCCACCACCTGCCACTTGCGGTTCTGCGCCGCCTTCATCGCGAGCGCGAAGGCCTCGTCGGGCCCGAGATCGAGGGTCAGTGGGGCGATCTGCGGGTAGGCCTCGCGCTGCAGGGCCCGGGCGGCGGGACCGGAATCGCGCGGCAGCCGCCCGCCGCGGGCCTCCCAGGCGGCGCGGGAGCGCGAGAAGGCCGGCGGGCTCTCGACATCGGTCGAGACGTCGG
The DNA here is from genome assembly GCF_022179185.1 of Methylobacterium frigidaeris. GTDB lineage: Bacteria > Pseudomonadota > Alphaproteobacteria > Rhizobiales > Beijerinckiaceae > Methylobacterium > Methylobacterium frigidaeris. Next base: position 273,231 of record NZ_BPQJ01000005.1, on the reverse strand, counting down.
TGAGCGGCGGCAGCATCACGCCGCGGGCCGCCATGTAGGCCGGATAGGCCAGGACCACGGCCGCGAGCAGGAGACCGCCGACCGCGACGCCGAGACCCCGCGCGCCCTCGCGCCAGATCCGCACGAAGGCCGCGACGGCGAGGAGCACCGCCAGCACCGCCAGCCCGACCCCGGAGCCGAGGGCTGCCAGGGCCGCCTCGGTCTCGGCCCGCGGGTCGCGCACGAGCAGGAGCGCGAGGCCGACCACCGCGAGGGAGAGCCAGGCGAGGCGCAGGGCCCAGGGCGCCGCCCGGGTGACGGGTTCCTCGACGATCAGGCGGCGCATGGACCGGGAGGACTTGGAACGTGACGGGTCGGCTGCATGATCCGGCGGGGCGAGGGCCGCGCCGGGACGGGCGACCTTGGAAAGCCCGGTGTACCGCCCCGCGCCCGCCCGCGCTACCGGGCGGTCCCGCGGCACACCGGCGAATCGCAGCCATGCGCGATGCAGGGCTCCCGCGCGGTGCACGCCGTTTCCCAAAGCCCGCGACTTGCTCTAGACGGCGAGACGTTGTTCCGACGCTGACCCCAGGTTCGCTCATGTCTACCGCCGCCCTTCGCCCCGTCCCGCGTCCCGGCGTCCTCGAGATCGAGGCCTACGTGCCGGGCAAGAGCGCGGCACCGGCGGGCGTGAAGCTGCACAAGCTCTCCTCGAACGAGACGCCGATGGGCCCGAGCCCGGCGGCCATCGCGGCGATGCAGGAGACGGCGGCGCATCTCGAACTCTACCCGGACGGCGCTGCCACGAAGCTCCGCCAGGCCATCGCGCAGAAATACGGTCTCGACCCCGAGCGCATCGTCTGCGGCGCCGGCTCGGACGAGCTGCTGTCGCTCCTCACCTACGCCTATATGGGCCCGGGCGACGAGGGGCTGTACTCGCAGTACGGCTTCCTCGTGTACCGCATCGCGATCCTGGCGGCGGGCGGCACGCCGGTGGTGGCGCCGGAGCGCGACCACACCACCGACGTCGACGCGCTGCTGGCGGCAGTGACGGACAAGACCCGCATCGTCTACCTCGCCAATCCCAACAACCCGACCGGCACCTACCTGCCCTTCGACGAGGTGCGCCGCCTCCATGCCGGCCTGCCGAAGACCACGCTGCTGGTGCTCGACGCGGCCTATGCCGAGTACGTCCGGCGCAACGACTACGCCGCGGGCCTGGAGCTTGTGGCCGAGTCCGAGAACGTTGTGATGACCCGCACCTTCTCGAAGGTGTACGGGCTGGCGGCACTCCGCATCGGCTGGATGGTGGCGCCGGCCGCCATCGCCGACGCCGTCAACCGCATCCGCGGCCCGTTCAACCTCGGCGCCGCGGCGATTGCCGCGGGTGCCGCCGCCATGGCGGACGACGCCCACATCGCGAAGGCGGTGGCCCACAACGACGCGTGGCTGCCGAAGGTCACGAAGGCGCTCGAAGGTCTCGGCCTCACCGTCACGCCGAGCGTCGGCAACTTCGTGCTGATCCACTTCCCCGAAGCGGCCGGCCGTACCGCTGCCGACGCCGACGCGTATCTCACCGCCCGCGGGCTGATCCTGCGCCGGGTCGGCGCCTACGGCCTGCCGAACGCGCTGCGCATGACGATCGGCACGGCCGAAGCCAACGAGGCCGTGGTGGCGGCGCTGACCGATTTCGTGAAGGGCTCTCCGCGTGGCTGAGGCTCCGTTCCGGCGCCTCGCCCTCGTCGGCCTCGGGCTGATCGGCTCCTCGATCGCCCGCGGCGCCCGGGCGGCCGGGCTCGCCGAGACGATCGTGGCGGTCGATCGCGACGCCGGCGTGATCGAACGGGTGCGGGCACTCGGCATCGCCGACGAGGCGACGACCGACCTCGCGGCGGGTGTCGCGGGGGCGGACCTCGTGGTGCTGTGCGTGCCCGTCGGCGCCATCGGGGCGGTGGCCGCCGAGATCGCCGGGTCGCTCGCGCCCGGCGCCATCCTGTCCGATGTCGGTTCGGTCAAGGCCGCGGTGGTGGTGGCCGCCGAGCCGCACCTGCCGGAGGGCGTGAGCTTCGTGCCCGCCCATCCGGTCGCCGGTACCGAGCATTCGGGACCGGATGCGGGTTTCGCCAGCCTGTTCCACGGCCGCTGGTGCATCCTGACCCCGCCCGAGGGCACGGACCCGGCGGCTTTGGCGCGGGTGCGGGCGTTCTGGGAGGGCCTGGGCTCGGTCGTCGAGACCATGACGCCGGCCCATCACGATCTCGTGCTGGCGATCACCAGCCACGTGCCGCACCTCATCGCCTACAACATCGTCGGTACCGCCGCCGACCTCGAGACCGTGACACAGTCCGAGGTGATCAAGTTCTCGGCCGGCGGCTTTCGCGATTTCACCCGCATCGCCGCCTCCGACCCGACGATGTGGCGCGACATCTTCCTCACCAACAAGGAGGCGGTGCTGGAGATGCTGGGCCGCTTCAACGAGGACCTGGCGGCGCTCGCCCGCGCCATCCGGTGGGATGACGGCGAAGCCCTGCACGCCTTGTTCACCCGCACCCGGGCGATCCGCCGCGGCATCGTCGCCATGGGCCAGGAGACCGCCGAGCCGGATTTCGGCCGCCGCGCCGGCGGGCCCAAGGCGGCGGAGTGAGCCTGGGGCGGAACCCTTCCGCGTCTCAAGCTTTGCCATAAGCGTTGCCGTTTCGTCGTCTTCGTCGGATAATCCCCGGCGAGGCGGCTTCGTGAAACTCGCGACTCGGCGAAACTCGTGGTGTGATGATCGTGCCCCATCGATCGACCTGGATGCGCGGCCTCGCGGTGGCCCTGATCGGAGCGCAGGCCGCCGCCTGCGCGTCGCTGCCGCGCACGCCCTACACGGCCGCGGAGGCCGCCACCGCCACCGTGCCGGGGCAGGCCCCCGACGTCCGCTTCTGGGCCGACGGCCCGGCTCGCAGCTTCGCGGCGGTCGCCGACCAGGTGAAGGCGTCGCGCGAGCCGTTCAGCTATCTCGCCCTCTCGGGCGGCGGCGGCGACGGGGCCTACGGTGCCGGCGTTCTCAACGGCTGGAGCGAGACCGGCCGGCGACCCACCTTCACCATGGTGTCCGGCGTCTCGACCGGTGCGCTGATCGCGCCCTTCGCCTTCCTGGGCCCCGCCTATGACGGGCAGCTGCGCGAGATCTACACCAGCGGCGAGGCCGCGACCCTGGTGCGCTCGCCCAACCCTCTCAACGTGCTGATCGGCGACGGGCTGTTCGGCGATGCGCGCCTGCGCGACCTCGTCGGGCGCTACGTCACGCCCGACCTGCTGGCGGCGGTGGCCGAGGAGCACCGCAAGGGCCGGCGGCTCCTCGTCGTCACCACCAACCTCGATTCGCAGCGCGCCGTGATCTGGGACATGGGCGCCATCGCGGCGAGCGGCCAGCCCAACGCGGCCACCCTGTTCCGCGACGTGCTCACCGCCTCGGCCAGCGTGCCGGCGGTCTTTCCGCCGATGCTGATCGACGCCCAGGCCGGCAACCACGCCTTCCAGGAGATGCATGTCGACGGCTCGGTGGTGACCCCGGTCTTCACCCTGCCCGAGGCCTTCCTGACCCAGGACGGGCGCATCGCCGCGAGCCGCGGCAAGCCCAACATCTACGTCGTCATCAACGGCCGCATCGAGCCGAGCTTCGACGTGGTGCAGAACGGCACCCTGCCGATCGCGGTCCGCTCGCTCTCGACCGTCGGCCGCTCCCGCTCCCGGGCGACGCTGGCCAGCACCTACGCCTTCGCCCGCCGCAACGGCATGGGCTTCAATCTCACCTATATAGACCGGCGCATCCCCGAGGTCCCGGCCTCTCAAGGGTTCGACACCGCCTATATGCGCCGCCTCTACGACGACGGCTACGAGAAGGGGCGCAGCGGCACGATCTGGCAGACGAACCTGCCGCGCGAGGGCGAGCCGGCGGTGCCCGCGCTGGCCCTGCGATAGAGAGAGCTGCCGTGGCGGGTGAACTCGACGGCAAGGTCGCGGCGGTCACCGGCGCGGCCTCGGGGATCGGGCTTGCCAGCGCCGAGGCGATGCTGGCAGCAGGCGCCCGCGTGGTGCTGGTCGACCGCGACGAGGCGGCGCTCGCCGGCCTGTGCGCCAAGCACGGCGCGGCGATCCCGCTCGCGCTCGATCTCCTCGATCCGGCCGCCTGCGCCGGCCTGCTGCCGCGGATCCTGGAGGCGGCCGGCCGCCTCGACATCCTGCACGCCAATGCCGGCAGCTACGTCGGCGGCGACCTCGTCGAGGCCGAATCGGCGGCGATCGACCGGATGCTGACCCTCAACGTCAACGTCGTGATGAAGAACGTGCACGACGTGCTGCCGCACATGATCGAGCGCGGCTCCGGCGACATCATCGTGACGAGTTCGCTCGCCGCGCACTACCCGACGCCGTGGGAGCCGGTCTACGCCTCGTCGAAATGGGCGATCAACTGCTTCGTCCAGACGGTGCGGCGGCAGGTGTTCAAGCACGGCATCCGCGTCGGCGCGATCTCCCCCGGCCCGGTCGTCACCGCCCTGCTGGCCGATTGGCCGCCCGAGAAGCTGGCGGAGGCCCGCGCATCCGGCAGCCTGCTTGAGCCCGAGGAGGTGGCGAACGTGGTGATGTTCATGCTGACGCGCCCGCGCGGCATGACCATCCGCGACGTGGTGATGCTGCCGACGAACTTCGATCTGTAGGGTTTCGGTCGAACGCGCTTCGGCCGGCTCGACAGATCGTCGACTCACCCCGGGGCCCCGATCGGCTCGCGACAATTTCGTGCTCTCCGCGTCAGTCCGGGGCCGCGCAGCGGAGCCCGGACTGACAAGAGGACGTCGATATCGTCGAGCAGGCCAAACAGGTTCTGGCATCAAGATGCGGGCAAGCGGTCCCTCCCCCGCCCGACCGTTCTATACGGCGGAAAAGCCTCCCGCCTCCCCCGCCCCGTACCAGGTGAAGTGCTTCTTGATCGGCTCGATCACGTCCCAGGTGCCGGAGAAGCCCTTCGGCGTCACGAAGGCGTCGCCGGCCCGGTAGGTGCGGGACGAGCCCTCGGCATCGGTGACGGTCACCACGCCTTCGAGGATCTGGATGAACTCGTCCCGGTCGAAGTCGATGCGGAACTTGCCGACCCGGCAGGTCCAGATGCCGGCGGCGAACAGGCCGTCCGGGCTGCGGTGGATGTAGGTCGCGGTCTGGGCCGGGTTTCCCGACAGGATCGTCGAGAACGGCGGCAGGTAGGTGTCGGCCGGGGGCTGCACCATCGGAAAATCGACCGTCTGCTGCAGCGGCCCATCGAGGAGCGGAGGCGGCTCGCGGGTCAGGAACGGGACCATCCGCAGCAGCGGCACGACGCCCAGGTAAGCCAGGAGCGGCCCGGACGAGGTGATGAGCTGCTTGATCATTCCCATGACGTCCCCCTTGCGGCGATGCGTGCCGGCCGTCGCAACCTGTTCGCTGACGAGGACATACAAACCGGGCGCCGTTAATGGAGGGCTGCGGCGAAACCTCGAATGTGCCGGGATGAAGCGGCACCCGTGGCGGAAGGTTAAGGGAAGCTGGCGGGACATGCCGATCATCCAGGATGGGGGGCGACAGCGCGCGGTCGCTCGTCAAAAGCCTGCGAGATGCGGGGATCATCGTCGCCGCCCGTTGGCTATTGCCGGCGGACACGCTTACATCGCAGTGCGGCGTGAGGTTTTCAGGATGGGTGCGGTCTCGTCACGGTTGCGGCGCCTCGGCCGGGAACTGGCACTGGCGGCCCTCCTGTGCGGCAGCGCGGCACTCCTGTCACCCGCCGGAGCGGGCTCCCTGGCCTGGCCCGCCGGGCGCGGCCTCGTCGACCAGACCGGGGTGGCCGTGGACGAGGCCCGCTTCGCCGGCAGGCTGCGCCTGGTCTATTTCGGCTACACGCGCTGTCCCGACCTGTGCCCGACCGCCCTGATGACGTTGACGCAGGCCCTCGACGAATTGCCGCCCGCACTGCTCGCCCGGCTGATGCCGGTGCTGGTCGCCGCCGATCCGGAGCGCGACGGCCCGGGCGTGCTCGCAGCCTATCTCGACACATTCCACCCCGCCATCATGGCGGTGACGGGCCCGGTCGCCGTCATCGACGGCCTCGCCGCCGCCTACGCGGCGCCGATCCGGCGCCACGACGGCGTCGTCGACCATCCGATCGAGTTCTTCCTCGTTGGTCCGTCGGGGACGTTGATGGCGCGGCTTCCGGTCACGATCGCGCCGGACGATCTGGCCGAGAGCCTGCGGAACGCGCTCTCCCGCTGAAATCCTGCCCGCCGCGAACGCGCTGCATCGCACAGTTTCTCTTCGCATCGCACCAAGAACACGAAACATCAGGAACCCGTGAATCGGCACGAAGCGGGTTGACGCGTCAGCGTTCTCGGCTACTCATATAGAAAATCATAAGAACAAAAACAATTCCGCCGGGAGGAACGATGGATCGCGGAGAACGGCGCGTGCAAAGGTTCGAGCATGGGCTCGACCGGCGCAGCGTGGTGATGGGAGCCGTGGCCTGCTGCGCGGCGGGGGGTGGCGCCTGGGCTGGGCCGGAGGATTTGTTGCCGCAGAAGGGCGACCGGCTGGTGCTCGGCGACGGTGCGAAGGCAGGGCAGCCCGTGACGCTCGACGGCCTCGCGGTCGGCGGCGACCTCGTCGAGGCAGTGGCGGTCGATCCCCAGGGGGTCAGGCGCGAGGGCTCCCGCTTCGCCAAGATCATCCTGGTGCGGGTCGCACCCGACCAGATCGCCGAGGAGCAGCGCGCCCACGCGGTCGACGGCGTCCTGGCGCTCTCGGCCATCTGCACCCACCAGGGCTGCACCATCTCCGGCTGGAGCCACGAGACCCGCCGCCTGAGCTGCTTCTGCCACCATTCCGAGTTCCTGCCCGCCGAGGGAGGCCGGGTGGCCAAGGGGCCGGCGCGCAAGCGCCTGCCGGTGCTGCCGCTCGCCAAGGGTGAAGGGGGCACGCTGATGGTCGCCGGCGGCTTCCTCGGCAAGCCGGGGCCTGGCCCCGGCTGAGCGGAACGGGGCGGTGCCCACGCACCGCCCTAGGCGACGTGCGGCAGCGCTGCCGCGCCGCCCTCAAGGAATACGGCAGCGCTGCCGCGCTGCTTATGGAGGGGAACCGAGACCCGCGCAGCAACGACGCGGATCCGGACAACGAGCACATCAGGGTTCCGGGAAACGCCGGGCCGGCTCGCGCCGGCCCCTTGGTTGAGGAGAGCAGCATGTCACGTCTCGTTCGAGCCAGGGGCTGGCTCGCCGCGGTCGCCCCCGGCGCCGTGGCCCTCGCGCTGTCCGCCGCTTCGGCCCAGGCCGGCCAAGCCGACAACAAGCAAGTCGACTACAAGCCGGTCACCGACCAGCGTCTCGCCAATCCCGAGCCCGAGAACTGGCTGCAGTACCGCGGCAACTACCAGAGCTGGGGCTACTCGCCCCTCGACCAGATCACCGCGAAGAACGTCACCAAGCTCGTCCCGGCCTGGAGCCTGTCGACCGGCGTGAGCGAGGGCCACCAGGCTCCGCCGATCGTCAACAACGGCGTGATGTTCGTGACGACCCCCCAGGCGCAGGTGATGGCGATCAACGCCCGCACCGGCGAGATCCTGTGGCGCTACCAGAAGGAGCTGCCGCCGGAGCTGTCCCAGCTCCACCCGACCAATCGCGGCGTCGGGCTCTACGGCGACAGCGTCTACATGACCACCACCGATTCCTGCGTGGTCGCGCTCGGCGCCACCACCGGCAAGGTGAAGTGGGAGAAGTGCGTCGCCCCCTGGCAGGACGGCTACTACATGACGCTCTCGCCGCTGGTGGCGAAGGGCAAGGTCGTCGTCGGCGTCTCCGGCGGCGAGTACGGCGTGCGCGGCTTCATCACGGCACTCGACGCCGAGACCGGCAACGAGGCCTGGAAGACCTACACGGTGGCCGGCCCCGGCGACCCGGCGGCCGATACCTGGAAGGGCGACACCTGGAAGACCGGCGGCGGCTCGGTCTGGATCCAGGGCAGCTACGACCCCGCCGCGAACCTCGCCTATTTCGGCACCGGCAATGGCGGCCCCTGGACGCCGGATTCCCGGCCCGGCGACAACCTCTACACCTCGTCGGTCGTCGCCCTCGATCTCGACAGCGGCAAGATCAAGGGCCACCACCAGTATCACTGGAACGACGCCTGGGACTGGGACGAGGTCTCGGCGCCCGTGCTGATCGACATCGAGCGCGACGGCAAGAAGATCCCCGCCGCGATTCATGCCGGCCGCAACGGCTATCTCTGGACCCTGGAGCGCAGCAAGGACGGGCCTTTGAGCTTCGTCGACGGCAAGCCGTTCGTCTACCAGAACGTCTTCTCGTCCCTCGACCCGAAGACCGGCCGGCCCTCGTACGACCAGTCCAAGATCCCGGGCATCAACCGCCGCGCCGCCTTCTGCCCCGGCCTGTGGGGCGGCAAGGACTGGCCGCCGGAGGCCTACAACCCGAAGACCGGGCTGTTCTACATCCCCTCCAACGACAACCTGTGCTCGGAGCTGGCGGGCGCCCAGGCCGGCACGCGCAAGCCCGGCGAGCTCTATATCGGCATCCCGATCGACGAGGTGCTGAACTCGCTGCGCCTGCGCGAGGGCGTCGACAAGTCGAAGCCCTTCGCCATCGGGGCGATCCAGGCCTGGGATCCGAAGACCGGCAAGCGCGTCTGGCAGCACGACTTCCCGGATTCAGCGAACTGGGGGCCGCTGCTCACCACCGGCAGCGGGCTGATCTTCGCCGGCGGCACCAGCGACCGGAAGTTCCGGGCGCTGGACGGCACCACCGGCAAGGTCCTGTGGGAGACAAGGCTCAATTCCGGCGTCACCGGCGTGCCCTCGAGCTACATGGTCGACGGCATCCAGTACGTCGCGGTCCAGGCCGGCTGGGGCGTCGATGCCGAGCGCATGCTGACCGGCATCAACGCCCTGATCCCCGAGGAGCGCCGCGTCAGCGTCCTGCCGCAGGGTGGGGTGATCTGGGTGTTCCGGGTCATGGGCGAGGAGGCGGCGGCCAAGTGACCGCTCGTCGCGTGAGGGGCCGCCGTTCGATGAGGCCGGGGCCGCGTCTCGCCGCCCTGGCGCTCGCCGCCGGCCTTGTCGCGGGGCCGGCGGGCGCTCAGGTCCCGTCCGAGGGAGCGACCGTCAGTTCCGCCACCGCCCTCCCCTCGCAGCCCGAGGCGCTCGTCGCCTACGTGACGACGGCCATCCGCGACCACGACATCGCCGCCTTCGAGCGGCTGGTGAACTGGACCGGCACAAGGGCGCAGCGCAAGCGGCTGACGCTCTACCAGATCCGTTCCGGCTTCGGCCGGCCGATCAAGGCGGCGGCCCTGGAGCCGATGCCGGAGGATGGCTTGGCGGAGGCCACATCGCGCGGCACCCTGAAGGCGAACATGCCGGTGACCGAGCGGCTTCGGGTGGTGTTCGACGAGGCGCCGGTGGAAGGTGACGGCGCCCCCACGAACGTGTTCCTGATCGGCCGCGAGGGCGGCACCTACCGCATCGCCCTCCTGGTTCCGACCGGACCGCCGAAGGGCAAGTGATCCAGGGGCAAGTGATCCGGGGGCAAGTGATCCGGGGGCAAGTGATCGAGGACGAGTGATCCGGGTCGATGGGAAGCCGGTCCGCGCTTGACCGCGGGCCTCCGGGCGGCGCAAGCGTATGGAAATATAGTTCCGCCACCCGGAGGATTCGGCCCATGGACTTCACGCTCTCCCCGCGCATCGAGGAGTTCCGCGCCCGCATCGCGGCCTTCGTCGAGAGCGAGATCCTGCCCGTCGAGGCCGACCGCGGCACCTGGGACGAGCACGAGAATATCGGGCCGGAAGCCCTCGCGGCCCTGCGCGCCAAGGCGAAGGCGGCCGGCCTGTGGTGCCTGCAGCTCAAGCCCGAGACTGGCGGCCAGGGCCTCGGCAAGGTCGGAATGGCAGCCTGCTACACCGAGATGAACCGCTCGATCTTCGGGCCCGTGGTGTTCAATTCCGCCGCCCCCGACGACGGCAACATGATGGTGCTGGAGGCGCTTGGCACGCCCGAGCAGAAGGCGCGCTGGCTGGAGCCGATCGTCTCGGGTGCCGTGCGCTCGGCCTTCGCGATGACCGAGCCGCATCCCGGCGGCGGCTCCGACCCGTCGATGATCCGCACCCGGGCCGAGCGCCAGCCGGACGGCTCCTGGCGGATCACCGGGCGCAAGTGGTACATCACCGGCGCCGAGGACGCCGCCCACTTCATCCTGATCGCCCGCACCTCGGACGATCCGCGCTACGGGCTCACCGCCTTCCTGTTCCACCGCGATCAGCCGGGCTGGGAGATCGTCCGCCGAATCCCGATCATGGGGCCGGAGGAGCATGGCGGCCATTGCGAGCTCGCCTTCGACGGGCTCCAGATCGCGCCCGATGACGTGCTCGGCGGAGAGGGCAAGGGCCTGAAGGTGACGCAGGTTCGCCTCGGACCCGCCCGCCTCACCCATTGCATGCGCTGGCTCGGGCTCGCCGGCCGCTGCGTCGAGATCGCGCAAGAGTATGCGGCCAAGCGCGAGGGCTTCGGCGTGCGGCTCGCCGACCGCGAGAGCGTGCAGCTGATGCTCGGTGGGCTGGCCATGGACATCGAGATCGGCCGCCTGCTGGTGATGCGCGCCGCCTGGGAGCTCGACCAGGGCCGCTTCGCCCGGAAAGAGGTGTCGATGGCGAAGGTTCACGTCGCCAACACCCTGCACCGGGCGGCGGATATCGGCATCCAGATCAACGGCGCCCGCGGCTATTCCAAGGACACGGTGCTGGAGTGGATCTACCGCTACGCCCGCCAGGCGCGCCTGGTCGACGGCGCCGACGAGGTCCATCGCATGGTGCTGAACCGCCACCTCGAGTCCGAGGGACGCGGCTTCTTCGCCTGGCCGACCGCGGAGGCCTGAGCGGGACGGTCCGGGCGGAGACCTGCTAAGGGTCTTCCTCCCTTAAAACCCCGTTCGAGCCGCCGATGCCCGCCCTCCATCCCGACGTTCAGGCCCTGCTGGCGATGCTGCGCGCCGCCAACGCGCAGCCCCTCGAGGCGTTGCCGCCCGAGGCGGCGCGGCGCGGCTACCTGGCCGGGCGCCGGGCCCTGCAGCCGCCGCCGGACCCGGTGGCGCAGATCCGCGACCTCGCCGCGCCCTCCCCCGCCGGGCCGGTGCCGCTCCGGCTCTACCGCGGCGAGGGCACGGCGCCGGACGCGGCGCTGCCCTGCCTCCTCTACCTGCATGGCGGCGGCTGGGTGCTCGGCAACATCGAGTCGCACGACTGGGTCTGCCGGCGGCTGGCCAACCTGACGCGAGGGTGCGTGATCGCGGTCGATTACCGCCTCGCCCCCGAGCATCCGTTCCCGGCCGCCGTCGAGGACGCGGCCGCGGCGCTGACCTTCGTGGCCGAGCGGGCGGAGGGATTGAGCGTCGATCCGAACCGTCTCGCGGTCGGCGGCGACAGCGCCGGCGGCAACCTCGCGGCGGTGCTGGCCTTGATGGGCCGCGACGGCACCCTGCCGCGGACGGCGATGCAGGTGCTGCTCTACCCCTCCGTCGATCTCGGGCTGACGAGCGAGGGCTTCGAGCGCATCACCGAGGGCCAGCCCCTCACCGCCGGCACGATGCGCTACTTCGTCGATCATTACGCGCCCGATCCGCGCGACCGCACCGACTGGCGCGCCTCGCCGGCCCGTGCCGCGAGCCTCGCCGGTACGGCGCCCGCCCTGGTGCTGACCTGCGGCCACGACCCGCTCTGCGAGGAAGCCCGCCTCTATGCCCACCGCCTCGAGCGCGAAGGCGTGCCGGTCACCGCCCTGCACCTCTCCGACCAGACCCACGGCATCCTGACCATGAGCCGCCTGGTGCGGACCTCCGCGACGGTGTTGAGCTTCGTGGCCGAGGCCCTGCTGGAGCGCTGGAGCTTGGGCGGTCCCGAAGGTGGGCGCGGCGCGCGCTGACGGGGCGCTCCCGGCGCCGCAGGGGGTCAGGCCTCCTTGCGGGAGCGGCGCTTGGCGGGTTTTTCGGCGGTTGTCGTATCGGAGTTGGCCGTGGGCTTTCGGCGCGGCTTCGCGGCGGCCGCTTCGTCCATGGGCGCCGGCTCCGGCTCGCGCACCGGCTCGGGCCCGCGCGCCTCGCGGGTGATCATCTCCACCATGCTCTGCGGCAGGCGGACGAAATGACCGGTGCCGTGGCCGGACCGGTCGAGGATCTCGGCGAAGACGGGTTTATGCGGCTCGTGCCCGGCCTCGCCCAGCGCGCAGGGGCGGCGCGGCAGGGCGCTCAGCTTCGCAGCGAGTTCCTTCGGCACCAGTGCGTTCACGCCCCACCCTCCCATCTGCCGGACAGAGCGGAGATGTAGGACCCGCAGGGTTAACGATCGGCTGCCATGGCGTCGGGTGCGCCCGTGACGGCCGCGGCGCCGGTGAAGGCGCCGTAGGAGCGACGCAGGAGGTCGGCGTCGAGGTCGTGACCGATCAGCACGAGGCGGGTGCGGGCGGCGCCGTCGGGCCAAGCGGGGAGGTGCCGGGGCGGATGCACGAGGTGCTGCACGCCCTGGATCACCACCGGCGTGTCGACGCCCTCGACCGCGACCAGGCCCTTGAGGCGCAGGATCCGCGCGCCGTGCCGGTTGAGCAGCATGCCGAGCCAGAGCCCGAACCGGGTCCAGTCGACCGGCCCGCTCTCGATCAGCACCGCGCCGACCGGGCCGTGCAGCGTCGCCGGGACCTCGGCGCAGAGCCAGCGCCGGGCGCTCGGCTCACCGGTCGGGTCGTCGGTGAGGAGCGCGGCTTCCGGTTCGTCGTCGAGGGTGAGGTCGGTGAGCGGCGCCATCGGGTTGAGGGCCGCGAGCCGCGACCGCAAGGCCGCTGTCACGGCGGCCTCCGCCAGGTCGGTCTTCGACAGGACCAGCCGGTCGGCGCAGGCCGCCTGCCGCACCGCCTCCTCGTGGCTGTCGAGGGTGCGGGCGCCGTTCACCGCATCGACCACCGTAACGATCGCGCCCACCGTGAAGGCGTGGCGCAGCATCGGATCGGCCACCAGGGTGGCGACCGCCGGCCCTGGATCGGCGAGGCCGGTGGTCTCGATCACCACCCGGCGAAAATCCGGCACCAGGCCGCGTCGGCGGCGGTCGTGCAGGTCGATCAGCGCCGCCTTCAGGTCGCCGCGGATGGTGCAGCAGACGCAGCCGCCGCGCAGGAGTGCCACCTCGCCCTCGAGCGGCTCGACCAGCAGGTGGTCGAGCCCGACCTCGCCGAACTCGTTGATCAGCACCGCGGTGTCGCGCAGGGCCGGCCAGCGCAGCAGGCGGGCGAGAAGCGCGGTCTTGCCGGCGCCGAGGAAGCCGGTGAGCAGGGTGACGGGGGTCACCGCGCCTCGAGGGCGGCGATGATCGCCGGATCGAGGGGGTCGCAGGGGCGCCCGGCGAGGCGCTCCGCCGCCGGCCACAGCGCCCCGAGATGATCGACCACGGCGCTGCGCCCGGTGCGGCCCGACAGCGTGTAGCGGTCGGCCCAGGCGGCGAGCCGCAGGCCGTAGAGGCCGAGGATCCGGTTGGCGGCGGAGGCCCGAGCCCGCCTCTGGGCCTGCGGCGTGCCGCTGCTCACGCCGTCGCTCCAATGGTCGGGCGCCCCGAAGGCGCCGCACAGGCCGCACATCGGGCAGGCCCTGATCAGGATTGCGGCCGCGCCGTGCCCTCGAACGGGAAGCGGCGCGAGAAATCCTCGGCGATCGTCTCCATCGTCACGAAGCGCACGCCCTCGTGGGACTTGAAGTGCTGGAACAGGCGCTCGTGCATCTGCAGCACGTGCGGCTTGCCCGACACGTCCGGATGGATGGTGATCGGGAAGACGGCGTAGTCGTAATTGGCGTAGACCCAGTCGAACTGGTCGCGCCACATCTGCTCGATGTCGCGCGGGTTGACGAAGCCGTGGCTGTTGGGCGCCGCCTTGACGAACATCATCGGCGGCAGGTCGTCGAGGTTCCAGGACGCCGGGATCTCGATCAGGCGGGTCTCGGTGCCGTGCTCGAACGGCCGCATCCAGGTCGAGGGATGCTGGGAATAGTCGATCTTGGTCCAGGATTCGCCGACCCGCACGTAGTAGGGATGGTGGTCGTTGTGCATCAGCGAGTGGTCGTAGCGGATGCCTTTCTTCTGCAGGAGCTCGTTGGTCTTCGGCCCGAACTCCCACCAGGGCGCGACGTAGCCCCGGGGCGGCTTGCCGGCGAGATCGGTGATGAGCCCGACGCACTTGTCGAAGATCGCCTCCTCCTGCTCGGGCGTCATCGCGATCGGGTTCTCGTGGCTGTATCCGTGCATCCCGATCTCGTGGCCGGCCGCGGCCACGGCCTTCATCTCCTCGGGAAAGGTCTCGATCGAGTGGCCGGGGATGAACCAGGTCGTCTGGATGCCCCACCGCGAAAACATCCGCAGGAGCCGCGGCGCCCCGACCTTGCCGGCGAACACGCCCCGGGAGATGTCGCAGGGGCTGTCCTCGCCGCCATACGACCCGAGCCAGCCCGCCACCGCGTCGACATCGACGCCGTAGGACACGAAGATCTCTTTGGTCACGCCGGCCTCCCCGCCTGCCCGGTCCCATCTGACAGCGGACGGCGCTCCGCGGTCAAGCGGCGGAGAAGGCCCGGCGCGCTGCCCCAAGCGCGACGAAACCGGTTGACCGCGCCCCGCCGATTCCCTAGAGCGTTGGCCACTGGAGACGTGGCCGAGCGGCTGAAGGCACTCGTTTGCTAAATGAGCAAGCCCCGAAAGGGGCTTCGAGGGTTCGAATCCCTCCGTCTCCGCCACTTACCCCAGCCCGGAAAATAGCGTTGTTTCGCAAGCGGTTGGCGTGTGACTGAAGCCGGCCTGCCCCGCGAACCGGCGCGGCGGACAATCCTGGGCGCCGGCGAACGCTGGTCGCCCGCAGGGCACGGAACGAACCCGCACCACCTCTGACGTGATCTGCTGGACCGTCACGGTCTGTCGCAGGATGGGCGCCTCGATCGATTGCCGCGCCGGCTCCCGTGCACATGGGCCTATGCTCTGGGATGATGAATGGCGCGGGAGAACATGAACGACCTGCTCGCCTTCGTGACCGTCGCGCGCGGAGCTTCACCCGGGTCGCCGCGCAGCTCGGGGTGTCGCCGCCGGCGCTGAGCCAGACCGTCCGGAAGCGCGAGGCGCGCCTGGGCGCGCGATTGCGGGCCCGCACCATCGCGACGCCGGTTTGCCAGCAGACCTGCCCGCCCTAAACTCCTCCCAGCCGCGGAGCACCGCACGAGATGGCGCAGAGACAGCGGCCGGGAGGACACATGCCCATGATCGATCGTCCGCGCCGCTTCGGCGGCTGGACCGGCGCCCTGGCGGGCCTCGTCGCCGTCACGTCCGTGGCCGCGCAAGAGGCACCGCCGCTGCAGGTGCCGGCAAAGAGCGTGCCGGTGCCGAGCGACGTCAGCCCGCAGATGGCGAAGATCATCGGCGCGCCTCTGCGCTCCAACTGGAACATCCAGCCGAAGACCGGAGAGGCGTGGAAGCCCGTCGCCGAGGCCGGAGCGGCCGCGCTGGCGAAGCTCGTGCCCGGCATGCTCGAGCGCCTGAAGGTGAAGGTCGAGCGCACCACGATCGATGGCGTGCGGGCCTTCATCCTCACCCCCGAGGAGATGCCGCCGGAGAACCGCAACCGCCTCCTCGTCCACGTTCATGGCGGCTGCTACGTGCTCAATCCCGGCGAGGCCGGGCTGCCGGAGGCGATCTTCATGGCCGGGTTCGGCCGCTTCAAGGTCATCTCGGTCGATTACCGGATGCCGCCGGAAGCGACCTATCCGGCCGCGCACGACGACGCGATCACAGTGTGGAAGGCGGCCACCAGGATGGCCGACCCGAAGAACATGGCGGTCTTCGGTACCTCCGCGGGCGGGGCGCTGACCCTCGCCATGGTGCTGCGCGCCAAGCAGGAGGGGCTGCCGCTTCCCGCGGCGATCGCCCCCGGGACGCCGATGTCGGACACCACCAAGGTCGGCGACAGCTTCGTCACCAACGCGATGCTCGACAACGTGCTGGTCTCGCCCGACGGCTTCTGCGACGATGGGGCCAAGGTCTACGCCAACGGCCACGACCTGAAGGACCCGATGCTGTCGCCGGTCTACGGCGACATGCACGGCTTCCCGCCGACGATCCTGACCACAGGCACGCGCGACCTCCTCTTGTCGAACACCGTGCGGGTGCACCGCAAGCTGCGCGATGCCGGCGTCGAGGCCTATCTGCAGGTCGGCGAGGGGCAGTCGCACGCCCACTACATCCGCGACGACACCGCGCCCGAGACCCGGAAGGTGTTCGAAGAGATCGCCTGGTTCTTCGACCGGCATCTCGGCCGATAAAGGCGCGCGGACGGCGGTCGCTCTTTCCGACCGTTGGCCGGGCTGTCAGGCGGCGCGGACGCTGCCCAGGAAGCCGTCGACCTCCCGGCGCAGGCGGGCGCACTGGTCCGTCAGGGCGTCGGAGGCCTGCGCCACGTCGGAGGCGGCGCGGCCCGCCGCACCGGCCGCGTCGGCGACCTCGGCGATGTCGCGCGTCATCGCGGCGGTGCCGTCCGTCGCCTCGGCCATCTGGCGCACGATCTCCTGGGTCATCGCGCCCTGCTCCTCGATCGCCGAGGCGATGCCGGTCGCGACCTGGCTCATCGCCTCGATCTGCGCGGTGACCCCCGCGATCGCCTCCCCGGCTCCCTGGCTGGTGGACTGGATCGCCGCGACGTGGCGGCCGATCTCCTCGGTGGCCCGTGCGGTCTGGCCGGCCAGCTCCTTCACCTCCGCGGCGACCACCGCGAAGCCACGGCCGGCCTCGCCGGCCCGCGCCGCCTCGATCGTGGCGTTGAGGGCGAGCAGATTGGTCTGGCCGGCGATCTGCGAGACGAGGCCGACGACGTCGCCGATGCGGGTGGCGGCGGCGGAGAGGTCCGCCATCGTGCCGCCGGCGTCGCGGGCCTGCGCCACCGCCTCCGCCGACATGGTGGCGGCCTGCACGACCTGACGGCTGATCTCCGCGACGGTGGCGCCGAGTTCCTCGGCCGCCGCCGCGACGGCGCCGACATTGCCGCTGGTCTGCCGCGCGGTGGCCGCGACGCCGACCGAGCGGGACGCGGTTCCCTCGACCGCGTGCGTCACGGCGCCGGAGGCCCCGGTCAGCCCCTCGGCCGCGCCCGAGACCGCCGCCACGATGCCGCCGACCGAGACCTCGAACCGGTCGGCGAGGTCGCGCAGCAGGCCGCGCCTGGCCTGCTCCTCGCGCAGGCGCGCCGCTTCGGTGGTCTGCAGCTGCCGCGCCGCCTCCTCGAGGGAGAGGTCGCGGATCATCACGACGGCCCGGGCGATGTCGCCGATCTCGTCGCGGCGCCGGTGCCCAGGCACCTCGTCGAGCGTCCGGCGGGCGGCCAGCGCCGTCAGGGCCGCGGTGAGGGCGCCGAGGGGACGCACGATCGCCCGCGACATCAGGAGCCCGAGGATCGCGGTGCCGACGAGCACGGCGAGGCCGATCAGCACCAGGATCCGCGACAGGGCGTCCACGGCCCGCAGCGCCTCGGCCTCCGACTGCTCCGCCAGCATGGTCCAGCGGGCGCCGAGCACCGGTACGGCGGCGCTCACCGCCATGCGGCGGCCGGTGGGAGCCTCGTAGGAGAACGGCGCCGGCGCGGCGACCTGGTCCGGGGCGATGCCGAGATCGCTCGCGAGGGCACCGGCCGCGATCCCCACCGAGAGCGGCGGCGTGCCGCGCAAGCGCCCGTCGGCGCCGACCACCAGGGCCTGGCCGGTCTCGCCGAGACCGGCGCGCTGCGCCAGGGTCTCGTCGAACAGGGCGGGCGTGATCCGCATCACGACGTAGCCGGCGCGCTCCACCGCCTGCGCGGTGCCCATGGCGACGTTGGCGCGCCGGCTCATCGCCTTGCCGATGAAGGCCGCCGGGGCCCCGCCGACGGGATAGGCGGCGAAATCCGCGAACGAGACCGCGTCGGGCGCAGCACCCTTCATCTGCCCGAATAGCCGGGCGAGGCCGGTCTCGCGCAGGGCCGGATCGGCGACCGAGGCGGCGAAGTCGTCGCCCTTGGTCGCCGTGTAGACGATGCGCCCGTCGGGATCGAGGAACAGCAGGTCGGCGTAGCCGGCCCGGCCCAGGAGCTTGCGGGCCACTTCCTGCACCTTGGCATGCCGGCGACCATACATCGTGTTGGTGGTGGTGCCGTCGAAGGCGAGCCGCGCTTCCGGGCTCGGCGGCGCCCGGAATGCCGCCAGGATCCCGGCATAATCGGGCTTTGCCGGGTCGAGGGTCTCGATCAGGTCGGTGAAGTTCGAGGCGACCTGCGGGTGACCGGCGGCGGCGACGAAATCGGCCTTGGCCTGATCGGCGACGAGGGCGATGCCGTGGCCGGTCGCCGTCGCGGCGAGGGCGAGCCTGTCCTGGACGGCCGAGACCAGGCTGCTCCTGGCGGAGTACCAGCTCAGGCCGCCCATCACCGTCGCGCTGACGAGCGCGAGTCCGACGATGGTCGAGGGCAGCCGGACGGCCAGCTTGGATAAGGAGACCATGTGGGGTCCAGCTCGCGATGCGCTGCTTGCCGTTGAGGGCCTTGTAAAGACCCTTTGAGGATCGGGGCGGACACCCCTGGATCGCCACAAAGCCAGGGTCGCGATAATTTTCGGTAAAGGCCTAACATGATGGGCCTCACATCAATTGGCGGCCATTACTCAAGCGCCTTGGCTGGAATCATGATCTTACGGTTATGTCATGCGTAAGGACCGAAGCCGATCAGCCTGAATCCGTCCCGATGGCCCATGTCGTCGGGCCGGTTTCGTCGCGCGCCTCACGCCGACGAGGAGCGGACAGCCGGGCGCTCGCATGCGAATCCCCGCGGGCCTTCTCCTCTCGTCAGCCCGGCCCGTCTGCCGCCTTGCCACTCCGCGGGAACGCTCCCAGCGACACGCGCGCCACCTCCCGCAGCGCCTCCCGGTCCGCCCCCGAGGAGGCCAGCACCCCCATCCCCGAGGCGACCGTCGACAGGAAGCGGGCGAGCGCGGCCGGTTCGCTGTCCTGGGCCAGGTCACCGGCCCGCTTCGCCTGCACGAAGCGCTCGCGCAGCTCGGTCTCGGTCTGGGCGCGGCGGGTGGCGAGCTCGAACGGGATGTTCTCCGAGCCGGCGCCGCAGGCCAACCCTCCCTGGACCAGGAGGCAGCCGGGCGGGTTAGCCGGATCGGTGTGGCTCTCGGCGATGCTCGACAGGAAGCGCTCGGCCACGTCGCGGGCGGTGGCACCGGCGAGCACGTAACGCATGTGCTCCGAGCGCCGCTCGGCGTAGCGGTCGAGGGCGGCCTTCAGCAGGCCCTCCTTGCTGCCGAAGGCGGCGTAGAGGCTCGGAGGCTTGATGCCCATCGCCTTCGTCAGCATCGCGAGGGTCGCCCCATCGTAGCCGTGGCGCCAGAACACCTCCATCGCCTCGTCGAGGGCCTTGTCCGTGCAGAAGGACCGGGGCCGCCCCATCACCATTGTCCGCTGGCTCCAACTTTTGTATCGAGTGGTAGATAAGTCACTTGACGGCCGGCGTCCACGCCGACATGTGTATCGTACCTTACAGATGTCGGAGCCGGTCGTGAATTCCGAGCCTGCTGTCGCCCCCTCCCGCACACCGCGCCTCGTCGGGGCCGGCCTCGTCCTCGCGCTCATGGCGGGGGCATCCTACCACTACGCTCCCCTGTCGCGCCTCTCCGGAAGCCAGGCCGTTGCCGCGACCCCGCCCGTCGAGCAGGCCGTGCCGGTGCCGGTCGCCGCAGTCGAGCCCCGCGACGTGGTGCTGTTCAACGAATTCTCGGGCCGTCTCGAGGCGGTCGAGCGCATCGACGTCCGGGCGCGGGTCGGCGGCGCGATCGCGGCGACGCATTTCTCGGAAGGGGATCTCGTCCGCACCGGCGACCTCCTGGTGACGATCGACCCCGCTCCTTACGCGGCGGAGGTGCAGCGCCTGGAGGCCCAGGTGGCGGGCGCCGAGGCGCGGCTGGCGCTGACGGCGAGCGATTATGAGCGCGGCCAGCGCCTGTCGGACCAGCGCATCGTCACGGCGCGCGACCTCGACGTGCGGGCGAACGCCTTCAAGGAGGCGAAAGCCAATCTCGACGCCGCCAAGGCGACGCTGGCCGCAGCGCGGCTCAACCTCGACTACACCGAGGTGCGGGCGGCGGTGAGCGGCCGGGTCGGTCGCCGCGAGATCACCCCGGGCAACTTGGTGGCGACGGGAGCCGGGGCCGCGGTGCTGACGACGCTCGTCTCCGTCGACCCGATCTACGCGAGCTTCGACGCCGACGAGACGGTGATGCTGAAGGCGCTCGCCGCCATCGCCGAGCCCTCCGGCCGGCGCGGCAAGCTCGACCGCATCCCAGTCGAGATGACGACCGCGGATGGCGAGCGGGCCAAGGGGCATCTCCAGTTCATCGACAACAAGGTCGATGCCCGCAGCGGTACGGTGCGGGTACGCGCGACCTTCGCCAACGGCGACGGGCACCTGATCCCCGGCCAGTTCGCCCGCATGCGCCTCGGCCAGGCGGCGCCCGAGCGGCTGCTGCTCGTCGACGAGCGGGCGGTCGGCACCGACCAGGACAAGCGCTTCGTGCTGGTGGTCGGGGCCGACAACCGGGCCGAGTTCCGGGCCGTGACCCTCGGCCGGGCGGTCGACGGGTTGCGCGTCGTCACGTCCGGCCTGTCGGGGAGCGAGCGGATCGTCGTCAACGGCTTGCAGCGGGTGCGGCCGGGCAGCCTCGTCAGCCCGTCGCCCGTGACCATGGGCGCGCGGCCGATGCAGGAGCCGGGGGCCGGGAAGCTGGCGCAGCGGTAAGAGCCGGCCTGCGGCTTCTTCGCGTCGCTTAGATCTAACAAAACTGTCGGCAGATCCTGCGATCCTCGCAGGCCTTCATTCGTGGATCACCGTTCCCCTCTCCAGGCGATCCCGGGCTTGCCCGGTATCGCTGCACCATGCGGGAGAGGGGCCAGGGGTGAGGGTGCTACGCTGCCGAGTCGATCTCGGATCGTTCCGGTCCCGGCACCCCGATCAGTGCTTGATCCTGAACCGTCGCCACCCTCACCCCCACCCCTCTCCCACACCGTGCAGCGATCCCGGGCAAGCCCGGGATCGCGTGGAGAGGGGACGCCGCGATTTCTTCTTGTCCTGACGCATGGGGCGGCAGCCGCCTCCAGGATCCCTCTCGCCCCCGGAGGGCGGCATGAACCTCTCCAAGTTCTTCATCGACCGCCCAATCTTCGCGGGCGTGCTCTCGGTGCTCATCTTCATCGGCGGGCTGCTGTCGCTGTTCGCGATGCCGATCTCCGAGTACCCGGACGTGGTGCCGCCATCCGTCGTCGTCCGCGCGACCTTCCCGGGGGCCAACCCCAAGGTCATCGCCGAGACCGTGG
Organism: Methylobacterium frigidaeris; assembly: GCF_022179185.1. Taxonomy (GTDB): domain Bacteria; phylum Pseudomonadota; class Alphaproteobacteria; order Rhizobiales; family Beijerinckiaceae; genus Methylobacterium; species Methylobacterium frigidaeris. The sequence goes on along the minus strand of NZ_BPQJ01000005.1, from coordinate 251,775 downwards.
CGACGCCGATCGAGGAGCAGATCAACGGCGTCGAGGGCATGCTCTACATGTCGAGCCAGGCGACGACGGACGGCATCATGACGCTGACCGTGACGTTCCGGCTCGGCACCGACCCCGACAAGGCGCAGCAGCTGGTCCAGAACCGGGTCTCGCAGGCCGAGCCGCGGCTGCCGGCGATCGTGCGTCAGCTCGGCATCGTCACGGTGAAGTCCTCGCCCGACCTGACGATGGTGGTGCACCTCGTCTCGCCGAACGGCCGGTATGACATGACGTACCTGCGCAACTACGCGGTGCTGAACATCAAGGACCGCCTCGCCCGCCTCGACGGCGTCGGCCAGGTGCAGCTCTTCGGCTCGGGCGATTACGCGATGCGGATCTGGCTCGACCCGCAGAAGGTCGCCGAGCACGGCCTGTCCGCCGGCGACGTGGTCCGGGAGATCCAGGCCCAGAACGTCGAGGCGGCCGCCGGCGTCATCGGCGCCTCGCCGGCGATCCCCGGCCTCGACCTGCAGCTCTCGCTCAACGCCGAGGGGCGCCTCACCAGCGAGGAGCAGTTCGGCGACATCGTAGTCAAGACCGGCGAGGACGGCGCAATCACGCGGCTGCGCGACATCGCCCGGATCGAGCTCGGCGCCTCGGATTACGCGCTCCGCTCGCTCCTCGACAACAAGTCGGCGGTCGCGATCCCGATCTCGCAATCACCGGGCTCGAACGCGATCCAGATCTCCGACGAGGTCCGCCGGACCATGGCGGAGATCAAGAAGACCATGCCGGAGGGGGTCGACTACCAGATCGTCTACGACCCGACGCAGTTCGTGCGCGCCTCGATCGAGGCGGTGATCCACACCCTGCTCGAAGCGGTGGCCCTCGTCGTGCTGGTGGTGATCCTGTTCCTGCAGACCTGGCGGGCCTCGATCATCCCGCTTCTCGCCGTGCCGGTCTCGATCGTCGGCACCTTCGCGGTGATGCACATCTTCGGCTTCTCGATCAACGCCCTCAGCCTGTTCGGCCTCGTGCTCGCCATCGGCATCGTCGTCGACGACGCGATCGTGGTGGTAGAGAACGTCGAGCGCAACATCGAGGCCGGGCTGTCGCCCCGCGATGCCAGCTACCAGGCGATGCGCGAGGTCTCGGGGCCGATCATCGCCATCGCCCTCGTGCTGGTGGCGGTGTTCGTGCCGCTCGCCTTCATCAGCGGGCTGACGGGCCAGTTCTACAAGCAGTTCGCCCTCACGATCGCGATCTCGACCGTGATCTCGGCGATCAACTCGCTGACCCTGTCCCCTGCCCTCTCGGCCCTGCTCCTGAAGGATCACCACGCGCCGAAGGACCGGCTGACCCGAGTGCTCGACACCCTGCTCGGCTGGTTCTTCCGCCGCTTCAACCGCGCCTTCGGCTGGGCCTCGGACGGGTACGGACGCGGCGTCGGCGGCGTCATCTCGCGCAAGGGCGCGATGATGGTGATCTACCTCGTCCTCGTCGGCGCGACCGCGATGCTGTTTCGCCAGATCCCCGGCGGCTTCGTGCCGGGCCAGGACAAGCAGTACCTCGTCGGCTTCGCGCAGCTGCCCGACGGCGCGACCCTCGACCGGACCGAGGAGGTGATCCGCAAGATGAGCGAGATCGCCCTTAAGGAGCCGGGCGTCGAGAGCGCGGTCGCCTTCCCGGGGCTCTCGATCAACGGCTTCACCAACTCGTCGAATTCGGGGATCGTGTTCTCGACCCTGAAACCCTTCGAGGAACGAAAAGACCCGTCGCTCAGCGGCGCCGCCATCGCGATGTCGTTGAACAAGAAGTACGCGGCCATCCCCGAGGCGTTCATCGCCATGTTCCCGCCGCCGCCGGTCAACGGCCTCGGCACGATCGGCGGGTTCAAGCTGCAGATCGAGGACCGGGCCGGCCTCGGCTACGACGCGCTGAACGAGGCGACGAAGGCCTTCCTTGCCAAGGCCGCGCAGGCGCCCGAACTCGCCGGGCTGTTCTCCAGCTTCCAGATGAACGTGCCGCAGCTCTTCGCCGACATCGACCGGACCAAGGCGCGCCAGCTCCGCATCCCGGTCACCGATGTGTTCGACACGCTGCAGATCTACCTCGGATCCCTGTACGTCAACGACTTCAACCGGTTCGGCCGCACCTACTCGGTCCGGGTCCAGGCCGACGCGCCGTTCCGCGCCCGCTCCGACGATGTGGGCCTGCTGAAGGTGCGGGCGGGCTCCGGCGAGATGGTGCCGCTCTCCACGCTTCTGCGCGTGCGCCAAACCGCCGGGCCCGAGCGGGCGATGCGCTACAACGGCTTCCTCACCGCCGACATCAACGCGGGTGCGGCCCCCGGCTTCTCGTCGGGCCAGGCGCAGGAAGCGGCGGCGCGCATCGCCGCCGAGACCCTGCCGCGTGGCTTCGCCTTCGAGTGGACCGACCTCACCTACCAGGAATTCATCGCCGGCAATTCGGGGGTCTGGGTGTTTCCCCTCGCCCTGCTCCTCGTCTTCCTGGTCCTGGCGGCGCAGTACGAGAGCCTGGCCCTGCCTCTGGCGATCCTGATGATCGTGCCGATGGGCCTGCTCGCGGCGATGACCGGCGTCTGGCTGTCCTCGGGCGACAACAACGTCTTCACGCAGATCGGTCTCATCGTCCTCGTCGGCCTGTCCGCCAAGAACGCGATCCTGATCGTCGAATTCGCCCGGGAACTGGAATTTGCCGGCCGTACGCCGGTCCAGGCCGCGATCGAGGCGAGCCGCCTGCGGCTTCGCCCGATCCTGATGACCTCGATGGCCTTCATCATGGGCGTGCTGCCCCTCGTCACCGCCACCGGTGCCGGCTCGGAGATGCGCCGCGCAATGGGCGTGGCGGTGTTCTCCGGGATGATCGGGGTGACGGCGTTCGGGCTCTTCCTGACCCCGGTCTTCTACGTGCTGCTGCGGCGGCTGACCGGGAACCGGCCGCTGAAGCAGCATGGCGGGCCTGAGGCAGTGGCCGAGGGCCGGGTGGTCGAGGCGGCGTGAGGGGGGATCCGCCGGTGGCGCCGGTCCTTCGGGAGGAGGAACCGCGCCGCCTCACGAGAAGCTGTCCGATCTGTTCTCGTAGATCCGACTTGCCCTCGTGGAGTTGAAACCCTCTCAGGGTCATTCCGGGCTCCGCTGCGCGGCCCCGGAATGACCCTGAGAGTGTCAAAACGTCGGGTGCCCAGCGATCAGGCCGTGAGGCAGAGCCTTGAAGCGGCGAGAGGGGCCGCCTCCGGAACTCGCCTACCGGCCCTTGCACTGGCTCCGCAGCAAGTCCGAGAATTCCTTCTCCGAGCCCTGGACCTGGGCCAGGCGCTGGCTCCGCTCCGCGCCCGAAAGGCAGCGGCCGTAGACGGTGGCGGCGCGGCGCATCGTGTCGACGTGCTGGCGCCAGCCGCGGCAGCGATCGGCCTCGCTGTCGCCGAGGGTCTCCAGGCGCTCGATCGCCGTCCTCTGCGAGGATTGCGCCACCAGGAGGTCGCGGGCGCAGGTTCCGTCGGTGGCGCGCGCGCCGGCAGTCGCGGCGAGGAGGAAGACCGCCGCGCACAGGGAAGTCCGCATCGTCACGCCGCTGTTCTCACGCCGCCTGGGCGGGGGATTGGGTCAGGAGGGCGTAGAGCGCGTCGGCGTCGCGGGCGGCGCGGATGCGGTCGATGATGCCGGGCTCGCGCAGCACGCGGGCGACCCGGGCCAGGGCCTTCAGGTGGTCGGCGCCGGCGCCCTCGGGGGCGAGCAGCAGGAAGGCGATGTCGACCGGCTGGCCGTCCAGGGCCTCGAAATCGACCGGGCGCTCGAGGCGGGCCATCAGGCCGAACAGCGTGTCGAGCCCCGACAGCTTGCCGTGCGGGATCGCCACGCCCTCGCCGATGCCGGTCGAGCCGAGGCGTTCGCGCTGCAGCAGCGTCTCGAAGATCTCGCGCTCGTCCAGGCCCGGCAGGTGGCGGGCCGCCTGGGCAGCCAGCTCCTGCAGAACCTGCTTCTTCCCCTGCGCGCGCAGCGCCGGGAGGACCGCCTCCGGCTTCAGGAATTCCAGCAATGGCATCGAGACCGCTGCCTCATCGGCGGGGAGCGCCAAGGCGCCCCGCACTTGTTCCAGGACCGGAGGCCTTCCGCGAGAGGGGTTCAGGCCCGCTCACGGAGTGCCGCGTTCCGGCGGATCGATCCAGCCGATCGCGCCGTCGCCACGACGATATACGACGTTGACCCGCTCGGTTCCAGCGTGAACGAAGACGAGAACGGGGACACCGGTGAGATCGAGCTCCACCACCGCCTCGCTCACCGTGCGCCGGTGCAAGGTGCGGGTGCTCTCGGCGATGATCGGCGGGTGCTCGCCGGTATCCTCCTCGGGTGCTTCCATCACCGAGTAGGCCGCCTCCATCACGGCGGTGTCGGGCAGGCCGCCGTTGACGGCCCGATCCTTGGCGTGGCCGTTCGGGTGGGACTTGAGGCGGTGCTTGTAGCGGCGCAGGCGCTTCTCGATCCGCTCGGCGGTCTGGTCGAAGCTCGCATGGGCGTCGTGGGCAGTGCCCGAGGCCTCGAGGGTGATGCCCGAGGGCAGGTGCAGCACGCAGTCGGTGCGATAGGCGCCGCCGTCCCGCGCGACCGTCACGTGGCCGTTGTAGGCACCGTCGAAGTACTTGGCGAGGGCCGCGGAGATCCGCTCCTCCGCCCGGGTTCTCAGGGCCTCCCCGAGATCCACGCCACGACCCGACACGCGCAACGCTGCCATCAGCTCCCTCCGGTCTCGTCGTTCGTCGGCCCAGGCTCCGGGGACGTCTCCGGCGCCAGGGCCAGCCCTCAAGAGCTAAGAACGCCCGGACGCGAAGTCAACGAAGCCGGCTCAGTTGCGGCAGGCGGGTGGCCGGGCGCTTCAGCGCGCCGGCATCGCGGCGCGCTCGCGCCGGCGCTCGATCGAGGAGGGGATGCGCAGGGATTCCCGGTACTTCGCCACGGTGCGGCGGGCGATGTCGACCCCCTCGCCGCGCAGGCGCTGCACCAGGGCGTCGTCCGACAGGACGTCGGCGGCGGTCTCGGCCTCGATGAGTTGCTTGATGCGGTGGCGCACGGCCTCCGAGGAATGGGCCGCGGCGCCCGCCGCCCCGGGGATCGCCGCGGTGAAGAAGTACTTCATCTCGAAGGTGCCGCGGCTGGTGCCGATCGACTTGTTCGAGGTCACCCGCGAGACGGTGGATTCGTGCATGCCGATCGCGTCGGCGACGGTCTTCAGGTTGAGCGGCCGCAGATGGGCGACGCCGTTGACGAAGAACCCGTCCTGCTGGCGCACGATCTCGCTTGCCACCTTCAGGATGGTGCGGGCGCGCTGCTCCAGGCTGCGGGTGAGCCAGTTGGCGGTCTGCAGGCATTCCGACAGGAAGGCCTTGTCGGTCTCGGTCGTCGCCCCGCGCGAGACGGTGGCGTAGTAGCTCTGGTTGACCAGCACCCGGGGCAGGGCCTCGCTGTTCAGCTCGACGAGCCAGGAGCCGTCCGGGGCCGGGCGCACGAACACGTCCGGCACCAGCACCTCGACCGGGCCGGCGCCGAAGGCGCGGCCGGGCTTGGGGTCGAGGCGGCGCAGCTCGGACAGCATGTCGGCGAGGTCCTCCTCGTCGACCCCGCACAGGCGGCGCAACCCCGCGAAGTCGCGCTTGGCGACGAGGTCGAGGCGCGAGACGAGCGCCTGCATCGCCGGATCGAACCGGTCCTGCTCGCGCAGCTGGATCGCCAGGCACTCGGCGAGGTCGCGGGCGCCGACGCCCGAGGGGTCGAAGCCCTGGACGATCCCCAGCACCCGCTCGACCACCGGGAGAGCGACGCCGAGGCGCTCGGCCAGGGCGGAGAGATCCTCGCGGAGGTAGCCGGCCTCGTCGATGGCATCGACCAGGAAGCCGCCGACCAGGCGCTCGACGGGGTCGCGGGTGGCGATGTCGAGCTGGGCCGAGAGGTGGTCGTGCAGAGAGGATTCGGCGGTCAGCGTCGCCTCGAAATCCGGCGCCTCGCCGTCGAAGCTGCCGCCGGTGCCGCTCCAGGGCGCCGGGGTGAGCGACAGCCCCTCAGCCCCCACCGCCGACGTCTCGCGGCCTACCGGGCCGTCATCCGGGAACACGTTGTCGAGGCGGGTGCCGAGGTCGCCCTCGATCTCGCTGCGGCTCGGGTTGAGGTCGTGGGCGAGCCATGGCTCGGCCGCACCATCACCGTCGAACCCGTCGCCGTCGCCGCGGCTCGCTTCGGCCGCCTCGCCACGGGATTCGCCGGGCTCGCCGATCGCCTCGACCTCGGCCCGCTCCAGGAGCGGGTTGCGCTCCAGCTCGGCATCGACGTAAGCCGCAAGGTCGAGATGGGAGAGCTGCAAGAGCTTGATCGCCTGCAGGAGTTGCGGCGTCATCACCAGGGCCTGGCCCTGGCGCATCTCGAGCCGTTGCAGCAAACCCATCAGCCAGCCCCGCCATGCGACGCCCCGGTTCCGGCCGGGGTCGGCACAAGTCTTGCTTCAGACATCTGACAGCAGCTTTAAACCGAAGCGTGGCACGCGTCAAAGCGATCCTGAGGATCCTGCGTGATCCGCCGCGAGCGTGGCGCAGGCCGGGGCCGGGCGCCAGCGCAAAAAGGGCTCGCCCGGCATAAGGATTGCGTCGCGACGCAGGGTGAGAGAAATCGATCAAGGTGCCGACGAAGCAAGGCATCCTTCAGGCGTCGCCGACGGCGCCGCCTCTCTGCGTCATTCCGGAGTTGCGCAGCGGAGCCCGGACCCGAAGGGGCGCGACGCGCAATCCAGAACCGCTGCCGGTTCAGAAAAAGGCTGACACCGTTCCGCTTCGTCCTGCACGACCTGAGTGTCTGGATCCCGGGTTCCGCCGCGCGGCCGGAATGACCACGCGGGAGGATCCACGGAGAGGGTTCACTCGATCTGGACACGAATCGCTACAACCGGAAGTCCTCGCCCAGATACAGCCGGCGCACATCCTCGTTCGCCACGATCTCGTCGGGCGTGCCCTCGGTGAGGATGCGGCCCGAATGGACGATGTAGGCCCGGTCGATGAGACCCAGCGTCTCGCGCACGTTGTGGTCGGTGATGAGAACGCCGATGCCGCGGCCCTTGAGGTGCATCACCAGTTCCTGGATGTCGCCCACCGCGATCGGGTCGATGCCCGCGAAGGGCTCGTCGAGCAGCATGAAGGAGGGCGAGGAGGCGAGCGCCCGGGCGATCTCGCAGCGCCGCCGCTCGCCGCCCGAGAGCGCGATCGAGGGCGACTTGCGCAGGCGGGTGATGTTGAACTCGTCGAGGAGCGAATCGAGCTTGCGCTCGCGGGCCTTGCGGTCCGGCTCCACTACCTCGAGCACCGCCCGGATGTTGTCCTCGACGTTGAGGCCGCGAAAGATCGAGGCCTCCTGCGGCAGGTAGCCGATGCCGAGCCGGGCGCGCTGGTACATCGGCAGCCGGGTGATCTCGTGGCCGTCGAGGCTGATCGTGCCGCGATCGGCCGAGACCAGGCCGGTGATCATGTAGAAGATCGTGGTCTTGCCGGCACCGTTGGGGCCGAGCAGGCCCACCGCCTCGCCGTTGCGCACGGTCAGGCCGGCATCGTGCACCACCGTGCGGGCGCCGTAGCTCTTCTTGAGGCCGGCCACCGCCAGGATGCCGGGCCCGCTAGAGCCGTCGGCGGCGCCGTCCTGGGCCAGGGCCCCGGCCTTGCGCCCGCGGCCGAACAGGCGCCCCAGGCGTGAGGCGGCCGGCATCGCATGCGTCGGGAATGCCTGGGCTTGCAGCGGCAGGGCGAAGGGAACGGTCACGGGGCAGGCTCTCTCGCGAAGGATGCCGGCGAAGGATCCCGGCGCGTCGGCGCCCCGTCGCGCCGGCCTTTCCGCCCCAGGCGGCCGTGCGACGGGTGAACGGCGCCGGTTTAGCCGAAGCCGGGCCCCGGCCGCAACGCGCCCCGCGCGCCCTCGCGTGTTCTGGAACACGCGGCCCCATTGCGCTTACAAAGGCGCTCGACCCGATTCCTCCCGCCCGGACCGCCCGATGCTCTCGCTCCTCGACCTCAGCGCCCGAATCGATGCCGGCCGGCTGACGCCCGAGGGGGCGGTCGGCCTCGTGCGCGAGGCGATCGCGTCCCGCGAGCCGGAGGTCGGCGCCCTGGTCTGCGTCGATCCCGCGCCGGCCGTCCCGGCGAGCGGCCCGCTCGCCGGCATCGCGGTCGGGATCAAGGACATCATCGACACCGCCGACCTGCCCACCCGGATGGGGTCCAGCATCTACGAGAACTGGCGCCCGCTCGCCGACGCGCCGGTGGTGGCGCGGTTGAAGCGTCTCGGCGCGGTGCCGCTCGCCAAGACCACCACCACGCCCTTCGCCTTCCTCGACCCGACCAGGACCCGCAATCCCAGCAATCCCGGGCACACCCCCGGCGGCTCCTCGGCCGGTTCGGCCGCCGCGGTGGCGGCCGGGATGCTGCCGCTGGCGCTGGGCACCCAGACGGGAGGCTCGGTGATCCGCCCGGCGGCGTTCTGCGGCGTCGTCGGGGTCAAGCCGTCGTTCCGTCTGCTGCCGACGGTGGGGGTGAAGTGCTATTCCTGGGCCCTCGACACGCTCGGCCTGTTCGCGGCCGGCGTCGCAGACGCCGCCCACGCGCTGGCGCTCCTCGCCGACCGGCCGGCCATCGCGCGAGCGGGGGATGGCGGCGCGCCCCGCATCGGGATCCTGCGCCAGGAGTTCTGCGCCACCCCCGAGCCGGAGGCGGAGGCCGCCCTCGCCCGGGCGGCGGCGGCCGCCGAGCGGGCAGGTGCGGCGATCCGCGACCTCACCCTGCCGGCCCCGTTCGGCGAGGCCTTCGCGGCCCACGGCACGATCCAGGATTACGAGGCGCGCCAGGCGCTGGCCTGGGAATACGCCGCCCACCGTGACGCCCTGCCGCCGCGCCTGCGCGCCGCCCTCGACGAGGCGCAAGGAATCGAGACGGCGGCCTACGACGCCGCCCGCCGCACCGCCCACCACGCCCGGCGCGGCCTGAAGGACGTCTTTTCGGAGAACGGCTTCGACGTGCTCCTGACCTACGCGGCGCCCGGCGCGGCGCCCGCCGGCCTCGACCATACGGGGGATTCCCGCTTCAACCGCCTGTGGACCCTGATGGGCGTGCCCTGCGTCACCCTGCCGGTCGACCGGACGGAGGCCGGCCTGCCGGTCGGCGTCCAGGTGATCGCCCGGTTCGGCGACGACGGCCGGGCGCTCGCGGCGGCGGGGCTGATCGAGCGGGCGTTGAGGGGGTAACGGTCAGGCCGCGGCCGACATCCCTGCGCCGATCCCTCCGGTCCCGCGCAGCTCGCCCACGGGGCAGGGCCGGCCGAACAGGTAGCCCTGCAACTCGTCGCAGCCCGCCTCGCGCAGGATCGCCGCCTGCGCCTCGGTCTCGACTCCCTCGGCCAGGACGGTCATGCCGAGGGCCTTGCCGAGGCCGATCGTGGCGCGGACGATCTCGACGCTGCCGGCCTCCTCGCCCGTGCCCTGCCCGAGGCCCTGCACGAAGCACCGGTCGATCTTGATCTTGTCGAAGGGGAAGCGGCGCAGGTAGCTCAACGAGGAGTAGCCGGTGCCGAAATCGTCCATCGCCGTGCCGACCCCGAGGGCGCGCAGGCGGTGCAGGACCGCCAGCGTGGCCTTGTCGTCCTGCAGCAGCACCGATTCGGTGATCTCGAGCTCGAGCCGCGCGGGCGACAGGCCGCTGGCATGAAGCGCCCCGGCGACCTCCTCGACGAGGCCGTCGTCGACGAACTGCGCCGGAGAGAGGTTCACCGCCACCTTGACGTCCGCGGGCCAGGCGGCAGCATCGGCGCAGGCCCGGGCGAGCGCCCAGGCGCCGAGCCGGCGGATCTGCCCGGTCGCCTCGGCGATCGGGATGAACTCGCCCGGGCTGACGAAGCCGTCGCGCGGGTGGCGCCAGCGCAGGAGCGCCTCGCGGGCGCGCAGGCCCGACCCGTCGGCGGCGACGATCGGCTGGTAGTGGAGGTCGAGCTGCCCTTCGGCGAGCGCGCTGCGCAGATCCGCGCCGAGCTGGCGGCGGCGCTGCAGGTCGGCATCCATCGCCGGGTCGAAGAGGCGCCAGCCGTTCCGCCCCGAGGCTTTCGCCTGGTAGAGGGCGACATCGGCCCGGCGCAGCAGCTCGGCGGTGGTGAGGCCGGTCTCGCAGGTCGTCGCGAGGCCGATCGAGGTGCCGATGCCGACCTCGTGGCCCTGGACCTCGAAGGGCCGCCGCAGCAGCCGCACGATCCGCTCGGCCAGAGCCGCCACGCCGGCCGGATGCGAGGGCGCGCAGCGGATCACCGCGAACTCGTCGCCACCCAGGCGCCCGACGAGCGCATTGGCGCCGACCGCCTCCTGGAGCCGCCGCGCCACGAGGCGCAGCAGCTCGTCGCCGACCGGGTGGCCGTAGCTGTCGTTGACCTCCTTGAAGCCGTCGAGGTCGAGGCAGAGCACGCTCACCGCCTCGTCGTCGATGCGCCCGGCCAGCGCCGCGTCGAGGCGCTCCTGCAGCTGGGCGCGGTTCGGCAGCCCGGTCAGGGCGTCGTGGCTGGCGAGGTGGGCGATGCGCGCCTCGCTGCGGCGGCGCTGCGTCACGTCCTCATGGGTGCAGACCCAGCCGCCGCCCGGGATCGGCACGTGCACGACGGCGACGGCGCGTCCGTCGGCGAGGTCGCAGGTGAAGCTCGCCGGCGTCCCGCCGGCGGCGATGCGGGCGCAGGCCTCCACCAGCGGCACCGCCAGCCGCCCGGCCGAGCCGAGATGCCCGAGCAGCGCGGAGAGCGGCGCACCCGGCCGGCGCAGAATCTCCGGAACGGCATGCATCTGCGCGTAGCGCGCGTTCATCACGATCAGCCGGTCGTCGCGGTCGAACAGGCACAGGCCCTGGGTCATGTGGTCGAGGGCGAGGCCGAACTGGGCGTGCTGGGCCGTCAGCTCCCGCTCCGCCCGCGCGCGCATCTCGGCAGCGGCGCGGGCGGCCTCGGCCTGCGCTAGCTGCGCCTGCGCCCGCGCCTGCCGGAAGGCGACGAGGACCAGCCCGGCGAGGCCGAGATCGAGCAGCAGGGCGGCCATGCCGATGAGCCACGCCTGCTGGCGCCAGGCGGCCAGGCTCGCCTCCGCGGTGCGGCCGACGCTCAGGATTATCGGGTAGCGCGTCAGGGCGCGGGTGGCGACGATGCGGTCGAGGCCGTCGATCGGGCTGACGTTGCGGATGACGCCGCCGGCCGGACTCTTGAGCGCGATGCGCAGAGCCGCGGTCCCGGCGAAGCTCCGGCCGATGCTGCCGCCGCGGTGGGGATGGCGCGCGAGAAGGGTGCCGTCGTCGCGGAAGACCGAGACGACGTAGTCGTGCGGCGGCGCGATCGCCCCGTAGAGCCGCTCGAAATAACCGAGTTCGACCGCACCGAGCACCAGGCCGAGGAAGGCCCCGTCCGGGGCCCGGACCTTGCGGGCGATGGAGATCGTCCACGCCCCGTCGCCGCGGTTCTGCACCGGCCGGCCGATGAAGCGGTCGAGGGCGGGGTCGGCCGCCAGGGCCTTGAAGTCGTCCCGGTCGGCGATGTTGACAGTCGGGATCGGCCAGGAGCGGCTGAAGTTCAGGAGGTTGCCGCGGCGGTCGATCACCATGACGGCGTTCACCTGCGGCAGGGCGGCGATCCGGGTCTTGAGCGCTTCGTGCAGCGCCGGCTGACCCGCGAGCGCGGCATAGGCCTCCTCGCTCGCCACCTGCGCGTTCCGAACCTCGCCGATCACGGAGTCCTGAACCAGCTCGATCGATTGCAGCGCCCGGTCGGCCCGGTCGGCGAGGACGGTGGAGAGGCCGGTGAGGCTGCGCTCGGTCTCCGCGACCGCATGCTCGTGCAGGCCGCGCGCCAGCAGCCCCGCCGCGGTCGCGATCAGCGCCGCCAGCAGGCTGGCGGATACCGCCACCATCCGGAAGGAGCGGCGGCTCGGGGCCTCTATGGGCCGTAAGATCCTGGTCGTCGGGTCCACAGCTCTCGTCTGTTCAAAGAGAATGTGCAGATGCGACGTATATGCTCCTACGGGCTTAAGGAGCGATGAAGCCGCGTGCCGACGGCCACGGTCACCGATAGAGAGGTCGAGTATAAAGCCGGCCTTCGATTTCAAGGGCTCGGAGATTGTTTTGGCCCGACTGTGCCCGGACCCCGGCGGCCGGGCCGGAAGGGTTGTCACCCTATGACGAAATACAATACGGCAGCGCCGACGCCGCGGTCTCGCGCCCGATTGGGCGGCGACGGACAGATATCCTGCGAATGTCGCAGGGTATTCCTGGCGCGGAGTTCAGATTCCGTGGCGTCATGGCCGGGCCGGAAGCGCGACGCGGGGTGTCGGTGGGTCCCGGAGAGCACTCAAGGCTTCGCCGCGATGGCCGTCGACTTGCCGGCGGCTTCACAACCCTCCGTCGCGCAACCGGTACCACGCCACAACCGCCGAGGCATAGAGCCGGTGCAGCCCGTGCAGCGGCAGCGGCGCGATCGGGGTGGGGGCGAGCGGCAGCGCGTCGGCATCGCCCCAGGCGATGAAGGCGGCGATGGCCTGGCCCATGCGGGTCTGGAGGCCGACGCCGCGGCCCTGGCAGCCGATATCGATGAGGAGGCCGGGTTCGGGTGCGTGCAGGTGCGGCAGGTAGTCCCTGGTGACCGCGACCCTGCCGCACCAGCGGTGATCGAAGCCGATCCCGGCGAGCTGCGGAAACAGTTTCGGGACGATCCGCTCGAGATGCGCCCAGTCGCCCTGCCCCTTCGGCTCGCGGAACGGCCCGCGCCCGCCGAGCAGCAGCCGGCCGGTATGGTCGAGCCGGAAGTAGAGCAGGAGCTTGCGGGTGTCGGAGGAGACCTGGCCCTCCGGCAGCACCGTGCGGCGCAGGTTGTCGGAGAGCGGGGTCGTGGCGACTTGGAACGAGTTCGCCGCGATGATCGTCTGGCGGAGATTCGGCCACAGGTCGCCCGAATAGCCGTTGGTGCAGAGCACCACCCGCTCGGTGGTCAGGCTTGGGCCGGGCGCGGTCCGCACCGTCCAGGTCTCGCCCTGCCGTGACAGACCGGTCACCGGAGTGTCGGTGTGGATCCGGGCGCCGGCCGTCAGCGCCGCCTTCGCGAGGGCGCGGGCGTAGGAGAGCGGCTGCACCGCGCCGCCGCGACCGTCGAGCCAGCCGCCGCGGTAGCGCTCGGAGCCGATCAGCCGGTCGGTCTCGGCCTTGTCGAGGAGGCGGGCCGGGGCGCCGCGGCGGGACCATTGCTCGGCCCGGCGCTCGGCCTGGGCCAGTCCCTCGTCGGTGTGCGCTCCCTGGATCCAGCCGGTGCGGGTGTGGGGCACGTCCATCCGGTGCCTGGCGATGAGGTCGAACACCGCGTCGGCGGTGCCGGCCCCGAAGGCGGCGAGGCGCTCGCCGCGCTCCGCCCCGAACATCGCCACCAGTTCGTCGGGATCGTGCTTGAGGCCTGGGATCACCTGGCCGCCGTTGCGGCCCGAGCCGCCGAAGCCGATCTCACGGGCCTCGAGCACCACGGGCCTCACACCGGCCTCTGCGAGGTGAAGCGCCGTCGACAGGCCGCAGAAACCGCCGCCGATCACCACCACGTCGGCCCGGCCGGATTCGGCGAGGGGCCGCGTGGCGGGCGCGGCCGCGGCGGTGGTGGCCCAGAGGGCGGGTCCGAGGGGGAAGGGTTCGGTCATCGAGGAACTCGTCTTACGATGTCCGCTTGATCGCTGACGCGAGGCGGAAATCGGCTTCGCTCAAGTGCCGCGCGGGCTCGTGATGCAAATTCCGGACATGATCTTGAGGCATGATCTTGAGGCATAATCTTGAGGAATGTGCATCACAGCGGGTTCAGCACCCGTCTCAGGAAATCCTGGGTGCGGGGCTGCTGCGGCCGGCCCAGCACCTCGCGGGCCGGGCCCTCCTCGACGATCACGCCGCCGTCGAGGAACAGCACCCGGTCGGCGACCTCGCGGGCAAAGCTCATCTCGTGGGTGACGACCATCATGGTCATCCCCTCCTCGGCGAGCCCGCGCATCACCCCCAAGACCTCGCCGACGAGCTCGGGATCGAGGGCCGAGGTCGGCTCGTCGAACAGGATCGCGTCGGGCCGCATGGCGAGCGCCCGGGCGATGGCGACCCGCTGCTGCTGGCCACCCGAGAGCCGAGGCGGGTGGGCCTCCTCTTTGCCGGCGAGGCCGACACGGGCGAGCAGCGCCCGGCCGCGCTCGGTCGCTTCCCCGCGATCCTCGCCCTTCACGTAGATCGGGCCCTCGATGACGTTCTCGAGTGCCGTGCGGTGGGGAAACAGGTTGAAGCGCTGGAACACCATCGAGACCTGGACCCGCACGGTGCGGATCGAGCGGTCGCCGCGGTCGACCCGGCGGCCGTTCACCCGGATCGTGCCGCCGTCGTAGGATTCGAGGCCGTTGATGCAGCGCAGGACCGTCGACTTGCCCGAGCCCGACGGCCCGATCACGCAGACCACCTCGCCCTTCCTCACCTGCGCGGTGATGCCCTTCAGGACCGGCAGCGCCCCGTAGGACTTGCGGACGTCGTCGAGCTCGATCATCGCCGGCCGGCCTGCTTCTCGAAGTGGCGCACGATCAGGATCAAGGGCAGGCTCAGGGTCAGGTACATCAGCGCCACCAGGGTGAAGACGCTGGTGTTCTTGAAGGTCGCCGAGGCGATGAGCTTGCCCTGGAGCGCCAGCTCCGCCACCGTGATGGTCGAGGCCTGCGACGAGTCCTTCAGCATCATGATCATCACGTTGCCGAAGGGCGGCAGCGCCGCGCGGAAGGCCTGCGGCAGCAGCACCCGCCGCATGGTCAGCCCCCAGCCCATGCCGATGGTCTGCGCCGCCTCGACCTGGCCCTTGTCGATGGCCTCGATGGCGGCCCGGAAGTTCTCGGCCTGGTAGGCCGAGTAGGCGAGGCCGAGGCCGATGATGCCCGCCTGCACCGCCGTGAACGACAGCCCGAAATCCGGCAGAACGAAGTAGATGTAGAACAGCTGCACGATGATCGGGATGCCCCGGATCACGTTGATGAAGGTCGCGGCGAAGAACGAGAGGGCGGGCACGCCCGAGACCCGCATCATCGCCCAGACGAGGCCGAGCGCGGTCGAGACCACGAGCGAGCCCGCCGTGATCAGGATCGTCAGCCACACGCCCTGGAGCAGGATGGGAACGAACTCGCGGGCGTCAGCGAGGAAACTGTCCATGAGGCGGCTTCAACCCGATCAGGACGGGTTCACGGAGGGCTGCAGGCCCCACTTCTCCAGGATCTTGGCGAGCTCGCCATTCTCCTTGATCTTGGCGAGCCCCGCATTGATCTTCGCCAGCAGGGCGGTGTCGTCCTTGCGCACGCCGATGCCGACCGAGCCGACGACCACCGGCTTGTACGAGGCGACGAGGTGGGCGTTCGGGAAGTTGCCGCTCTTGAGATTGTAGGCGATGATCGGCGCGTCGGCGAAGACCGCCTTGACCCGGCCGGCATTCACGTCGCGCAGCATGTCCGGGAACGTGTCGTAGACCTTCACGTCCGCGAACTGGCCCGATTTCTTGAGCGCGTCGACGAAGGCGGTGCCGACCTGGGCGCCCACCGTCTCGCCCTTGAGGTCGGCGAAGGCCGTGTAGGCCTTGGTGTCGGCCTTCGGCACCACCAGCCCCTCGCCGTAGGAATAGACCGGCGCGGAGAACGCGATCACCTCCTGGCGCGGCGGCGTGATGAACATCGCGGCCGAGATCACGTCGATCTTCTTGGCGGTGAGCGCCGCGATCAGGGTCGAGAACTGGAACGGCTCGATCTGCACCGAGAAGCCGGCCTGCTTGCCGATGGCGGTGATCACGTCGACCATCACGCCCTGGATGGTGTTGGTCTTTGTGTCGAGGAAGGTGAAGGGGATTCCAGTCGGCGTCGACCCGACCCGGACCGTCTCCTGCGCCAGGGCAGGGCGAGCCAAGCCTGAGCCTGCGAGCAGCACCAGGGCCGCGCCCGCGGCCCGAATCAGACGCTTCATTGTCCTGGCTCCCCTGCCGGCGGTGCGCGGCTTCCCGTCCCACCGTTTGAATTTCATTGACATGAACATCAGGCCATAATTCGCTGCGTCACGCAATTGAATTTCATGATCATGAAACAGGCGGCAGATCGACCACGAAACGGGCAGGGGGATGGGCCGATCGCCGCCGACCTTGCGGTCGGGCAGCGTCTGCGCGCGCTGCGCCAGGCACGCGGGCTGTCGTTGAAGGCGGTGGCGGCGGCGACCGGGCTGTCGATCGGCTATCTCAGCCAGGTCGAGCGTGGCCTGTCCTCACCCTCCCTTCGCGTGCTGACCGGCGTCGCCGACCTTCTCGGCATCGGCCTCGGCGCCCTGTTCGGCGGGCCCGACGGTGCACCGGCGGACGGGATCGTCACGAGGGCTGGCGAGCGGGCGGCGCTCACGCTCTGGCGCGCCGGCATCACCAAGCAGCTGCTGACGCAAGGCGACGGGAGCTTGAGCCTGTTCCTGATGCAGCTCGCACCTTCGGCCGGCACCGGCGACGAGGCCCTGATCCATGACGGCGAGGAAGCCGGGCTGGTGATGGAGGGGGCCCTCGTCCTCACGGTGGAGGGCACGACGGCGGAACTCGGGCCCGGCGACAGCTTCCGCTTCGCCAGCCGGCGCCCGCACCGCTACCGCAACCCCTCCGCCGACCGACCCGCCCTGGTGCTGTGGGTCAACGCCGTGCCGCGGACGTGACGCACCGGCGGCGAACTCCGATTGATTACCTTAGGGAAGAAGCGTATGGTCGATGGCGCATTGCAAATGTCGACGTCGCCCGGGTGCGCAGAGCGCAGTTCCTCCCTCGCCGGCGCCTGAAGCGGGCCCCGAGGGCATTGCCCGGACCCAGCGGCACAGGAATTTTTTACCGCGATCGCGGATCCGCGAGGCCGGTTTCATCGTGCACGAGGATAAGGGTGGGAGGGTATCCCCCGACGGAGCTGGAACGGTATCATGACGAAGCGCAGCGGGTGCGAGCAGTGCAGGAGCGGCGAGCCGCTGCCCTTCGCCTTCACGATGGCGTTCCACCCGATCGTGGACCTCGCGAAGGGTGACGTCTGGGGCTACGAGGCTCTGGTGCGCGGCACCGAGGGACAAGGTGCGGGCACCATCCTCGGCCAGGTCGACGAGAGCAACCGCTACCGTTTCGACCAGGCCTGCCGCACCAAGGCGATCGAGCTCGCTGGCGGGCTGTTTCCGGCCGGCGACGTGCGGCTGTCGATCAACATCCTGCCGAACGCGGTCTACGAGCCGGCGGCCTGCATCCGGGCGACCCTGGAGGCGGCACGGCGGATCGGATTTTCGCACCAGCGGATCATGTTCGAGTTCACCGAGAACGAGCGCATGATCGACGTCGCTCATGTCCAGCGCATCGTCGCCGATTACCGCCAGCGCGGCTTTCTCACCGCCCTCGACGATTTCGGTGCCGGCTATGCGGGCCTGGGGCTGCTGGCACGCTTCCAGCCCGACCTCATCAAGCTCGACATGGAGCTGATTCGCGGCATCGCCGGGTCGCCGGCCCGGCGGGCGATCGTCTCCGGGGTGATCGGCATCGCCCGGGCGCTCGGCGTGGCGGTGATCGCCGAGGGGGTCGAGACGCCCGACGAGCTCGCCGCCCTGCGCGAGGCCGGCATCACCCTGTTCCAGGGCTACCTGTTCGCCCGGCCGACGATCGCGGCCCTGCCGGAGCTGAGCCTGTCGGAGATGCGGCGGGCGGCGTAACGCCCGGTGGGTTCCCGGTGGGTTGTTGCACCCACCGGTTCGAGGACGCTCTCGCGAGGTGCCTTCGCCGCGGCACTAATCGAGGAAACGCCGTACGGTGAGGCGCGAGACCACCGCGGTGACGATCGAGGCGATCACCCCGATCAGCACCACGCTGGCATAGCCGCGCCAGCCGATCGCGAAGCCGCCGAACAAAGCCTCGAGCTCGTCGCCGGCCGGCCCGGCACGCCACAGCCGGGCGAGGGCGCCGCCGGCCCCGATCACCGCCAGCGCCGCCACGGCCCCGATCGCCCCGCCGCGTAAGCCCAGGCGGAAGAAGCGGCGCTGGAATTCCCGGGCGATGAAATCGGCGTCGGCGCCGACGAAGTGCAGCACCTCGACCACCTCGCGGTTGCCCGCCATGGCGCCGCGGGTCGCGAAAGTGACGGCGAGCCCCGTCGCGAGCAGCACCAGAGCCACCACGGCGACGCCGACGCCGACCACCGTGTTCGCCATGGTCGAGAGGCGCGAGAGCCACAGCGCGTGGTCGTCGAGGCTCGCGACGCCCGGCAGGGCCTCGGCGAGGCGCTGGCGCAAGGCGCCGAGGTCGGGCGTGCCGGCGAGCCGCACCGTGATGAGCCGCGGCACCGGCAGGTCGCCGAGATCGAGGCCGCTGCCGAGCCAGGGTTCGAGCAGGCGCTCGGATTCCGCCTTGGTGAAGGGCCGCGTCGTCGCGATGCCGGGGGTGGCGGCGGCGAGCGCCGCCGCCTTGGCGACGTCCGCGTCGGTGTCGCGGCCCGGTCCCGGGCGGATCTGGATCGTCACCTCCTGCGCGACCGAGCCCTGCCACTGCGCCGCGCTCGAGGCGACGATCTCGGCCCCCCCGGCGCAGAGGGCGGCGAGGAAGGTCAGGATCGCGATCACCGCGGCGAGCGCCCGTCCGGCGCTGGTGTCGGTCGGCACCAGTGGTGCGTTGCGGCGCAAGGTGGGCGGCAGATCGGGGCCGGGCGCCTCGCGCCGCGTCGCCCGCTCCAGGGTGGCTCCGTCAGACATGATGCGTCTCCCCGCGGCTCATCCCTCGATCCGCAGGCGGTTGTTGCCCAGGATGAACCGGCGCGCGTCGACGAGGTCCATTAGGGCGAAATCGTGGGTGGCGATCAGCACCGAGGTGCCGAGGCGGTTGAGCTCGACGAACAGGCGCAGCAGGCGCCGGCCGAGCTGGGGATCGACGTTGCCGGTCGGCTCGTCGGCGAGCAGCAGTTCCGGCCGGGCGATCAGTGCCCGGGCGATCGCCGCGCGCTGCTTCTCGCCGCCGGACAGGAGCGGCGGCAGCACGTGCATCCGCTCCCCGAGGCCCACCCAGCGCAGGAGCTCCACCACCTCGGCCCGGTAGCTCGTCTCGGCCCGGCCCTGGACGCGCAGCGGCAGGGCGACGTTCTCGTAGGTCGTGAGGTGGTCGAGCAGGCGGAAATCCTGGAACACCACGCCCATGCGCCGGCGCAAGGACGTCAGCGCGTCGCTGGAGATGCCGCTCACCTCCTCGCCGAAGACCGAGACGAGGCCCCGGCTCGGCCGCACCGAGAGCAGGATCAGGCGCAGAAGCGTCGTCTTACCGGCGCCCGACGGGCCGGTGAGGAACTGGAACGAGTGCGGCGCGATGGTGAAGCTGATGTCGCTCAGGACCTCGGGGCCGACCCCGTAGCGCATCCCCACGTTCTCGAACCGGACCACCGGCTCGTCCATCCCGCCGAGCAGGCTGCTTCCGGTCCCCCGGTCCTTTCTCGCGTCCATCCGGTCTCCATGCGCGCCGGTCTCCAGGTCCGAGTGCCTCGGCGCGGGCTCGATTTCATGCGCGAGCGCCTCGGCGATCCGCGCCGCTTTACCACGCATTAAGGCTGTGGCGGGAGGAGTCGTGGTCCGGCCCCGGTGCCGCGCCCGACTGATTCGCCATGCTGATCGTCTGTCCCGCCTGCGCAAGCGAATATACGCTCGATCCCGAGCAGATCGGCCCTGCAGGGCGCACCGTGCGCTGCGCCGCCTGCCGCGAGCCCTGGTTCGTCTCCGCCCCCGCCGCGGAAACGGCGCCCGAGCTCTCGCCCCCCGGCGAGGCGGTGTTCTCGGCCGCCGGAACCGCCCCGCCCCGCCGGGCCGGCCCTCGCGCCGCCAAGGCGGGCGCGGCGGGACCGCCGTCGCGCCGGCGCCTCGCCGCGGCGGCGCTCGCGGTCGCCGGTCTCGGCGCGGTCCTGGTCGCCCTGCTGCCGGCGGGCCGCGCCGGCATCGTGCGCACCCTGCCCCAGGCCGCCCGGCTCTACGCGGGCATCGGCCTGCCGGTGAACCTGCGCGGCCTCGCCTTCCGGGACGTCGCCGCCTACGAGGTGCCGGACGTCTCCGGCACGGGCCGCCTCGTGGTCGAGGGCGACGTGGTGAGCGCCTCGGCGGAGGCGGTGCCGGTGCCGCGCTTGCGCCTCGAGCTGCGCGACGAGCACGGCCAGGTCGTCTATCGCTGGACCGCCGAGGCACCGCGGGACCGGCTCGAACCCGAGGAATCCGCCCGCTTCCGGGCCGAGCTCACCAATGCGCCGACCAAGGGTCGCGCCGTGCTGGTCCGCTTTGCCACGGTTGACAGCGGGGATTCTGCCGTCAGCCTGAGGGCTCCGATGAACCCCAAGTGAACCCCGAAGACAGAGACCGATGAACCCGCCCCTGCCCC
Source organism: Methylobacterium frigidaeris (assembly GCF_022179185.1). GTDB lineage: Bacteria > Pseudomonadota > Alphaproteobacteria > Rhizobiales > Beijerinckiaceae > Methylobacterium > Methylobacterium frigidaeris. The sequence goes on along the minus strand of NZ_BPQJ01000005.1, from coordinate 231,310 downwards.
GCGTCCGCGTCCTCTTCGACGAATCCGCCATCGCGCAGCGCAACGAGGAGATCGCCCGCGCCATTGCGAGCCAGCCCCTGGAGAACCTCCTGGTGGTGGCGGTGCTCAAGGGCAGCTTCATGTTCGCCGCCGACCTGATCCGGGCCCTGCACCGGGCCGGCCTGGCGCCGCAGGTCGAGTTCATCCACCTGTCGAGCTACCGCGCCGCCACAGTCTCCTCGGGCCAGGTCGCGATCCTGCGCGACGTCGAGAGCGAGGTGCGCGGCCGCGACGTGCTCCTGATCGACGACATCCTCGAATCCGGCCGCACCCTCGTCTACGCCAAGGACCTGCTGATGGCCCGCGGGGCGCGGCGGGTGCTCACCACCGTGCTGCTCGAGAAGCCCGGCAAGCGCGCGGTGACGATCGACGCCGATTACGTCGGCTTCACCTGCCCGGACGTGTTCGTGGTCGGCTACGGGATGGACGTCGCCCACGCCTTCCGGCAACTGCCCTATGTCGGCCTCGTCGATTACGGCGATGGCGGACCGGACCTGTTCGACAAGGGTTAGGGTTTCGGGGCTAGGATCCTCGGGTCGGAAGCGGTGCGCGATTGCAACGCGACTGGGTTTCGTTCCGGATCGCGGCACGAAATCGGAACCTGAGCTGCCGCAGCGGCTTGACCCGGTGCCGCAGCCCCGACCACACTTGCCGTGTCCGCGCGGTTTTTCGGCCCAGAGAGACGAGAGGACATGGCGCGCATCCTGCTGGTCGACGACGAGGAACCGATCCGCGGCTTCCTGAAGCGCGGGCTGGAGATGGACGGCCACACGGTCGTGACGGCGGTCGACGGCAGCGACGGTCTCGACCGGCTGTCCGAGAACGCCTTCGACCTGATGCTGACCGACATCCGCATGCCGCTGATGGACGGCATCGCCCTGGCGCTGGCGGCCAAGCGCGACTATCCCGACCTGACGATCCTGCTGATGACCGGCTTCGCCGACCAGCGCGAGCGCGCCCGCGGCCTCGACGCCATCGTGGCCGACGTGCTGACCAAGCCCTTCACCCTGGCCGACATGCGCGCCACGGTGTCCCGCACCCTGCGCAGCGCCGGGGTGGTGGCGGCGCGCTGACAGGTCAGCCCGCGGCCGCCGGGCCGGCGAAATGGGCGAGCGCGAAATCGATGAAGGAGCGCAGCTTCGGGGTGATCCGCCGGTCGGGCGCGTAGAGCAGGTGCATCGGGCGCGAGACCGGCCGGTAGGCCGGCAGCACCGGCACCAGATGGCCCGCCGCCACGGCGTCCCGCACCAGGGCTGTCGGCTGCAGCAGCAGGCCGAGGCCGGCGAGCGCCGCCGTCAGCAGGGCTTGACCGTTATTGACCAGGAGCCGGTACGACACCTCGACCGCCTCGGGTCCCTCCGGTCCGAGGAAGCGCCACTGGTCCCCCGTCGCCATGTAGGCGAAGCCGAGGCACTCGTGCTGCTTGAGGTCGGCCGGTTGGCGCGGCGCGCCTCTCGCCGCGAGGTAGGAGGGCGCGGCGCAGAGGGCGAAGTCCATCGGGCGCAAAGGGCGGGCGATCAGGCCGCTCTCGACCGGCGGGCCGACGCGGAAGACCACCTCGTAGCCCTCCTCGATCAGGTCGACCTTCCGGTCCGAGAGGGTCAGCTCGACATCGACCTCCGGGCAGGTCGCGAGATAGGCGGGCAGCACCCGGGCGAGGTCGTAGGCGCCGAAGGTGACGGGGGCATTCACGCGGATCTGGCCCCGCGGCACCGTCTGGCTGCGCGCCGCCGCCGCCTCCACCGCCTCGACCTCCGCCAGGATGAGGCGCACCCGTTCGTAGAGATCGCGCCCGGCCTCGGTCAGGCTCTGCCGGCGCGTCGTCCGGTGGATCAGCCGGACGCCGAGATGCTCCTCGAGCAGGCGCACCTGCTTGCCGACCGCCTGCGGGGAGAGCCCGAGCATCTCGCCCGCGGCCGAGAAGGACCCCGTCTCGACGGCCCGGGCGAAGGCCTCCATGCCCGACAGACGGTCCATCGATTGCAAACCGCACGTTTCAAATCTCGAATACGGGCCCGGATTTATCACGCGGCCCGGCGGGTTCATACCGGTCGCACGAGCGGGGCAGACCAGAGGAGAGGCCCGTCATGTCGACCCATCGCCGCGTGGTGATCACCGAGTTCGGCCCGCCGCAGGTCATGACCCTGCAGAGCGAGCCTCTCCCCGCGCCCGGCACGGGCGAGGTGTGCTTGCGCCAGACCGCCATCGGCTTCAACTTCATCGACGTCTACCAGCGCCGGGGAGCCTACCCGCTCGACCGGCCGACAGGTCTGGGCTTCGAGGCGGCGGGCGTGGTCGAGGCGGTCGGGCCGGAGGTCACGGATTTCAACCCCGGCGACCGTGTCGCGTATATGAATGCCGGCGTCGGCGCCTATGCCGACCGGCGCAACGTGCCGGCGGGCAAGCTCGTGCGGCTGCCGGACGAGGTCAGCGACGAGGCCGCCGCCTCCCTCTTGTTCAAGGGCATGACGGCGCAGTACCTCCTGCGCAAGACCCATGCGGTGCAGGCGGGCGACCTGCTGCTGGTCCATTCCGCCGCCGGCGGCGTCGGCCAGATCCTGACCCGGTGGGCCACGGCGCTCGGCGCCAAGGTCATCGGCACCACCGGCTCGCCGCAGAAGCGCGATGCGGCGCTCACCGCCGGCTGCGCCGCCGTGGTCGACCTCAACCATCCCGACTGGCCTAACGCCTTCCTCGAGGCCACCGGCGGCGCCAAGGCCCGGGTCGTCTACGACGCGGTCGGCAAGGACACCCTGCTCAAGTCCCTCGACTGCGCCGCCCCGTTCGGGCTCGTCGTCTCCTACGGCGCGGCGTCGGGCCCGTCCCCGGCGATCGACCCGGAACTCCTCAACAAGAAGGGCTGCCTGTTCCTCACCCGCCCCTCGGTCTTCCCGCACAACGCCGACCCGGCCACCTTCCGGGCCAATGCCGCCGACCTGTTCGACGCGATCGGCCGCGGCCATGTCGCGGTCGATATCGGGGCGCGCTTCCCCCTCGATCGGGTGGTGGAGGCGCACGAGGCCGCGGAGGCGCGGGCGGTGACGGGGGCGATCGTGCTGGTGCCGTGAGACAGGACAAGCCCGGATCTTCCGACAGACCTGAAACCCTCGGCGTCATCCCGGATTCCGCTGCGCGGCCCCGGGGTGACGCGGAGGATGGCAGGCCTGCCGTCGTCCGAGCGGCTCACGCGGCCGGACGACCTTTCTGTCAATTCATCCACCAGATCGCCGCATTGAGCGCCGTCGCATACGCCACCCACGCGGCGTAGGGCACCAGGACGAGGGCGGCGAGCCGGTCGAGCGGCAGGAACAGCCGGATCGTCCACAGGATCATCACCAGCAGGGCGACCACCACGACGAGGCCGCCGCCCAGGTCGTGCCGGGCGAAGAACACCGGCGTCCAGGCGCCGTTGAGGGCGAGCTGGACGAAGAACGCCCACAGGGCGAGCGTCCGGGTCCGCCGCAGGCCGCCCGTCGCCGGGGCGGTGCCGAGCACCCGCCAGCCCGCGAAGGCGATGAGCGTGTAGAGGATCGTCCAGGCGACCGGGAACAGCCAGTTCGGAGGCGTGAAGCCGGGCTTCGCCAGGCCCGCATACCAGGTCGGGATGTTCGGCGTGGTCGCCAGGCTGCCCAGAACCGCGACTGCGGCGACGGGCGCGATCGCCGCGAGGAGGCGCGGCACGGGAGAGAGGACGGGCCGGGCGGGACGGGGAAGCGTTGCGGTCGGCGGCATCTCGGGCTCGGGTGCTATACCGGGATGGAGGTTGCGCGCCGGCATCGGTTCTGCAAGGCCGGCGGCGGAGCAAAAACATCCTCGCCATCCCCCGGAGACCCCGCATGAGCAGCGCCCCGCGCCCCTGGTCGAAGAAGAGCCTCGCCGCGCAGGCGCTGGGCCACGTCGATCCGGTCACGAAGGCCGTGGTGCCACCGATTCACGTCGCCACCACCTATATCCGCGATCCCGACAACCAGTACTCCTCCGGCTACGTCTACGGCCGGCCCGACAACGCCACCGTGCGCGAGGCGGAAGGCGTGATCGCGATGCTGGAGGAGGCCGAGGCCGGGGCGCTGCTGTTCTCCTCCGGCATGGCCGCCGCCACGGCGGTGTTCGGTGCCCTCGATCCCGGCGACCACATCGTGGCGCCGACCGTGATGTACTGGGCCCTGCGCCGCTGGCTGTCCGAGGAGGCGACCCGCTGGGGCCTCAGGGTCGATTTCGTCGCCACCGACGATCTCGAGGCGCTGAGGAGCGCGGTGCGGCCCGGCGAGACCAAGCTCGTCTGGCTCGAGACCCCCTCGAACCCGCTCTGGACCATCACCGACATCGCCGCCGCCGCCGACATCGCCCACGCGGCGGGCGCGCGGCTCGCCGTCGATTCGACCGCGAGCTCGCCGGTGGTCACCCGGCCCCTGTCCCTCGGCGCCGACGTAGTGATGCACGCCGCCACCAAGGTGCTCAACGGCCATTCCGACGTGATCGCCGGGGCGCTCGCCGGGGCCAGGGCCGACGAGTTCTGGACCCGGATCCAGCGCATCCGCTCCGGCAACGGCGCGATCCTGGGGCCGTTCGAGGCCTACCTGCTGATGCGCGGGATGCGCACGCTGCACGTGCGCATCAGTGCCCAGATGGCGAATGCCGCCGACCTCGCCCGGCGGCTCTCGGCCCATCCGGCGGTGGCCCAGGTGCTGTACCCAGGCCTTCCCGAGCATCCCGGCCACGCGGTGGCGGCGCGGCAGATGACGGGCGGCTTCGGCACCATGCTGTCGATCCGGGTCGCGGCCGGCGAGGCGGCGGCGATCCAGACGGCGGCCCGGGTGGCCTTGTGGAAGCGCGCGACCTCGCTGGGCGGGGTCGAGAGCCTGATCGAGCACCGCGCCTCGATCGAGGGCCCGAGCACCCCCTGCCCGCCGGACCTCCTGCGCCTCTCCGTCGGCATCGAGGACGCGGACGACCTCTACGCCGACCTGGATCAGGCTCTTCGATAGAGCACGGACCGTTCGCCGGCACGGCGATACTGTAGAGAAGCATCGTCTATCGGTCGCAGCGACTTGCCTGGACTTTACGGCCCGGCGATTTTCCAAGTCGCCGGCCAGGTCGCTGGCGTGGAGACCAGCGGCTCTTGGACCCCTCGCTGAATTCCGGGACGCGGTCGTCGGACCTCCTGCTGGCGGCCCTCTACGGCAGCATCACCCGCGACGACGCGCTGCCGACCATGCTCGACCTGCTGGCGGCGCGGTTCCGCTGCCGCTCGGCGGCGTTCTTCTACGCTGACCGCCTGCTGCCGCTCGCCGACGTGGTGCGCGGCCACGGTCTGTTCGACGAATCTGCGCAACGCCGCTACCGCGACGGGTTCGCCCATCCCGATCCGCTGCCCGGCCTGATGACGCGGCTGCCCGTCGGCCGGGCGGCGGCGAGCGACCGGCTGTTCAGCCCGGACGAGATCCTGGCGCTGCCCTTCATCCGCGAGTTCTACCACCCGCTCGGCCTGCGCGAGGCCCTCGGCGGCCCGGTGGTCAACGAGGAGGGCCGCCTCGGCATCGTGTCGGTGCATCGCGGATCCGACCGCGAGCCGTTCGGGGACGACGAGATCCGCGACTTCGAGGCCCTGATCCCGCACCTTGCCCAGGCGGTCCAGCTGCGCCGACGGTTCTTCGCCATCGCGGACGAGGCCCAGGCGGCGGCGGACGCCCTCGACGCCACGGTGCTCGCCGTCCCGGGCGGCTGCCAGACCAGCACCGGCCTTTACCCGGTGGCGGGGAATTTCCAGGGCGACGGCAGCGTCGACATCACCGGCCCGAACGTCGTCGCGCCGGACGGCACCGCGCTGGGCCGCTTCATCAACGCCGGCTATCGGCTCTCGCCGATCGGGGCGTTCAACCTGGTCGCGGCCGGGCCGCGCACCACGGAGGTCCGCGGAGTCCAGAACGACCAGACCCTCACCACGAGCAACCAGACCATCGCGGTGCAGAACCTCGTCCTGGCCCAGGGGGCGACGCCCTCTGCGGTGGGCCGCACCGTCCGGGACAACGGTGAGGCCGGCACGGCCGGCAATTGCCGCCCCGTCCTGGCCGCCACCGACTACCTGACGGGCGTGGTCTACGACCGCGCGCCCAACGACACGCCGGTCGGCACGATCCAGGCTGGCGGGACACGGACCGAGACCACCACCGCCACCGCCCTCGTCGGGCCGCTGTCCAACGCGCAGGGGGTCGATGCCGCAACGCTCGCGGCCTTGGCCGTTCTCCCCGGGCAGCGCCGGAGCTTGCGCACCAGCGGCATCGTCGGCGGCGGCCAAGTCGGCTACAACCTGCACGTCGGCAACGTCGTCGCCGGCCTCGAGGCCGACATCCTCGGCACCGGGCTGTCCGGCCGCTTCGCGGCGGGCGCCTTCACGGCTCGCACCTCCCTCGACTGGTTCGGCACATTGCGCGGCCGCCTCGGCCTCGCCTTCGACCGGGTGCTGGTCTACGCCACCGGCGGCCTCGCCTACGGCCATGTCAGCCTGTCCTATGGGCTCGGCGGGCTGTCGGTCGGCGAGCACCGGCTCCAGTTCGGCTGGACGGCGGGCGGCGGCGTCGAATTCGCGCTGACCGAGCGGATCTCCCTGCGGGCCGAGTACAAGTATCTCGACCTCGGCACCGCGACCTACCTGCGGCAGGAGGGCTACGACGCGCGGCTGCGCACACAGGCCCATGTCGCGACGGTGGGCCTCAACTACAGGTTCTGAGGGCGCGCGGCGGGTTCGGGAGCCGGCGGGGCTGTTCGCGCGTTGGATCGGCGAAGCTGAATACCATCCGACCCCGGAGACCCGCCATGCCCGCCGCCCTGCCCCTCGCGCTCCTCGGCGCGCAGCTCGTCCTCGTCGCGGCGGATGGGCCGCCGCGGCTCGACATCGAGGGCACCTGCAACTCCCCCGGCCGCGCCTCGGTCAGTCAGGAAGCCGGCTCGGACGGCTGCCTGCGCTCCGAGCGCTCGGCCGGCGACGAGCTGCGCAAGCGCTGGGGCCAGTTCTCCGGCTCGGCCAAGACCCAGTGCTCGCAGCAATCCCGAGCCGGCGGTTTCCCGAGCTACGTCGAGATGCTGACCTGCCTCGAACTCGCCAGCGGCAGCGTGCCGGTGACGAGCCCGCGCAACGGCGCCACCACCGGCGAGGGCAGCCCCACCACCACGGGCAGCACCCGCGGCCGCCCGGAGGAGCGCGCCGACAGCATGACCGCCGAACCCTCGGCGAGCCAGCGCACCGACCCGCTCAAGGTGCTGGGCAAGCCGGCCAAGTGAGAGCCTACCGCGGCGGCAACGCCTTGGCGTCGTCCGTGGCCGTGGCGAGCCAGATCGGAGCCTCGCCGCGCACCGGCGGCAAACGCGCGGGCACCGGCGGAGCGGTGCGGGCGGCCGCGAGGTCGCGCAGCTCCGGCGCCTGGGTGGTATCGTCGATGGTGAGGAAGAGGCCGCGCCGGCGCGCCGCCTGGCCGAGATCGGCGCGGCTGGTGAGCACGCTGAGCGCCGGGCTGACGACGAGCGCGAGGACCAGCGGCGCCATCCAGAGAGCGAGCAGCGGATCGGCCGCGTAGGCCAGGGCCGCTGCCAGCAGGACGCCGGCGACGAGCGAATCGGCCTGGAGCCGGCAGGCCTCGGACCACGGCACCCGGCGGTCGTCGCGGACCTGGGTATCCCAACGGACCACCCGGCCGGCGAAGGTCGTGACCACGGCGCCGGCATTGAACAGGGTCATGACCGGCCAGAGCAGCACCCACAGGGCCTGTTCGAGGGCGGCGCTCGCCAGCAGGCTCCGCGTGCCCCCGAAGGCGGCGCGGCGCTCGGGCGAGAGCAGGACGTGGCCGAGGCTGAGGAGCTTCGGCAGCGCCAGCACGGCGAGGCTCAAGGCGGCCAGGATCCCTGCTGCCGGTCCCTCGCCGGTGAGGCCGTAGGCAATGAGCCCGAGATCGCCGTCGCGGATCGCCTGCCAGGTGCCAAGGCCCAGGAACGCGACCCAGACCGGCGAGGCGAGGTAGGATAGGATGCCGGCGCCGAGGTGCCAGCGGCTGCCGGCAGTGAGACCGGCCAAGCCGATGATCCCGAGATGCTGCAGGTTGCCCTGGCACCAGCGCCGCTCGCGGCCGAGCAGGTCGGTGAGGTTGGTGGGCATCTCCTCCCAGGTGCCGGGCTCCTCCGGCAGCAGGCGCAGCTCCCAGCCGGCCCGGCGCAGGAACGCCCCCTCGACCGTGTCGTGGCACAGGATCTCGCCACCGAGCGGCGCGCGGCCGGGCAGCACCGGCAGCTCGGCATTGGCCGCGAAGGCCGCGATCCGCAGGATGGCGTTGTGGCCCCAGTAGCCCCCATCCGGCCCCTGCCAGGTCTCCAGCGCCCGGATCGACAGCGGGGCGTAGAGCCGCACGGCGAATTGCTGGATGCGGGCGAACAGCGTGTCGCGCCCGGCGGCGTAGCTGACGGTCTGGATCAGGCCGACGCGGGGGTTCTCCTCCATCAGCCGGACCAGGCGCCGCATGGCCGCGCCGGTCATCAGGCTGTCGGCGTCGAGCACGATCATGAAGTCGTACTCGTGACCGTAAGTCGCACAGAACTCGCCGATATTGCCGGCCTTGCGCCCGGCATTCTCCCGCCGGCGGCGGTAGCGGATCGCCGGCAGGCCGGGTCCGGCGGTCTCGCGCCACGCCTGGATACGGGCGAGTTCGCGCTCCTCGGCAGCCGCGATCTCCGTGTCGCGGGTGTCGCTGAGGACGAAGATGTCGAGGTCGCGCCCGTCGCCGCCGGTGCGGGCGAGGGATCGCGCCATCACCCGGATCGCCGCGAAGACCGCCGCCGCGTCCTCGGCGTGGATCGCCACCACGGCGGCGGTGCGGCTGCGGCCGCTGGCTTGCGGCGGCGTCGCGGCGGCCTGCCGCTCCACCGCCGACATCACCCGGAACCCAAGGCCGGCAGCGACCGCGCCGTAGAGGTAGGTCCAGGCGATGTAGGCCTGCCAGGCCATCGCCAGGCAGAACAGGATCAACACAGCCGCCTCGAGCGGCCCGTCCGGCACTCCGGTGCTGGCGGTCGCCGCCGCCGCGAGGGCGAGGGCCGTCGCCACGGTCGGCAGGAAGAGGGCCAGGCGGCGACGGCGCAGGGACGCGGTCTCTTCCTGGGCGTCTTGCCGCGAGGTGAGGTCCGCGCCGGGCGCAGCCGGCACCGCATCGTGCGACGAGGGAACGAGGGACATGAGGGGTCGCGTGAACTCGGTGGATGGGGCCGGAGCGGGACGCCGGCGCAGGGCGCCGTGGCTGCGCTATCCCGCTGACATCTCTTGAAGCAATCGGGCTGAATGACGCCAGAACGATGACACCTGTTCGCGGCGTCGCGCTCCCATAGATACAGCCAGGATGTATCGGCCGGCGACGGCCGGAAGCGGAGGAGCGCGACGGGTGCCGCAGACCATCCTGATCACCGGCGGGGCCGGCTTCATCGGCCGGGCCGTGGCGCGGGCCCTCGTCGCCCGGGGCGACCGGGTGCGCGTGCTCGACAGCCTGATCGAGCAGGTCCATGGGAGCCGGGCGCGGCCCGAGGGGCTGCCGGACGCGGTCGAGCTGCGGCGCGGCGACATCCGCGACGGGCGCGCGGTGGCCGAGGCTGTCGCCGGCGTCGATGCGGTGATCCACCTCGCCGCCGAGGTCGGGGTCGGCCAGAGCATGTACGACGTCGACCGCTACGTCGCGGTCAACGACCACGGCACGGCGGTGCTGTTCCAGGCGCTGATCGAGCGGCCGGTGCGGCGGGTGGTGGTCGCCTCCTCGATGAGCGTCTACGGTGAGGGGCTGTATCGCGGCGCCGACGGGCGGGTGCGCGAGGAGGTTCTGCGCCAGCCGCGCTCCGGCCCCGACGCGCCCTGGGATCCCCTCGACGAGGAGGGCCGGCCGCTGGTGCCGGTGCCGACGCCGGAATGGAAGCGCCCGGCCCTCGCCTCGGTTTACGCGCTCACCAAGTACGCCCAGGAGCGCCTGACCCTGATGCTGGCCCCCGCCTACGGCATGGAGGGCGTGGCCCTGCGCCTGTGGAACGCCTACGGGCCGGGCCAGGCGCTCTCGAACCCCTATACGGGCGTGCTGGCGATCTTCGCCTCGCGCCTGCACAACGGCTCGGCCCCGGTGATCTTCGAGGATGGGCACCAGCGGCGCGACTTCGTGCAGGTCGACGACGTGGCCCAGGCCTTCCTGCTCGCCCTCGACCGGCCGAAAGCCGCGGGACAAGTCTACAATATCGGCTCGGGCGAGGACCGCTCGGTGCGCGAGGTCGCCGCCCTCTTGGGCGAGGCGATGGGCCGGCCCGACCTGACGCCTGAGATCGCCGGCAAGGCCCGGGCCGGCGATATCCGCCACTGCATCCCGGACATCTCGAAGGCGCGCGACGAGCTGGGCTACCGCCCGGCCCGCGACTTCGCGGACGGCCTGCGCGAGCTCGCCGCCTGGGTGGCGGAGCAGGAGGAGGCCCGGGACCGGGTCGAGGAGGCGCGCCGCGAGCTCGACCGGCGCGGTCTGGTGGCGTGATGACGGCTCAGTCCAACACGACTCGCGCGATGTCCGGCCGGCGCCCGGTCCTGATCACCGGCGGCGCCGGCTTCATCGGCGCCAACCTCGCCGACGCCCTGGCGGCGGAGGGGCGGGACGTCCTCGTCTACGACGCCCTGCTGCGCCCTGGCGTCGCGGGCAACCTCGCCTGGCTGAAGGAGCGCCACCCCGAGCGGATCTCCGCCGTGATCGCGGATGTGCGCGACGCGGGCTCCCTCGCGGCGGCGGCCTCGGAGGCGTCGGCGGTGATCCACCTCGCCGCCCAGGTCGCCGTGACGACGAGCCTCGCCGACCCGGTGGCGGATTTCGCCGTCAATCTCGGCGGGACGCTGACCCTGCTCGAGGCCCTGCGCCGGCGCCCGGACCCGCCGCCCCTGGTCTTCGCCTCGACCAACAAGGTCTATGGCGACCTCGCCGACCTGACCTTCCGGCGGGTGGGCAACGCCTACGCGCCGGAAGACCAAGCCATCCTGGCCCACGGCATCGGCGAGGACCGGCCCCTCGATTTCCACACGCCCTATGGCTGCTCGAAGGGCGGGGCCGACCAGTACGTGCTCGACTACGCCCGCAGCTTCGGCGTGCCGACCTGCGTGCTGCGGATGAGCTGCATCTACGGCCCGCGCCAGATGGGCACCGAGGACCAGGGCTGGGTCGCCCATTTCCTGATCCGGGCGCTGGAGCACCGGCGGATCACGGTCTACGGCGACGGCTGCCAGGTGCGCGACGTGCTCGATGTCGGCGACGCGGTCGCGGCCTACCGGGCGGCGCTCGCACGGATCGGGCAGGTGAAGGGCCGGGCCTACAATCTCGGCGGCGGGCCGGCGAACGCGGTGTCGCTGCGCCAGGTGCTCTCGGCCATCGAGGCGATCGTCGGCCATCCCCTCGATCTGGGCTTCGAGGAATGGCGCGCCGGCGACCAGCGCTACTACGTCTCCGACACCCGCCGCGCCGCCGCCGATCTCGACCTGGCCGCGCCGCTGCCCTGGCGCCAGGGGCTGACACGCCTGGCGGCATGGCTCGCCGAGAGCCGGGGCCTGCACCTGGAGCCCCAGGCGGTGCCGGCCTGAGGCACGCGCGAGAGGCGATTTGGTTCCCGTCGCGAGCCTGCGGCGACGGCATGGTAGATGTCGCGCCATGCGCCTGTGGCATGACGGACGTCCTATTGGTATCAATCGCTTAACCGCGCCTAAGCGAAAAGCCCTTGTCGTCCGGAGCGGCCCTGCCACATCCTCAATAGTCGCCACCAGTATCTGCGATGCCCGTTCCCGGTTCAGGACAGCCGCTTTGAGAATCGCCCTCGTCAACCCGACCTGGAGCTTCGAGAACAGCATCTACTTCGGGTGCCGTTCCCCGCACCTCCCCATCGAACTCGGGGCCTGCAAGGTGCTGCTGGAGCGGGCGGGCCACGAGGTCCTGATGCTGGACGGGGCCCTGGACGCACTCTCGCTCTCAGGCTTGGCCGACCGGGTGGCGGACTTCGCCCCCACCATGACGGTGGTGACCACCGCCCCGACCTACCTGTTCTGGCGCTGCGCCCAGCCCGAATTGCGGGTGCCCCGCGCCTTCCTCGACGCATTGGGGGATCGCGGCGGCCGCACCGTAGCGGTGGGCCCGCACGGCTCGGTCACGCCGGAGACGACGCTCGCCAAGCTCGCCTGCGACATCGTGGTGCGAGGCGAGTGCGAGGAGGTGGTGACGCGCCTCGCCGAGGGCGGCCTCGCCCGGCTCGACGCCGTGCCGGCCCTGGCCTTCCGCGATGGGGCTGAGACGGTCGTCACCGGCGGTCCCGCGGCGACCACCTTCGTCGATCTGCCGGCCCTGTCCTGGCCAGACGCCTGGGTGGCGCGGCACCACCACCACCACCACCGCTTCGACCGGACGCCGGAGGGGCCGGGCGCCGAGGTCGAGGCCTCGCGCGGCTGCCCTTATTCCTGCACCTTTTGCGCCAAGATCGACTTCCGGGACAAATACCGGCGGCGCGCGCTGCCGGCCATCCTGGAGGAGGTCGACCGGTTGATCGGGCAAGGAGCGACCTACCTCTACTTCATCGACGAGATCTTCCTGCCGCAGAAGCCGCTGCTGGAGGCGCTCGCCGCCCGCAAGGTGGAGTTCGGGGTGCAGACGCGGATCGACCTGTGGAAGCCCGACATGCTCGACCTCCTCGGGCAAGCGGGCTGCGTCTCGATCGAGGCCGGCGTCGAGAGCCTGACGGAGGCCGGCCGCGCCCTCCTCGACAAGAATTGCCGCGCCTCGACCGACGACCTCGCCGAGCGCCTGATCCATGCCCGCCGCTCGGTGCCGTTCGTCCAGGCGAACCTGATCAAGGTTGCGGGCGACGATCCGGAGCTCGTCGCCGCCTGGCGCGACCGCCTGCGCGCCGCCGGCGTCTGGGCCAACGATCCCGTGCCGCTCTACCCCTACCCGTCCTCGCCCGACTATCGCCGCCTCTGGGGCGAGCCGGACGGCGAGGCCTGGGAGCGGGCGCATGCCCATTACCTCGGCCAGTTCGACCGCTTCAGCGACATCCAAGAGGAGCGGCCGGCCCCGTTGCGCGAGTTGGAGGCGGCATGCTGCCCAGCCTGACGGTCCCGGCCGGACGCCCCCTCCCCTACCGGGGGGCGCCGGCCCTCAACCTGTTCATGACCGTCGATGCGGTCGGCGGCGTCTGGCAATACGGGCTCGACCTCGCGGAGGAGCTGACCCGCCAGGGCGTCGGCGTCACCCTGGCGGTGCTGGGACCTGAGCCGAGCCAGGACCAGCTCCGTGCCGCCCGCGCCATCCGCGGCCTCGCCCTGTGCCCGCTCGGGGCGAGCCTCGACTGGACCGCCCTCACCCCCGGCGAGGTCGAGGCCGCCGCCGCCATGGTCGCCCGCGAGGCCGAGCGGGCCGGCGCCGACCTGATCCACCTCAACAGCCCGGCGCTCGCCGCGATCGCCGAATTCTGCGCCCCCGTGGTGGCGGTGGCGCATTCCTGCGTGGCGACCTGGTGGGCGGCGATGCGCCCCGGCCCCCTGCCGCCGGACCTCGCCTGGCGGGCGAGCCTGGTGGCGGAAGGCTATCGCCGGGTCGACGCGCTCTTGAGCCCCACCCGCGCCTTCGCGGAGGCGACCGCCGCGGCCTACGGGATCGCCCCGCCCCGCGTGGTGCCGAACGGCCGGCGCAGCGCCGCGGCCCGCGGCCACCGCACCCCGGCGGGCGCCGCGGCCTCGCCCTTCGCCTTCACCGCCGGCCGGCTGTGGGACGAGGGCAAGAACGCCCGCGCCCTCGACCGGGCGGCCGCCCGGATGCAGCTGCCGCTCCTCGCCGCCGGCGACCTCAAGGGCCCGAACGCGGCGCAGTTCACCCCTGAGCACCTGCGGCCGCTGGGCCGCCTGAGCGACCAGGACGTGGCACGCTGGCTCGCCGGTGCCCCGATCTACGCCTCCGCCGCCCGCTACGAGCCCTTCGGCCTCGGCGTGCTGGAGGCCGCGAGCGCCGGTTGCGCCCTGGTGCTCTCCGACATCCCGACCTTCCGCGAATTGTGGGACGAGGCCGCGATCTTCATCGCGCCCGACGACGATGCGGGCTTCGCCCACGCCATCGAGATGGTGGCGGCCGATCCCGCCATCCGGGCGCGCCTCGGCACCGAGGCGCGGGCCCGGGCCGAGGCCTTCACGGTCGAGGCGATGACAGCCGGCGTGCTCGACGTCTACCGGGCCGTGCTCGAGGCTCAGCCCCTGCGGGCCGGGGTGCCGGCGTGAGGATCGTCGCCTTCACCCATTCCCTGCGCTCATGCTGGAACCACGGTAACGCCCATTTCCTGCGCGGCGTGCTGCGCGAGCTGCAGGCTCTCGGCCACAGCGTCGCGGCCCATGAGCCGGAGGGCGCCTGGAGCGTCGAGAACCTCGTCCGCGATCACGGCGAAGCGGGCCTCACCTCCTCCCTCGCGCCTTACCCGGAGCTGAAAGCCACGATCGATCCGCCGGGCTTCGGCTTGGACGCCTGCTCCTTGGACGCAGCGCTCGATGGGGCCGACCTCGTGCTGGTGCACGAGTGGAACGAGCCGGCCCTCGTCGCCCGGATCGGTGCGGCGCGGCGCGATGGCGGCCGGTTCACGCTGCTCTTCCACGACACCCACCACCGGGCGGTGAGCGAGCCCGACGCAATGCGGGCCTACGACCTCTCGGGGTACGACGGCGTGCTCGCCTTCGGCGAGACGCTGGCCGAGGTCTATCGCGGCTGGGGCTGGGGGAACCGCGTCTTCGTCTGGCACGAGGCCGCCGACACCCGCCTGTTCCATCCGCCGGAGGTGGACGGCCCCCGCGAGGGGCTGGTCTGGATCGGCAATTGGGGGGACGGCGAGCGCAGCGCCGAGCTGGAGCACTTCCTGTTCGGGCCCGCTCAGAGGGCGGGCCTCCCCCTCGACATCTGGGGTGTGCGCTATCCCGACGAGGCCCTGGCAACGCTGCAACGTCACGCCGCGCGCTACCGCGGCTGGCTGCCCAATTCCCGCGCTCCGGAGGTCTTCGCCCGCCACCTCGCCACCGTACACGTGCCGCGGCGCTTCTACGTCGAGGCCCTGCCGGGCATCCCGACGATCCGGGTCTTCGAGGCCCTGGCCTGCGGTATCCCCCTGGTCTCGGCACCCTGGCGCGACAGCGAGGGCTTGTTCACCCCTGGCCGCGACTTCCTGGTCGCGCCGGATGGGCCTGCGATGGAGCGCCATCTGCGCGAGCTCGCGCAGGACCGGGCCCTGCGCGCGGCGCTCGCTGAGCAAGGCCTGCGAACGATCCGGGCGCGCCACACCTGCGCGCATCGGGCGGCGGAGCTGTTGGCGGTGGCGGGAACGATGAGCAGCGGGGCGGCGTGACGCCCCGGGCGTCAGTACTGCACGAACTCGCCGAGACGTCCCGCGAGGCGGTAGGCGCGCTCGCGGGAGAGGCCGCGCAGGATCACCCGGGAATCGCTGTAGAGCGTGAAGGTGCCGTCCGCGTCGGCCTGGATCCGAATACCCTCGTGCATGGCCTGACGCTCTCCCGTGTCGCTGCGGCATCCGTTCGGGATGCGGGAGGAAACGCGCAGCGACGCGCCAGGATACCGAGCCCGACTACATTTTTTTAAGCATCGACGTTTTTCGGCGTCGGACCCGTGAAAAACGATCCTTCTGCCGGAACCTTCACCGTTGGTAGAATCTTTCTCGTGACCCGCTGCCAAGCGGGTGAGCCTGCCGCTCCGGCGGGCCGGCTCCCGTCGTCAGGCGCGGGGCCGTGCAAGAGGAGACACCAAAGATGAAGAAGACTCTGGGCCTCGCGGCGGCGGCCGTTCTCGGCTGCCTCACCTTCGGCATCGGCGCGGCGTCCGCCGCCCCGGCGAGCCCCGCCGGCCTGCAGGCCGCCCCCATGGTCGAGCAGGTGCAGATGACCCGCGGCGAGCGCCGGATGATGCGCCATCACCGGATGCACCGGCACATGATGCACCGTCGCCATATGATGCACCGGCGGCACATGATGCACCGTCGCATGCACCGCATGTGAGGGGTCACGCTCCGCCCGGCCCGAGGTTCGTCCCCGACGGCCGGGCGGAGCGTCTCGTCAGAACGGCCGGTTGGCCAGGGCCGGTTTGCCGGCCAGGATCCGCTCGTCGACCTGGCGGACGTCGCGCAGGCCGCACATCGCCATCGTGACGTCGAGCTCCTTGCGGATGATGTCGAGGCACTGGGTCACGCCCGCCTCGCCGCCGGCCCCCAGCCCGTACAGGAAGGCGCGGCCGATGAAGACGCCGTGGGCGCCGAGCGCCAGCGCCTTGATGACGTCTTGCCCTGAGCGGATGCCGCCATCCATCAGCACCTCGATCCGGTCGCCCACCGTCTCGACGATGGAGGGCAGGGCCGCGATCGACGAGATCGCGCCGTCGAGCTGACGGCCGCCGTGGTTGGAGACGATCAGCGCCTCGGCGCCGCTCTGGGCGGCCAGCTCCGCATCCTCCGGATCGAGGATGCCCTTCAGGATCAGCTTGCCGCCCCAGCGGTCGCGGATGCGCTTGACGTCGTCCCAGTTGAGCCGGGGATCGAACTGCTCGGCCGTCCAGGACGAGAGCGAGCGCAGGTCGCCGACCCCCTGCGCGTGCCCGACGATGTTGCGGAAGGTGCGCCGCTGCGTGCGCAGCATGTTGAGGCACCAGCGCGGCTTCGTCGCCAGGTTGATGATGTTGGGGATCGTCATCCGGGGCGGGGTCGAGAGGCCGTTCTTCACGTCCTTGTGGCGCTGGCCCAGGATCTGGAGATCGAGGGTGAGCACCAGGGCCGAGCACTGCGCCGCCTTGGCCCGGTCGATCAGCCGGTCGATGAAGTCCCGGTCGCGCATCACGTAGAGCTGGAACCAGAACGGCGCGTCGGTGTTCTCCGCCACGTCCTCGATCGAGCAGATGCTCATGGTCGACAGCGTGAAGGGAACGCCGGCCTTGGCGGCGGCGCGCGCGGCGAGGATCTCGCCGTCGGCGTGCTGCATCCCCGTCAGGCCGGTGGGAGCGAGCGCCACCGGCATGCTCACTGGCAGGCCGACCATGGTGCTGGCGAGCGTGCGGTTCGTCATGTCGACCGCGACGCGCTGGCGCAGCTTGATCTGCGCGAAATCGTCCTCGTTCGCCCGGTAGGTGCCCTCCGAGTACGAGCCGGAATCGGCGTAGTCGTAGAACATCCGCGGCACCCGCCGCTCGGCGAGCACGCGCAGGTCCTCGATGCAGGTGACGGGCCCGCTCGTGAAGAACCGCGACGTCCAGGACGGCGGCCGCGACGAGGGCATTCGGGTGGCGTGCATGGCGTCTCGCTCGTGCGTCTCTTACTCCCCGCGCGGGACACCGCTCGTCCGGCGCGCAGGTTTTTGTCTCAAGCCCGCACGGGATACAATCAACCGTCCGGGTCTGACCATCGTTTTTGCCGTGCTCCCGGCGCGGCCCGGCACCGCGCCGGAAGCCGTCAGGGCGAGACCTCCTCCCGCGGCGTGGCGCTGAGCTCGGCCCAGTCCAGTTCCTCCTCGAGGCGCAGATAGGCGTCGTCGCCGATCTCGTCGCGCTCGCGCAGATCCAGGATGACGGCGCGGGCGGCCTCGACGGCGCGACGGCGCAGCCCATCGGCGGGCAGGCTCGCCGGGGCGAGGCCCTCGTCGTGGGCCTCCGCCTCGCGCAAGACCGCGTCGAATTCCCGCCGCAGGGCCTCGGCATGGGGCGAGCGGTCATCGGCTAGGCTGTCGCGGGCCGCCCGGTAGGCCGCGGCGCGGGCGCGGCCGATCTCGATGCCGACGGGATCGTCGTCGCCGAGCGAGAACCAGGCGAGCAGCGGGCGCAGGGTGAGGCCCTGGATTACCAGCGTGCCGAGCACGACGCAGAACGCCGTCAGCACCACGAGGTCGCGGTGCGGGAAGTCGCCCGGCAACGCCAGCGCGAGCGCGATCGTGACGACGCCGCGCATGCCGCACCAGGCCACCGTGGTGCCGGAGCGCAGGCCGATCGGGGCAGGCCAGAATAGCCTGGACCGTGCCGGGCCGGCGAGACGGTGCCAGAGCCGGGCCGCCGCCCGGGCACCGAGCACCCAGGCGAGCCGCACCACGACGGTGGTGCCGAACACCGCCGCGGCGACGAGCGCGTAGTGGCTGCGCTCGGCCGGGCTCAATCCCTCGAGGATCGGGCCGATCTGCAGGCCGATCACCACGAAGGCGAGCACGTTGAGCACGAACACCGCCGTCTCCCAGACGGTGTTGGAGGTGACCCGCAGGTGGGCCGGCATGGTCTGGGGCGAGAGCCGCGACACGGTGAGGCCGAAGCTCACCACCGTCAGCACGCCCGAGACCTCGACCCGCTCGGCGGCGATCCAGAGGCCGAAGGTGGCAACGAATTGCAGCACCACGGCGCTCGGCGGATCGGTGACCCGGCGCATCAGCCGGACGTAGAGCATCGCCAGGACCGGCCCGGCGACGAGCCCGCCGACGACGCCGATCAGGAAGGTCGGGGCGACCTCGGCGACCGAGAACGATCCCGTTGCCACCGCGCCGAGGGCCAGGCGGTAGATCAGCAGCGACGAGGCGTCGTTGAACAGGCTCTCGCCCTTGAGGATGGTGACGAGGCGGTGGGGCAGCCGGACATGGGCCAGCACCGAGAGCGCCGCCACCGCGTCCGGCGGCGCCACGATGGCGCCGAGCACGATGCCGGCGGCGAGCGGCATGTCGGGCACGAGCCAGCGCGCCACCAGGGCCACCGCCACCGTCGTGACCCCGACCGCGCCGACGACGAGGCCGGCGACGGGCATCCAGTTGCGCTTGAGGTCGCGCAGGCTGGTGTCGTAGGCGGCGTCGAGCAGGACCGGGGCGAGGAAGAGCGCCAGCGCCAGATCGGGATCGAGGCCCGGACGCGGCACCTGCGGCACGAAGGTGAGCGCGACCCCGCCGATGGCGAGGAAGGCCGGGAACGGCGCCCCGAGGCGCCGCGCCACCCCGGCGAGCAGGACCGCGACGACGAGCACGCCCGCGATCCATTCGAAGATCAGCATCACCCCTCCGAGTCTGAAGGAGGGTCAACGCGCGCGGGGCGTCCGGGGTTTGGGTGGGGCGGGAAAGAGAGGGCCCGGCTCGGCCGCCGGTCTCAGGCGCGGCGGCTCGAAGCTCTGTCGCGCGAGGCGCGGCCGGCGGCCTGAAGCTCGGCGATCTGAAGCTCGGCGACTTGGCCCGGGCGGAGGATGCGCCCGTCGGCGAGGATGATCCAGGCGCTCCCAGCCTCGACCGAACGGGCCGCCGCCACCGCCTCGCGCAGGATCGTGGTCACCGGCTCGTCGGGGCCGCGTCCCGGCCAGACGACGAGTTGCGCCGGAGAGGTCCAGTCGATCGGGTCCGTGTCGCTCATGGGGCAAGCACCACCACCCCATTGCGGCTGGGCCGGGGCGGTTTCGTTGCCCCGCGGTGTCGCTGGCTCAGGCGGCGTTGGTTGCGGAGGTCAGCCGCTCCATCAGGCTGCGCTCGTAGGCCACGAGCTCGCGGCCGACCTTCAGCGCGCGGTGATACTGCTTGTTCGCGAGCTCGTCCTGGATCGCCACCAGGTAGGGCGCGCTGGTCGGGATGCTGCGCAGGATCTCGAGCGATTGCCGCACCAGGAGGTCGTCGGCCTCGATCGGATGGTCGGCGAGGTAGATTAGCTGGAGCGTGACGCACAGGCGCTTGCACGCGGTGTCGGCGCCGCTCTCCGGGATGATCTCGCTCTCGCGCAGGAACTTGCACGTGTTCTCGATCAGCAGGTTGGTCGAGCGCTCGCCGTTGCGGAGCGCCGCACCGTTGATGATCAGGCGCTCGAACGGCTTCAGGTGGATGCGCAGGGGCATGGGCGTCTGTCCGTTTAGGCTTTAGCGAAGGGTGCGCCTTCCGAGTCTGGTTGCATCCTGCACGTCATCCCGACGGGCCGGCGGGAGACCGTGCCGCCCCGCCCCGGTCCGGCGCCCCGCCGCGGCACGCGGGCGGCACGACCGGAGCCACCCCATCCGGAGATGGAAGCGGCCGGCGGGCCTGCCCTCGAGGCGGGGCGTGGGAGGGGGAATGGGTGAACATGCGCCCGACGCTAGGGCCCGGACGATTAAGAATTCACTGTACCGAAACCCGAAACAACTGCCCCGGCAATAGATTTATCCAACATTAACCATAACAGGACGGACCCGGTCAGCGGAACCGTTAGGCTTAAGGAAGACGAAAGGCCCGCACGGCGATGGTGACGGCGTCGTCAAAAAGACGCCCCGCCCGACGATCAAAAAGGTCGCCACCATGTCCGACATCACCCTCTCGGCCGCCACCCGCCAGAACCTCCTGTCGCTCCAGGACACGGCCGACCTGCTCTCCACGACGCAGACGCGCCTCGCGACCGGCAAGAAGGTCAACAGCGCCCTCGACAGCCCGGTGAACTACTTCACCGCCCAGAACCTGAATTCGCGGTCGTCGTCCCTGACCTACCTGCTCGACGGGGTGTCGAACGGCATCCAGACCATCCAGGCCGCCAATACCGGCATCACCAAGCTGCGCGGCCTGACCGACCAGCTCAAGGCCGTCGCCCAGCAGGCGCTCTCGGCCTCCAACGCCTTCTCGGCCAAGGCCAGCATCGCTTCGACGGGCCTGTCGGGCGCCACTGCCAACAACCTCCTCTCCGTCGGCGCCACCACTGCCGTCGCCGAGAACCAAGTCGGCACGTCCGGCCCGGCCGTCGCCCGGGTCTTGACTACTACCGTCAGCGTCGCCGACCAGAACGCCATCCAGACCAACTTCTTCACCGCAGCGTCGTCGAGCAAGACGGTCACGATCGACGGCGTCGGCGTCACCCTGACCAAGGGCATCGACGACACCACGCAGGCGTCCTTCGTCGCCGCCATCAACACCCAGCTCAAGGCCGCCGGCTCGTCGGTCACCGCGGCTGTCAGCGGCAACTTCATTGCCTTCACCGGCACCGCAGACGGGGGCACCTTCTCGCTCGGCACCGACACGCAGTCGGCCGCGCTGTTCGGCGCCACGCCCACCGTCACCACCGCCGGCACGTTCCTGCCGACCGCGACCTCGCTCGCCACCGGCGCTGGCTTCAACGTCGGCGACAACTTCACCGTCAACGGC
This sequence comes from Methylobacterium frigidaeris, assembly GCF_022179185.1. GTDB lineage: Bacteria > Pseudomonadota > Alphaproteobacteria > Rhizobiales > Beijerinckiaceae > Methylobacterium > Methylobacterium frigidaeris. Next base: position 210,105 of record NZ_BPQJ01000005.1, on the reverse strand, counting down.
CAGATCGTTTCGGTGGCTCGCGCCGACACCCTGGCATCGCTCGCCCAGAAGGTGAGCACGGCTACGAACGGCACGGTCAGCGCCACCTACGACGCCGCCGCCCGCAAGTTCAGCTTCACGGCGGCGGACTCGGCGACCGGCATCGTGCTCGGCGACGGCAGCACCTCGACCGCCAGGATCTCGAACCTCGGCTTCTCGCTCATCAAGAGCTACGGCGCCGGCCAGGGCTCTACGGTCGCGACGGCCGGTACCCCCCCGACCCAGACCTTCACCAAGAGCGCGCTGGACAGCAAGTCGATCTCCGTGAAGGTGCAGGGCGGCAACTCGGTCACCCTGAGCTTCGGCACGGCTGCGGGCCAGATCTCGACGCTCAACCAGCTCAACGCCGCCCTGGCCCCGGCCAACGCGATGGCGAGCATCGACAGCACGACCGGCGCGCTCAAGATCAGCACCACCAACGAGTCGGGCGCCGACAACCTGACCGTATTGGCGAGCGGCACCGGCAACCCGTTCAGCACCAGCACGTCGAGCGCGATCATCGGCGGCGACGGCGCCAACACCCGCAACGGCCTGGTGAACACCTACAACGGCCTTCTGAGCCAGATCGACCAGATGGCGGCGGATTCGGGCTTCAACGGCACGAACCTGCTGGCTGGCGACACCGTCAACGTCAGCTTCAACGAGCGGGGCACCTCCTCGCTGAAGATTTCCGGCACGGCCGTGACGGCATCAGGGCTCAACCTGGTCGCAGTCGGCCAGACCGACTTCCAGGACAGCAACTCGATCAACGCCGTGATCGCCACGATCAACAGCGCCAACACCGCGCTGCAGAGCCAGGCCTCGACCCTGGGTGCGAACCTGGCGGTGGTGCAGAACCGGCAGGACTTCACCAAACAGATGATCAACGTGCTCGATACGGGCGCGGCGAACCTGACGAATGCGGACCTGAACGAGGAGGCGGCGAACTCGCAGGCTCTCTCGACCCGCAACTCGCTCGGCATCTCGGCCCTGTCGCTCGCCAACCAAGCCCAGCAGGGCATCCTCCAGCTCCTGCGCGGCTGATCGCGCAGGCGGAACAGGCGCAGGCTCGCCGTCTCTCGTGTGAGAGGCGGGGAGCCTGCGCCTTTCGCGCATCCCGTACGGCCTCTCTACGACGGGCCACGTGACATGCGGCCTATTCCATCACGCCGTAAGGTGCCGATTTTAAACCCCCAGGGGACGCGTATGATGCGCGTCTCCTGGGGGTTTCTTGTTGTACCAGAGCCTATTTGAATCGTCCCATCCATTATTCATTGCAGACACTGCCATCTCTCCTCGTCATCCCGGGGCTCGACGAAGTCGAGAACCCGGGATCCATAAACGCTGGCGCGCCAGGACAGAGCGGCCAGCGCTCCGGGCCATTGAGCATCGCCAGCGTTTATGGATCCCGGGTTCCGCTACGCGGCCCCGGGATGGCAATCGAGAATTTCAATTCCGCCGGACCACCCGAACAGGCCCCGAAAATCTCTGCGAATGCATCCTCCGGCGACTGGGTCTCGGCGGGTCGTAATGGATGCCGCGGAGCCTGATTTTGCAGAACCGGCAGCCGGATCAGCCCGCAATCGGAGCGGCGACGCTTGCCGTGGGCATTGCAGCGGCATTCTTCCCGTAACAGCTCGTACCCGACGGGTCCTCGAACAGCGCGAACCATTGCCATCCTGGCGTTCGATCCACATAGGCCATCGGCTCTCAATCCGCGCGTGAATCATGGTGACCGCCGCATTAAGGTAAATCGATCAGTGAAGGCGGGCATGATCATTAAGGTTCTGAAAGTCATGACCTCCGGATCCAGGGGAACGAAAGCCTTTTCAGCTTTGCGGTAAGGACCGGGCAAGGGCGAGGGGGCAATCTGATCATGCCTTCAAAACACGAAGGTCTCCCGATCAATAGGATCGACAAATGTCTTCCGGCATCACCCTCTCGGCCGCCACCCGCCAGAACCTCCTGTCGCTCCAGGGCACGGCCGACCTGCTCTCGACCACGCAGACCCGCCTCGCGACCGGCAAGAAGGTCAACAGCGCCCTCGACAGCCCGAGCAACTACTTCACCGCCCAGGGTCTGTCCTCGCGCTCGTCGGCCCTCAGCAACCTGCTCGACGGGGTGTCGAACGGCATCCAGACCATCCAGGCCGCCAATACCGGCCTGACCAAGCTGCAGGGCCTGACTGACCAGCTCAAGTCCGTCGCCCAGCAGGCCCTCTCGGCCTCCAACGCCTTCTCGGCCAAGGCCAGCATCGCCTCGACCGCCCTGTCGGGCGCCACTGCCAACAACCTCCTCTCCGTCGGCGCCACCACTGCCGTCGCCGAGAACCAAGTCGGCACGTCCGGCCCGGCCGTCGCCCGGGTCTTGACTACTACCGTCAGCGTCGCCGACCAGAACGCCATCCAGACCAACTTCTTCACCGCAGCGTCGTCGAGCAAGACGGTCACGATCGACGGCGTCGGCGTCACCCTGACCAAGGGCATCGACGACACCACGCAGGCGTCCTTCGTCGCCGCCATCAACACCCAGCTCAAGGCCGCCGGCTCGTCGGTCACCGCGGCTGTCAGCGGCAACTTCATTGCCTTCACCGGCACCGCAGACGGGGGCACCTTCTCGCTCGGCACCGACACGCAGTCGGCCGCGCTGTTCGGCGCCACGCCCACCGTCACCACCGCCGGCACGTTCCTGCCGACCGCGACCTCGCTCGCCACCGGCGCTGGCTTCAACGTCGGCGACACGTTCACCGTCAACGGCCAGGGCGTGACCGTGGGCCGCTCCGACACCCTGAGCTCGCTCGCCCAGAAGGTGAGCACGGCTACGAACGGCACGGTCAGCGCCACCTACGACGCCACAGCCCGCAAGTTCAGCTTCACGGCGGCGGACTCGGCGACCGGCATCGTGCTCGGCGACGGCAGCACCTCGACCGCCAAGGTGTCTAACCTCGGCTTCTCGCTCATCAAGAGCTACGGCGCCGGCCAGGGCTCTACGGTCGCGACGGCCGGTACCCCCCCGACCCAGACCTTCACCAAGAGCGCCCTGGACAGCAAGTCGATCACCGTCAAGGTGGCCAGCGGAAACTCGGTCAGCCTGAGCTTCGGCACGGCTGCGGGCCAGATCTCGACGCTCAACCAGCTCAACGCCGCCCTGGCCCCGGCCAACGCGATGGCGAGCATCGACAGCACCACCGGCGCGCTCAAGATCACCACCACCAACGAGTCGGGTGCCGACAACCTGACCGTCTCGGCGAGCGGCGCCGGCAACCCGTTCAGCACTAGCACGTCGAGCGCGATCATCAGCGGTGACGGCGCCAACACCCGCAACAACCTGGTGAGCACCTACAACAACCTGCTCGGCCAGATCGACCAGATGGCGGCGGATTCGGGCTTCAACGGCACGAACCTGCTGGCCGGCGACACCGTCAACGTCAGCTTCAACGAGAAGGGCACCTCCTCGCTGAAGATCTCCGGCACGCAGGTCTCGGCCTCGCTGCTCGGCATGGTCGCGGTCGGCCAGACCGACTTCCAGGACAGCAACTCGATCAACGCCGTGATCTCGAACATCAACAGCGCGTCGAGCCAGCTGAAGAACCAGGCCTCGACCCTGGGCGCCAACCTGGCGGTGGTGCAGAACCGGCAGGACTTCACCAAGCAGATGATCAACGTGCTCGATGCGGGCGCGGCGAACCTGACGAATGCGGACCTGAACGAGGAGGCGGCGAACTCGCAGGCTCTCTCGACCCGCAACTCGCTCGGCATCTCGGCCCTGTCGCTCGCCAACCAGTCGCAGCAGGGCATCCTCCAGCTCCTGCGCTGATCGGCACTTAGAGCCTCACCAAAGAAGCGGCCGGGGCTCACGCCCCGGCCGTTCCCGTTTGGGGGCGCCGCTCAGGCGAGGGCCGCCAGCCCCTCCGGCCGCTTCACCTCGATCTCCACGAAGGCGATCGGGTGGTCGGAGCCGTTCTGGACGTCGTGGCGGATGCCGGCCGGGCGGCGGTAGGATTGGCCGTGGGCGAGCGGCACCTCGGTCACCTGGGTGCCGTCGTGGATCCGCAGAGTGCCGGCGGTGATCATCACCACGAAGTAGGGCCAGCCGTGCTCGTGCCAGCCGGTGACGGCGCCGGGGGAGAAGTCCCAGCGGGTGATGCGCACCGTGTCATCGTCGTGCTGGACGGTCGGGACCGCGGGAATCGTGCAGGCGAAGGCCATGGGACGATCCCCTATCGGGCGGATTCGAAGCCGGCGAGAACCGCCATGAGGTTCTCGCCCAGCAGGTCCGAGAGGTAGCCGCCCTCCTGCACCAGCACAGTCGGCAGGTTCAGGCGGGCCAAAGCCGCGCCGATGCGGCGAAAGCCCTCCGTCGTGATGGCGAGCCCGGCGAGCGGATCGTGCTCCGAGGCGTCGAGGCCGAGCGCCACCACCAGCGCCGTCGGGGCGAAGGCCTGGACCGTGCGGCTCGCCACGCCCTCCAGCACCGTCAGGTAATCGTCGTCGCCGGTGCCGAGCGGCAGCGGCAGGTTGAGGTTGGCGCCGATCCCCTCCCCCTCCCCGCGCTCGTGGGCGTAGCCCCAGACGAACGGGTAGAAGCCGCGCGGATCGGCGTGGAGCGAGACGGTGAGCACGCTCGGATCGCGGTAGAAGATCCCTTGCGTGCCGTTGCCGTGATGCACGTCGACGTCGAGCACCGCGACCCGGGCGTGGCGCTGGCGGAGGTGAGCGGCGGCGACCGCGCTGTTGTTGAAGTAGCAATGGCCCCCGGCCCGGTCGCGATAGGCGTGGTGGCCGGGCGGGCGGCAGAGGGCGTAGGCCGCGTCCTCGCCGTCGAGCACCAGTTGCGCCGCGCTCGCCGCGACATCCGTCGCCGCTGAGGCCGCCGCATAGGTGCCCGGGCCGATCGGGCAGGCGGTGTCGACGGTGTGCCAGCCGAGCCGGCCGACGATGTGGGTCGGGTAGGTCGCGGCCTCCCGCACCGGGTGGATGTTGGCGATCATCTCAGATCCGTGGTCGGGCAGGGCCTCCCAGGCCTCCCAGGCCTCCGCCATGAAGGCGAGGTAATCGGGGCTGTGCACCCGGGCCCGGGCGCCCGCGCCGTGGGCTTGCGGCGCCACCACCGCGTGGTTCCCGGCCCTCAATCCGGCGAGCAGCCGGTCGGCCCGCTCGGGCTGGTCGGCGGCGGGCTTCACCTGGCCGCGCACCAGGAAGAACTTCGGGTCGTGGCGGCGATGGTCCTCGGAATGGACGGCCTTCATGGGATCTCCGACGTCATGAGGTGGGAGCGAGGCTTTCGCCTCAGGGGTTGGGGGCGAGGCTCTGCACCAGCCGGACGACCTCGCGGCGGGCGACGCCGAGATGGTGGTCGACATGGGCGACGATCCGCTCCGGGTGGCCGGCCTCGATGGCCTCCAGCACCGGCTCGTGCGTGCGGGCGATTTCCCCCGGATCGTCGTAGAGCCGGCCGATCAGCCCGATCACGATCCGCAATTCCGAGGCCAGCCCGTCGAACAGGCGCAGCAGGCGGCCGTTGCCGGCGGCCTCGCAGATCAGGCGGTGGAACTGGTAGTCGGCCTCGACGATGGCCGCCGGGTCGTCGCGCCGGGCGAGGTCCCGCATCAGGTCGAGCTGGCGGCGCAGGCCGTCCCGCGCCGCCGGGGTCAGGCGGCGGGCCGCCTCGACGGCGGCGTGGCGCTCGACGCAAAGGCGCAGGTCATAGAGCTCGTCGACCTCCTGCGCGGAGAGCTCGCGGACGAAGAAGCCGCGCCGCGGCGAGGCCTTGAGCAGGCCCTGGCTCTCGAGGAGACGCGCCGCCTCCCGCACCGGCGCCCGGCTGATGCCGAGTTCGCGGGCGACCGCCGCCTCCGCCACCTTGGCGCCGGGAGCGAGTCGCCCGTGCACGATCGCATCGGTGAGCCGGCGCGCGACCTGGCGCACGAGATCGCTCTCGGCCAGCACCGGCAACCCGACGGGTGGGGACATCGCGCGCATCGCACCTCCGTGGCTGCAATGTGCAATACGTAGGCGTCGATTGTCGACACTTTCAGCTTGATCGTGGCGCAGGGCCGGGTCAGTCTAGGCTCATGCCGGGTGATGTTGTGATCCGTCCGTCTCGGCATCCGGCCGTCGGCGTGCGAGTATTCGCGCCGCGCCGTCCATACACGCCAAATCGCCCGGTACCCGGGCAAGTCGTCGCGGCGCACCCCGTCGCCGAATGAGTCCGTGAGGAGGTCCGATGTCGTCATCCGCTCATCCGCACGCCGACGAGGTGGCGCAGCGCATCCGCGTCGACCTTGCGGCAGCCTACCGGCTGATCCACCGCCTCGGACTCGACGACAGCATCTACACCCACATCTCGGCCCGGCTGCCGGGCCCTGAGCACCGCTTCCTGATCAATCCTTACGGCCTGCGCTTCGAGGAGGTGAAGGCCGGCAACCTCGTCACCGTCGACCTCGAGGGGCGCGTCGTCGACGACCCGTGCGGGCTGGGCATCAACCCGGCGGGCTTCACCATCCACAGCGCGGTCCACGCCGCCCGGGAGGACGCGCTGTGCGTGCTGCACACCCATACGGTGGCGGGCGTCGCCGTCTCGTGCCAGGAAGAGGGGCTGCTGCCGCTCAACCAGTGGTCGATGCAGTTCCACGGCCGCCTCGCCTACCACGACTATGAGGGGATCGCCCTCGACCTCGACGAGCGCGAGCGCCTGGTAGCCGATCTCGGCGACAAACCCGTGATGGTCCTGCGCAACCACGGCATGCTGACCTGCGGCCGCTCGGTCGCCGAGGCGTTCAAGCTGATGCACAACCTGGAGCGCTCCTGCCGCGCCCAGCTCGCGCTGCAAGCCGCCGGCGCCCCGCTGATCCGCCCCTCCGCGGCGGTCGCGACCAAGACCGCCGGCCAGTACGCGTCGTTCTACGACAAGATGGAGACGGGAAAGCTGCCCGACACCGAGTGGGACGCCTTCAAGCGCATGCTGGAGCGCAGCGACCCGGATTACAAGGAATAGGACAATAAAAGTCACCCGCTGCAAAGTTGAGCGCGGGATCCCCTCGCCCGTGTGGGAGAGGGTAGGGGCGATCGAAGATCGTGCGAGGGTGACACGCCGCAGTGTCAATTACTGGGCGTCGTGCTGATATCGGAACGGTTCGCACCAGGCTCAGAACCGCGGCACCCTCACCCCTAACCTCTCTCCCACACGGAAGAGGGGATGGTGCTTGTATTTGCGACGCCGCGACAGGGATATGAGGGGAACTCGACCAATGCTCAAGACGCTCATGGCCGGCACCGTGCTCTCCCTGGCGCTCGCCGGCACGGCCCTCGCGCAGGGCACGCCGAAGCCCGGCGGCACCGCCAACGCGGTGATCCAGCCCGAGCCGCCCGGCCTGATGCTGGCGATGGTGCAGAACGGCCCGACCCAGATGGTGGCCGGCAACATCTACGAGGGCCTGCTGCGCTACGACTTAGCCCTCAAGCCCCTGCCCGGCCTCGCCGAGAGCTGGAGCATGGGCGACGACGGCAAGACCTACACCTTCAAGCTGGTCAAGAACGCCACCTGGCACGACGGCAAGCCGTTCACCGCCGACGACGTGATCTTCTCGGTCGAACTCCTGCGCCAGACCCATGCCCGGGCCCGCGGCAACCTCGCCCGGGTGGCGAGCGTGACCGCGCCCGATCCGTACACGGTGGTGTTCACACTCTCCGAACCGTTCGGGCCGTTCCTCGGCATCTTCGAGGTCGGCTCGCTGCCGATGGTGCCGAAGCACATCTATGCCGGCACCGACTACAAGACCAACCCGGCCAACAACACGCCGATCGGCACCGGCCCCTACATGTTCAAGGAGTGGAAGAAGGGCTCCTACATCCGGCTGGTGAAGAACCCGAACTATCACGTCGCCGGCAAGCCCTATCTCGACGAGATCTACTGGCACGTGATCCCCGACGCCGCGGCCCGGGCGGTGGCGTTCGAGACCGGCAAGGTCGACATCCTGCCCGGCGGCTCGGTCGAGAACTTCGACGTGCCGCGCCTGTCGAAGATCAAGGGCGCCTGCTCGACGACCAATGGGTGGGAGTTCTTCAGCCCGCATTCCTGGCTCTGGCTCAACAACCGCAAGGGCCCGACCGCCAACAAGGCGTTCCGTCAGGCGGTGTCCTACGCCCTCGACCGGGATTTCGCCCGCGACGTGGTGTGGAACGGGCTGGGCAAACCGGCGACCGGCGCCTTCTCCTCCACCGTGCGCTACTACGACCCGAAAGCCGCGAAGTACTCCTTCGATACCGCCAAGGCCAAGGCCCTGCTGAAGGAGGCCGGCTACAAGGGCGAGACCGTGCGCCTGCTGCCGCTGCCCTACGGCGAGACCTGGCAGCGCTGGGCCGAGGCCGTGAAGCAGAACCTCGAGGATGCCGGCATCAAGGTCGAGCTGGTCGCCACCGACGTCGCCGGCTGGAACCAGAAGACCTCCGAGTGGGACTACGACATCGCCTTCACGTATCTCTACCAGTACGGCGATCCGGCGCTGGGGGTCGGGCGCAACTACGTCTCGTCGCAGATCGCCAAGGGCTCGCCGTTCAACAACGTCGAGGGCTATTCCAACCCGAGCGTCGACGAGGCCTTCGCGGCAGGCGCGGTCGCGGTCGGCGACGACAAGCGCCGGCCGATCTACGAGGCGGTGCAGAAGACCCTGGTCGAGGACGCGCCGGTGGCCTGGCTCCTGGAATTGCAATTCCCGACCATCACCCGCTGCAAGGTCCACGACCTCGTCACCACCGGCATCGGGGTCAATGACGGCTTCCGCGATGCTTGGATCGACCGCTGAAGGCTCTTGGATTGATCGCTGAAGGCTCTTGGTTCGAGCGCTGAGGGATAAAGCATGCTGGGCTTCGTCGCGCGGCGGATCGCGAAGGGCATCGTGGTGCTCCTCGCCATCGTGGTCCTGAACTTCTTCCTGATCCGCCTCGCTCCCGGCGACCCGGCCCTGGTGATGGCCGGCGAGGCGGGGGCCGGCGACGAGGCCTTCATCGCGCAGCTGCGGGAGAAGTTCGCCCTCGACCAGCCGCTGCCGAGCCAGCTCGGCGCGTACTTGCGCAGCATCGCCGGGCTCGATCTCGGCTACTCGGTGCGCCAGCAGATGCCGGTGGCGACGCTGATCGGCGAGCGGCTGCCGGCGACCCTGCTCCTCACCGGCAGCGCCTTCGTCGTCTCGCTCTCGCTCGGCGTGCTGCTCGGGTCGCTCGCCGCGCGGCGGGCCGGGACGCTCGCCGATACCACGATCACCGGGCTCGCCCTGCTGTTCTACGCCACGCCGCTGTTCTGGGTGTCGCTGATGGCGATCATCCTGTTCTCGGTCAGGCTCGAATGGCTGCCGAGCTTCGGCTTCGAGACCGTGGGCGCCGGCTATACCGGCCTCGCCCGCGCCCTCGACATCGCCCATCACCTCGTGCTGCCGGCCCTCACCCTCGGGCTGTTCTTCATGGCGGTCTACGTGCGGATGACCCGCTCGTCGATGCTCGAGGTCTCGCGCCTCGACTTCGTCAAGACCGCCCGGGCCAAGGGCCTGACCGAGGGGGTGATCCAGCGCCGGCACATCCTGCGCAACGCGCTGCTGCCGGTGGTGACGCTGGCGGGCCTCCAGGCCGGCACCCTCGTCGGGGGCGCGGTGCTCACCGAGACGGTCTTCGCCTGGCCGGGGATCGGGCGCCTCATGTACGAGGCGCTGCTCCAGCGCGACTACAACCTCCTGCTCGGCGTCTTCGTGGTCTCCTCCGCGATGGTGCTGGTGTTCAACCTCGTCACCGACGTGGTCTACCGCGCGGTCGATCCCCGCATCGAGGTGGCGTGATGAGCAACGCCCTCCCCCTGGCCGCCCCGGCCCGCCCGCGCCGCCGCGGCCCGCTCGCCGCCTTCCTGCGCCATCCGGGCGCGGTGATCGGGCTCGTGATCCTGGCTCTGGTCGTCGCCGCGGCGCTCCTCGCGCCGGTCCTCTACCCGACCTCGCCCTGGCGCATGGTGCAGCGGCCCTTCGTGCCGCCCTTCACCCTGGAGCGGGTGCCGCTCGGCACCGACGCCCTCGGGCGCGACATCGCCGCCGGGCTGATGCACGGGGCCGGGGTCTCGCTGATCGTCGGCCTCGTCTCGACCCTCGCCGCCCTCCTGATCGGCGTGCCGCTCGGCGCGCTCGCCGGCTATCTCGGCGGCCGGGTCGACGACGCCCTGATGCGCTTCACCGAGCTTTTTCAGACCGTGCCGAGCTTCGCGCTCGCCATCGTGCTGGTGGCGATCCTCCAGCCCTCGCTCTCCTCGATGATCCTCGCCATCGCGCTGGTGAGCTGGCCGCCGGTGACCCGGCTGGTGCGGGGCGAGGTGCTGTCCCTGCGCTCGCGCGAATACGTCCAGGCGGCGATCGTGACCGGGCAGACCACCTTCACCATCCTGCGCCGGGAGGTTCTGCCCAACACCCTGTCGCCGATCGTGGTCCTGGCCTCGCTGATGGTGGCGACTGCGATCCTGCTCGAATCCTCGCTCTCGTTCCTCGGTCTCGGCGACCCCAACCGGATGTCCTGGGGCTTCATGGTCGGGGCCGGCCGCACGGTGATCCGGCAGGCCTGGTGGATCACCGCCTTCCCGGGGCTCGTGATCCTGCTCACCGTGCTCGCCCTCAACCTGATCGGCGAGGGGCTGAACGACGCCCTCAACCCGCGCCTGTCCCGGGAGCGCTGACGATGGATGCCGACACCCAGCGGGTCGCCGTCGCGGTCCGGAACTTGAGCCTCGCCCTCCCGGAGGGCGGCGACCGGGCGAACGCCGTCGACGGCGTGTCCTTCGATCTCGTGGCGGGCGAGATCCTGTGCCTCGTCGGCGAATCGGGCTCCGGCAAGTCGATGTGCGCCCACGCGCTGATGGGCCTGCTGCCGAAGGCGGTGCGCCCGGTCTCGGGCACAATCCGCCTCGGCGAGACCGACCTGCTCGCGCAGGACGACGCGGCCTGGCGCGACACCCGCGGCCGGCGGATCGCGATGGTCTTCCAGGAGCCGATGACGGCGCTCAACCCGCTGATGCGGATCGGCGACCAGATGGCCGAGGTGTTCGAGGCGCACGGCCAGCTGACCCCGAAGGAGCGCCGTGCCCGCGCGGTGGCGCTCGCCGGCGAGGTCGGGCTGCCGAACCCGGAGCAGATCGTCCGCTCCTACCCGCACCAGCTCTCCGGCGGGCAGCGCCAGCGGGCGATGATCGCGATGGCGCTGGCGCTGGAGCCCGCGGTGCTGGTGGCCGACGAGCCGACGACGGCGCTCGACGTCACGACGCAGGCGCAGATCCTCAAGCTGATCCGCGACCTCCAGCGCCGCCGCAACATGGCGGTGCTGTTCATCACCCACGATTTCGGGGTGGTCGCGGAGATCGCCGACCGGGTGCTGGTGCTCCGCCACGGAAAGGTGGTGGAGGAAGGACCGGCGAGCGCCGTGCTCGGCCGGCCGCAGGCGCCCTATACCCGCACGCTGCTCTCCGCCGTGCCGACCATGGACCCGCCGACCCGCCCTCCCCTGTCGGGCCCGAAGGCGGTCGAGGTGGTGGGCTTGCAGAAGACCTACGTCACCGGCGGCGGGCTGTGGCGGGCCAAGCGCCGCACCGCGGCGGCGCGGGACGTGGCCTTCGCGCTCCATCGCGGCGAGACGCTCGGCCTCGTCGGCGAATCGGGCTCGGGGAAATCCTCGGTCGCGCGCCTCGTCATGCGGCTGATCGAGCCCGATTCCGGCCGCGTGCGCCTCGGCGACACCGACCTGACGGGGCTCAAGGGCGAGGCCCTGCGCCAAGCCCGAAGCCGGATCCAGATGGTGTTCCAGGACCCCTTCGCCTCGCTCAACCCACGCCGCAGCGTCGGGCGCATCATCGCCGACGGGCCGGTGGCGCATGGGGTGCCGCTCTCCGAGGCGATGGAGCGGGCGCGCCGCCTCCTCGGCCTCGTCGGCCTCGACGAGAAGGCGCTGGAGCGCTTCCCGCACGAATTCTCCGGCGGCCAGCGCCAGCGCATCGGCATCGCCCGGGCGTTGGCGCTCGAACCCGAGGTGCTGGTCGCCGACGAGGCGGTCTCGGCCCTCGACGTCTCGGTCCAGGCCCAGGTGCTGGCCCTGCTCGAAGACCTGAAGGCGCGGCTCGGCCTCTCGATGCTGTTCATCACCCACGACCTGCGGGTGGCGGCCCAGATCTGCGACCGGATCGCGGTGATGCGCCAGGGCGAGATCGTCGAGCTCAAGACCGCGAGCGCGCTCTTTGCCAACCCCGAGCATCCCTATACCCGCGCGCTCCTCGACGCGGTGCCGGGCCGGGTGCGGCAGGCGGCCTGACGCTCCATGGATCGTCTGCCCTGCGTGCTGCTCAGCACCACCACCGACCTGCGCGGGCTGTTCGGCGCGGCTCTGGCCGCGATCGCCGACCGGGTCGAGATCCTCGACCATCCGGCCGAGGATCCGGAGCGAGTGCGCCTCGCCCTCGGCTGGCGCCCGCCCGCCGACGCGCTGCAGCGCTACCCCAACCTCGCGGCCCTCTGCTCGATCGCGGCGGGCGTCGACAACCTGCTGGCCTGCCCCGGCCGCCCGCCCGACCTGCCGGTGGTGCGGGTGGTCGATCCCGACCAGGCGCGGGCGATGTCGGGTTTCGTGCTCTGGCACGTCATCGGCCACCAGCGGCGCTTCCAGGCTTACGCGGAGAACCAGCGCGACCGGGTCTGGCGCCGCCTCTACCCGCGGGACGCGAGCGCGGTGCCGGTCGGTCTCCTCGGCTACGGGAAGATCGGCCGGCGGGTCGCGGCCGACCTCGCTGCCCTCGGCTTCCCGGTCAGGGCGTGGAGCCGCACGGCGCAAAACCCGGATCCCGGCGTCACCCACCATCACGGCCCGGACGGGCTCGCGGCGATGCTCGGCGAGAGCGAGGTTCTGGTGAACCTGCTGCCGCTGACGCCGGAGACGCGCGGCATTCTCGACGCCCGCCTTCTCTCCCGCCTGCGCCCGGGCGGATACCTGATCCAGGTCGGCCGCGGCGAGCACCTGGTCGAGGCCGACCTCCTCGCCTGCCTCGAATCGGGCCACCTCGCCGGCGCTGCCCTCGACGTGTTCGCCACCGAGCCGCTGCCACCCTCGCACCCGTTCTGGGACCGCCCGGCGATCCGGATCACCCCGCACGAGGCCTGCGAGGCGAGCCCGCAGGCCGTCGCCCGCACCCTGCTCGCCGCCGCGGAGGCCGTGCGCGAGGGACGAGTGCCGCCGGACACGGTGGATGCGGCGCGGGGCTACTGACGACGTACATCCAGCGGATTGCCGCGCCCCTTCCGCCGCGGCAGTCTCGCACCATGGACCGGGACCGGACCCGGCAGGAGGGCGAGCCATGGAATCCATCCATGCCCGCCCCGTCCTCTGACGGGGCAACGAGCGCGAGGATCCCCGCGAGCGCGGCGGATCGGCGTTCTGACGCGGCGCGGCGTGTCCGACCGTTGAGGTTCGTCCTCAGGTCGCTTCGGCGGCCCGGCCTCCACATCCCTCAGGGGGCATTCGATCATTGCCATGCGCGAACCGGGCGCCGAGCGCTGACCGTCGCGATCGCGGACCGGGGCGGGAGCGTGGGCCGCGCCTGTGCAAGGCCGCATTTCGCGCGGATGCGGTGAGCGGCGACGGGCCCCCCACGGTCACGCTACCCATCGTTAACCATTCGGCGCGCAGAGTCGCGGGGGCTGGGTTGACACGCCGCAGCGATATTTCGGGCAGGCGACTTCGTTTCGCCGTGTTGCGGGGATAAGCTTAACCATGGCGCATCAGCCTAGAGGGGGATGGACATGCTCGGAACAGTGACGGCCTTCCTGGCAATCCTGATGGTTCTGGCCCTGCGCAACATCGCCAAGGCGGCGCTGATGCCGGTCTATGCCGTGCGTGATCTCCACCGCGGGCGCTATGTCCGCGGGCTGGTGCTGCTCTCCTGCTCGGCGCTCGCCGCCTGGTCGATCTGGGCCGTGACCCATACGGGCCGGACCAAGGCCGCCCCGGTGGCGGCGGTGATGTATACCGGCTGATCGCCGGACCGCTCCACACCGTCCGGCACGCCCTTCCTGCACTGCGGCATCGACGCTGGCGCTTCGCGCTGGCGTTCGGCGGCTTTCGGCCCCATATCCTCGCTCGCGTCGCGCGCCCGCCCCTCCGAGGCAGGCCCCCGACCAGGCGCCCGAAGGACCGCCATCGTCTGATCGATCCTCCCCCTCGCGGCGCGGGCCGCACGCAGCGTGGCTCTCCCGGCCGCGCTGTCATGCCGTGTGCTCCGCCGCCAAGAAGAGTCAACGACCATGCTGCGTTCGAAGCAGAAGCCGAAGGTGCAGGATACGGGCTTCGTCCTGTTCGACGTCTACTACGAGGACGGCTCGCGCCGCTCCAACCGCCGGGTGCCCCGCACCGCCACGCTCGAGCACGACGTCGACACCGCCGTCCGCCAGGTGATCGAGGAGCAGGACCGCGACATCGCGGAGAAGTCCGGCCGGCCGCCGCTCGCCATCACCAAGATCGTGCGCTCGGCCGACTGAGCGGCTTCAAGCCTACGAGATCGATGCCGGCCGAGGGGCCGGCATCCGCATCGGCCTCCTATCGTTTCGCGCTCACCCCCGCGGCGGACGGTTTCGACAGATCGCGGTTGAGCCGCTTCAGGCCCGCATCGTCCCGTGCGCACAGGTCGTGCCGCGTCATCGCATCCAGATCCTGCTGCGTCCGGTCCCGAGGACCGGGCGAACCGGCCGAGGCCACGCCGCCGAGACACAGCGTGCCCAGCATCGCCGCCGGATAGATCCCGGTCCGCCCGCTCATGCCCTCCTCCCTGCACCGCTCTCCCAGCGTCGCGCGAGGGCGTAAAGGCTTGCCCGACGGCCAGGGCGCCGCGGCGGCTCAGGCCTGGAGCACCGCGTAGACATCCCCGGAATTGGCTGCCTGCGGCAGCGCCACGAGATGCGCCGCCATCTCGTCGCGGCCAACGAGGTGCCCGAGGCTCAAGGCCTGGCTCTCGCCGAGCGCGACGTCGAACCCGTAAGGCCCCAGCTCCGCCAGCCGGTCGAGGCAGCGCAGGGCGACGTCCCGCGCGATGGTGGTGAACTCGAAGGACAGGGCGGGGAGCGGAACCGAGAGGCCCGCCAGCACCCGATCCTCGAACCCCTCGACGTCGATCTTCACGAAGGCCGGGCGCCCGTGCTCCGCCACCAGCCGGTCGAGAGTGGTAGCGGGGACGGTGATCCGCCGGTCCCAGACCTGCCCCTCCCAGCCCGGTGCGCTCGCCGCCCCCGCGACGAAGTCGGCGGAGGCCGAGGACACGGTGGGATTGGCCGAGTTGAGATGAAGCACGACCTCGCCGGGCGCGTCGCTCAAAGCCGCCGCGACCAGGGTCACGCCGGGATCGCGGCCGTGGAGCAGGCGCAGGGCCCGGGCCGGCCCGGGCTGCGGCTCCAGCGCCACGACCCGGGCGCCGAGGCGGCGGAAGGCCGCCACCCGGTCGCCGACATGGGCGCCGACATCGAACACCAGGTCGCCCGGCCGCACGAAGCGGCGGTAGAGCGCGTCCATGGCGGCTTTGGGAGCGTCCGCGCCGCGATAGATCCGCAGCGAGCGGCCGATCGCGGCGGCGGTTCCTCTCAGGCGGGTCATCGGGGTGCTCCGGACACTGGTCCGGAGACCTATCAGTAGATCGCCGGCTCGGGCACCGGGGCGCCGTACTCGGTACGCAGGAAGTCGAAGTCGCAGCCCTCGTCCGCCTGCTGGATGTGGCGCGAGAACATCACGCCGTAGCCGCGCTCGTAGCGCGGGGCCGGCGGTGCCCAGGCGGCGCGGCGCCGCTCCAGCTCCTCGTCCGAGACCTCCATGCGGATCGAGCGCGCCTCGACGTCGATGCTGACGATGTCGCCGGTGCGCAGCAGCGCCAGCGGCCCGCCGATGAAGGATTCCGGCGCGACGTGGAGCACGCAGGCGCCGTAGCTGGTTCCGCTCATCCGCGCATCCGACAGGCGCAGCATGTCGCGGTGACCCTCTTTCAGGAGCTTCTTCGGCATCGGCAGCATGCCCCATTCGGGCATGCCAGGCCCGCCCTGCGGCCCGGCATTGCGCAAAACCAGCACGTGGTCGGCGGTGACGTCGAGATTCTCGTCATCGATCGCCTCTTTGAGCGACGGGTAATCGTCGAAGACGAGGGCCGGGCCGGAATGCTTGAGGAAGCGCTGGTCCATCGCCGCCGGCTTGATGACGCAACCGCTCGGCGCGAGGTTTCCTTTCAGCACCGCGAGCGAGCCCTGGCCGTAGACCGGGTTCGAGAGCGGCCGGATCACGTCGGTATTGTAGACCTTCGCTCCGTCGATCGCCTCGCCGAGCGTCTGGCCGCTCACCGTCAGGCAGTCGAGATGCAGGTGCTCGCGGATCTCGTTCATCAGCGCCCGGATGCCGCCGGCGTAGAAGAAATCCTCCATCAGGTAGGCATTGCCGCTGGGCCGGACGTTGCCGATCACCGGCACGATGCGGCTGTAGCGCTCGAAATCGTCGAGGCCGATTTCGTGGCCGGCGCGGCGCGCCATGGCGATGAGGTGGATGATCGCGTTGGTCGAGCAGCCCATCGCCATCGCCACCGCGATCGCGTTCTCGTAGGCCTCGCGGGTCTGGATCCGCCGCGGGGTCAGGTCCTCCCACACCATGTCGACGATGCGCCGGCCGGATTCCGAGCACAGGCGGATATGGCCGGCATCGGCCGCCGGGATCGACGAGCCGCCGGGCAGCACCATGCCGACGGCTTCGGCGATCGCCGTCATGGTCGAGGCGGTGCCCATGGTCATGCAGGTGCCGTAGGAGCGGGCGATGCCGCCCTCGATCCCGAGCCAGTCCTGGTCGGTGATCTTGCCGGCGCGCAACTCGTCCCAGTACTTCCAGCTGTCGGAGCCGGACCCCAGCACCTTGCCCTGCCAGTTGCCGCGCAGCATGGGACCGGCCGGGATGTAGATCGCCGGCAGGTTCATGCTGGTGGCGCCGAGCAGCAGGCCCGGCGTGGACTTGTCGCAGCCGCCCATCAGCACCGCGCCGTCGACCGGGTGGGAGCGCAACAGCTCCTCGGTCTCCATCGCCAGCATGTTGCGGTAGAGCATGGTGGTCGGCTTGACGAAGCTCTCGGAGACCGAGATCGCCGGCAATTCGACCGGGAAGCCCCCCGCCATCAGGATCCCGCGCTTCACGTCGTCGACGCGGTGCTTGAAATGGGCGTGGCAGGGCTGGAGGTCGGACCAGGTGTTGAGGATCGCGATGACTGGCTTGCCGGTCCACTCCTCGGGGGCGTAGCCCATCTGCATCGCCCGCGAGCGGTGCCCGAAGGAGCGCAGGTCCGCCGGGCCGAACCAGCGCGCCGAGCGCAACGAGGCCGGGTCGCGGCGCACGACCTGCGGGCCGTCCGGAATGGTGCCGGGCTCGAGTTCGGGCGGGGGGAGCGGGTCGCGGGCCATGGTTCGGGCTCCTGTTGGTGTTGTGCTGTTGGATATCAGCTCCGCGGCGCCCGACCCCTCCCCCCTCTGCGGGGGAGGGCGGCCCGCGAAGCGGGCCGGGAGAGGGGGACCACGCTTCCGGAAAAAGGCTGGACCGATGTGAGGGGCGCCACTTGGATCAGCGTCGCGTTCCCCTCCCCCGCGGAGAGGGGAGGGCCGGGAGTCAGTGCTGCAAGCCCCACTTCTGCACCGTGCGGCGCTCCACCGTGCGGAAGATCAGGTTCTCGACCACGAGGCCGATGATGATGACGGTGAGCAGGCCGGCGAACACCGCCGGGATGTCGAGGAGATTGCGGTTTTCGAAGATGAACCAGCCGAGCCCGCCCGCCCCTGACGACACGCCGAAGACCAGCTCCGCCGCGATGAGCGTGCGCCAGGCGAAGGCCCAGCCGATCTTGAGGCCGGTGAGGATGCTCGGGAACGCGGCCGGGATCAGGATCTTGGTGACGTAGGGCAGGCCCCTGAGACCGTAGTTGCGCCCGACCATGCGGAGCGTGTTCGAGACGCCGCGGAAGCCCGAATGGGTGTTGAGCGCCACCGCCCACAGCACCGAGTGGACCAGCACGAAGACAAGGCTGCCGTTGCCGAGGCCGAACCAGATCAGCGCCAGCGGCAGCAGCGCGATGGCCGGCAGCGGGTTGAACATCGCCGTCATCGTCTCGAGGAAGTCGGTGCCGATGCGGGTCGAGATCGCCAGCATGGTCAGGGTCGCGGCGAGCAGGATGCCGGCGACGTAGCCCATCAGCAGCACCTTGATCGACGAGTACGCCCGGCTCGGGATCGTGCCGTCGAGGGTCTGCTGATAGAGCGTCGTGACGGTGTCGGAGAAGGTCGGGAACAGGAGCGGGTTGTCGAGGATCCGGGCATAGATCTCCCAGATCAGCGCCAGCACGATGATGATCGCGGTCTTGCGGACGAAGCCGCTGTTCCACAGGATCTCGGCGGTGCCGAGCTGGCGCTCGACGGCGCCGTCGGCGGCGGGCGCCGCGTCGTTCATGATGATGCGGGCCGGCATGGTCGTGCTCATGGCTTGCCTCTCAAACGCGACGATCGATCAGTGGTGGCAAGGTTTCAGGAGTGGCTTGGCTCGTCGGCGAAGAGCAGGTCGTGGATCTGCTGCTCGAGCTGCCCGGCGCTGCCGTCCTGGGACGAGACCTTGTCGACGTCGCGCACCTCGGCCTTGACCCGGCCCGGATGGGGCGAGAGCAGCAGGATGCGGTTGCCGATCTTGATCGCCTCGGCGATCGAGTGGGTGACGAACAGGACCGTGAACTTCGTCTCCTCCCAGAGCTGCAGGAGCTCGTCCTGGCAGGTGCGCCGGGTGAGCGCGTCGAGGGCCGCGAAGGGCTCGTCCATCAAGAGGATGTCGGGCTCCATCGCCATGCCGCGGGCGATCGCCACGCGCTGCTTCATGCCGCCCGAGAGGGTGTGGGGGTAGCTGTCGATCGCCCGCGTCAGGCTGACCTTCTCGATATAGGCCTTCGCCCGCTCCTCCGCCTCGCGGCGGGGCATCTTGCGGGCGTTGAGGAGCGGGAACATCACGTTCTCCAGCACCGTCTTCCAGGGCAGGAGCTGGTCGAATTCCTGGAACACCATCATCCGGTCGGCGCCGGGCTCCTTGACCACCCGGTCCTTGATGCGGATCTCGCCCTCGCTCGGATGCATGTAGCCGCCCACCGCCTTGAGCAGGGTGGACTTGCCGCAGCCGGACGGCCCGAGCAGCACGAAGCGGTCGGAGGTGTCGACCTTGAAGCTGACGCGCTCGGTCGCGGTGACGAGCACGTTGGGCGTCTTGTAGCGCAAGGTGACGCCGCGGACGTCGAGGAGAGCGGTCATGATGGCGTGTCCCTTCTCGGCGAGATCGCGTCAGCTGCCGCTCAGGTCGTGGGCGACCGGCAGGTAGTAGTCGGTCCAGGCCTTCGGCTTGGTTCGCAGGGTGCCGATCCGGCCGAGATGCTCGGCGAAGCGCATCGTGCCTTGCGGCTGGAGGTTGAACTCCATCATGCCGGGCTCACGCAGGTAGCTGAGGAGATCCTCGACGCTGGTCTTGTCGCCGGTCACCTCGCGGTAGATCTCGACTGCCTTGCGGGTATCCTGGCGGATGAAATCCTGCGCCTCCTCCGACGCGGCGCGCACGGCCTGGACGATCTTCGGGTTGGCGTCGGCGAACTTGGTGGTGGTGAAGAACTGGCCCTGCGTCAGCGGCCCGCCGATGATGTCGGGCGAGCGGGCGACGATGTGGGCGCCGGGCACGTTGCGCAGCTCGACGTACTGGAACGGCGGCGCCGCGAAGTGGGTCTTGATCTCGTGGGTGGAATTGGCCAGCGCGATCGCCGCGTCGGGATGGCCGAGCTGCACCGTGTTGGCGTCGAGCCGGCCGGACTGGTCGGCGCCCCACAGCTCGCCCGCCGCCATCTGCAGCAGGATCGCCTGCGTCGAGACCTTCACGGTCGGCACCGCGACCTTGTCGCCGGGGGCGATATCCTTGATCGTCTGGATCTTCGGGTCGCGGCTGACCAGCAGCAGCGGCAGCGCCGAGGTCGCCACGATGCCCTTCACGCCGCCCCGCGTGCGGTCCCAGAGCAGCAGCAGGTTGCCGGTGCCGGTATTGACGATGTCGACCCCGCCGGCGAGCAGCGCGTCGGTCTGGCTGCCGCCGCCCGAGAAGGTGATCCACTTCGTCTTCACGCCAGGCACCCCGAGGCGCTCGGCGTGCTTCTCGATCAGCCCCTGCTTCTCGATGATGTGGGTCGGCAGGTAGATGATGCCGGGCTGGCGCGTGATCGCGATCTCGCTCTTCTGCTGCGCGAAGACCGGGCCGAGGCCGGCCAGGAGCGTGCTGGCAGTGAGAAGGCCCGCCGCGAAGGCGCGGCGCGCGGGCGAGTGGATCATGAGCGTTCTCCCGGGGCCGCCTGGGGGCGGTGCATGCCGGCTCGTTGTCGGGTGCCGGTCTGGTGTCCTCACTAAAATGGTAATGCATTAGTATGTCAACCCGCACCGGGCCGTGCTAGGCTGCCCGCGGCGCCGCTCCGGCGGCACCGCGTCGTCTTCACGAGTTCGCACCATGAACGCCGTCTTCGCCGGTGCGCAGCGTCTGCGCGACCGCTCGCGCCACGCCGCTCCGCAGGTCTTCGACCTGATCCGGGAAAAGATCGTCTCGCTCGATCTCGCGCCCGGCACCGTGCTGTCGCGCCCCGAACTGCAGGCGAGCTTCGGCCTCAGCGCCACCCCGATTCGCGACGCGCTGCTGCGCCTCCAAGAGGAGGGTCTGGTCGACATCTTCCCGCAATCGGCCACCGTGGTGAGCCGCATCGACCTGGCGGCCGCCCGCCAGGCGCAGTTCCTGCGCCGCGCCGTCGAGCAGGAGGTGGTGCGCACCCTGGCGCTCTCGCCCGACCGGGCCCTGATCGCGCGGCTCCAGGCCTTCGTGGCCGAGCAGGGCATCTTCGCCGAGCAGGGCGACTTCGCGCGCCTGTCGGCCAGCGACGAGGCCTTCCACCGCGCCCTGTGCGAGGCGGCGGACGTGCCCGACCTCTGGGACCTGATCCGCCGCCGCAGCGGTCATATCGATCGCCTGCGCCGCCTGCACCTGCCGGTGGAGGGCAAGGCGCGGCAGATCGTGGCCGATCACCGCCGCATCGTCGCGGCCCTGGCGGATGGCGAACAGGCGGCGGCGCAGGAGGCCCTGCGCGATCACCTCTCGAAATCGATCGCGCTCGGCGACGAGATCCGGGCGCGCTGGCCGGCGTATTTCGCGTGAACTTCTCGATCTCCCCACCCTGTTCCGGACCATTGAAGCGTCAGTGGAAGGGGATCCGGGATCCCGGGGGAGACGTGCCGCGAAGCGGCTCCGCTTCTGCACCTTTGCAGACAGACGGACCCTTCGCGACATTCAAGTGCGGATCCCGGATCTCCTTCCGCTGGCGCTTCGGTCATTCGGGAGAGGGGGTTCTACGACGAAGACCCGGCATCACCGACCCCATGCAGCCTCGATCTTAACGCCTGTGGGGGCCGAGGGTGAGGGTGAGGGTGCGACGACTCCACAGCATGCCTGAACCATGCCGCTCCCGGCACGATGGTGTGTGATTCACACCGAAGCGTGTCACCCACAGGCGGGATCTTCGATCCCCCACACCCTCTCCCCTAAGGGAAAGCGGATCCCGCGACTTCGCGGCGACGAGGCAAGACCCGCAGGTATTTCGGGAACGCCGATTGCGGACATGGCCCCGATGCCCGTAAGCGGGGCCGCGCGATGGACGGGAGACGGCGATGATGGGCGGCAGAGTTCGGTCATGTCTGGCGGCCTGCATCGTGGCGGCGTCCGTTTCGGCTCCGGCCCGGGCCAACGACAGCGCCGCCTCCCTCGATGCCGGCGGCCTGGTGCTGGTGCGCGATCCGGACATCGCGCTTGCCAGCGAGGACCTGCGCATCGGCCTCGACCGCATCGCGGTCGATTACGTGTTCCGCAACACTGCGGCGGCGCCCAAGACCCTGCGGATCGCCTTCCCGCTGCCGGCGATCGACGGGGCGCACCTGTCGACGAGCGCGCTCAGCCTGCCCTATGAGGACCGGGCGAACTTCGTCGGCTTCACGGTGACGGTGGATGGAGCGCCGGTGACGCCGCAACTGGAGGAGCGGGCCTATCTCGGCACCCGCGAAGTGACCGGCCTGCTCACCCGCCACGGCCTGCCGCTCAATCCACTGCGGCGCGGCGACCTGGAGGCGGCATTGAAGCGCCTCAAGCCGGCGACTTTGCAGGAGCTGGAAAAGGCCGGTCTCCTGTCCGAACCTTCGGCGAGTACCGAGTACCTGTGGCGCAGCGAAGCCAAGTTTCACTGGGAGCAGACGTTTCCGGCAGGCCGCGAGCTTCGCGTCTCCCACACCTACGCCCCCGTGAAGGGCAACCACATCCTCTCGGGCCAGGAGGCGGCGACGCCCGCCTATCGGGCTCGCTACTGCCTCGACGATGCCGGTCTCGCCGGGATCCGGCGCCTGATCGCCGCCTCGCCGGAGAAGGAGCAGGACACGACCCGGGCGGCCGAGGTGCCCTACATCGTGACGACCGCGCGCAACTGGGCCGGGCGCATCGGCCGCTTCACCCTGACGGTGGACAAGGGCAGCCCGACCGCGCTCGTGAGCTTCTGCCGCAAGGGCGTGCGCAAGACCGGGCCGACCACCTTCGTGTGGGAGGCGAAGGACTACGTGCCCGACGCCGACCTGCGCATCCTGATCGTGTCGAACGACGCCGCGCTCCTCGGGATCCGGTAGCGCAGGCTCGGGAAGCCCCTGGAGCCGGCGAACCATCGCGGGCCCGCGCGACTTTCCCTCGAGGCCGCTCGGAACGGGGCTGGCGCGGCGGCCTTTCCCCCCGTAACACCGGCCCCGCCCGCCCTTTGCGGCGCGGCCCTTACAAGGGAAGCACGATGTTCACTCTCGAGATCGACGGCACGCCCGTCGCCATCATCCGGTCGAACGAGGAACGGGCCCGGGAGCTTCTCGAGGTCGAGGGCTTTCAGGACGACCTGCGCACCATGAAGAGCGACGGCCGCCCGCTGTGGTCGGGCAAGGCCGAATCGCTGAAGCTGCGCCCCGCCACCGAGGACGAGGTCGAGACCTTCGAGGACTCGATGGACGAGGAGGATTTCGAGGACGAGGACGAGCCCCAGGCCGCCAATGACAGCCGGGGCGAGACCGACGACGAGGACGAGGAGGACGATGTCGACATCCTGTTCCTGGTCGACATCGACGACGAGGACGAGGAGTAGCAGACGCCTCGCGCGGCCGGCGAAGGCCGGCCGCGACCTGTTCGCGAGGCCCGCTCCGGCGCCGGAGCGGGCCTTCTGCTTTCAGGCGCCGAGCTTGCGCTTGCGCTGCCCCAGGGTGCGCAGGCGCAGCGCATTGAGCTTGATGAAGCCCGCCGCGTCGCGATGGTCGTAGGCCACGGCGCCCTCCTCGAAGGTGACGAGGTCCTGGTCGTAGAGGGAGTTCGGGCTCTCGCGGCCGATGACGTGGACGCCGCCCTTGTAGAGCTTCAGCCGCACGGTGCCGGTGACCATCTCCTGGCTCTTGTCGATCAGGGCCTGGAGCATCTCGCGCTCAGGGCTGAACCAGAAGCCGTTGTAGATCAGCTCGGCGTAGCGCGGCATCAGCTCGTCCTTGAGATGGGCCGCGCCGCGGTCGAGGGTGATCGACTCGATCGCCCGGTGAGCCGGCAGCAGGATGGTGCCGCCGGGGGTCTCGTACATGCCGCGGCTCTTCATGCCGACGAAGCGGTTCTCGACGAGGTCCAGGCGGCCGATGCCGTTGGCCCGTCCCAGCTCGTTGAGCTTGGCGAGCAGGGTCGCCGGCGACAGCCGCTCGCCATCGATCGAGACCGCGTCGCCGCGCTCGAAGCCGATGGTGATCAGGGTCGGCGTGTCGGGCGCCTCCTCGGGGGAGAGGGTGCGCGAGTAGACGTAATCCGGCACCACCTCTGCCGGATCCTCCAGCACCTTGCCCTCGGAGGAGGCGTGGAGGAGGTTGGCGTCGACCGAGAACGGCGCGTCGCCGCGCTTGTCCTTGGCGATCGGGATCTGGTGGGCTTCAGCGAAGGCGAGCAGCGACTCGCGGGAGCGGAAATCCCACTCGCGCCAGGGAGCGATCACCGTCACGTCGGGCTTCAGCGCGTAGTACCCGAGCTCGAACCGGACCTGGTCGTTGCCCTTGCCGGTGGCGCCGTGGGACACCGCGTCGGCCCCGACCCTCTCGGCGATCTCGATCTGCTTCTTGGCGATCAAGGGCCGCGCGATCGAGGTGCCGAGGAGATAGACGCCCTCGTACTGGGCGTTGGCCCGGAACATCGGGAAGACGTAGTCCCGGACGAATTCCTCGCGCAGGTCCTCGATGAAGATGTTCTCCGGCTTGATGCCGAGCAGCTCCGCCTTGCGGCGGGCCGGCTCCAGCTCCTCGCCCTGGCCGAGATCGGCAGTGAACGTCACCACCTCGCAGCCGTAGGTGGTCTGGAGCCACTTGAGGATGATCGAGGTGTCGAGGCCGCCCGAGTAGGCGAGCACGACCTTCTTCACACGCTTCTGGGGCTGGTCGGACATGCGGAGCGGGCCTCGAGCGAAAGGGAGCTGACGGATGCGCGGGGGCTTAACAGCCCGGCCCGGCCCCGTGCAACCGCGCTGCCAAAGTTCCATCGTCCGCCCGTGGCGATGCGACGCCCGGGGCGGTGCTTGTGAGCGGGGCCCGCGGACGCGAAGGTGCCGGACCAGCCAACGGAAGAGGGGTGCGATGCCGCGCCGGCCCACGCTCGAATTCTGGTTCGAGTTCGCATCCACCTATTCGTACCTCGCCGCGATGCGAATCGAGACGCTGGCCGAGGCGGCCGGCGTCGCCGTGCGCTGGCGCCCGTTCCTGCTCGGGCCGGTCTTCGCCGCGCAGGGGTGGACCTCCTCGCCCTTCAACCTCTACCCGGCCAAGGGCCGCCACATGTGGCGGGATCTGGCCCGCGAGGCCGCCCGCCTCGGCCTGCCGCCGGTGGTGCGTCCCGAGAGCTTCCCGCAGAACAGCCTGGCGGCGACGCGGGTCGCGGTCCACGGCGCCGAGGAGCCGTGGATCGGCGCCTATGTCCGGGCGGTCTACGCAGCGGAATTCGCGCAAGGCCAGTCGATCGCCGAGCCTGCCGCGGTCTCGAGCATCCTCAACGGCCTCGACCTCGACGGACCGGCGCTCATCCGCGCCTCCACCCAGGAGCCGGTGAAGAGCCGCCTGCGCTCGATCGGCGAGGAGGCGAAGTCCCGCGGCCTGTTCGGCGCCCCGAGCTTCCTCACCGAGGACGGCGAGTTGTTCTGGGGCAACGACCGGCTGGAGCAGGCGCTCGCCTGGGCGGTGGGGGAGCGGCCGGCAGGGTTGCGGTAGGCCGTCAGCCCCGGACGGCCGGCACACCACCCGGCACCAGCCCTGCCGTTTCCGCCGGCTCCTCCGCCGCGACCCAGCGCAGGCAGAGCGCCGCGACGAGCATCGGCAGGGCCAGAGCCGCGCAGTAATCCGGCCGCTCCCAGCCCGCCGCCATCAGCATGCCGGCGAGCGCCGGGCCGGTGACGGCCCCGAGGCGGCCGACGCTCATGGCCAGCCCGGTGCCGGTGGTGCGCACCGGGGCCGGGAAGATCGGCGGGACGACCGCGTACATCGCGTTGATCGAGCCGTAGAGGCAGAAGCCGATGGCGAGGGTGGCGGCCAAGAGCGCCGCTGGCGTCGCCGGCACGTGCCCGAAGGCGGTGGCGGCGAGGAACAGCCCAGCCATGAAGGCGGCGGCGAGCCGACGCGTTCCGGCGCGGCGGGCGAGGAACCCGAACAGCAGGCAGCCGACGGCGCCGCCGAGATTCATCAGCATCGCCCCCGAGATGCCGCCCGTGACGCTGAGGCCCAGCTCGGTCAGCACCTTCGGGGTCCAGCTCAGGAAGAAGTAGCAGGTCGTCATCACGCAGAAATACGCCGCGCAGGCCGCGAGCGTCCGGGTGCGATAGGGCGGGCGGGCAATGGCCGCGAGGCTGGCGCCGGTCTCGGCCTCGGCGCGCAGGGGGGCCGGCAGGGCGGCCAGCGCCGGCCGGTTCATGCGGGCGAGCACCCGGTTGACCTTGGGCAGCGCTCCGGCCGGGCGGCGGGCGATGAGGTAATCGAGGGATTCGGGCAGGAAGGCGAGCACGGCCGGCACCAGCGCCAGGGCCACGAGGCCGCCGAAGACGTAGACCGAGCGCCAGCCGAAGGCCCCGATCAGGTAGACCGAGAACGCCCCGCCCAAAGTCGCGCCGATCGGATAGCCGAGCGACATCAGCGAGATCGACAGGTTGCGCCAGCGGTCGGTGGCGTATTCGGCCACCACGATGTTGACGGTGGCGAGCCCCCCGCCGATGCCGAGCCCGGTGAACAGCCGCACCAGGGCGAGTTCCGTGAGCGTGCGGGTCGCGGCCGCCGCCAGCATGCCCAGGCACAGGATGGCGAGGCAGACGAGCACCGTGGTGCGCCGGCCGAGCCTGTCGCTCATGGGGGCGATCAGCAGCGCGCCGAGCCCCATCCCGGCGAGGCCGGCGCTGAACAAGAGGCCGAGATCGGTGGGCTTCAGGGCGAAGTCCTTGGCGATCGAGGCCGCCGTGAAGGCGACCACCAGCACGTCGAACCCGTCGAGCGCGCAGATCAGCACGCAGACCGCGACGGCGGCGACCTGGAACGGGGTCATGGCGCCCTGGCGGATCGCGGCGCGAGGGTCGGAGGATTCGTGAGCGTTGGACATGATTTCGTCCTCCCGGTAGGCGTGATTGCAGTTTCTTGTTCATCAGAGGGTCGTGACACCCTGCTCGTCATTCCGGAGCCGCACAGCGAAGCCCGAAATCCAGAAAATCAGGTGGTAAATAATATAAAGGACCGCTGATCGCCTTTTCCTTAGGCATCGGCGGCTCTGGATTCCAAGCTCTCGCCTTTGGCGAGGCCCGGGATGACGATGGAAGTTGGTGAAAAACGTCGGCAGCTATACTTACACCTAAAGCAATCAGGCCTCACACAGCCCGATCCGCCGTATCGATCGTGATTCCGCCCCCGACGACGCGGGAGACGCAGGTGCAGAGCTGGGCGTTGGTCGCCTTCTGCGCCTCGCTGAAGAACACGTCGCGGTGATCGACCGTGCCCTCCGCCTCTAAGATCTTCACCGTGCACAGGCCGCACTCGCCGCGCCGGCAATCGTGGATCATGCCGACGCCCGCCGCCTCCAGCGCCTCCAGCATGGTCTGGTTGCGGGACACGACGATCTCCTTGGAGAGGCGCGGGATGCGGACGGTGAACGGCTCGGTGGCGTGACGGCCGCCGGTGCCGAAGGTCTCGAAGCGCAGGCCTTGCGCCGGCCGACCGGCCTCCGCCCAGGCGCGGCGGGCCGCCTCCATCATCCCGAACGGCCCGCAGACATAAGCCTCGCCGCCAGGGGCGAGGGCGGCGATCGCCGCGTGCAGGTCGATCCGCCGGTGATCCTCGTCGAGGAAGGTCTCGAGCCGGTCGCCGATCCGCGCCCGCAGATCATCCGCCAGCGCCAGATCCTGCCGGGTTCGGGCAGCGTAGAGGAGGCGGAACGGGGCGCCGGCCTGGTGCAAAGCGAGCGCCATGGCGTGGAGCGGGGTGATGCCGATGCCGCCGGCGACGAGCAGGTAGCCGGGCCGGCCGAGGGTGAGGCCGAAATGGTTGCGCGGTCCGGAGATGCTGAGGCGGGCGCCGGGCTCGAGCCCGTGCATGTAGGCCGAACCGCCGCGGCTGTCGGGGAGGCGCTTCACGGCGATGCGGTAGAGCCCGTCCGCCCCGGAATCGAGGAGCGAGTAGGAGCGGGTATCCGGCCGCTCGCCGATCATCACCGCCACCCCGAGATGGCTGCCGGGCGGGGCCGGCGTGCCGGGAGCCGAAGGCGCGATCTCCAGGAGGCGGATGTCGGGCGTCAGCGCCCGGATGGCGCGAAGCCGCGCGGGGAGCCAGTCGGTCGGGGTCATGGCGCGCTACTCGGCCGCCAGGCCGACGGGCTTGGTCTCGGCGGGCTTGGTCTCGCCTGGGGTTTCTTTGGCGAGCATCCCGTCGATCAGGCGCCGCGCCCAGAGCGCCCCGGCATCGATGTTGAGGTTGTAGAACGGCTGGCGCGGCTGGCGGTCGATCGCCCGCTGCTGGGCTTCGAGCACGTCGTGGTCCTGGTCGTAGACGCCCTTGCCGTCATTGACGTGGGCGCGGTTGAGGGACTTGGTCAGCTCCGCGTCGTCGGTGCGGAAGTTGCGCACGAAGTTCCAGAAGTAGTGGCAGCTCGTGGCGGTCTCCGGCGTGATCGCCGCGAGGAAGAAGCCGTTGACGCCCTGGGAGCGGTCGCCCTGGCGCGCCCCGGTGCCGGCGACCGCCACCCCGACATCGCCTGCCACCACCGTCGGCGCCTCGAACCGGATGATCTGCCAGCGGTCGACGTGGTGGCCGGGCTTGCCGAGGTTCCGGGCCCAGAACGGCGGCGGCTCGATGTTCTCCATCCAGCGCTCCACCGTCACGCACCGGTCGGTGTGGGTCACCTCGAACGGGCTGCGGGTGATGGCGTCGTCGCCGATGCTGCCGGCGTGCACGTAGGTCTCGTGGGTCAGGTCCATCAGGTTGTCGATGACCAGCCGGTAATCGCATTTCAGGCTGTAGAAGGTGCCGCCCTCGCCGACCCACGGCGCGTCGCTGTTCCAGTGGAAGTCCGGCACGAGGTCGGGGTCGGCGAGCGCCGGGTCGCCCATCCAGAGCCAGATCAGGCGGTGGCGCTCCACCGCCGGGAAGGCGCGCACGCAGGCCGAGGGGTTGATGGTCTCCTGCGCCGGCATGAAGGTGCATCGACCGGCGGCGTCGAAGACGAGGCCGTGATAGCCGCACATCACCTGGTCGCCCTTGAGGTGGCCCAGCGAGAGCGGCAGCAGCCGGTGCCAGCAGGCATCCTCGAGCGCGGCCACGGCGCCGTCGGTGCGGCGGTAGAGCACCACGTCCTTGTCGCAGATCCGCCGCGGCGTCAGCGCCCGGCCGATCTCGTGGTCCCACGCCGCGGCGTACCAGGCGTTCAGCGGGAAGGCCTTCGCATCGCTCATCGTTTCCTCCCTCGTGGGGTGGCCTCGCGGGTCTTACGCCTCGCGGAGGTCCGTCGGTGCAGCGCCAAAACTTGGCCTCAGCCGGTCGCCGGCTCCGTTCTTCGCCGAAGGCCGCCGGCCGGCTGCGCGTGTTGCGCCGCACAAGATTTTCGCCCGCCGGATCAGCAGTTTGGAACTGGTCCGGTTCGATGCTCCAACGCTAGCCGCGGTCGCCGGCCCGGGCCATGGACGCTGCCCGGAAATTCTTGGACGGATCTGGAGCCGGGCCTTACCCTCGAACCGGGAGGACACGGCGATGCAGACGCGGCGGGAGCGGCCGATCCCGGTCTTTCGCCTCTACGGCGAGGCCGCCGAGACCACGGTGCCGAGCTTCGTCCATGCCGAGCGGATCGGCACCAGCGCGGCCCTGCACGATTGGGAGATCGCACCCCACCGCCACGGCGCGCTGACGCAAGGGCTCGTCGTCACGCGCGGCCACGGCGCCCTGTCGCTCGACGCCCGGCGCGAGGAGTTCTCCGCGCCCTGGCTGGTCTGGGTGCCGTCGGGGGTGGTGCACGCCTTCTCGTTCCGGCCCGGCACCGACGGGGTGGTGCTGTCGCTCGCCGACGACTTCCTCGCCGCGGTGCTGGATCCCGATCCAGAGGCGGCCCGGCTGCGCGTGACCGCCGAGGCGACGTTCAGCGGGCGGCCCGGCTCGCCGGAGGAGATCGACCTCGACCTCGCGAGCCTCGTCGAAACGCTCAGGCGGGAGGCCGCCGGCGCCCTGCCGGGGGCGACGAGCGCGGTGGCGGCCCTGGTGAAGCTCCTGGTCGTCGGCGTGCTGCGCACCCGCGCCGCCCGCTCGATCACCGAGCCGGCGGCGCTCGCCCGGGCCGACCTGCACCGCCGCTTCCGCCGTCTGGTCGAGGCGCATCTGCGCGAGGGCTGGCCGGTCGCCCGCTTCGCCGCGGTTCTGGGGGTCAGCCCCGACCGGCTGCACGCCGCCTGCACGGAAGCGGTGCGGCGCTCGCCGCAAGGCATCCTGCACGACCGTCTGCTGCTCGAGGCCAAGCGCAGCCTGATCTACACCACGCTGCCGGTCTCGAAGATCGCCTTCGATCTCGGCTTCAACGATCCGGCATATTTCTCGCGTTTCTTCGCGGCGCGCGCGGGGGCAAGCCCGGCGGCGTTCCGGCGCGCGAGTCGGGGCGAGGAGGTCTGACGGCCGGACAGCATTGCGGGTGCAGGCGCACCACCGCAGGATCCAGATGAATTGTCAGGGAAGGAGAGTGGCTCCCCGAGTAGGACTCGAACCTACGACAAGGCGATTAACAGTCGCCTGCTCTACCAACTGAGCTATCGGGGAACGTCGCTGCCGGCCCTCCGTGAGCGCCGACGGGGGCTTATTAGCCAGTTCACTCGTTCGGCGCAACCCCGATGTCGCGTCTCAGCGCGGCGGGCAGGCCGGGCCGAACGGGCCGACCACGAGGTCGCCGTCGCGGGGGTTGTTGAGCACGAACGGCTCGGTGCCGCCCTGGCCGAAGCCCATCAGGCCGAGGTCGTAGTAGCAGCGGTCGAGGATCGCCGTGAACGTGTAGCTGTCCTGCGCCACCGGCGGCCCGACCGGGACGAGGCGTCCGCGCGGCCCCCGCGCGGCGCAATGGGCCGCGATGTCGACCCGGCCCGGCGCCAGCATGCGGATCGAGCGCGAGGAATGCGGTGGGATGCCGACGCTGGGACCGCCGTTGCGGCTCGCCACTGCGAAATAGGGCGAGCGGTTGATGACGCGCCGGACGCATCCCGCCTCCGCCGCGCTGATGCCGCCGGCGAGCAACGCCGCCGCCGCCGACCACAGGTAGAGCCGTTTCACGCCCGGCCGCATGGCTTTAGCCTCTCTTCACCGCGAAGGACCTCGTGACACTCACATCTAACGCGCCCGCGGGGAACGGCCAGGCTTCGA
Organism: Methylobacterium frigidaeris; assembly: GCF_022179185.1. GTDB lineage: Bacteria > Pseudomonadota > Alphaproteobacteria > Rhizobiales > Beijerinckiaceae > Methylobacterium > Methylobacterium frigidaeris. The sequence goes on along the minus strand of NZ_BPQJ01000005.1, from coordinate 179,021 downwards.
GGGGGCACGAGCGTCCCGGACGGGAACGGAACGGCAGAGCTTGGCGTTGAGTTCCACCTCGCGTGCGGCGATGGCATTCCGGTGCCGGGTCGCGCCATCTCTGCCTGGATCCTCGCCCGGAGCCCCGATGCGCATTCGTTCCCTGCTGCTGGCCTTCTTCCTGCTTGCCGGCCTCGGCGGCCTCGCCGGCGCCTCACCGCTGATGCCGAGCGCCGCGGTCACCACCGCCCTCGACCAGCCCTCCACCGTCGAGACCGTGCGCTGGCGCCGCCACCGCCACTGGCACCGACGGCACTGGCATCGCCGCCATTGGCACCATCGCCGCCATTATCGCCGGCACTGGCATCACCGGCGCCACTGGCACCATCGCCGCCATTACGGGCGCCACCATGTCCGCCGCCACCGCCACCACGTCCGGCGGCTGCAGTTCAGCCGCCCGGCCGCCCGGCCGGTGCGCTGGATCGAGCCCCGTCAGGCCGGACGCTGAGCCTTGAGCGAACGGCCTCCCGAATCCGGGCCCGACGGGCGCCCCCGCGACTGGCTCGATCTCGGGGGGGCGGCCCGGCCGGCTGCCCCGCAGGAGACGACACCGAAGGGAGGACCGCCGGAAGGCCGGTTCGCTGAATTCTCCCGCGCCGCCGCCGGCTTCGGAGCCCGCCTCGGCCCGACCGCTCGCGCCGGTTTCTCGCGGGCGCGGGCCTCTGCCGGCCGCCTCGCCGATCATCCCGCCGCGCGTCGCGCCGCTGCCGCCACGGCGGCGGCCTGGCGGCCGGTCGCGAGCGTCGCCCGGCGCGTGCCCTGGCTGCGCGTAACGGCGGCCACCGCCGCCCTCGTGATTGGTTTGGTCCTCGCCTACACGATCTACGCGCTGGCGACGCTGCCGGTGAATGGCGGGCTCACGGTCGAGTCCACCGCCTCCGCCCTGGTGGTGCGGGCTGCGGACGGACAGGCCTTCGCCACCCGCGGCGTCATCAAGGGGGCGAAGCTCGCGCCGAAGGAGGTGCCGCCCGTCCTCGCCAAGGCGATCGTGGCGATCGAGGACCGCCGCTTCTCCGAGCATCACGGCATCGACCTGCGTGGGCTGCTGCGCGCCGCCCTGCGCAACGCGGCCGCCGGCGGCACCCGCGAGGGCGGCTCGACCCTGACCCAGCAGCTCGTCCGCATGAGCTATCTGTCGCAGGACCGCACCCTGAAGCGGAAGGTGCAGGAGGCGGTGCTGGCGCTGTGGCTCGAATCGCAGCTGCCGAAGGACGAGATCCTCACCCGCTACCTCAACGCCGCCTATTTCGGCGCCGGCGTCTACGGCGCCGACGCGGCGGCGCAGCGCTATTTCGGCAAGCCGGCGAAGGAGCTGACCCTGAGCGAGGCCGCCATGCTGGCGGGCCTGGTGCGCGCGCCCTCGCAGCTCGCCCCCCACCGCAACCTCGACGGCGCGAGAGGCCGCGCCGCCCAGGTGCTCGACGCGATGGTGGAAACCGGCGCGATCACCAAGGCGGAGGCCGACGCGGCGAAGCGCGCGCCTGCCACCGTCCGGGTGCCGACGGAGACGCCGGTCGGCACCAACTACTTCGTCGACAGCGTCGCGGATTCGGTCCGCACCCTGATCGGCACCGGGCCGGCGGACGCCACCGTGCGCACCACCCTCGACCTGACGCTCCAGAACATCGCCGAGAGCGTGATCGCCCGCCGCCTCGACCAGGACGGCGAGCGCCGCAAGGTCTCGCAGGGGGCGTTGGTGGCGATGGCCCCCGACGGGGCGATCCTCGCCATGGTCGGCGGGCGCGACTACGCCGACAGCCAGTTCAACCGCGTCACCCAGGCCAAGCGCCAGCCGGGCTCGCTGTTCAAGCTGTTCGTCTATCTCACGGCGCTCCGCGAGGGGTACCGGCCGGATTCGACCCTCGTCGACCGTCCGACCCAGGTCGGCGAGTGGGAGCCGGAGAACTATGGCGGACGCTACCGCGGCGCGGTCACCGTGCGCACCGCGTTCGCGCACTCGATCAACACCGTGGCGGTGCAGCTCGCCGAGGCGGTGGGGATGCCGGCGGTGATCGAGACGGCGCGCGGCCTCGGCGTCACCTCGGACCTGCCGAACCTGCCGAGCCTCGCCCTCGGCTCGGCCGAGACCACCCTCCTCGAGATGACCCGCGCCTACGCGGCGGTGGCGGCGGGCGCCGAGAGCGTCGAGCCCTACAGCGTGCGCCAGATCCTCGCCCGCGAGCAGACGCTCTACACACGGCCCCAGACCGCCCCGACCCCCGCCCGCGACCAGGCCGCCCGCACCGCGATGCTCGACCTGCTCAGCGCCGTGGTACGGGAGGGGTCCGGCAAGAACGCCCGGGTCTCGGTGCCGGCCGGGGGCAAGACCGGCACCACCCAGGACAGCCGCGACGCCTGGTTCATCGGATTTGCCGGCGACCTCGTGGTGGGGGTCTGGCTCGGCAACGACGACAACTCGCCGATGGCCGGCGTCACCGGCGGCGACCTGCCGGCCCTGATCTGGCACGACTTCGTCAGCCAGGCCCTCGCGGCCCGCGCCAAGGCGGGCAAGCCGGAGGCGACCCGTCCGGCCCCGGGGCCGCGGCCCGAGACGGCGAGCGTCGCCGAGCCGGAGGCCGATCCGCGGTCGCGGGACCTCGCCAGTCGGGATCTCGCCGGCCGCGCGGTGCTGCGGGGCAGCCCGGCGGTGGTCGATACCGGCACCCTCGATTTCGACGGGCGCACGGTGCGGCTGATCGGGGTCGACGGTCTGTCCGGCCGCAACGCCCGTGAGCTCGGCCGCTACCTGCGCCGGCGCGACGTCGCCTGCGCGCCGGCCGGCGACGGGAGCGCCTATCGCTGCTCTCTCGACGGACAGGACCTGTCCGAGCTGATCCTGTTCAACGGCGGCGGCCGGGCCAGCGCCGACGCCACGCCGGACCTGCTCGCCGCCGAGGAGCAGGCCCGCTCGAACCGGATCGGGATCTGGCGGCGGTGATCACTTGCCCTTCGATCACTTGCCCTCCGATCACTTGCCCTTCAGGCAGGGGGCCAGCGCCGCCTTGAGGCGATCTGCGTCGGCGCTCGAGATCGGCACCGTGACCAGGATCGGGTCGTCGCCCTTGCGCGGGCTCTCCTGGTGCCAGCGCAGGCGGCCAGGTCCGGCGCTCGCGGAGCCCAGGATGGACCTGAGCTTGCCGAGCTGCGCCGTCTCGCCGCGCAAGGATGCGCCGACACCGAGGGAGAAGCTGGTCCCGTCGATCGCGATGGCACCGTTGGCCGGCAGGCGCACGCCTTGCCCGACGGTGATCTCGGTCAGCGGCTTGCGGGTGCCCTCCGGGCCCTCGAAGGCACCGAAGTCGAACCGCTTCTCCAGGGCCTCGAACTTCGGAACATCGAAGCCGATCGTCAGGGCGCCGGTCTCGTTGCGCGACCGCGTCGTGGTGCAGCCGAACGCCATCGCGACGTCCCGGCTCTCGGAGCCGATCGTCGCCTTGCCGGGCAGGTTCACCACACCATCCGCCGCGAGGGCGCTCCCGGTCCAGGCCACGCAGGTCGCCAGCAGGATAGCTCTCAGCATCGTCGTCACCGAAGTGCGCGGGAAACGGTGACGCTCTAGCTGATTCGACGCGTTGCAGGGTGGGGATTTGCCCGCAGCAACACGCTTCGCCGCCTGATCCGCTCGAACGAAAGGGCAGCGCATCGTCCTCTCCCGTGTGGGAGAGGAGCCGGGGGCATAGCTGGACCGTCAGACCCACACCCTGCACCGCCGCCGCGCACCCACCTGCGGGGAGGATGCTGCGTCCGTGTCCGGCGCACGGTCCCGGCGGCCTGTCGCGGCGCCACACAGCCGCCCGGGCCGGCCTGATGGCCATCGCGGAACTCAACCCACCCGGCCCGACATACCGACTGGATCAGGCGGCTGCCTTTGGCCCGGCCACATCCTGCGCTTGGCTGGTTGCTGCGCTTGGCCGGTTGCTGTGCTTGGCCGGTGCCACCGGCCTGGCCAAACCAGCAGCCGCGGCAATCGCCGTGGTGGCTCTTGCCGGGCTGTGTGCCCGGGCCGTTCGGCCTCGCTCCCCTCCCGACGACCACACCGCGATGGACCCGCATCCGCGTCACGGCCCCGCGACGACGAAGACCCGGCATCACCGACCCCGTGCAGCCCCGATCTTAACGCCTGTGGGTTACTCTCCCCTCCCCCACCACCGTCCGGATCGCGAAGCTCGACTGGATCCGCGCCACCCCCGGCAGGCGCGACAGCACCTCCTTGTGCAGGCGCTCGTAATCACCCGCATCCGAGACCTCGATCCGCATCAGGTAATCGGACAAGCCGGTCATCAGGTAGCAGTCGCGCACCTCCGGGCAGCGGCGTACCGCCGCCTCGAAGCGGTTGAGCGACTCCTCCGTCTGACGCTCCAGGGTGATCTGGGTCAGCACGACGAGGTGCGCCTCGCGCTCGTCGGCCTCGATCAGGGCGGTGTAGCCGCGGATGGTGCCGTTCGATTCGAGCAGCCGCAGGCGACGCAGGCAGGCCGAGGGCGACAGGCCGACCTTGGCGGCGAGGTCCGCGTTGCTGATGCGCCCGTCGTCGCGCAGGACGCGCAGGATGCGCGCGTCGATCTCGTCCCGCCCGGCCATTGCGCAATCTCCTGCCGTTTTGCCGCAGATCATTGCGTTGCGTAGCATATTCTCGCCTATCATGCGCCGATCCGGCGGGAAATTCGGCGATCCTTGCGCAACACTCCGGACGTCGACCAGGCGCCGGGTTGGGCACCGACGAAGCAGGGCGCAACAGGGATTTTCGGCGATGCGCGTTCTGATCCTCGGCGGCGGCGTGGTGGGCGTCACCTCGGCTTACTACCTCGCCAAGGCCGGCCACGCGGTCACGGTGCTCGATCGCCAGCCCGGCGCGGGTCTCGAGACCAGCTTCGCCAATGCGGGCCAGGTCTCCCCCGGCTACTCGGCGCCCTGGGCCGCGCCCGGCATCCCCGTCAAGGCGATGAAGTGGCTGATGATGCGCCACCGGCCGCTGGTGCTGTGGCCGAGCCTGGAGCCTAAGCTCTACGGCTGGCTCGCCCGGATGCTGGCGAACTGCACCGAGGACGCCTATCGCCGCAACAAGGGCCGGATGGTGCGGCTCGCCGAGTACAGCCGCGACGTCCTGCGCGACCTGCGCACCGAGACCGGCATCACCTACGATCACCGCGAGAAGGGTACGCTCCAGCTCTTCCGCACCCAGAAGCAGCTCGACCATGTCGGCGACGACACGAGCGTGCTCGACGAATACGGCGTGCCCTACGAGGTGCTGGATCCTGCGGGCTGCATCGCGGCCGAGCCGGCGCTCGCCCGGGTCGCCGGCACCTTCGTCGGCGGCCTGCGCCTTCCCGGCGACGAGACCGGCGACGCCCATCTCTTCACGCAGAGGCTAGCCGCGATCTGCGAGCGCATGGGCGTGACGATCCGTTACGGCGCGACCATCACGGGCCTGCGTCAGGAAGGCGGCCGGATCGCCGGCGTCGGACTTGCCGGCGGCGAGGTGCTGACGGCCGATGCTTACGTCGCCGCCATGGGCAGCTACACCCCGGCGATGCTGAAGCCCCTCGGCATCGAGCTGCCGGTCTATCCGGTGAAGGGCTATTCCCTGACCCTGCCGATCACCAACGCGGAGGCCGCCCCGGTCTCGACCGTGATGGACGAGACCTTCAAGGTGGCGATCACCCGGCTCGGCGACCGCATCCGGGTCGGCGGCACGGCGGAGCTCGCCGGCTTCAGCCAGGCGTTGCGCGGCCCGCGCCGGGCGACGCTGGAGCGCTCGGTCCTCGACCTCTTCCCGGAGGGCGGCGACGTCGCCCAGGCGAAGTTCTGGACGGGCCTGCGCCCGATGACCCCGGACGGCACTCCGATCGTCGGCGCGACCGCCTATTCCAACCTCTACACCAATACCGGCCACGGCACGCTCGGCTGGACCATGGCCTGCGGCTCGGGCCGGCTGCTGGCCGACCTGATCGGCGGCCGGGCGCCGGAGATCGCGCACCAGGATCTCGCCGAGTCGCGCTACGCCAGGGCGGCGTGAGGGCGGCTTCGCCTCTCACCGACAGAGCGGACACCCTCCGCGTCGCCCCGGGGCTGCGAAAGCGGAGGCCGGGATCCAGAATGTCAGGGCGGCCAGAGTGAAGCGGGCAGCGCTCCGCCTCATCCTGGACCCTCGGCGTTTCCGAAACTTGGGCTGCCGCCTGCGGCGAACCCTGGGGTGAGCCTGTGGAGCGGGACGGCGAGCGCCTGTTCTGCCATCGCGGGAACTCGCCTCCAAGGACGGCCCTCCCCGCCCTAAATCCAGCCCCGAACGGGGAAACGGCGCATGACGTGGGTCGCAGGCGTGGACGGGTGCCCGGGCGGCTGGGTCGCGGTCTTCGCCCCACTCGACGGCGGCTCCGACACCATCCGTGCCCGCGTGCTGCCGAGCCTGGTGGCGATCTGCGACGCGCCCGAGGCCCCCGCCATCGTGGCGGTCGACATTCCAATCGGCCTGCCCGACCGGGTCGGCCCCGGCGGACGAACGGCCGAGGTCATGGTGCGGGCGCTCCTCGGGCCGCGGCGCGCGTCGGTGTTCCCGACCTCGGCCCGCAGCGTCGTCTACGCGCCGGACTATACGGCGGCGATCGCCCTGTCGCGCCGGCCCGAGACGCAGCCCTTCGCCCCCTCCCCGCCCGCCAACGCGATCTTTCCCCGAATTCGCGAGGCGGATGGTCTCTTGCGGGCCAGACCTGAGCTTCAGACGCGGGTCTACGAGGTGCACCCGGAGCTCGCCTTCCAGAGCCTCAACGGCGGCACGCCGCTCCCCGCCTCGAAGCGGAAAGCGGACGGCGCGGCCCTGCGGCGCGACCTCATCACCAAAGCCGGCCTGCCGGCCGACCTCGCCCCGCCGCGCGGCGCCAAGCCCGACGACCTCCTCGACGCGCTGGCGGCGCTCGCCGTGGCACGGGCCATCGCCAACGGGCGCGGGGTGCCCTATCCCGATCCGCCGGAGCGCGACGCCCACGGCCTGCCGGCCGCGATCTGGACGCTTACCCACAGCGAGGCACCCGCATGACCGAAGTTCCGACCGATCTCGCGACCCGCGACATCGCCCGCGCCCTGGTGCTCGACCCGAAGGGCCGCCTCCTCCTGATCGCCTACGAGGCCTCGCGCGACGTCGACCCGGACCGGCCGGGCGACCGGACCTTCTGGTTCATGCCCGGCGGCGGCATCGAGCCCGGCGAGACGCCGGAAGAAGCCTGCCGGCGCGAGCTGGAGGAGGAGATCGGGGTCAAGGACGTCGCCCTGGGTCCCCAGGTCGCCCGCTGCGACGGGCCGTTCACGCTGTTCAACAAGCCGCGCTTCGCCCGCGAGCGCTACTTCGTGGTCCGGCTGCCCGACGATCGGGTCGACACCAGCCGGCTCGCCGAGACCGAGGACAACCCGGTCTACGGCACCCGCTGGTGGCCCCTCGACGAGCTCGCCGCGACCCGTGAGCGCGTGGAGCCGCAGGGCCTCGCCACTCTGGCCAAAAGGCTCGTGGCCGGCCAGGCGATCCCGGAGGTGATGACGTTGTCCTGGGGGCCTGGCGCGGCGTAAGCGTAGCCCAGACCTTCTCTCCAAGGAGCGCGAACCCATGGCCGACGCAACCCCCTTTCCCCCCGCGCTGGCGGAAGGCTACCGCGCCTTCCTCGACGACCGGTTCGTGCGCGAGCAGGGCCGCTACGCCAGCCTCGCCGAGGGGCAGAGCCCCGAGATCCTGATCATCAGCTGCTGCGACAGCCGGGTCTCGCCGGAGGTGATCTTCGACGCGCGGCCGGGCGAATTGTTCGTGGTGCGCAACGTCGCCAACCTGGTCCCGCCCTTCGAGACCGGCGGCGAGTATCACGGCACCTCGGCGGCGCTCGAATTCGCCGTGCAGGCGCTCAAGGTGAAGCACATCGTGGTGCTGGGCCATGCCCGCTGCGGCGGCGTGCGCGCCTTCGCGGACGATGCCGCGCCGCTCTCGCCGGGCGACTTCATCGGTCGCTGGGTCTCGCTGATCCGCCCGGCGGCGGAAGCGCTCGGCGACGAGCCGCGCGGGCCCGACTATCTCGAGCAGCTCGAATACGCGACCGTCACCAACAGCCTCAAGAACCTGATGACGTTCCCGTGCGTGCGCATTCTGGTCGAGCGCGGCAAGCTGCAGCTCCACGGCGCGCATTTCGGCATCGCCACCGGGCAGTTGCGGATCCGCGACCCCGAGACCGGCGAGTTCCGCCTCGCCGAGCCCGACCGGGCGGCGGGCGCGACGAAGCTGATCCGCTGCCAGGACGAGGCGGGCAGCGGGGGTTGAACGAAAGGTCCGCAGCGACATTCACGACCGAAAGCGCGTCCCCTCTCCCATGTGGAAGAGGGGATCCCGCGACTTCCTGGTCTCAGGGTAGTTCACGGCAACATTCAATCCTCATGCCCGATCCGCGCCGCCAAGGCCGGCGCCAGCCCGATGCTCGGCTTCGGATCCGGCCGGCGGAACGTGCCGGCGGTCGCCTTGCGGGGCTGCTGCGCCACCAGCGCCTCGGCGAGCTTGACCGCCGCCACCACCTGATCGACCACCGGCACCGGCAGACGATCGCGCACCCTGGCGCCGAGGCCCGACAGGGGAGCGCCGGCGAAGATCAGCACGTCGGCGCCGTCCTCTTCGATGGCCGCCTGGGCGAGGTCGATCAGCTGCGCCTCCTTTTCCTCCTGGACGCCGGAGAGGGCGGCGAACCGGCCCTCAAGCGCCCGCACACCGGCGCAGCGCTGCTGGAGACCGTGAGCGGCAACGCATTCCTCGTACCAGGGCACCAGGGCGCGGGCGAAGGTGACGAGGCCGAAGCGCCGGCCCAGCAGGCAGGCGGAGAGCATCGCGGCCTCCGCGAGGCCGACCACCGGATAATCGAACAATTCGCGGGCGCCGAAGAGGCCCGGATCGCCGAAGGCCGCGATGATCGCGGCATCGACCGGCGGTGCCTCGGCCAGCATCTCGAGGGCGATCGCGCCGCCGATCTGCGCCTCGGCCCGCGTCGCGATGTAGGGCACGCCGCGGGGCGCCGTGGCGGTGAGGATCTCGGTGCCGGGAGCGGCCACGCCGGCACCGGTGACGCGCATCAGCTCGGTGACGTCGCGGCTGGTATTGGGGTTGAGGAGCAGCAGGCGCATCGGCGGTCTCTTCTGAATCAGGCGGCGTCGGGCCGGGTGAGGCCGGCCAGCAGCGCCGTGCCGGTATGGCCGACATGGTCGGCGAGGAGGCGGCCGGCCCGCGCGGCGTCGCGGGCCTCGAGCGCGGCCAGGATGGCCCGGTGCTCGGCGACGGATTCGTCCCAGCGCGCCCGGCTGTCGAGGGCGCGGCGGCGGGCGATCTCGGCCCGGGCGTGCAGGGCCTCGTGCGCCTCCCGCAAGCACGCGTTGCGGGCGGACGCCACGATCAGGGCGTGGATCTGCTGGTTGAGGGCGAAGTAGGGAGCGAGGTCGCCGGCCGCGTGATGCGCCTCCATCTCGGTCTGAAGCCGCCGCAGCCGCTCCAGCTCCGCCGGGGTGATGCGTGAGGCCGCCAGCTCCGCCGCCGCCCGCTCGATGGCCGCGATCGCCTCGAACAGCTCGGTCACGGCCTCCGGCTGCAGCTCCGCCACCCGGGGCGAGCGGTTGGGGCGCAGCTCCACCAGCCCCTCGACGGCCAGGAGCTTCAGCGCCTCGCGCAGCGGCGTGCGCGAGATGCCGAGCGCCGCCGACAGCTCGGTCTCGACGAGCGCGGCGCCCGCCGGCAGCGTTCCCTCGACGATCAGCGCACGCAGGCGCTCCGCCGCCTGGTCGTGCAGGCCGCGCCGCGGCCCGAGGCCGGCCGTGTCCAGCAGCACCGGTTTGCGCGGGCGCCCACGGGGGCGCCGGACCGGATCCATGCGTGTCCTCTCCATCATCGTCGGGTCTCGACCATAGCCGCTCCATCCGGCAGCGGGCGCATCAATTCCAGGCATTTCTGCTGACTGCCTCGGCATTTGGCATGAATTGCATGCAGAGCACGAAAAATACGTTGCGCCGGCCCCGAGCCCGTCCCACCCTGATCTCGCGGCGGTGGCCGACGGCCCCGCCAGAGCTTTCGAGATGTCCGGTCAAGCCCGATCGCGCTCCCGGACGGCGCGCCCCTCACGAGCGAGGTCACCGACCATGCGTCGCCATCTCGGCCCCCTGCTGGCCGCCGCCCTGTGGTCCCTCTCGCCCGCCTCGGGCCAGGAGGCGCCGGTCAAGGTCGGCTACGCCAAGTGCGCCCATTGCCTGCCGGTCGCCCTGCTGCCCGGTCTCGCCAAGGGCGCGACGATCGATGCCACCGGCTTCAATTCCGGCAACGACGTGCTGACGGCCTTGATCGCCAAGAGCCTCGACGTGGCGCAGGTCACGTACCTTCACTACGTCACCGCCCTCGACAAAGGCTTCGACATCGTGGCGGTGGCCGGCGAGGTGAATGGCGGCTCGGAATGTCTCTCCGCCAAGGCCCTGAACCTGAAGGCGGATGACTGGGCCGGCTTCAAGGCCGCGGTCGAGAAGGCGAAGGCGGCGGGCACGCCGCTCAAGGTCGCGGCCTCCCGCGGCAATGCGCAGGACATCCACATGCGCGGCGCCTTCCTCAAGCAGGGCATCAACCCCAACAAGGACGTGCAGTTCGTCAACATCCCGAACCCGTCCGACCACCTGGCGGCGATGCAGCGGGGCGAGATCGACATGGTCTGCTCGGTCGAGCCCTTCGCCTCGCAGATCCGCATGGCCGGTGCCGCGGAGCGCTTCGTGCTGCCCTACGACCAGGCCGCCGGCAACCTCACCAACCTGATCGTCACCCGCTCCGACGTGATCGCCAAGAACCGCGCCGCGGTGCAGGCGGTGGTCGATGCCGACGTGGCGCTGGTCGAGAAGCTCAAGGCCGACAAGGGCGTCTGGGTCGACGTGATCAACCAGAAGACCGGCCTGTCGAAGGAGGTTGCCGCCGAGGCGATCAGGAACGCGGAGCCGGACTACCGCATGCACCGGGCCAAGACCCTGGCCATCGCCGCGATGATGCGGGACCTCAAGTACATCAGCCGCGACGTCTCGGCCGACGTGGAGAAGCACATGGACTTCTCGTTCCTGGAGGCCGCCACGAAGAAGACCCGCGATGGCCTCGGCTACTGAGACCGCGCCGCTGCCGGAAGCGACGCCGGCTCCCGCCCGCCGGCTGCCCCGGCGCCTCGTCGCCTTCGCTGAGCGGGCGGCCCTGCCGCTCCTCCTTATCGCCGGCTGGGAGGCCTTCGCGCGCTCCGGCGCCCTGCCGGCGGCCCTGCTGCCGGCGCCTACCGCCGTGCTGCACGCCCTGGGGGACTGGCTGCTCGGCCTCGACGAGAGCACCCAGACCTATTCCGGCCGCTGGGTGCCTGACGCGCTGGCGAGCCTGACCCGGGTCGCCGCCGGTTACGCCATCGCGGCCGCGTCGGCCATCGTGATCGGGGTCGCCATCGGCTGGTGGCGGCTCGTCGAGCGCACCGTCGAGCCGACCCTGCAGATGCTGCGGCCGATCCCGCCGGTCTCTTGGATCCCGCTCGCCATCATCTGGTTCGGCATCGCCGACAAGCCGGCAATCTTCCTGGTCTTCCTCGGGGCGTTCTTCCCCGTCCTGATGAACACCATCCACGGCGTGCGCGGGGTCGACCGCAACCTGATCCGGGCCGGCGCGATGATGGGCGCGTCCGAGCGCCAGCTCCTCACCGACATCGTGCTGCCGGCCGCCCTGCCGTCGATCTTTTCGGGTCTTCGCATCGCCATCGGCTCGGCCTGGATGCTGACGGTGACCGCCGAGATGGTCGCGGTGAAGAGCGGCCTCGGCTACGTCTTGTGGGATTCCTACTACTTCCTGCGCTACGACATCGTTCTCGCCGCGATGATCTCGATCGGCCTGCTCGGCTACCTGTCCGACCTCGGCCTCAAGGCGCTGATGGCCTCGGTGCTGCACTGGCAGAAGGGCACGACGGTGCAGGGGCGGTGATCCGCCCCTCTCCCTCCCCCGAATCCCCTTGCCCCGAATCCCCTTGTCGACGGAGATTCCCATGAGCGCGATCGACCTCGCCGACGTCCAGAAAGTCTTTCGCGATCGCGACGGGCGCGACCTCGTGGCGGTGGACCGCACCCGGGCCACGATCGAGGCGGGCGAGTTCGTCTGCCTGCTCGGCCCCTCCGGCTGCGGCAAGTCCACGCTCCTCAACATGATCGCGGGCTTCGAAACCCCGAGCGCCGGCGAGGTCCGGGTGGCGGGCCGGCGCGTCGAGCGGCCGGGAGCCGATCGTGGCGTGGTGTTCCAGCAGCCGACGCTGATGCCGTGGCTCACCGTCATCGACAACGTCGCCTTCCACCTCAAGCTGAAGGGCATCGCCAAGGCCGAGCGCCATGAGAGGGCCAAGACCTATATCGACCTCGTCGGCCTCACCGGGTTCGAGCGGCACTACCCGGCGGAGCTGTCGGGCGGCATGAGCCAGCGGGTCGGCATCGCCCGGGCGCTGCTGATGAACCCGGCCGTGATCCTGATGGACGAGCCCTTCGCGGCCCTCGACGCCCAGACGAAGATCGAGATGCAGGAGGAGCTGGTCACGATCTGGCAGCGGGTCGGTGCCACGGTGGTGTTCGTCACCCACTCGGTCGACGAGGCCCTGGTGCTCGGCAACCGCATCGCCGTGATGAGCCGGCGCCCGGGCCGCATCCGCGAGTTCATCCCCTTCGACCTGCCCCGGCCGCGGGACGTGACGGGCCCGGAGTTCAACGACATGAAGCGCCGCGTCCTCGGGCTGATCCGCGAGGAATCGAGCCGCAGGGTGGCCGCGTGATGACACGTCTCGGGATGCTGACCCCGTCGTCGAACACCCGGCTCGAGCCGGCGACGGCCGAGCTGCTGCGCGACGCCAGCGACGTCACCGCCCACTTCTCGCGCTTTCGCGTCACCGAGATCACCCTCTCGGCAGCGGGGCTCGGGCAGTTCGACGAAGCGCCGATCCTCGGTGCGGCCGCGCTCCTCGCGGATGCCAAGGTGGATGCGATCGCCTGGAACGGCACATCGGCGGCCTGGCTGGGTTTCGCCCGCGACGAGGCCCTGTGCGCCCGGATCACGGAGGTCACCGGCATCCCGGCCGCGACCGCCGTCCTGGGCTTCCGCGAGGCGTTCACCCGTGCCCGTCTCCGCCGGGTCGGCCTCGTCACGCCCTATACGGGCGACGTGCAGGCGAAGATCCAGGCGAACTGGGGCGAAGCCGGGTTCGACTGCACGGCCGAGCGGCATTGCGGGCTGTCCGACAACTTCTCCTTCGCGGAGGTACCGGAGGCGGAGGTCGCCGCCATGGCCCGGGCGGTCGCCGCGGAAGGCGCAGAGGCGGTGGCGATCGTCTGCACCAACATGGCGGGGGCGGCGATGGTCGAATCTCTGGAGGCCGAGCTCGGCATCCCGGTCTACGATTCGATCGCCGTCACCCTGTGGGCGTCCTTGCGCGCCGCGGGCGCCGATCCCGGCCGGATCACCGGCCGGGGCGGACTGTTCCGGCTCTGAGCGTCAGCGATCCGCCTTGTCGCCACTGATGGTCAGTTCGAGGTAGCGGCGCGTCGTCGGCCGCACGAGGTCGGCCATTGTCTGGGCCATCGCCAGCTCTTCCTTCAGCGACATCTCGAAGGCCGGCAGCCGGGCGCTCTGGCCGGCCGCCTCGGCGAGCGTGATCAGGGCGTCGTAGGCCGCCGCCTCGTAATTCTCGAAGGCGCGGTTGGCGAAGGCGTTCTTCAGGATCTCGTCCTGGGCTGGGGTGTGGGCGAGCGCCGCCATGTTGCCCATGAAGCCGAGCACGCCCTCCTTGAGGGTCGAGGGGCTCTCGGACATCGCCGCCAGGGCCTCGTCGAGCCGGTCGCGCTGGCCGTGAGTCTCGGTGATGTGCCGGCGCAGGGCGGCCTCCATGTCGGGGTAGCGTTGCAGGCGCTCGACCTGCCGCTCCATGATCTGGAGCGCCTGCAATTCGAGCGCGTGGGTGTTCTTCAGCGCGGTCACGTACAGCGAACGGACGTCCTCGGCCATCTCGGGGGCTCCTTCCTGGCGTGTTTGGGGGCAGGTGTCTGCTGCCCGGGCCAACGTCCTCCGCCACCTCCGGTTCGCCCCAGATACTAATACTGTGACAAAGTATCCGAGGGTCCCGCACCGGGCAGGAACGCCTGGAGAGGGCCGGCGTTGTCCGCGCTCCACCGCGAGGCGACACCTCGCCCAACCCTCAGGGAGACTGCCATGACCGCGTCACCGCCTCCCGTGCCGCCGGCCAACCGCTCCGACAAGGGGCCCGGCAGCGCCGAGCGCGCTCCGACCGAGACCGGGCCGAAGGGTGCCAACCAGACCAAGGATCCGGACAAGATCGGCCAGGCCGGCAACTCGAAGGTGAATACCACCAACCAGGGCTATCAGCAGGATCGGTGACCTCATGAGCACCTCGGACAAGACCGACGCCGCCAACCGCCATCATGGCGGCCCCGGCAGCAGCCACCAGCGGCCCGACCGGCCCGACCCCACCGCCCATGCCGGCCCGAACCCGGGCGCGGCCACCAACGACAGCCGCTCCCACGTCTCGGGCGGCGGCGGCGAGCGCGACCGGCATCACACCCACGATCCGGATCGCAAGGGGCACTCGCCGCGGTCGCATTGACGTCGGCGGCGCCATGCCTCGCCGTCGGCGGGTGACATCCGTCCATTAAGGATGTTTCCCGTGAAACGGCGGGGCGGGCGCCCCGATCCCGTCACGGCCTCAGCGCGATATTGCCAAGGTCGGACAGCAAGAGAGCATCCCTGACGAACCGCGTGCAGGGAGCCCGCTCATGTCTCACCCCGCCCTTCTTCAGCTCGGCCTCACCCGTCGCGCCGCCCTGATCGGTGCGGCGATCGTCGCCTCTGCCGCCCGGAGCGTGGAAGCTGCGGAGGACGCTGCGGCTCGGCTCGCGCAGTTGGAGCGGCGCGACGGCGGCATGCTCGGTGTCGAGGTGCGCGACACCGCCACCGGTCGGCGTTTCGGCCATCGGGCCGACGAGCGCTTCCCACTCTGCAGCACCTTCAAGGCGATCGCCGCCGCCGCGGTGCTGGCCCGGGCCGACACGGGCGAGGACGACCTCAGCCGACGGATCGCTTACGGCCATGACGCCCTCCTGAGCTACGCTCCGGTCACGTCGAAGCACGTCGAGACCGGCATGACGCTCGCCGAACTCTGCGCCGCCGCCGTGGTGTGGAGCGACAACACCGCCGCCAACCTGATGCTCGACACGATCGGCGGGCCCGAGGGGATCACGGCCTTCGCGCGCGCCCACGGCGACACCGTCACCCGCCTCGACCGCACCGAGCCGACGCTCAACACCGCCATCCCCGGCGACGTGCGCGACACAACGAGCCCGGCGGCGATGGTCGGCCTCCTGGACAACGTCCTGCTCGGCCGGGCCCTGTCGGCAGAGTCGCGCGCCCGGCTCGTCGGCTGGATGCACGACAGCCCGACCGGCCTGAAGCGCGTGCGCGCCGGCCTGCCGGCGGGATGGCGCACCGCCGACAAGACCGGAACCGGCGACAACGGCACCGCCAACGTCGTGGCGCTGATCCACCGGCCGGACGGTGCGCCGATCCTCTCGGCGGTGTATCTCACCGGATCACCGGCCGAGCCCGCCGCGCGCGACGCCCTGCACGCCGAGATCGGCCGGCTGATTGCCCGGATCTTGCCGGGCACCTGATCCCCAAGCTCCGATCCGGCTCCGATGTCGAAGACCACCCGCGCCACTCAAGTCCTCGCCCGCGCCGGCATCACGCACAGCGTCCACACCTACGACTACGACCCGGAGGCGACCCGCATCGGCCTCCAGGCAGCGGAAGCGATGGGCGTCGCCCCGGGGGAGGTGTTCAAGACCCTGATGGCGGCCGTCGATGGCAAGCCGGTCTGCGTGCTGGTGCCCTCCGACCGGGAGGTGTCGCTGAAGAAGCTCGCCGCCGCCTTCAAGACCAAGTCCGCCGCGATGATGCGCCCGGCCGACGCCGAGCGGCTGACCGGCTACCATGTCGGCGGCATCAGCCCGCTCGGCCAGAAGCGAGCGGTCCCGACCGTGGTCGACGCGGCCGCCCTCGGTTATCCGGAGATCTTCGTCAATGGCGGCCAGCGCGGATTGCAGCTGCGCGTGAAACCCGACGACCTCGTGCGCGTGCTCCAGGCCCGGACCGAGGCCGTGACCTGACGGAAACGCAACGTTAACCATGATCCGCCAAGGCTCGGTGCAGGGCTCAAGCCGGGATGGCACGAAGGGACGGGCGAATGGGTTACGGCGTGCGGCTGCTGGCGGGCCTGATCGCCCTCGGCCTCGCGGGGCCGGCGGGGGCGGCCGACATGCCGGAGCCCGGCTACTGGCCGGAGCCGCGGCCCGCGCCGGGCCTCGCTCCGGCCCTGCGCTACTTCCCCCGGGGCGACAGCGACGCCTCGCCCGCCACCCGGGCCCGCCCCGCCTGTCCGCCGGGCCAGGGCTTCGTGCCCACCAATGCGCTGGGCGATCCAACCTATGTCGGCTCACCCTTCGGCCTCGGCAAGCCGAGCTATTACGGCTTCCCGCCCCCACGGGGCGTCGATGACCCGTATGGGCGCCGGCTGGTCCGGGGATGTTTCTAGCCACCTGGTTCCGATGGAGTCCGGGCGACGCCTTCGCGGCCGATCAATTCGGGTCTTGCCGCCCCGGTCTCGACGGCTAGACCAGCCTTGCCGCAGCTGGATTATCGCCCATGCCCCGCATCGCCTGCCTTCACACGATCGACAGCAACGCCGCTGTCTTCGACGAGGCTTTGCGGATGACCGGGCTGACCGGCGTCAGCCTGCACCACACCGTGCGCGCCGACCTGCTCTCCTCCGCCGAGCGGGCGGGACGGCTCACGCCCGAGATCGCCGCCGAGACCGTCGCGGTCCTGCGCAGCCTGTCCGCCGAGGTCGATGCGGTTCTGTTGACCTGCTCGACCCTCGGACCAGTCGTGGAGATCGCGGCTGCTGATGCTCCAGTCCCGGTCCTGCGGGTCGATGCGGCCCTTGCTGCCGAAGCGGTGAAGGATGGCGGCATGGTGGCGGTGCTCTGCGCTGTCGAGACGACGGTCGAGCCGACCCGGTGCCTGTTCGAGGCGGCCGCGCGAAGCACAGGTGCGGAGGTGACCGTGCAGGTGGTGCCGCAGGCCTGGGAGGCGTTCAGGGCGGGCGATCTCGACAGATATCGGGCGCTGATCGCCCGCGCTGCCCGCATCGCGCGAGAGGACGGAGCGACGCAGGTGGCCCTGGCGCAGGCCTCCATGGCCGGCGCCGCCGCCCTGCTGCCCGAGGAGACCCGTCCCCTCACCAGCCCGGCGGTCGGTCTTACCGCAGCAGTCATTGCGTCCCGCGCCGGGTAGAGGGCCGGAGCCGAGCGCTACTCCACGCGATCGACCATGCGCGCCCGCGTGCCCTCGTCCAGCACGGCGCGGATCGCCGCCGTCAGCGGATGGCGGGCGGTGTGCTTGGCGCCGTAGACGAGGTTGAAGGCGTAGTCGAACCCCGGCGGATTGCGGCCCTGGTTGTGCTGGAGGATCGTTTCCAGCTTGTCGAAGCCCTTGGCGAGGATCGCCTCCGGCGAGGTGCCGGCCTCGTACTCCTCCCACAGCCCCATGATCTCGTCCCGGCGCGCCGGCGGCAGCGGCGCGGTGAGAGCCAGGAGGTCGCGACGTTCCTGCGCGGTCTTGTCCGCCGCGCGGGGATCGGTCGCCGGGATGTCGCCGCCGAGCGCCTCCCCGAGATCGTGGACGAGGCACATCTTGAGCAGCTTGAATGCGTCGATCCCCTCGGCGCCATCGGCCAGCACCATCACCATCAGGCAGAGTCGCCAGGTATGCTCGGCCGTGCTCTCCTGCCGGCCGGAGGCGGCGTAGCCGCTGCGCAGGGTGCTCTTGAGGGCTTCGGCCCGCTGCAGGAAATCGAGCGTGCCGGCGAGTTCGTCCGGGGTCATGGGTGGGAGGCCTCCTCGCTCAAGGTCGTCTCGACCGCCGCGAGGACAAGCGCGACATCGTCTGCCATGGGATCGGCAGCGAGATCGCCGTGCACGATCCGGTTCTGGAGAGCAACCAATGGCCTCAAGGCATGCTCGGTCTCCGGCTCGATCAGGCCGTTCATGGCCAGGGCCTGGACGACGGCACCAGGCGGGTTGGTACCGTCCGCGTCCTCGCTTTGCACCCGCAGGGCCGCCTCCAGCAGCGACAAGGCCATGACGAAGGCGGGCCGACGATGCCCCGCCGCG
Source organism: Methylobacterium frigidaeris (assembly GCF_022179185.1). Taxonomy (GTDB): domain Bacteria; phylum Pseudomonadota; class Alphaproteobacteria; order Rhizobiales; family Beijerinckiaceae; genus Methylobacterium; species Methylobacterium frigidaeris. The sequence goes on along the minus strand of NZ_BPQJ01000005.1, from coordinate 160,700 downwards.
TGGAGCGCTCGAATTTCAGCGGCCTGTGCGCGGATCTGCGCCGGATCGGCACCGGGGATCACGATCGCCCGGAGCGGGTCGCTCGCCATGAAGCCGACGTGGAGATGCCAGTCGGGATGGCCGTCGAACAGCCGGCGGACGGACGGCAGCGGCGGCTCGGACGGGTCCGGCCCGCTCCACACGTCGATGGCGAAGTTCCGCATGGGTTTCCGGGCCACGGCGTCGGGCCGGTAGTCCCCCAGGAAATCAGGCAGCTGATCGGGCGCTGGTTCAATCTGGAAGGCGAAGCCAGCCTGCTCGCAGAGCGCGCGCAGGGTCTCGATGAAGTGCCGCTCGGCTTCGCCGTCGCGGGGTCGCAGCGATGGAGCCATCAGGCTGTCCTCCAGCATGTCGGGTCATCGTCGATACGGACATAAACGACCGGCCATGCGACGAGCAGAGCATCGGACAATTGATCGCTGGGCTGAACGAAATCCCAATCGACCCCCGGTTCCAGCTTCTGCGCGACGACGCGCTCGACCAAGCGATCGTCGTTGTAAGCCAGGTGGATCAGCGCATCCATGATCGGCTTCACGATATTGTCGATATCGCCCATCGTGGGCGCGTCCGGGACATAGGAGATTGTGAGACAGAACTGTCCATTGTCGACGAAGCCGAGCTCGTACGTGACATCAATGCGCTTTCGTGCTGCTCGTTTGATGGTCTCCATCCATCGCGCCTTCGAGGCTGCTTTCGCCTGCAGCGAGAGAGGAGTGGCACCGATGAAGAATTCAAGCGGGTAGAGTGTTCCTTGCGGGGGCACGGTGCAGCTCGAACTCAAGCGAATCGCTTGATGTTACCCAAGGATACCGGCCTCGCCAGGAAGCAATCGTCCCAAACGCCCGCCCTTCCGCCGCGACGACGACCAGCGGAGGCGGCGTGGATCTTCTCTGCGTCTTGGCACGGCGTGCCCCTGGCGCGAGGCCCACACCCCGACTACCGTCGCGCCGGTTTCGACTGACCGGAGATCACGATGACGCTGCCCCCCTCCCCTCCCACCCCTGTCCTCCGCCTCGGCGACGTGCCCGCCCTGCGGGCGCAGGTGCGGGCCTGGCGGGCGGCCGGCGAGGGTGTGGCGCTGGTGCCGACCATGGGGGCGCTGCACGAGGGGCACCTGTCCCTGGTGCGGCAGGCGCAAGAACGCTGCCGGCGGGTCGTGGTCAGCATCTTCGTCAACCCGACGCAGTTCGGCCCGAACGAGGATTTTTCGCGCTACCCGCGGGTTCTGGAGGCCGATCTCGCGCTCCTGGCGGAGGTCGGGGCCGATGCCGCCTTCCTGCCCGACGTGGCGACCATGTACCCGCCGGGCTTCTCGACCACCGTGACGGTGGCGGGGCTGACGGAGGTCTTGTGCGGGCCGGTGCGCCCCGGGCACTTCGCCGGCGTCGCCACCGTGGTGACGAAGCTGCTGCTGCAATGCTTGCCGGACCGGGCGATCTTCGGCGAGAAGGACTTTCAGCAGCTCCAGGTGATCCGGCGCGCGGCTCGGGACCTCGACATCCCGGTGGCGATCGACGGCGCGCCGACCCTGCGCGAGCCTGATGGCCTCGCCCTGTCCTCCCGCAACCGCTACCTCTCGGAGGAGGAGCGGCGGGCGGCGCCCGCGATGTACGCCGTGCTGCAACGGGTGGCCGATTCCGTGCGCGGCGGCGCGGCGACGGCGCCCGCTTTGGCCGAGGGCCGGGCGGCTTTGGAGGCGGCGGGGTTCGCGCCCGTGCAGTATCTGTCGGTGAACGATGCCGAGTCGCTGGCGCCGCTGGAGCGGGTCGAGGGCCCGGCCCGGGTGCTGGCGGCGGCCTATCTCGGCCGCACGCGCCTCATCGACAATGTCGCGGTCGAGGCGACCGCGACGCCCGGGACGTCGGTCCCGCGGCGAGACTAGTCCCGCAGGAGCTCGTTGATGCCGGTCTTGGCCCGGGTGCCGGCATCGACGCGCTTGACGATGACGGCGCAGTAGAGGGACGGGCCGGGGGTGCCGTCCGGCAGCGCCTTGCCGGGCTGGGTGCCCGAGACCACCACCGAGTAGGGCGGCACGCGGCCGTAAGTGACCTCGCCGGTGGCCCGGTCGATGATCTTGGTCGAGGCGCCGATATAGACGCCCATCGACAGCACGCTGCCCTCGCCGATGATCACGCCCTCGGCCACCTCGGCGCGCGCGCCGATGAAGCAATTGTCCTCGATGATGACCGGGTTGGCCTGGAGCGGCTCGAGCACGCCGGCGATGCCGGCGCCGCCGGAGATGTGGCAGTTCTTGCCGACCTGGGCGCAGGAGCCGATCGTGGCCCAGGTGTCGACCATCGTGCCCTCGCCCACATAGGCGCCGAGATTGACGAAGGACGGCATCAGGACCGCGCCGGCGGCGATGTGGGCGCCCCGGCGCACCACCGCGCCCGGCACCGCCCGGAAGCCCGCGGCGCGGAAGCGCGCGGCGTCCCAGCCCTCGAACTTCGACGGCACCTTGTCCCACCAGCCGCCGCCGCCGGGCCCGCCCGGGATCAGCGTCATGTCGTTGAGGCGGAAGGAGAGTAGCACCGCCTTCTTGAGCCACTGGTTGACGTGCCAATCTTGGGCCTCGCCCTTCTCGGCGACCCGAGCCTCACCGGAATCGAGGAGCGCCAGGGCGGCCTCGACGGCGTCGCGCACCGGCCCGGTTGTATCGGCGCCGATAGTCGCGCGGTCCTCCCAGGCGGCTTCGATGGTCCGGGCGAGATCGGCGTGCGACATGGGAGGCGTCCAGGCGGGAGTGCATTGCGGCGTCCCCTCTACCAAAGCCCCCACGGTGCTGTCACGTCGGGTCGGCGGCGCGGCTGCCGGCGAAGGCACGGGTCAGGGCGGCGAGTTCGTCGGCGAGCGCGTCGTGGATCACCGCGGCGGCGTCCGGAAACACCTCGAGCATCCGGCGCATCACCGCCTGGGTGACGACCATGACCTCGACCGGAAAGCTGCCCGCCCGCGCAGTGGTCGGCCGCTCCACGGGGAAGAACAAGGCGGCCTGGCCGATCAGCGCCGAGGGACCCGCCTCGACCGGGGCGCCGCGGGGGCCACGGGGCTCCAGCACCACCGTGCCGCGAGTCACCACGAAGCCGCCTTCGGCGGTCTCGCCGCGGGTGAACAGCACGGCGCCCGGGTCCAGCCGCCGGCGCTCGGCCGCGAACGAGATCAGGCGCAGGGCGTCCCGGTTCATCAAGCCGAACAGCGGCGCCGCTTCCAGAATCGCGATGTCGTCGTCGAGCGCCAACGGCCTCGCTCTCCCTTCCCGCGCCGGCGCCGTCTTCAAGCACCCGGGCGGCCCGGCCAAGCTCTAGAGCATTTTCCGGCGCCGTGGACACCGGTTCGTCGCAGAAAATACGGCAAGGCGAACCGCTGCAGGTTTATTGGCCTCCCACCTGCACGCGCTGCTCACTCACGCGACCTGAGCGCCCGCCGCACCGCCGGGCCGCGCCACCACGCGGTTGCGCCCCTGGCGCTTGGCCTCGTAGAGCACCGCGTCGGCAGCCGAGAAGCATTGCCCAACGGTCTCGCCCGAGACGACCTCCGCGACGCCAAGGCTCACCGTGACGATGCCGCCCTCGTTGCCGATATGCGGGATCTGCAGCCGGGCCGCCGCCTGGCGGATGCGCTCGGCCCGGGCGGCGGCCTCCCGGCCGGAAGCGCCAGGCAGCAGCACGGCGAATTCCTCGCCGCCGATCCGGCACGCGGCCTCCTCCGGCTCCCGGACTTGGCGCTGCAGCACCCGGGCGATGGCGCGCAGCACCTCGTCTCCGGCGAGGTGGCCATAGGTGTCGTTGTAGCGCTTGAAACGGTCGGCATCCAGGAGGATGAGGGACAGAGGCGCGCCGGTTCGCGCGGCCTCCTCGCGCGCCCGTGCGAAGGCTTCGTCGAAGTGGCGCCGGTTCGGCAGGCCCGTGAGCCCGTCGGTATGGGCGAGGCGGGCGAGATCGCTGTTGGCCGCGAGCGCTCGCTCCTCGGCGCGGGCCCGCCGCTCAAGCTCGCGCTGGAGTACGAGCGTCAGCCCGATCAGGCCGCCGCACAGGAACGCCACCACGGCGACGATCGCCATCGCTTTGGGCCGCCACAGATCGGCGATGGTCTGCGTGGGGACCACCACCGCGGCGATGAGGGGCCGGTCGCCGATCCGACTGAAACTGAACAGGCCCTCGATCGCCTCGGTGTAGCCGATCGCGACGAACTGTCCCGAGCGCCGTTCGAGGAAGCGCGGGAAATGCGGCGCCGCGGTCATGTTCCTGCCGATCGCGTCCTCCATCACCGGGCTGCGGACCAGGAGCTCGCCGCTCTCGCGGAAGAAGGCGATGCGGGTCTGGTCGCCGAGGCTGAGGCGGCCGAACAGGACGTTGAAGTAGCCGATGTCGATCGTGCCGACGACCACGCCGGCGAAGGCCCCGTCCGCGTAGGCGAGGCGGCGGCTGAGCGGGATCGCCCAGCGCCCGTCCGGCTCCATCCTGAGCGGCTTGCCGATATAGAGCCCGACATCCTCCCGCTCCTTGTGGATCCGGAAGAAATCCGCGTCGGGAAAGCTCACCCGCCGGGGCACCACCGAGGCCGAATCGACGAAGGCCTTGCCCTGCGCGTCGAGGGCCAGGATGGCGCCGAGGCCGTTCGCGGTGGCGGCCCGGTCGAACAGCACGGCCTGGCGCAGGCCCGGCGCGATGCCGTCGGCCTCCGGGTTGCGCAGGCCCTCGACCACGGCCTGGAGCGACAGGTCGTAGAGCTGGATGTTGCGGTCGACCATGTGCTCGACCGATTCCAGCAGGTTCTGCGACACCCGGCCGACCTGCTCCCAGGCGCTGCTGCGCATCTGCATGACCGTCAGGCCGGACACGGCACCGATCACCAGGGTTGCGGCGACGATCGACCCGGCCAGCGTACGGGACGCGGTGGACGGCCGCCTGCGGGATCCGGGATGCATCGACGTTCCGTTGGGCGGTGCCTGCGATCCTCTCCGTCTAGTCCGGGAAGTCTAAGATTGAGTTGCGCCCCAAGGACGACCGGCCATCCTGATGCGGGTGGGCGGCACGTGCCGTTTGCAGCTACGATCCGGCGCGCAGGAGCCGCCGCAGGAGAGACCACGATGCGTGCCGAGACGATTTCACCCGTGCCCCCTCGCCAGGGCGCCCCGCGATGCTGAGTCCCGCCCTGCGCGAGGAGATCGCCCGCCGCTACGGCACGCCTGCGGTCGTCATCGACCTCGACCGGGTGGCCCGCAACATCGCCCGGCTCCAGGCCGCCTGCGACGCGGCCGGCCTCGCCAACCGCCCGCATATCAAGACGCACAAGAGTCCGGTCCTCGCCCGGATGCAGATCGAGGCCGGGGCGTGCGGCGTCACCTGCCAGAAGATCGGTGAGGCCGAGGTGATGGCCCGGGCCGGGATCGACGACATCCTGATCAGCTACAACCTGATCGGCCCGCACGCGATCGGGCGCCTCGGCCGGCTCCTGCGCGAGAGCCCTGCGCGGATCACGGTCGCGGCCGACAACCCGGTGACGGTGGCGGGCCTGCCGGAGGCGGCGAGGGCCGGCGGCCGCACCCTCGACGTGGTGGTGGAGTGCGACACCGGCCGCAGGCGCGCCGGCGTCGAGACCCCGGGCGAGGCGGTGGCGCTCGCCCGCGACATCGCGGGCCGGTCCGGCCTCGCCTTCGCGGGCCTGCTGATGTACCCGCCGACCGGCGGCGTCGCCGACGCGCAGGCCTTCCTCGACGCCGCGCAGGCGGGGCTCACCGAGCACGGCCTCGAGGCCCGCATCGTCTCGACCGGCGGCACGCCGAACCTGCCGGAACTCGGTCGGGTCCGCGGCGCCACAGAGCACCGGGCCGGCACCGTAATCTTCAACGACCGCATGATGATGGCGGCGGGCGTCGCCGGGCTGGAGGATTGCGCGCTCGCGGTGCTCTCCCGGGTGGTGAGCCGGGCCGGGCCTGCGCGAGGCATCCTGGATGCCGGCTCGAAGACGCTCACCAGCGATCCCGGCGGCGGCCTCGACGGGTTCGGGCTCCTGCCCGACCATCCGGGCGCCCGCATCAGCGCCTTCGCGGAGGAGCACGGCTTCCTCGATCTCGCGGCCTGCGGCGAGCGGCCCGGGGTCGGCGCCCTGGTCGAGGTGGTGCCCAACCACGTCTGCGTCGTCGTCAACATGGTCGACGCGCTGGTGACGGTGCGGGACGGCGCGATCGTCGGCACGCTGCCGGTGGAGGCGCGGGGGATGATTACGTGATACCGCCGCGCCTTCGAACGGACGCGTTCGAAGGCGCCAGGCAAGCCCGAACGGGCGCCGGCGCTGATGCGCCGGTCGCTTTCGCATCGACATGGCGATGCGAAGGCGCGAGGGTATGAGACATCGCGCCCGATCGGAGCTCGGATGCGTTACGGCAGCAGCTTGTACCCCCCGCCCTCCGTCACCAGGATCGAGGCGGTCGCCGGATTCGGCTCGATCTTCTGGCGCAGGCGGTAGATGTGAGTCTCGAGGGTGTGGGTGGTGACCTGCGCGTTGTAGCCCCAGACCTCGGCGAGCAGCGTGTCGCGCCCCACCACCTGCCGCCCGGCGCGATAGAGGAAGCGCAGGATCGCGGTCTCCTTCTCGGTGAGCTTCAGCTTCGAGCCGCGCTCGCCGACGAGGAGCTTCGCTCCCGGCCGGAAAGTGTAGGGGCCGATCTGGAACACCGCGTCCTCGCTCGCCTCGTACTGGCGCAGCTGGGCGCGGATGCGCGCGAGCAGCACCGCGAACTTGAACGGCTTCGTCACGTAGTCGTTGGCGCCAGCGTCCAGGCCCTGCACGGTGTCGGCATCCGAGACCTGGCCGGTCAGCATGATCACCGGCCCGCGAAAGCCGCCCTGGCGCATCTGCCGCACCGCCTCGCGCCCGTCGAGATCGGGCAGACCGACATCCATCACCACGAGGTCGACCCGCTCGGCCGCGACCCGGTCCATCGCCCCGCGCGCGGTCTCGGCGGTGACCACCTCGAAGGCGTCCGAGAGGGCGAGCTGCTCGGTCAGGGTGTCGCGCAGGGTCGGATCGTCGTCGACGACGAGCAGGCGGTGGGCGTTCGACATCGAACCGGGCACTCTCGAGGAAGGCGGGCGGGCTTGGGATCCCGCCGGCCGGGCGGGGCGACGGTCCCGGACGGACCGCAGCCTGGCAGCGTGCGGGGCAGAGTAGCGGAGCGCCAAGCCGCGGCAAGGGCCGCGCCTGAGCCTGTCCACGGCGCCGACCTCACGGGCGGGGCGGCAGCGGGCCCTCCGGGCGCGGCGGAGCGGGGCGCAGGTTGCTCGGTTCGGCGAGGTCCGGGCGCGCCACCGCCACCGGGCAGGCCTGGAGCCAGAGATAGGCCCGGAGCGCCAGCCAGGCATCCTCGAGCGCGCCGTGGCGAGTGCCCACCCGCGCGATGCCGATGCGCCGGCACACCGCGTCGAGGGCCGCCCTCCCCTTCTCGCCCCGGCGGCGATAGGCCTCCATGGTGCAGTAGACCTCAGGCCGAACCGGGCCCAGGCCGGCCGCGGCGAGCTCGCGGTTGAGGAAGCCGAGATCGAAGGCGGCGTTGTGGGCGACGATCAGGTCGGCCCCGGCGAGGAGGTCCGCCAGGGCACCGGCATGCGCGCCGGCCGGGTCCTGGTGGCGCAGGAGCCAGTCGTCGTAACCGTGCACCGCCTCGGCCATCGGGTGGCTCGCTCGACCGGGATCGAAGATCAGGTGGTGGCAGGCGATCTCCGGAGCGCCGGTGGCGAGGGAGGCGGTGGCGAGCGCCACGGCACCGAAGCTCACCACCCGGTCGGCCTCGGCCAGTCCCGTCGTCTCGACGTCGACCGCGACGAGGCGCGGCGGCAGCCAGCCGAGCCAGTCCGGCGCGGGATCGGGGAGCGGGATCGGCGGAGGCATGTCGGTCGGGGCGGCTCGGATGCGGAATGTTCGCGCCATTCTCCGCCGGACCGGACGTCCTGTCACGCTCCCCTCGCACGCTCCCCTCGCATGCTCCCCTGGACGGCGCCGGAGCCGGCGCCCTAAGACAGTTCCCCATGAAGCGCATCACCCTCCCGCACCTGCGGGTCCGCCCGAATCCCCTCGACCGAAGCCGTGGCACCTTGATCGCCGGCCCGGTCCTGATTCCCTGCGCCCTCGGCAAGGGCGGCCAGACGCGGGACAAGCGCGAGGGCGACGGCGCCTCGCCCCGCGGCACGTTTCGCCTGCGCGGCGGCTTCTACCGGCCGGACCGGCTCGGGGTGCGACCCGCGACTCCCCTCCCCTTGCACCGCATCCGCCCGGGGGACGGGTGGTGCGACGACCCAGGCGACCGGCGCTACAACCGCCCCATCCCCTTGCCGGCTCCCGGCGTCAGCGCCGAGCGGCTCTGGCGCGACGACGGGCTCTACGACCTCGTGATCGACCTCGACTACAATCGCGGCCCGATCCGCCCCGGGCGCGGCAGCGCCATCTTCCTGCACGTCGCTCGCCCTGGCTTCCGTCCGACCGAGGGCTGCGTCGCCGTGCGCCGCCCCGACCTCGTCCGGCTCCTGCGCCGCCTCGGGCCCGGCACCCGGCTCACGATCTAAGGACGATAGTCTCCGACATCACGAGAATTCGACAGGATCTCCTCGCCGAATCATGTTGCGGGGCACAAAAAACTCTTTCATTTTGGTAACGCTGCCACACTCGCGCCCCGTGAAAACATCCTGTAGGGTCCAGCTGCCACACAAAAACCGTATCGGACGCAGGGAGAGACGCATGCTCGACGCCTACACCGCGACCGAGATCGTTCGAGCCCGACAGATCCACGCGGCGGAGGGCGCGCGCGGCACCCTCTGGGACAGCACGGCCCGCTACCGCGATGGGCTGCCGAACTCCCCTGTTCTGCTCACGGACGAGGATCGCGTCCGCTTCCTGGAGCAGGCGCGGGAAGAGATCCGCTGCTTGCACGCGAACTGACTTGCGCGTGTCGATGCGCGCGTATCAGCCTTTCGGCTGACGCGCCCCGAAGATCGCGCTGCCGACCCGCACATGGGTCGCCCCCATCTGGATAGCGGCCGGGTAATCGGCGCTCATCCCCATCGACAGGATCGGCAGGGCGTGGCGGCGGGCAATCGCCGCCAGCAGGCCGAAATGCGCCGAGGGCGGATCCTCCGCCGGCGGGATGCACATCAAGCCAGAAACGGTGAGACCATGCGTCTCCCGGCACTCGGCCAGGAACGCATCGACCGCGCCTGGCGCCACCCCACCCTTCTGCGGCTCCTCGCCGGTGTTGACCTGCACCAGCAGGGTCGGATGCCGGCCGCTGCGCTGGATCTCCTTTGACAGGGAAGCGGCGAGCGAGGTCCGGTCGAGGGTGTGGATCACGTCGAACAGCTCGACCGCATCACGCGCCTTGTTCGATTGCAACGGGCCGATCAGGTGCAGCTCGATCCCCTCGGCCTCCTCGCGCAGGAACGGCCACTTGGTCTTCGCCTCCTGCACGTAGTTCTCGCCGAAGCGGCGCTGACCCGCGGCGATCGCCGGGCGGATGCCCTCGGCGGGAATCGTCTTCGAGACCGCGACCAGGGCAATGCCGGTGGGATCGCGCTCGCTGTCCTGCGCGGCGCGGGTGATCTCCTCGCGGATCGTGGCCAGGTTCGCGGCGATGGTCTGCGAGTCGATCATGACCGGCTTCCTTTCCGGCGGCGCGCCGCCCGTCCTTGATTGTTGACCCTCGGGACCAAACCGTGTCCTAGTCCGCCGGCGCCGCGCCGAGCAAGCTCAACCGTTTGCGGCCGTGACGTTTTCCCTTCATCCCTGCCGCCGGTGCTCTCGGCGCCGGCGCCGACCGGTCGCAAAGACGCCGCCATGGCCGAACGTTACAACGCGAAGGATTCCGAGCCCCACTGGCAGCAGGTGTGGGCCGAGCGGGAGATTTTTCGCACCCGCAACGACGATCCGCGCCCGAAATACTACGTGCTCGAGATGTTCCCCTACCCGTCGGGGCGCATCCATATGGGCCACGTGCGCAACTACGCCATGGGCGACGTGGTCGCCCGCTACAAGCGCGCCAAGGGCTTCAACGTCCTGCACCCGATGGGTTGGGACGCCTTCGGCCTGCCGGCCGAGAACGCCGCGATGCAGAACAAGGTCAACCCGCGGGACTGGACCTACGCCAACATCGCGACGATGCGGGCGCAGCTGCAATCGATGGGTCTGTCGCTGGACTGGAGCCGCGAGATCGCGACCTGCGATCCCGAGTACTACAAGCACCAGCAGCGGATGTTCCTGGACTTCCTGCAGGCCGGGCTGGTCTCGCGCCGCACCGCCAAGGTGAACTGGGACCCGGTCGACCACACCGTGCTCGCCAACGAGCAGGTGATCGACGGCCGCGGCTGGCGCTCCGGCGCGCTCGTCGAGCAACGCGAGCTCACCCAGTGGTTCTTCAAGATCACCGACTTCGCCCAGGACCTGGACGACCAGCTGGACACCCTGGAGCGCTGGCCGGAGAAGGTCCGGCTGATGCAGCGCAACTGGATCGGCCGCTCGGAGGGGCTTGAGCTGCGCTTCGCCCTGGAGCGCGCGCCGGAGGGCGCAGCCCGTGAGGTCACGGTCTACACCACCCGGCCCGACACCTTGTTCGGCGCCAAGTTCCTGGCGGTCGCCGCCGATCACCCGCTCGCCGCCGCGGTGGCGAAGGACAATCCGGCGCTGCAGGATTTCATCGCCGAGTGCCGGCGCATGGGCACGGCGCAGGCCGCGATCGACACGGCGGAGAAGCTCGGCTTCGACACCGGCCTCAAGGTCCGCCACCCCCTCGACCCGTCCTGGACCCTGCCGGTCTACGTCGCGAATTTCGTGCTGATGGAGTATGGCACCGGCGCGGTGTTCGGCTGCCCGGCGCACGACCAGCGCGACCTCGACTTCGCCAACAAGTACGGTCTCGGCAACACGCCCGTCGTCTGCCCGCCGGACCAGGACCCCGCAAGCTTCGTCATCACAGACACCGCCTATGACGGCGACGGGCGGATGATCAACTCGCGCTTCCTCGACGGGTTGGACACCGACGCGGCGTTCAAGGTCGTCGCCGACCGCCTGGAGGCCGAGACCCTCGACGGTGCTCCCGTGGGCCAGCGCCGGGTGCAGTTCCGCCTGCGCGACTGGGGCGTGTCGCGCCAGCGCTACTGGGGCTGCCCGATCCCGGTGATCCACTGCGAGTCCTGCGGCGTCGTCCCGGTCCCGGTCGCGGACCTGCCGGTGCGCCTGCCGGAGGAGGTCTCGTTCGACGTGCCCGGCAACCCGCTGGAGCGCGACGCGGCCTGGCGCAACGTGCCCTGCCCGTCCTGCGGCGGGGCAGCCCGGCGCGAGACCGACACCATGGACACCTTCGTCGACTCGTCCTGGTACTTCGCCCGCTTCACCGCGCCGTGGCTCGAGGACGCTCCGACCGACAAGGTGGTGGCCGATCACTGGCTGCCGGTCGACCAATATATCGGCGGCATCGAGCACGCGATCCTGCACCTGCTCTATTCCCGCTTCTTCATGCGGGCGATGCGCAAGACCGGCTGGGCCGGGCTCGACGAGCCCTTCGCCGGCCTGTTCACGCAAGGCATGGTCGTCCACGAAACCTATCGCGACGAGACCGGCGCGTGGGTGCAGCCGGTCGACGTCAAGGTCGTGACCGAGGACAGTGCCCGGCGGGCGTTTCACGTGAAAACCGCCGCACCGATCGCCATCGGGGCGATCGAGAAGATGTCGAAGTCGAAGAAGAACGTCGTCGACCCCGACGACATCATCGCCTCCTACGGCGCCGACACCGCCCGCTGGTTCATGCTCTCCGACTCGCCGCCGGAGCGCGACGTGATCTGGACCGAGGACGGCGTCCAAGGCGCGTCGCGCTTCGTGCAGCGCGTCTGGCGCATGGTGAGCGAGGTGGCTGAGGGCAGGGCTGAGCCGGCGAATGCCGGCAGCGAGGCGGTGCTGAAGGCGGCGCATAAGGCGCTGGCGGCGGTCGGGGAGGATATCGAGCGCCTGCGCTTCAACCGCTGCGTCGCCCATATCTACGAGCTCGCGAACAGCCTGCAGGACGCTGTGAATGCCGAGCGCGGCCAAGCCCCCTCCCCTGCCCTTCGTGAGGCGACGCTGATCCTGGTCCAGCTCATCGCCCCGATGATGCCGCACCTTGCCGAGACCTGCTGGACCGCCCTCAAGCAGGACGGCCTGGTGGCCGAAGCGGCCTGGCCGGCAGTTCGTCACGACCTCCTGGTCGAGGACAGCGTGACGCTGCCGGTGCAGATCAACGGCCGCAAGCGCGCCGACGTCACCGTGCCGCGGGATTCCGATCAGGCCGCTGTTCAGGCCGCTGTTCTGGCGCTCGAACCAGTACAGCGGGCGTTGGAGGGCAAGCCACCTCGCAAGGTGATCGTGGTGCCGCTGCGCATCGTCAACATCGTGGTCTGATCAAGCGCGCGCTCCCGTGAAGTGTCAGGGCCCGACGATCGAAAGATCGCCGGGCCCTTCCTTTATCCGCAACATCCCCGATTTCCCGCGATCGACCCGCCCGTGGCCCTGCTGTCGCCGCAGAGACTCTTTAGACACCCTCGCCTATTCTGAGGCGCGGCGGCCGCCGCCCGAAAGGTCTCGGCGGCCCCTTGGCAGCGCTTCAGCGTAGCGGTAACGGCGTCAGCGTAGCGGTCACGAGACAAGCGGTGGCAGGACGGACCTTCATGGCAGGCAGTACGGCGAAGACGGCGCGTAACCTCACTCTCGTCGCCACCCTGGCGCTCGGCCTCTCGGCCTGCTTCCGGCCGCTCTACGGACCGACCGCGTCCGGCGCCCCCTTGAGCGCCGTGCTCGCGTCGATTCAGGTCGAACCGGCCAAGACTGCGCAGGGCCAGGAGCGCCTCGGCCACTATCTGCGCAGCGAGCTGGTCTTCGACCTCGACGGGTCGGGCCAGCCCTCCGAGAAGAAGTACCGCCTGACCCTCGCGGCGAGCGAAACGGTGCAGACGCCGATCGTCAGCTCGATTACCGGCCGGGCCGAATCGGCGACTCTGCTCGGCACCGCCTCCTACAAGGTTCAGACGTTGTCGGGGGACCGCACTATCACCGAGGGCGTTGCCCAGGGCACCGCCACCTACGACCGCTCCGCCCAGCGCTTCGCCAGCCTGCGCGCCGCCCGCGACGCCGAGATCCGGTTGGCCAAGCTCCTCTCCGAACAGATCAAGACCCGCGTCGCCGCGATCCTGGCGACCCAGCCCTGAGCCGCGCATGATCGCCGGAGACCTGTCGTGACCGCCGTCAAGGCTGGCGAGGTCGAGGGGTTGCTGCGCCGCGGCCCCGACCCGCGTATCGCCGTGATCCTGGTCTACGGACCGGATACCGGCCTCGTCGCCGAGCGCGCTCGCCTGCTCGCCGAGAGGGCCGTCGACGATCCCTCCGACCCCTTCGCGCTGGTGAAGCTCGACGGCGACGTGCTGGCGAGCGATCCCGGCCGCCTCGTCGACGAGGCCGGCACGGTCGGGCTGTTCGGCGGCAAACGCGCGGTCTGGGTCCGACCCGGCAGCCGCAATTACGCACCGGCGGTCGAGGCCGCGCTGAAGCAGGACGGCGCCGAGACACGGATCGTGGTCGAGGCCGGCGACCTCGCCAAGTCGGCTCCCTTGCGCGTCGTCTGCGAGCGCTCGACCAGAGCGCTGGCGATTCCCTGCTACCCGGACGATGCCGGTACCCTCGCCGACCTGATCGAGCGGACGCTCCGGGCCGACGACTTGCGCATCACCCGCGAAGCCCGCGACCTCCTCGCCAGCAGCCTCGGCGGTGACCGGCGGGCGAGCCTCGGTGAGATCGAGAAGCTCGCGCTCTACGCCCGCGGCCAGGGCGAGGTCGGCATCGACGATGTCGAGGCGATCGGCAGCGACGTCTCGGGCTCGATGCTCAACGCTCTGATCGATGCCGCTTTCGCGGGACGCGTCACGGAGACCGAGCGCACATACCGGCGTTTCCAGATCGAGGGCATGGACGCCTCGGTGATGCTGGGGGGCGCCCTGCGCCACGCCCTCACCCTGCTCGCCACCCGCCTCGACGGCGAGGGCAAGAGCCCGAGCGCGATGGTGGCGGGTTGGCGCGGCCTGCATTTCCGGCGCCAGAAGATCGTCGAGATCCAGCTCGCCCGCTGGAGCCCGGCCTCTTTGCGCCGGGCGGTCTCGCTGCTGCAGGAGGCGGTGCTGGGCGCACGCCGGGCCGGTGGCGACTTCTCGCACGCCATTGCGGCCGATCTCTTCCTGCGCTTGGCCAGCGAGGCGGCGCGGCGGGGCTGATGAGCCCCCTGCCCTCCTGAAAGGCCGGGCCATCGATGCCCGGCCGATTTACGCCCTACATCTCCAGGCGTCGGCACAGCCCGTCGAGCTGATCGAGGCTGGTGTAGCGCAGGCGCACTTCGCCACCGGCACCTTTGGCCTCGATCGACACCACAATCCCCAGGGCATCCTCCAGGCGCCGTTCGAGGGCGCGGGTATCAGCATCCTTCTCGACGGCCGCCTTGCGCGGCCGGCCGGGGCGCGGACCAGTGCCAGTCTGCTCGCCGGCGGCCAGGGCCTCGACCTCGCGCACGGTCATGCCGTCATCGATCACCCGGCGGGCGACGGCCTGCGGGTCCTGGACGGCGAGGAGCGCCCTCGCATGGCCGGCGGTGAGCGTGCCAGCAATGACGTGATCCTGCACCCCAGGCGGCAGCTGCAGGAGACGCAAGGTATTGGCAAGGTGGCTGCGGCTCTTGCCGATGATCTCGGCGAGTTCGGTTTGAGTGTACCGGAACTCGCTCATCAGACGCTCGTAGCCCGCCGCCTCCTCGATGGCGTTCAGGTCGGCGCGCTGGACGTTTTCCAGGATGGCGTATTCGAGCGAGGTGCGGTCGTCGATCTCGACCGTGACCACCGGCACCTCATGCAGGCCGGCACGCTGCGCCGCACGCCAGCGCCGCTCGCCGGCGACGATCTCGAACGCGTCCGGCACGTTGGCGAGCGCCCGGACCACGATCGGCTGGATCACCCCGCGGGTGCGGATCGAGGCCGACAGCTCCTCGAGTTCGGTCTCGGCGAAGTGACGGCGCGGATTGCGCGGGTTCGGCCGCAGGAACTCGATCGGCACGCGCCGCTGGCCCGCCTTCGGCTTCTCGAGAGCGGCAGGAGCCTCCTCGCCGAAATCGCCGATCAGCGCTGCGAGACCCCGCCCGAGGCGCGGTCGCGCTCCCTCCTCCGCCATACCCTTCATCCTCTCATCGACTCCATTACGCGGGTTCAGGCGGCGGCCGGCAGGCGGCCTTCACGCTGGATGATCTCGGAGGCGAGCCGCAGATAGGCCTGCGAACCGGCACATTTGAGATCGTAGAGCAGCACCGGCTTGCCGTGGGACGGCGCCTCGGACACGCGCACGTTGCGAGGGATCATGGTCTCGTAGACCTTGTCGCCCATGAACTCGCGCACATCGGCCACCACCTGTGCCGACAGGTTGTTGCGCGGATCGAACATCGTTAGCACCACGCCCTGGATCGCCAGGCGCGGGTTGAGGGCGCCCTTGACCTGTTCGACGGTGCGCAACAACTGGCTCAAGCCCTCGAGGGCGAAGAACTCGCATTGCAGCGGCACCAGCACCGCGTGCGCCGCCGCCAGGGCGTTGAGGGTGAGCAGGTTGAGCGAGGGCGGGCAATCGATCAGCACATAGGTGAACCGCCGGTCCTCGGTGGAAGGTTGGGCCTCTTGCGCCTCGCCCCGATCGAGCGGTTCCAACGCCCGGCGCAGGCGCTGCGCCCGATCGGCCGCACTCGCCATCGCCATCTCAAGGCCGAGCAGATCCATGGTCGAGGGGATCAGTGACAGGCGCGGCACCGCCGTGACCTGCACCGCATCGGCCAGGGCTGCCTCGCCGGAGAGCACGTCGTAGGTCGAGAGACGACGCTGGCGCCGGTCGATGCCGAGACCGGTCGAGGCGTTGCCCTGCGGATCGAGGTCGACGATCAACACGTGCTCGCCGATCGCCGCGAGCGCGGTGCCGAGATTGATCGCCGTCGTGGTCTTGCCGACGCCGCCCTTCTGGTTGGCGAGCGCGATGATGCGCAAGGGCCGTGGGCTGCCGCCCGCCTGCGACTCAGGAGGTTCCGCGATCATGGGAGAAGGCCGCTCACGCTGGAGACGCGGACGATTCTGGCTTCAGAATCGGTCCGGCTCGGGATCAGATCCGCAGTAAATCTCCACCTTTCCTCGGCCTCGGTCAATTCGGTTAAGACATCACGCCCTTTCGGAAAAAGCCCGGTAGCGCCGTTTTTCAACAAGGGTGCGGTCCAGGTGAGGAGTTGTGGCAGCGGCGCGAGGGCCCTGGCTGTGACGATCTGCGAATCAGTGAAGCTCGCGACGACGTTCTCGATGCGAGCGACATGGACTTTCGCGGGCGCGCCGGTGATCCGCGCGGTCTCCTGCAGGAAAGCACCCTTGCGGCCATTGCTCTCGACGAGATCGACGCGAAAACCAGGCCGCTCGCGGCCGGCGATCGCCAGGATCAGGCCAGGGATGCCGGCGCCGCTGCCGAGATCGAGCCAGCGCGCCGCGTCGGGCGCGAGCGCCAGGAGCTGGAGCGAGTCGGCGATGTGACGGGTCCAGACCTCGGCGAGAGTCGAGGGCCCGACGAGATTCTTGATCGACTGCCAGCGGGTGAGCTGCGCGACATAGAGATCGAGAGCGGCAGCTGTTTCACGTGAAACGCCGGCGTCGCGGAGGACGGCATCGCGGCCGGGAGGGCTAAAGGTCATTCGGCTGGAACCTGAGCCGGGCCGCCGCGGCGGGCATGGGCTGCCAGCAGGGTGAGCGCGGCCGGCGTGACACCCTCGATGCGAGCAGCTTGGCCGAGGGTGAGGGGGCGGACAGTGTCGAGCTTCAGCCTCAGCTCGTTCGAGAGACCGGCGATGCTGCCGTAGTCGAGAAAGGCCGGCAGCGCGAACGCCTCGTCGCGCCGGAATGCCGCGATGTCCGCCCGTTGACGGTCAAGATAGACCGCATAGGTCGCATCGGTGCAGAGGCGATCGGCGAGGGCAGGGGGAACGTCCTGGAGTTCCGGCCACACGGCAGCGAGCCGATCCCAGGTGATCTCCGGATAGGAGAGAAGCTGGAATGCCGACCGGCGAATACCGTCGCGGTTGAGGGCGATGCCGTACCGCTGCGCCTCCGTCGGGGTGAGGCTCAAGCTCTCCAGCATCTGCCGAGCGCCTTGAAGCGCCTCACGGCGCGCAGCGTCGTGGGCCGCGCGAGCCGGCGAGACGCAACCGAGGGCGATCCCGCGACCGGTCAAGCGCTCGTCCGCATTGTCGACGCGGAGGCTGAGCCGATACTCCGAGCGCGAGGTGAACATCCGATACGGCTCGCTGACCCCATGGGTCACGAGATCGTCGATCATCACGCCAATGTAGGACTCGGCTCGGTCGAACACCGCGAGTTCGGCCGCACCGGCGAGGCGGGCGGCGTTGAGCCCGGCCACCAGCCCCTGGCCCGCCGCCTCCTCATAGCCCGTAGTGCCGTTGATCTGCCCCGCGAGGAACAGGCCGGCGACGCGGCGGGTCTGCAAGGTCGGATCGAGTTCACGTGGATCGACGTAATCGTACTCGATGGCGTAGCCGGGACGCAGGATTACCGCACGCTCGCAGCCGGGCAATGACCTGACGATGCCGTGCTGCACCTCCTCGGGCAGGGACGTGGAGATGCCGTTCGGGTAAACGGTCGGGTCGTCGAGGCCTTCCGGCTCCAGGAAGATCTGGTGGCCGTCACGGTCGCCGAAGCGGACCACCTTGTCCTCGATCGACGGGCAGTAGCGCGGCCCGCGGCTGGTGATGCCGCCGGAATACATCGCCGAGCGGTGGAGGTTGGCGCGGATCAGATCGTGCGCCGCCTGGCCCGTTCGGGTGACACCGCACTCGATCTGAGGCGTGGTGATGCGCTCGGTCAGGGACGAGAACAGCACCGGTTCATCGTCGGCGGCCTGCTTGTCGATGCCGTGCCAATCGATGGTGCGGCCGTCGAGGCGAGGCGGCGTGCCGGTCTTCAGGCGACCGAGGGTGAAGCCGTGCCGGTCGAGGGTCGCCGAGAGGCCGAGTGCCGGACCTTCGCCAATTCGGCCGGCCGGGATCGTCATCTCGCCGATATGGATCAGCCCGCGCAGGAAGGTCCCGGTGGTGAGAACCACGGCGCGGGAGGGGAAGGCGCGGCCGTCGGCGAGCACAGCGCCGGTCACTCGACCGTCGTTGATGACGAGATCGGCGACCTCACCCTCAATGATCGTCAGGGTCGGCGTCTCGCTCAAGAGCGACTGCATCGCCCGGGCGTAGAGCTTGCGGTCGGCCTGAGTGCGCGGCCCGCGCACTGCCGGCCCCTTGCGGCGGTTGAGCAACCGGAACTGGATCCCGGCCTGGTCGGCGACCCGTCCCATCAGCCCGTCGAGGGCGTCGACCTCGCGCACGAGGTGGCCCTTGCCGAGGCCGCCGATGGCCGGGTTGCAGGACATCGCCCCGAGCGTATCGCGACGATGAGTGACGAGAGCGGTCCGGGCGCCATAACGCGCAGCGGTCGCGGCCGCCTCGGCGCCCGCATGCCCGCCGCCGACGACGATCACATCGTAGGTGGAAGATTCGTCAGAGTGCATGAGGTGATTAGGCGGTGCCCGGCAGCGGCGTCAATCGCGCTGTCGCGATGTCTCGCGTTTCACGTGAAAACACCCTGAGCTGGCCGCTCATTTGCCGATGCAGAAGCTGGAAAAGAGGCGGTCCAGCATCTCCTCCACCCCGACACGCCCCGCCACCTCACCCAGAGCGCGCACGGCGAGACGCAGATCCTCCGCCACCAGCTCTGCCGGCAGCTCGGCGCCACGGTCTACGACGTGATCGAGATGATGGGCGCAGCGTTCGAGAGCGATCCGCTGTCGCTCGCGCGTGACAAGCGCCTCGCCCTGGCCGAGGGAGGACTCAGCAGCGCGCTCGATCTCGATGAGGAGCCGGTCGAGCCCGGCTCCGGTCCGGGCCGAAATCGTCATCTCGCCATCCGCGACCGAGTCCGACAGGTCGCCCTTGGTGGCGACGAAGAGCGTCGGGACGGACAGGGGAGGGGGGGTCTCACCGTCCGGCTCACGTAGCCACACCACCAAGTCGGCCTGGTCGATGCGGCGGCGGCTGCGCGCCACGCCCTCCGCCTCGATAGCATCGGTACTGTCGCGCAATCCCGCCGTGTCGACCAGCAGCACCGGCAATCCGCCCAGGTCGCAGCGCACCTCGATGGCATCCCGCGTCGTTCCGGGGATCTCGGAGACGATCGCGACGTCGCGGCGAGCGAGCGCGTTGAGCAGGGTCGACTTACCCGCGTTCGGCGCTCCGGCGAGCACCACCGTAAAACCGTCGCGCAGGCGCTCGCCCCTGCGGCCATCGGCGAGGGCGGCCCGGATCGCGTCGCGGACATGCGCCGCAGCTGTGCGACCAGACGCGGTCAAAGCCTCGTCATCGATGTCGCCCTCGTCGGAGAAATCGAGGGCAGCTTCCATGCCGGCAAGCACGTCGAGGAGGGAGGCCCGCCATCCCTCCACGGCCCGGCCGAGGACGCCGTCGAGCTGGCGCACGGCCTGACGCCTCTGCGCCTCGGTCTCGGCATCGATCAGGTCGGCCAGACCCTCGACGGCGGTCAGGTCCATGCGGCCGTTGAGGAAGGCGCGGCGAGTGAAGGCGCCGGGCTCAGCCGGCACGAGTCCCGGGATCGCGCCGAGGCTGCGCAAGACCGCCGCCCGGACCGCCGGGCCGCCATGGAGGTGCAGCTCCGCCATGTCCTCGCCGGTGGCGGTACCGGGGCCGGGCAGCCAGGCGACGAGGGCGTGATCGAGGAGTTCCCCGGTTGCCGGCTCGCGCAAGGTGCGCAGAGACAGGCGTCGTCCCGGCGGCAATGGCGCCTGGATCAGCGCCGCCAGGGATGGGCCTGCCTGCGGACCGCTGATCCGCACGACGGCGACGGCGGTCCGGCCATAACCGGTAGCGGGGGCGAAGATGGTGTCGGAGACGTGCATCGGCGGGGGAGGGGGTTGGATCGGGGTTCTCGGGAAGGGGGCTATCACGAACGGCCGGCGATCCGAATGAGTGCCGCGCCACCCATACGTCGGGGGCTTGTCTGCTGAAGCCGGGAGGTCGTGCCAAAAAAGAACGGCGCCCCTCTCGGGGCGCCGCGCGACAACGTCCGGGTGATCGCGACCGGCGGTCGGATCAGGTGTTCATCGAGTCGAAGAAGTCGCTGTTGCTCTTGGTCTGACGCAGCTTGTCGAGCAGGAACTCGATCGCGTCCGTGACGCCCATCGGGTTGAGGATGCGGCGCAGGACATAGGTCTTCTTGAGGGAATCCGGCGGGACCAGCAGCTCCTCCTTGCGGGTGCCGGATCGGGTGATGTCGATCGCCGGGAAGATACGCTTGTCGGAGACCTTGCGGTCCAGGATGATCTCGGAGTTGCCGGTGCCCTTGAACTCCTCGAAGATCACCTCGTCCATGCGCGAGCCGGTATCGATCAGGGCCGTCGCGATGATGGTGAGCGAGCCACCCTCCTCGATGTTGCGGGCGGCACCGAAGAAGCGCTTGGGCCGTTGCAGGGCGTTGGCGTCGACGCCGCCGGTCAACACCTTGCCGGAGGACGGCACCACGGTGTTGTAGGCGCGGCCCAGACGGGTGATCGAGTCGAGGAGGATCACCACGTCACGGCCGTGCTCGACCAGACGCTTGGCCTTCTCGATCACCATCTCGGCGACCTGGACGTGGCGGGTCGCCGGCTCGTCGAAGGTGGAGGCGATCACCTCGCCCTTCACCGAGCGCTGCATGTCGGTGACCTCCTCCGGCCGCTCGTCGATGAGCAGGACGATGAGGTAGCACTCGGGGTGGTTCAGGGTGATCGACTGGGCGATGTTCTGCATCAGCACCGTCTTGCCGGTGCGCGGCGGCGCCACGATCAGGGCGCGCTGGCCCTTGCCGATCGGCGCGACGATGTCGATGATCCGGGGCGAGAAATCCTTGCGGGTCGGCTCCGACAATTCGAGCTTGAAGCGCTGCGTGGGGAACAGCGGCGTCAGGTTGTCGAAGTGGACCTTGTGCTTGATCTTGTCCGGGTTCTCGAAATTGATGGTGTTGACCTTCAAGAGCGCGAAGTAGCGCTCGCCGTCCTTCGGGCCGCGGATCGGGCCCTCGACGGTGTCGCCGGTGCGCAGGCCGAAGCGGCGGATCTGCGTCGGCGAGATGTAGATGTCGTCGGGACCCGGCAGGTAGTTCGAGTCGGAGGAGCGCAGGAAGCCAAAGCCGTCCTGCAGCACCTCGACCGTGCCGGCGCCGATGATCTCGACGTCCTTGGCAGCGAGCTGCTTCAGGATCGCGAACATCAGCTCCTGCTTGCGCATGGTCGAGGCGTTCTCGACTTCGACCTCCTCGGCGAAGGTGAGGAGCTCGGTCGGCGTCTTCGACTTGAGATCCTGCAGCTTCACCTCGCGCATGGCGGGGATGGCCGGGGTCTCGATCGGGGCGAGGGTATCTTCGATCATGGGATATCGGGGTGCGGGGGCGAAGCTGGGGAGCGTCATGTCAGGACAGGTCCGGCCGCCGCAGGACGCGGCGTTGAGCGGAAGCAACGGGGTGGCCGAGGCGGGCACCGGTCGCGAAGTCGTCGCCTGATTGTCCCGGAGGTCGCGTGGAGGGGCCGTTCGACCCTGGATGCGACGTGACGTGACGATGGAGGAGGGAACGACTTTATGTAACGGGTCCTCGTCGTCGACTCAAGTCCCCAGCGGGGAAAAGTGGGGAAAGGCGCGGTGCGGCGACATCGCAGGAGATGACGGATCCGGCGCGCATGCTCCGGCCGCGCCCGAAGCACGGCGAACTATCGGCGCAGTCGTCGCGCCGCTGCATTAACATTTGGAAGGCGTAACCCCGACATTACAACCATCGGTCGTCAAAGCGGTCGCTGGGCTTAAGGATGTCGCGTGTCGCCGCCGAGGTATTCCGGCAGTACGGCGCAGTATCGCGGCGGGACGAGCGGGCAGCGATGCGGTCGGCGGCGAGCGGATCAGCGGCGACGTAGGCGGATATAGAGCGCACCACCGCCACCGTGATGATGGGCGGCCTCCTCGAAACCGACGACCAGGGGGCGCAGCTCGGGCAGTTGCAGCCAATGAGGCACGCTGCGGCGCAGCACGCCGCGCTCGGCGTAAGGGTCGCCGCCGCCTCCACCCTTGCCGGTGACGACCAGCACCACCGCGTGTCCCGCCGCCCGGGAGCGGTGCAGGAAGCCGATCAAAGCCGCATGAGCCTCGGCCTGGCGCATGCCATGCAAGTCGATCGACGCGTCGACGCTGCGCGAGCCGCGGCGCAGGGCCGTGCGCACCCGCCGCTCCAGCGGCGCCAAAGGTGGGAGAGCCGGGGTTGGAGGAGGCGGGCTCGGTGTCGGCGACTGAGTCAGTATCGACTTCTTCGCAGCGGGCCGCACCGTCGCGGCAACCGGTGCCGACGGGGATGCGGGCTCCGACGGCGGGGGAGGGGAAGGCGCGGCGGGGACCGCACGCCCACGCAAGGGCGTGACCAGACGTGAGATCTCGGCCCAGAGGCGGCTCTCCTCCGACGAGAGCCGGCGCAGCCGCCGCGGACGGCGCGGCTCGCTCACGGGGCGGCTCCGGGATCGCCCTGCTTCGGCAGCAGCACCACGAAGCGCGCCGGATCGCGCAGAAGTCCCGCGACAGCACCGGCCCGGGCGCCGGTGCCGAGATAGAGGTCGCCGCGGGCCGGCCCCAGGATCGCGGATCCGGTATCCTGCGCCACCACGAGGCGGCGCAGAGGGGTGCTGCCACCCTCTGGATCCGGCAGCGAGCCCTCGAGCCAGAACGGCAGCCCGTAGCGCCACAGGGTGGCGTCGACCGCGAGGCTGCGTCCGGCGGTCAGCGGCACGCCGGCCCCGCCGCGCGGGCCGGCCCGCTCCGGGATGCCGTCGTCGACGCGAAAGAAGATGTAGGAGGCGTTGCGGCGGATCAGGTCCCGGGCCCGGTCCGGATGGGCGCGCAGCCAGCCGGTCCAGCGGTCAAGCGTCAGGCCTTCGAGCGGCAGGTAACCGCCGGTGACGATCAGGCGGGCGACCGAGGTGTAGGGCTGCCCGTTGCGGCCGTCATAGGCGAGGCGCACCGAGCGGCCGTCCGGCAGGCGCACCCGGCCGGAGCCCTGGACCTGCAGCACCAGGAGATCGACAGCGTCGCGCAGCCAGAGCAGGGGGCGGGCACGGCTGCCGAGCGCCCCATCCTCGATCGCCGCCCGATCCGGATAGGGCCGGAAAGCGTCGCCGTCGCGACGGGCGGCGCGCAAAGTCGGGTCGAGGCCCGGCCGGGTCTCGCCGGGCTCCAGCGAGACGAGGTCGTCGGGACGCGCGAGCGCCGGCACGGTGAAGTCCGGCGTCGGCACCGGCGAGCCGGCGAGCTCGGGCTCGAAATAGCCGGTGAGGAAGCCAGCCGTTCGCTCAGGAACGGCGTCGCGGTTCGGCCGCAGGACGCGGTAGGCGGAGAAGTGCCGCTCGAAGAAGCCCCGCGCTCCCTCCGGCGATGACTCGGCCGCGGCGGCGCAGGGCAGGGCGAGGTCCTGGCGCGGCGCGCCCGGCGCCGCCTCGGCGAGAACCGGGCCGGCCGGCGTCGCGCAGGTCGCCCGGAAGGTCGCGAGGGCCGCCGCTAAATCGTCGTCCGCGAAGCCCGGCAGGGCGCTGAGGGGGACGGGTTCGAGGACGGCCTCGCCGACCCGCAAGGGGGCAGCACCCGCCGAGGAGGCGTCCCCCGCCAAGCCGGCGCTGCCGGTGAGGAGGACAGCGAGGACGAGGGGGGCGGGACGTACGGCGAGACGTACGGCGAGACATGGGCCGATGGCCGGTGGCATGGGCTTGACGGGCTCCGGCCCCGGAAAGGCTGTGTCCTGATCGCGTCGCGAAGGGCAACGCATGGTCGTGGCAACGCGTGATCTTGATCGAGGGCCGGCGGCCGATCAAGCCGCCGGCGGCGACAGTCGTCAGTGCCCGGCTTCCGTGGCGACGAGCTGCCAGTTCGGATCGCGGCTGCCGAGGGTACGAGCAAAGGTCCAGACGTCGGTCACGTCGACGACCTTCTCGGGGCTGCCATCGACGACCTGGCCCTGCGGGCCGCGGGTGGCGGTGATCAGCTTCGAGAGGTAGCGCACGGTGACCTGCGCCACGCGGTTGCGCACGTCGACCCCGACGATCTCGGCCCGGTCGATCGACACGAAGGTGGTCTCGACGGTCTGGCCGGCGCGCTCGCGGCCCTGGATCGCCCGCTCGAACCCGTCCGCGACCTCGCGCGAGAGCAGGGTCTTGAGCGTCTTGCGGTCGCCCTTGGCGAAGGCCGTCACGATCGTCTCGTAGGCGACTTTGGCGCCGTCGGTGAAGGCACGGGGATCGAAGTTCGGCTCCTGCTGGAGGATCAGGTCGAGGCCGCGGGCGGCGGGCGAGTTCGGCTCGACCACCCCCTTCCAGTTGCGCGGCACCGCGGTCGCGACCGGCGCGGCGGCGCCGCGCTCGGGGCCAGCGCCGGGCAGCCGCACGACGTTGTCGCCGTCGCGGGGGGCGGCCGGCGGCTCCTCGCGCCGGGCCAGCGGGTTGAACGGCGGCCGCTCGCTCCCGGTCTTCTGACCGAGCACCGAGCGCAGCTTCCAGATCACGAAGACCGCAAGCCCGAGGAAGATGAGGGTCGTAAGGTCGAGGGAATCCTGCATCATCGATCCGTTCGTGGCGGCTTTACGCGGAGCATCCCTGACCGCCCCGGCACAGCTTGCGACATCTCCGGCGCGTCGACGGCTTTGGCACCGGGACCGGAGCAAGGCAAGCGTCCGGCCGGCGCCGCACCGCGGGCCATTCGAAGGATATGGGGCCGGGCCCCCGCCGTATCCAGGCGCCCGCGCGACGATGCACGGGTTCTGGCGGAGCTTCCCGGAGGAAGCCGGCCTGCCGCTGTATCGGGGAGGCGGAAGGCAGTGACGCGGAAGAGATGATCGGCGCCTCTGCTTGTTCGCGGCCTACGGGCATGATAGCGGCAACGCCGCCGTCGCGCGCGCCGTTTTTCGCGCCAGTGCGCGTCGGCTCGCCCGTTTCGTCCAGCCCTCGAAGGAACCCTCCGCCATGGCCGATTCCCCGGTCCCGAACGGTAACGGTGGCGCCGCGGCGCAGCCCGACGATTTCACCCCGACCCTCAACGCCCTGGCGCAATATGCCAAGGATCTCTCCTTCGAGAACCCGAACGCGCCGCGCTCGCTGCAGCCGCAGCAGCAAGGCCCGCAGATCAACATCCAGGTCAACGTCAACGCCCGGCAGCTCGCCGAGGAGGATTTCGAGGTCGAGCTGCGGCTCGAGGGCGACGCCAAGATCGGCGCCGAGGTGCTGTTCGCGTTCGAGCTGACCTATGCGGGCATCTTCCGCCTGCGCAACATCCCGCAGGACCAGATGCACCCGGCGGTGATGATCGAGTGCCCGCGGCTGCTGTTCCCGTTCGCCCGCCAGATCATCGCCGACGCGGTCCGTAACGGCGGCTTCCCGCCGCTCTACATCGACCCGATCGACTTCGTCGGCCTCTACCGCCAGAAGGCCGCCGAAGCCCAGGCGCAGGGCGGCGTGGCGTAATGCCGATCCGCGCGGGTCGGTCCCGGCCCGCGCACCCTCGGTGTTTCACGGGAAACGCGGCCGTATCCGCTACTCCCGCAGGACCGGAACCAGAGACGCTACGAGCAGCCCGGCCATCGCGAGGTTGAACAACCGCAGGGCCCGCCGCGTCCTCAGCACCCGGGCGGTGCCGACGCCGATCAGCGTCCAGAAGGCCAGGCAGGGCAGGGCGACGAGCCCGAACAGGATCGCGAGCAGCCCCGTCGCGACGGCCGAGGCACCCTCGGCATGGGCCGTGTAGGTGGCGAGCGCGCCCGCCGCGATGACCCAAGCCTTCGGGTTCACCCATTGGAACAGGGCAGCCTGCAGGAAGCCGAGGGGGCGGCCGGACGCCTTCGCGGCCGGGTCGGCCGGGTCCGGATCGGCGCGTGCGATCATCCAGGCGAGCCACAGCAGGTAAGCCGCCCCGACCCATTTCAGCACCGCGTGTACCCGTGGATCGGCGAGCAGCGGCAGGCCGGCCGTGCCGAGGACAACCAGCATCACGGGGAAACCCGCCGCGATGCCGAGCATGTGCGGGACGGTACGGGCGAAGCCGTAGGTTGCGCCGGAGGCCACCACCATGGTGTTGTTGGGGCCGGGCGTCGCCGACATCGCGACCGCGAACGCGCTCGCCGAGAGAAACCAGGTCCAGTCCACGATCAAACCGCTCCGCGTCGTCCTCGCGCCGTCGGCACGATGATACACGGTTCTTCGTCGCTCCCATCGCGCCGGCTCCCGGGGCCGTAGCCCTCTCGCCCTTTGCTGCCGCTCGTTCGGCCCCGATCGTCGCGGCGGCATGCACGGCATCGGCGAACCCTGGGTCAGGTGATCGCAGGACGGGCCGGCCCTCCCCCCTGGACTCCCGCCCCCGGATCGGGCGATGGGGGCCGAGAGCGCATCGCGAGAGGGAAGGCGACGGGATGGCGTACTGGCTCTACAAGTCCGAGCCCTCGGTCTGGTCCTGGGACGACCAGGTCGCCGCCGGCGAGGCGGGGACATCCTGGAACGGGGTGCGCAACCACGTCGCGCGCAAGAACCTCGAGGCGATGCGGCTCGGCGAGCAGGGCCTCTTCTACCACTCGAACGAGGGCAAGGCGGTGGTCGGCATCGTCGAGGTGATCCGCACCTATTATCCCGACGACACCGATGAGACCGGCCGCTTCGGCATGGTCGATCTGAAGGCGGTCGCAGGCTTGCCCAACCCCGTCACCCTGGAGGCGATCAAAGCCGAGCCAGCCTTGCGCGAGATGGTGCTCGTCAACAACTCGCGCCTGTCGGTGCAGCCAGTCAGCGCGGCGGAATGGGCGCTGGTGCGCCGCATGGGTGGTCTTTAGATGAGGCACCGATGAGGACCGGCGCGTGAGGCGCGTGGTCGCCGGGCTCCGGGCCGGGTGCTGGCTCGTCCTCGTGCTGCTGGCAGAACCGGCGAGCGCCCAGAGGTCCAAGGCGCCGGCAAAGCCCCTGCCCGACAAGGTCCTGACCTGCGGGGCCCTGGCGAACCTGCGCATCCTGATGGCGGAGACAGGGGGCAGCTCCGCAGCGATCAAGACCCGGCTAGAGGATCCGAAGGCGGATCACCTCGGTTGCACACGGGTCGGCCGCGACCGGATCGAGGGCAATGCCGAGCGGGTGGTAATCGGCGGCACCGCGTATGACTGCCTGAAGGTGAAGGAGACGAGCCTGTGCCGCTGGACCCTGTCCGGCGTGCCGGCGGAGGCGCCGTGAGGCGCCTCCCATCGGGGAGCGTCAGATGCTCCAGTACGGCGTGGCGTTGAAGTAGCGGTGGACGTGCTCCTCCCACTTCCGGTCGTAGGAGGGATCATTGCCTTCGGCCGAGGCCGGCGGCGCGGAGCGGAGCTGGTCCTCGGTGACGTCGAGCACGTAGGCGTCCAGCTCCGGCGCGAAGCGCAGGGTCGACCACGGGATGGTGTGGTAACCCTCGCCGATGCCGAGGAAGCCGCCGAAGCTCATCACCGCGTAGACCACCTGGCCGGTGGTCTTCTCGATCATCAGGCGCTCGATGCGGCCGACGGCATCGCCGTTCGGGCGGCGCACGGTGGTGCCCTCGACGCGGTCGCTGGCGATGAGCTTGCTCGTCTCGCTGGTGGTGGTGCTGCCCATGTCGGAGCGGTCGCCGACGGTCGGTGCGACGGTGGTCATCGGAATTCCTCCGGATCTTGGTCTCTTCCCCGGCAACGCTGCCGCGGCGGAGCCTGTTCCGGAGCCGGCGCCCGGCCGCGAGAGTTCGGCATCTGCGCTGCGGCGAATGGCGGAGCAGCGGGGCGGTTCCCCCCGGGCGTCAGGGGCGCTAGCCTGCGGCCATGCCCCTGCGTCCCATCACCCTGGTCCCATGCCGATTCGCCGTGCCGCCGTCCTGACGGTTCTCCTCGCCCTCGCCGCTCCCGCCCTCGCGCAGGATCGCGGCACCCTCACCCCGAAGCCGCTGCCGCCGCTCGCCAACCCGGACGATCCGTCCACGCCGGCAAAGGCCCTGTTCGGCCGCGCGACGACGCCGGCGGCACTGCCGCCGCAGGCGATCGGCGGCTACGCGCGCGGCTGCGTGGCCGGCGCCGAGGCCCTGCCGATCGACGGCGCGACCTGGCAGGTGATGCGCCTGTCGCGTAACCGGAACTGGGGCCATCCCCGGCTCGTCGCCTTCCTGGAGAAAATCGCTACCGAGGCGCCGCGCAAGGCGGGCTGGCCGGGCCTCCTCGTCGGCGACATGTCCCAGCCCCGGGGCGGGCCGATGCTGACCGGCCACGCCTCGCACCAGCTCGGCCTCGACGCCGACATCTGGCTGACCCCGATGCCGGACCGGCGCCTGACCCGGGCGGAGCGCGAGGAGATGTCGGCCACCAACGTGGTGCGGCCGGACCGGCGCGACATCGACCCGAGCGTGTGGCTGCCCGAGCACCTGCGGCTGATCAAGATGGTGTCGCGCGAGCCGGAGGTGGCGCGGATCTTCGTCAATCCGGCGATCAAGCGGGCGCTCTGCCGCGAGGCGGGTTCGGACCGGAGCTGGCTCACCAAGGTGAGGCCGATCTACGGCCACAACTATCACTTCCACATCCGGCTCGAATGCCCGGCGGGGGAGGCGGCCTGCCACGACCAGGACCCGCCGCCGGCCGGCGACGGTTGCGGCTCCGAGCTCGATTACTGGTTCTCGGACGCGGTGCTGAACCCCAAGCCCCGCCCGCCGGGCAAGCCGCGCCCGCCGATGACCCTGGCCGGACTGCCGGAGGCCTGCCGCACGGTGTTGAAGGCGCGCTGATCCCGTTTCGGGACCGGTCCATGGCCGGTCCCGGTTCGAGCCTCATTCCGCCGCGACGCCGACCCCGATCGGGCAGGACACCCCGGTGCCCCCCAGGCCGCAATAGCCGCCCGGGTTCTTCGCCAGGTACTGCTGGTGGTACTCCTCGGCGAAGTAGAACGGGCCGCCGTCGCGGATCTCCGTGGTGATCGGGCCGTAGCCCCGCGCCTTCAGGGCGGCGGCGTAGGCGTCGCGGGAGGCTTCGGCCTCGGCCCGGCGCCCGACGTCGGGCAGGTAGAGGCCGGAGCGGTACTGCGTGCCGACATCGTTGCCCTGGCGCATGCCCTGGGTCGGATCGTGGCTCTCCCAGAACGTCTTGAGCAGGGCGGAAAACGGGATCACGTCCGGGTCGTAGGCGACGAGCACGACCTCGTTGTGGCCGGTCAGCCCGGAGCAGACCTCCTCGTAGGTCGGGTTCGGCGTGGTTCCGGCGGCGTAGCCAACGGCGGTGACGAAGACGCCGTCGCCGAGCTGCCAGAACTTGCGCTCCGCACCCCAGAAGCAGCCGAGGCCGAACACGGCCGTCTCGATGCCGTCCGGATACGGGCCCTTGAGCGGGTGACCGTTGACGAAATGCCGCTCCGCCGTCGGCTGGGGGGTGGGCCGCCCCGGCAGGATCCGGTCGGGGGCGGGCATCTCGGCGCGCTTGCGGAAGAACAGCATCGGCGGGTCGCTCCGGTATCGGAACGGAGCCTCGCAGCTCCGGAGGCGAGATGCCTCTGATCGCGGCCTGATGTGGGGTGCCGGGCCTCGTTCCTGAAGAGGCGCGCCGTCAGCGCAGGACCGGTGCTTGCGTCGCGGCGACGCGGGCCGGGGCCTCGGGCCCGAAGGCGGTGCTGGGATCGAAGAAGACGCCGCGGGCGGTGATCAGCCCGGCCGCCAGGGCCCAGAACAGCACGGCGCCGACGATCCGCCGGGTCCGGACCGGACGGCGGCGCGTCGTCGCGCACCTGGCTTCTTGCCCGGGCCTCAGGTCCAGGCGCTCGCCGAACGGATCGAAGATGGCAGGACGCATGGTCGAATCCGGCGTGACGCACGGCTCCGGCGGGCGGAGCTTGGAGACTGTAGATAGGTCCGGTGCAGGCTTCGCAGCAATAGGCGCGGTTTTCTATTTTATGGAGCGACATAGAAGATATTTGCTGCGTGAAAGCTCATAGAGAGAAATTTCGTCTTTTTTCCCTGGAGCGGCGATGCTTCGGTGACGCATCGTGACGCATCCGGCCTCGCCGCCGCCCTCGGCGGCCGTGCAGGTGCGACCGAAACCGGTTCCCCCATGCCGCCGCCGCCAGCAGTGACCCTTCGGTACCACAGGGGCAGGCCGAGGGCTGGTGACCCGCCCACATGGTTGATCCGCCGGGATCGTCCGGCCTACAATTCAATGACCCTGCGGTATGCCAGCCTATTCGCGGCCAAGCCCGAGTGCTGAGCTTAGGAAGATTTACCTTGGAGAGCGGAATTCGGACGCGCGTCGCGCGGGCGGCTCATGGCTTGTGGCGGCAGCTCGTCCCGGGTCGGCAATCCGGCCCGGATCGAAACGCCATGCGGACCGGCGCCCGATGAATCTGCACCCTCCGGCCCATCGCGTGGATCCGCGGGCGGCGGACCTGTCGTCGCACGACTTCATGCGCCTGATCGAGGCATTCGGCCTGACCGGCGCCTGGCGCTGGGATTTCGTCTCCGGTCGGCAGGTCTGGTCGTCGGGGCTCTACCGCCTGCTCGGGCTGCGGGAGGGCGAACCGGCGAGCTACGAGCGGCTGCTCGACCTCGTCCACCCGGCCGATCGCGACGTGCTCGAGGATGCCGCCCAGATCGTCCAGGCCGGGGTTCTCAGCAGCCACACGGTCCGGCTCATCCGACCGGACGGGACGGCGCGCACGGTGGTGAGCCGCGGCGAGGTCTTCTTCAGCCCTGCGGGTCGCCCGGTCGCGGCGACCGGCGTGCTCCTCGACGTAACCGACCGCGAGCGCCTGGCCGAGATGCACCGCCTGGAGCAGCAGCGCCTGGCCAGCCTGGCGCGGGACGCGCAGGTCTTCATCCATACCGAGCCGAGCCTGCCGTTGACCGAGTACGAACCCGATTTCCTGGCCCTCGTGGGCCTGCGCCGCGAGGAGGTGCGGGCGGATTGGCTCAGCCCGATCGTGCCGGAGGAGCGGCCGCGCTGGCGCGACGAGCTGCCCCGCCTCGCCGCCCTGGGTCAGCCGTTCAGCATCGCACCGACCCTGCGGCTCGCCGAGGGCGGGGCCGCGCCGTTCCGCATGACGCTGGTGCCCCTGCGCGACGGGACTCCCGATCCGGTCTGCTGGACCGCCGTGATCGCGCCGCTGGCGGCCGAGGCCCCCGCCCGGGAACGCCCGCAGCGCCAGGCCGAACCGGCGGTCCGCGTCGAGCGGGCGATCGAGGGCCGCCACCTGCGGGCGGCCCGCGGCCTCCTCGACTGGACCCTGAACGACCTCGCGCGGGAGAGCGGCCTGTCGCTCTCCACCGTGCGGCGCCTGGAGGAGGAATCCGAGGGACCGTCCTCGCGCTCCCGCCCCCACGTGCTGGCCGCCCTGCGCAAGGCCGGCATCGTCTTCACCCTGGTCGAGGGCGGCGCGGTGGCGTTGGCGCGGGCGGAGTGACGGGGTCACCCCACCCGGTACACGCTCAACGCCACGTGGTCCGGCGCCCGGGCCCCGGTGGCGAGGAACAGGCTGGTCTGCATCCAGGCGAGGTGCGGCGCCGCGGTCTCGAACCGGGGCGCGGTGCGGAAATAGATCAGCGCCGGATCGACCGGCTCACCCCTTCGCAGGCGCTCCAGCGCCTCCGGCGGCCCGAAGCGCAGGCCCGTATTCTCGACGTAGATCAGGGCGCCATCCTCGGCCTCGATCACGTAGCGGGCGTGGAGCTGGGTGAGCCCGTCTGCCGCGATGGTCTGGTAATCGGCCCCGCCGGGCACGACCCGCCCGGACAGGGCGGGACCCGACACGGTGCCGCCGGTGATGGCGACGACACGGCGGGCGCCGGCGACCGTGACGCCGACCTCGACCGGCACCGCGACGCCGATGCGGGCGTCGAAGACGTGCTCGAGAGCGGGCGGGGGAAGCCTCACGGCTTGCCCTTGACCAGCGGGCAGTCGCTCTCGGAGAGCGGCCGGAAGGCGTCGTCGCCGGGCAGCGTCGCGACCCGCTCCATCACGTCCCACTCCCCCTTCGATTCCTCCGGGCGCTTGACCCGGAACAGCGACACGTCGCGGATCACCCGCCCGTCCGGCCGCAGACGGCCGCCCCGCGTCATGAAGTCGTCGATCGGGGTCTCGCGCATCTTCGCCATGACGGGCTCGGCCGCGTCGGTGCCGGCAGCCTTCACGGCTTTCAGGTAATGCATCACCGCCGAGTAGACCCCGGCCTGGTAGCTGTTCGGCATCGCCCGCTGGCGATCGTAGAAGCGCTTGGCGAAAGCGCGGGTGGCGTCGTCGGTGTCCCAGTAGAACGCCTCCGAGAGGTAGAGCCCGCCCGCGACCGTCAAGCCCAGCGCGTGGACGTCGACCACCGTCATGTAGAAGCCGGCGAGCTTCTGACGCCCGCCGAGCACCCCGAACTCGGAGGCCTGCTTGACCGCGTTGATGGCGTCGCCGCCGACGTTGAACAGCGCGATCACCCCGGCGCCCGAGGCCTGCGCCTGCAGGATCTGCGACGACAGGTCGGGCGAGAGCAGGGGGTGGAAGACCTGGCCGGCGACCTTGCCGCCGCCCTTGGTCACCACCGGCGTCACGTCGGCGACGAAGGACTTTCCGAGCGTGATGTCGGCGACGACGTAGAACCAGCTCTTCTCGCCTGCCTCCACCAGGGGCTTGGCGATGGCCCGCGCCAGCGCATGAGTGTCGATGACCCAGAGCGCGCCGTTCGCTGAACATTGCGCCCCGGTGATCACCGTCGAGCCCGATCCCGTGATGAGGGCGAGCCGGCCCTTCTCCTTCGCCAGCGCCTGGACGCCGAGCGCGATCGCCGAGTTGTCGAGGTCGGTGATCATGTCGACCCCCTCGACGTCGTACCAGCGCCGGGCGAGGGTGCTCGCCACGTCCGGCTTGCTCTGGTGGTCGGCGGCGACGATCTCGATCGGCTTGCCGAGCACGGTGGGCCCGAAATCCTCGACCGCCAGGCGCGCCGCCGTGACGCTGCCGGTGCCGTAATTGTCGGCCATCGCGGTCGACATGTCGGCGAGCACGCCGATCTTGACGCGATCGCCGGAGACGGCGCCCTCCGCACCGGCGACGACCGGCGCGAAGGCGATCAGGCCCGCGAGGAGGGCGGAGCGGAGGGCGCGCATCGTGCCGACCCCCGTCAGACGGCCTTGAGGCCGAGGATCTCCCGGGCCTCCGCCGGGCTCGCCGGTTCGTGGTTGAGTTCCTTGATGATCCGCACCGTGCGGGCGACGAGCTGCTCGTTGGTGGCGAGCTGGCCGCGGGAATAGTAGTTGTTGTCCTCGAGCCCGACCCGGACATGGCCGCCGAGCAGGATGGCCTGCGTGGTCGCCGGCAGCTGCGCCGGGCCGATGCCGGAGACGCAGAAGATCGATTGCGGCGGCAGCATCCGGATCATCGCCGCCAGGATGTCGTGCGAGTAGGGCATCGCGCCCTGGAAGCCCTTGTCGGCGCCGAGCACCATGTTGATGTAGTAGGGCGGCTTGTCGTAGCCCTTCTCGATCAGCCGGGTCACGTCCTGCAGGATGTGCTGGGGCCCGAACACCTCCCATTCCGGCTTGATGCCGCGCTCCTGCATGCGCTTGGCCAGGGCCTCGCAGCGGCTCGGCGTGGTGACCACCAGGATCTCGCGGCCGCCATGCACGTCCGCGAAGGTCATCCCGTCGAAGGTCGCCATCTCGGCGCCGGCCTCGCAGCCCTTCAGCCGCTCCTCGAAGCTCGATTCGAACAGCCCGTCGGGGCGCGGCACCAGCATGTCGCCGCTCGAGCCGCCGCCGGTCGAGTTGTTGAGGATGATGTCGCAGCGCTCGCGGATGCGCCGGTTGATGTCGCGGTAGATCTCGTCGTTGCAGGTCGCCTCGTCGTCGGGCCGGCGGGCATGGAGCGCCGCGATCGCCGCCCCCTCCTTCCAGGACTTGTGCACCGACTCGGCGATCTCGCCGGGCTGGGTCGGCAGGTTGGGATTCTGCGCCTTCGAGGCCATGCCGCCCGTCGGCGCCACCGTCACGATCACCTTGGCCATGTTGTCCTCCCTGTTTGGGTTGGTCGGGATTGGGCTACGGCAGGCTCGGCGCGTCGCGCTTCTGCCGGACGAGATCGACGAGCAGCCGGTCGCGCTCGGCCACCATCGCGTCGAGGTCGCGCCCGGCCAGCGCCTCGTCGAGGCCGCGGACCAGGGTCTGCTTCAGCTCAGGGGTCAGGCGCGGGTCGCCGAGATCGGCCCACATCGCTTCCATCAGCGGCCCGAGATGGTCGAGGGTGTGGGCGAGCCCCCCGGGGCCGCCCGAGAGGTGATTCAGCAGGCACGGCCCCATCAGGGACCAGCGCAGGCCCGGCCCGTGGGCGATCGCCGCGTCGATGTCGGCGACCGTGGCGGCGCCGGTGCCGACGAGGTGGAACGCCTCGCGCCAGAGCGCCGCCTGGAGCCGGTTGGCGACGTGGCCGACGAGCTCGCGCCGCAGGCGGATCGGCCGCTTGCCGATCCGCTCGTAGAAGGCCGTCGCCGCCGCGACCGCGCCCTCATGGGTCTGAGCGCCGCCCAGGACCTCAACCAGCGGCACCAGGTGGGGCGGGTTGAAGGGATGGCCGAGGACGACCCGATCCGGATGGCGGCAGGCGGTCTGAACCGCGCTCGGGGTGAGGCCGGAGGAACTCGTCGCCAGCACCACGTCGGGCGCCGCTGCCGCATCGAGGCGCCGATACGTCTCGCGCTTGATCTCCAGGCGCTCGGGCCCGTTCTCCTGCACGAAGTCGGCGCCCTCCGCTGCCTCTTCCGGCCCGGCCACGAAGGTCAGTCGCTCCGGCGAGGCACCGGCGCTGAGGCCGATCGCTTCGAGGATCGGCCAGTGCCGGGCGACCGTCTCGCGCAGACGGTCTTCGGCGCCGGGAGCCGGATCGGTGGCGACGACGTCGAGGCCGGAGCCCAGGAACTGCGACACCCACGACGCTCCGATGACGCCGGTGCCGATCACCGCCACCCGCCCGATGGCCGTGCGATAACCGCCGGCCGGTCCGCTCGCGTCGTCCATCGCGGCGCCCTCCCTGATCGGGCCTGCTGTCAGGGCTTGTCGCCCGATTGACCCGTTGAGATAGTTATATCACATTACAAATCAGGTTTGGCAATCCGGCGCGAACAGGCCGGAGCGAGAATCGGAGGAGCGCCGATATGGCGGAGGACCTGTCGGGCCTCGGCACCGAGTCCCTGGTCGTCACGCGGCGGGACGCGGTGGCGATCGTGACCCTGAACCGCCCGCACAAGCGCAATGCCCTCGACGACGGCATGGTGCTGGGGCTGGAGCGCATCGCCCGCGGCTTGCCCGACGACGTGCGGGCGCTGGTGATCGCGGCCGAGGGCCCGCATTTCTGCGCCGGGCTCGACCTCGCCGAGCTGACCGAGCGCGACGCGCCCGCCGGCATGCTGCATTCGCGGATGTGGCACCGGGCCTTCCACGAGATCGAGTTCGGCCGGGTGCCGGTGGTGGCGGCGCTGAAAGGGGCGGTGATCGGCGGCGGGCTGGAGCTGGCGCTCTCGGCCCACCTGCGGGTGGCCGAGTCGTCCGCCTTTTACGCCCTGCCGGAGGGCCAGCGCGGCATCTTCGTCGGCGGCGGCGCCTCTGTGCGGCTGCCGCGGCTGATCGGCGTCTCGCGGATGCGCGACATGATGCTGACCGGCCGCGTCCACGACGCCGAGAGCGGCGAGCGGCTGGGCCTCTCGCACTACGTCGTGCCGGCAGGGGAGGGGCTAGAACGGGCGATCGCCCTCGCCGCCCGCGCGGCCGAGAACGCGCCGCTCACCAACTACGCCCTGATCCACGCCCTGCCGCGCATCGCCGAGGCCGACCCGGCGACGGGCTACCTCACCGAGGCCCTGATGACCGCGGTGGCGCAAAGCGACGCCGAGGCCAAGCGCCGCCTGGCTGAGTTCCTGGAAGGGCGGGCGAAGAAGGTGAGGGAATAGCTCAGGACCCGCACCGCATCCTGGATCCCTCCGCGTCATTCCGGGGCCGCGAAGCAGAGCCCGGACCCCGAAGGGGCGCGAAGCGCAATCCAGACACTCAGGACGTTCAGGATGGGGCGGAACACGCCCGACTCATCCGGTACCACCCGCGGTTCTGGATCTCGGGCTCCGATGCGCGGCCCCGGGATGACCCTGAGAAGGGGAAGCGAAGGGGGTAATAAGTAAGGCGCTGTTCCCCTCTCCCATGTGGGAGAGGGTTTAGGGGTGAAGGTGCGACGGTTCTAAGTCGAACTCAGACTGTTCCGCTGCCAGCACGACGCTCAGCGCTTTACACTGAAGCGTTCCACCCTCACCCCTACCCCTCTCCCAGCCGAGAGAGGGGATCTCTCGTCTTCTTCGACCTCGTTTTAACAGAGTAAAGCGCTCCGAAGACTTCATACGCACTCCAAAGAACCCGGCACCAAGACCGGCCGCCCTACCCACGGAGGAAACCATGTCCCGCCACGCCGTCCGCCGGCTCGCCCCGGCCCTCGCCGCCCTTCTGTCGCTGCTCGCTCCCGCCGCCGCCGCCGAGCGGCCCGTGAAGATCGGAGTGCTCAACGACATGTCGGGCCCCTATGCCGACTATCAGGGCCAGGGCTCGGTCATCGCCGCCCAGCTCGCCATCGAGGATTTCGCGAAGCAGGCCGGGCGGCCGGTCGAGCTGGTCTCGGCCGACCACCAGAACAAGACCGATATCGGCGCCTCGATCGCCCGGCGCTGGTTCGACCAGGACGGCGTCGACCTGATCGTCGACGTGCCGAACTCCGCCGTGGCGCTGGCCGTCGCAAACCTGGCGCGGGAGAAGAACAAGGTGTTCATCGGCTCGGGCGCCGGCACCGCCGAGCTGACCGGCAAGCAATGCTCGCCCAACACCGTGCACTGGACCTACGACACCTGGTCGCTCGGCCACGCGCTCGCCAAGGCACTGGTGCAGCAGGGCGGCAAGTCCTGGTACTTCCTCACCGCCGACTACACCTTCGGCAAGGACCTCGAAGGCTCGGCCGCCGAGGAGGTGAAGGCCATGGGCGGCAGCGTGAAGGGAGCGTCACGCCACCCGCTCGGCACCGCCGACTTCTCGTCCTTCCTGCTCCAGGCGCAGGGCTCGGGCGCCGACGTGATCGGGCTGGCGAATGCCGGCGACGACACCTCGAACGCCCTCAAGCAGGCGGCCGAGTTCGGCATCGCCCCGGCCCAGCGCCTCGCCGGGCTGATCCTCAACATCACCAACATGCCGGCGCTCGGCCTCAAGGCGACGCAGGGCGTCTACATCGTCACGCCCTATTACTGGGACCTCAACGACGGCACCCGCGCCTTCGCGGCGCGCTACGCTGCCCGCCACCCGCGCCACGCCATGCCGAACGACATGCAGGCCGGAATCTACTCGGCGGTGGAGCATTACCTGAAGGCCGTCAGTACCGTGAAGGAGGCCGGCGACGGCCGCGCGGTGGTGGCGGCGATGAAGGCGATGCCGACCGACGATCCGATCTTCGGCCCCGGCCGCATCCGCGAGGACGGGCGGAAGCTCCACCCGATGTACCTCCTCACCACCAAGACCCCGGCCGAGAGCAAGGGCGGCTGGGACTACTTCAAACCGGTGCGCACCGTGCCGGCCGAGGAGGCCTGGCGCCCGCTCTCCGAGGGCGGCTGCCCGCTGGTGAAGGGGTGAGGCGATGACGACGCATCGTTTCGTCGCGCGGGACGACGGCAGCCTGCTGGTCACCGCGACCGCCCCTCTGCCGCCCTATCCCGAGCGTCTGACCGCGCACCTGACCCGCCACGCCGCCGAGGCGCCGGACCGGCCGTTCCTGGTCCGGCGCGGGCCGGACGGGGTGTTCGAGCCCCTGACCTACGGGGCGGCACTCGAATCCGTCGAGCGGATCGCCGCGTCCCTGCTCACGCGGAACCTCTCGGCCGAGCGGCCGGTGATGATCCTGTCCGGCAACGGCTTCGAGCACGCGCTGATCTCGCTCGCCGCCCTCCATGTCGGCATCGCGGTGGCGCCGGTCTCGCCGGCTTACTCCACCGTGTCGCAGGACCATGCCCGTCTGCGGGCGATCGTGGAGCTGCTCACCCCCGGCCTCGTCTTCGCCGCCGAGGGCGCGGTCTACGCCCCGGCCATCGCGGCGGCGGTCCCGGCAGGGACCGAGGTGGTGGTCGCCGACGGCGCCGAGATCGGCCGGCCCGCGACGCCGTTCAGGGAGCTGATGCAGGCTCACGATCCCGAGGCCGTCGCGGCCGCCCACGCGGCGGTCGCGCCCGAAACGGTGGCGAAGCTCCTGTTCACCTCCGGCTCCACCGGCGTGCCGAAGGCGGTGGTGAACACCCACCGGATGCTCGGCTCCAACCAGGCGATGCTGCAGGCGCGCTTCCCGGCGCTCGCGGCCGAGCCGCCCGTGATGGTCGACTGGCTGCCCTGGCACCACACCTTCGGCGGCAACCACAACTTCAACCTGGTGCTGGCGAATGGCGGCACCCTCACCATCGACGAGGGCCGGCCGACCCCCGGCGGCATCCGGGAGACCGTGCGCGCCTTGCGCGAGGTGGCCCCCACCCTCTACCTCACGGTGCCGAAGGGCTTCGAGGCGCTGGTGCCGCACCTGCGCGACGACGCCGAACTCCGAAAGACTTTCTTCAGCCGGCTCCAGGTCACCTTCTTCGCCGCCGCCGGCCTGCCGCAGCCGGTCTGGGACGCCATCGACGACCTCGCCCGGCAAACGATCGGCCGGACGGTGCCGATGGTGACGGGGCTCGGGGCCACCGAGACCGCGCCGCTCGCCCTCGTCACCGACGACCGTCCGGCGAAGGCCGGCCAGGTCGGCCTTCCGGCGCCCGGGGTCGAGCTGAAGGTCGCGCCCGTCGGCACCAAGCGCGAGGCGCGGGTGAGGGGGCCGAACGTCACCCCCGGCTACTGGCGCCGGCCGGACCTGACCGCGTCGGCCTTCGACGAGGAGGGGTTCTACCGCCTCGGCGACGCCCTGGTGCCGGTCGATTCCAGCGATCTCCAGCGCGGCTTCACCTTCGACGGCCGCCTCAACGAGGATTTCAAGCTCACCACCGGGGTCTGGGTCAGCGTCGGCCCCCTGCGGGCCGCCTTCCTCGACGCGTTCCAGCCGCTGGTGCGCGACGTCGCCATCGCGGGCGAGGCGCGCGACGAGGTCGCGGCCCTGGTCTTCCCCGACCTCGCCGCCTGCCGCACCCTTTGCGGGGCGGCGGGCGACGATGCCGCCATCCTCGCCCACCCGGCTTTGCGGCGGGATTTCGCCCGGCGCCTCGCGGCCTTCGCGCGGAAGGCCACCGGCTCGTCCAACCGCATCGCCCGGCTCCTGCTGCTCGCTGAACCACCGGCCCTCGACCGCGACGAGGTGACCGACAAGGGCTCGATCAACCAGCGCGGCGTCCTGCGCAACCGGGCGGACGCCGTCGCCCGCCTCTACGCCGAACCCTACGCTCCCGACGTCATCATCCCGGAGACCGCATGACCCCGCCGACGCAAGACCAGGTCGTCGATCACGAGGGCTTCACCCATACCCGCACCCTGACGGTGGAATGGGGTCATTGCGACCCCGCCGGCATCGTGTTCAACCCGCGCTTCTTCGACTTCTTCGACTGGTCGACGGCGCTCCTGTGCGCGGCCGCGACCGGGCTGCCGAAGGCCGGGATGCTCGCCCGCTACGACCTCCTCGGCATCCCGCTGGTCGAGACCGGGGCGCGCTTCCTCAAGCCCTCGCGCTACGGCGACCAGGTCGAGATCGTCTCGACGGTGGTGGATGTCGGCCGGTCGAGCTTCGCGGTACGCCACCGCCTGCTCAATGCCGGGGACCTCGCCGTCGAGGGCCGCGAGCGCCGGGTCTGGGCCGGCCGCCACCCCGACGACCCGGCCCGGATGAAGGCGGCGCCGATCCCGGAGGAGCTGGTGCGGCGGTTCCGGGGAGAGTGAGGATCAGTCGGTCTCCTCCGCCCCCTCATCCCCCGCCACGTCCCGCGCGCCCTGTTCGAGGCGGCGCAGCAGCCCGAGGAGCGCGGCCCGCTCCTCCGGGCTCAGGAACGCGGCGATGCGCTCCTCGTGGGCAGCCTCGCGGCGGTGCAGCTCGGCCATCAGCGCCTCGCCGTCCCGGGTGAGGAAGAGGGACTGCGAGCGGCGATCCGTCGGGTCGGGCTCGCGGCGCACCAGGCCGCGGGCCTCCAGCTCGTCGAGGAGCGGGCCGATATTCGCCCGCTTGATCCCGATCGCCGCGCCGACCTGGCTCGGCCGCGAGCCCGGGCTGCCTTCGATCACGGTGAGCACGCCGAGCTGGCTCTGGCGCACGTCGAGATCGGCGAACAGCTCGACGAAGCTGCGGGAGACCGCGACCTGCGCCCGCCGCAGGGTGTAGCCGATCAGGCCTTCGAGGCGGGCGAGGCCCGGGGTGTCATCACTCGGCAACGCTGGACGGGCCCCTGTCTCGGCCGTGAACCTGTCCCGCCACCTGCCCGCGATCGGGCCCGGGCGCAAGCGGGGAGGCCGCGCGCCCGGGCGCTGCGTTCAGCCCGCCGCCCGGCCCTCCCGGTCCCACGCGTCCTCGACCTCGAGCGACCGCGTGTCCCGCTTGCAGGTGGCGAGCGCGGCGTCGCGCCCGTCCTCCCGGTAGGTGACGGCGAAATCGCCCTTGCTCACGTCGCCCTCGACCTGGGTCTCCTCCGCCGAGCCGGCATGGCCCACGTAGCGCAGGCTGGTGCCGTAATGGCCGCTCCAGAAGAACGGCGTCTCGGCGAAGGGCGCCGCCTCGCCCAAGGTCGCCCCTGCCAGGAGGGCGCGGGCGACGTGCTGGCCCTGGCGCTGGGCGTGGACCCAGTGCTCGACCCGCAGGCGCCGGTCGCTGCGCGGATCCGGATAGGATGCGACGTCGCCGATCGCGTAGATCCCGGAGGCGGAGGCGGCGAGAGTCGCGTCGACCGCGATGCCGCCGCCCTCGTCCTTCTGCGCCAGCGTCAGGCCGGCGGCCTCGGCGAGGTCGGTGCGGGGCGAGACGCCGGTGCCGAGCACGACGAGATCGGCCTCGATCCGGCTGCCGTCGTCGAGGGTCAGCGCCGTCCCGTCGAAGCCCGTCGCCTCGCGGCCGAGGCGGAAGGTCACGCCCTTGTCCTCGTGCAGGCCTTGGACGAAGCGGCCGACCGCCTCGCCGAGGACACGCGCCAGCGGCACCGCATCGGGCGCCACCACCGTGACGACCTTCTCGCGGGCCACCATCGCGGCGGCGACTTCGAGGCCGATGAAGCTCGCTCCCACCACCGCGACGCTGCGGGCGGTCTCGGTCGCCGCGATCAGCGCGTCGGCGTCGGCGAGGCTGCGCAGGGTGTGGACGTTCGGACGCTCGAAGCCCGGCACGTCCGGCCGCTGCGGCGCGGCGCCCGTCGCGATCACCAGGGCGTCGTAGGGCAGCCGCTCGCCGCCCGCGGTCGCGATCTCCTGCGCGTCGAGATCGAGGGAGACCACCCGGTCGCGCAGGAGGCGGGGCCCGTCGCCGCCGTAGAAGCCCTCGGGGGCGAGCCGCGTCGTCTCGCGCTTCGCCTTGCCGGAGAGGTACTGCTTCGAGCAGAAGGTGCGGTCGTAGGGCGGATCGGGATCGTCGCTCACCAGGGTGACGGCGGTGCCGTGGCCGGCCCGGGCCAGCCACTCGGCGCAGGCATGCCCGCCGGCCCCGCCGCCGATGATGACCACCTTGCCGGGATTCCTCGTCGCGGGCCTGACCGCGGCTTTGCGCCGTCCGGTCACGGTGATGCGGCCGTCGCGCTCCTCGGCGCGGTAGCACGGCAGCGGGTCGAAGGCCGGGGCGCCGACGGCCTCGCCGGTCTCCAGGCTGAAGCGGGCATGGTGCCAGGGGCAGCGCACCTCCCCGTCAGCGACGATCCCCTTGGCGAGCGGCGCGCCGAGATGGGTGCAACGGGCGCCGATCGCCCGCACCTGGCCGTCGCGGCGCAGGAGCAGCACCTTGTCCTCACCGAGCGTGCCCTCGAGCATCGCCCCCTCGGGCAGGTCGTCCGACGGGATGCCGCTCGCGAAATCCGGCTTGTCCTGCGAATCCTTGTCGGCCATGGCCTGCCTCTTCGTCAGCGGATGCGTCGTCGGCAGGAAACGCGCGGGTGCCGTAACGGTGCCTCACCCGATGCCGTCGATGTGCAGCAAGAGGCGCTTCGGGCCGCGCAGGGAGGCGCCGGGCCGGTAGGGGGGCGGGTCCTCGGCGAGGCGGGGGGCGCTCAGCCGGGC
The DNA here is from genome assembly GCF_022179185.1 of Methylobacterium frigidaeris. Classification (GTDB taxonomy): domain Bacteria; phylum Pseudomonadota; class Alphaproteobacteria; order Rhizobiales; family Beijerinckiaceae; genus Methylobacterium; species Methylobacterium frigidaeris. Next base: position 118,249 of record NZ_BPQJ01000005.1, on the reverse strand, counting down.
GGCGAGCGCGGTCAGGGCGGCCTCGGCCTCGATCCGGGCGAGCGGCGCGCCGACGCAGTAATGCAGCGCGCCGCCGAAGCCGAAATGCTGGTTGTCCTCCCGGTCGGGGTCGAACCGGTCGGGGTGGGGGAAGCGCGCCGGGTCGCGGTTGCCGGCGGCGAAGAGCAGCACCAGGGGCGCGCCTTCCGGGATCACCGTGCCGGCGACCGGGATCGGGGCCCGTGTGAGCCGCGTGCGGAAATGCACCGGCGGCTCGTAGCGCAGGAGCTCCTCGATCACCCGGGGCGCCCGCTCCGGGTCGGCGCGCAGGCGCGCGAACTCGGCGGGGTGACGCAGCAGCGTCAGCATGCCGTTGGTGATCAGGTTCACGGTGGTCTCGTGCCCGGCGATCAGCAGCAGGATCGCGGTGGCGACGAGGTCGGGATCGCTCATCCGCCCGGCTTGCCCGTCCTTCGCGGTGGCGAGCCCTGAGAGCAGGTCGTCGGCCGGTGCCCGGCGCTTCTCGCGGATCAGGTCGCGCATGTACGCCGCGATGGCGTCGAAGGTCTCGGTGTTGCGGGCGCGCAACTCCTCGTCGTGGCGGCTCTCGGGCTCCAGGGCCGTGGCGAGCTGCGTCGCCCAGGCATGGAAGCGCGGTTCGTCCTCCCGCGGCACGCCGAGCAGGTCGCAGATCACCGTGACGGGGAGCGGATAGGCGAGGTCATCGACGAGGTCGAACGTCCGGCGGCCGGCGCACCGGTCCAGGCACTCGGCCACCAGGCTTTCCGTCCGCCGCTTCATGCCCCGCACCCGGGCGATCGTGAACTGCCCCATCACCTGGCGGCGCAAGGTGCCGTGGTCGGGCGGATCGCGGAAGATGAAGGGGCGATGGCGGTCGGTGATCCAGTCCTTCAGCGGGTTGACGATCCAGTCCTTGACCGGGTTGCCGGTGGGCGGGTGCTCGGCCGGCGGCAGATCCTCCGAGCTGACCCGCGGATCATGAAGGAGCGCGCGGATCGCCGCGTGTCCGCTCGCCACCCAGGTGCCGTCGTCCTGGCGCGCCACCGGATGCGCGCGCAGGCGGGCATAGAGCGGGTAGGGATCGGCGCGGTTCGCCGGATCGCGGGCTGTCGCGAACAGGGTGCCATCGGGTGCGTCGGTCATGATGGGCCTTCAGGGATCAGGCGGCCTCATGGGCCGGAAGGCCCGGCGGCATCGGCTCCGGCCTCGGCTGGTCGGCGCCGCCGGTGATCGGCGGAAAGAGCGCGCCGTCCCGGATCGGGCCTTCGTAGGCCGGCAGCCAGCGCCCGGCATTGACCGAGACCGCCGCGACCGTGCGGCCGGCCCGGCCATAGACTGCCAGGAACCGGCCGGTTCTCGGGCTGCCTTGCACGATCGCCACCGCGTCGGCCCCCTCGGTGAGGCCCAGCGACTTGATGTTGAGCCCGAACTGGCTCGACCAGAAGGCCGGCAGCTCGCCATAGGGCTCCACGGAATCCGGCCCGTCCAGCATCGCCCGGGCGGCGTGCGCAGCTTGCGCGACGGCGTTGCCCCAATGCTCCAGGGCGACCGGGCGGTTGCCGTAGAGCGGATGGGGGAAGCGCGCCACGTCGCCGGCGGCGAAGATGCCTGGGACCGGCCGGCCCGCCGCGTCGAGGGCGCGGCAGGCGCCGTCGCAGGACAGCCCGCCCTCGTCGGCATCGAGGCCGGCGCCGGCGAGCCACCCGGTGTTGCGCACGGCGCCCAACGCCACCACGACGAGATCGGCCTCGATCGTGCCGCCCCCCTCGAGCCGGGCGCGCCGCACCGCGCGATCACCCTCGAGATGCGTCACCCGGGCGCCCAGCCGGACATCGACCCCCGCCGCCTCCATCCGCCCGGCGACGAAGCCACCGATGACGCTGCCGAGCGCCCCGGCGAGGGGCGCCGGCGCCGGATCGACCACCGTGACCGGGAGGCCGAGGGCGCGGATGCTGGACGCCGCCTCGCAGCCGATAAAGCCGGCGCCGAGGATCAGCACCCGTCCCGGCCGCGCCGCGAGGCCTGCCGCCAGGGCCGTCGCGTCGTCCCGGCTCCGCAAGGTGTGAACGCCTGCGAGCCGCGCCTCCCCGGGCATCGGCCAGGGCCGGGCACGGGCCCCGGTGGCGATCAGCAGGCGGTCGAACGCGACGCGCCCGCCATCCGCCAGGTGGAGCGCCCGGCCGTCCCGGTCGAGACCGAGCGCCGGCGTGCCGAGGCGCCATTCGGCCCGAAGCGCGCCGACGCCCGGCAGGGTGGTGGCGCCGGGCGGGATCTCGCCGGTGAGGACGTGCTTCGAGAGAGGAGGGCGGTCGTAGGGCGGATGGGGCTCGTCGCCGACGACGACCAGGCGGCCGGTAAATCCGTTCGCCCGCAGGGCTTCCGCCCCGCGCAAACCCGCGAGCGAGGCGCCGGCGATCACGATCGTCCCGTCCCTCATGCCGGACGCTCCGTCGGCGCATCCTCATGCTCGACCCGGATGGCGCGGACCGGGCAGGCCTGCACCGCCCGATCGACCGCCGCGCGGTCCGAGGCGGGCGGCGCCGGGTCGTAGACCAGGATCTCGTCGCCCCGCAGCACGAAGCGCTCCGGCGCCGCGTAGCAGCACTGGGCATAGGCCTGGCAGCGGTTCAGATCGACGACGACGCGCATCCAGGACTCCCCCGCCAGCTTCCCGGTATCCGGCGGGAGAACCGCGGCGGCCCGGCCGGGTTCCGGCGACGCCGCCGCCCGATCGGGCAGCATGGAGGTCGATTCCGCATGCGCTTGTTACGTCAACCGGTTGGTCCCTCCGAGTTCGTGATTTTTATCAACAAATAATCCTTGCCTTTTTGGTCACCGCGAACTTAAGGATATGACACCGATTTTCAGTGATTCACAGAGCGTGCCGGGATGGACGAGACCGCTAGCACTCACAATGAGATCGTCACGCTGACGGCTGATATCATCTCTGCCTATGTCAGCAGCAACCATCTGCAGAGCGCCGAGTTGCCGAAGCTGATCTCCGATGTCTATGGTGCGCTGAACGAGATGGCGCGAGGGAGCAAAGCTCCCCCCGAGCCGGTCCATCCCAAGGCGACGTCGAGCGAGATCCGCCGCTCGATCACCCATGACTTCCTGATCAGCTTCGAGGACGGCAAGTCGTACAAGACCCTGCGCCGCCATCTCACCCTGCGCGGCCTGACGCCCGAGGCCTACCGCCAGAAGTGGGGCCTGCCCCACGACTACCCGATGACCTCGGCGAGCTATTCGGAGCAGCGCTCCGAGCTGGCCCGCTCGCTCGGCCTCGGCCAGCAGCGCCGCCGCTCTGTGCGGAACGAGGAGGCGGCGGAGGAGGCAGTCGAGGTGTTCGCCCCCGAGGCGGCGGCCGAAGCAGCGGTCGCGCCCGAGACCTCGAGCGAGAGCAAGCCGCGCCGCGGCCGCCGCGGCGCCTGAGGCGCCGGCACGGGATTCTGCGCCTCGGCCGGCGGAATGCCGGGACACGTTCAGGGTGAGACCGGCGCGGGAGTCGCGTCGAACGAGTCCCATGCCGGCCGTCGTGGCGCCCGCGCACCTCAACCCCTTGGCAGCTCAACCCCCTGGCGCTGCGACGGCCAGGGCCGTGAAGGCACGGGCCACCGCGACGGCGCCCGGATCCTCCACCCCGGCGAGGTCGGTGGCGGCGAGGTAGCTCGACCGGCCGGTGCCGGCGCGGGTCATCCGGGCGGTGGCGGCGGCTCCCGCTTCAGCCGCCCGCGCCGCCGCGGTGACGCCGCCCATGGGCAGGGCCGCGAGGGCCGGCACCAGGGCATCCAGCAGGGTACGGTCGCCGGGCCGTGCGCCGCCATGGGCCTGGAGCCGCTCCGCACCGCGGGCCAGGGCCTCCGGCCAGCGCATCCCGTCGGCGAGGCCGGAGCCAGCGGCGGAAAAGAAGATCGACATCAGCACCCCGCTCGATCCGCCGGCCACCCGCGCGAGGCGGTCGGAGAGCGCGCGGCACAGGGCAGCGGGGTCGGCCTGCGGCAGCCGATCGAGATCGGCGAGCACGGCGCGGGCCGCCGACGCGAAGGTGGTACCGGTGTCGCCGTCCCCGACCCGCGCGTCGAGGGCGTTGAGCGCCGCTTCCGCCCCGATCAGCGCCGTACAGACCGCGGTGATCGCCCGCGTCACGGCGGGATCCTGCGAGGGGGAGGCGGCGGGGCCCTGCTGCGCAAGGCGGTCGGGCAGCGCCCGCGTCGTCGGCGCCACCACCGGAACCGTCCGCGGCCAAGCCGGGACCTCGGTCGCGGCAGTGAGCGCGTCCTCCGTCGCGGCGTCGAGGGGCAGCAGCGAGAGCGAGGCGCCGTGCATGTCGAGGGCGGTCATCGCGGCGGCCGGCCCCAGGAGCAGGCGCACCCGCGCCCCCAGCGGCGTGGCCAGCACCGCACCTGTCAGCACCTGCATCTCCAGGGCCGTGGTGCCGCCGAGATTGTTGACGAGGAGGGCGAGCGGCCCGCCGCCCGGAAGGGCCTCGGCGAGGCGCGCCGTCATCAGGCCGGCGAGGTCGGCGGCCGGCGGCAGGGCGATGCGCTCGATGCCGGGCTCGCCGTGGATGCCGAGGCCGAGCTCGGCCTGCCCCGGAGCGAGGCGGGATTCCGCCACCCCGCCCGGCATCGTGCAACCCGAGACCGCGATACCGAGGGACTTGACCCCGGCGGCCGTCGCCCGCGCGGCCGCGGCGACCTCGGCCAGGGGCCGGCCGCTTTCCGCGGCGTGGCCCGCCACCTTGTGCACCAGGAGCGTGCCGGCGATGCCCCGGGGTTGCGCCGCACCTGGGATCGCGACGTCGTCGGCGACCGTGACGGTCTCGACGGACAGGCCCAGAGCCCGGGCGCGCTCGGCGGCGAGCCCGAAATTCAGCCGGTCGCCGGCGTAGTTCTTGATGATGACGAGACAGCCCGCCGGCCCGGTCACCGCCAGGATGCCCGCCAGCACCGCGTCGACGGAGGGCGAGGCGAACACGTCGCCGCAGACCGCCGCGGTGAGGAGGCCGCGCCCGACGAAGCCCGCATGGGCCGGCTCGTGACCCGAACCGCCGCCCGAGACGACCGCGACGCGGTCGGCCTGCCAGTCGGCCCGCAGCACGACCCGGATCGCGCGATCGCCGTCGAGGCGGGCGAGCCGCCCGCCGCTGCCCTTGACGAGGCCGTCCACCGCCTCCGCCACCAGGGCGGCGCGGTCGTTGATGAAGTGGGCCATCCGGTCGGTCCTCCCCTGGCAGCTTGGCTGCCCCTCCTTGGCCGCGAGTCCTTGGCCGCGGATCCCTGGTCGCGGATCCCTGGTCGCGACTCGGCGGCAGCGCGGCCGATCCTGCCAAAAGCGCGGCCGGTCCGCCATGGCCGGGCAGATGCCCGCGGAAGGCGCCGAACGGCTTTGCCGAATCGGCCGCTTCGGGCCATAAGATGCGAATCGTCCGGGCCGGTGCTTCCCCTGCGCCACGGGCGCCGCGCGGTGCCCGGACCGAATGTCGGGACCCGCCGGGGCAGTGTCGCCGCGGTGCGGGCCCGACCTTACCCAAATGAACCCCCACAAGGTGAACCCCCACAAGGTGAGCCCGCCGCCACGCCGATGAGTGACCCCCTTCCGTTCCTGGCCGGCGGCGGCCGCGCGGCCGCGATGATCCGTGCGCGCGACTGGTCCGGTCACCCGCTCGGGCCTCCAGAGACCTGGCCGGAGGCCCTGCGCACGGCGCTCAGCCTGGTGCTGAACTCGCCCGAGAGCATGATCCTGGCCTGGGGGCCGGACCTGCATTTCTTCTTCAACGAGACCTATTTCCCGCTGCTCGGCCCCCGGCTCGACTGGGCGATGGGCGAGCGCTTCGACCGGGTCTGGGCCGATGGCTGGGAGCAGGCCAGGCCCATCATCGAGGACGCCTTCGCGGGCCGCAGCCGGCGCTTCGTCGACCTCCCGTGGAAGCTCGGCACCGACCGGGGCGAGGCCGAGACCTGGTGGACCTTCTCCTACTCGCGAGTCGTCGACGGCGAGGGGCGCGTCGCCGGCTTGTTCATTCTCACCAACGAGACCACCGCCCAGGTGATCGCGGCGCAGCGCCTGCGGGAGAGCGAGGCGATCGCCCGGGAGAACATCGAGCGGGTCCAGCTCGCGCTCGCGGCCGGCGCGATCATCGGCACCTGGTTCTGGGACCTGCCGAACGACCGCTTCACCATCGACGAGGCCTTCGCCCGCAGCTTCGGCCTCGATCCGAAGCTCGGCCGCGAGGGTCTGAGCCTGGAGCAGGTGATCGAGACGGTGCATCCCGACGATCGGGCCGGGCTGATCGCGGCGATCGACGCGGTGGTGATCCGCGGCGGCGCCTATGCCCACCAGTACCGCACCCGGCGCGCCGACGGTCAGTATTACTGGCTCGAGGCGAATGGGCGGGTCGACCACGCGCCCGACGGCACGCCGCTGAGCTTCCCGGGCGTGCTCATCGACGTGGACGAGCGCCGCGCCGTCGAGGCGGAGCGCGACCGCGCCACCACGATGCTGCGGGCGCTGACCGAGACGCTGGAGCAGCAGGTGGCCGAGCGCACCGCCGAGCTGATGCGGGCCGAGGCGGCGCTGCGCCAGTCGCAGAAGATGGAGGCGGTGGGCCAGTTGACGGGCGGCATCGCCCACGACTTCAACAACCTGCTCGCCGGCATCTCGGGCTCGCTGGAGCTGATGCAGACCCGCATCGGCCAGGGACGGCTCAAGGATGTCGACCGCTACATGGCGGCCGCGCAGGGAGCCGCCAGGCGTGCCGCCGCGCTCACGCACCGGCTCCTCGCCTTCTCGCGCCGCCAGACGCTCGCCCCGAGGCCTACCGACGTCAACCACCTGGTGGCCGGGATGGAGGAGCTGATCCGGCGCACCGTCGGGCCGGCGATCGAGATCGCGGTCGAGGGCGCCCCCGACCTCTGGACCGTCCTCGTCGACCCGCCGCAGCTCGAGAACGCGCTCCTCAACCTCTGCCTCAATGCCCGCGACGCGATGCCGGAAGGCGGGCGCATCGCGATCGAGACCGCGAACCTGCGCCTCGACGCGGCGGCGGCGCGCGCCCACGACATCCCGCCCGGCGACTACCTGTCGCTCTGCGTGACCGATACCGGCACCGGCATGGCGCCCGAGGTGATCGCCCGGGTGTTCGAGCCGTTCTTCACCACCAAGCCGATCGGCCAGGGCACCGGCCTCGGCCTGTCGATGATCTACGGCTTCACCCAGCAATCGGGCGGGCAGGTGCGGATCGCCTCGGAGGTCGGCCGCGGCACCCGGGTGTGCATCACCCTGCCGCGCCACCACGGCGCCTGCGAGACGGAGGCTGCGCACGCGACCCTCGCGGAGGCGCCCCGGGCGGAACGGGGCGAGACGGTGCTGATCGTCGACGACGAGCCGACCGTGCGCATGCTGGTGACCGAGGTGCTGGAGGATCTCGGCTACACGGCGATCGAGGCGGCCGACGGCGTGGCCGGCCTCACGGTGCTGCAATCGGACGTGCGCATCGACCTTGTCGTCACCGATGTCGGCCTGCCCGGCGGCATGAACGGGCGCCAGATGGCCGATGCCGGCCGCGCGCTGCGGCCCGGCCTGAAGGTGCTGTTCATCACCGGCTACGCCGAGACCGCGGCGCTCGGCACCGGGCAGTTCGAGCCCGGCATGCAGGTGCTGACGAAACCCTTCGCGGTCGAGGCTCTGGCCCTGTGCATCCGCGAGATGCTGGCCCGGCCGTGAGACGCGGGATCCTGCGGCCCTCTGACACGGGATTACACAGCGTTAGGGGGCGTTAACGGCGCCGTGCTTCAAGGGGCGAAAGGCCCACGATCGTCTGGGACACAACATGTTCGCCTCCGCGCGCCGCTCCAGCACTGCCGCCAAGCTCGATGCCATCGAGCGCTCCCAGGCCACCGTGACCTTCGGGCTCGACGGGACGCTGATCGAGGCGAACGAGAATTTCCTCCGGCTGATGGGCTACCGCCTCGACGAGGTGCGCGGGCGCCACCACCGCCTGTTCGTCGATCAGTCCGAGGCGGCGGACCCCGCCTACGAGGCGTTCTGGGCGTCGCTGCGCCGGGGCGAGTTCCAGAGCGCCGAGTACCGGCGCCTGGCCAAGGGCGGGCGCGAGGTCTGGATCCGCGCCAGCTACAATCCGGTGCTCGATGCCCGCGGCCGGCCGGTCCGGATCGTGAAGTTCGCCCTCGACATCACCGCCGAGAAGCAGGCGGCGGCGGACGCGGCCGGCCAGATCACCGCGATCAACCGCTCGCAGGCGGTGATCCACTTCGCTCCCGACGGAACGATCCTCGACGCCAACCCACATTTCCTCGCGGTGCTGGGCTACGGCCTGGACGAGATCGTCGGTCGCCATCACCGCCTGTTCGTGACCGGGGACGAGGCCGACGGCGCGGAATACCGCGCCTTCTGGGCCCGGCTCGCCCGCGGCGAGTACCAGACGGGCGAGTTCAGGCGGCGGGCGAAGGACGGCACCGACATCTGGATCCAGGCGACCTACAACCCGATCCTCGACGCGGCCGGGCGCACGCTCAGAATCGTCAAGTACGCCTCCGACATCACCGCCGCCAAGCAGCACGCCGCCGACACCGCCGGCAAGATCGAGGCGGCGCTCCGCTCGCAGGCGGTGATCGAGTTCGACATGGACGGCACCATCCTCGATGCCAACGGCCATTTCCTGAAGGCGATGGGCTACGGCCTCGACGAGATCCTCGGCCGTCACCACCGCCTGTTCGTCTCCCCCGACTACGCCGAGAGCCAGAGCTACGCCGAGTTCTGGGAGTCCTTGCGCGCCGGGCGCTACGCGTCCGCCGTCTACCAGCGCCTCGGCAAGGGCGGCCGGGAGGTGTGGATCCAGGCCACCTACACGCCCGTCCTCGACCTCAACGGGCGCCCCTGCAAGGTGATCAAGTTCGCCACCGACGTCACCCACAGCATGAGCGTGCGGGCGCGGGCGATCGCGGCGGCCGAGCGGACCCTGACCCGCGTCCAGGCGGTGGCGGAGGCCTCCGAGGAGATGCACCGGACCTCGGTGTCGATCGCGACCCGAATGGGGCAGTCCCGTCAGGCCGTCGGCGAGATCCAGGAGCGGGTGGACGTGGCGGGCGCCGCCACCACGCGCCTCGACGCGGCCGCCCAGGCGATGAACGGCGTCGTCGAGGCGATCACGACGATCGCCGAGCAGATCAACCTGCTGGCGCTCAACGCCACGATCGAGGCGGCGCGGGCGGGTGTGGCCGGCCGCGGCTTCGCCGTGGTGGCGGCGGAGGTGAAGAACCTCGCCGGCCAGGCCAGCGCGGCGACCGGCCGGATCTCGGGCGAGATCTCCGCCATGCAGACCGTGTCGCACGAGGTCGCCGAGGCTTTGGGCTCGATCAGCGGCGCAGTCGACGCCGTCCAGGGCTTCATCGCCGAGACGGCGGCGGCGAGCGAGCACCAGCGCAGCACCACCGGCGAGGTCAGCACCAACGTCCAGACGACGGCCGCGGGCGTGGCCGAGATCGCCGGCAGCCTCGACGAGTGGATGGTCGGCATCGAGGAGCGGAGGGTCGACGAGCGGGTGCGCACCTCCTTGTCCGGCCGGGTCGTGCTGCCGCCGGGATCTGGGCCGGTGGAGACGATGCCCTGCCTCGTGCTCAACCTCTCCAAGTCCGGCGCCAAGCTCGCGCTCGAGCGCCCGATCCGGCTGACGCCCCGGATCGTGCTGCACGCCGAGGGCCAGCCGGAGCGCTCCTGCGAGGTGGTGCGCCAGCACGGCTGCGAGATCGGCATCCGCTTCGCAGAGTGACGCCGCGGAACAGAGTTTTCCTCGGGAAACCATCTCCTTAGCCGGCTTTTTCAGGGCGATCCCGCCGGGATGCGGTGGCAGAGGCCGGCAAATCGTGCTTGCTCCCGCCCGGGCCTTTGCGGCCCGCAAGATCTAACAATGGTTCCAGGGAGCGACCCGATGCCAACGCCCGCCAGCGATGCGGTGGCGGTGGAGGATGCCAGCCTCACCGCCTTCTACCGCGACATGACCCCGCCCGAGCGCCACACCTTCTGGGCCTGCGCCGCCGGCTGGGCCCTCGACGGCATGGACTTCATGATCTACCCGCTGGTGATCGGCACGATCATCAAGCTGTGGAGCGTGGACGCCGGCACCGCGGGCCTCGCCGCCACCGTGACGCTGCTGGCCTCGGCGCTCGGCGGCTGGCTCGCCGGCTACCTCGCCGACCGGATCGGCCGGGTGCTGACGCTGCAGATCACCATCCTGTGGTTCTCGTTCTTCTCGCTGGTCTGCGCCTTCGCGCAGGACTTCTCCCAGCTGCTGATCGCCCGGGCGCTGCTCGGCCTCGGCTTCGGCGGCGAGTGGGCAGCCGGAGCGGTGCTGATGGGCGAGACCATCCGGGCGCAGTATCGCGGCCGCGCCGTCGGCTCGGTCCAGTCGGGCTGGGCGATCGGCTGGGGCATGGCGGTGCTGGCCCAGGCCGTCCTGTTCTCGGTCCTGCCGCCGGAGACCGCCTGGCGCTGGATGTTCGTGATCGGCGCCGCGCCCGCCCTCCTCGTCTTCTACCTGCGCCGCTACGTCGAGGAGCCGAAGGTCGCCGCCGAGACCCGGGCCCGCGCCAAGGCCGCCGGCGACAGCCCGGCCATCTGGGAGATCTTCTCCGGCCCGCTCCTGCGCACCACGCTGCTCGCCTCGCTGATGTCGGCGGGCTGCCAGGGCGGCTACTACGCCATCACCACCTGGCTGCCGCGCTTCCTCACCACCGAGCGCGGCCTGTCGATCGTCTCGTCGACCGGCTACCTCGCCGCCCTGATCGTCGGCTCCTTCGCCGGCTATCTCGCCGGTGCCTGGCTCGCCGACCGCCTCGGACGGCGGCCGCTGTTCCTGATCTTCTCACTCGGCGCCATCGCGGTGGTCCTGGTCTACACGCAGCTGCCGCTCTCGAACGCGGTGCTGTGGGTGCTGGGCTTTCCCCTCGGCTTCTTCGCCTCGGGCTACTTCTCGGGCATGGGCGCCTTCCTGACCGAGCTCTACCCGACGCGCCTGCGCGGCTCGGGCCAGGGCTTCTGCTACAATTTCGGCCGCGGCATCGGTGCGCTGTTTCCGGCCCTCGTCGGCTACCTCTCGGCCGGCATGAGCCTGGCGAGTGCCATCGCGATCTTCGCCGCCATCGCCTACGGGGTGTTCTTCCTCACCGCCTACGCTCTTCCTGAAACCCGCGGAAAGGTGCTGCACGCCGATGCCTGAGATCCGCGACTGTCCCGGGCCCGCCCCGCATCCGCGCGGGCCCACCCGCTTCGCCGTCCCGGCGGGCGCGGTCGACACCCACGCCCACGTGATCGGGCTGCCCCCGGCCTATCCCTTCGTGGCGACGCGCAGCTACACCCCGCCGGAGGCGACGCCGGCGGCCTATCTCGGCATGCTCGACGCCACCGGCATGACCCACGGGGTGCTGATCCAGGTCAGCGTCCACGGCACCGACAACCGGCTGATGCTGGAGACCCTGCGGGCGCATCCGCGGCGCCTGCGCGGCATCGCGGTCATCCCCTTGGGCCTGCCCGAGGCGGAGCTGGCGGCGCTGAAGGAGGCCGGCGTCGTGGGCTTGCGTCTCAACGTGCTCTATGGCGGCGGGGTCGGCTTCGAGGCGGTGGAGGCCTACGGTGCGCTCTGCCGCGAGATGGGCTGGCACCTGCAATTCCTGATCGATGCCCGCAGCCTGCCGCCGCTGGCCGGACGCCTGAGCCGGCTGCCGGTGCCGTTCTGCATCGACCATATGGGCCATTTCCCGACCTCCTGCGGGGTCGAGGACGAGGGCTTCCGCACCCTGGTCTCGCTCGTGCGCGACGGCGCCTGGGTCAAGCTCTCGGGCGCCTACCGCAACTCCGTCGCCGGCCCTCCTTTCGCCGACACGGTGCCCTTCGCCCGCGCCCTGCACGACGCAGGTCCGGAGCGCTGCGTCTGGGGCTCGGACTGGCCGCACGTCTCGCATTGGGGGCCGATGATGAATGTCGGCGACCTCCTCGACCTCCTGGCCGAGTGGGTGCCGGACGAGGCCGACCGGCACCGGGTGCTGGTCGCGAATCCGGCGCGCCTGTACGGGTTCGGCGAGCCGGTCTGACGACGGCCGTCGGCAGGATGCGCTGACGCGTTCACGTCTCACCGCGTCATCCCGGGCTCCGCTGCGCGGCCCCGGGATGACGATGGGGGTTCTCAGGTCTGCGGAGCAGGTCAACGATCGCTTCGCTCAACATCCTTCTGCATGACCGGCATCGTGCTTGAAGTCCGTCGAGCGGCCCATCGTCCGCGACCGGGTACAGCGCCGCGCCGACCTAAAGCCGCGGCAAGCCCAGCAGCCGCTCCGGCGCGAACGGCGCCACCGGCACCGCCGGCGCGCGGCCGGTGGCGAGGTCGGCGACGAGCTGGCCGGTGATCGGGCCGGTCGAGAGGCCGATATGGCCGTGGCCGAAGGCGAAGATCAGGCCGGGGTGGCGGGGCGCCGGCCCGATCACCGGCAGGCCGTCGGGGGTCGAGGGGCGCGAGCCGAGCCAGGGCCGGTTGTCGAGGGGCTGGCCGAGGCGCACGGTGCCGGCGGCTTCCCGGGCCGCCGCCTCGATCTGTCCGTAATCCGGAGGCGCGTGGCGGTCCGCGACCTCGACGCCGGAGAGCACCCGCACCCGTCCCTCGCCCATCGGCGACAGGATCGAGGCGGCACCGGTGTCGTAGATTGGGCGGGTGAGGGCCGGGCTGCCGGGCTGGAGCGCGTAATGCCGGTGGTAACCGCGCTCGGCCGCGAAGGCGAAGCGGTAGCCGAGGAGCCGGGCGAGCTCGTTCGCCGCCGCCCCCGTCGCCAGCACCACCTGGCGCGCCCGGATGGTGCCGCCCGGATGGACGACGCGCCAGCCATCGGCCTGAGGCTCCAGGCGGCTCACGGTGGTGCGTACGGTGCGGCCGCCGAGGCCGGCGAACAGCCGCTCGGCAGCCTCGACGAGACCACCGGGATCCCCGACGGCGCCGGTCTCCGGCAGCAGCATCGCCCGGGCGAAGGGGCGGATCAGGGCGGGCTCGAGCGCCTGGATCGCCGGTCCCTCGACGATCTCGAACGGAACGCCGTGCCGACTCAAGATCTCGCGCTCCAGGGCTGCACCCGCGAAGGCCGCTTCCGTGCGGTAGAGCTTCACCCAGCCGCATTCGCGCAGGAGGTGCGGCACGCCGGCCCGGTCGGCGAGGCGCCGGTGCTCCGGATAGGCGGCGTTGGTGAGCGGGGCCAGCGCGTCGGCGGCGCGGCGCCAGGCCGACGCACGGGCGCTCGCCAGGAAATGCGCCGCCCAGGGCATCACCCGCAGCAGGTGGCGGTGGCGTAAGCGAAGGCCTGGATCGGCGTTGCGGAGGTAGGCCGGCAGCTTGCCCCACAGGGCGGGGCTCGACATCGGGAAGATCGAGCCGCGGCTGACCACGCCGGCATTGCCGTAGGAGGTGCGCGCCCGGGCCTCGCCGGGGTCGCACAGGACCACGTCCTGCCCGCGATCCTTCAGGGCGATGGCGGAGGACAGGCCCACGATCCCGCCGCCGACCACCACGATGTCGGCCGTCTGTTCGTCCTGCTGCATCGATCTTGTCTCGTCTCGCTCAATGGGTCAGGCCGGCGAGATCGAGCACCGTGCCGAGAAGCACCCGCGTCGCCGCGTCGGCATCCTCCAGGGTGATCGATTCGGCTGGGTTATGGCTGATGCCGCGGCGGCAGCGCACGAACAGCATCGCGGAGGGACCGAGGGCCGCCATCGCGACCGCGTCGTGGGTGGCGCCGGAGGGCAGCCGCAGGGGCGCGTGGCCGAGGTGCCGCGCCGCCCGGTCGAAAGCGGCCTGGAACCCCGGATCGAGGGCGACCGCCGCGTTGTCCATGTAGGTCTCGCAGGTGAAGCCGACCGCGCGCCGCTGTGCGATCGTCCGGCACTCGACCTGGATCGCCGCGAACAGGCTGTGACGGTCGGCATCCTCCGGCGCGCGCAGGTCGAGGCTGAAATCGATCCGGCCCGGGATCACGTTGACGGCCCCAGGCGCCACCGACAGGGCCCCCACCGTCGCGACCGCCCCCGGCACGGCCTCGCCCAGGTGCTCGACCGCGAGCGCCATCTCGGCGGCGGCGGCGAGCGCGTCCCGGCGCATGCCCATCGGCACGGTGCCGGCGTGGTTGGCCTCGCCGGTCACGGCGCAGCGCGCCCGGGTGAGCCCGACGATGCCTGAGACCACGCCGACCGGCTGCGCCGCCGCTTCCAGCGCCGGTCCCTGCTCGATATGGACCTCGAGGTAGCCGGCGATCTCAGCCGGTGAGCGGGCGAGGGCCGGGATGCCGTCCGGATCGCCGCCGAACTGGGTCAGCGCCTCGCGCAAGGTCGTGCCGGCGGCGTCGCGGCCCTCCAGCCACTCGGACTTGTACTGCCCGGCCCAGGCCTTCGAGGTCGAGAGCGAGGTCGGGAAACGCACGTTCTCCTCGTCGCCGAAGGCCACCACCTCCAGGGCGAAGGGGAGCGCGAGGCCGCGGGCGCGCACTTCCTCCGCCACCACCAGCCCCGCCGCCACCCCGAGGGGGCCGTCGTAGCGCCCGGCATCGACCACGCTGTCGATATGCGAGCCGAGCACCAGGGCCGGCAGCCCCGGCTCCCGTCCCTCCATCCGCCCGACCACGCTGCCGGCGGCATCGATCCGCGCTGCGAGCCCCGCTTCCCGCATCAGGCCGAGCACCGCCTCCGCCGTCGCCCGGTGGGCCGGCGAGAGGTAGAGCCGGGTCAGCCGGCCGGGCTCGTCGGTGTGGCGGGCGAGGTCGTCGATCAGCGCCATCACGCGGGCGCCGAGGCGGGGGGTGGTCTCGGTCATGGTGGTCGCGACCCTGCAAGGCTTCGAGCCGGCGGTATGCAGGGTCGATGCCGGCCGAGGCAACCGGGCGCGAAGCATGTCCTCGGACCGTCAGCGCATCGCCGGGCGCGGGCCGTCGAGGGGAGCGAGGCTGTCCGGCACCGCAGCGGGCGGCCGGATTGTTCGGAGGTCCCGGGCGAGGCCGGCCAGGTCCGGCACCGGGGCATCGCCCTGGCCGAACAACGCCGCGTCGAGGGCGGCGAGGCGCGGGCCGAGGCTCGGATCGGCACGCCAGGCCGCCGCGAGGCCGGGATCGCGACGGGCGGCGTGGTCAAGGGCGGCGTGGAACCCGCGCGCGTCGCGCCGCCGGGCGGCCCGGGCGAGCGCCCGCAGGGCCGGGGCAGCCGGCGCCTCGCGGCGGCGGGAGACGCCCCAGGCGCTCAAGCCGAGCCCGAAGGCCGCGAGCCCCGCGGCGAGCGCCCGCCAGGGCGAGGCCGGGGGAGGGGGCGCTTCCTCCGCGGTCCTCGCGGCGCGGGCGCCGACGATGCGGGCCGGGATCTCGGCCCCGCGCATCACCCGTGCCCTGGTATCGAACCACGGAATGGCAATCGCCGACAGGGTGATCGGCTCCGGCACGCCCGGGCGCACGTCCCAGCGATAGGTCACCCGGGCCACCGGGCCCGCCGGGGTGATGCGGGTCTGGCGCTCGACCGGCCCGGCGAAGGTGAGGATGCCGCGGGTGCGCAAGACCGGTCGCGGCGGCAGGGCGTCGGCGGTGAGCCCCCGGGCCTCCAGCGTCACGGTGCGCCGGGCCGGCTCACCGAGCTTCAGGGTCTCGGGCTCGGGTTCCCAGACGTCGGTGATCGTCAGGTCTTCCGCCGGCAGCCACCAGGGCTCGGGCGCGTCCGGCCCGCCCGGGCCCTGCCAGGCGGCGACCGCGATCGGCACCGGGTTCGAGCGCACCTCGATCAGACGGCGCTCGCCGCCGTCGACGATCGTCAGGCGGTGCAAGAAGGGGTCGACGACGAAGTGGCCGGGCCCTTGCGGAAACACCGCCACGGTGCGTTCGAAGCCGCGCGCCTCCTGGCCCTGGATCGTGGTGCGGAACCAGCGGTCGCGGCCGAGCTGGGTCCAGCCGAAATGCGGCAGGCTCGGCTGACGCAGATCCTCCAGAGCGATCTGCGCCCGGTAGGTGCCGCGGATGCGCAGGAGCACCATCTCGCGCGGGTACGGTGCGGCACCGCCTGGAACCTCGGCCGTGACGGTCAGGCTGAGGTCACCGTCTTCCAGGGCGAAAGCGGGCGTCGCGGCCAGAACCAGGGCGACGAGACACCATCTCACCATGGATTGCTCCCCGGCTGCACGGCGGTGCCGGCCTCGCGCCGGCGGCTCTGCTCGGCGCGGATCCGCAAGGCGACGAAGCGGCCGGGATCGTCGGTCAGGGTCGCGAGCCAGTGCCGGTCGGGGCGGATCTCCCGCGCCTCGAAGCTCTTCGAGACCCGGCGCACCTCGCGCTCCACCACCTCGGCCACGCTGGCATTGCCGCCGCCCTGGCGCCCGCCGCCCTCCGCATCGCTGGCCGAGCCGCGCGCCTGGCCGCGGCCGGGATCGACCGCCCGCTGCTCGGCCCGGCCGGTGCGGGCAGCCTTCGAGTTGCCCGGCGAATCGGCGGCCGAGGAGGCCTCGCGGTGGCCGGCGAGACCGTCGCCGGTGGAGGCGGTGCCGGCGTCGTTCGCATCGGATTCGGTCTTGGTGGCGTAGCGGGTGGCGGCGTCGGCCTGGGCATTGGCCTCGCCGGCGGTGCGGCCGCCGGGGGCGTCGGGCGTATCGAGGAGGCGGGCCACCAGCTCGCGGTTGGCCTTGGCGTCCTCGTCCGCCGGGTCGCGGGCGAGTGCGGCGTCGTAGGCTGCGAGTGCCCCCTTGAGGTCTCCGGCCAGCGCCAGTGCGTTGCCCCGGTTGTAGGGAGAGCCCGCGAAGGCCTCGGCGGCCTCGGCGTAGCGGCCGGCCGCGTAGAGGGCGGTGCCGCGCCAGGCTGGATCGTCGCTGACGCGGGCCGCCAGCCCCGGCAGGCCAGCCCCGAGGAGGAGGCGGGCGAGGGCGGCGGGCTCCACGATCAGCCCCGCGAGGGCGAGGCCCCCGGCCGCGAAGAGGAGCATCCGCATCAGGCGCTCCGCCGGAAGAGCAGCAGGACCGGCAGCAATGCGAGACCGGCGAGCCAGCGGCCGAGATCCTGCCAGGCCAGCACCGTGTAGCCGCCGTCCGCCAGGTGGCGGGCGACCGTCTCGGAGATCGCCGCCAGGACCGGGCCCGGCGCGTCGAGGCTGCCGGCACTGCCGCCGCCGAGGGTCGCGAGGCGGGACAGCCCGCTGCTATCCGGCCGCGGCGCCTCGGGCGGCAGGGCGGGGCCCGGCACCAGCACGGTGTGCAGCCGGTGGCCCTCTTCCCGGAGCGCCGCCGCCTCGCGGGAGGTGGCGGCGCCGAGGCCGCCGCCGTCGCTCACCAGCACCACGTCGCCGGTCACCACCGCACCCTCGGCGAGCGTCCGGCGGGCGAGCGCCAGGGCGCGAGCCGGGTGGCTGCCGCGATCCGGCACGGTGGCGCCGTCCAGCGCGAACAGGATCGTGCTCAAGGAGTCGCGGTCGGTGGTCGGCGTCGCGACGAGGTAGGCGTCGCCCGCATAGGCGATGACGGCGACCGCCCTGGTGCCGGCGGCCTCGGCCAGCGCTTGCGCCAGCGCCCGCGCCTCGCCGAGGCGCCCGCCCTCTGCGACCGAGCGCGACAGGTCGAGCGCGATGACCGTGGCGTCGAGGTTGCGGAACCCCGCCACGTCGCGGCGCTCCCGCGCCGGGCCGGCGAGGCCGAGGGCGACGAGGGCGCTCGCCACGACCAGCAGCCCCTGCCCGACGCGGCGCCCCGGCCGCACCGCGCCGCGGGCCGCGAGCGCGGCCATCAGGTGCGGCTCCACCGCCCTGACCCAGTCGCCCAAGGGGGCGGAGCGGTGGGCGGCGCGCCACGCCAGGAGCCCGAGGAGCGGCAGGGCGAGGAGCCACCAGGGACGGAGCAGGGTGAAGGCCTCGGTCACGCCGCCCTCCGGGTCAGCAGGAGGGCGAGGGCCGAGAGGAGCGCCACCCCGCCCGGCCACGGCCAGAGATCGCGGCGCAAGGGGACCGGCGGAGCCCGATCGCGCCCGCCCTCCAGGGCATCGATCGAGTCGGCCACGCCGGCGAGATCCTCGGTGGTGCGCACCCGGAAGAAGCGGCCGCCGCTCGTCGTCGCCACGTCGCGCAGGGCCTCCGAATCGACCACGTCCTGCTCGCCGTTCGCGTCGGCGAGGTCGCGGGGACCGAGCGCGATGGTGTGGACCCGGATGCCGAGGTCGCGGGCGAGCAGGGCCACGTCCCGCGGCGTGGTCTGGCCGGCATTGTTGGCGCCGTCGGAGAGCAGGACCACCACCTTGGACGGGCCCGGCAGAGCGTCGAGGCGCTTCAGGGCGAGGCCGAGCCCGTCGCCGATGCCGGTCGAGCGGCCGACGAGGCCGATCTGCGCCTCCTCCAGCGCCCGCGCGACCGCCCGCGTGTCGAAGGAGGGAGCCGCCGCTACGTCGGCCTGGTCGGCGAAGATCACGAGGCCGACCCGGTCGCCGGCCCGGCGGCGGATGAATTCGGCCCCGACGCGCTTGACCGCCGCGAGCCGCGAGGTGGTGCGTCCGTCGAGGGAAAAATCGATCCGCTCCATGCTGCCGGAGAGGTCGAGGGCGAGAACGATGTCCCTCCCTGAGGCCGGCAGGGCGGCGCCGGGCAGCACCAGCCGCGGGCCGGCGAGGGCCGCGACGAGCGAGACCCAGAGCAGCCAGGTCAGGGCCGCGCTCCCCCGGGCGCCGACGGCGAGCGGCCCGCCGCGATCGAGTCCGGCGACGAGGGAGGGCGGTACCGCGAGCGCTCCGCTGCCGCCCGACAGCGGTGGCAGGAAGCGGGCGGCGAGGAGCGGCAGCGGCAGGAGCAGGCCGGCGAGAGGCGCCGCGAAATCGAGGGAGGCGAAGCCGGCCATGGTCTAAGCCCGCAAACGGGCGAGGAGCCGGGCGAGGCCCGCTTCCGCCCCGGCGAGATCGGGGGCGGGACCCGGAGCGTAGAGGTTCTCGGTCAGCGCCCGGCCGGGACCATGTCCGAAGAAATCGGTGCGCAAGGCCGCGTCGAGCCCCGCCGGTCCCTCGACCCCGAGGCTGCGGGCGAGTCGCAGGCTCAAGCGGGCGAGGGCGACGCGGCGCTCGTCCGGCGGCAGGGCGCGGGCGGCGGCGAGTTCGGCGAGCGCCGCCCGGCGGATCGGGCGGGCGCGCCATCGGGGCAGGAGCCAAGCCGCGAGGCCGGCCAGCGCCAGGCCGATCGCGACGGCGACCAGGATCTCGGGCCGGACCAGCTCCGGATCGGGCGGGGCATGCAGGCCGCGAAGGCCCGCGAGGGCTGCTCGTGCCTCCTCACAGCACGGCATCGAGCCGCTCCATCAGGGGGGCGAACCCTTCCGGTCCCAGTTCGGTGTCGAGGCGGAGACCCGCGAGGCCCAGGCGGGTATAGGCCGCCAGGCGGTCCACTGGCGTCGGCCGCGTCCGGCCGATCCGGGCCGTGCCGCGGCGGCCATCCGGGGTGGCATAGGGGTAGAGGCCGGGCGGCGCGGCGCGCTCGAAGGGGTCGCTCACCAGGATCAGGCTGAGGGAGATCCGCTCGGCGAGCGCTGCCACGCTCTCGGCGAAGCCGTCGCCGGGTGCGTCGAGGGCGCTCGCCAGCACCAGGTGACCGCCCGCCGGCAGCAGCGCCCGCGCCCGCTCCAGGGTTGGGCCCAGGGGCGGGTCGGCATGGAGCGGGTCGGCATGGGGCGGGGCCGCGAGGGCCGCCTCGTGCGCCCGGGCGAGGCCCTGGCACAGGGCCGCCATGCCGCGCCCCCCGCCCCGCGGCGGAAGGGCCACCGGCTCGGGCGCGGCGACGCAGAGGCCGACCCGGCCGCCGTCGCCGGCAATGCGCCAGCCGAGCAGCGCCAGCGCCTCCGCGGCCGCGACCGAGCGCAGGGCGCGGCGGGTGCCGAACAGCATCGAGGGCCGGAAATCGGCGAGCAGCACCACGGCGCGGTCGCGCTCATCGTGGTGGGTACGCACGTGCAGCGTGCCGGTGCGGGCGGTGGCATTGCGGTCGATGTGGCGCACGTCGTCGCCCTCGGCCCAGAGCCGCACGTCATCGGGCTCGGTGCCACGCCCGCGCCGCCGCGTGACGATGCCGCCGGGCAGCCCCGAGCGTGCTTTCGTCGTCGCCCCGGCGCCGCGGCGGGCAAGGTGGCGCAGGCCCATGAGCGCTCCGGCCTCAAGGGCGATGCCGGGCTGTGCGAGCGGGTCGGACTCAGGCAGCGGGCGTGCCACGGTGAAGGACGTCCTCAGAGCGGATGCACCCGGTCGAGCAGGCCGGCCACCAGGGCGCGGGCGGTCTGCCCTTCCGCCGCAGCGCGCCAGGTCAGGGCGAGGCGGTGGGCCAGCGCGTCGCCGGCGAGTGCCACGACGTCGTCCGGAACCACGTGGTCGCGCCCGTGCAGGTAGGCCCGAGCCTTGCCGGCGAGCATCAAGGCCAGGGTCCCGCGGGGCGAGACCGGGTGCTCGATGGCGCCGCGCAAGTCCGGCGCCGCCGGCCCGCCGCGGGTGGCGGCGACGAGGCGGACCAGGAAATCCTTGAGAGCCGGCGAGACGTGGGTCTTGAGCGCCGCCGCGCGGGCGGCGCGCAGCTCGTCGACCGTCAGGCGCACCGGCATCGCGGCGGCCTCCTGATTCATCTCGCCCTCGACGAGGTCGAGGATGCGGCGCTCGGACGCCTCGTCCGGCATCTCGACGACGACGTGGAGGAGGAACCGGTCGAGCTGCGCCTCCGGCAGCGGGAAGGTGCCGGCATGCTCGATCGGGTTCTGGGTCGCCACCACCATGAACGGATCGGGCAGCGGGTGGGTGGTGCCCGCCACCGTGACCTGCTGCTCGGCCATCGCCTCGAGCAGGGCCGACTGTACCTTGGGCGGCGCCCGGTTGACCTCGTCGACGAGCACCAATGAGTGGAAGAGCGGGCCGGCCAGGAACTCGAACCGGCCACCGTCGGGCCGCCAGACCGTGGTGCCGGTGAGGTCGGCGGGCATCAGGTCGGGGGTGCACTGGATGCGGGCGAAGCCCGTGTCGAGCCCCTCGGCGAGGCGCTTGACCGCCCGGGTCTTGGCGAGGCCCGGCGCGCCCTCGATCAGCAGGTGGCCGCCGGTGAGGAGCCCGATCAGCAGCCGCTCGACGAGACCGGAGGCGCCGATCAGCCCCGCCTCCAGGCCGGTCCGCAGGGCGTGGAGCCGCGCGCGCACCGGGTCGTCGGGCGCCTTTCCGTCGAGGCCGGTCCTCGTGACGCTCCGCGCCACGGCCTGCTCCGCGCCTCGCGCCATCCCGTGCGTCTCCCTCGGGGCCGGTGCTTCGCGTGCCGGCTTTGAGGGGATCAGGCCTCGTCTCGCGGGGGGCGTCAATCCCGTGGGTGGGGCGGGAGGGGTGTGCTTAAGTCCGCGGTCTCCCGACGCCGCCACTTTCGCGGCCCACGCGTGTCCCTCATCGGTCTCTTGGATCCTAGGCATGTATCCATGTAGCGCATACGCTACAAAACATCAGGGATCTGGGCTGTCGCGAGCCTTCGTAAAATCGCTAAAATATTGACGTTGCGGGATTTTCAGATCGGAAGGCTCACCGCTGACAATGTACGGCAAAGCCGTTCCCGGATCGGTCCGACCGGGCCGTGAGCCTCCGCCAGGCCGCGCGACGATCCAGGTACTGGCTTCGCCGAAATGCGCTCGGCGACGATCTACTGGTCAAATGGAAGGCCGTCGCACTGTCGCGCGACGGCCTCTCGCTTCACTCGGAACGGCGGCACCCGCACGCGGGAGAGGAGAGGGCGTCCTGTGAAGAAGCGCCCGCACACCTCGATAGATGATCCTCACACCGTCCAGGGCGCCGGACGGTTCGAGGAGATGCCGTAGCGCGCGACCGCCTCCGCCACCTTCTCCCGATCGAGCTTGCCCTCGTCGGCCAGCGCCGCCAGCGCCGCCACGGCGACGTGGTGCCGGTCGACCTCGAAGAAGGCGCGGAGCGCATTGCGGGTGTCGCTGCGGCCGAAGCCATCGGTGCCGAGCGTCACGTAGCGGGCCTGGATCGCGGTCGCGATCAGTTGCGGGTAAGCCCGGACGTAGTCGGTGGCGGCGACCACCGGAGCGGAACCGGACAGCGACTCCTCGACCAGGCTGCGCCGCTGCGGCAAGCCCGGGTTCAGGCGGTTCGCGCGCTCGACCTCGCGGACCTCGCGGGCGAGTTCACTGAAGCTCGTGACGCTGTGGACCTCGGCCGCGATGCCCCATTCCTCGGCGAGCAGCCTCGCGGCGGCGACGACCTCGGGCAGGATCGCCCCCGAGCCGAGAAGACGAATAGCCGGCTCACCATTTCCGTAGCCGGCGAAACGATACATCCCGCGGATGATCCCGTCGCGTACGCCCTCCGGCATCGACGGCTGGGCGTAATTCTCGTTCATCGCCGTGACGTAGTAGAACGCATCGATGTCGCGCTCCATCATGTCGCGGGCGCCGTGGTCGAGGATCACCGCCATCTCGTAGGTGAAGGCCGGGTCGTAGGCGCGGCAGTTGGGGATCGTCGCGGCGACGAGGTGGCTCGACCCGTCCTGATGCTGCAGGCCCTCGCCGCCGAGCGTGGTGCGGCCGGCGGTGGCGCCGATCAGGAAGCCGCGGGCGCGCTGGTCCGCCGCCGCCCAGATCAGGTCGCCGACGCGCTGGAAGCCGAACATCGAGTAGTAGATGTAGAACGGCAGCATCGCGAGGCCGTGGACGCTGTAGGAGGTCGCGGCCGCCGCCCAGGACGAGATCGCGCCGGCCTCCGTGATGCCCTCCTCGAGCAGTTGCCCGTCGCGGGACTCCTTGTAGTAGAGCATCGAGCCGGCATCCTCCGGCTCGTAGAGCTGGCCGAGCGGCGAGTAGATGCCGACCTGCCGGAACAGGTTGGCCATGCCGAAGGTGCGCGCCTCGTCGGCGACGATCGGCACGACGCGCGGGCCCAGCTCCTTGTGCTTGATCAGGCTGCTGAACAGCCGCACCGCCGCGGTGGTGGTCGACATCTCCTTGCCGTCGGCTTCGAGCGCGAAACCCGCATAGGTCGAGAGGTCGGGCACGCTCACATGAGCAGCGGTTCGCCGACGCTTGGGCAGGAAGCCGCCCAACGCCTCACGGCGCTCGCGCAGGTAGCGCAGCTCGCGGCTGTTCTCATCGGGCTTGTAGAATTCCAGACGCTCGACCTGCGCGTCGGTGAGCGGCAGGGCGAAGCGATCACGGAATGCCTTGAGGGCGTCGGTGTCGAGCTTCTTCGCCTGATGGGCGGTCATGCGCGACTCGCCGGCGCCGCCCATGCCGTAGCCCTTCTTGGTCTTGGCCAGGATCACGGTCGGGCGGCCCTTGGTCGCCTTGGCGGCGGCGAAGGCCGCGTAGAGCTTGCGGAAATCGTGGCCGCCGCGCTTGAGCTTGTCGACGTCGGCATCCGACATGTGGGAGACAAGCGCCCGCACCTCCTCGTCCTCGCCGAAGAAGTGGGCGAGGTTGTAGGCGCCGTCCTTGGCCCCCAGCGTCTGGTACTTGCCGTCGACCGTGGCGGCGAAGCGGCGCAAGAGAGCGTGGTTGGTGTCGCGGGCGAAGATCGCGTCCCATTCCGAGCCCCACAGCACCTTGACGACGTTCCAGCCGGCGCCGCGGAAGACGCTCTCCAGCTCCTGGATGATCTGGCCGTTGCCGCGCACCGGCCCGTCGAGGCGCTGCAGGTTGCAGTTGATGACGAAGGTGACGTTGTCGAGTTTTTCGCGGGCCGCCAGGGTGAGGGCGCCGATCGATTCCGGCTCGTCCATCTCGCCGTCGCCGAACACGCCCCAGACGTGCTGGCCGGCGGTGTCCGCGAGGCCGCGGTCGCTGAGGTAGCGCATGAAGCGCGCCTGGTAGATCGCGTTCATCGGCCCGATGCCCATCGAGCCGGTCGGCACCTGCCAGAATTCCGGCATCAGCCAGGGATGGGGGTAGGAGCACAGGCCCTCGCCGGCGATCTCCTGGCGGTAATGCTTCAGGTTGGTCTCGGAGAGCCGCCCCTCCAGGAAGGCGCGGGCATAGACGCCGGGCGCCGAGTGCGGCTGGAAGAACACGAGGTCGGCGCCTGCACCCGAGGCGTCGCCGGCCTGGAAGAAGTGGTTGAAGCCGAGCTCGAAGATCTCGGCCGCCGAGGCGTAGCTCGCGACGTGGCCGCCGAGTTCGCCATAGGCCATGTTGGCCCGCACCACCATGGCGAGCGCGTTCCAGCGCATGATCGAGGTCAGGCGCTCCTCGACTCCGAGATCGCCCGGATAGGGCGGCTGCTTCTCGAGAGGAATCGTGTTGCGGTAGGGCGAGTAGGGCGGCGCCTCCTCGACGACGCCGATCTCCCGCGCCTTCTGCTCCAGCCGGTCGAGCAGGAAGCGGGCCCGGGCCGCGCCACCGTGGTGGAGCACTGACTCGAGCGAGGCGAGCCAGTCCGCGGTCTCGGCCGGATCCGGATCGGCCACCCCGCGGGGGCCCAGAATGGCTTGACCGTTTCCTTGCCCGTTCGGGCGATCGTTCTCGTTGACCGGCACGGCCGGGATCGGCTTGGCGCTCGCGCTCATGGCCTGACGTCCTCCCATTGATGGCGCCAGGATAATCCCCCGGTCGCGGCAGATGCTGCTTCGTTTGCCGCCACTTCGGCCGTCGGCGCAAAACATTTTCGCGGGAGCGGTCGCACGCGGTCGTTCTTGCCGCACTCGCCGGGCTGCGTCGCCCGCTCTGATCCATCGGACGCCACGCGTGCCCTCACCGTCCACCGGGTAGCGTCAATGGCACCTTTGTCCTATGGTCCCGGCCGAAGTCGGGCCGTGCGGGGCCGGCCTTCCCGTCGCTCTCCCCTCGTCGAAGCCATCTCGGCCAGGGAAACGGGGTCGCCGGCCCGCTTGCGTCCGGACGCGCTCGGGAACCTCAGCTCCGATGACCGCCGACACGGCCTCCGGCCTCACCCTGCTCCAGACCCCCCTGCACGCGCTGCACCAGGAGGTCGGCGCCCGGATGGTGCCCTTCGCCGGCTACATGATGCCGCTGCAATATCCGCTCGGGCTGCTCAAGGAGCACCTGCACACCCGCAAGGCGGCCGGGCTGTTCGACGTCTCGCATATGGGCCAGATCGCCGTGCGGCCTCGCTCCGGCGATCTCGCCGACGCCGCCGGCGCCCTCGAGACGGTGCTGCCCATCGATGTCGTCGGCCTCGGTGTGGGGCGCCAGCGCTACGGCTTCCTGACCACCCAGGGCGGCGGCATCCTCGACGACCTGATGCTCGCGAACCTCGGCGACCATTACCTGCTGATCGTCAACGCCGCCAACAAGGCCGCCGGCCTCGCCCACCTGCTCGATGCGATCGGCACCGAGTGCATCGTCGAGCCGGTCGACCGGGCGCTGATCGCGCTCCAGGGCCCGGGCGCGGAAGCGGCACTCGCCCGCCACCTGCCGGTGGTCGCCGAGATGCGCTTCATGGATGCGCGCGGAATCGCGTTCGCGGGCGAGGAGGGCGTGGTCGTCCGTTCCGGCTATACCGGCGAGGACGGGTTCGAGATCGCGCTGCCGGCCGAGTCCGCCGTGGCGCTCGCCCGCGCGTTGCTGGCGGATCCGGAGGTGAAGCCGATCGGCCTTGGCGCCCGCGATTCCCTGCGGCTCGAAGCGGGCCTGTGCCTGCACGGCTCGGACATCGACCACGAGACCTCGCCGGTCGAGGCCGGCCTGTCCTGGGCGATCCCGAAGGTGCGGCGTCTCGGCGGCGCCCGGGCCGGCGGCTTTCCGGGCGCCGAGCGCATCCTGGCCGAGGTAGCGGAGGGGCCGGCGCGCCTCCGGGTGGGCCTGCGGCCGGAGGGGCGCACCCCGGTGCGGGCGGGTGCGGCGCTCTACGACTCCGCCGAGGCGACCGAGGCGGTCGGCCGGGTGACCTCCGGCGGCTTCGGGCCGAGCCTGGAAGGGCCGATCGCCATGGGGGTGCTGCCGAGCGCGCTCGCGGTGCCCGGCACCTCCGTCTTCGCCGAGGTGCGCGGCCAGCGCCTGCCCTGCGCGGTGGTGCCGCTGCCGTTTCGGCCCGCCGGCTTCAAGCGTTCCTGATCAAGAGGATGGTCTTCATGCTGAAATATACCGACGAGCACGAGTGGCTGCGCCTGGAGGGCGACGTGGCGACGGTGGGGATCACCGACCACGCCGCCGAGCAGCTCGGCGACCTCGTCTTCGTCGAGCTGCCGAAGGTCGGCGCCACGCTGACCAAGGGCGCCGCCGCCGCGGTGGTGGAATCGGTCAAGGCGGCCTCCGACGTCTACGCGCCGGTCGATGGCGAGGTGACCGAGGTCAACGAGGCCGCGGTGAGCAGCCCGGAGAGCGTCGGCACCGATCCGCAGGGCACCGGCTGGCTCTACCGCGTCCGCCTCAGCGATCCGTCCCAGCTCGACGGGCTGATGGACGAGGCGGCCTACCGCGCCTTCCTGGGCTGACATCGTCTGACACTCTCGACGGGCGGAGTTCGATGAGCTCCGCCATTCGCATTCGAGCCGCATCGCACGGCTCCGACCAGGGCACCCCCTCCATGCCGATGGACAAGTACGACCCCTACGACTTCGCCAACCGCCGCCATATCGGCCCGTCGGTGGACGAGATCGCCCGCATGCTGGAGGTGGTCGGTGCCCCGAGCCTCGACGCCCTGATCGACGAGACCCTGCCGGCGGGGATCCGGCAGAAGGAAGCGACCGAGTTCGGCGCCGCCCTGTCGGAGCGGCGGGCGATCGAGCGCCTGCGCGCCACCGCCAACAAGAACAAGCTGCTGACCTCGCTGATCGGCCAGGGCTACCACGGCACCACGATGCCGCCGGCGATCCAGCGCAACATCTTCGAGAACCCGGCCTGGTACACGGCCTACTCGCCCTACCAGCCCGAGATCAGCCAGGGCCGGCTCGAGGCTCTGCTCAATTTCCAGACCTGCGTCAGCGACCTGACCGGGCTCGACATCGCCAACGCCTCGCTCCTCGACGAGGCGACCGCCGCCGCCGAGGCGATGGGCATGGCGCGCCGAATCGCCAGCGCGAAATCCGACACCTTCTTCGTCGACGCGCAGTGCCTGCCGCAGACGATCGCGGTGCTGAAGACCCGGGCCGAGCCGTTCGGCTGGCGCATCGTCGTCGGCGACCCCTTCACCGACCTCGACCCCGCGTCAGTCTTCGGCGCGATCTTCCAGTATCCGGGCGTCGAGGGCGCGGCCCACGACTTCACCGACGTGATCGCCAAGCTGCATGACGCCGGCGCCATCGCGGTGGTGGCGGCCGATCCGCTGGCGCTCACCGTCCTCAAGCCGCCGGGCGAGATGGGGGCCGACATCGCGGTCGGCTCGATGCAGCGCTTCGGCGTGCCGATGGGGTACGGCGGTCCGCACGCCGCCTACATGGCGACGCGGGACGCCCACAAGCGCTCGCTGCCCGGGCGCATCGTCGGCGTCTCGGTCGATTCCCGCGGCAACCGCGCCTACCGGCTCTCACTCCAGACCCGCGAGCAGCACATCCGGCGCGAGAAGGCGACCTCGAACATCTGCACCAGCCAGGTGCTGCTCGCGGTCATCGCCTCGATGTACGCGGTGTTCCACGGGCCGCGCGGGCTCAAGGCAATCGCGATGCGCATCCACCGCGACGCGACGCGGCTCGCCGCGGGCCTCAACCAGCTCGGCTTCGAGACGCATCCGGACGCCTTCTTCGACACGATCACCGTCACGGTCGGGCCGTTCCAGGGCGTGATCCTGAAGAACGCCGTCGCCAACGGGATCAACCTGCGCAAGGTCGGCAGCGACCGCATCGGCATCACGGTCGACGAGCGCACCCGGCCCGACATCATCGAGGCGGTGTGGCGCGCCTTCGGGGGCGACGCGCTGACCTACGGCGAGTCCTGGCCCGAGCCGCGGCTGCCGGCGGACCTCGTGCGCACCTCCGAGTACCTGACCCACCCGATCTTCCACATGAACCGGGCCGAGAGCGAGATGACGCGCTACATGCGCCGCCTCGCCGATCGGGACCTCGCCCTCGACCGGGCGATGATCCCGCTGGGCTCCTGCACGATGAAGCTCAACGCGACCGCCGAGATGCTGCCGATCTCGTGGCCGGAATTCTCGGAGCTGCACCCCTTCGCGCCGAAGGACCAGGCCGAGGGCTACGCCGAGATGATCGCCGATCTCTCGCAGAAGCTCGCCGACATCACCGGCTACGCGGCGATCTCGATGCAGCCGAATTCCGGCGCGCAGGGCGAGTATGCCGGCCTGCTGGCGATCCGCGCCTACCACCTCTCGCGCGGCGAGGGTCACCGCACGGTCTGCCTGATCCCATCCTCGGCCCACGGCACCAACCCGGCCTCGGCGCAGATGTGCGGCATGACCGTGGTGGTGGTCGGCGCCGACCGCAACGGCAACGTCGACGTGGCCGACTTCCGCGCCAAGGCCGAGAAACACGGGGCCAACCTCGCCGCCTGCATGATCACCTACCCGTCCACTCACGGGGTGTTCGAGGAGGCGGTGCGGGAGATCTGCGACATCACCCACGCCCATGGCGGCCAGGTCTATCTCGACGGCGCCAACCTCAACGCCCTCGTCGGCCTCGCCCGGCCGGGGGACATCGGGGCGGATGTCAGCCACATCAACCTGCACAAGACCTTCTGCATCCCGCATGGCGGCGGCGGGCCCGGCATGGGGCCGATCGGCGTCAAGGCGCACCTGATCCCGTTCCTCCCCGGCCACCCGGAGACCGACGGGCGCGAGTTCTCGGTCTCGGCCGCGCCGTACGGCTCCGCCGCGATCCTGCCGATCTCCTGGAGCTACTGCCTGCTGATGGGCGGGCGCGGACTGACGCAGGCCACCCGCATCGCGATCCTCAACGCCAACTACATCGCCAAGCGCCTCGCCGGCGCCTACGAGGTGCTCTACACCGGCACCCACGGCCGGGTGGCGCATGAGTGCATCATCGACGCCCGCCCGCTGATGAAGAGCGCCGGAATCAGCGTCGAGGACATCGCCAAGCGGCTGATCGATTGCGGCTTCCACCCGCCGACGATGAGCTGGCCGGTGGCCGGCACCCTGATGATCGAGCCGACCGAGTCCGAGACCAAGGGCGAGATCGACCGCTTCTGCGACGCCATGCTGGCGATCCGGGACGAGATCCGGGCGATCGAGGAGGGCCGGATGGACCGGGCCGACAACCCGCTCAAGAACGCCCCCCACACGGTGGAAGACCTGATCGGCCCGTGGGAGCGGCCTTATTCCCGCGAGGCGGCCTGCTTCCCGGCCGGCGCCTTCCGGGTCGACAAGTACTGGCCGCCGGTCAACCGGGTGGACAATGCCTACGGCGACCGCAACCTCGTCTGCGCCTGCCCGCCGGTGGAGAGCTACATGAAGGCGGCGGAGTAGGACGACGATACCCGGGCCGGTGCCGCCGCTCCCTCCGGCGGCACCGGCCCTTCCGCATGCTGGGTGATGACACAACGTAGACGGGCAAAAAATCCTCGGTCGACAATCCAGGATCGCTTTGCGCCGGGGTTATGGATCACGTAATTCATTAACCTACGCGTATCTCTCGGCGTTACGGCGGCTTTCTCATGCACGATACGGCTTATGAAATCGGCGGAGCTTTCATTCGCGAATATATCAAACGACATCCCTGCGTCGTCGTCGAGATCGGCAGCATGGATGTCAACGGAAGCCTGCGGGACCACATCGATGCGGGCGACGTCTACCTTGGCCTGGACGTCGAGCACGGCAAGAGCGTGGATCTGGTGATCGATCCGCTCAAGCCGCTGCCGCTGCGGGACGGCTTCGCCGACATCGTGCTGTCGAGCTCGCAGATGGAGCACGACAAGTTTTTCTGGAAAACGTTCCTCGAACTAATCCGAGTCACGAAGAACGGCGGATATATCTACATCAGCTCACCGTCCAATGGCGATTACCATTCGTATCCCATCGATTGTTGGCGTTTCTATCCCGAGGCCGGTCTCGCGCTGTCGGACTGGGCGAATGCCAACGGCCTGCCGTGCACGCTGATCGAGAGCTTCACCGCCGGCCGGAAGAATGACAATTGGAACGACTACGTCGCGATTTTCCAGAAATGCCCGCCGGAGCTGGCGACTCCGGGCGAGCGCCTCTCGAACGGCTTCACGTCCTACAATGTCAGGACGCTCGGCTCCGACGAGGTCGCGAACAGGAGCGACAGGACGGAGGACTTTCTCCTGATCGCCGAAGCCCGGCAACGCCTGGCCGCGGCGCAGGACGAGATCCGCGCGCTCAACGAGAAGATCGAGGTGCTGGAACGCGACTTGCGAGCCGCGAATGCGCGCGACGTCGACCAGCACGGCGTCCGCGAGGCGGCGGACCAGGCGATCGCGGAATAAGTGCAGCTCACGAGGCTCCCGCCGTGCGGGCGCTGCCATGGCGAGCAGCCATCTATCGGGAGTCTCGCGGGGACAAGCGCCGCGCCGGCATCGCGTAGGGTCGCGCGTCCTCCAGGCAGGGGTCAGCCCGCCACCTCTTCCCCTCTGTAATCCCGCCAGATCGCCTTCTCCCCCAGCCCCGCCGCAAATGCAGCATGCGCCGCGCGCTCGGCGTCGGTGAGGCGGCTGCGGGTCGGGCGGGGGCCGTGCTCGATCGGCGCGGCCCGCAAGCTGGGACCGGCCGGGCCGGTAGTGCCCTCCACCGTCAGGCCGAGGGTCGTCTGCTTGCCGCCGAGCAGCTCGATATAGACCTCGGCGAGGATCTGCGCGTCGAGGAGCGCGCCGTGCTTGGTGCGGCGGGAATTGTCGATGCCGTAGCGCGAG
The DNA here is from genome assembly GCF_022179185.1 of Methylobacterium frigidaeris. GTDB lineage: Bacteria > Pseudomonadota > Alphaproteobacteria > Rhizobiales > Beijerinckiaceae > Methylobacterium > Methylobacterium frigidaeris. The sequence continues at coordinate 87,453 of NZ_BPQJ01000005.1, read as the reverse complement.
CAGAGCGCGTCGAGGTTGTTGGCCGCGCCCGGATGCTTGCGGCGGGCGAGCGCCAGGGTGTCGACGACGCCCGCGAGTTCGATCGCCGGCGGGGCCTTGTCGCCGAGGCGGGCGTACTCGGCGTTGAGGAAGCCGACGTCGAAGGCGGCGTTGTGGATCACCAGGGTGGCGTCGCCGCAGAACTCCAGGAAGTCGGGCAGGATCTGCGCGAAGAGTGGCTTGTCGGCCAGGAACGCGTCGGACAGGCCGTGGACCCGGAACGCCCCCTCCGACACCGGCCGCTGCGGGTTGATATAGCGGTGGAACTCGCGGCCGGACGGGATGTGGTTGAGGAGCTCGATCCCGCCGATCTCGATCAGCCGGTCGGTCTTGGCCTCGGTGCCGGTGGTCTCGGTGTCGAGGACGATCTCGCGCAGCATCGTGCGGCTCCCTGGAGAAAGGTCTTCCGACCGGTGTAGCGACGAAGCGTTAACCGGCCCGCCCCGCTGCCACGGCGGCGATGATCGCGTCGACCTGCGCCTCGGCCTCGGGGAAGCCGCGGTCGGTCTCGATCAGATGGTCGGCACGGCGGCGCTTCTCGGCGTCGGGCATCTGCTTGGCGAGGATCTGCGCGAAGGTTTCCTCGGTCATGCCCGGCCGGGCGAGCACCCGGGCGCGCTGCACCTCGGGCGGAGCGGTGACCACCGCGACGGCGTCGCACCCCGCCTCGCCGCCGGTCTCGAACAGCAGCGGAACGTCGAGCACGACGAGGGGCGCCGCCGCATGGGCGGCCAGGAAGTCGTCCCGCGCTCGGGCCACCAGCGGATGGACCAGGGATTCGAGGAGGCGCAGGCGCTCGGGGTCGCCAAGCACGGTGTTGCGCAGGGCGGCGCGGTCGACCGACCCGTCGGGGGCCAGCGTGCCAGGGAAGGCCTCACCGATGGCCGCCGCGGCGGCTCCCCCCGAACCGTAGAGGGCGTGCACGCAGGCATCGGCGTCGTGGACCGGCACACGACGCGCGCGGAACATCGCCGCCGTGGCACTCTTGCCCATGCCGATCGAGCCGGTGAGGCCGAGGATGAAGGGCCGGCTCACCCGTGTCCCCCGAGATCGGCGACGATGCGGGCGCGGAGAGAAGGGGTGACCTCGGGCGTCCGACCGAACCAGCGGAAGAAGCCCGGCACCGCTTGGTGCAGCAGCATGCCGAGCCCGTCGACCGCCGCGAGACCCCGGGCGCGGGCGGCGGCGAGCAGGGGCGTCTCCAGCGGCACGTAGACGATGTCGGCCACCGCCGCCTCGCCCGGCAGGGGCGCGAGGTCGAGGGTGAGCGGGTCCTGGCCCGCCATGCCGAGGGCGGTTGTGTTGACGAGGAGCCCGGTGGCGGGAAGGCGGGCCGGCACCGAATCCCAGGGAATGGCGGTGATCCGGGCCGGATCGAGGGCGGTCAGGCCCTCGGCCCGCTCGGCGCTGCGGTTCGCCACGATCAGGCGGTCCAGGCCGCGTTCGAGCAGGCCGACCAGGATGGCGCGGGCCGCCCCGCCGGCCCCGAGCACCAGGGTGGCGCGCCCGCCCGCGAGGCCCGTCGCCTCCGGCCAGCCGGCGCCGAGGCTGGCATCGAGATGGGCGAGGAAGCCCGGTGCGTCGGTGTTGTCGCCGTGCAGGCGCCCGTCCTCGAACCACAGCGTGTTGACGGCGCCGATTCGCTCCGCCCTGGGCGTCAGCACCTGACTCAGACGGAAGGCCGCCTCCTTGTGCGGGATGGTGACGTTGCCGCCCACCCAGCCCTCGGCCCGAAGGCTGCGGACGAAGTTCGGGAAGGCATCGGGATGGACGTCGATGCGCTCGTAACGCCCCGGCAGGCCGTGCTCGGCGAGCCAGTGGCCGTGGATCAGCGGCGAGCGGGAATGGGCGATCGGGTGGCCCACCACGAAGGCTCTGGGGTACGGGGTCGTCATCGCGAAGTCGTCTCAGAACGCCAGCAATCCCCGCCCGCGCAACCGCGCGAGCAGGGGCAGGAGCGGCAGGCCCAGGATGGTCGAGTGGTCGCCCTCGATGCGGTCGAACAGGTGGATGCCGATGCCCTCGAGCTGGTAGGCGCCGACGCTGCCGGTGACGGCGGGCCCGGCGGCGTCGAGATAGGCCGCGATCCCGGCCTCGCCGAGGGGCCGCATCGCGAGCCGCGCGGTCGCCACGAAGCGGTCGACCACCGCGCCGCCGACGGCCAGCGCCACGGCGGAGTGCAGGGCGTGGGTGCGCCCCTGCAGCCGCGCGAGATGGGCGGCCGCCCCCGCCCGGTCGGCGGGCTTGTGGAAGACCGCGCCGTCGAGGTCGAGCACCTGGTCGGCCCCGATCACCACCCGGTCCGGCGCCCGCGCGGCGACCGCCGCCGCCTTGGCGGCGGCCAGGCGCTCGGCGAGTTGCGCGGGCGGCAGGCCCGCCGCCTCGGCCTCGACGGCGCGCTCGTCGACGCCCGGCGCCCGGGTCTCCACGGTGAGCCCTGCGGCGTCGAGCAGCGCGCGCCGCGTCGGGCTGGTCGAGGCGAGGAGGAGCGGCGCGAGGCCGCGCCAGAGGGAGGAAGCGTGCGGCATCGTCGTCTAGTCGGCGATGAACTTCAGCCGGTGCTCGCGGTGGAGATCGACGATCGCCGCCGCCGTCTCCTCGATCGAGCGCCGCGTGACGTCGATCACCGGCCAGCGGTTGCGGGCGAAGAGCCGGCGCGACGAGGCGATCTCGTTCGCCACCGAGTCGCGGTCGACATAGGAGGAGGAATCGTCGGCCTTGAGGCTGAGCAGGCGGTTCTGGCGGATCTGCACGATCCGCTCCGGCGAGGCGATCAGCCCGACGATGAGGGGCAGGCGCAGGGTCTCCAGCACCGGCGGCGGCGGCACCCCGGGGATCAGCGGGATGTTGGTGGTCTTCAGGCCGCGATTGGCGAGATAGATCGCCGTCGGCGTCTTCGAGGTGCGGCTCACCCCGAGCAGGATCACGTCCGCCTCGTTGAGGTCGTGCGGCAGGTTGCCGTCGTCGTGGGCGAGCGTGAAGTTCATCGCGTCGATGCGCTTGAAGTACTCCGCGTTCAGCATGTGCTGCGCACCCGGCCGCGCCGTGGAGTGGGTGCCGAGATAGGATTGCAGCAGCCGGTGCACCGGCTCCAGCACCGAGAGGAGCGGCGAGCCGGTGGCCCGGCAGGCCTCCTCCAGCCGCTCGGTCAGCTCGCGCCCGACCAGGGTGTAGAGCACGATGCCGGGAGCCTGCTCGATCTCGTTGATCACCCGTTCGAGCTGCGTGCCGGAGCGCACGAGGGGATAGACGTGCTCGATCGCCGAGACCCCCTCGTACTGCGCCGCCGCCGCGCGGCCGACGTTGATCAGGGTCTCGCCGGTGGAATCCGACACGAGGTGGAGGTGGAAGTAGCTGCGGACCACGCGGGCTCCCCGGGCTCGCCGCGGGCGCGGCTGACACACCCGACTCCGGCGTCCGGCGGGTCGTCCACCGATCGGTCGCGCGGAGTCGATGAGTGTGGATAATGCGCCGGCGAAGCCAGGTCCAGGCGCGAGGGGTGTGGGTTAACGGCTCCGCGCCTCAACAGGCCGGCCGTTAACACTCGTGGCGGGCCGCCCGTGGGAGAATCCGGGACGTGGGACCGCCGATGCGAGTCCCGCGAGGCCCAAGCCCCTCGCGACTCTCGTGATCCTTCGACAATGGAGCAAATCTGTTAAAGGCCTCTTAACGCACTGGCGGTGGGGACGGGCTGTGGATGCCGCTGGAGCCCCGCGACGCCTGCCCCCAATAGAAAAAACAGATTCCTAGAATCTCTCTTTTCTTTTCAGGAGCCTGGGTGGGGACGGCCATCGCCGGGGGTCGCGACCACGCGCCGGGCTGGCGCGGAGAGGCGGTTCTCGGCATAGGGAAGCGGGCCACCGGCGTGGCGCAAGCTTCAAGATTTTCGGTTTTCGAGGGGGAGAGCATGGGCGGGACCGCGGGAGCCGGACGGGAAGGCGCGGAGCGGCCGCTCCTGCGGGTGCTGAACGGCGAGGCGCTGTCGCCGCCTCCCGCCTGGATGATGCGCCAGGCCGGCCGCTACCTGCCGGAATACCGGGCGGTGCGGGCCGAGGCCGGCTCGTTCCTCGACCTGTGCTACAACCCTGACTTCGCCACCGAGGTCACCCTGCAGCCGATCCGCCGCTTCGGCTTCGAGGCGGCGATCCTGTTCTCCGACATCCTGGTGGTGCCCCATGCGCTCGGCCAGGACGTGCGCTTCGTGGAAGGGGAGGGGCCCCGCCTCGACCCGCTGGCTGGCCGGCCCGAATTCGATGCGCTGATCGAGGCGGGCGACCCGCGGGTGATGCGCCACCTCAACCCCGTCTTCGAGACCGTCGGGCGCCTGCGGGCGGAACTGCCACCTGAGACCACGCTGCTCGGCTTCTGCGGCGCGCCCTGGACCGTGGCGAGCTACATGATCGGCGGGCGCGGTACCCCGGACCTCGCGCCGGCCCGGGCGCTCGCCGCCCGCGACCCTGCCCTCCTCGACGCGCTGATCGACCGGCTGGTCGCGGTCTCGACCGAGTACCTGGTGCGCCAGTTCGAGGCCGGCGCCGACGCGGTGCAGATCTTCGAGAGCCATGCCGGCAGCCTGCCGGACGTGCCGGGGGGGGAGGCCGGCGACGCGCTCGCGCGCTGGAGCTTCCAACCGATCGCCCGGATGGTGTCCGGCATCCGCGCCCGCGTGCCCGGCGCCAGGATCATCGTCTTCGCCCGCGGGTCGGGCCTCGAGGGCCACGCCCGCGTGGCGGAGGAGACCGGCGCCGACGCGGTCGGGGTCGACTGGGCGGTGGATCTGGGCGCCCTGCGCGCCCGCCTGCCGGCCTCGGTCATCACGCAGGGCAACCTCCACCCCGAAACCCTGATCGGCGGCGGCGAGGCCCTGGACGCGGCCGTGGATGCCATCCTCAAGGCCACCGCCGGCACGCCCCACATCTTCAACCTCGGCCACGGCATCACCCCGCAGACGCCGATCGCCCATGTCGAGAGGATGCTGGCACGGTTGCGGGGGTAGCGCGGTTTGGTGCGATGCGGAGACGCTTCCGCCATTCGTGATCCCGGCGATCCCACGCGCGACCTCGTCCTGAGGTGCCGGAGCGAAGCGGAGGCCTCGAAGGAGGCGTCCAGGGATCGCGGCGGCATCGGGATCCCTCCCTCGGGGCTGCGTGATCTTCGACCGCACAGCCCCGAGGGATGAGGCCGCAGGTGGATGATCTGAATCAAACGATCCAAAATCCTCCGACAGGGACAATCTCACCGTGTATCTCTGGATCAAGGCCGCCCACATCATCTCGCTCATCGCCTGGATGGCGGCGATGCTCTATCTGCCGCGGCTATTCGTCTATCACGCGGCGCTGCCGGCGGGGTCGCCCCAGGGCGAGACCTTCAAGGTGATGGAGCGGCGGCTCGCCAAGGCGATCATGCTGCCGGGGATGATCGCCACCTGGATCTTGGGCATCGCGCTCGCGGTGATGAGCGGCGCCTACACCCAGGGCTGGATGCACGCCAAGTTCGCCCTGGTGCTCGCGATGAGCGGCATCCACGGCTGGCTGTCGCGGATGGTCAAGGACTTCGCCGCCGACCGCAACACCCGCAGCCCCAAATTCTACCGGGTGCTCAACGAGGTGCCGACGCTCCTGATGATCCTCATCGTGATCCTGGTGGTGGTGAAGCCGTTCTGAGGGAGCACGTGATGGCGGGCATCGAGACGCAGACCCTCTCCTTCACCCTGGCCGGGCGTGCCTTGAGCCTGCCGGTGGACCGGATCGGCGCCGGCCCGCCGGCCCTGCTGCTCCCGGCCCTGTCCTCCATCGCCACCCGCGAGGAGATGCGGCCCCTGGCGACGCGGTTGTCCGCCCGCCATCGCTGCCTGGTGCCGGACTGGCCCGGCTTCGGCGCGCAACCCCGGGCGCGGGTGGCGCTCGCCCCCGACACGCTCCACGCCTTCCTCGACGCCCTCCTGGCGCAGGAGCCCGGCCCCTACGCGCTCGGAGTCGCGGCCGGCCACGCGGCCGGCTACCTCGTCGCCGCGGCGGCCAGGCATCCCGGCACCTTCCGGCGGCTGGTCCTCGTGGCGCCGACCTGGCGCGGCCCGCTGCCGACCGCGATGGGCGAGGAGCGCCGGCCGTTCTTCGGGCGCCTGCGCCGGGCGGTCGAGGCGCCGGTCTTCGGCAACCTGCTCTACCGGCTCAACGTCAGCACGCCGGTCGTGTCCCGGATGATGCAGGCCCACGTCTATGCCGATCCGGCCCGGGTCACCCCGGCGCTGCTGGCCGAGAAGCGGCGGGTGACGCATCAGCCCCGGGCCCGCTTCGGCACCGCCGCCTTCGTCACCGGCGGCCTCGACCCGGTCTGGACCCGCGAGGACTTCCACGCCCTGTTCGGCCCGGACCTGCCGCCGGTGACGATGCTGCAGCCGAAGGGCGCGCCGCGCCGCTCCGGCGCCGAGATGACGGCGCTGGCCGAGGCCGGCCTCGTGCGCGCCGTCGCGATCCCGGGGGCGCTCGCCGCCCACGAGGAATGCCCCGAGGCAGTCGCGGCCGCGATCCTCTCGGCGGAGGCATGAGGCGATGTGGGCGCCGCTCGCCCTCTGCCTGGCGCTCGCTGCGAGCATCGCCGCGGCCGAGCCGGCGCCCCAGCCCTACCTGAAGCCGGGCGCCCTCGACGCCGGCGCGATCCTGCCCCCGCCACCGAAGCCCGGCAGCGCCGGGCACGACGCCGATGCGGCGGCCTACGCGGCGACCCGGGCCCTCGCCGGTTCGCCGCGCTGGCATCTCGCCACCGCCGACGTCCCCTCCGGCGTCGGCGCCCTTCTCGGCGACTTCTCCTGCGCCGCCGGCCGGCAGCTCGATCCCACCCGCCTGCCGGCTTTGGCCGCGCTCCTCGCCCGCACCCGCCGCGACGTGGTGACGGTGGTGCGCGATGCGAAGGCGCACTTCGCCCGTCTCCGGCCGCATCTCGGCAACGACGCCCCTCTCTGCGTCGACCGCACCGAGGCCCTGGACAAGAGCTTCGCCTATCCCTCCGGCCACGCCACCGAGGGCTGGACCTTCGGCCTCGTCCTCGCCGCCCTGATGCGGGAGCGCGCCACGGCGCTCCTCGACCGCGGCCGGATCTACGGCGAGAGCCGGATCGTCTGCGGGGTGCACTGGGCAAGCGACGTCGAGGCCGGCCGCCTCGCCGGAAGCGCCCTGTTCGCCGCCCTCGTCGGCGATCCCGCCTTCCGGGCCGACCTCGACCGTGCCCGGGCCGAGTTCGCCACCGCGCCGTCGGGACCGGCGCCCGAGCCAGCGGCCTGCGCCCGCGAGAAGGCGGCACCGTTGCCATGAGGCCACAGCTGCGGACGATGCAGGACTTTATTCCGGAATTATGACGTTGGGTCATGCGCTTGTCCGGGGCCGCCCGCGGCCCGCCGGTCTCGCCCGAGGCGGATCTTCAATCTCAAGTCGATAAATTGCTCGCAACTGGGCTTGCTCGATATTGACGTATCATTGCCGCAACGATAACGAGTCGTTGATTTTCGTGGCCGAATCGTTATCACTTGTCTCAACGCTGATCGGGTGACCGAAGCTGCTTTCAAAGACTTGAAATCCGGCTTGCCGGGTTGGATGACTGTTCCATGCGTGCTGTCCGACATGAAGGCGGATGTGGACTCTCCCAGGCGCGCACGATCAACGCGCTTCTTCTCGAAGATGACGACGTCGATGCCAAGCTGATCGCCCTGCAGGCGGCCGGTTTCCGGATGCTCGACATGCGCGTGCTGCGGGCCCGCTCCACCGCCGAGGCGCGCGAGCACGTCGACCACGAGCGGATCGACCTCGCGATCCTCGATTTCTGGCTCGGCTGCGAATCGAGCCTGCGCTTCCTCGCCGAGCTCGGCGCGCGGATGCCCGGCCTGCCGGCGATCGTGCTGACCGGGCTCAGCATGCCGGACGTGCGCGAGATGTGCGGGAGCGCCGGCGCCGTGCGCTTCCTCGACAAGGCCAGCCTCACCGGCGAGGCGTTCGAGGCCGCGATCCTGGGCGTGCTTGGCCCGCGCGCCTTCCGCTCTCCTTCCGCCGAGCCGACCCGCTACGGGAGGCCCGGCCTCACCATCGTCCAGACCGGGAGATGCGACCGATGAACGGCCAGATCACCTACCTCAACGCCGGACCGGGCAGCGAGCAGACCACCATGGAACCGGCCCCGACCGACGCCTCGAACACGATCGAGAAGGTGCGCGAGCTCCTCTACGGCAACGCGATGCGCTCGCAGGGCCGCCGGGTCGAGGATCTGCGCGAGGCGATGACCGACCTCGAGCAGCGCATGGTTCAGCGCTTCAACGACATGCAGAAGTCGATCGACGCCCTCGCCCTGTCGCTGCGGATGGAGCAGAGCAACGCCGTGCGGGCGATCGGCGGCGCGGTGACCGAGATGGGCCGGCAGATCTCCGCCCTGGCCGACCGCAACCCGTGAAGCGCGGGCCCGAGCCGGGATGAGAGCGGCGCCGGCCGAGGATCCGGCCTTCCGCGACCTGAAGCTGCTGCTGCTGCGCGACGAGCACCGCGACCTCGCCGGCCTGCAGGCCGAGCTGGCACGGCTCGACCGGCGGGTCGGCTCCGAGGACCGGTTCTGCCGCGCGGTCGCCGACAGCCTGGTGGTCGCCCTCAAGGTCGTCGAGATCGAGAACCACCGCGCGCTGACCGAGGTGATCGCTCCTCTCGTCGTCGCCGGCATCCGGCGCGAGATCGCCGAATCCCGCGACCTGATGGTCGAGACGCTCTACCCCATCGCCGGGCGCATGGTGGCGGCGGCGGTCGCGGCAGCCTTCCGCCAGCTCACCGACGAGATCAACGGCATCCTGATCCGCTGGCCGCGCCGGATGTGGCTGCGCCTGAAGGCCTTGCTGACCGGCCAATCCTACGCCGCCCTGGTGCTGGCCGAGCTGGCGCAGGGGCGGCTCGAGCGCCTGATCCTGATCGACCGCAGCACCGGCGCGGTGCTCGCCACCACCGACCGCGACGGGCAGCCCGAGGCCGATCCGGACGGCCAGCTCCACCTGATCGGCGGCCTCGTCACCGCCATCGTCGAGTTCGCCGGCCAGGCGCTGAGCGACGTCAACGGCGAGTTGCGCTCCCTCGATTTCGGCGGCCGCACCGTGCTGCTGCGGGTCTCGCCCCTCCTGATCGTGGCAGGCCTCACCGAGGCCGGCCGCGGCGCCGGGCGGCTCGCCGGCGTCGTCGATGCCGAATTCCTGCCCTTCCTCGATGCGGTCCTGCACGGAGACGAGACGAGAGACGAGACCCGGGACGCGGCGAACGGCGGAGCCGATCACGCCACCCCGCTCGCCGCGCTCCACCGGGCGATCGCCGCGCGCCTCGCCCCTCCGCCCCGGCGCGTGCGACCGGTGGCGGTCGCCGGCGGGCTGGTGGCCCTGGCGCTCGCCGCCTGGACGACCGGGGCCGTGCTGTCGGCCCGGCAGCGCGCCGCCGAGGCCACGGCGCTGGCAGCCATCGAGGACGCGCCGGACCTGCGCGACTCTCCCCTCCAGCTCGCCTTCGACCGCGAGGCCGGCGTGATCCGGGCGACCGGCGTGCTGCCGACCCGCGAGGCCGCCGCCGCCTTGCGCGACCGCCTCGCCGCCTCGTTCCCGGCCTGGCCGGTCGCCGCCCGGATCGCCGTGGCCTCCGATGGCGCCCCGGGGCGCGAGGCGGTCGCGACTCTCGACCGGCGCACCGATGCCGTCGAGGGATCGGTGAACGAGGCCCGGGCGCGGCTGGGCACCCTCGAGACCCGCACCGGCGCGGTCGAGGCGACGTTGCCGACGCTCGCGCCGAAGGAGGCCGTGGCGCGGCTCGAGGCCCGCACCGACACGCCGCTGCAGCGGCTCGAGGACGCGGTCAAGCGCACGGCGATCTTCTTCGGGCCCGACGCGACCTACCGCGATCCGGCCGCCGCCGAGCGCGACCTCGCGACGCTCGCCGCGGCGCTGGCGGCGGTCGAGGGCGCGCGCCTGCGCATCGTCGGCTACGCCGACGGCACCGGGACCGTCCGGGCCAACCTCGAGGCGGCGCGGCTGCGCGCCGACCGCATCACCGCCGATCTGGAGCGCCGCGGCATCCCCCGCGCCCGCCTCGTCGTCGTCAATTCGCGCCCGCCATTCCCGATCACGGACGAGCGGGTCACCGGCAACCGGCGCGTCGTGTTCGAGCTCGCCTACAGCGCGGAGTAACCTCGTGGCGGCGCGCAAGATCATGATCCTGGGGGCGATCGGCGTGGGCAAGACCTCGCTCGCCAACCGGCTCGCCTTCGGCCGGTTCGAGACCAGCTACAAGGCGACGATCGGGGTCGACATCTACACCACGACCGCCCCGCTGCAGGGCGGGGGCAAACCCATGCCGCTGGTCCTGTGGGACACCGACGGCGATTTCGGCCTCAGCATCTTCCGCACCGTCTATCTCAAGGGGGCGAGCGGGGCGCTCATCGTCGCCGACGTCACGCGGCCGGCCTCCCTCGACCAGATGGCGGCGCTGATCTCAGGGTTCCGCGAGGCGCTGCCGGGCCGCCCCTGCGCCGCGGTGCTGAACAAGAGCGACCTCGTCGCCAGAGAAGCGGCCGGGATATCCGGCGAGCCCGGCTCGGGGCCGCCGCCCGACCTCCTCGCCCGGGCACGGGGCGCCGACGTCGTCGCGCTCGCGAGCGCCCGCACCGGGCACGGGGTCGCCGGCCTGTTCGCCGAGCTCGCCGCCACGATCGAGCGCCGGAGCCTGTAAGCGCCATGCGCGCCGCCCTCGCGCTCCCGGCCGGAGCAGACCTCTCCCGCACCCTGGCCCACCTTCTCGAGGCCGGACTCGTCGGCGTCGCGGCGCTCGATCCCGACGGCCGCATTCGCGGCCGCACCGGTTCGTTGAGCGACTGGCTGCCCGAGCCCGGGCGCTCCGCCTTCGACAGCCCGATCCTGTCGGGTCTCGAGGAGGACATGCGCGCCCAGCAGCGGACCGCACCTGACCCGATCGTGCTGCCCGGCATCCGCCTCGCCATGGTGAGCGGCGCCCCGCGCTGCGACGTCGCGATCTCGTGGGAGGCGGGCCGCCGCGAGCACGCGGTGCTCACCACCGTCGACCAGGTCGACCGGCCGATCGACCATTGGGTGCTCCAGCAGCGCCGCGAGCAGCGCCTCTTGGAGGAGAAGATCATCGCCGCCTCGCGCGAGCTGGAGCGGATGAACCGCAACCTGCGCGACTTTGCCTCCGTTGCTGCGCACGACCTGCGCGCGCCCTTGCGCCAGATCGCGGCCTTCACCGGCATCCTGCGCACTACCCTTGGCGACGGGGCGGGACCGATCGTGCGCGACAGCCTCGACACGATCGAGGGCTGCGCCGCCCGCCTCAACCGGATGACCACGGGGCTGCTCGACTATGCCCGCCTGAGTGCCGAGAGCCACACCTTCGCGCCGGTCGATCTCGGCCGGGTGGTCACGGACGCGGCCCGCAACCTCGACCTCGACCTGCGCGCCGCCTCGGCCGACCTCGATGTCGGAAAGCTGCCGGTGGTGAACGGCGTTCCGGCGCTCCTGACCAACCTGTTTCAGAACCTCATCGCCAACAGTATCCGCTACCGCGAGCCGGAGCGGCCGTTGCGGATCGAGGTCCGGGCCTGGCCCGGGGAGCCGGGCCGGATCACCGTGCGCGACACCGGGATCGGCGTGCCGCCCAGCTTCCACGAGGCGATCTTCGAGACCTTCGCCCGGGTGCCGAACGGGGGCGCGCCGAACGGTGTCGGCCTAGGACTCAGCATCTGCCGGCGCATCGCCGAACTGCACGGCTGGCGCATAGGCGTCGTGGCGGAGGAAGGGCCGGGGGCGTGCTTTCGGATCGATCTCGGGTAGGACGGGGTCCGTTGGGAGCGGATCCGGTCCGAACACACAGATCGCTTCTCGTCAGCCGCCACACTTTCCTGGATGATTGAAACGAAGTGGAAGGAGATCCGGGATCCAGCATGGAATGGCGCGAAGCGTCCGTATGTCTGCAACGTTGCACCATTCAGAGCCGCTTCGCGGCACTTCTCTCCTGGATCCCGGATCTCCTTCCGCTTCGCTGCACTCGTCCGGGAAAGGACGGGCGTATCAGAGTCGAATGGCGACGCAGACACCCCAAACGAAAACAGCGCCCGACCGCATCACGATCGGGCGCTGCCGTCAGAGCACCGGAATGACAGGCGTCACGCCGCCTTGCGCTTGGCTTGCCGCGCCCGCCGGCCGAGGATGTTGAGCACCTCGACGCCGGCCGAGAAGGCCATGGCGGTGTAGACGTAACCCTTCGGCACGTGGGCTCCGAAGCCTTCCGCGATCAGCGTCATGCCGATCATGATGAGGAAGCCGAGGGCCAGCATCACCACCGTCGGGTTGGCGGCGATGAAGCGCGACAGGGGATCGGCGGCGAGCAGCATCACGGTCACCGCGGCGAGGACCGCGATCACCATGATCGGCACGTGCTCGGTCATGCCGACCGCCGTGATGATGCTGTCGATCGAGAAGACCAGGTCGAGGATCAGGATCTGGCCGATCGCCGCGGTGAAGCCGAGGGAGGCGCCGCCGCCGGTCTTCTCCTGCGGGTCCGGGTCGAGGCTGTGGTGGATCTCCTTGGTGGCCTTCCAGAGCAGGAACAGGCCGCCGGCGATCAGGATCATGTCGCGCCAGGACAGGCCCTTGCCGAAGATCTCGAAGACCGGCTGGGTCAGGTGGACGATGTAGGCCACGGTGCCGAGCAGCGCGAGGCGCAGGATGAGGGCGAGGCCGATGCCGATGCGCCGGGCCCGCGACTGCTGCTCCACCGGCAGCTTGTTGGTGATGATCGAGATGAAGATCAGGTTGTCGATACCGAGCACGACCTCCATCACGACGAGGGTCGCGAGGGCGGCCCAGGCCGTCGGGTCGGCGGCGAGCTGAACGAGGGACTCCACGACGGACGGTCCTCCTTATGGGAAGATCGAGGGGCGGGCCGGCGCCGACAGCGGCGGCGCGTGGACCTGAACGGCCTTCGGCAGCACCCGGACATGGGCGGGGGTGTAGGTCGTCAATTCGCCGTCGGTGTTGACCGGGCGCGGCTTCTTGGTGCGCAGCACCACCTCGGTGGTCTGGAAGGCCCGCACGTCGGCGGCCTTTCCTTGCGTGCCCCGGCGCAGGGCCGGCAGCAGGGCGAGAAGCCGCCACCAATGGGCGACCTCCAGGCTGTAGAAGTTCAGCAGGCCGTCATCGACGGTGGCGTTCTCCTCCACCGTCATGCCGCCGCCGTAATGGCGGCCGTTGCCGACAGAGACCTGGATGGTGCGCACGGTCTCCACCGTGCCGTCATGCTCGATATAGACCGTGAACGGCCGCGCCCGGCGCAGCAGCCGGAAGGCCGCCACGCCGTAGCCGATCGTGCCGAGGCGGCGCTTGAGGTCCGCCGTCAGCTCGCCGGCGAGATCGGCCGAGAAGCCGATGCTGGCGACGTTGAAGAAGTAGTGGCCGTTGACGCAGCCGAGGTCGATCGGCCGGGCCGGCACCGTGGCGATCACCTCCGCCGCCTCCAGCGGGTCGGCGGGCAGGCCGAGGCTGCGGGCGAGGTCGTTGGCGGTGCCGAGCGGCAGGATGCCCAGCGGCAGCTGCGCCTCGGCCAGCGCCTGGGCGGCGGCGTTGAGGGTGCCGTCGCCGCCGCCCAGGATCACCATGTCGCAGGTGGCGGCATGGGCGTGGATCAGCGCCTTGCAGTCGCTCTCGTCCGGCGGCGGATCCACCGGCTCGATGCCGCCGCGGCGCAGCACGCCCTTCACGGCCTCGAGGTCGAGGCCGCCGTTGCGGGCCTTCTTGTTGACGACGAGCAGGGCCCGCCGGGTCGCCTCAGCGCCGGACATCGGCGCCTCCGGCACGGAGGAAGGGGAACGGAGTCGGGATGACGCGCAAGGCTGCGGGCCCTCCAGTGCGATCGTGCCGCGTCAGCACAAAGGCAGCGAAGGGGTCCGACATCGCGGTCGACGCCTCGAACCGCCAGAGGGGCCCGGACCCGGGGAGCCCATGAGGTGGGGTCGCGGCCGCGCTTGGCAAGGTCCCCGGGGGTTTCCTTGGCGCGAGACCTGCCGCCTGCGAGACCTGCTGCCTGCGAGACCTGCCGCCCGATGGTGCTTCGAGGGTGTGGGGAACGTGGGTAGCGGGGAGGGCGCCGGGCCCGCAATGGAACCGTAACCGCGGCGACGAACGTTCACTCGCTTGTAGTCATTTGCCCGATCGTGCTCCTCCCCCCGGGTGCCGCCCCCATGCTCCGTTCCCTTCGGTTCAGCCTCTCCCGCCCGTCGGCCGCCCTGCTCGGCCTCGGCCTGACGATCCTCCTGTCCCCGGCCGCCCTGGCGCAGGGCTGGGTCGATCCGCCCAACCGGACCGCCCAGAGCCCCGCTGCCAAGGACCCCGCTCCGGCCCGCACCCCCCCAGCCCCCGCACCTAGATTCGCCCCGGCCGCCCGGGCCGAGGCGCCGAAGGCCCACACCCCGCGCCGGGTCGCCGAGGAGGCGCGCCGGCCGGCCCGCAGCGGGCTCCACGCCGCGACGGCGGCCCGCCGCGCTGCGCGGCTCGCCCGGGACGAGCGCCCGCTCCCCGTTCAGATTCCCGCCCCCGCCCCCGCCCCCATCGCCGTCTCGGACGGGCAGGTGCGCGACTGGGCCGTGGCGTCGCAGCGCCTCGCCCGCGACTACCTGGCGTCGATCTCGGGGTCCAACGGAGCGGCCCTCGCGGCGGCGCCGGGCTTCTACGGCGATCGGGTCGTCTTCCACGGCCGGCCGATGAGCCTCGCCAGCCTGATGTCCGAGAAGCGCCGCTTCGTGCAGCGCTGGCCCGAGCGCCGCTACCGGCCGCGGCCGGATTCCCTGCGCACCGCCTGCAATGCCGGGCTCGCCACCTGCCGGGTCCAGGCCACGGTCGATTTCTCGGCCTTCAGCCCCGATCGCGGCGTGCGCTCGCAGGGCACCGTCGACCTGGAACTCGCGGTGAGCTTCGCCGGCGGGCGCCCGGTGATCGTGTCCGAGAACAGCCGGGTCGTGCACCGCGACGCGGTGGCGAGCCGCTGAGGATCCGCAGCCCTGTGACAGGGCGCCGGTCAGGACCTAGATGAAGAGGGCGAGCGCCCGCCGAAGGGGCGGGCGGCTCAGGCAGACCCCGCGGCCGGGGGTGATGGGACACGATGCGGACATGACCTCGCGTGAGCAGTTGCAGGCGCTGATCCGGGCCGAGATCGACCGGCAGCGCCCCGTCGCGGTGGCCCGTCGCACCCTCGAACTCCTGGTGGAATCCGCGATCCGCCGCCTCGACGCGCCGCCGGGCTACCAGATCGTCGACCGGGACGGGCGCCCGCGCACCCGCACCGTCGAGGGCGAGGCCTTGCCCCTGACCTTGGCCGATCTCGTCGACGAGCTGCGCCGCCAGCACCCCACCCTGTTCCAACCGCCCGCCGCCCCGGCCCCGGCGGAGGCCCCGCGGGACTGGATCGTGGTGAAGCCCGCAGCCGCACCCGAGCCGCCCTCCCGCCCCGCCCGCGCCTCGCGCCTGCGGGACGCCCTGGCCGGGCTTACCGCGCGCCTGCGCCGGCCGGTGCGAGAGCCGGAGGCCCCGGCCGCCGCGCCGGTGTCCCCTGTCGTAGTGCCGCCGCCGCCCGGCGAGGGGTTGAAGCCTGGCCTCGCCCGGCCGCAGCCGCTGCCCGGTCGCGGTTCGTCCCGCCGCCCGGCCTATGCCGCCCTCGGAGGGCTCGCCGTGCTGGGCATCGGCTACGTGGTGCTCCGCGGCGGCGAGGAGCCCGCCCGCGAGGCCGCTGTCGCGCAGGCACCCGCACAGGGGATCCGCCAAGGGGCTGGTCAGGGCAAGCCCGCCGATGCGCGGACCGTCGAGGCGAAGCCCGCGGAGGCCAGGCCGGCCGAGAAGAAGCCCGCACCGGTAACGGCGGAATCGAAGCCGGCCGAGACGAAGCGCGAGCCGGTCGAGACCGGCGCCCTGGTGCCGGAGGCGGCCGGTCCGCTCGCCGGCGTCGCCGAGGTGCTCGATACCGCGACCCTGCGGCTCGGCGGTCGGACCCTGCGCCTCTACGGCGTCGAATCGGCCAGGGGCGCGCAGGCCAGCGACCTCTCGGGCTATCTCGGCGGACGCCCGGTGAACTGCCAGCCCAGCCCGGCGAAGACTGCCTGGATCTGCACCGTCGACGGGCACGACCTCTCCGAGGTGGTACTCTACAACGGCGGCGGCCGCGCCACCGCCGAGGCGACGCCGGACCTCGTCGAGGCCGAGCGCCACGCGCGCGCGGGCAAGCTCGGGATCTGGGCCAAGCCCTGATGAGGCCGACGGTCGTTGAAGACGACCGTCGGCCTCATCGCAGGCCCGGCGCGCCGAGGAGCGCCACCAGGGCGCCCTGCCGGCCGGTACCGGTCTTGGCGAAGACCGCCTTGATCTGGCTGCGCGCAGTCTCGACCGCGATGCCGAGCGCCTCGGCGGCCTCGTCCAGGGAGGCGCCGCCGGCCAGGAGGGCGGCGAGCCGCGCCTCCGCCGCGGTGAGGCCGAAGACGGGCGCCAGCAGGGCCGGATCGGGCCGCCGCTCCGCCTCGAGATCGGTGACGAGGAGGAGCGCGCGGGCGCCGAGGAACGGTGAGCGGGCGGCCTCGATCAACGGCAGGACGCGCAGGATCAGGGGCCGGCGGTCGCGCCGCGGCACCAGGATCGGGCCGGCCGGGGTTGCGCGACGCGGGGACAATGCCTCGATCAGGCCCGCCATCTCGTCCCGGGCCCGCGGATCGGCGATCCGCAAGGCGCCGTCGCCGACCCGGAACGCGGCGTCGAACACGGCCTCGGCCCGCCTGTTGACGCCGATCACCCGGCCGGCCCCGTCGAGGGCGAGCGCTGCCTGGGCGACCTGATCGAGCCCGCGCAGAGTGCCGTCGAGGGCCGCGCGGCCGAGGGCCTCGGACAGGGCGGCGGCCTGCCCGAGCCGCGGCATCAGGCCGGCCAGCGGCTGCACCTGCGCCGCCTCGAACGGGCCGCGACGCGTCCTGCGCTGCACCGACACGGCCCAGTGCTCCGCCCCGGCCCGGAAGCCCGCGACCGCGAACCAGTGGTAGCCGTGCGGCCGCAGCAGGTCGTTGTAGAACGGGGCGCGGGCCATCTCCTCGCGCGTGAGGATGTCGTGGTCCGTGACGACCTCGCCCCGCATCACCCGGGACACGGCGCGGGTCCGCAGGTCGTTCACGTGCCAGCCCTGCCCGAAATACTCGGCGACCAGTGCGTCGACCTCGGGGGTGCAGGGGACGCCGGGCGTCCGGCGATGGCTCTGCAGCAGCATCGCGCCGTCGCCACCGACCAGGTTGGAGACCTCCGCGAGCACGGCACTCCAGCGCGACGGATCGAGGGCCGCCTCGCCGAGTCTGCCGTCGAGGCAGCGGAGCCTATCGTCGGTCGGGCCCATGGCTGCGCGGCTCTCAGGTTCATCCCGCCTGACATTACGTCAAGAGCCACGCCCAGTCGCGGGCGACTCGGCCCGATCGACAGGAATTCTTTCCGATGCTCGCCGAGCCCTACGGGGGAAGAACGAGGCGCGGGATCACTCCTCCCCCCGCAGGTGGCAGGGCTGTCCGGGGGAAAAGCTCTTTGAAAGATCAAGCGCGGGATCCCCTCTCCAGGCGATGCCGGGCTCGCCCGGTATCGTTGCAAGGTGTGGGAGAGGGGTAGGAGCGATCGAAGATCGCGCGAGGGTGGCGCGCTTCAGTGTGAGGCTCTCAACGTCGTGCTGGCAGCGGGACGTTCGGGGTTTCACCCAGAACCGTCGCCACCCTCACGTGCGATCTTCGATCGCCACGGCCCCTCTCCCACACCTTGCAGCGATACCGGGCGAGCCCGGCATCGCCTGGAGAGGGGAGACCAGTGCCACTTCTTTCCCCGGACAGTCCCACGTCACCTGGAACCCGCTGCCTCCCCCTCGCTCAGCCGAACGCCCCGACCTCGTGCTGGATCATGCCGCTGATCTCGCGCACGAGGACGAACAGGCGGCGGATCGGCGCGAACAGGGTGCGGTGCTCGGCCTCGTAGGTGCCGACGTCGCGCGGGCCCGCCGGCTCGCCGAAATTGAGGCCGAGCGTCGGGTCCGGCGTCACCGGGAAGATGTCGTCGAGGAGCTTGAGGCAGCTCTCGACGTCAAGGCGCAGAATGCGCTCGATCAGCATCTCGCGGGTGATGCCGTTCTGCGGCCGGAAGCCGGGGATGTGCACAGCCAGGAACCAGATCCGGTGGATCAACGCCAGGCGCAGGGCGTGCAGGAGCGCGAGCCGCGGCGTCATCCCCGGCAGGTCGGGGGCGACCATGTGCAGCATCAGGTGGTCGCGGGTCAGCCGGCCGAACAAGCGGCGCAGGTGGGGAGCCAGGTTGAGCCGGTCGAGGGCGGCGGCGACCGCGACGATCTCCTCCCGCCGCCCGTCCCGCGTCGCACGCCGCGCCCGCTCCAGCCAGACCGAGGGGTCGAGGGTGTCGATATAGGCGCGCAAGACGTCGAGATCGCCGACGGCGGTGGCCTCCTGCACCAGCCGGAAGGCGCGGGCGAAGCGCTCGGAGCGCTCGCGCATCTCGACGAACAGGTCGGGCGCCCGGCCGGCAGCCCGTCCGACGCCGTGAAGGCTGTTCGCCAGGAAGCCGAGCTGCTGCAGGATCGCGTTGTTGGGGATCGCCCGCATCTGGCGCGGATGGGTGATGGCGACGGGTCCGCCGCCGTCCGATTGCCGCGCCACCGGGCGCGAGCCGGTGCGGTCGATGAGGTTCGGCCCGAAGGTGCCCAGCAGCGCCGCGTAGCCCGGATCGTTGACCAGGGTCTCCATGTCCTGGCGCACGCCGGTGAAGAACTCGGTGGCGAAGTCGGCCTCGGCGTAGATCGGGTCCGGAGCCGGCTGGAGCCGGCTGTAGATGTGCTCGCCGATGCGCGCCACCGTGGCCTCGGCCAGGGTCCTGGTGCCGAACATCAGGTAGCCGTCGCTGCCCTGGAAGCTCGATTCGAGGCTGGTGCGGATCCCGGCCTCGCGGTTGCGCCGCCGCGCGTGGTCGGGGGCGAGGTAGGCCAGGCGGTCGGCGAGGCTCGTCGGATGGGCGCCGCGGCCGATCGACTCGCCGTGGGTGTCGAAGATCACCAGCTCGATGTCGGTGAGGTCGTGTGCCGCCATCAGCTCGGTGATGCGGAAGCGCAGGCGCTCGATCCAGAAGGTGGCGGCGAGCTGGCCGACGTAGCGGCCCGAATCCGAGTAGCCGAACTGCACCACCAGGCGCCCGGTGCGCTTGAGATAGGCGCGCCAATGGGGCGAGCGCAGCGCATCCTCGATCACGTGCACGCCCTGTTCGAGCGCGGACGCCGTCTCGAACAGGGGGGTGATCTCGACCTTGTCGCCGATGCCGAAATGCTGCGCGAGCCAGAGTGCGGCCAGCAGCGTGTAGCCGGTCTCGGTCTCGGCGATCAGGAAGCGGACCGGGTGGGTGCCGTCGACGTGCTTGAGGATCTGGGCGATCGTCATCATCAGCCGGGCGGCCGAGGCCCGCTCGGCGGCGAGCGCCCCGAAATCCACCGGCACCGCCGCGACCGCGTCGAGGAGGGCGTTGATCGAGGCGAGGTGCGAGCGGCGCTGGGCCGGATCGGTCGGGTCGCCGTCCTGGTCGAGGGCCCGGCGCACGGCGTTGTGGACCTGGCTGGCATTGAGCCGGAAATGCGGCAGGCCGTTCTGCAGCCCGTGCGCGGCGCAGCCCGCCCGCAGGACGCAGAGCTTCAGGCGCGCCGTGTCGTCGGCGGCGTCCGTGATCGCCCGGTCGAGGAGGGCGAGGAGGGGGCCGGCCTCGGTCTGGGCCCGGTCGCGCTCGATGATGAGGGCGAGCGCGAAGCGGTGCACCGCCTCGAGCCCCGGCTGGTCGCCGAGCGTCGGCGCCACGGCGAGCTGGCGCAGGACGGCCGCTCTCGCCTCCTCGGCGAGCCGCCGGGCGGGCGCCGCGGCCGGATCGTCGGGCAATTGCGCCAGCACCCGGTCGAACTGGGTGCGCTTCGACTCGAGCCGGTAGCGCAGGGTGTCCCACCAACCGATATCGGTGCGCCCGTCGGTGTCGCAGCCGACCCATGAGGCGATGACGACGGGCTTCGGGACGAGCTCGCTCCAGCGATCCGGCCAGCGCTCGCGGGCGGCCAGCAGGAGGGCCTCGTTCAGCCCGTCGAGGGCGGCGCGGCCGTGCTGGACCGCGTGGCGGGCCTGGTCGAACTCGTCGTTGAGGGTGATCACCGGGTCGGCCCGGGCGGAGAGCGCGGCTGCGGCCGCGACCGGCGCCTGCCGCGCCGCCGGGTCGGGCTCGGAGGCGGCCTCGGCCAGGAGGCGCGCCACCGCCTTCGGCATCCCGAAGGTCGGGTGGGCGGTGAAGACCGCGGCAAAGCGCGTGCGCTCGACCCGGGTGCGGGCGGCCTCGAACACCATCTCCGGGTCGCCGAGGGCCGCCGCCGCCACGGCCTCGATCGCGGCGGACGAGTCCGGCTCGGATCCGAGGCCCAGATAGGCCCGCAGCCGTGCCGCCCGCGCCTCCAGCGCCTCTGCGCGCAGGCGCACGAACAGGCCGCCCAAGTCGTCCTCGTCGATCTCGCCCCGGTCGAACAGGCGACTGATCGCCAGCGCCACGGTCAGGACGGGGTTGCGAAACGGGTCCTGGCTCGCCTGGCGGCGCGCCTCCTCGACCAGCCCGAGCAGGTCCGCCTCGAGCGAAGCTGCGGCGTGCGGGCCGGAGCCCCGGGTGTCGGAGCCTCGGGTGTCGGTTCCTTGGAGCCTGTCCATCGGGTCGCTTCGTCCTGTGGCCGGATCACCGTCCGGATCGAGCGGCGCGCGGGCTCGCGCCAAAGGGCCGTGACGCAAGGAGCGTTCCGCTGCGCACAAGCCACGCTCTAAGCAGAGTTGCGCTGGCGAGCCAACGCTTCGTCCGCTTGAGTTTCTGTCATGTCGCAGGGTTTTGTCGCAGAACCGGCGACGATTGTCGCGAACCCTGCCCGGTGCGGGCACTCCCGTGTGGCGAGCCGCCGCGCGACCCGTTGCGGCCGTGAAGACACAGCCCGGGCCGGAAGCGCACCCGGCACCGACTGCGCAATGGTTAAGATTATGTTAACACCTCATACTGACCGACCTGGAGATGCCGACTCGCGGAGCAGCGCGCCATGATGTCGATCGGAACCGCCCTGAACGCGGCCACCACCCTCGTCGGAGCCACCCTGCCCGCCGCGCTGATCGGGGAGCGCACCCCGGTGCGGACGACTCGCGACGACGGGACCGAGGAGGTGCCCGAGGCGCCGCCGGAGGGCGCCCTGCTCGTCGCCATCGAGGCGGGCCTGCGCGAGGCGGGCTACCTGCCGGCCTGACGCTACGTCAGAACGGAACGGCGCGGACCTCCGCGATCGCATGCGCGACCGGACATGCCGCCGGAAATGCTCTAAGGCTGGCATCACGATGGAGATGATCGTGATTCTGGCTGCCGTGGCAGCCCTGGTATTCGCCGGCCTGGTGTTCGTGTTCGCGCATGGCCGCGCCCGCAATCCGTCCCTGCGGCTCCCGCATGAGCAGGAGCTGGAGGATCGGGGCGACGAGCTGTTTCGCGACTTCGACGAGGACCTCGCCGGCCTGCTCGAGGAGGCGGCGCGCCAGCCGGCGGCGCAGCGCGCCTTCCCCGAGCGGCTGGAGGCGCCCGAGGCGCCGCGCTTCCGCCAGCGGGGCGGCATGACCATCGATCACGACCCGGCAGAGCCCGGCCTGCCCGAGCCAGGCGCCCGCGCGACCGGCCCTTCCAAGTTCGATCCTTCCAAGTTCGACTCTTCCAAGCGTGACGGAGAATCCCGGTGAAGCGTGCCGCGGTGCAGGCCATCCTCATGGCCGCCCTCTCGGCTTCCTCCTTGGCCGTTCCCTTGGCCGTTCCCTTGGCCGTCCCTGCCCGTGCGGCTCCCGGAGAGACGGCGCCCGCCTGTCCGGCGCCGCAGGCCGCCGAGTTCGGGGGCGGGAAGGGGTTTCGCCTGTGGGTCACCCGTCAGGGGACCATGACGTGGAGCAACCCGCTGCGGCCACTCTCGCCCGAGACCGTGCAGGTGCTGCAGGTGGTGATCCGCAACAAGCTCGCGACCGCCTACGGCCCCGACCTGTCGGGCCTGCGCCGCGGTCCCTCGCCGGCCGCCCTGGAGGCGCAGAACGGCGCGACGATCCAGTGGGCCGGGAGCCCCGACACCCTGCCGCCGACCCTGCGCATCCTCGCCGACGACGGCGGCCAGGTCCTGGCCGAACTCAAGTTTCAGGCCTGCGGCGATGCCCCGAAGGTGGCCGAGCCGAAAGCGCCGAAGCCCGTCCCCACCGCCCGCAAAGGTGCCCCGAAGGCGGCGAAGACCGAGTCGTCCAAGACCGAGTCCTCCAGAACGGATTTGCCGAATGCGGACGGGCTCCAGGCGGAGGGGGCCGACCCTTCCGCCGATGCGCCGAAGACGGCACCCAAGCGGGCTGCCAAGCCCAGGCGCGAGAAGGCCGCGGCACCCGACGGCGCGCCCTCCCGGACGCCCGGCGGTCTCGTGCTGCCGCAGGGTGCGATTCCCTGACGGTTTCCCGGTCTCCGACCTGAAACACCTCGGCCGTTGCGGCGTTCGTCCGCCGGGCGACCGATCCTCCTCTCAACGGTCCGATCTCGGAGACATCTCGCGATGTACGATTCCTGGCTGCGCCTCGGCTTCGACACGGTTCGCCTCGGGCTCGAGGCCCAGACGGTCGTCGCCCTGCGGCTGGCCAAGCTCTCGTGCGGCGGCGCAGCGGCCCAGGCCGAGGCGCAGCGCATGGTGACGGAGAAGCTGGAGGCCGCAGCGGAAGCCGCGATGACGCTCGCCACCGGCGGCACGGCCGAGCGGGTAGTGCGAGATTATCGCCGCAAGGTCCAGGCCAACGCCCGGAGGCTCAGCCGCGGCTGAAGCGGGCGCGGCCGCCGGACCATCTTCGCGGCTGATCGCCGGGGACGGGGCTGTCCCGAAAGCCGCTACGAGCGGAGGATGGCCCCTCGGACTGCGGTCACTCGCGGGTGGTCACTTGCCCGGGTGGTCACTTGCCCGGGTGGTCACTTGCGGGCGGCCATCATGTCGTGGGTCAGCACCGTCAGCTTGCCGATCAGGCTGGTGATGTCGC
This sequence comes from Methylobacterium frigidaeris, assembly GCF_022179185.1. Classification (GTDB taxonomy): domain Bacteria; phylum Pseudomonadota; class Alphaproteobacteria; order Rhizobiales; family Beijerinckiaceae; genus Methylobacterium; species Methylobacterium frigidaeris. Next base: position 64,245 of record NZ_BPQJ01000005.1, on the reverse strand, counting down.
CGTGGGTGCAGGACCATTGCGTGCCGATCGCTCCACCGTCGGAGGAGACCGATACCACTGCCACGGAACGCAGCTTGCCCTCGCGGGCGAGGCGCAACTGCTCCTGCAGCACCTCGATCATCGAGGCGGTGTTCTCGTCGACGGGGGCCGCGGCCACGGCCTGCGGGAAGGCGACGATGCGGTTGGTTTCGGCGGCGATTTCGCTCATGGGAACTCTACGAACGCTTGAAGGAATCGGGGTTGCGGGATCCTCGCGCGGCCGCGTCGCGGTCGCGCGAGGATCCCGGCTTCTGCGAGCTTCCGGGACGGTCGAGCCGCCCCAGGAGATCGGCGAGGTCCGTCGGCAGCGCCTCGGCCAGGCAGCCGTCGAACGCGGCGTGCAGACCGGGGGCCAAGGACGCAGCCAGGCATGCGGCCATGCGGCCCGCGTCGCCGGTCCGCTGGACCGGGGGCAGGATGGCGGGAACCGGCCCGCCGGGTCGATCGTGCATCGCCCGTGACATCATCGCAGCCTCAAGCCTCTGGAGCCGCCCTCGTCGCCAAAACTGCCCATCCGGACGCGGATCACAATCCCCGCTCTGTGGTCGAGCTTCCACTTCCGAACCCGATGTTGTGAGACCGCAACACTCTGCGCGCCGCCCCGGGACATCAATATCGACGGGATCACCGCGGTCCGTGCAGGCGCCGCATGTGACCCTACCGCTATGTCCATCCGGTGCGGTAGCTGGCGATGATTGGGGACAAACAAACAATAGCTACTCTAAAACAGTTTCACCTGTAGGGCGAAATTAACTTATGTTACGAAACTATGAGCATAAATGTGCTACCTTGAGACCTAAGTGGCATGGCGGGGCGCTTTGGCTGAGTTTCTCATTCGCAAGCTCGAGCACTTCACGAGTTTGTCCAACGATGACAAACACGCGCTCGATCAGGCGTCGCGCCAGCGTACGCGCCGCATCCGCTCGCGGGACGATATCGTCCACGAAGGCGATCTTCCGCAAGGCGTGAACCTGATTCTCGACGGTTGGGCCTGCCGATACAAGACTCTCGAGGACGGTCGCCGCCAGATCATCGCCTATCTGCTGCCGGGCGATCTGTGCGACCAGAATGTCTCGGTCCTGCGCGAGATGGACCACTCGATCGGCACCGTCACCGCCGTGACCCTGGCCGAGATCCCCACGGAGACCATGCGCCAGCTCACCTCCGGCCACGCTCGGCTCTCGCAGGCCTTGTGCTGGGAATCTCTGGTGGCGGCGGCGATCCAGCGCGAGTGGACGGTGAATATCGGTCAGCGCACCGCCTTCGAGCGCCTCGGCCATCTGCTCTGCGAACTCTATGTGAGGTTGCGCGCCGTCGGACTCACCCAGGGCAATACTTGCGAGCTGCCCCTGACACAGGCCGAGATCGCCGACACGATCGGACTGTCGGTGGTGCATGTGAACCGCACGTTGCAGGAGCTGCGCAGCGTCGGGCTGATCTCCTTGCGCGGCCGCGAGCTCACCATCCACCGGCTCGAGGCGCTGCAGCGGGCGGTGCAGTTCAACCCGAACTACCTCCATCTGGGCCGCGAAGGGCGGCACCTCGATTCCAATGAGGCGTGAGGCCGATCGGCTCGAGGCCGACGCGGCACCGGTGGGGGCGGAGCCCGACTTCCAACGGATGGTCGAAAGCATCCCGCACCTCGTCTGGCAATCAAATCCGCTCGGCGACTGGATCTGGGCCAGCCCGCAATGGGCTGCCTTCACCGGGCAGAGCCCCGGCCGCAGCTGCGGCCACGGCTGGCTCGATGCCGTGCATCCGGAAGACCGCGAGCGCACGCGTCAGGCGTGGCAGGCAGCGTCCCGGCGCGGTCACCTGGCGATCGAGCACCGCCTGCATCGCCAGCCGACGGACGGGACCGAGGGCAACCTCTACCTCTGGTTCTCCACCCGGGCCACCCCCTGGCGCGACGGCGACGGCCGGCCGACCACCTGGTTCGGCTCCTCGACCGACATCCACGCCCTGCACCTGATGCGCGAGGCGCAGACGCGCCTGATCCACGAGCTGCAGCGCCAGGGCCGCAACAACCTCGCGGTGATCCGCGGCATCGTGCGTCGCGTCGCCGACACGGCGGTGACGGCCGACGACGTGGTGGCCTATGTCGACGATCGCCTGGCCGCGATGGCCCGCATCCAGGCCGAAGTCTCGCGCCAGCCCCTGGCCGGCGTCGCCCTCGAGGTGCTGATCCGGGACGAATTGTCCGCCCACGCCCTGCCCGAGCCGAGCGAGCTCACCGGCCCGCCGGTGCGACTGCCGGTCGAGGTCGCCGAGAAGCTCGGGCTCGCCCTGCACGAATTGGTGCTGAGTGCGGTGCTCGACGGCCACGACCGCATCGCCGCGACCTGGACCACGACGCCGACCCATCTCGCCCTGATCTGGCGCGAGCGCGCGAGGCGCGACGCGACGATGGAGAGCAGCGGCGGGACCCTGCGCGGCGAGATGCTGGAGCGGATGCTCGCCTACGACCTGCACGCCGCCGCCACCGTCACCGAGACCGGGCGTGAACGTCAGGTCATCATCGTGATGCCGCTGCCGCGGTGAGGCGGGAAGCGCGGCTGTTTCACGTGGAAACGCCTGGTCGATGCGTCGTGGTCAGGTTTCGTCAACCTTGACGTCGGCCTGTGCGGTCGCGGATCCCGCAACCCTGGCAGGCACGGCCGTGGATTGACGCCCGCCGGACCGGGGAGCAACAGACGAGGCTCTCGCTCCCGATCCGCTTTCCGCTCTCATGTCCCACGCGTCCGCCGCGCCGTTCACCCGGGCCGGCATCCTCACGGGCATCCGGCTCAGCCTGCCGCTCTGGCCCAGCATCGCGGTGTTCGGCGCGGCCTTTGGGGCCGCGGCGGCCCAGCGCGGCGTGAGCCTGGCGGAGGCCGTCGGCGCCAGCGCTCTCGTCTATGCCGGCTCGGCCCAGATGGTGACCCTCGAGGTGTGGGGCCAGCCCTGGACGCTCAGCACGCTCCTCGCCGCGATGACGGTCACCGGCCTCATCAACGCCCGCATGATCCTGATGGGCGCCACGATCCAGCCCTGGATGCGCGGCACGCCGCTCTGGCGCACGGCGATGACGCTGTTCGTGCTCGTCGATGCGAGCTGGCTCATCGGCGTGCGACACCGCCAGGAGGGCGGCCGCGATCTCGGCGTGCTGTTCGGCTCCGGCATCGGCCTGTGGCCGCTCTGGGTCGCCTCGACGGCGGCCGGCCACCTCGCCGGCGCCCTGGTGACCCAGCCCCGGGCCTACGCCCTCGACATGATCCTGCCGGTTTTCTTCGCCGCGATGCTGGCGCCGCTCTGGCGCGGGGTGCGGCCGGCCCTGCCCTGGCTCGCCTCCGGCCTCGTGGCGCTCCTGGTGCAGCGCCTGGTGCCGGGCTACGCCTTCATCGCGGCGGGCGCCGCGGCGGGACTCGTCACCGGCCTCCTCGTCGATGACGGGGCTGCGCGATGATCGACGCGCTCCTCGCCGGGCCCGCCGGTCCCTGGATCGCCATCCTGGCGCTCGCCCTCGTCACCTATCTCTGCCGGGCGTCCGGCGTGGTGCTGATGAGCCGGGTGCGCCTCACCCCCCGGGTCGAGCGGGGCCTGCGCGCCCTGCCGGGCTCGATCGTGGTGGCGACCGCGCTCCCCACCGGCCTCTCCGCCGGCCTGCCGGGCCTGCTCGGCCTCGTGACGGCGGCCGGCGTGATGGCGCTGACCCGGTTCGAGCTGGCGGCGGTGCTAGCGGGATTGGGGGTCGTGGCGGTCGGGCGGGCGTTGGGGCTCTGACAGCCGACCGATCCTTCCGAGCAGCTTCATCCAACCTTCGACCTCACACCTCAGGATGAGGTCGAGAGTGGGAAAAAGCGAAGGATCGAAATGTCTTGAGGAAGGCCAGCGCCCTCACCGCAACCGCTGCCGGATCCGAAACCCCAAACCATCGCGCACGTCGCGATACGCGTCGAGGCGCTGCTCGCGCGACCCTTGCGACACCGTTGGATCCGGGGTCGGCCAGTATTCGACATCGGCCGCCACCGTGCGGGTCAGTTCCAGCGCCGCGTGGTGAGCTTCCGGCGACAGGGAGACGATCAGGTCGAAGTTCAGGCCTTCCCACTCCTCCAGTTCTTCCAGGGTGCGGGGGCGGTGGCGCGAGGCGTCGATGCCGATCTCGTCGAGGGCCGAGACCATGAACGGGTCGGTGGGCTCGCCGCTGCGCACGCCGGCGGATTGCACGTAGACCGACTTGCCGAAATAGTGCCGGGCCAGGGCCTCGGCGCAGGCCGAGCGCACCGCGTTGAAGTTGCAGACGAACAGCACCGACTGCACCCGCTTGCCCGGCTTAGGCGGCTCGGGTTTCGCCGGATCCGGCTTCGACGGGTCGGCCCCGGCGGGAGCGGCGCTGTCCGGAAGGGGGCTTCCGGACACCGGGTCAGCCCTTCCAGTGCAGGGCGAAGATCAGGGTGAACAGCCGGCGGGCGGTGTCGTGGTCGATCTCCACCTTGCCCTCCAGGCGCTGGCGCAGCAGCTCGGAGGCCTCGTTGTGGACTCCGCGCCGGCCCATGTCGATCGCCTCGATCTGGCTCGGCGAGGCGGTGCGGATCGCCTTGAAGTAGCTGTCGCAGATCATCTCGTAGTCGCGGATCACGCCGCGGAACGGCGTCAGCGACAGGAGATGGGTCATCACGGGCTGGCCGTCGGCGGTGGAGATCGCGAAGGACAGCTTGTTCTCCACGAGGCCGAGCGCCAGGGCGTAGGGCCCGCCCTCGTGGTTGGCCACGCGAAAGCTGTTCGATTCCAGGATGTCGTAGATCGCGATGGCGCGCTCGTGCTCCTGGTCGGGGTTGCCGCGCCCGATCGAATCCTCATCGAGCGTCACCGCCGCCAGGCGCTGTCGCGGATCGGGAGCGTCGCTCGCCATCGGGTCACCTCTTGCGGGTCGTGAACGCGCGTTTCTCGGGGCGTGCAGCAGAGGCGAGCGCGATCCTCCGCACAAGCCGGACGTTGGGTGATCCAGCCCCTTAAAGGTTCAGCCGGATCGCCACCGAGCGGGCATGGCCCTCCAGCCCTTCCGAGCGCCCGAGCGCCACGGCCGCGGGGCCGAGCGCCCGCAGGGCCTCGGGGGTGCAGGAGAGGAGCGAGGTCCGCTTCATGAAATCGAGCACGCCGAGGCCGGAGGAGAACCGGGCCGAGCGGGCGGTCGGCAGGACGTGGTTGGGGCCGCCGACATAGTCGCCGATCGCCTCCGGCGTGTGGGCGCCGAGGAAGATCGCCCCGGCATTGCGCACCCGCGCCGCGAGATCCTCAGCGTCCGCCGATTCGATCTCGAGATGCTCGGGCGCCAGCCGGTCGACCAGCGGGATCGCGTCGGCGAGGCGCTCGACCCGCACGATGGCGCCGTAATCGCGCCAGCTCACTGTCGCGATCTCGGTCCGCGGCAGGGTCCTGAGCTGCCCGTCCACCGCCGCTGCCACCGCGTCGGCCAGCGCGTCGCTGTCGGTGACCAGGATCGCCTGGGCGGCGGTGTCGTGCTCGGCCTGGGCGAGCAGGTCGGCCGCGACCCAGTCCGGGTTGGCGGAGGAATCGGCGAGGATCAGCACCTCGGAGGGGCCGGCGATCATGTCGATGCCGACCTGGCCGAACACCCGCCGCTTGGCCGCCGCCACGTAGGCGTTGCCCGGGCCGACGATCTTGGCGACCGGGCGGATGATGGCCGTGCCGTAGGCGAGCGCCGCCACCGCCTGAGCACCGCCGACCCGAAAGACCTCGTCGACGCCGGCGAGCTTCGCGGCGGCGAGCACCAGCGGGTTGGTGACCCCGTCCGGCGTCGGCACCACCATGGCGAGGCGCGGCACGCCCGCGACCTTGGCCGGAACCGCGTTCATCAGCACCGAAGAGGGATAGCTCGCGGTGCCCCCCGGCACGTAGAGGCCGACCGATTCGAGCGCGGTCCAGCGCCAGCCGAGGGTGACGCCGAGCGCGTCGGTCTCGCGGTGGTCCGCCGGCACCTGGGCGCGGTGATAGGTCTCGATCCGGTCCTTGGCGAGCACCAGGGCGTCGAGGGCGTCCGACGAGCAGGCCGCTACCGCGGCCTCGATCTCCTCGGGCGACACCTGGATGGTCTCGGGGCTCAGGTCGAGCCGGTCGAAGCGGCGGGTATAGTCGATCAGCGCAGCGTCGCCGGTCTCGACCACGTCCCGGATGATGTCGCGCACTGCCGTGTCGACGTCCTCGGCCACCTCGCGCTTGACCGAGAGCAGGCGGGCGAACTGCGCCTCGAAATCGGGATCGCGGGAATCGAGGCGCTGCATGCGGGGTCCGGTCTCGTGGTCGGCGGGGCAAAGGATCGCGATTGAGACCCGCCGACTGCCAAAAAATTCAGGCCGCGTCGAGGGGCATGTCGAGGGAGGCGTGGACCGGCTTGCTCTCGGCCTGCCAGACCGGGCCGAGATCCTTCATCGCCGCCTCGATGCATTCGAGCTCGAGCCGGATGGCGCCGCCGCCGGAGAAGACCAGGGTCGCGGTGCCGGACGGCGCCTCGCCGGGCTCGAAGGTGATGGCGAGGAGTTCGAGCGGGCGGTCCGGCTCGTCGCGCGAGATGTTGCGGCAGCGGACAGTGAGCACCCGGTCGAAGTGCAGGCCGGTCAGCCGCCGTCGTGGCGGGGCGCCGTCCGGGCACTCCCAGTCGAAGCGCCGCGCCACCAAGGCGAAGCGGCGCTCCCGGGGCAGGTAGGCGAGGTCTCCGGTCCGCAGGACCGCATCCTGAAGGTGGGTCGAGATGACCGCGAGATCGTCGGCGTCGAGGGCAGCGAGCTTCAGGAGCTCCATCTCCGCGTCCTTCACTGTCGGCGTCCCTGTGCTTGGGGCCGGTCGCCTGCGAGCGGCGCGGCCCATGCTGTCGGATTGATACCAAGGGTAGGTAGCGACGCCCCCTGCCGACGACAACCTTTGCCCGATCGATGGCGGGAACCCGCGATTCCGCGCGAGGTCGCCTGTCGCAACGGCACCGATTCGCCTCAGCCGGCGTTCATGTCGGACCGCCTAGCGTGACCGGTGAGACAAGGTCCGACACACCGTCCGAACCGTGAGGAGAGATCCGTGAGAACCGTGATGACCGCCGCCCTGTCCGCCCTGACCCTCGGCCTCGGCGTCGCGCCCGCCTTCGCGCAGTACGGCTACGGCTACGACGACGACCGTCCGCGCCGCCGCTACGAGGAGCGCTACGATTACGACCGCCCGCGCTACCGCCGTGACGATTACGACCGGCCGCGCTACCGCGGCGAGTATGGCGGCGGCCGCATCGGCCGGGTCTGTGTCACCGCCCGCGGCAACTGCCCGACCCGTCCGGCGCCCCTCAACTCGTCCTGCGGTTGCGAGGTCCCGGGCTTCGGCTTCAAGCGCGGCGCTATCGGCTATTGATGGCGCCGGGGTGGGGCGGGCGGGGATGACCGCCCCACCGATGCCGGGCCATGGCGGGTGATCTGCCGGACGGGTCTCCCGTCGCTTCTCGTCTCCCCCGCAAGGAAAGGGGAAATCCAGCGCCTCCTGTCCTGGCCGGTCCCGCATGCTCCAGGAGCGGACCAGCCGTGATCCGCTCCCCGCAGAACCGGCGCGACTCCGCGGCCGAAGCGCTCTACGGTCCGGCCCGCACCGGAAGGGAGAGCATCATGATCCAGCTCTACGCCTGGGACACGCCGAACGGCCGCAAGATCAGCGTCGCGCTGGAGGAGATGGGGCTGACCTACCGGGTCGAGCCGGTGGACATCACCAAGGGCCGGCAGTTCGAGCCGGCCTTCCTCGCCATCAGCCCGAACAACCGCATCCCGGCGATCGTCGATGCGGAGGGACCGGACGGCGCGCCGATCTCCGTGTTCGAATCCGGCGCGATCCTGATCTACCTCGCCGAGAAGACCGGGCGCTTCCTGCCGGCGGGCGGGCGCGGCCGGGTCCAGGCGATGGAATGGCTGATGTGGCAGATGGGCGGCTTCGGGCCGATGCCGGGCCAGGTCCACCACTTCCTCACCGTCGACGAGACGAACCGCGCCTACGGGCTCGAGCGCTACCAGAAGGAGACGCGCCGGCTCTACGGCGTGCTCGACAGGCGGCTGGCCGAGGGTGAGTTCGTCGCGGGCGACCTCTCGATCGCCGACTTCGCCATCCTCGGTTGGGCCTGGCGCCACGCCCGGCACCGGGTCGACCTCGCCGATTACCCGAACGTGCGGCGCTGGTACGAGGCGCTGATGGCGCGCCCGGCGGTGCAGCGCGGTTTCGCGGTGGCGCTGAGCTGATGAGGGGACCTCGCGACATGGCGAACGGCGACATGGCGGACGAGGCGGGCATCCGGGCCCAGCTGGTCGAGCGCTTCTTCCGCTACCTCGCGGTGGCGAGCCAGAGCGACGCCCGCGCCACCACCCTGCCGAGCACGCCGGGCCAGCGCGCCCTGGCCGAGCTCCTGGCCGGAGAACTCCGCGGCCTCGGCCTCTCCGACGTGGTGCTCGACGAACACGCGATCCTCACGGCGCGGAAAGCCGGCACCCGGCCCGACGCGCCGCCGATCGGCTTCGTCGCCCATCTCGACACCGTCGATGTCGGGCTCTCCGCCGAGATCCGCCCGCAGGTGCTGCGCTTCGACGGCCACGACCTCCGCCTCAACCGCGACCAGGACATCTGGCTGCGCGTCGCCGAGCATCCGGAGATCGTGCCGTATACCGGCGAGGACGTGATCGTCGGCGACGGGACCAGCGTGCTCGGAGCCGACAACAAGGCGGCGATCGCCGTCCTCATGACGCTGCTCGCGACCCTGACCCCCGACGACCCGCACGGCGACATCTGGGTCGCCTTCGTGCCCGACGAGGAGATCGGCCTGCGCGGCGCCAAGGCTCTCGACCTCGCGCGTCTCCCTTGCGACTTCGCCTACACGATCGATGCCTGCGCGCTGGGCGAGGTGGTGATCGAGACCTTCAACGCGGCCGGCGCCGAGATCGTGTTCACCGGTGTGAGCGCGCATCCGATGTCGGCCAAGGGCGTGATGGTGAACCCGCTCCTGATGGCGCACGACTTCATCGGCCGGTTCGACCGGGCCGAGACGCCGGAGAACACGGAAGGGCGCGAGGGCTACATCTGGTTCAACGGCCTCCAGGCCCATTCCGGCGAGGCGCGCCTGCAGGCGATGATCCGCGACTTCGACAAGGACAGTTTCGCCGCCCGCAAGGCGCGCCTGCACGCGGTGACGGAGGAGATCGCCGCGCTCTACCCGACCGGCCGGGTGGAGTGCCGGATCACCGACACCTACGGCAACATCCACGACAGCCTCGGCGACGATCGCCGCTCGGTCGACCTGCTGTTCGCCGCGCTCGCCGCGGAAGGCATCGCGCCAAGACAGATCCCGATGCGCGGCGGCACCGACGGCGCGGCCCTCTCGGCCCGCGGCCTGCCGACGCCGAACTACTTCACCGGCGCCCACAACTTCCACTCGCGGTTCGAGTTCCTGCCGGTGCCGGCCTTCGCGGCCTCGTGGCGGGTGACGCGGCGGATCTGCCTCTCGGCGGCGGGGTAGATCACCGCGCCGCCGGCGCGAACAGTCCCAGGAACAGCGGCCGGGCGTAGAGGTCGGCTGCCGTGTCCGGCGTGACGCCCGGCACCCAGGCCGGCAGTTCGGCGGCGGCGTTCACCATGCTGGAGACGAGCTGGGCCGCGATGCCGGCATCGAGCGGCCGCACCGAGCCGTCGGCCATGCCATCGACGAGGCAGAAGCCGAAGCGCTCGGTCAGGCGGTTCATGGTGCGCCGCGTCTCGGTGCGCAGGGCCTCGGGCAGCGCGCTGAAGGCGGTGACGCGCAGGAGCGGCCCGCCGGGCCCCAGCTGGCTGCGCACCAGGGTCGCCGAGGCGGTGCAGATCCGGTCCCAGCCGCTCCCGCCGCGGGTGTCCGCCGCGTCCTGCACCGCCCGGATCTGCGCGAAGCTGCGGGAGAAGCAGTTGGCGACGAGGTCGTCCTTGTTGTCGTTGTGATGGTAGAACGAGCCCTTGGTGACCTTGAGGAGGCCGGAGATCTTCTCGACGGAGGCGCCGCGATAGCCCTGCTGGTTGATGAGGATCGTGGCGGCGCGCAAGAACGCCTCCGGCGAGACCTCGCTCTCCTCCGGCGGCGCCTGTTCGGGCAGGAGGGCCGGGCACCACTCCGAGCCCGGCGCCGCCATGCCGCGGGTGAGGAGGTCGGCCATCCGGGCGCCGGCCCGGGCATAGTCCCGCGGCTCGTAGCGGCCGATCCACAGCCGGGTCGAGTGCAGCACCGAGAGCAGCAGGTGGGTGCGGGCGTTGCGGTCCTGCCGGTCGAGGCCGTCCTCGTCGAACAGGCCGCGCAAGCGGCGGAAGAGCGCGTTGTAGGCGGCGAACACGCTCTCGGCCTGGGGCGCCGGCAGGGCCCGCACGTCGTGGAGCACGGCGATGTCCGGCTCCTCGCCCGCCGCCATGGCGGCCCGGTGGGCGACCGCGAGGTCGAGGAGGAGCGCGAGCCGCGCCGGCCCGTCGGGCGCCGCCTCGGCCCGCGCCACCAGCCCGTCGAGCACCCCGATCGTGTGCAGGAAGCAGGCCGCCGCCAGATCCTCCTTGCGGCGGTAATAATAGGTCACGCTGTTCGTCATCAGCCCGACGCTGCGGGCGACGTCGGCGAGCGTCGTGCCCTTCACGCCGGCCTCGTTGATCAGGGCGGCGGCGGCGTGGAGGATCGCGTCGCGCTTCTGAGCGTAGCGCCGGGTCTGGCGCGGCGCCGCGTCGGGGGCGGGCACGGTCTCGGGATCGAGGCTGCGGGGCATGGGGGAATTGAGCATTGTCACGGCCCCCATGACAAGCCGGCGATCACGCTCCCGTGCGGTAATGCTCCCGGTACCAGGCGACGAAGGCCGGGATCCCGGCCGCGAGCGGCGTCGCCGGCACGTAGCCGACGAGGTCGCGCAGGAGGTCGGTGCTCGCTTCCGTTCGCTCGACGTCGCCGGGCGGCAGGTCGCGCAGGTGGCGAACGGCCTTCCGGCCGAGAGCGTCCTCCAGGGCGTCGAGCATCGCCGCCACGCTCACCGGCCGTCCGCCGCCGATATTGACCATCCGGTAGGGCGCGACCGGGCTCAGAGTATCGGCGGCCGAGACGGGGCCGGTGCCGGGCAGGGGAGGGGGGGCGTCGATCAGCCGGCTGATGCTCTCGACGAGGTCGTCGATGTAGGTGAAGTCGCGCACCGCCCGGCCGTGGTCGTAGACCTCGATCGGCTCGCCGGCCAGGATCTTCCGGGTGAACAGGAACAAAGCCATGTCGGGCCGGCCCCACGGCCCGTAGACGGTGAAGAACCGGAACGCGGTCGTCGGGATCGTCCACAGATGGGCGTAGGAATGCGCCATCGCCTCGCCGGCGAGCTTCGAGGCGGCGTAGATGGTGAGCGGCCACACCGCCCGGTCGGTCTCGCGGAACGGCACCGTCCGGTTGCCGCCATAGGCCGAGGAGGTCGAGGCAAAGAGCAGGTGGCGCACCGGATGCGCCCGGCATCCCTCCAGCACCTGAAAGGTGCCCACCACGTTGCCCGAGACGTAGGCTTCCGGGTGCTCCAGGCTGTAGCGCACCCCCGCCTGGGCGGCGAGATGCACCACCACCTCGGGGCCCGCCTCGGCCATGAGGCTCATGAAGGCGCCGGGCTCCTCCAGAAGGAAGGCGTGGGACGAGAAGCCGGGCAGGCTCTCGAGCTGCGCCAGCCGGGCCCGCTTCAGGGCGACGTCGTAGTAGTCGGTCAGCCCGTCGACCCCCACGACCTCGTGCCCGGCCCGGAGCAGGCGCCGGGCGAGATGGAAGCCGATGAAGCCGGCCGTGCCTGTCACGAGGAAGCGCATGGCGGGTCCCTGGCGCGGACCGAAAGGCGCCCGCCCGGGGCGGTTACACCGACGGGGGACGGGTTGCCAGTCCGGGGCGCCTCAGAACACCTGTCGCAGCCCCCAGTACAGCCCGCCCGCCAGCGTGATCGCTGCCGGCAGGGTCAGGATCCAGGCCAGCGCCAGGTTGCGCACCGTCGCCATCTGCAGGCCGGTGCCGTTGGCCCACATCGTGCCGGCGACGCCGCTCGACAGGATGTGGGTGGTCGAGACCGGCATCCCGTAGGCCTCGGCGAGCCCGATCGTGCCGGCGGCCACCGCCTCGGCGGAGGCGCCTTGCGCGTAGGTGAGGTGCTGCTTGCCGATGCGCTCGCCGACCGTGACGACGATCCGCTTCCAGCCCACCATCGTGCCGAGGCCGAGCGCCAGGGCGACCACGACCTTGACCCAGGTCGGGATGTAGCGGGTGCCGTCGTCGAGGGTGCGCTGATAGTCCTTGAGCGTCGTCTTCTCGGCATCGCTGAACGGCGATGTGTCGCCGGTGAGCAGGCGCACCGCGTCGCTGGCGAGGTACATGTCGTTGCGCAGGTTCGGCGTCGCCTCCGCCGGCACGTGCCGGATGGCGCCGTAATTCTTGACTTGGGTTGCGATGTCGTCCGCGAGGCCGGCGAGCGCCGCGAAGGCCTCCGGCGCGGCGAGGGCCTTGGCCGGCGCCTCCGCCTTCAGGGCCTCCCCGACCTTGGCCCGGGCCCTGGCGGCGTCCGGCACGTCGGCGGAGCCGGCATGGTCGCGGAAGACACGGCTTGCTCCCTGCGAGCCCTGCACGAAGGCCGGGGTGCTCGAATCCGGCATGGTGCGGTTGAGCGCATAGGCCGTGGGGGCGGCGCCGATCAGGATCAGCATGATCAGTCCCATCCCCTTCTGGCCGTCATTGCCACCGTGCGCGAAGGACACGCCAGTGCAGGTCAGGATCAGGAGGCCGCGGATCCAGAGCGGCGGCGCCGCCTCGCCCTCGGGCGCCCGGTAGAGGTCGGGCCGGCGCACGACGCGCTTGAGCACGAGGAGCAGGCCGGCGGCGCAGAGGAAGCCGACGACGGGGCTGAACAGCAGCGATTCGAGCACGGTCGCCGCCTGCCCCCAGGCGACGCCGGAGGCGGCGTGACCCGGTGCCATCAGCTGGTTGGCGAGGCCGACGCCGATCACCGAGCCGATCAGCGCGTGCGAGGAGGAGTTCGGCAGGCCGAGCGCCCAGGTGCCGAGGTTCCACACGATCGCCGCGAGCAGGAGCGCGAAGATCATCGCGTAGCCCGCGCCTGAGCCGACCTGGAGGATCAGCTCCACCGGCAGCAGCGTCACGACGCTGTAGGCCACCGCCCCGGTCGAGGCCATGACGCCGAGGAAGTTGAACGCGCCCGACCAGATCACCGCGACGAGGGGCGGCATCGAATGGGTGTAGATCACGGTCGCCACCGCGTTGGCGGTGTCGTGGAAGCCGTTCACGAACTCGAAGGCTAGCGCGATCAGGAGGGCGAGGCCGAGCAGCGCGAAGGCCCCGATGGCGAGCGGCGGCTGGCCGGCCCGGTGCATGTCGGCGACGAGGTTGGTGCCGCCATAGGCCAGACCCGCGGCCAGCACGACCAGGAAGCCGATCGCCGCCGCCGGGTGCACGCCGTGGTCGAGCCGCGGACCGGGGCGGGCGTGACCAGGCGCCGCGTCGGCATGGTCGGGGATGAGGGCGGCGTCGGACATGGCGGACTCACGGCGGCAGGGGTCAGCCAAGGATAGGATGGGTGGATGGCAAGTCGATGACGCCCCAGGGGGCGGGCCGCCGCGGTCCCGGACCCGTCCGGGCTGTCGAAAACCACACGTAAATGCTTAGGGGGCTTGCGTTCTGCGAGACGCAACCCCAAATTCAGGTCATCACCGCTGCCCCTGCGACGCGTGTGCGTACGGGTCTCAGGGCGCGGATCTCATGGGTGGAGAATCCGGTGACGGACCTGCCCGCCACGAACCGGCCCGGCGCCCTTCTGGTCGAGGGTGACGCAAGGCCAGCGAGTCAGTACCCGATGAACCAGCTCGTGCGCATGTCGCATATCGTGACCGCAGACGCCGTCGAGGAGCCCTCTCCGAGTCTCCGGGTTCCCTTCGCCCAATCGGGCGCTTTCGTGTGCAAGTTCATCATCGGCGAACCGAACGACCGTGCGGTTTGCTGCGGTGCGCCGGTGCAGGACGGCAAGAGCTGGTGCGCCTTCCACCGCCGGATCGTCTTCGAGCCGACCCGGCCGGGGCGGCTGCGATAGCAGAGGCCGGCCGGGACCGCTACCCCCTTCCCGCGCCGTTTTCGTCCGCCTCGTTCTCGAACAGCTCTCAGGCCGCCCGGCCGTAGATCGGGAACGCCTCCTGCCGGCCGCGCAGGGGCGAGCGGCTGACCTCTCGCCATTCAGGGCCGGAGACTCGCGCCGCGTCGAGTGCGGCTTGCGACGCCAGGGTGGTGGTCCCGAAGGTCTTGGTTGCCTGCTCGAGCCGGGCCGCGACGTTGACCGCGTCGCCGAGCACGGTGAATTCGAGCCGATCGTCATCGCCGACCACGCCGACGAACACCTCGCCGCAATGCACCCCAATGCCGATCCGCACGGGGGCTTGCGCCGAGCCCGCGTTCCACTCGGCCACCAGCCCCTCCAGCCGTTCCGCGAAGGCGAGTGCTTGCGCGGCGGCATCCGTGCGCGCCTCCGGCACGCCGAACACCACCAAGGCGCCGTCGCCCATGAACTTGTCGATCACGCCGCCGGTTTCCCGGGCGGCCTGGGCGACGCAGCGGCGGAACCCCGTGACCAGGATCGCCACCGTCTCGGGGTCGGCCCGCTCGGCGATCGTAGTGGATCCGCGCATGTCGACGAAGGCGATGGCCGCGTGCCGCCGCTCGCCGAGCCGCAGGCCGCCGCCCTGCTCCAGGCTGCCGCCGCGCTCGAGCAGCGGCGCCAGCTCGGCCGGCAGGAAGCGCGACAGGGCCGCCCGCCGCATCGCCTCCCTCAAGGCGAGGACCGCGAGCAAGGCCATGATGCCGACCGACACGACGCTGCCAATCCCGACCATCGCCTCGATCCGGTGGGCGTGCTGCTGGTAGCCCATCAGCAGCTCGTCTTCCTGGGCGCGCATCGACTCGATGATCCGGCGGATCTCGTCCATCTCCGCCTTGCCCTCGCCGGCCCGTACCAGGGCCAGTGCCCCGTCGCGGTCGCCGGCACGGTCGAGAGCGAGCGTCCGGTCGAGCTCGGCGAACTTGCGGGCGATGGCGGGGCGCAAGGAGGCGAGGCGGGTCTCCTGGATCGGGGAGGTGCGCAGCTCCCCCTCCAGCACCGGCAGCTCGGCGGCGATCCGCGCCTGTCCGGCGGTGTACGGCACCAGGAAGGCCGGATCGCCGGTCAGGAGGTAGCCGCGCTGCCCGGTCTCGCTGTCGAGGAGATCGGCCAGCACCTGCATCAGGGTCCGGTCGACCGACAGCGTGTGGGTGATGCGGTGTTGGACGCTGCTCTGCCAGGCCAGCAGCAGCCCGTTGGCGGACCCGACCAGCAGCAGCAGGGCCGCCCCGGCGGTGGTCAACCCCGCCCGGCCGCGCACGGGACCGAGCCGGGCGTGGAGCGGCCGGCGGGCCGAGGGGCTTGGCGTCGGATCTGGCGTCATCGGCGGGTCCGTCCGGCGCCGGGCGCGGACGGGCCCTCGGCTCCCGGCGATATGGGACGACGTTCCCCAGTCGCCATCGACCAGCCGGCCTACTTCCGCCCGCGATCTCGGCTCACGAATGCCCTGCCGCCCGGCGACGGGCCGGCGCGGCGGCGCTCTCCTCCCGTGATTCCGACCGGACCTCGCCCGGCTCGGCCAGCGGCGCCACGATGGTGCAGACCACGCCCTCCGGCGGGAAGCTCAGGCTCACCGTGCCGTCGAGTTCGCGGGCGAGGCTGCGCTCGATCAGGCGGGAGCCGAAGCCGGTGCGGGTCGGGGGGACGACCGGCGGCCCGCCGCGCTCCTGCCAGCGCAAGGCGAGCCGCCCCTCCGCGACGCTCCACGACAGGGTGACCTGACCCGCCGGCACCGAGAGGGCGCCGTACTTGACCGCGTTGGTGGCGAGTTCGTGCAGGGCCATGGCGATCGAGAGCGCGATGCGGGGCGGCAGGAGCAGGGTCGGGCCGCCGATCGCGAAGCGCGAGGGTGCGCCCGGCCCGTCGAGGGGGGCGAGCGCGTCCTTCACCACCTCGGCCAGCTCCGCCCCTTCCCAGCTCTCGCGGGTGAGCACGTCGTGGACGCGCGCGAGCGCGATCAGCCGCGCCTCGAAGGCCGATCTGGCAGCGGCGGCCTGCGGCCCGTCGAGGCCGCGCAGGCTCTGCATCGCGATCGACTGCACGGTGGCCAGCGTGTTCTTCACCCGGTGGTTCAGCTCGTGCACCAGCAGGCGCAGGTGCTCCTCGGCCCGCTTGCGCTCGGTCACCTCCTGGTGGATGCCGATCACCCGGCGCGCCCGGCCGCCGGCATCGCGCTGAACGATCGCCTGGGCGCTGACCCAGCGGGCGCTGACCCAGCGCCCCTGGGTGTCGTTCGGCCGAATCCGGAACTCGGTGCGGTACTCGGCCTCGCCCGCCAGCAGGGCGTGGAGCGCCGCCTCGATCCGGGTCCGGTCCTCCGGATGCACGGTGCGGGTCCAGGCCTCGTGCGAGAGGGGGGCTTGCCCGAAGATCTCGGCCGAGCGGGCCGAGAGGCGGTGCTGCCCGGAGGCGAGGTCGATCTCCCAGGTGCCGAGCCGCCCGGCGGCGAGCGCCAGCCGCAGGCGCTCCTCGCCCTCGCGCAGGGCGGTCTCGGCGTCCTTGGCTTCGGTGATGTCGACGTTGCAGCCGGTATAGCCGAGGAAGCGGCCGTGATCGTCGAGGCGGGCCACGCCCTCGCACAGGATCCAGCGCGTCGCCCCGTGCCGGTCGATCACCCGGGTCGCGCGGCGGAACGGCGTGCGGGCGGCAAAAGCGCTCTCGAACGCCGCCTCGAAGCCGGGAAGGTCGTCCGGGTGGACGATCTCGCGCCAGCGGCCCCCGGTCAGCGTCTCGGTCGAGCGGCCGAACAGGTAACCGTAGTGCAGGTTGACGAAGGTCACCTCGCCCGTGCCGTCGGTCATCCAGATCAGGGCCGGAGCGGAATCGGCCATGTGGCGGAAGCGCGCCTCGCTCTCGCGCAGGGCGGCGAGGCTGCGGCTCTGCTGGCTCAGCGCCTGGTCGCGCTCGGCGATGCGCCGGCGCAGGCTCTGCGAGGCGTCGGCCAGGGTGTCGGCGAGCTGGCGGATCTCGCGGATCGGCGTCGAGACCCGCGGCACCGGCTGGCCCGCGGCGAGCGCCCCGCCCGCTTGCGCGAGCTGGCGCAGGGGCTCGGCGACCCGCGCCCAGAGCTTCACCGCCAGGATGGAGGACACCGCCAGCGCCAGGAGCCCGAACCCGCCGAAGGCCACGACCCAGTGGCGCAACGGCGCCTCGACCTGCTGCTTGGGAATGCTGGCGCCGACGGTCCAGCCCGCCGCCTTCGCGGTGGTCTCGACGTAGAGGACCGGCCGCCGACGCCGGTCGATCCCCTCCCAGATGTCGGCGGCGCCGGTCGGGTGGCCCCGCAACGCGGCCTGCATCGGCTGGCCGGCGAGGCTGGCATGATCCTCCGAGCGGGCGAGCAGGAGGCCGTTGCGGTCGATGATCCCGGTGGTCCAGCCCGGCGCGAGATCCTGGACCAGGATCTGGTGCAGCCGCGCCACCGGCACCGTGACGCTGAGCAGGTAGGCCGGCGCCCCCTCGATCATCACCGGCACCGCCACGTCGTAGGTCGGCGGTCGCCCGGGCGCACCCGCCCGGACGCCGCCGATCACCGGCTGCTTCGTCGCCAGCACTGCGGCATCCTCGGGATGCGGGTCCTGCGGCAGCGGCGCGCCGGGGGGCAGGGCGGTGTTGGCCAGCTGGGTCCCGTCCCGCAGACGCAGCGAGAGGTGGAGGCCCGTCGCCTCCGTCACGGCCCGGGCCTGTGTCTCGAACCCGCCGAGGCCGTCCTGGCGCAGGCGTGGCGAGGCCGCGAGGGTCTGCAGCACCGAGACCAGCCCGGCGATGTCGCGGTCGACGCTGAGCGCGATGCCGCGCACGCTCTCGCGGGCGTCCTGCTCGAAGCGGATCCGCTCCAGGGCAGCGTAGCGGCCGAGCAGCACGGCGGTGAACAGCAGGCCCGGCCCGATCAGGGCGATCGCCAGGGCGACCAGGTAGACCTGCGTCGACAGCCCGTCCCGCCGCAGGGCGTTGAGCCGGCGGCGGATCATGGCAGGGTCCTTGGCTGGGTCCTTGGCTGGGTCCTTGGCAGGGTCCTTGGCACGGTCCTCATGGGATCGTCCTGGCGCAGGATCCTGGCGGCGCGCGGGCGACGCGATAGGGTCAAGGCGTCAGGCCCTGTCGATGTGGCCGAGGTCGCGGCCGGGCTCGATCCGGTCGCGCACCCGCTGCTTGAGGGTCTTGATGTCGGGAAATCCGCCGTCGCGCTTGCGCTCCCAGATCACGGCGTCGTCGCAGGTGATCGCGAAGGCGCCGCCGGTCGATGGAATCAGCGCCACCTCGCCGAGGCCGTCGCGGAACGTGGAGAGCAGCTCCTGCGCCATCCAGCCCGCCCGCAGCAGCCAGTTGCACTGGGTGCAGTAGGTGATGGCGATGCGGGGCTTCTCGGCCTCTGGACGGGGGGCGATGTCGCTCATCTTACGGCGGACTCCGCCTCCGATCCCCCCGCTTGTCAACCCGCGCGGGTTGCGGCGGCGTCCGCCTCACGCGAGCTGGCGCAGCACCAGGAGGCTCACCGCGACGCCTGCGATGCCGGCCGCCACCGACACCGCGACGTAAGTCAGCGCCGCCGCATGCGCGCCGCGCTCCCAGAGCAGGAATGCCTCGAGCGAGAAGGTGGAGAAGGTGGTGAAGCCGCCGAGGATCCCGGTGGTGAGGAAGAGCCGCAGGGCCTGCGGCCCCCCGCCCCGGGCGGCGAACCAGCCGGTGAGCACTCCCATCATGATCGAGCCGACGATGTTGATCAGCATGGTGCCGAACGGGAAGCCGCTGCCCGCCCGCGCCGCCCAGAGGTTGATGCCGTGGCGCAGGGCCCCACCGAGACCGGCTCCGAGAAAGACCACCAGGTAGCTCACAGGTCCGCCGTCTCCGTTGATCGCACGAGGCTTCTGCCACGGCGCACCGCGCGCGGCGACGCGGCTATGCGCAACCGTGGCCCCCTGCGCCGCACCGGGTTCCATACGGCGGGGCTGCGGTACCGGTTCTGAGGGGTGGGCGGACGCTCGGGAACGGGCGCCCGTCGATATCGGAAGGCGATCCGGGGAAGGGGAGGGGTTTGGGGTTGGTGTGGGACGACCCGTCAATCTCCGAACCGATCCCGCCACGCGGCTTGCGCCCCCGCCACCGGCAGGGCGCTCGCCCGGTGCACGCCCAGAGCCACTGCCCGCGCCAGCACCCGCGCCGCCGCATCACCCAGCCGCGCGAGGTCGCCGACCGGATCGGCGAGCGGCACGGCGCCGGTCGCCGCGGCAAAGACGAGGTCGCCGTCGAGAGGGGTGTGGGCCGGCACGATCGACCGGGCGAGGCCGTCCTGCGCCATCACGGCGAGGCGGCGGGCCTCGGCCTTGGTCAGGCGGGCATCGGTCGCGACCACCGCGAGCGTCGTGTTGGCGCTGGGCATCGGCTTTGCCGGCCAAGCGAAGGCGTCGGGCGGGGTCGTCGGCGCCGGCCCCAGGCCGCCGAACTCGGCGCCCTCCTCGAAGGGTGCGGCCCAGAAATGCGGGCCGTCCCCCACCGTGACACGCCCGAGCGCGTTCACCGCCACCAGGGCGGCGACGCGGGCGCCCGTGCCCTCGACCGTGGCCGACGCGCTGCCGAGGCCGCCCTTGAGGTTCGCGGTCCGCGCCCCGAGCCCGGCCCCGACCGAGCCCATCGCCACCGGACCGGCGCTGGCCGCGGCTGCCGCGGCGTAGCCGAGGTCGCGGTAGGGCGGGTACCGGCCCCATTCCTTGTCGCCGCCGTTGAGCAGGTCGAACAGGATCGCCGCCGGCACGATCGGCACCCGCGCCGGGCCGACCGCGAAGCCGCGGCCGGTCTCGGCGAGCCAGGCGGTGACGCCGGCGGCGGCGTCGAGCCCGAAGACCGAGCCGCCGGACAGCACGAGGGCATCGACCCCCGGCACCGTGCGCTCGGGATCGAGGAGGTCGGTCTCCCGGGTGCCCGGCCCGCCGCCGCGGATATCGACCGCCGCGACCGTGGCTGCGTCGAAGACGATCGCGGTGACGCCGGACAGCGCTCTCGTCTCCTCGGCGTGGCCGACGCGGATCCCGGGGATGTCGGTGAGGCTGCCGCTCACCGCGATTCGGCCCGGCGCACCAGGTCGGCGACCGCCGCTTCCTCGGCGGCCGAGAGGGCCCGGGGCGGGGTGGCCTTCCGACGGCGGGAGGCGGCGAAGAGGGCGAGGCCGCCGAGGCCGACCACCAGGACCGGGGTCAGCCAGAGCAGGGCGGTGTGCCAGGCGACCACCGGGCGCAGCAGCACGAACTCGCCGTAGCGCTGCACCACGTAGTGCAGCACCGCGTCGTCGTCGTCGCCCTGGCGCAGGCGCTCGCGTACGATCAGCCGCAGGTCGCGGGCGAGCGGCGCGTCGGAATCGTCGATCGACTGGTTCTGGCAGACGAGGCAGCGTAGGCCGGACGAGATCGCCCGGGCCCGCCTCTCGAGGGTCGGGTCCTTCATCACCTCCTCGGGCTGGACGGCACCGGCGGCGACAGGCGCCAGCAGAGCCAAGGCGAGGAGGATGGAGCGGAGGGCGCGCATCGGGACTACTGATCGTCCTACTCTGCAGGGACCGAGTGGGGCGGCACCGGGCCGGCGGTATCGCGGACGGCCGGCCGCAGGGCCGGGGCGCCGACGCGGAAGCGCCGGTCGGTGAGGGAGAGGCCGCCGCCGAGCGCCATCACCACGGCGCCGAGCCAGATCAGCAGCACCAGGGGCTTGTAGTACAGGCGGATGCCGACGCTGCCGTCGGTCCCGGTCTCGCCGACGCTGGCATAGACCTGGCTCACCCCGAGGGTGAGCAGGCCCGCCTCGCTCACCGACATGTTGCGCGAGGCGTAGAAGCGCTTGCCCGGCTCGATCACGCCGACCGGGTCGCCGCCCTCACGGATTGTCAGGTGGGCCACGGTCTCGGTGTAGTTCGGCCCGGTGCGGGGCAGGACGCCTTCGAGCACCGCGACGTAGGGGCCGGCGCGCAGCTCCCCGCCACGCTGGATGGTGGCGAGCGACTCGACGCTCCAGGCCTGGGCCGCGATGCCGATCACCGTGATGCCGACGCCGGCATGCGCCAGCGCCGTGCCCCAGGCCGAGCGCGGCAGGCCGGCGGCCCGGCGCAGCGACAGGCCGACAGTCTTGCCCCGCGCCCGGGTGACGATCTCGAGGGCGGCGCCCAGGATCAGGTAGGCGCCGAGCCCGATGCCGAGGGGCGCGCCGACCGGCCCGCCCCAGGTGACGGCGATGGCGAGAAGCGTGATGGCGAGCGCGAGGGCGAAGCCGATGAACAACCGCTGGCTCGCCGCCGCGAGGTCGCCGCGCTTCCACGCCAGCGTCTGGCCGAACGGCACGACGAGGAGCAGCGGCACGGCGAGCGGCAGGAAGGTCAGGTTGAAGAAGGGCGGCCCGACCGAGATCTTCTCCCCCGTCAGCGATTCCAGCGCCAGGGGATAGAGCGTGCCGACCAGCACCGTGGCGCAGGCCGCCGACAGGAACAGGTTGTTCATCACCAGCGCGCCCTCGCGGGAGATCGGCGCGAACAGGCCGCCCTGGCGCAAGGTGGGCGCGCGCCAGGCGTAGAGCGCCAGCGAGCCGCCGATGAACAGCACCAGGATGCCGAGGATGAAGGTGCCGCGCGTCGGATCGGTGGCGAAGGTGTGGACCGAGGTGAGCACGCCGGAGCGCACCAGGAAGGTGCCGAGCAGCGACAGCGAGAAGGTCAGGATGGCCAGGAGCACCGTCCAGACCTTGAGGGCGTCGCGCTTCTCCATCACGACGGTGGAGTGGACGAGCGCCGTGCCGGCGAGCCAGGGCATCAGCGAGGCGTTCTCGACCGGGTCCCAGAACCACCAGCCGCCCCAGCCGAGCTCGTAATAGGCCCAGTACGACCCCATGGCGATGCCGACGGTGAGGAAGCACCAGGCCGCCAGCGTCCAGGGCCGCACCGCTCGGGCCCAGGCCGCGTCGATCCGGCCCTCGATCAGCGCCGCGATGGCGAAGGCGAAGCTGATCGAGAAGCCGACATAGCCCAGATAGAGCAGCGGCGGATGGATCGCGAGGCCGGGATCCTGAAGGAGCGGGTTGAGGTCGCGGCCCTCGACCGGCGCCGGGTTGAGCCGGGAAAACGGGTTCGAGGTGACCAGGATGAAGAGCAGGAACACCGCGGTGATCGCGGCCTGCACGCCGAGCGTGTTGGCGCGCAGGATCGGCGGCACGGAATTGCGGGCGAGCGCCACCACGGCGCCGAACAGCGCCAGGATCAGCACCCAGAGCAGCATCGAGCCCTCGTGGTTCCCCCAGACGCCGGAGATCTTGTAGATCAGCGGCTTCATCGAGTGCGAGTTCTCGACGACGTTCTGGACCGAGAAGTCCGAGGTTACGTGGGCATAGGTCAGCGCGCCGAACGCGAAGGCGATGCACGCGAAAGTGGCGAGCGCTGCCGGCACCGTGATGCTGCGCAGGACCGGGTCGCCGGTGCGGCTCGCCCAGACCGGCATCACCATCTGCGTCAGCGACAGGGCGAGCGCCAGGGCGAGGGCGTAGTGACCAACCTCGATCAGCAACGGGACGACCTTTCGGTGAGCGTGAAGTCCATCGCGACGGGAGATCGGCCGACGGCTCCCCCGACCCGGCGTCCCGCCGCGGCGGATCGCGGCGTCACCTTAGTCCGGTTCCATTCCAGCGCCGCCCAGACCTTCCGCCGCACGGGGCGGGACTATTGGACGGCGGTGCGGGAGACGGGCTCGGATTGCGCTTGCCCGGATGAGCCTTGCCCGGATGAGCCTTGCCCGGGCTTGCCGGTGCCTTCCTGCCAGCGCCCCTGGGCCTTGAGGGCGTCGGCGACCTCGCGGGGCATGTAGGTCTCGTCGTGCTTGGCCAGCACCGTGTCGGCGCGGAACACGCCGTCGGGTTCCAGCACGCCCTCGGTCACCACACCCTGACCCTCGCGGAAGAGGTCGGGCAGCAGGCCGCGGTAGCGCACCTGCACGGTCGAGCCGGTATCGGTGACGGCGAACGCCACCTTGCCGTCGGCCTCGCGCTTGAGCGAGCCGGCCTCGACCAGCCCGCCGAGGCGGAAGCGGGTGCCGGGCGCGACCTTCTGGCCCGCCACCTCGGTGGGCGAACGGAAGAACACGATCGTGTCGCGCATCGCCGTGAGGACGAGCCCGAGGGCCGCCGCCAGCACGGCGCCGCAGACGAGGATGAGGACGGAACGGCGGCGCCGGCGCGTCATGGTGCGGGTCTCAAGGCCGGCGATAGGGGAAGGGGGTCGCGGGCGTCATGGATGGCGTCTCCCGGGGGTGGCCGGCACCGGGGCCGGCTCTGTTGATTGTCATTCTATAGCAGAGCCTGCCCGGCGGGTCCGCGACGGCCGAGCGCCTGACCCCTCCCCCTCTGTGGGGGAGGGGTCAGGCGCTCGGCCGTCGCGATCCTCACGGCGCTGCCGCCGTCGCGGCTCCCAGACCCATCTCCCGCGCCACCTCTTCCACCGGCGCGCGCTTGCCGGCATCGCTCCCGAGCGCGGCCCGCGCCTGCGCCAGGGTTTCCTCCGCCTTCGGCCGCTCGCCCAGCACGCCATAGGAGCGCACCAGCCTGGCCCATTCCTCCGGCGTGCCGCCCTGCGCGGCGAGGCGTTGCGCCAGCCCTTCGACCATGCCGCGGACCATGCTGCGCTGCTCCTCACCCATGGCGGGCTTGCTGGGGGGAGGTGGCGCGGTGCCGTCGAGGCGGGCGAGGCTATCGCGCACCATCGGCAGCCAGGGCGCCTCGGGCGGAGCGGCACTGGCGAGCGCCGCGTAGCGGGCGCGGGCCTTGTCGCGGTCGCCGTCCTGCTCGGCGGCGCGGGCGAAGTAGAATTGCGGCTTGACCGCCCTGGCATCCTGCCTGAGCGCCCGCTCGAAGGCGTCGCGGGCCTTCGAGGAGACGACCCCGTCGCTCGCCGCCACCAGGGCCTCGCCGTAATCGGCGAGCCGCCCGGCATCCTCGCCGAGGATCCGCAACGAGTTCTCGTAGGCCTTGATCGCGTCTTCGGTGCGGCCGAGGCGCAGGTAGACCGGAGCCAGCACCGTCCAGCCGCGGCCGTCCTCCGGCGCCTTGGCGAGATGAGCCTCGATCTGCGCCACTGCCGCCGCGAGGTCGTTGCCGGCCGCCCGCGCATGGGCCAGGCGCTCGGCCTGGGGCTGGGCCGGCAGGTCCGGCGAGCCGTACATCCCGTAGACGAGGAGCGCGACGAGCGGCACCGTCGAGAGGGCGAAGGCGGAGGCCGCGCGACGTCGGCGCAGGGCCGGCTCGCCCATCGCCCCGGCGGTGCGGCCGGGCTCGCGGCTCGCCCGCAGCAGGCGGCGCGCCGCCTCGGCCCGGGCGGCCTCGGCCTCCGGCGCGGCGAGCAGCCCGCGGGCGGCGTCGCGGTCGATCTCGCGCAGCTGGTCGCGGTAGAACCCGGTCTCGGTGGCGATCCGTGCCTCGCCCTCCGGCACGGTCGCCAGCGCCGGGCGGCGCGACATCGGCCAGAGCAGGGCGAGCACCGCCAGGCCGGTCATGAGCGCGAAGATGAACCAGATCGCCGTCATGCCGCTTCTGTATCGCCCCGCCCAGGGCGACACGATTCGGTGACGTGGCGACACGGTGTCACGGACGCACAATCCCTTGAGGAGTCGGTTTCTTGAGGGACCGGCCCCGCCTCAGCGCGGCGCCACCGGCCAGAACAGGCTGATCAGCAGCGTGCCGACCACGATCACCATGATCGAGAGCGGCAGGCCGAGGCGGGCGTAATCGCCGAAGCGGTAGCCGCCCGGGCCCATCACCAGGGTGTTGCACTGGTGGCCGATCGGGGTGAGGAAGTCGCAGGCCGCGCCGACCGACACCGCCATCAGGAACGGGTCCGGGTTGAGCCCGAGCTTGACCGCCAGGCTGGCGCCGATCGGTCCCATCACCAGCACCGTCGCGGCGTTGTTGAGGAACGGCGTCACCGCCATGGCGGCGATCAGGAGCAGGCCGATCGCCAGAATCGGCGGCACCGTCTGCATCAGCCCCGACAGGGTGCTGGCGATCAGGTCGGTGCCGCCGGTGGTGCGCACCGCGTCGCTCACCGGGATCAGGGCGCCGAGCAGCACGATCACCGGCCATTCGATGGTCTCGTAGGCCTCGTGCATGGTCATGACCCGCAGCACGAGAAGCAGCACCGCGGCGCCGAAGAACGCCATCGCCACCGGCACGACGTGGAGCGCGATAAGGGCCATGGCGCCGGCCAGCACCGCGATCGGGATGTAGCTGCGCCGGCTGTGGCCCAGCGCCAGCTTGCGCTCGGCGAGCGGCAGGAGGCCGAACTCGGACAGGACGTCGGCCAGCCGCTCCGATTCGGCGCGCAGGACCACCACGTCGCCGGCCCGCAGGCGCACGCTGCCGATGCGCCGGGTGATCGCCGCGCCGCTGCGGCTGACCGCGAGCAAGGCCGTGCCGTAGCGCCCGGCGAGGTCGGCCCCGGCGGCGGTGGTGCCGGCGAGGGCCGAGCCGTCCGGGATCACCGCCTCGATCACCGTGACCTCGCCCCCGGCGGCTTGCGTGCCGACGAGGGTGAGCTTGGCGCGTGCCACCAGGCGCTCCAGATCCTCCGGCTCGCCGTCCAGCAGCAGGATGTCGCCGACGGCAAGCCGCCAGTCCGGCCCCGGCACGTAGCGGCGGAAGCGCTCGCGGATGACCGTCGCCACCGTGACGTCGCCGTCGCCCAAGGCTTCCAGTTCGCCCACCGTGGCGCCGACGAGGGGCGACTCCGCGGAGAGGCAGGCCTCGGTCGTGTAGGCCTCGATCCGGAAGGCCGCGGCGAGCGACCCCGCCGGGCGCCGGTCGCGCGGCAGCAGCCGGTAGCCGACCGACAGGAAGGCGAGGCCCGCCACCGCGAGGCCGAGGCCGACGGGGGTGAAGTCGAACATCCCGAACGGCTGGCCGGTGACGTCGGCCCGCACCTTGGCGACGATGATGTTGGTCGAGGTGCCGACCAGCGTGACGAGGCCGCCGATCAGCGAGGCGAAGGACATCGGCATCAGCAGCATCGAGGCCGGCGTGCCGGTCTTGCGCCCGAGCTGGAGCGCCACCGGCATGAAGATCGCGAGCGCGCCGATGTTCTTGGTGAAGACCGAGAGCCCCATCACGGCGCCGGCCAATGCCGGCACCTGCTGGCGGGGTTTTCGCAAGTAGGGCAGGAGCGGGCGCATCGCGCTCTCCACGACGCCCGAGCGGGACACCGCCGCCGAGATCACCAGCGCGCTCGCCACGATGATCACCACGTCGTCGGCGAAGCCGTCGAACGCCTTCGAGGCCGGCACCAGCCCGAGCGCCACCCCGGCGACGAGGGAGAGGAGCGCCACCAGGTCGTAGGGCAGCCGCCCCCAGATGAAGAGCAGGACGGTGACCCCGATGAGGCCGAAGGCGAGGCCCTGGTCGAGGGTCATGCGCGGGCCCTCCGGGCGGAGGGGCGGGGGCGTGTCATGCCGGGAGGTGATCCTGATGCGGGGTCGCGAGCCTCCCTAGATTGGGTGGTGCGGGGCTCTGCCCAGGGCGGCGGGCGTGAAGAGTTTGCTTGAGCTCGCGCCTTTGCGTGCACGGTGGCCCCGTTTAGGCTCGGTGCCGCCCCGAAGGAGCCGGTCATGGAAGACCGCGTCCCTCGTTCCGGCCGGCTGACCGTCGCCGAGTTCGACCGCTTCGTCGACGCCCAGCAGGACGAGCACGACTGGGAACTCGTCGACGGCGGCATCGTCATGATGACGAACCCGACGGAGAACCACGAGCAGATCGCCGGCAATCTCGGCGCGCCGCTGAAGCTCGCGATGGATGCCCAAGGCTGCCGCAGCTACCGGGGCGGGATGCGGGTGCTGCGCGATTATGATGGGCGCGGCCGGGACAAGCCCAAGCCCGACATCGACGTGCGCTGCGGGCCGCGGCAGAATCGAACCTTCGTCACCGACCCGCTGGTGATCGTCGAGGTGCTGTCGCCGAGCACCATGGATCGCGACCGCGGGCCCAAGCTCTCCTTCTACAAGCTCTCCTTCTATAAGTCCCTGCCGACGCTCCGGCACTTCGTCCTCGTCTATCAGGATCAGATGCGGGTGGAGCATGATCGGCGCGAGCCGGAGGGCTGGGTGAGCGACGTGCTCACCGCACCGGACCACGTCCTGCGGTTCGAGGCCGTGGAGTTCGAGATCGCTCTCGACCGGGTCTATTTCGACGTGCCGGTCCTGCGCCCGATCGCCGTGGGATGAGCCGGCGGCGGAGCTTGCCGCGCGATCGCACGTTGGTGCGGAATTGCCCAATCGAGACCTCGCATGAGTTTCGCCTTCCTCACCCGCGCCTTCGGGCGCGACGCGCCGGACGAGGTCGAGGAGCCGGAGACCGCCCCGGCCCGGGCCTCGCGGCGCGACCGGCGGGCCGGCCGCGCGGATGCGGTGTTGACCGAGGCCTTGGGCCAGAAGGTGCTGCACGCCTTCCTGCAGAACCGCCACCAGACCCTGGTGCCGCTCACCCTGAACCTCCGGGTGCTGGAGCCGGCCCAGCGCGACCTCGTCATCCAGGCGATGGCGGCGGCCTTCCTGGCGCAGGGGCGCCGGCAGGACCCGGCGCCGGTGCGCGACGCGCTCGCCCGGATCAGCGCCGCGGAGGCCGAGCGCCAGCGCCTCGACAAGGCGCTCGCGGCGCCCCTGGCGCTGGGCGACCTCCTCGACGCGATCCAGGATGCCGATCTCGGCGCTTACGCCTACGTCGCCTCGCTGCTCGCCGTCGACCAGCGTCGCAGGGTCAACCAGCTGTATCTGGCATATCTCGCCGAGCGCCTGGGTCTCGCCGAGGACGTGGTGTCGAGTCTGCACCGGCGCTACCGGGTCTGAGACTGCGGCTGTGCGGCGCTCTGGCGGGGCTTCTCCCGCGGGCATCGTGCCGCTACCCTGGCGGGATCGTCGCGCCACCGGTCTGAACCGTTCCGAGTCCCATGCCCCGCAGCCGCTCCGGCGCCCAGTCCCGCGACGAGACGCACCCGGCGGACGGGCCATTCACCGTCGGCCCGAGTTCCCGCGCCCGGCCGGCACCGCCCTCCGCCGATGCCCGGCTGCTCGCGATCGCAGCCGACCACCTGCGCCGCCTCGGGCACCGGCAGGTCACGGTCGTCGGGGTCGCGGCCGAGGCGGGCATGACGCATGCCAACGTCTACCGCTACTTTCCCTCGAAGACCGCGCTCGTCGACGCGGTGGCGGGCCGCTGGCTGCGCGAGGTCGAGGCCGAGCTCGGCGCCATCGCGGACGCGCCGGACCCCGCCGACGACAAGCTCG
Source organism: Methylobacterium frigidaeris (assembly GCF_022179185.1). Taxonomy (GTDB): domain Bacteria; phylum Pseudomonadota; class Alphaproteobacteria; order Rhizobiales; family Beijerinckiaceae; genus Methylobacterium; species Methylobacterium frigidaeris. The sequence continues at coordinate 35,747 of NZ_BPQJ01000005.1, read as the reverse complement.
AACGCCTGCTCCTGGCGCTCGCCTCGATGCAGCGCGAGGTCCTGGCGCGGGACCCGCATCTGTTCGCGGTCCACCGCGACGCGACGGTCGAATCCCGGCCGATCGCCCGGCGCCATCGCGGCCGCCTGCGCCAGCTGGTCGAGCGGGTGATCGAGGAGGGGATGAATGCCGGCACCTTCTCGCTGCGCGACCGCGAGCGCGGCATCGCCTTCATCTTCGACACCAGCCACCGCTTCCTGCACCCGGTCTCGATCCAGCTCGACGCCGAGGTGCCCCGCGACCTGATCGAAGCTCGCCTCGGCGCGGTCATCCGGGCGATGCTGCGGATCCTGCGCATCGGGACCCTGTAGGTCGCTGACAAACTGGCGAAAATGTAACGCACGGTTGGCCACCAAGACAAGTCACTGATTTGGAAGATAAATCCAGATCGCATGACGTGCCGTGAGCGCGGCCTTGGCAGCGCCTCGGCGCGACGCGCAAGGCCTTCGGGTTGTCGGCCCCGGCTTTTTTCGCCAAAGAGGCAACCGCCGGCGCGGGCTCCTCGCGAGCGGACCCCGGCCCCCGACGGTTCCACCATACCGCGAAGGATCGGTTCTCACATGGCACGCAAGAAGATCGCGCTCATCGGCGCTGGACAGATCGGCGGCACGCTCGCGCACCTCGCCGGCCTCAAGGAGCTGGGCGACGTCGTGCTGTTCGACATCGCCGATGGCGTGCCCCAGGGCAAGGGCCTCGACATCGCCGAGTCGGCTCCGGTCGACGGCTTCGACGCCAAGTACAGCGGCGCCAGCGACTATGCGGCGATCGCCGGGGCCGACGTGGTGATCGTCACCGCCGGCGTGCCGCGCAAGCCCGGCATGAGCCGCGACGACCTGATCGGCATCAACCTGAAGGTGATGGAAGCGGTCGGTACCGGCATCAAGACCCACGCCCCGAACGCCTTCGTGATCTGCATCACCAATCCGCTCGACGCGATGGTGTGGGCGCTGCAGAAGTTCTCGGGCCTCGACCCGAAGAAGATCGTCGGCATGGCCGGCGTGCTCGACTCGGCCCGCTTCCGCCACTTCCTGGCCGAGGAGTTCCAGGTCTCGGTCGAGGACGTCACCGCCTTCGTGCTCGGCGGCCACGGCGACGACATGGTGCCGCTGGTGCGCTACTCGACGGTGGCCGGCGTGCCGCTGCCCGACCTCGTCAAGATGGGCTGGACCACCCAGGAGAAGCTCGACGCGATGGTCGAGCGGACCCGCAAGGGCGGCGGCGAGATCGTCAACCTGCTCAAGACCGGCTCGGCCTTCTACGCCCCGGCGGCCTCGGCCATCGCCATGGCCGAGAGCTACCTCAAGGACAAGAAGCGGGTCCTGCCCTGCGCGGCCCACCTCACCGGCCAGTACGGCGTCGACGGCCTGTTCATCGGCGTGCCGATCGTGATCGGCGAGAACGGCGTCGAGCGCATCGTCGAGGTCGAGTTCTCCGGCGAGGAGAAGGCGATGTTCGAGAAGTCGGTCAATTCCGTGAAGGGCCTGGTCGAGGCCTGCAAGGGCATCAACGGCGCGCTGGCGTAAGGCCTGATCGGCGGCGCGGGGCTCTCCGCGCCGCCTTCGCCTGCCCCGCCCGATCAAAGAAAGCTTGTCGCCCCATGAACATCCACGAGTATCAAGCCAAGGCCGTCCTCAAGGAGTTCGGCCTGCCGGTCTCGAACGGCCGCGCCATCTTCAAGGCCTCCGAGGCCGAGGCCGCCGCCAACGAGCTGGGTGGCCCGCTCTGGGTCGTGAAGTCCCAGATCCACGCCGGCGGGCGCGGCAAGGGCAAGTTCAAGGAGGCCGAGGCCGGCGAGAAGGGCGGCGTGCGCCTCGCCAAGTCGGTCGAGGAGGTCAAGGCCTTCTCCGAGCAGATGCTCGGCCGCACCCTCGTGACGGTGCAGACCGGCGAGGCCGGCAAGCAGGTCAACCGCCTCTACATCGAGGACGGCTCGGACATCGAGACCGAGTTCTACCTGTCGATGCTCGTCGACCGCGAGACCGGCAAGGTCGCCTTCGTGGTCTCGACCGAGGGCGGCATGGACATCGAGCAGGTCGCCCACGACACCCCCGAGAAGATCATCACCTTCTCGGTCGATCCGGCTACCGGTGTGATGGCGCATCACGGCCGCGCGGTCGCGAAGGCGCTCGGCCTGACCGGCCCGCTCGCCAAGGAGGCGGAGGACCTCACAGCTAAGCTCTACAAGGCGTTCACCGCCAAGGATATGAGCATGCTCGAGATCAACCCGCTCATCGTCACCAAGGACGGGCACCTGAAGTGCCTGGACGCCAAGATCTCTTTCGACTCGAACAGCCTCTACCGTCACCCGGAGATCGTGCAGCTGCGCGACATCACCGAGGAGGACGAGAAGGAGATCGAGGCCTCGAAGTACGACCTGGCCTACATCGCCCTCGACGGCACCATCGGCTGCATGGTGAACGGCGCCGGCCTCGCGATGGCGACCCTGGACATCATCAAGCTTTACGGCGAGGAGCCGGCGAACTTCCTCGATGTCGGCGGCGGCGCCTCGGAGGAGAAGGTCACCGCGGCCTTCAAGATCATCACCGCCGACCCGAACGTGAAGGGCATCCTGGTCAACATCTTCGGCGGCATCATGAAGTGCGACGTGATCGCCAACGGGGTGATCGCGGCCGTCAAGGCGGTGGGCCTCCAGGTCCCGCTGGTGGTGCGCCTCGAGGGCACCAACGTCGAGAAGGGCAAGGAGATCATCCGCTCCTCGGGCCTCAACGTGATCCCGGCCGACGACCTCGACGACGCGGCGCAGAAGATCGTCGCGGCGGTGCGCAAGGGCTGAAGCGGCGCGTCGGGACCGACCCGAACAAATCGGAGCGAGCGATGACGAAGGTGATCCTGGACCTCGACGAGACGACCCTCGACCGCGTCGCCAGCGTGGCGCGGGCGCGGCAGACCTCGATCGAGGATCTGCTCCAGCAGCATGCCAGGGACCTCGTCGCTCTCGCTCCGATCGAGATCCACAATCCCGGCCACCGCGCACTCATGGCCGTGCTGGACGAGCCGCCGGAGGAGGGCCGCGCCGCCCTCCACGACCGGCGCCGGGGTAGGGCCGAGACCTACGCCGACAACCGTCGGCGTCTGCTCGCCCTGATCGACGCCACCACCGGCGACCTCGGGTCCGACGTCTGGAGCAGGACGCGCTCCTATGAGCCCTGACTGCTTCCTCGACACGAACGTGCTGATCTACGCGGCCCTCGGCCGCTTCTCGGCACCCAGCAAACACGAGCGCGCCCGCCTGCTCATCGCGGAGACGGATTTCGGTATCTCAGGACAGGTCTTGCAGGAATTCTTCTACAACGCCACGCGCAAGTCGAAGACGCCGTTCACTTCGGCGGAGGCGATCGCGTGGATGGAAATCCTGCGAGACCGCCACGTCGCGTCCATCACCTTCGAGAGCGTCACGCGGGCCGCCGAGATCTGCGACCGCTACCGGATCAACTACTGGGACGCAGCGATCGTCGCGGCGGCCGAGCGGCTCGGTGCCCCGGTCGTCTACAGCGAAGACCTCAACGACGGGCAGACCTACGGCTCGGTCCGTGTGGTGAACCCGTTCCGTCCGATCTGAACACGCACGCCGGAAAGATACGCATGTCCATCCTTATCGACAAGAACACCAAGGTCATCTGCCAGGGCTTCACCGGCAAGAACGGGACCTTCCACTCCGAGCAGGCGATCGCCTACGGCACCAAGATGGTCGGCGGCACCTCGCCGGGGAAAGGCGGCGCGACCCATCTCGGCCTGCCGGTGTTCGACACCGTGAAGGAGGCGCGTCACGCCACCGGCGCCGACGCCTCGGTGGTCTACGTGCCGCCGCCGGGCGCCGCCGACGCGATCTGCGAGGCGATCGACGCCGAGATCCCGCTGATCGTCTGCATCACGGAAGGGATTCCCGTCCTCGACATGGTGCGGGTGAAGCGCTCGCTCGAGGGCTCGAAGTCGCGCCTCATCGGCCCGAACTGCCCCGGCATCGTCACCGCCGGCGAGTCGAAGATCGGCATCATGCCGGCCAACATCTTCCGCCCGGGCTCGGTCGGTATTGTGTCGCGCTCCGGCACCCTGACCTACGAGGCGGTGTTCCAGACCACCAACGAGGGCCTCGGCCAGACCACCGCGGTCGGCATCGGCGGCGACCCGGTCAAGGGCACCGAGTTCATCGACATGCTGGATATGTTCCTCGCTGACGACAAGACCGAGTCGATCGTGATGATCGGCGAGATCGGCGGCTCGGCCGAGGAAGAGGCGGCGCAATTCATCAAGGACGAGGCCAAGCGCGGCCGCAAGAAGCCGATGGTCGGCTTCATCGCCGGCCGCACGGCCCCTCCCGGCCGCCGCATGGGGCACGCCGGCGCGATCATCTCGGGCGGCAAGGGCGGCGCCGAGGACAAGATCGCCGCGATGGAGGAGGCCGGCATCCGCGTCTCGCCGTCGCCGGCGCGCCTCGGCAAGACCCTGGTCGAGGTCCTGAAGGGCTGAGTCGTCCTGCGGGACGCCGATGCCCTTCGCCTCGCGCATGGCAGGGGTGGCGTGCGGGATTAAGGTCCCGCACCCACATCGCAAGCAAACGTCAACTCTCTTGAGTTCGTAAGACATCCCGGCGCCCGGACATTCGGGCGCCCCCACCGTCGACGGATCGCCATCCTCCCGCCCCAACCGAGGGAGAGAAGCCGGCGCATCGATCGACCAGCGCGGATAGACAGATCGCCATGGCACGCCAGGACGCGAACGACGCCCTCCTCGGAACCTCGTTCCTCTACGGAGGCAACGCCGACTACATCGAGGAGCTGTACGCGACCTACACCCGGGATCCCAACGCGGTGGATCCCGAGTGGCGCAGCTTCTTCTCCGGCCTGAAGGAGGAGAGCGCGATCGTGGTCAAGAACGCCGAGGGCGCATCCTGGGCCAAGCCCAACTGGCCGGTCGCCGCCAATGGCGAGATCGTCTCGGCGCTGGACGGCAACTGGGCGACGATCGAGAAGGCCGTCGGCGAGAAGATCAAGGCCAAGCAGGAGGCCAAGGGCCAGCCCGTCGCCCCGGCCGACGTGCTGCAGGCGACCAAGGATTCCGTGCGTGCGATCATGCTGATCCGCGCCTACCGCATGCGCGGCCACCTGCACGCCAAGCTCGATCCCCTCGGCCTGCAGCCGCGCGGCGACCACGAGGAGCTGCACCCGCAGCATTACGGCTTCGCCGAGTCGGATTGGGACCGCCCGATCTTCCTCGACAACGTGCTCGGCCTCGAATTCGGCACCATCCGGGAGATCGTCGCGATCCTGGAGCGGACCTATTGCCAGACCCTCGGCGTCGAGTTCATGCACATCTCCGATCCGGAGGAGAAGGCCTGGATCCAGGAGCGCATCGAGGGCAAGGACAAGGAGATCTCGTTCACCGAGCAGGGCCGGCGGGCGATCCTCAACAAGCTGATCGAGGCCGAGGGCTTCGAGAAGTTCCTCGACCTCAAGTACACCGGCACCAAGCGCTTCGGCCTCGACGGCTCGGAGGCGATGGTCCCGGCGCTGGAGCAGATCATCAAGCGCGGCGGTGCGCTCGGCGTCACCGACATCGTGCTCGGCATGGCCCATCGCGGCCGCCTCAACGTGCTCGCCAACGTGATGTCAAAGCCGTTCCGGGCGATCTTCCACGAGTTCAAGGGCGGCTCGTCGTCGCCTGCCGAGGTCGAGGGCTCGGGTGACGTCAAGTACCACCTCGGCGCCTCGAGCGACCGGGCCTTCGACGGCAACACCGTCCACCTGTCGCTGACCGCCAACCCGTCGCACCTGGAGATCGTCGATCCGGTGGTGCTCGGCAAGGTGCGCGCCAAGCAGGACCAGCAGAACGACGAGCAGCGCACCAACGTTCTGCCGCTCCTCATCCACGGCGACGCCGCCTTCGCGGGCCAGGGCGTGGTGGCGGAGTGCCTCGGCCTGTCGGGCCTGAAGGGCCACCGCACCGGCGGCTCGATCCACTTCATCATCAACAACCAGATCGGCTTCACCACCGATCCGCGCTTCTCGCGCTCCTCGCCCTATCCGTCCGACGTGGCGAAGATGGTCGAGGCGCCGATCTTTCACTGCAACGGCGACGACCCCGAGGCTGTCACCTTCGCGGCCAAGATCGCCACCGAGTACCGGCAGAAGTTCCACAAGCCGGTGGTGATCGACATGCTCTGCTACCGCCGCTTCGGCCACAACGAGGGCGACGAGCCCGCGTTCACCCAGCCGAAGATGTACCAGATCATCCGCAAGCACCCCTCGACCCTTGGGAGCTACGGCAAGCGGCTGACCGAGAGCGGCGTGGTGAGCCAGAAGGAGCTGGAGGACCGCAAGGCCGAGTTCCGCGCGACCCTCGACAGCGAGTTCGACATCGCGACGGCCTACAAGGCCAACAAGGCCGACTGGCTCGACGGCCGCTGGTCGGGCCTGAAGGCGGTGCGCGAGGACGAGGACGACCCGCGCCGCGGCCGCACCGGCGTGCCGGCCGACACCCTGCGGGAGATCGGGAAAGCCATCACCACGGTGCCGCAGGACTTCCACCTGCACCGCACCATCCGGCGCTTCCTCGACAACCGCGCCAAGGCGATCGAGACCGGCGAGGGCCTGGACTGGGCCACCGCCGAGGCGCTGGCCTTCGGCTCGCTCCTCACGGAAGGCCACCGGGTCCGCCTGTCGGGCCAGGACGTCGAGCGCGGCACCTTCTCGCAGCGCCACTCGGTGGTGATCGACCAGGAGAACGAGGAGCGCTACACGCCCCTCAACCACATCAAGGACGGCCAGAGCCGCTACGAGGTCATCAACTCGATGCTCTCGGAGGAGGCGGTGCTCGGCTTCGAGTACGGCTACTCCCTGGCCGAGCCGAACTCCCTGGTGCTGTGGGAGGCGCAGTTCGGCGACTTCGCCAACGGCGCGCAGGTCGTGGTCGACCAGTTCATCTCGTCCGGCGAGCGCAAGTGGCTGCGCATGTCCGGCCTGGTGATGCTGCTGCCGCACGGCTACGAGGGCCAGGGTCCGGAGCACTCCTCGGCCCGGCTCGAGCGCTACCTGCAGATGTGCGCCGAGGACAACATGCAGGTCGCCAACTGCACGACGCCCTCGAACTACTTCCACATCCTGCGCCGCCAGCTGAAGCGGGACTTCCGCAAGCCGCTGGTGCTGATGACCCCGAAGTCGCTGCTGCGCCACAAGCGGGCGGTGTCGCCGCTCTCCGACATCGCCGAGGGCTCGACCTTCCACCGCGTGCTGTGGGACGACGCCGAGAAGGCGCAGGACGGCGTGAAGCTGCCCAAGGACGACAAGGTCCGGCGCGTCGTGCTCTGCTCGGGCAAGGTCTATTACGACCTGTACGAGGAGCGCGAAAAGCGCGGCATCTCCGACGTATACCTGATGCGCGTCGAGCAGCTCTACCCGTTCCCGCTGAAGTCGCTGGCCACCGAGATCTCCCGGTTCCGCAACGCCGAGGTGGTGTGGTGTCAGGAGGAGCCCAAGAACATGGGCTCGTGGGCCTTCGTCGAGCCCTACCTCGAGTGGGTTCTCAACCAGGCCGGCTCCGCCTCCAAGCGCCCGCGCTACATCGGCCGCCCGGCCTCGGCCTCGACCGCCGTCGGCCTGATGTCGAAGCACCTCGACCAGCTCCAGGCCTTCCTCAACGAGGCCCTGGCGGTCTGATCACCCTTCACCGGCGCCCCTCCCGGGGCGCCGCCTGATCCTTTTTCGGGCGGGACCCCCACCGCCCCAACCCTGACGGAAGACATGGCCACCGAAATCCGCGTCCCGACGCTCGGCGAGTCCGTGAGCGAGGCCACGATCGGCCGCTGGTTCAAGAAGCCCGGCGACACCGTGAAGGCCGACGAGCCGCTGGTCGAGCTCGAGACCGACAAGGTCACCCTCGAGGTCAACGCCCCGGCCTCCGGCCAGCTCGGCGACATCGTCGCCAAGGACGGCGAGACGGTGGAGCCCGGCGCGCTCCTCGGCTCGATCGTCGAGGGCGGCGCGAGCGCCGGCAACGGCGCGGCCGCTCCGAAGGCGGAAGCCCCCAAGGCCGAGGCCCCGAAGGCCGCCGCCGAGGCGCCCGCCAAGTCCTCGTCCGCTTCTTACGGCAGCCACGGCGACGCCGCCCCGAAGGGCCACGCCTCGGGCGACAACGGCCCGGCCGTTGCGCGCCTCGCCCAGGAATCCGGCGTCGACCCGTCGTCGGTGAAGGGCAGCGGCAAGGACGGCCGCGTGACCAAGGGCGACATGCTCTCGGCGATCTCGTCGGGCGCCTCCTCGCCCGCTCCGGCTCCGGCCCCGCAGGTCGCCCGCGCCCCGTCGGCGCCGGACGATGCCTCCCGCGAGGAGCGGGTGCGCATGACCAAGCTGCGCCAGACCATCGCCCGGCGCCTCAAGGACGCGCAGAACACCGCCGCCATGCTGACGACGTTCAACGACGTCGACATGGGCGCCGTGATGGCCCTGCGCCAGCAGTACAAGGACGTGTTCGAGAAGAAGCACGGCGCCAAGCTCGGCTTCATGGGCTTCTTCACCAAGGCGGTGATCGGCGCCCTCAAGGACGTGCCGGCGGTGAACGCCGAGATCGATGGCCAGGACATCGTCTACAAGAACTACTACCACGTCGGCATCGCGGTCGGCACCGACAAGGGCCTGGTCGTGCCGGTGGTGCGCGACGCCGACCAGCTGTCGATCGCCGGGATCGAGAAGGCCATCACCGGCTTCGGCCGCAAGGCCCGCGACGGCAAGCTGTCGATCGAGGACATGCAGGGCGGCACGTTCACGATCACCAACGGCGGCATCTACGGCTCGCTGATGTCGACCCCGATCCTCAACGCACCGCAATCGGGCATCCTCGGCATGCACCGCATCGAGGAGCGTCCGGTGGTGCGCGGCGGCAAGATCGAGGCGCGGCCGATGATGTACCTCGCCCTGTCCTACGATCACCGCATCGTCGACGGGAAGGAGGCCGTGACCTTCCTGGTGCGGGTCAAGGAGGCCCTGGAGGACCCGGCGCGCCTCGTGCTCGATCTCTAAGGCCAGCTTGACACCAGCCCCTCCCCCGCCCGGGGGAGGGGCCTCTCGCATCGGGGAGCGCGATGATGACGGACAAGGTCCTGGTGGTCACCGGCGGCAGCCGCGGCATCGGCCGCGCCGTCTCCTTGCGGGCGGCGCGGGCGGGCTGGCGGGTCTGCTTCTCCTACGTCGCGGCCAAGGACGCCGCCGAGTCTCTGGTGCAGGAGATCGCGGCGGCGGGCGGCAAAGCTCTCGCCGTGAAGAGCGATGTCGCCGTCGAGGCCGACATCCCGGCGCTGTTCGAGGCAGCCGACGGCCTCGGGCCCCTCGGCGGTCTCGTCAACAATGCGGGCGTCGTCGATTACGCGGCGCGGGTCGACGAGATGACGTTCGCCCGCCTCAACCGGATGATGACCACCAACGTCATCGGCTCGTTCCTGTGCGCCGGCGAGGCGGTGCGGCGGATGTCGACCCGCCACGGCGGTCAGGGCGGCGTCATCGTCAACCTGTCGTCGGTCGCCGCACGCCTCGGCGCGCCGGGCCAGTACGTCGATTACGCGGCGTCCAAGGGCGCCATCGACACCTTCACCACCGGTCTCGCCGGCGAGGTCGCCGCCGAGGGGATCCGGGTCAACGGCGTCGCCCCCGGCCTGATCGAGACCGAGATCCATGCCAGCGGCGGCCAGCCGGACCGGCTGGCGCGGCTCAGCCCCCTGGTGCCGATGAAGCGCGCCGGCACCGCCGACGAGGTCGCGGCCGCGGTGCTGTGGCTCCTCTCGGACGAGGCCTCCTACGCCACCGGCGCGACCCTGACGATCTCGGGCGGCCGCTAGCCGCCCCCACACCCATTCATCATCCCAGCGGCGGCGCCTCACCGGCCCGCCGCTCCCAACTTCGCGAGTCCTGAATGTCCTCCTACGATCTCGTCGTCATCGGCACCGGCCCCGGCGGCTATGTCTGCGCGCTCCGCGCCGCCCAGCTCGGCCTGAAGACCGCCGTGGTCGAGAAGCGCCCGACCCATGGCGGCACCTGCCTCAATGTCGGCTGCATCCCGTCGAAGGCCCTGCTCCACGCCTCCGAGGCGTTCGAGGAGGCGACCAAGCACTTCCCCGTGCTCGGCATCACCGTCGGCGAGCCGAAGCTCGATCTGGCCAAGATGATGTCGTTCAAGCAGGAAGGCGTCGACGGCAACACCAAGGGCGTCGCGTTCCTCCTGAAGAAGAACGGCGTCGAGACCTTCCAGGGCACCGGGCGCCTCGCCGGCGCCGGCCGGGTCGAGGTCAAGTCGGAGGACGGCAGCAACCAGATCCTCGAAGCCAAGAACGTCGTGATCGCGACGGGCTCTGACGTCGCCAACCTGCCGGGCGTCACCATCGACGAGGAGGTGGTGGTCTCCTCCACCGGCGCCCTCGACCTGACCAAGGTCCCGGGCAAGCTCGTCGTCATCGGTGCCGGCGTGATCGGCCTCGAACTCGGCTCGGTCTGGCGGCGGCTGGGCGCCGAGGTGACCGTGGTCGAGTATCTCGACCGCATCCTGCCGGGCATGGACGGCGAGGTCGGCAAGCAGTTCCAGCGCATCCTCTCGAAGCAGGGCATCCAGTTCCGCCTGTCGCAGAAGGTCACGGGCGTCGAGCGCACCGGCTCGGGCGCCAAGGTCACCGTGGAGCCGGCCGCGGGCGGCGCGTCGGAGACGCTGGAGGCCGACGTGGTGCTCGTGGCGATCGGCCGGGTGCCCTACACCGCCGGCCTCGGCCTCGAGACCGTCGGCGTCCAGCTCGACAACAAGGGCCGGATCCAGACCGACGACCGCTACGCCACCAACGTCACCGGCATCTACGCCATCGGCGACGTGATCGCCGGCCCGATGCTCGCCCACAAGGCCGAGGACGAGGGCGTCGCGGTGGCGGAGATCCTGGCCGGCAAGGCCGGCCACGTGAATTACGGCGTGATCCCGAACGTGGTCTACACCACGCCGGAGGTCGCCTCGGTCGGCAAGTCCGAGGAGGAACTGAAGAAGGACGGGATCACCTACAACATCGGCAAGTTCCCGTTCACCGCGAACGGCCGCGCCAAGGTGAACCACACCACCGACGGCTTCGTGAAGGTGCTGGCCGACGCCGCCACCGACCGGGTGCTCGGCGTCCACATCGTCGGCCCCGATGCCGGCAACCTCATCATGGAGGTCGCGGTGGCGATGGAGTTCGGCGCTTCGTCCGAGGACATCGCCCGCACCTGCCACGCCCACCCGACCCTGACCGAGGCGGTGAAGGAAGCCGCGCTCGCGGTGGAGAAGCGCGCGCTGCATATGTGACCTCGTGGTCCCGGGCCCCGGGTCCGGGACGGCTCCGGCCTGAGAAGGCTTGCGCGATGAAGCTCCTCCTCACGCACACGCCCCAGGCCCGGGCGCAGTATTACGGCGCCGAGGCGCTCGACGCCCTCCAGGGCGTCGCCGGGGTCCGCCTGCACCAGGGTGACGCGCCGCTCGATGCCGACGCCCTGGTCGCGGCCGCCGCGGATGTCGACCTGATCGTCGCCGACCGGGCCACCGCGGTGCCGGCGGCGGTGTTCGAGCGCCTGCCGGGCCTGCGGGCGGTCCTGCGCGTCGCCGTCGACATCCGCACCATCGATGTCCCGGCGGCGAGCGCCGCCGGCGTGCTGGTGACCCGGGCCCGGCCCGGCTTCGTCGCCGCGGTGAGCGAACTCGCCCTCGGAATGATGATCGACCTGTCGCGCGGCCTCTCCCGCTCCGTCCTCGCTTACCGGGCCGGCGCGGCGCCGGAGGTCCGCATGGGCCGTCAGCTCGCGGGCAGCACCGCCGGGATCATCGGCTACGGCGCCATCGGCCGGCGCCTCGGCGCCCTCCTCGCCGCGCTCGGCATGGAGGTGCTGGTGAGCGACCCCTACGCCCGGGTGACGGAGCCGGGTCTGGCGCAGGTCGATCTTCCGGACCTGCTGGCGCGGTCCGATTACGTGGTCTGCCTCGCGGTCGCCAGCGCCGAGACCCGCGACCTCATCGACGCCGCCGCCCTGGCGCGGTGCAAGCCCGGCGCGTACCTCCTCAACCTGTCCCGGGGCAGCCTCGTCGACGAAGGCGCCCTGGCGGCGGCCCTGCGGGACGGACGCCTCGCCGGTGCCGCCCTCGATGTCGGCCGGGCGCCCGACGAGATGCCGAGCCCCGATCTCGCCGCCTTGCCGCAGGTCGTGGCGACCCCGCATGTCGGCGGCCTCACGCCCCCGGCGGTGGCGGCCCAGGCCCTCGAGACCGTCGAGCAGGTCCGCACCCTCCTGGCGGGCCGGGTGCCGGAGGGGGCGGTGAACGCGGAGAGCTGGACGCGACGGCCGGGCTGAGGATAGGTCGAACAAACGGAGTGGGAGAACCGGCGGCAATGGACGGTGCGGCAGGAAGCGGGGAGGCGACACCCCCGGCGGTCGTCGTGGTGATGGGCGTGGCGGGTTCGGGCAAGACCACGGTGGCGAGTCTGCTCGCCGGCCGGCTCGGCTGGGAATTCGAGGACGGCGACGATTTCCACCCGCCCGCCAACGTCGAGAAGATGCAGGCCGGCACCCCCCTCACCGACGAGGACCGCTGGCCCTGGCTCGCCGCCATCGCGGCCTGGATCGACAAGGTCCGCGCCGAGGGGCGGCACGGGGTCGTGACCTGCTCGGCCCTCAAGCGCGCCTATCGCGAGATCCTGGTCGGGGATCGTCCGGACGTGCGCCTCGTCTACCTCAAGGGAGATCGGGAACTGATCGGCCGGCGCATGGCCGCCCGCCACGGCCACTTCATGCCGACGAGCCTGCTCGACAGCCAGTTCCGCACCTTGCAGGAACCGTCGCCCGACGAGAACCCCCTGGTGGTCTCGGTCGGCGGCACCCCGCAGGCGATCGTGGCCGAGATCGGCGAGGCTCTGACCGGGCGAGCGATGCACGGCGCCTGATCCACAGGCCCTTCGGCATCGCGCGGACTCGCGAGATCGGATCCAGAGGATTCTCGCGGAAGACGCGGTCTCCCGGCCCGCGGAATGAGGCTTCCTTTATGCCTGGTTTTTGACACTTCGCGGCGCCCGTGCCATCGCCGGGGCATGCTGGACGCCTTCCATGCCGGGTAACCCGCTCCCCGCCTACGAGACGCTGTTTCCCGGCGGCGAGATGGGTGCCCGCCTGCGGGCCCGCGACTGGGCGGCGACGTCCCTCGGCCCGGTCGAGCACTGGCCGCAATCGCTGACCACGGCTGTGCGGATCATGCTCGGCTCCCGCTTCGCCATGTGGATGGCGTGGGGACCCGATCTCACCTTCTTCTGCAACGACGCCTACCGGCCGACCCTCGGCGTCAAGGAGGCCTGGGCGCTCGGCTCACGCTCGGACGTGGTCTGGGCCGAGATCTGGCCCGATATCGGTCCGCGCATCGCCCAGGTCCTGAGCACGGGCCAGGCGACCTGGGACGAGGCGCTGCTGCTGTTCCTGGAGCGGCGCGGCTTCACCGAGGAGACCTACCACACCTTCTCGTACAGCCCGCTGGCGGATGACACCGGCACCGTGACCGGCATGCTCTGCGTGGTCTCGGAGGAGACCGAGCGGGTGATCGGCGAGCGGCGCCTGCGCTGCTTGCGCGACCTCGGCGCCGGGATGGCGGCGGCCCGCACCGCGGCGGAGGTCGGCGCGGTGGTCGCCGCGTGCCTCGGGGAGGGCACCCGAGACCTGCCGGTGGCGCTCGCCTACTTGGCGGGTGACTTGGCGGGCAACTTGGCGGGCAACTTGGCGGGTGACTTGGCGGGCAACTTGGCGGGCAACGAGCCGGCCCTGCTGGCCCGGGCGGGAATCGGGCCGGAGCACCCGGCCGCCGGGCGGGCGGGCGAAGCCGCGGCCGCGGCGATGGACCATCTCGACCCCGCCGGCCAGACGTCGGCTCTGGTGCCGGTGGGAGCGCTCGGGTTCCTCTTCGCCGACCTGCCGGTCGGCCCGTGGGACCGGGCCCCCACCCATGCCCTGGTCGTGCCGATCGCCCAGCAGGGCCAGGACCGTCCGGCCGGGGTGTTCGTCGCCGGGCTCAACCCCTACCGGCCCCTCGACGACGAGTACCGAGGCTTCGTCGACCTGTTCGTCGGCCAGATCGCCACGGGCTTGGCCAACGCCAACGCCTACGAGGCCGAGCGGCGCCGGGCCGAGGCCTTCGCCGAGCTCGACCGGCAGAAGACCGTGTTCTTCTCCAATGTCAGCCACGAGTTCCGCACGCCCCTGACCCTGATGCTGGGGCCACTGACCGAGGTGCTGGAATCGTCGCCGGCCACCATCGACCCCGATACAAGCCGCCTGGTGGAGCTGGCCCACCGCAACGGCCTGCGGCTCCTGAAGCTCGTCAACGCGCTCCTCGATTTCTCGCGCATCGAGGCCGGCCGGGCCCAGGCCGCCTTCGAGCCCGTCGACCTCGCCCGGTTCACCGCGGAACTTGCCTCGAGCTTCCGCTCGGCCACCGACAAGGCCGGCCTCGTCCTCGACGTCGACTGCGCGGGGCTGCCGGAGCCGGCCTTCGTCGACCCGGAGATGTGGGAGAAGATCGTCCTCAACCTCATCTCCAACGCCTTCAAGTTCACGCTCGACGGCCGGATCACCGTGCGGCTGCGGGCGGAGGGGGCCCGGGCGGTGCTCTCGGTGGCGGATACCGGCCTCGGCATCCCGGCGGCCGAGCTGCCGCGGCTGTTCGAGCGCTTCCACCGGGTCGAGGGTGCGCAGGGGCGCAGCTTCGAGGGATCGGGCATCGGTCTCGCCCTGGTGCAGGAGCTGGTCCGGCTGCATGGCGGCACGGTCGGGGTCGAGAGCACCTTGGGTCGCGGCAGCACCTTCACGGTGAGCGTGCCCCTGGGCGACGCCCACCTGCCGCAGGACCGCATCCGCGCCGCCCGGGCCGGAATCTCGACCGCCACCCGCTCCCACGTCTTCGTCGAGGAGGCGACGCGCTGGCTCGACGACGAGACCGTAGCTCCGCCCGATCTCGGCGAGGCGCCCCGCCTCGCTCCCCCCGGCCTCACCGGCCGGGTGCTGCTCGCCGACGACAACAGCGACATGCGTGCTTACGTCCGGCGCCTGCTCGGCGACAGCGGCCACGTCGTCGAGGCGGTGGGCGACGGGCACGCGGCGCTGGAGGCGGCCCGCCGCCACGCCCCCGATCTCGTCCTCTCCGACGTGATGATGCCGGGCCTCGACGGGTTCGGGCTGCTCGCGGCCCTCAGGGCCGACCCGGCGCTCCGGGGCATCCCGGTGATCCTGCTCTCCGCCCGGGCCGGCGAGGAGGCCCGCATCGAGGGCCTGGCCGCGGGAGCCGACGACTACCTGATCAAGCCGTTCTCGGCCCGCGAGCTCCTGGCCCGGGTCGAGACCAACCTGCGCCTCGCCCGGGTCCGGCACGAAGCGGCGGATGCCCTGCGGCGGGTCAACGAGACCCTGGAGGCCCAGGTCGCCGCGCGCACCCGCGAGCGCGACCGGATGTGGCGCCTGTCGAAGGACGTGATGGTCGTCGCGCGCTTCGACGGCACGGTCACGGCGCTCAACCCGGCCTGGCACGCGGTCCTCGGCTGGAACACCGACGATCTCGTCGGCCGCTCCTTCCTCGACCTCGTCCATCCCGACGACCGCGAGCGCACCCTCACGGAGACGCGGCAGGTCGAAGAGGGCCGGGCGACGCTGCTGTTCGAGAACCGCTACCGCCATGCCGACGGCTCCTACCGCACCCTGTCCTGGACGGCGGTGCCGGGAGAGGAGCACCTGCACGCGGTCGGGCGCGACGTCACCGAGCAGCGCGAGCTGGAGGAGGCCTTCCGCCAGTCGCAGAAGATGGAGGCGGTGGGCCAGCTGACCGGCGGCATCGCCCATGATTTCAACAACCTGCTCACCGGCATCGTCGGCTCCCTCGACCTCCTGTCGACCCGCCTGGCGCAAGGCCGCACCGACGTCGTCGAGCGCTACATCGATGCGGCGCTGACCTCGGCCCACCGGGCCGCGGCGCTGACCCACCGGCTGCTCGCCTTCGCCCGGCGGCAGCCCCTCGATCCGCGCCCCGTCGACGCCAACGCCCTCGTCGCCTCCCTGGAGGACCTGGTGCGCCGGACGCTCGGCGAGACCGTCACCCTGGAGACCCGCCTCGCCGAGGGGTTGTGGCCGACGCTCTGCGACGCCAACCAGCTCGAGAGCGCGATCCTCAACCTCGCGATCAATGCCCGCGACGCGATGCCGGAGGGCGGGCGCCTCATCATCGAGACCCGCAACGTCGAGCTCGATGCGGTGTTCGCCGCCGCCCACGGTGACGTGGCGCCGGGCGCCTATATCCGGCTCGCCGTGACCGACACCGGCACCGGCATGCCGCCGGAGGTGGTGCGCCGCGCCTTCGACCCGTTCTTCACCACGAAGCCCTTGGGCCAGGGGACAGGACTCGGCCTGTCGATGATCTACGGCTTCGCCCGCCAGTCCGACGGCCACGCGGTCATCTCGTCCGAGGTCGGGCGCGGCACCGCCGTGGCGCTCTACTTGCCGCGCCATACGGGTCCGCTCGCCGAGGCGGAGAGCCCGGCCCCGTCTTCCGCGGAACCCCCGGCCGCCGGCAGCGGCGAGACCGTGCTGGTGGTGGAGGACGAGCCGGCGGTGCGCAGCCTCATCGTCGACGTGCTGCGCGACCTCGGTTACCGGGCGCTGGAGGCGCAGGACGGCCCGGCCGGCCTCGCGGCCCTGCGCGCGGCCGGCCGCGTCGACCTCCTCGTCACCGATGTCGGCCTGCCGGGCCTCAACGGCCGCCAGCTCGCCGACGCCGCCCGCGAGCACCGCCCGGGGCTCAAGGTGCTCTTCATCACCGGCTACGCCGAGAACGCCGCCATGGCGGGGTTCCTCGCGCCCGGCATGCAGATGATCACGAAGCCCTTCCCGGTCGACCTGCTGGCACGGCGCATCCGCGCGATGATCGAGGCGTGATCCCGAGGGGAACCATCTCCCCGGAGCCCATCCCCCATGCGAGGCGCGGGGTGGACCTGCGGCCCGAACCCCTGTAAACGCACGCTCCTCCACGAAAAGACCGTAGGGATTCCCCGCGCGCCGCGAGCGCCCGCCGCCGATGCGGCCGGCCCTCAGACGAGGCCATGTGCTACCAAGCCTTGGGCCTCCGGAGCCGATTCGATCCCCGCGCGTCGCCTCATCCGGGATCGAATCCACGTGCCTTTTCCTGCTCTGCCCGCCCCCCTCGCCCAGGCTCTGTCCGGCCGCGGCTACGAAGACCCGACGCCGGTCCAGGCCGCCGTCCTCGAGCCCGAGACCGAAGGCCGCGACCTCGTCGTCTCGGCCCAGACCGGCTCCGGCAAGACCGTCGCCTACGGTCTCGCGCTCGCCCGCACGCTGCTGGGCGACGCCGAGACCCTGGGCGCCCCCGGCGCGCCGCTGGCGCTGGTGATCGCGCCGACCCGCGAGCTGGCGCTCCAGGTCCATCGCGAGCTGTCCTGGCTCTACGGCCCGGCCGGCGCCCGCGTGGTGTCCTGCGTCGGCGGCATGGACCCGCGGCGCGAGAGCCGCTGGCTCGCCGACGGCGCCCACATCGTGGTCGGCACGCCGGGCCGCCTGCGCGATCACCTCGAGCGGCGCAACCTCGACCCGACGGCCCTGCGCGCCGCGGTGCTCGACGAGGCCGACGAGATGCTGGACCTCGGCTTCCGCGAGGACCTGGAATTCATCCTCGGCACCACGCCGGCCGAGCGGCGCACGCTGCTCTTCTCCGCCACCCTGCCGAAGGGCATCGTGGCCCTCGCCGAGGCCTATCAGCGCGACGCGATGCGCATCGCGGTGGCCGGCGAGACCAAGGGCCACGCCGACATCGAGTACCGCGCCTTCCGCATTCTGCCGCGGGAGACCGAGCTCGTGGTGGTCAACACCCTGCGCCAGGTCGAGGCGCGCACCGCGATCGTGTTCTGCAACACCCGCAATTCGGTGCGCCACCTCCAGGCGGTGCTGACCGAGCGCGGCTTCCAGGCGGTGGCGCTCTCGGGCGAGCTCGGCCAGGGCGAGCGCAACGCCGCCCTCCAGGCCCTGCGCGACGGCCGCGCCCGGGTCTGCGTCGCCACCGACGTCGCTGCCCGCGGCATCGACCTGCCGGGCCTCGGCCTCGTCATCCACGCCGAATTGCCCCACGACGCCGAGGTGATGCAGCACCGCTCGGGCCGCACCGGCCGGGCCGGGCGCAAGGGCATCAGCGTGCTCCTCGTGCCGCCGTCCCGCCGCCGCCGGGCCGAGGAGCTGATGGTGCGGGCGAACGTCGTCCCGGTCTGGTCCGGCCCGCCGCCTGCCGACGAGATCCGCGCCCTCGACCAGGAGCGCCTGCTCCAGGATCCCCTCGTCACCGACGAGGTGAGCGACGAGGATCGGGCGATGGCCCAGTCCCTGCTCGCCCAGCGCTCGGCCGAGGACATCGCCGCCGCCCTGGTGCGGGCCTACCGCGCCCGCATGCCCTCGCCCGAGGAGGTCACCGATCCGGGCTTCGCCACCGGCCGCGGCGTCACGCCCCGGCGCGAGACCACGACGCGGGACGGCCCGCGCGCGCCGTTCGGGTCGAGCGTGTGGTTCCGCCTCAATGTCGGCCGGCGCGACAACGCCGACCCGCGCCGCCTGCTGCCGATGCTGTGCCGCCGGGGCGACGTGACCCGCGAGGAGATCGGCGCGATCCGCATCTTCGACCGCGAGACCAAGTTCGAGGTCCGCGGCGGTGCCGCCGAGCGCTTCGCCCACACCTTCCCCCGCACCGGCCCGGCCGACCTCCAGGTCGAGGCCCTGGCCGGCGAGGCCGACGTGCCGCCGCGCCCGCGCCAGCCCCGGCGCAACACCGCCCGGCGGGGATGAGGGCCATTCCCGGACCGGCCTTCAGCCGGTAACAGGGGCCTCGTACCGAACGAGGCCCCGATGAGCGACACCGTCGAGATCCGCCACCGCGATACCACAGCCCGCCTCGCCCTCGCCGGCGCCGAGCCGGTCTCCTGGCGGGTCGGCGGCACCGAGTATCTGTGGTCGGGCGATCCGGCGCACTGGAACCGGCACGCGCCCTGGCTGTTCCCGGTCGTCGGCGCTTCCGCCGGAGGCGCCGTCACGGTGGCGGGCCGCGCCTATCCGATGGCGCAGCACGGCTTCGCCCGCGACAGCCGTTTCACGGTGGTCGCGCAGGCCGAGGAGAGCGTGACGCTCCGCCTCACCGATACCGCGGAAACCCGGACGCACTATCCCTTCGCCTTCCGCCTCGACATCACCGCCACGGTGCGGGACGGCGCGCTGTCCTTCGCTTGCGAGGTCCACAATCCGGGCTCCGAGCCGCTGCCCTACGGGCTCGGCTTCCACCCCGCCTTCCCGTGGCCCTTCGCCGGCGGCGAGCGGGCCGCCGGGGGCGGCTACGCCGTGCGCTTCGAGCGGCCGGAGCGGCCGGCGGTGCCGGAGGTCGGGCCTGGCGGCCTGCTGGTGCGCAGCGAGCGGGCGCTGCCGCTCGAGGGCGACACCCTGCCCCTCGACCCGGAGATGTTCACCGAGGCCCTGGTGTTCCTGAACGCCCGCAGCAGGACGATGCGCTTCACCGCGCCCTCCGGCGCCGCGATCGCTCTGGACGCCGAGGATTTTCCCCATCTCGCGGTCTGGACCCGGCCGACGGCGCCGTTCCTGTCCCTCGAATGCTGGACCGGCCACGCCGATTGGGCGGGCTTCTCCGGCGAGCTGGCCGAGCGCGACTCGCAGCGCCTGCTGACGCCGGGATCGAGCGCCCGCCATGGCGTGACCCTGCGCTTCACCCAGGACTGACGAGGGCGCGCGTCAACCGGTCGTCAACCGGCTTCGGGGCCTACTCGCCTCCCCTGACCCGGAGCCCGGCCCCATGTCCGACGCCGAACCCGCCGACCTGCTGCTGCCCGGCGCGCCCGACGTGCGGGCGGCGGCGATCACCTGGCTCGAGGGGCTGGCCTCGGAGCGGCGGCTGTCGCCCAACACGGTCGAGGCCTATCGGCGCGACCTGCGCCAGTTCCTCGCCCATCTCGCCCGGCAGGGCACGAATCCCGACATCCCGGCCCTGATCCGGCTCAAGCCCCGTGACCTGCGCGGCTTCATGGCGGCGCGGCGCCAGGAGGGCGTCGGCGGGCGCAGCCTGATGCGGGGGCTGGCCGGCCTGCGCTCCTTCGCCCGCCACCTCGACCGGGAGGGGCACGGCAGCGTCGCGGCCCTCGCCGCGGTGCGCTCGCCCAAGGTCGAGCGGCGCCTGCCCCGCCCGCTGCCGGTGGCCGCCGCGGTCGCGATGGCGAGCCCCGACATCCGGGCCGGCGAGGAGCGGCCGCCCTGGGTGCTGGCCCGGGACGCCGCGGTGCTGGCGCTCCTCTACGGCTCGGGCCTGCGCATCTCGGAGGCGCTCGGCCTCACGCGGCGCGACGCACCGGTCGATGGGACGGACGCCGTGACGGTGGTCGGCAAGGGCCAGAAGACCCGCAGCGTGCCGGTGATCGCCCAGGTTCAGGCCGCGGTGGCGGAGTATCTCAAGCTCTGCCCCTACGCCCTGCCGCCGGACGGGCCGCTCTTCGTCGGCGCCAAGGGCGGTCCGCTCTCGCCGCGCATCGTGCAGCTCGCCGTCGCCTCGATGCGCGGGGCGCTGGGCCTGCCCGACACCGCGACGCCGCACGCCCTGCGCCACTCCTTCGCCAGCCACCTGCTCGGCCGCCAGGGCGACCTGCGGGCGATCCAGGAGCTGCTCGGCCACGCCTCCCTGGCGACGACGCAGGTCTACACCAAGGTCGATGCCGCCCGCCTGCTCGACGCGTTCGACTCCGCGCATCCGCGGGCGCGCGCCTCCTGACGGGTGGCTACTCTGCCGGCACCTCGCGGGCGCGCCCGAGGGTGACGTGCGGTACCAGAAGCGCGGTGGCGAAGGCCGCCGCGGAGATCAAGAGCACCGCCCAGAAGGTCTGGTGCAGGGCGTGCTGCAGCACCAAGCGCACGCTCTCCGCCTCACCCGGCAGGCCGCCCGCCGCCAGGGCCTGCTGCAGGCTGTCCGCCGTGACGGTGCTGCCCGCCGCCGCGAGCCCGTGATTGAGCACCGCGCCGAAGACCGTGGCGCCGAGCGTGCTGCCGAGGTTGCGCGAGAAGATGTTCGAGGCGGTGGCGCTGCCGCGCTGGGTCCAGGGCACGATCTCCTGGATCAGCATCAGGGACGCGTTGCTCACCAGCCCCATGCCGAAGCCCATGACGAGCGAGCCGGCCCCGGCCTGAACCGGGTGGCTGCCGGGCTGCAGCGTCACGACGGCGATGGCGCCGAGCGGCAGCATCAGGCTGCCGGTGACCAGGATGCGGCGCAGGCTGAAGCGGTGCAGGCTGCGCGCTGCCAGCGTCGCGCCCAACGGCCAGCCGAGCACCATCACGGTGAGCGCCAAGCCGGCGACGATCGGCGTCTGCCCGAGCACGCCCTGCACGTACATCGGCAGGAAGGTGGTCAGCCCGATGAGCGCCATGCCGGCCAAGAGCGAGGTGGCGTTGGCGGCGGCGATCGGCCGGCGCCGCCAGAGCGCGGCGTCGATCACCGGCTCCGGCGTCCGGCGCTCCTGGACGGCCAGCAGCACGGCCGCGACGAGGCCGAGCCCGGCGGCGACGGCCACGACGGACCAGCGCGCCTCGCCGGCCTCGGTCAGCGCCACCATCAGGGCCGCGACGGTCAGGGTGAACAGGGCGGCGCCCGCCGCGTCGACCGGCCGGCGCTCGCGCCGCTCGCCCTCGTGCAGGAAGGCGATGAACAGGCCGGACGCCACGAGGCCGACCGGCAGGTTGATCCAGAAGATCCACGACCACGAGGCATGCGCGATGATGAAGCCGCCGGCCACCGGCCCGACCACCGCCGAGACCGCCCAGACGCTGGCGAGGAAGCCCTGGATCCGCCCGCGCTCCTGCGCGGTGTAGAGGTCGCCCACGATGGTGAGCGAGACCGGCTGGATGGCGCCCGCGCCGATGCCCTGGATCAGCCGGAAGGCGATCATCGCCGGCATCGACCAGGCGAAGCCGCAGAGCACCGAGGCGATGAGGAAGACCGCGATGCCGGCGAGCAGCACGGGCTTTCTTCCGTGGATGTCGGCGAGCTTGCCGAACACGATGGTGGCGGCGGTCTGGGTCAGGAGGAAGCCGGAGAACACCCAGGCGTAGAGCGACAGCCCGCCGAGTTCGCCGACGATGCCCGGCATCGCCGTGGAGATGATGGTCGCCTCGATCGCCACCATCGCCATCGCGGCCATCACGGCGGCGATCACGAGGGGACGGTGCGTCGTCCGGGAGGTCGTCATGGTGGCTCTTCTCGGCGAGGCTTTCGAGGCAGGGGAGGGGCCTTCCGGCGCAGCTAAACCGATCGGGCCGGAAAGCAACCGGCGCCCGGCGCAAGCCAGACCCGCGCAATCACGGCCCGACCGCTGCTTACTCGGCGTAAGTCACCGGCAGTGCCGTCGTGTACTTGATCCGCTCCATCGCGAAGGCCGAACTGACGTCGTAAAGCTCGACCGAGTGGATCAGCCGCTTGTAGACCCGGTCGTAGGCCGCGATGTCGGGCACGACGATGCGCAGCAGGTAATCGGTCTCGCCGCTCATGCGGTAGAACTCGACCACTTCGGGGATCGTCACCACGGCGGCGCAGAAGCGCTCGGCCCAATCGGCATTGTGCCGGTTGGTGCGCACCGAGACGAACACCGTGACGCCGACCCGCATCCGGTCGGGATCGAGCAGGGCCACCCGGCGCTGGATTACCCCTTGCGCCTCCAGCTTCTGGATTCGCCGCCAGCACGGCGAGGCCGACAGGCCGACCCGGGCGGCAATCGCCTCGAGCGATTCGGCCGCATTCTCCTGCAGGCACAACAGGATTTTCCGGTCGAACTCGTCCACGCGAAAATTTTCCAACCTCTCGCGAGATCGCGAAATCCCATTGCGCGACCATGCGGGGAACGGGGACATTTCGCAATCCGTCTGCGCGGGAGCCGTGCGATCCTGAGGGTGCCTTTCGAGTGTCCCCGAGGACTTCCCGAGGATCCCATGTCGAAGCTGTCCTTCTCCGAGCATCCGGCCTCCGTCGGCGAGACCTATTTCGAACATATGGGCGTCGCCACCGGCTTCGGCCTTCGCATGATCGCCGGGGGCCTGGCCTGCCTGGTGCACGGAATCCTGCCCTTCGCCTTCACCAGCACCGGCTCGCGCACGATCAACCGCCTGCACGACCGCATGGTGGCGAACCGCACCCGGGCCGCCCAGCACCGGGCCGAGGCCGCCTCCGTCTCGGCCTGACGCCCCCACCCCCCTTCCTTCGTCGCGGCTTGACGTGTCCGGAGCATTTCCGGACCCTGGCTCCCGACACGGCCCCGGCGGGCGCTCGGCTTCCCGAGCGTCCGGACAAGGGCCGAGAACCAGGGAGCATTCGCCCATGCCGTTCCTCAGGCGCGCCGTCGGCGCGCTGGCCGTCGCGCTCGGCCTCGCCGCCTCTCCCGCGAAAGCCGAGACCAGCGAGGTGCGCTTCACCCGCCAGCCCGGCCTGATCTACATGCCGATGGTGCTGGCCGAGCAGCAGCGCTTGGTCGAGAAGCACGTCGCGTCGGCCGGCCTCGGCGACGTCAAGGTGAGCTGGGTCACGCTGACCAGCGGCGGCGCCTCGGTCGACGCGCTGATCTCCGGCAACGTCGATTTCGTCACCAGCGGCGCCACCAACCTGCTGCTCGCCTGGGACCGCACGAGGGGCGAGGTGAAGGGGCTGGCGGCCTCGGCCGGTGCACCGATGATGCTCGTCACCCGCAACCCGGCGGTGAAGGGGCTGGCCGACTTCTCGGCCAAGGACCGGATCGCGGTGCCGACCGTGAAGGTCTCGGCCCAGGCCGTGATGCTGCAGATCGCCGCCGAGCGCCAGTTCGGCGAGGCCGGCCGCAACAAGCTCGACGCCATCACCGTGCAGCTCGGTCACCCCGATGCGGTCGGGGCCCTGCTTGGGGGAACCAGCGAGGTCAACAGCCACTTCTCGCTGCCGCCCTACCAGCAGATCGAGCTGAAGGACCCGAAGATCCACGTCGTGCTCAATTCCTACGACGTGGTCGGAGGTCCCTTGAGCAACGCCATCGTGTTCGGCCGCGGCAAGTTCATGGAGCAGAACCCGAAGACCACCGCCGCGGTGCTCGCCGCCATCGACGAGGCCAACGCCCTCATCCGCGACGACCCGAAGCGGGCTGCCGAGATCTACCTCGCGGCCACCAAGGAGAAGTTCGAGCCCGACGAGCTCGTCGGCATGATGAAGCAGCCCGGCGTCGTCTTCTCGACAACGCCCTACGGCACGATGCTGCAGGCCGACCACCTGGTGAAGGCCGGCGTGCTGAAGAACCGTCCGAAGGAGTGGAAGGACTTCTTCTACAAGGCGGTGCACGGCCAGCCCGGCACCTGAGGCGCCTCAGCGCGGCAGGATGTCCAGCCCGGCGCGACCGAAGGTCAGCGCGCCGAGGTCGCACTCGGCCGCGCTGTCGACCGGAAACGCGACGGCACCGGAGGCCGAGGCGCCGCCGGTGCCGTAGCCGTAGGCGGTGCCGTCCCAGCCGCTCGCGGCCCGCACCGGCCGGGCGCCCGGGCGCGGGATGGGCCCGACGACGTCGTGGTCGAACGGGGTCCGGAGGCGGCAATCGTAGCCGGGCGGGCCTGAGACGACCGGGCCGATGGGTGCCGGCTCGCGGGACCGCGGAGCGGCGAGCGCCAGCGCCGGCATCAGGGCCGCGGCGATGACGACGACGCTTCGAATCATGACCCGGTCTCCCCGCCGCCTCCGCTGCTGCCCCAGACGGACCGAGATAGGCGAAGCCGGGGCGTGCGCCAGCGGGTCGTCGTGCCTTGGGGTCAGGTGCATCCATCAGCGGTCCGCGATATCTCGCGGCCCGGCTTGGCTGACCTTCCCTGGCCCACTCATGACCTCATCCTGAGGTGCCTCCGCTTCGCTCCGGCGCCTCAGGATGAGGTTGGGTGGGACGGAGCAGGCGTTGCCTCTGCGGCGGAGAGGGGCGGCCTACCCCTTGGAAAAATCAATCGCGGCAGGTGATCCGGATCGGGCGGTCCGAGGTCTTCACGGCCGGGGCCGTCTCAATCGCGCCGGTATACTCGTCCTGGGCGGCGATGCCGTACGAGGCCGACTTGGCATACCCTTGCGACTCGCACCAGGCATCCGCCACCACCTGGCCGCACTCGCCGCCGGTGGTGAGGCACTCGGCGACGCCGTAGCCGTCGCTGGAGGGAATCAGGAAGGTCTTCTCCACGCCGGCCGTCGGCGACGCGGCCAGCGCCGGCACGGCGACGGAGACCAGGACACCGAGGGCGCTGAGGACGGCGAGGGAGCGACGCATGGGGCTAACCTTCTGAACGGAGCCGCCGGCATCCGGCTCCGGCCCGACACTGGGCGTGGGTGGTAAACAATCTCTCTACGCATCGTGCGCGTGCACCGATTACGCAGGGTCCGGCGGGGGGTTGGGACCCGCGGCGACTGCCGTCTCGAATTGCTCGCGGAATTGGGCTAACCCGGATCGGCCCTCCGTGGCGTCTCACCCGTGCAACAGGCGGCCGCCCGGTCGCCCGCTCCGGCGGCGCCCGGGGACCGGCAAGGCCGGGTCCGATCCTCGACCCGGCAACGACTTAGAACCTCGGCCGGAGCGCCACGCGGCGGCCCGGCCCGACCCCGTCCCGCAGGTGTTTCATGGCCTCGCTGTTGCGCCTCTACAACACGCTCTCCCGGGCCAAGGAGCCGCTCCGGCCGATCGATTCGGGCCGGGTGCGCATGTATGCCTGCGGCCCGACCGTCTACGACGCCGCCCATATCGGCAACGCCCGGCCGCTGATCGTCTTCGACCTGCTGTTCCGGCTCCTGCGCCACGTCTACGGGGCGGAGGCGGTGACCTATGCCCGCAACGTCACGGACGTGGACGACAAGATCAACGCCCGGGCGGCGGAGCGGGGCATCACCATCCGCGAACTCACCGACGGCACGCTGGCGCAGTTCCACGACGACATCCGCCGCCTCGGCATCCTGATGCCGGAGACCGTGAACGTGCCGGGCCAGCCCCCGGCGATGATCGAGCCGCGGGCGACCGACCACATCGTCGAGATGACGGCGCTGATCGACCGGCTCGTCGCCGCCGGCCACGCCTACGTCGCCGAGGACCACGTGCTGTTCGACGTGCCCTCGATGCCCGATTACGGCGCGCTGTCGCGCCGCCCCCTCGACGAGATGGAGGCCGGCGCCCGGGTCGACGTCGCGCCCTACAAGCGCTCGCCCCTCGACTTCGTGCTGTGGAAGCCCTCGAAGCCGGCCGAGCCGTCCTGGCCCTCGCCCGCCGGGATCGCGGCGTCGGGGCGCCCGGGCTGGCACATCGAGTGCTCGGCGATGGCCTGGAAGCATCTCGGCGAGACCTTCGACATCCATGCCGGCGGCATCGACCTGGTCTTTCCCCACCACGAGAACGAGGTGGCGCAGTCGCGCTGCTGCTTCGGCACGCCGGTGATGGCCAATATCTGGCTCCACAACGGCTTCCTGCAGGTCGAGGGGGAGAAGATGTCGAAGTCGCTCGGCAACTTCGTCACCCTGCGCGAGGTGCTGGCGGACTGGCCCGGCGAGGTCGTGCGCCTCGCCATGCTGCGCACCCACTATCGCCAGCCGATCGACTGGACCCTGCGCGGCCTGGAGGAGGCGAGCCGCACCCTCGACCGCTGGTATGAGGCCGCCGGCGACGTGGCCCCCGGCCCCGCGCCCGACAGCGTGCTCGAACCGCTCCTCGACGACCTCAACACCCCGGCGGCGCTCGGCGAGGTCCACCGCCTCGACGACCCGGCGGCCTTGAGGGCCGGTGCCGGCCTGCTCGGGCTTCTCGGGCAGACGAAGTCCGAGCGCGACCGGGCGGCGGTGGCGGCCTCCGGCGTCGATGCGGCGGCGGTGGAGCGGCTGATCGCCGAGCGCAAGGACGCCCGCGCCCGCAAGGACTGGGCGGAATCCGACCGGATCCGCGGCGCGCTCACCGCCCTCGGGGTGACCGTGAAGGACAGCAAGGACGGGACGACCACCTGGACGGTGAGCCAGTAGGGGAGGGCGGCATGAGGACGATCGAGGAGGTGCTGCGTCCGCCGACGGACGCGGAAACGGCCGCCGCCCTGGTGCGGTTCGCCGCGGATGCGCGCCGGCATGACGGCCCGCGCCTCCTCGATCTCACCCTGTTCGGCAGCCGCGCCCGGGGCGATGCCGGGCCCGAGAGCGACGCCGACGTGGTGGTGATCCTGGCCGATGGAGCGTGGCGGATCATCGACGAGGCGCGCACCCTCGCCGACCTCTCCTACGACCGGCTGATCGAGGACGGTCTCGACATCCAATCCCGCCCTCGTCCGCGCGATGCGCCGCGACGCCTCTCCTTGCCCTAGTCTCGGTCCTTGACGACCGACGGCCAGACCACCGCCTGTGCCACGATCACGTCCGTGCCGTTGAAGGTGCAGGAGGGCGAGCCGTACAGCCGGTAGCCCAGCGCCAGCGCCTCCGAGATCCGGCGGCAGAAGCTGGCGTCGTCCTTACCGGTGATCAGGCGGTAGGGCAGCATGTCGTTCGGGGGATTCGTATCCTGGGTCGTGGTCAAGACGGGCTCCTCGTGACGGGGCGTGCGTGATCCCGCCGGCGACCTCGTCTTGAGGCGCCGGCGATCGGAGATGGCGCCGATCCTCGCGGTTCCGTCCCCGCGAGTCGACCAGGCGCCGGGATCGTCCCCCGGGGCCATCCCATCACGGGCAGCCGCTTTCCCTCAAGCGCTTGTGTGCGGGTGCGGCGTGGGCAGGCGCGCCGCCGCGCCCTAGTCTTGCGCCGGCGATCGACGAGCCGAGAGGATTCCGCATGATGCTCCACCGCCGCGCCATGCTGGCCGGCTCCCTGGCGGGCTCCTTGGCCGCGGGCCTCCTCCCGGGACGGTCCGTCGCGGAAGAGCGCGGGCTGATCCGCCGCCCGATCCCCTCGACCGGCGAGACGGTGCCGGCGATCGGCATCGGCACCTCGCGGCGCTACGACGTGGCGCCGGATTCGGAGGCCATGGCCCCGCTGCGCGAGACGGTGGCGACATTCGTCGCCTCGGGCGGCACCGTGATCGACACCGCCCCCGATTACGGCCGGGCCGAGGAGGTGCTGGGCCGGATCCTCGCCGAGACGCGGCTTCGCGAAAAGGTCTTCCTGTGCAGCAAGGTGGCGGCGCGGGGGCGCGAGGCGGGGCAGGCGCAGATCGAGCAGTCCTTCCGCCGCCTCGGCACCGACCGGATCGACCTGATCGCAGTCCACAACCTGATCGACCCGGAGGCGCAGCTGCCGCTCCTGCGCGAGCTGAAGGAGCGGAAGCGCATCCGCTATCTCGGCGCCACAACCTGGGCCGAGAAGCAGTACGGCGACCTCGAAGCCCTGATGAAGGCCGAGACCCTCGACGTGATCCAGGTCAATTACGCCGTCGATGCCCGCCAGGCCGCCGAGCGCATCCTGCCGCTGGCGAAGGACCGCGGCGTCGCCGTGATGGTCAACGTGCCGTTCGGCCGCGAGCGACTGTTCAACCTGGTGCGCGGCCGCGAGCTGCCGCCCTGGGCGGCAGAGTTCGACTGCAGGACCTGGCCGCAATTCTTCCTCAAATACGTCCTGTCGCACGAGGCGGTGACCTGCCCGGTGCCGGGCACGGCGCAGGTCCGCTACGTCGAGGACAACCTCGGCGCCGCACGCGGCCGCCTGCCCGACACCGCCACCCGCCGCAAGATGGAGGAGTTCATCGATGGCCTGTGATCGCCGCACGCTGCTGCGCGCCGGACTCTTCGCCCTGGCGCTTGCCGCCGGCCCCGCCTTCACGCGGGATGCCTTGGCGCAGGACGCGAAGATCCCGATCGCGGTGATCGGCGGCGGTAATATCGGCGGCACCATCGGGGGCCTGTGGGTCAAGGCCGGCCATCCGGTGATGTTCGCCTCGCGCCATCCGGAGGAGCTGAAGCCCCTCGTCGAGAAGCTGGGACCGCTCGCCAGGGCCGGCTCCGTCGAGCAGGCCCTCGCCTTCGGCGACGCGGTGCTGATCGCGGTGCCGTACAAGGCCTATCCGGAGATCGGACAGGCCTATCGCGGGCTCCTGAAGGACAAGGTCGTGCTCGACGCCGGCAACGCCACCAGGGCGCGGGACGGCGAGCTGGCGGCGGAGGCCGAGAGCGCCGGCATCGGCGCCACCTCGGCCAAGTACCTAGCCGGCGCCCGGCTGGTGCGGGCCTTCAACGCCGCGAATTACCGCCTCTTCGCCCAGAACGCGCATCGCAGCGGCGCCCCGATGGCGGTGCCGATCGCCGGCGACGACCGGCAGGCCCTCGGGGTCGCGGCGATGCTCGTGCGCGACGCCGGCTTCGAGCCGGTGGTGGTCGGCGGCCTCGACGCCGCGAGGAAGTTCCAGATGGGCAGCCCCGGCTTCGGCCACGATGCCACGGCGCCGGACGCGCGCAAGGCCTTCGGGGTCGCCGAATGAGCCCCTACCCGGGCGCCGCCGCGCAGGCGGCGCAGACCGGCCTGAAGGTGCCGGCCTGGCTGCGCCGGCTCACCGACGTGCGGCCCGAGGAGGTACCGGCGCTGGGCTGGGCGTGGCTCTACATCTTCGCGCTGCTCTCGTCCTACTACGTGATGCGGCCGATCCGCGACCAGATGGGGCTGGCCGGCGGGCTCGAGAACCTGCCCTGGCTCTTCACCGCCACGCTGATCGGCATGCTGGTGCTCAACGTGCCGTTCGGCTGGCTGGTGCGCAAGCTGCCGCGGGCCCGCTTCATCCCGATCACCTACCGCTTCTTCGCCGCCAACATCCTGATCTTCGCGGTGATCCTCTACCGCAGCGGGCCCGAGGAGGCGGTGTGGATCGGCCGGGTGTTCTTCGTCTGGCTGTCGATCTTCAACCTGTTCGTGGTCTCGATCTTCTGGGCGACGATCGTCGACGTCTTCGACACCGAGCAGGGCAAAAGGCTGTTCGGCTTCATCGCGGCGGGCGCGACGCTCGGCGCCATCACCGGCTCGGCCTTCACGGCGGTGCTGGCCCGGGACGTGCCGACGCCCTTCCTGCTCCTCGCCGCGGCCGCGCTCCTCGAAGTCGCCGTCATGAGCATGCGCGGCCTCTCCCGGATCTCCGACGCGCTGTCGCGCGAGCCGGGAGCGGCGACGCAGGCGATCGGCGGCAGCCCGTTCGCCGGCATCAGCCGGGTGCTCGGCTCGCCCTACCTGCTCGGCATCTGCCTGTTCCTGCTGCTGTTCTCGATCACCTCGACCTTCCTGTACTTCGAGCAGGCCGGCATCGCGAAGCGCAGCTTCCCCGACCGCGGGTCGCAGACGGCGTTCTTCGCCAGCGTCGACCTCGCGGTGAACGTGCTGACGCTGGGCGTCCAGCTCTTCCTCACCGGGCGGATCGTGCGCCGGCTCGGCGTCGGGCTCACCCTGGCGATCCTGCCGCTCGTCAGCGCGCTCGGCTTCGGGCTGCTCGCGGTGGCGCCCACCATCGCCAGCGTGGTGGTGTTCGGTGTGCTGCGCCGGGCCGGCAACTTCGCCATCGCCCGGCCGGTGCGCGAGGTGCTGTTCACCGTGCTGCCGCGGGAGGATCGCTACAAGGCCAAGGCCTTCATCGACACGGTGGTGTACCGCCTCGGCGACCAGGTCGGCGCCTGGTCCTACGGCCTCGTGGGGTGGCTGGGGATGAGCGCCACGGCCCTCTCGGTCCTGGCGGTGCCCTTGTCGCTCGCCTGGCTCGCTAATGGTCTCTGGCTCGGGCGCCGGCAGGAGGCTATGGCCGAGGACGCCACGGCACGGCAGGGAGCCGAGACACCGGCGGAGGCGCGGAATGGCTGAGACCGAGGCGACGTTGCGCGAGGAGATCGTCGCGACCTGCCGCAGCATGGCCGAGCAGGGCCTGAACCAGGGCACCTCCGGCAATGTCTCGGTGCGGTTCGGCGACGGCCTGCTCATCACCCCCTCCGGGCTCCCCTACGAGCAGATGACGCCCGACGACATCGTGCCGATGACCATGGACGGCCGGGCCGACCACGCCCTGACGCCCTCCTCGGAGTGGCGCTTCCACCGCGACATCCTGCGGGCCCGCCCCGATGTCGCGGCCATCGTGCACGCCCACCCGACCTACTGCACCGCCTTCGCGATGTGCCGGAAGGACATCCCGGCGGCGCATTACATGATCGCCGCCGCCGGCGGGCCGACCGTACGCTGCGGCGGCTACGCCCTGTTCGGCACCGAGGACCTGTCGCAGCGGGCGCTGGAGGCGCTCGAGGACCGCACCTGCTGCCTGCTCGCCAATCACGGCATGATCGCCACCGGGCCGAGCCTCGCGAAGGCCCTGTGGCTCGCGGTCGAGCTCGAGACCCTGTGCCGCCAATACGCCGTGGCGCTTCAGGTCGGCCGGCCGCACATCCTGAGCGAGGCCGAGGTGGCGGAGGCGATGGAGCGGTTCAAGTCGTATGGGCCGCGGCCCAAGGCGGGGTGAGGCGCGCCCGTCCTGTCTAAAGCAGGTTCACGCCCTCACACGATCTGGATCGTCGACCGCACCGGCCCCGCGAGCGTCGTGCGGCCGGAGCCGTTGACGGGATGAGCCGGCGCGTTTCACCGCGCCGGCCGCACCTCCTTACAGCTCCATCTTCATCGCCTGCGGATAGTACCGGAACCCGCCCTGCCCGTTATCCGCGACGTGGCCGATGCCCGGCCAGGCGAAGTGGTAGGCCAGCACCGGGATACGGTTCTTCGCCAGCATGGTCAGCATCCTGAGCCGCGTCTGGGCCGATTGCTTCGGATCGGTGTCGTAGGCGAATTCGGTGAGCGGCTTCTCCATCAGCAGCACCGGGTGGTGCGTCAGGTCGCCGAGGTAGCAGAGGCTGTCCTTGCCCGAGGTGATCATGAAGATCATGTGGCCGACGCTGTGGCCTGGGGCCGCCAGGGCCTGGATGCCGGGCAGGAATTCCTGGCCGTCCTTCACGAACACCAGCCGGTCGCGGATCGGCAGCAGGTTCTTGCGTGCCGTATCGAGGAAGGCGCCGAACGAGGCCGGCACCTTGGCCGGATCGGTCCAGTAATCGAAGTCGGCCTGGGAGATGTAGTACTGGGCGTTGGGGAAGTGCGGCGTGCCGTCGTCGGCGACGCAGCCGCCGCAATGGTCGACATGGGCGTGGCTCATCACCACGGCGTCGATGTCCTTCGGGTCGATGCCGGCCTGGCGCATCGTGGTCAGCAGCTTGCCGGTGGTCGGCCCGAACAGCTTGAGCGAGCCCATGCCGGTATCGAACAGCACCAGCTTGCTGCCGGTGTTGAGGATCAGGATGTTCTGCTCCAGCACCGCGTTCGAGAGCGGCAGGAAGTTGGAGTTGAGCTGCGCGTCCATCTCGGCGGGGGTGAGGCCGAGGAAGTTGGCGTGGGGATCGCCGAGCGGCAGGGTGCCGTCGGAGACCATCGTCGCCTCGGCGTCGCCGAGGGTGAAGCGATAGTAATAGGGGCTTTGGCTGCGCAGCATCGGCGCCTTGGCGCCGGCCGCTCCCGGCAGCCCGGCCGTCACTGCGGCGGCGGCCGCGCCGAGCATCAGTCCGCGCCGGTTCGGGGCATCCAACCGAATCGTCATCGAGGGTTCCTCCACGCTGTGCCGCGGGCGCCTTTATGCGCGCGTTCGAGCCGGCGGGATCCCCGTCGGCTCGAACGCGGCCGGAACCTCTGCGGTGCCGTCTTTGTCCGCCGGCCGGGAAATCTTGTCAAACCCATCCCAGGGGCAGCTGCCCCCCGCGCGAGCACGATCCCGGTATCCCCGCTCGAATTGCGGGCCTCCTGCTCAGACCCCCGGCACCTGGGCCGATCGCGGCCGGTACCGGAATTGACAGTGTTCCCGGGCGGTTCCTACACCCCTCGCAACGAGGGAGGAGCCGCGATGCCGAGCCACGATTTCGACTACGACCTGGTGGTGCGCGGTGCGACGCTCGCCGGCCCGGCAGAAGTGTTCGAGGGCGATCTCGGCGTGCGCGATGGGATGATCGCGGCGGTCGGCCGGGGTCTGCGGCGCGGCCGCGACGAGATCGACGCCAAGGGCCTCGTCGTCACGCCCGGCGGCCTCGACCCACATTGCCACATCGAGGAGCCCTCCGAGGGCGGCGGCGTGCAGGAGGAGAGCTTTGCCAGCGGCTCGGCCGCGGCGCTCGCCGGAGGCACCACTTCGTTCATCTGCTTCGTGCCGCAATGGAAGGGGCACCCGATCGCCGCCACGGCGACCGATTACGAGGCCCGTGCCAGGGCCTCGCGCGCCGATTACAGCTTCCACCAGATCATCACCGACCCGACGCCCGACGTGCTGGAGCGGGAGGTGCCGGCGCTGGTCGCCCGCGGCATCCGCAGCCTCAAGGTCTTCCTGACCTACGATCCCCTGCGCCTCACCGACGGCCAGTTCCTGGAGGTGCTGGCGACCGCACGGCGGCTGGGCGCGTTCGTGACGGTGCATTGCGAGAATTACGACGCCATCGGCTGGCGCATCCGCGCCCTGCTGGAGGCCGGCCTCACCGACCCGCTCCAGCACGCCTGGGCCCGGCCGCCGGTGGTCGAGCGCGAGGCGACGCACCGCGCCATCGCGCTCGCCGAACTCGTTGACCAGCCGATCCAGGTCTTCCACGTCTCCTGCGACGAGGCGGCCGAGGAGATCGCCCGGGCCCGCGCCCGGGGCGTCAAGGTCTGGGGCGAGACCTGCCCGCAATACCTGACCCTCTCCACCGACGACCTCGCCAAGCCGAACTTCGAGGGCGCCAAGGTGGTGTGCTCACCGGCTCTCCGGGCGCCGGGCGAATCGGAACGGATCTGGGCCCGCATCCGCGAGGGCACCCTCGACGTGGTCTCCTCCGACCATTGCGGCTTCTCCTTCGCCACCGCCAAGCGCGATCCGGGCAGCAGCGGCTACGGCCAGGGCGGGGCCGAGGCCCGGCCCGACGGGATGCCGGCCTTCAACGCCATCCCGAACGGTGTGCCGGGGATCGAGACCCGCCTGCCGGTGCTGTTCTCCGAGGGCGTCTCGGCGGGCCGCATCGACCTGCCGACCTTCGTGCGCCTGACCTCGACCAACGCTGCCCGCCTGTTCGGCCTCGCCGGCCGCAAAGGCACGCTGGCGCCGGGGGCCGATGCCGACCTGGTGCTGTGGAACCCGGATGCCGAGCGGGTCCTCACCAACGCCGACCTGCACCACGCCATCGACTACACCCCCTGGGAGGGGATGCGCCTCAAGGGCGTGCCCGTGACGACGATCCGGCGTGGCGAGGTCGCGGTGCGCGACGGCCAGGTCCTGGCCGAGCCGGGCTCCGGGCGCTTCCTCGCCCGCGGCCCCTACGCGCTCGCGACGCCCTCGGGCCGCGTGCCGGACGGGTTCGACGCCGCGGCCAGGCGGGGCTGAGGCGGCCCTCCCGCGCCGACCTCCCGCACACCGTCCCCGGCCGGCGCTCGCTCGGCCGGGGCGCACCGGCACCGGACCCGTCTCGCGGCCCCCCAGTGCCGGCTTCAAGTTCCGGCCGCCGTTCAATCGTTCCTCAATCGATCCCCTCGAGCGCACGCCCTTCCACTCGTGTGCCGTCGCACCTGTGGTCCGGTGCCATGTCGAGGGCCTGCGTGCTCCAGCACACGCTGCAACGGGACATCAGCTCATCTCTCGTCGACTTGCGATTGACCCCCATCGGCCGTGGGTCATAATTCACTTGTGGACAGAGAGACGGCGCATGACAGCAATCAAGCCGATCGTCACAAGTCGTCGATGTCCGAATGCTGATCTCGCATTGTGGGGAATTGTCATGAGGACGTCGTTCATCCGGACCAGCCTGATCACCCTGACGCTCTGCGGCGCGAGCCCGGCCTTCGCCGAAGGCACCAGCGCTCAGCGCGCGGCCTGCACGCCCGACGTCTGGCGCCTGTGCGCCGGCGAGATCCCGAACGTCTCGGGAATCACCGCCTGCCTGCGGCGGGAGAAGCCGAAGCTGAGCCCGGCCTGCCGGCAGGTGATGCACGAGGCCGACCGCGAGGCCGGCACCCGTCCGGTCGCCAGCAACGAGCGCCGCTCCTGATCTCGACGCCCGCGCCTGCGTCCCGGATCATGCGCCTCCCGACATGAGGAGGACGCCGATGGCGACCGTGAGGCTCTGGACCGACGCGGAGGCGGATGCCGATCCCCGCGTCAAGGCGGTGTTCGACGACATCCGGGCGGTGCGCCGCGCGGACTTCATCAACAATTTCTGGCGTGCCCTCGCCAATCAGCCGACGGTCCTGGAGCGGACCTGGGCCGACCTGAAGCAGGTGATGGCCGCCGACGGCGCCCTCGATCCGCTGACGAAGGAACTGATCTACATTGCGGTCTCGACCGCCAACGGCTGCAGCTACTGCATCCACTCCCATACCGCCGTCGCCCGGTCCAAGGGCATGACCGACGCGCAGTACGGCGAGTTGCTGGCGGTGATCGGGATGGCGAACCACACCAACGCGCTCGTCACCGGCATGCAGGTGGCGGTGGACCGGGAGTTCCAGGTGTAGGGGGCGCGACGCCTGCGGGCAGGCGTCGCGTTCTCTTGTACCGCCGCACCGTCGGACGGACGCGTTCGAAGGCGCCAGGCAAGCCCGAACGGGCGCCGGCGCTGATGCGC
>NZ_BPQJ01000004.1 GCF_022179185.1 Methylobacterium frigidaeris | reverse complement strand
CCGCAGGGACGACGCCGTCCACGC
Organism: Methylobacterium frigidaeris; assembly: GCF_022179185.1. Lineage (GTDB taxonomy): Bacteria > Pseudomonadota > Alphaproteobacteria > Rhizobiales > Beijerinckiaceae > Methylobacterium > Methylobacterium frigidaeris. The sequence continues at coordinate 312,209 of NZ_BPQJ01000004.1, read as the reverse complement.
TTCTCTTTCTCAGATGAACTTGTCAAAGAGCAGGCCGGCCCGAACCGGCGATCATCGGCGACAACAGGACCAGTGCCTGACCAAGGTCAGGCTCGCTGGCCCAGACTGTGCAGAAGACGTCTCAGCGCCCGGTCCGCAGGAGCGGCCGGCGCCGATGGGTGGTCGTATAGGCTCGGGAATTTGCCTCGTCAACTCCTTTGTGACGCTCTCGCGACGGAGACCCCATTCCCCGGGTCCCCTCCCCTGCCGGAATCAGGCGGCCGCACAATGGCTGCGCGCATCGGCGACGGCGCGGCGGGCCTCGGTTACGGCTTCAGCCAAGCCGGTCCCGGCCGTGATGGCGGCCTCGAGCGCACGGCAGGCGGCCACCAGATCCTCGAAGCCGAGGCTTCCGGCCATCGCCATCATGAGGTGGGCCTCGTGGGCCAGTGTCGCGAGGTCGGTCTGCGGCGCGAAGGCGGTGGCGAGCTGCCCGATCAGCCGGTCGCGCCGGCGGCCGACCTCCGCCTCGCCGATCAGGCGGGTGAGCTCGGCGGTCTTGTGTGCGTCGAGCACCGGCGGGCGTGGGGGCTCCGCCGGGCGGCGGGGCGCTCCCGGGAGGATGCCCGTAGTCGCCGCGCGGATCGCGGCTTCGGTCAGGCGCACGCTCACCCCAGTGCCGGCCGCCACGCAGGAGAGCGCCCCCGCCTCGGTGAGGATCAGCACCGCGGCCATCAGGGCGGCGGGCGACAGGCCGCACTCGTCGACGAGCCCACCCTCCCCTCCCGCCAGCGGCAGGTCGCGGGCGGAGGCGTGGAGCAGCGCGAGGAGATGAGTGACGGGGTCGGCCGGTCCCTCCCCTGATGCGAGGCCGGCGCGGCGTGCGGAGAAGCCGGTGCAGGCCTCCGCCACGGCCGCCCAGGAGGCGGGCTCGCCAACACGGAACGCCACGTCGCAGGCACCGGCGAGGCGGCCGGCGAGGTCGACGCTCGGCACCGGCCTGGTCGGCGTCCCGGCCCGGGCGGCGCGCAAACCCGGTAACCCGACCTTGCCGCTCAGGAGGATCAGGTCGGCCTCGGCGGCGCACGCCACCGGCACGAAGGCCTGGCTGAAGGCTGCGGCCTCGGCGGCGCCCGGGGTCGGGCAGATCAGAACCCTGGGCCGGCCACTCAGGCCGAAGCGGCGCCAAACCGCGTCGGCGCCGGTCTCCGGCGCCGGGGCCTCCGGGCGGGTCAGCCGGTCGAGGGCGGCATAGAGCGCCTGCGGGTCGAGGGGCTTCACCAGGATGGTGTCGAACCGGGCATCGACGCCCCGCCGGGAGGCGGGGCCGTGCCGGTCGGCCGTCACCCCGATCAACCGCACCCTGTCCCCCGGGCGGGAGATCTCGCGCATCAGCCGCGCCAAGGCGTAGCCGTCCATCTCGGGCAGGTGGTAGTCGAATCATCACCACGTCGTGGCGGCGCTCGCTCAGGAGGCGCAGGCCGAGGAAGCCGTCCGAGGCCACGTCGACGCTGTCGCCCCGGCGCTCGCACAGGGCACGCACGAGGTCCTGGAAGATGGGATCGTCCTCGACCACGAGAAGGCGCAGGCTCATCGGGTACTCCGCTCGGGCGAATACGAGAGGCAGTCTGTCATGGACGCGGGGCCGGCCGCGGGTGGCCTCGGGCGGCAGGATCGCGGCGCCAGGGGGCAGGCGGCCGGTGGGACGCGCCGGCGCGAGGGCGACGGTCGCGAACGGGCTGCCGGTGGGCGCGGCGAGCAGGTCATTGTCCGGTGTCACCGCGACCGGGAAGTCGCTGCGGCGCACGAGCGGCGCGGCCGGGGCCTCAAGGGCGTCGGGCTGTAGCACGCGGCCGTGCGCATCGGCTTTGAAGCCAGGGTCGGAGCGGGGCGCGAGGTCGAGATAGGCGCTGCGGGCGAACGGCTCCGCCGGACGGGATGCCGGAGCGTCGGAGCGAGGGGCGAAGAGCAAGCCGACCACCCGCGGAAACAGCCCGTCGTAGCGGTTGACGACCGCCACGAAGGCGCGCTGCTGGCCCGCCCGCTGCAGCGCCAGGGCGTAGCCGTAGACCGTGGCCTCCTTCGGAAACCACGCCACGGCGCGGCGTAACCAGGCGAGCGCCGCGTCGAACCGGCAGGTGTTGGTGGCGTACTAGGCGAGCGCCTGCGCGCCCTCGCCGGAGGCGGTGGCGGCGGTCATTTCGGCGTAACGGCGCAGGCGCTCGGGCTCGATCGCCGGAGGCACGGCCCGGGTCAGGTCCCGCTCCAGGATGTCGATGAACAGGAGCGCGTTGTTCACCAGCGGCTCGCGCCAGGCATAGGCCACGTCCTCGGCCTCCCGGCGCAGTCCGATGCGCAGCAGGGTATGAGCCAGGCCGTGCGCCACCATCGCGTCGCCGCCCCGGGCGACGGCGCGCTTGAACCAGGACAGGGCCTCCGGCAGGTCGCTGCGCTTGAAGGCGTACCTGGCCACGAGCGCCGCCTGGTTGGGATCGGGCGCCGCCTCCGCATAGGCCTGGAAGGCGGCGAGGTCGGCGGGCGCCACCGCCTGCCCGGCCTCGCCGTGCAAGACCGCGCTGAGGCGGGCACGGATGAGGTCGATGCGGATCGACGCGAGGTCGCCGCCCGGGATCGCCGCGCAGAGGCGGTCGATCTCGGCCATCGGCAGCAGCGGCAGCGCCCGCAGGAGGCCGGCCCGGCGCTCGTCGGCGCTCGCGCGCGGGGCGGCGAGCCCCCGGGAGAAGAGCGCGATCGCCTCCGGCACCCGGTCGGTGCGGACGAGCGCCTCGGCGATGCTCCAAGCCACCTCCGCCTCGGCCGCCTCGATCTCCGGCCGGCGCCGGTCGGCGAGGCCCGCGAGGTCGGACCAGCGGCCGGCCTTGGCGAGCGCCCGCACCTCGTCGCGCATCTGGCGGCGGGCGAGCGCGCCGGCGAAGGCGCCGGAAGGCTTCCAGCCCGGCTCGGTCCGGGCGCGATCAGTCAGCGCCTTGTGCAGGGCGTCGAGGCGGCCGGCATGGAAGAGATCCCAGAAGCCCTCCTCGTCTTCCGCCCCTGGCTCGGCAGTCCAGAGGTCGGCGGGGGGCGTCCAGCCCGGGAAGCGACGCGACAGGCGCTCGGCCTCGGCCGCGACCCGCTCGGGCTGGCGCTGGGATGCGTAGTAGCGGAGCGGCCGTCTCGTCGGGCCGCGTCTCGGCCGCGGCCGCCGCTCCGGCGAGGCTCAAGGCGAGTTCAAGGGCGAGGATCAGCGCGGGGCGCATGCGGGATACCTCGTCTTGAGCGCGGCGAGGGCGGGAACGGCGTGCCGCGGGCGGCGCAGGCGGCAAGCGCCGGGACGGCGCCGTAGCCGGATTCGGTGAGGCGGGCGGTGACCTTGCCGCTCGCCGTGTCGACGAGGGGGAGGTTGCCGGCATCGGTCCGGGGCCAGAGGCTCAGGAATGGCGCGTAGAGCTCGGTATCGGTCGTCCCCGCCACGGCGAGGTAGAGCGGGATGCGCAGGCATTGTAGGCGAAGTCGGGGGCGAACCCGTCGGCGGGCCTCGGCGCGGCCTCCGCGAGGGAGACCCACTCGCTCGGCAGGCGCGCGGACCCGAACCGGGCGGCGCGGATCAGCCGGCGGCCGCTGCGGTCGAGCCCGTCCCGTCGAATTTCGGGGCGAGGAGCGGCATCCGGTCGAAGGCCGGGAAGACCCAGTAGGACAGGTTGACCACCGGGCCGCCGGCGCGGTCCTCGGCGGCGGACCCCGCCACGCCGGGCAGCAGCAGCGGCCCGTGGGCGGCCCGCGGCAGGATCAGCTTGCGCCCGAGCTCGATCGCAATGCCCCGGCCGGCGACCCGGTGCGAGGGGTCGTTCCACAGCGCCACCGCCTCGGCCAGCGCCCAGGCGACCAGGAGGTCGCCGTCGGCGGCGTCGTTCATGTCGGCGACGGCGGGGCGCCGGTCGGGCTCCCAGCGCCAGGCGAGGAGCTGGCGGCGGACGGCCGGGCTCGCCTCCGGCGCCGGGGGGCCGGCCGGCGCGTCGCGTCCAGGCATCGCGCAGGGCCTGCGGCTCGAGGCCGGCGGCCTTCAGGAGCGGCGCGTCGGGACTGCGCAGGGCCGCCACCACCACGGTCGGCCCGACCACGTCGCTGCGCCCGGCCGCGAAGGCGAAGGGGATCGGCCGGCCCGCGGCGAGGCCCAGCCGCGTCGCCAGGGTGGCGGCGGCCGCCATGGTGTCGCGGTTGGGGGCGGGCACGGACAAGGTCGGCGCGCGGCCCTCCGCCCCCGCCCGGTACGGGAAACCCGCTGCGGCGGTGGCGGCGAGATCCGGCTGGCGCGCGATCCGGGCCAGGTCGGGGATGGTCAGGCGGGTGCTGGCGCGCAAGGTCAGGCGCGCCCCGGCCGGCGCCGCACAGGCGCGGTCGTCGGCCCGCGGCAGCTCGGCGAGCAGGGTGATGCGGTTGAGGCCCGGGCGCAGCGGCAGGCACACCGTGCGCCGGCGCAAGCTCTCGCCCCCGGCCTTGCCGAGGGGGACGCTGCCCGCCGCCTCGCCGTTGATCGACACGCTGACCTGCGCGCCGGGCGCGAGGCCGGCCGGGTAGGTCGCGTCGAGGTCGAGGGCGATCTTGGCGTAATCCGCCGCCAGGAGGTCGTGCGGCAGAGCCAGATCGAGGGTGAGCTGGTGGGTCCGCCCGCCGATCGCCGCATCGGTGAGCCCGAGATCGGCCAGGGTCAGGCTCTCGCCGCCGGTGATCCGCCGGCCACCCACGTCCCGAAGGACCGCCAAGCCCTCCGGGCTGCCCTGCGGCGGCAGCGCGGCCAGTTCGCCGAGCTGCGCCAGGGCCGCCGTCACGTCGGCCTCGCCAGCCCCCGTGACCACGACCACCGGGCGGCGCCCGGCCATGCCCGGCAGAAGGGCGAGACGCGGGCCGGTGACGGGGCCGAGGGACGCAATGTCGAGGCTACGGGCGAGATCGGCCGCCGGGGCCACGGCCAGGGCGATGCCGTCGCCGGATTCGGGCGTCGGCGCGAAGGACACGGCGGGCTGGCCGAACCGGCCAGCGAGGGCCAGGGCCTGGGCACCGGCGATGAGACCCTCGACGGGGCGCTCCGACAGGCGCTCGCCGGTCTGGATCGGGCGGATCGGCACGGCGCCCTCGGACCCCGGCCGAACGGCGGCGAGATCGGAGAGGTCGGGCGCGGCGGGGAGGCCGGCGATGGCGGTCCGCCAGACGGCCGCGTCCACGGGAGCCTCAGACGAAGGCGCGGCCGGATCGGGGGCCGACGCCGGGACAGGCGCCGGGACCGGGATTGTGGCGGCGGGATGCGGCTCTGGCCCGACCGCCGCAGGCGCATGCACCGGAGGCGCCGCGACGGGGACGGCCGGCGCAGGCAAAGCAGCGGCGAGCGCGGGTGCTGGACCCGAGCGCTCGCGGGCGATCTCGTCGGCGAGAAGCACCTGCGGGGCCGGCTCGGCGACCGGGACGCGCGTCAAAGCGGCCACTTCCGGTCTCTCGGCCGGTCTCTCGGCCACCAGCGGCACCGCCTGCGGCACGGGCGCGGGCAAGGCCGGCGGCGCGGATCGGGGCGCGGCCTGCCGAGATAGGACAGGGCCCGCATCGGCTCGGCGATGCCCCAGGCGAGGAAGCGGAGGGTACCGGTGAGGAGATCGCGGTGGCGCCGGCGTCCTTTCAGGAAGCCGCGCAGGGCACCGGCATCGCCGTACATCAGGCCCGCCACCGTGTGGTACTGGGCTGGCGCCAGGGGCGCGAAGGCGACGACGCGCAGGTCGGGCGCCGGCGCCGCCCGCAGGGTGAAGCGCAGGGGCGGTCCGGCGGCGGCCTGGAGGACGCCGCCCTCCGGCATCGCCGGCCAGGACCCGCCATCGCTTCGGCGCAGGCGCAGGGTCGCGGCCTCGGTGCTCATCCGCTCGACGACCACCGGCACTTGGACCGGCACTTGGACCGGCCCTCGCACCGCCTCCTGCCCGGATCCGATCACCGCCAGCGCCGGCCGGCCGGCAGGCTGGGCACGCGCTCCTCCTGGCGCCGCTCGGCCGCGACGCCGAGCGCCACGCCGGCGATCACCAGGTTGAACCCGCACCTTATACCCTCGCGCCTTGCGATCGACACGTCGATGGCAAGGCGTCCGGCGCATCAGCGCCGGCGCCCGTTCGGGCTTGCCTTGCGCCTCCGAACGAGTCCGTTCGAAGGCGCGGCGGTATTAGGCCGTCCGGCCAAGACCGGCCGCTATCGTGGGAGCCGCCTCCAGCCCCGCGATCAGGCGGCGGGTCTCGAGCGCCGCCGCAGTGCAGCGGGCGCGGGCCCGGGCGAGTGCCATCCCGAAGGCGGTACGATCGCGCGCGACCTCGTCCTCGGAGCAGGATTCCAGCTCGGCGCAGGCCCGGGAGAGGGACGCGAAGCCGAGCATGCCGGCCGCCGAGACGAGGCCGTGCGCCTCGAAGCGCAGCCGCGTCCGCTCGGCGGCCTCTGTCCCCTCCCCCGTGAGCGCCCCGGTGACCTGCTCGGCGAGGTGGCCGAGGAGACGGCGGACCGCCTCCGGCGGCAGGTAGGCGCGCACCCCGTCGTAGAGCGCCTGGTCCAGCAGAGCGGGCTCGTCCTCCTCGGGCAGGTCGCCATGAGACAAGTCGCGATCGAGCCAGCGGGCGAGCCGGGCAGTGAGCTCGGCCGGGGTAAAGGGTTTGCCGAGGTGGTCGTCCATCCCGGCGTCGCGAAACGACTGGACCTGGTCCGGCAGCACGTTGGCGGTCATGGCGATCACCGGCACCCGCCCGGCCGCGCCGGGCAGGCAGCGGATCAGCCGGGTCGCCATGGTGCCGTCGAGGCCCGGCATCTGCACGTCCATCAGGACGAGGTCGTAGACCCCGGCCTCGACCGCCCGCACCGCCTGGAATCCGTCGGTGGCGACGTCGACGCTGTGGCCGGCCTTGCGCAGCATCAGGCAGGCCAGCTCGCGGTTCACCTCGATGTCCTCGACGAGGAGGATGCGGCCGGGGCGCCCCGGGGCCACGGCGGCGCGGGCCTCCGGCAGCGCCTGGTCCTCGGCCCGGGGCAGGGTCAGGGTGAACCAGAAGGTCGCGCCGCGGCCGGCCTGCGAGATCACCCCGATCTCGCCGCCCATCGCCTCGACGAGGCGGCGGCTGATGGCCAGCCCGAGACCGGTACCGCCGTAATCGCGCCGGATCGAGCTGTCGACCTGCAAGAAGCGCTCGAACAGCCGGTCCTGCTTGTCCGGCGCGATGCCGATGCCGGTATCGACGACGGACAAGCGGATCCGCTCCCCGGCCGGGCCGCTGCCCTCGTGGCGTAAGGAGAGGGCGACAGTACCGCGGGGGGTGAACTTCACCGCGTTGTTGAGGAGGTTGAGGAGGATCTGGCGCAGGCGCGCCTCGTCGCCGACAAGGTGGCGCGGCAGGCTCGCGTCGATGGCGCTCGTCACCGCGAGGGTCTTCTCGGCGGCCGCGGCACCGACCACCCCGAGGCAGCTCTCCGCCAGGGCCTCGATCGCGAACGGCTCCCGGCGCAGGCTCACCGCCCCGGCCTCGACCGAGGAGAAGTCGAGGATGTCGTTGACGAGCGTGAGCAGCCCGCCGGCCGAGGTGCGGGCGAGGCCGGCATAGCGCCGCAGCTCCGGCTCCAGGCCATCCGCCTGCGCCAGGAGGCCGGTGAAGCCGATGACGGCGTTCAACGGCGTGCGGATCTCGTGGCTCATCGCCGAGAGGAAATCGGTCTTGGCGGCGTTCGCCCGCTCGGCCGCGGCCTTGGCGGCTTCGGCGGCGGCCTTGGCAGCCTCGGCGGCGGCCTTGGCAGCCTCGGCGGCGGCCTTGGCGGCGACGAGCCCGGCCTCGGCGTCCTTGCGGGCCGAGATGTCGAGGTTCAGGCCGGTCACCCGCAGGGCCCGGCCGTCCCGGTCGCGGCAGAGCCGGCCGATCGCCTGGATCCAGCGCTGGCCACCGGGCTGCTGGACCCGGAAGGCGGCGTCGAAGGTGCCCCCGCCGGCGATCGCGCCGCGCAGGGCCGCGAGCGCCGGCTTGCGGTCCTGCGGCACCAGCCGCCGCAGCCAGGCGCCGAGCCCGATCACCGCCAGCCGGTCGCCGGGGAACCCGTGCAGCCGCGCGCTCTCGGGCGCCAGCGTCACCTCGCGGGTGACGAGGTCGAGGTCGAACAGGCCCGCGCCCGCGGCGTCCTGGGCGAGGCGCAGGAGGTCGCCGGTCTCCTCCAGCGCCTTGCGGGCGGCCAGGATCTCGTCGATGTCGAGAGCCGAGCCGAGCCAGCCGAGGAGCGCGTCGTCCTTGCGCAGGGGCTGGAAGGAGAGCTGGTGCCAGCGATAGGCGCCGTCGCGGTCGCGCAGGCGGCCCTGCGCCTCGCCGCTGCCGCCCTCTGCCAGAGCCCCTTGCGCCAGGGCCGCGTCGATCCGCGGCCGGTCGTCCGGGTGGTAGCGGTCCTGCCGCGCCGCTCGGCCCGGCCCGATCGCGCCGAAATAGCGCTCGAAGGCCGGGTTAGCGTAGACCGTGTCGCCGGTGTCGGTGCGCTCCATCCAGACGAGCTGGGGCAGCGTGTCGGCGAGGGCGCGGTAATGCGCCCGGCTCGCGCGGAGCGAGGCTTCCGTGTCCGGGCGCGACGCCGCGTCGCGGATCGCCGCGACGTAAGGCGGTCCTTGCGCAGACAGGCGGGTCTCGACCCAGATCCAGCGCCCGTCGGCATGGGACAGACGATGCACCAGGGCGCCGCCGCCGGCGAGCAGGGCCGCCACGCCGGCGCGGTCCTCAGGATGCACCAGCTCCGCCAGGGTGAGACCCTTGAGGGTTTCGGGCGGGCGGCCCGTCAGCGCCCGGCTCGCCGGCGAGGCGGAGACGAGCCGGCCGGCGCCGTCGATCCCGGCGAGGAGGTCCGGGCAGCCGGCGAGCAGCCGCCCCGCCGCCCCGCGTCCGAACAGGCGGGCGAAGACGGCGCGCCAGCCGCGCGCCTCGCGGCTCACGCTGTCACGTCCCATCGTGTCACGCCCCATCCCGATCGTCCGGCATCGCGCCGCGCACCGCCCTCGTCCGCGCCCGGGGGACCACCGGGTGCGGACCTGTATCGGGACCCATCGTCATGGCGGGGCGGTCTCGGGGAAAGAACGAAAACGTGTCGGAAGACAGTTAACTATGAATTCATTAAACGAGGATTAACCTATCGCTGCGATCAGAACCGGCATGAACGTTACGTCCACCACGCCACAGATCGGTTCGACTTCCGCGGCGTCGACGGCCGTGGCGGCCGAGGCGCGGTTCGGCAGCGAGCGGCGGCGCGACCTGCGCTTGCCCGTCACCCTGTCGGCGCGGCTGCGCCATGGCGGCCGGAGCTACCGCACCGAGATCCTGAACCTGAGCCGCGGCGGCCTGCTGCTGGCGCCGGTGGCGGCGGCCCTGCTCGTCCCAGGCACCACGATCCGGGTCGAAGCGGCCTCGATCGGCGAGGTCGAGGCCCGCGTCGTCAGCCTGAGCGCGCTCGGGATCCACGCGCGGGTCGAGGACACCTCCGAGCGCTTCCAGAACGCCCTGGTGCGCCTGGCACGCCTGACGCGGATCTGGACGGCGCCGGACCTGTGATGCGATTTTCACGTGGGGCGCTCGAAGAAAGGCAGGGCGCACCTCCCCTCTCGCGTCTGGGAGAAGGGATCCCGTGCTTTGCCGGCATCGGAACAGACGTTCCTAACCTCAGAAAGGCTGAGGATGAAACGATATCAATCAATGTAATATTGTCAGCCGAGCGCCGCCAGACAAAACCATAGCATTACCCTAGAGCAGCGCGGAAGCGGCCAAGGTCGGGGCTCATCGGTCATCGGAAGGCGCACGCGTCGCGTGGCTTCACCGCCCCGTGGGGCCGCCTCCGCCCCGTCATTCGCAGGATCTGCCGCTAGGCCTCGGCCCGAACGGGTGCCGGGGCGATCGTCGCGGCCCGTCTCATGGGTGGCGTCATGCCTCCCTCCGTCGGTGTCGCCCTCGCCGCCGATGCGGGAGAGCATGGAGGGGAGCGTGATCCCGTCCGCGCCCGCCGTCAAGCGGTTATGGAACCGTCGCCGGGGCGTCGGCGCCGAGGCGGGTGGGCTTGGTGCGGATGTCCATGGCATTGCCGCGCCAGACGATGTCGCGGGCGACCCAGGCGGCGAGCCAGATCGGGATGAACAGGAGGTCGCGGGCGAGGCAGGCGAGCGGCCAGCGCCAGGAGCGCGGCCAGCCGTTGCGGGCGGCGAGCCGCCACTCGGCGCCGTACCAGACGGCCGCCGTGCCGAGCATCGCCGCGAGGCCGGCGAGCCCCCCGCCCGCGGCCGGGTAGGCCGCCAGCATCGGGATCACCGCGCCGGTGCCGATCTCGGGGGCGAAGAACAGCGGGAAGGTGACGCGGCGCAGGCGCGCCCAGCGCAGCTGGCGCAACCACACCTCGGCGGCCCGCCGCGGCCCGAGCGGCTGGGCGAAGGGCGAGGCGACGAGGTGGACGTGCCGGCCCATCGCCCGCACCAGCTTGGTCGCCGCGGCATCCTCGGCGATCTCGGCGCCGAGCGCCCGGATGCCGCCTTGCGCCTCCAGCAGCGGGCGGTACCACAGCATGCTCTTGCCTTGCGCGAAGCCGAGGCCCAACGCCTCGCCGACATATTGCCAGCGCGCCTGCAGGGTGTTGAGGAAGGCGCACTCGACCTCGGCCCAGACGCTGCCCGGCCGCGTGCCGACCGGCGTCGAACAGACGAGGCCGGTGTCGGGACGCCAGGCGGCGCGCAGGCGCTGGATGTAGTCCGGCGGCATCAGGACGTTCGAGTCGGCCAGGATGATCCAGTCGTGGCGCGCCGCGTCCCAGCCGCGGATGCAGTTGTTGAGCTTCGGGTTGTCGCTCACCCGCTCGTCGCCGACGATCAGCCGGGCCGGCACGCCCGGATGCATCGCGATCAGCCGCTCCACCAGGGGCACGATCGGGTCGGTGGCGCGGGCGACGCAGAAGATCAGCTCGTAGTTCGGATAGGCGAGGCGGAACCCTGAGCCCAGCGTCTCCTCGCTGTAGGTCTCGAGGCCGCACACCGGCCGTACCACCGTGACCGGCGTCTCCTTGAGCCCGGCCGAGGCCGGATCGGGCCGGCCGAGGCGGCGGAGCGCGATGGCGAGGCTCGCGAGGTTGATCACCGTCAGGGCGAGGCAGATGATGGCGGCGATGCCGGTACCGGTCATGCGGGTCCTCCCGGGCCGGTGCCGACCCGCGCCCTGTCCTCCCCTCAAACAGACGGGCTGTTGCACCCGTATGACGGTGCCGCCCCCTGAGCACCTGTGTCCCTGTCCGGCACCACTCTGGATTCCGCCTCCGGCCCAGCTAGATCCCCGCGCAACCGCCAACCGACGAGCCCGGCATGCCGCTGACCCCCAATTCGCTGACCCCCGATCCCCGCCCGACCCTCCAGGCCCCCGACGACGATCCCCATCTCTGGCTCGAGGAGATCGACGGGGAGCGGGCGCTCGCCTGGGTCGAAGCGCAGAACGCCGACACGCTCGCCGCCTACGCCGACGGCCGCACCGCCGCCGACCGCGACGGCCTGAAGGCCGCCCTCGACCGGCCGGACAAGATCCCGGGCGTCACCCGGCGGGGCGGCTTCCTCTACAACCTGTGGCAGGATGCCGAGCATCCCCGTGGCCTGTGGCGGCGCACGACGGAGGACGAGTACCGCAAGGCCGAACCGGCCTGGGACGTGCTCCTCGACCTCGACGCGCTCGCCCGCGACGAGGGCGAGGATTGGGTGTGGAGCGCCGCCGCGAGCCTGCCGGGCAGCCATGCCCGAGCCCTGATCCAGCTCTCCCGCGGCGGCGGCGACGCCACGGTGGTGCGCGAGTTCGACCTCGCCGAGCGCCGCTTCGTCGCGGACGGCTTCGCGCTGCCGGAAGCCAAGAGCATCCCGGTCTGGCTCGATCCCGACACGCTGCTGCTCGCGAGCCCGCTCGGCGGGCCGGAGCACGCGACGCCCGCGGGCTACGCCCGCACCGTGCGGCTGTGGCGGCGCGGCACCGACCCGATCGACGCTCCGGTGATCTTCTCCGCCGGCCCGACCAGCATGGTCGCCTACGGCTACCCGGACCGGGAGGCGACGCCCGAACGCCTGGTCTTCGTCGAGCGCACCGGCTTCTTCGACGGCACGGTCAGCCTCGGCGACCGCTCCGGGCCGAAGACCCGCCTCGACATCCCGACCGATGCCGACGCCCATTGGCACCGCGGCTTCCTCAGCCTTCGCACCCGCACGCCGTGGGCGGTGGGCGGCACGACCCATCCGGCCGACAGCGTGCTCGGCATCGGGCTCGACGCGTTCCTGGCTGGGGACAGGGACTTCCAGGTACTGTTCACCCCCGGCCCGCGCCGGGCGCTGCAGGGCTTCTTCTGGACCGGCGGGCACCTGGTCATCTCGGTCCTCGACGACCTGAAGGCGATGTTTCCGGTCTTCACCCCCTCGGAGAGCGGGTGGGTGGAGAGCCGCATCCCGGGCCTGCCGGAACTCGGCGTCGTCAGCGTGTGGTCGATGGACGGCGAGGAGGAGGAATCGAACGGCGACCTGCTCGTCGCCGCCAACGATCCCGTCACGCCATCGACCCTGCTGACCACCCGCCCCGACCTCGCCGCCCCGACGCTGCTGAAGCAGGCCCCCGCCCTGTTCGAGGCCGACGGCCTGGTGGTGACCCGGCACGAGGCGGTGTCGAGCGACGGCGAGCGCATCCCCTACGTCCAGGCCGGCCCGCCCGGCGAGACCGGCGAGGCGCCGGTGCACCTCTCGGGCTATGGCGGCTTCCAGGTCACGAACCTCGCCGGCTACTCGGCGGTGCTCGGCCGGCTCTGGCTCGCCAAGGGCGGCACGCGGGTGGTGGCCAATATCCGCGGCGGCGGCGAGTTCGGCACCCGCTGGCACGAGGCGGGCCGGCGCGAGGGCAAGGCCCTCACCCACGACGACTTCGCGGCGGTGGCCGCCGACCTGGTGCGCCGCGGCGTCACGCGGCCCGGCCGCATCGCCGCCGAGGGCGGCTCGAACGGCGGGCTCCTCATCGCCAACATGCTGACGCGCTATCCGGAGCGCTTCGGCGCGCTGTTCTGCACCGTGCCGCTGATCGACATGCGGCGCTACACCAAGCTGCTGGCCGGCGCGAGCTGGATCGCCGAATACGGCGATCCGGAGAACCCGGAGGACTGGGCCTTCCTGCAGCGCATCTCGGCCTATCACGTCGCTGAGGCCGGCAAACCCTACCCGCCGATCCTGATCGCTACGACACGGCGGGACGACCGGGTGCATCCGGGCCATGCCCGCAAGATGGCGGCGAAGCTCCAGGCCCTCGGCTACGACGCCCGCTTCTACGAGCCCGAGGCCGGCGGCCATTCCCATGGCAAGAACAGCGCCGAGACCGCCGCCTTCGCGGCGCTTGGCGCCGCTTTCCTGCGCCGGGCGATCGGCTGGGAGCCGGAGGTGGCCGGAACCTGATCGGGCCTGCGCAGTCGAACCCGGGAACCTTGGGCGCGGCGTGCACGTCATCCCGGCACAGAAGCGTGGCACAATGCCGTCGCGTCCTGCCGGATAGGGGATCTCCACGATGCGCGCCGCAGCGTTTCTCCTCGTCACCTTTTGCGTGGCCGGGATCGGTGAGGCGCGGGCCGGAATTCTGATCCGGGTCGACAAGACGACCCAGCGGATGACGGTGACCCGGGACGGGCAGACGCTCTACGACTGGCCGGTCTCCACCGGCATGGCCGGCTACAGCACGCCCCGCGGCGCCTACTCGCCCTCGCGCATGGTGGTCGATTACCGCTCGCGCGAGTGGGACGACGCGCCGATGCCGCACGCGATCTTCTTCACCGGTCGCGGCCACGCCATCCACGGCAGCAGCCATACCGGCCGCCTCGGCACCCCCGCCTCGCATGGCTGCGTGCGCCTCGCCCCGGGCAAGGCCGCGACCCTCTACGCCCTCGTCAAGGCCGAGGGCATGGGCAACACCCGGGTGGTGATCGGCGGCGACGAGACCGCCATCGCCGGGCGCGCGACCCCGCGTCGGGAAGCCCGGACGCCCCGGGAGCGCCTCGATCAGGAGGGCTTCGCGCGGAATGCCCGCGCCTCGCGCGGCCGCTCCTACGATCCTTGGGGCGACGACGGCTGGCAGCCGGTCGGGGCGGCCTACCCGTCGCCCTACGGGGCGCCCTACTATTCCTACGGCCCGTCGTACTGAGCGACGGTTCGGTCCAACGCTCGCCAGGTTATCCCGGGGCGCGAGAGCGGAGCCCGGGGTGATCCCCCGCGGTGGGCCGATCGATGTCCATCCTACGGCCGGGGGAACAGGGCGATCACCGCGACGGCTCGCGCGCGACCATCCCGGCCAACCGCGCCACCTCGGCCCGCAGCACCGGCAGCAGCTCCGCCTCGAACCATGGATGCTTCCTCAACCACGGCGTGTTCCGCCAGGACGGATGGGGCAGCGGCAGCAGGCGGGGGCGCTGGTCGTGCGAAAAGATCTCGCGCCAGCGCGCCACCGTGCCGGTGAGGCCGCCGGGCTGCCGCCCGAGATGCCAGGCTTGCGCGTATTGCCCGATCAGCAGGATCAGCTCGAGGTCCGGCAGGCCGGCGAGAAGCGGTACGCGCCAGGTCTCGGCGCATTCGCGCCGCGGCGGCAGGTCGCCACCCTTGGCGTCGTGACCCGGGAAGCAGGCGCCCATCGGCACGATCGCCACCAGGTCGGGATCGTAGAAGGCCGGCTCGTCGAGGCCGAGCCATTCGCGCAGGCGCTTGCCCGAGGGGTCCTGGAACGGCACGCCGCTCTGGAACGCCCGGTTGCCCGGGGCCTGGCTGGCGATGCAGATCCGGGCGCGGGACGTGCCCTGGACGATCGGCCGCGGCTCGACCGGAAGGGGAGGACCGTGGCGCGGCGCCTCGCGGCAGAGCCGGCAGGCGCGCACGCGCTCGGCCGTCTCGGTGAAGTCCGCATCGGGGTTCGGGGCTGCGGATGAAAAAAGGGTGCGGCTCGCGCCGCACCCTGAAGTCGTCTCGGGTCCAAAACTGGAAGTCATCTCCCTCATATAGGGCGGTGGTTAAGGGTGTGGTGCGCGATCACACCCCGCGGAGCGCCGTGAGGTCGAGCGGCAGCGAGCGCAGGCGCTGCCCGGTGGCGGCGAAGACCGCGTTCGAGATCGCCGGGGCCAGCACCGGCACGCCGGGCTCGCCGATGCCGGTCGGCGCCGCGGCCGAGGGCACGATGTGGACCTCGACCTTCGGCATCTCGCTCATCCGGGTCGGCTCGTAGGAGTCGAAGTTCGTCTCCTGCACCTGGCCGTCCTTGAAGGTGATGCGGTTGCGCAGGACCGCCGAGAGCGCGAAGCCGACCGCGCCCTCGACCTGGGCCCGGATGATGTCCGGGTTCAGCGCCACGCCGACATCCACCGCCGCCACGATGCGGTTGACCTTCACCTTGCCGGCCTCCGCCGTCACGTCGGCCACCATCGCCACGTAAGAGCCGAACGACTCGTGCGCGGCGACGCCGTAGCCCCGGCCGGGCTTCGAGTCGCGGGCGCTCCATCCCGCCTTCTCGGCCGCCAGCGTCAGCGCGGCAGAGAGCCGCGGCGCCTGTTTCAGAAGGCCGAGCCGGTAGGCCACCGGGTCCTGGCCGGCAGCATGGGCCAGCTCGTCGACGAACACCTCCATCGCCTGCGCGGTGTGCGAGTGCCCGACCGAGCGCCACCACAGGACCGGCACGCCCTCGCGGGCGTTGTGGACCTCGAACCGGTAGGCCGGCAGGGCGTAGGGGGTGTCCGACGCGCCCTCGACCGTGGTGGCGTCGACCCCGTCCTTCACCATCATCGCCTCGAGGGCGGTGCCGATGATGATCGACTTGCCGACGATCTTATGCTCCCAGCCGGTGATGGCCCCCTTGGAATCGAGGCCGGCGCGGATGCGGTGATAGGCGGCGGGGCGGTAGTAGCCGCCGGTGATGTCGTCCTCCCGGGTCCAGACGAGATGGATCGGAGCCTTCTCGCCGGTGGCCTTGAGGATCGCGGCGGCCTCCGCGATGTAGTCGGCCGAGGCCGTGGCGCGCCGGCCGAACGAGCCGCCCGCCCACAGGGTGGTGATGCGGATCTTGTCGGCCGTGGTGCCGAGGATGCCGGCGGCCACCGCCTGCTCGATGGTCTGGAACTGCGAGCCGGCATAGATGTCGTAGGCGCCGTCCGCCGCCCGCTCGATCGTGGCGTTGAGCGGCTCCATCGGCGCGTGCGCCAGGTAGGGGAAGCTGAACTCCGCCTCCAGCACCTTCGCCGCACCCTTGATGGCGCCCGCGGCGTCCCCGCGCTTCGAGGCGACGAGGCCGGGCTTGTCGGCCATCGCCTTGTAGGCGGCCTGTTGCGATTCCGTGGACTGGCGCTCGGCGCCGGCATCGTCCCAGGTGAGCGTCAGGGCCTCGCGGCCCTTCATCGCCGACCAGGTGTCACGCGCCACCACCGCGACGCCGCTCGGGATCTTCACGATCTGCACCACGCCCGGCACCGCCTTGGCGGCCGCGTCGTCGACGCTCTTCAGCGTCGCGCCGAAGCGGGGCGCCCGGGCGACGAGGGCCGTGAGCTGGCCCGGCCGGCGCACGTCGAGGGCGTATTGCGCGCTGCCATCGGTCTTCGCGTGCGAATCGAGCCGCGGCAGCTTGGTGCCGATCAGCCGGAAGGCCGAGGGGTCCTTCAGCGTCGGGTTCTCGGGGATGGCCTGCGTCGCCGCCTTGGCGGCGAAGGCGCCGAAGCGGGCCTCCTTGCCGCTCGCGTGGCGCAGCACGCCCTTGTCGATGGTGATCTCGGTGGCTGAGACCTTCCACTCTTGGGCCGCGGCGGCGACCAGCATCGCGCGGGCGGCGGCGCCGGCCTTGCGCAGCTGGATCCAGGAATTCGCCACCGCGGTCGAGCCGCCGGTACCCTGGATCGGCCCGAAGGCGAGGTTGTTGTACAGGCTGGCATCGGCCGGGGCGAAGACCGCGCGCATCTGCGCCCAGTCGGCGTCCAGTTCCTCGGCCACGATGGTGGCGAGGCCCGTGGTGTTGCCCTGGCCCATGTCGAGGTGCTTGATCACCACCGTCACGGTGTCGTCGGCGGCGATGCGCACGAAGGCGTTGGGCTTGGCCGGAGCCTTGGACAGGTCGGGGCCGCCCGCGGCCCGCGCGCCCCTGGGGTCGAGGGTGAGGCCGATCACCAGGGCGCCGCCGGCGGCGGCGGTGCCGCGCAGGAAGGCGCGGCGGGAGGAGAGGCCGACGTCGCGCGTCTTGAGGCTGTGGTTGAGCATGGCGGCGTCCCGGTCAGGCGAGGGAGCGGGCGGCGTCGTGGATCGCCGCCCGGATGCGCTGGTAGGTGCCGCAGCGGCAGACATTGCCGTCCATGGCGGCGTCGATGTCGGCGTCGCTCGGCTTCCTGTTCTCGGACAGCAGGCCGATCGCCGACATCATCTGGCCCGACTGGCAGTAGCCGCACTGCACCACGTCGAGGCTGCGCCAGGCAGTCCGGACCGCCTCGGCCACCGGGCCGGAGATCCCCTCGATGGTGGTGATCTTGGCCTCGCCGACATCGCCGAGGCGGGTCTGGCACGAGCGCACCGGCTGCCCGTCGAGATGGACCGTGCAGGCGCCGCATTGCGCGATGCCGCAACCATACTTGGTGCCGGTGAGGTCGAGGTGGTCGCGGATCGCCCAGAGGAGCGGCATCTCGGGATCGGCGTCGACCTCGTAGGACCGGCCGTTGAGGGTGAGCTTCGTCATCGTGCGCTTCCGACGAGAGGCTGGAATGGTTCCAGGACTTCTTGTGTGCGGCTGCTCCTGTACCCTGGGCAAGCATGGCCGATGTGCGCCAGCGCACCCGCCCTCGCGTGCCGCAGGGGCAGGGCGAGACGAGCCGATGCGTCGCATTCGTGGGGTTTCGGCAGGAGGACCTTAACGAACTTCGGTCAGCCTCTCCCGGACCGGCCGACGGTCTGGAGCACCGTCCGATCGCACTGCGATCGAGCGATGCTCCAAGTCGTTGTTTTTGCCGCATTTTCCACGACGGTTCGGTCTCCGCTCCGTCGGAGAATGCTCGATGGCGGCGAGGGAGCGGCACGACCCGATCGCGATGTCCGAAGTCACGGCGGAAATGGTTCAGCGCGGGCGCGGCCCGACGGCGGAGGAGGCGGCCCGGCGGCGCAAGGTCGCGCGGGACGTGCGCTCCGCCCGCGAGCGGCTGACCTCCTCGATCGGGCTCGAACGCGCCTTCGATTACGAGCTCCTGCGCGTCTACGCCCAGTACCGGATCGGCGCCTTCCTGCCGCTGGTGGTGCTGGCCTGCTGCATCGCGGCGGCCTCGGTGTTCTGGGCCCCGGCCCTGCTGAGCGGCGCCTGGTGCGCCGGCGTGCTCGCGGTGATCGCGGCGAACACCGCACTGTCCCGCTCCTTCCTGCGGCAGGACCCGGAGGCCTTGTCGCTGCCGGCCTCGCGCCGGCGGGTGATCATGGGCGAAGTGGTCCAGAGCGTCGCCTGGGCGCTCCTGGTGCTGATGCTATTCCAGGTCGAGGCGGCGAACGCCCGCACCTTCGTGATGTTCGTCCTCGTCATCGTGGCCGCCGTGACCACGATGCTCGCCGCCACGGTGCCGCTCGGCGCCTATGCGGGCCTTCTGCCGCTCAGCGCCGCCACCGCCGCGCTCCTGTGCCTGTCGCGCGAGGCGGAATCGATCCTGCTCGTCGGCATGGCGGTCTGCGCGCAGCTGTTCTTCCTGTTCCTGTCGAACCACCTGCACACCTCGACGGTCTCGGCGCTGCAATCGCGGGCCGAGAAGGACGCGATCTTCGGCGAGCTGGAGCAGGCGAAGGCCAATTCCGACGAGGCGCGCCGGCGGGCCGAGGAGGCCAACCTCGCCAAGTCGCGCTTCCTCGCCACCATGAGCCACGAGCTGCGCACGCCGCTCAACGCCATCCTGGGTTTCTCGGAGGTGATGAAGAACGAGGTGTTCGGCCCGCATTCCTCGGCCTCCTACCGGGAATATTCCACCGACATCCACGACAGCGGCCTGCACCTCCTCAACCTCATCAACGAGATCCTCGACCTCTCGCGCATCGAGGCCGGGCGCTACGAGCTCAACGAGGAGGCCCTGCAGCTCGCTTACGTGGTCGAGGAGAGCCGGCACATGATGACGCTGCGGGCCCGGGCCAAGAACCAGACCTTCCGCGAGCTGATCGACCCCACCCTGCCGCGGCTCTGGGCCGACGAGCGGGCCCTGCGCCAGATCGTGCTCAACGTCCTGTCGAATGCGGTCAAGTTCACGCCGCCGGGGGGCGAGATCACCATCAAGGTCGGCTGGACCTCGTCGGGGGGCCAGTATGTCAGCGTGAAGGATACCGGCCCGGGCATCCCCGAGGACGAGATCCCGACCGTGATGTCGTCCTTCGGACGCGGGTCGCTCGCGATCAAGACCGCCGAGCAGGGTTCGGGCTTGGGCCTGCCGATCGTGAAGGGCCTCGTCGACCTGCATGGCGGCGGCTTCCAGCTCAAGTCGCGCCCGCGGGAGGGCACCGAGGTGATCGTCACCTTCCCGGCGACCCGAGTGATGGACGCGCTGCCGGCGCTGGCGGAGGATGTCCCGGTGCGCCCGGTGCGGGCGGCGTGAGGGGTCCGCAAGTTCCCCGTGTGATGATCGCGATGACATCGACCGGAGGGCATCGTAACACCCTCCCCTTTCCCGGACGATCGTAGTGTCAGCGGAAGGAGATCCGGGACAGGGGAGCCGCACACCCCTTTCGCCATGACGGCGTCAGCCGTCAGGCCAGCGGAATGTCCAGCACGAAACGCGCCCCCGTCCCACCGCCCTCGGTGCTCAGCCGGCCGTCGAGCTGGCGGATCAGGCTCGCGATGATCTTGAGGCCGAGCGAGCGCTGGCGCACCGTCACGTCGAAGCCCGGCGGCAGGCCGACGCCGTCGTCGCGGACGGTGAGGCGCAGGCCGTCGGCCCGCACCGAGAGCGCGACCCGCACCGGCCCGGTGCCCTGCGGGTAGGCGTGCTTGACCGCGTTGGTCACCAGTTCGTTGACCACGAGGCCGATCGGGATCGCCTGGTCGGCGCTGATCACCTTCGGGTCGGCCTCGCAGGCGAGGTCGTGGCCCGGCGCCTCCTCCTGGAGCTTCGCCACCAGCTCGCGCAGGAAATCCGCCAGTTCGACCATGCCGAGTTGGTGGATGCCGCGCCAGAGGTGGTCGTGCACCTCGGCCACGGTGGCGATGCGCGCGCCCGCATCCTCAAGGGCGTGGCGCACCTCATCGGACTGAGCATCGCGCGCCTGGAGACGCAGCAGGCCCGCCACGACGCCTAGGCTGTTCTTGACCCGGTGGCTCATCTCCCGGGTGAGCTGCACCTGATGGTCGAGGGCGTGGCGCAGGCGCGCATCGCCCTGGTGGCGCTCGACCGCGATGCCGATCAGCCCGGCGAAGCCGGCGAGGAATTCCTGGTCGGCGCGGTCGAAGCCGTGGCCCTCGGTGCCCCAGGCCTCGAGCACGCCGTAGGCGCGCCGACTCTCGTCGCCCAACGCGATCGGCACGTTGACCGTGTGGCAGAGGCCGGCGGGCGCCGGGCCCTCCGGCAGGTGCAAGCCCTCCGGCGGGTGGAAGCGCGCGCCGTCGTGCTCGGCCCCGGGCCGGATCCCGTTGGCGAGCACGCCGGCGCCGGTGCGGAAGGCGTAGGAGGCCGGCGTGGCCTCGTCCCCCGCCGTCAGGTCCGTCCCGACGCGATCATCCCCGAGGCCGGTGCAGGCCCGGATCACGAAGGCGTGGTCATGGGCGCGGTATTCCAGCACCTGGCAGCACGCGGCGCTCAGGCCCTCGGCGCAGAGCTCGCTCGCGCGCCGCAGGAGCGCGTCGAGGTCGCGGGTCTGCAAAGCCATCCGGGCGAAGGCGCCCATCAACGCCTGCTGCCGCAGCCGGTACGGCAGCTCCGCCCGGCCGCTCCCGGCCTCGTGCGCCTCGCGGATCGACCCGTCACTCGCCATCCACCGGGACTCTCGTAACACGAGGTGCCTTCCCCCAAGGCACGTCGGATGGCCGGACTCTTACGCCATCCTGCCCCGAGTACAAGCCGAGCCCGCACGGGCTCCACTAGAGCAGGCAGCGCCGGCGCTCGACCAGGCGCAGGATCATCGGGGTCAGGATCAGCTGCATCGCGAGGTCGAGCTTGCCGCCGGGGATCACCACCGAGTTCGCCCGCGACATGAAGCTGCCGGCGATCATCGAGATCAGGTAGGGGAAGTCGATGCCCTTCGGGTCGCGGAAGCGGATCACCACCATCGATTCGTCGGCGGTCGGAATCCAGCGGGCGACGAACGGGTTCGAGGTGTCGACCGTCGGGATGCGCTGGAAGTTGATGTCCGTGTTGGTGAATTGCGGGCAGATGGTGGTGACGTAGTCGGGCATCCGGCGCAGGATCACGTCGGTCACCGCCTCGGTCGAGTAGCCGCGCGCTGCCTTGTCGCGGTGGAGCTTCTGGATCCACTCCAGGTTGATCACCGGCACCACGCCGATCCTGAGGTCGGCCTGCCCGGCGATGTCGACCCGCTCGTTGGCGAGCGCACCGTGCAGGCCCTCGTAGAACAGGAGGTCCGAGCCCTCGGGAAACGCCTCCCAGGGCGTGAAGGTGCCGGGCTCGGCCTGGAAGCGCGCGGCATCCTCGGCATCGTGCACGTAGTGCCGGGTGCGGCCGCGTCCCGAGGCGGCGTACTCGCGAAACACCGCCTCGAGCTCGGGCAGCAGGTTGGCCCGCTCGCCGAAATGGCTCAGGGTCGGCTCGCGGACCATCGCCTCGCGCATCGCCGCCCGGTCGAGGGCGTGGAAGGCATCGCCCTCGATGAACACCGCCGCCACGCCCTCGCGGCGAAAGATCTGCTCGAAGGTGTTGCGCACCGAGGTGGTGCCGGAGCCCGACGACCCGGTGACCGACACGATGGGGTGGAGCGCCGACACCGCCGGTCAGGCCCGCAGCAGCCCGCGGGAGGCGAAGAGCGGCGAGCCCCCGGCGTCGCGGTCCGCCTCGAGGCGGCGGGCGAGGTCCGCCACCTCCCGGGCCGGCCCGATGGCGAGGGGCGTGCATCGGTCGAGGTTGCCGGCGGCGAGGTCGAGGATCGCGCGCCCGCGCCCGTCGGTGGCGGCCCCGCCGGCGGCCTCGATCGCCAGCGCGATCGGCGCCGCCTCGTGGACGAGCCGGATTCCCGCATCCGGGCGAGGATCCGCCGGACGGAGATGCAGCCCGCCGCGGGTCAGCACCCGCTGGGCGCCGGCCGCGAGGCAAGTGCAAGCAGGAGACGCGCAAGCAGGGGAGGCGCCGGCCTGGCCTCCATCCGC
Source organism: Methylobacterium frigidaeris (assembly GCF_022179185.1). Taxonomy (GTDB): domain Bacteria; phylum Pseudomonadota; class Alphaproteobacteria; order Rhizobiales; family Beijerinckiaceae; genus Methylobacterium; species Methylobacterium frigidaeris. The sequence continues at coordinate 289,875 of NZ_BPQJ01000004.1, read as the reverse complement.
ACCCCGCGGAGCTTCGCCGCCGCGGCGGGCCGCCTGCGGCACGCGGAGTGCGGCAGGCGGCCGGAAGGCGCCGCTCTGCGGATCGAGGATCCGCGTCGTGGTCGCCGTGCCGTCGGTCAGGGTCAGGAGGGTGCGCGGGCCGTAGACGACGAAGCCCGCTGCGACCTGCGTCCGGCCGGGCGCCAGGAAGGCCGCTTCCGGGTCCGGCCCGGCCGGACGCAGGGAGAAGAGCGTCCCGGCCGGCATCCCGCCCTCGAGGTCGTCTGCCCCCTCGAGCGGGCAGAGGGCGAGGACGAAGGCGGCCCCGGGCACGCGGCGTTCCGGCCGCTCCCCGTCGCGCCAGGCGATCGCCGCGATGTCGGCCCCGCGCAGGGCCTCGGCGAAGATCCGCCGCGCGGCGGCCCTCGGATCTCCGGGGATCGCCGCGATCACCCCGGCGGTCGCGGCGGCGGCGGCCGTGAGGGCAGCGAGCACCGACGCGGCGGCCGGCGGGCGCCGCGTCGGGCGCGCATTGATGCGGGCGCTCAGAAGCATGTGCGATCCCCGAGAATGCCCCAGGAATAATATCCCAACTGGACCTGCCAGTGGTCTCGCCTGCAGCTTAGGCGCCGGGCCCGGGGTCCGTCACCCTGTCCCGAAGTACGGGATGCGCCGGCGCCGGCGGCGATGTCGGATCGGGGTCTTTCGCACGCTCACGGCCGACGGCCGAGGACCGGATGGCGCAGGACCGGATTCGCAACCTCTCCCTCAAGCAGCTCCACGCCGTGGCGGCGATCGCGCGGCTCGGCACCATGACCCGGGCGGCGCAGGAGCTGAACGTGACCCCGGCGGCCCTGACGGCGCGGATCAAGGGGCTCGAGGACGAGATCGGCCTGCTCCTGTTCGACCGCACCCATGCGGGCCTGAAGCCCACCGATGCCGGCCGCGAGCTGCTCTGGGCCATCGACAGCATCGGGACCGTGCTGGAGACCTGCACCGAGCGGCTGCGGACCCTGCGCGGCGGCCAGGGCGGCCGGGTCTCGCTCGGCGTGGTCTCGACGGCGAAGTACTTCGCGCCCCGGATCGTCGGCGGCTTCGCCCGGACCCACCCGGGGATCGAGATCGACCTGGTGGTCGGCAACCGGGGCGCCACCGTCGAGTCGTTGCGCGACTACCGGGTCGACCTCGCCCTGATGGGCCGCCCGCCCCGGGATTTCCCGATCGCCGCCGAGAGCTTCGGACCCCATCCCCTGGTGGTGATCGCCGCCCCCGACCACCGGTTCGCCAAGCGGCGCGGCCTGACCCGGGCGGAGCTGGCCGAGGAGCCGTTCCTGGTGCGGGAATACGGCTCGGGCACCCGCACGGTGTTCGAGGAGTTCATGACCGGCCTGCTGATCCGGCGCGCCCGCATCGGCATCGACAGCGGCTCGAACGAGACCATCAAGCAGACCGTGATGGCGGGCTTGGGCGTCGCGCTGATCTCGGGCCACACCGTGGCGGCCGAGGTGGCGGATGGCCGCCTGGTGCTCCTCGACGTCGAAGGCCTGCCGATCCGCCGCGACTGGTTCTCGGTCCGCCGGGCCGACAAGGTGCTGAGCCCCGCCGGCCAGGCGTTCTGGGACTTCCTGGTGCAGGAGGGCGCCGCCTGGCTGCCGGACCTCCCTGACCCCGCCGGCTGACGGCGATCTCAGGCCGCCTCGTCCGCGCGCAGCGCAGCCCCCGCTGGCACCTCCCGGGGGAGGGACGGCACCCGGGCCCAGGGCTCGATCCGGAACGGGATGTCGCGCAGGCGCGCCGAGGCGCTGGCGCCGACCGTCACGATGTCGTCCCAGCGCGACAGGAAGGCGGCGACGCAGGCCGGGTCGAAGTGGTGGCCGCTCTCCGCCTCGATGCAGGCCCGCGCCTCGGCGAGGGGCATCGCCGCCTTGTAGGGACGCTCGGTGGTCAGCGCGTCGAACACGTCGGCGACGGCGACGATCCGGGCGGCGAGCGGAATCGCCTCGCCGGACAGGCCGGCGGGATAGCCGCCGCCGTCCCAGCGCTCGTGGTGGGATTCGGCGATCTCCGCCGCGAGGCCGATCAGCTCGCAGGTGCTGCCGCCTAGGATGCGCTTGCCGATCGCCGCATGGGTGCGGATCAGCGCGAACTCCTCCTCGTCGAGGCGGCCGGGCTTGAGCAGCACGCCGTCGGGGATCGCCACCTTGCCGACGTCGTGGAGCGGGGACGCCAGGTAGACGCGACGGCAGAGATCCGGGTCGAGCCCCAGGGCCTCGGCCATGATCTGGCTGTAGCGGGCCACGCGCCAGGTGTGATCGCCGGTGTCGTTGTCCCGGTATTCCACCGCCAGCGAGAGGCGGAAGATGATCTCGGCCTCGCGCTCGCGCAGGGTGCGCACCGCCTTCTCGACCTCGCCGGCGAGCCAGGAGGCCTGGTCGTCGAGGCGGCGCACGGCGGTGGCCAGCCGCACCAGGTTGCGCAGCCGGACCTGGAGCTCGACGCGGCCGATGCGCTTGTCGAGGAAGTCGGTGGCGCCGGCATCGAGGGCGGCGAGGCGGATCGCGTCGCTCACCTCGCTGGTGATCATCACGATCGGCACCTGGGCGTAGTGCTCGATCGCCCGCAGATGGCGGATGACCGCCGCGCCGTCCATCTCGGGCATGTTGTAGTCGACCAGCACGAGGTCGAAGGCGCGCATCCGCGCCTCGTCGAGCGCCAGGAGCGGATTCCGGAAGATCGACGTGACCGCCTGCCGGTCCTGTTCCAGCAGCCGCTTCAACCGGGTCAGCACCGTCTGGCTGTCATCGACGACGAGTACGTCCATCTGCCTTTCTCCCGCGGCGCACGACGTCCGGCCTTGGGGCGGATCCCGCGGCAGGGGAGCCGGAAAGCTCCCCGATCTCGAAACCAGGGTTCGGTTTCTGTCTCAGGCGAGAATGGGCATTTCAAACTTAACCACCAGTAAACAACCATGTGGAAACCAAGGATCCGAGGTCGAGGTCGCGCCGCCATGGCGATTAGGTTCGGCCGTTCGCGCCTCGGGGTGTTGTACGAGCCGACGAGATCGGAACAGGGCCGCCCGGTTGGCGTCGCCTCATGGACGAAAAACGCTCTCGGCAGCCTTTTACGACGTCGCGAATACTCTGGAATAGACAATCTGCGTTCACGCAGGCCGGCGCCGCCGGGAGTTGTCCCACCGACCATGCGGCGGGTCGGCATCCCGTCGCCATGGTAGGCGATGGGATCTTTTTGGCAGGGTGCGCGGCGTGCGGACCGGCGGCGGAAGCCGCCCGGTCGCTCGTACCGGGGGCATCTCCGAGGAGGAGGGCGTCGCGCGGAGCCCGGGCTAGAAGTAGAAGCGCGGGCCGTAGACCCGGCGATACGGCCGGTAATAGGGCCGATAGTACCGGCGGTAATACGGACGATAGTAGTAGCGACGATAGGGGCGGTAGCCATAATACCGACGATACGGGCGGTAGCGGTAGTAGCGCCGATAATAATAGGCCTTGTCGACCAGGGGCGCAGCGGCGCTCGCCTCGGCCGCGAGGGCGCCGGCGCTCGGCAGGGCGGCGGCCGAGCTGCGGCTGGTGCCGAGGCCGAGCCCTGCAACGAGCAGGGTCAGGACCAGGCTGATCCATCGAAGGGCACGCATGGGTGTCGGTCTCCCTCGGACGGCGCGGCGCTCACCGCCGGCGCCCCGGCTTCAGAGTGGCAACGAGGCTCGCTCCCGCCGGTGACGGATCGGCGGGACGCCCGCCGGACGTCCGAGGGGCGCTGGCGGATCATCTAGATGCACCCGGCCCCGCTTCAATCGACGCCGGCGAAAAACTTGCGGTCGACTTGACCTGCCCAAATGGCCCGGCCCGCCCGGACCTGTCTTGCGGCGCGCGGGATTCCGGCCGGAGCCTGCGGCCGCGGGCTCGCTTGCCGGGGCCGCAAGCTCCGCCTACCTGTCGGGGTCCCCACCGGAGACCCCGCCCCGCCATGCCGTTCCGGCCCTTCACCGCCCTGCGTGCCCTCCTGCCCGACGCTCTCGCCCGCCGCCATCCGGTGGTGCCGGTCGTGCGCCTGAGCGGCGCCATCGGGGCGGTCTCGCCCCTGCGGGCCGGCCTCTCGCTCGGCGCCTGCGCCCCGGCGCTGGAGCGGGCCTTCGGCATGAAGGGGATCCGGGCGGTGGCCCTCGTCATCAACTCGCCCGGCGGCTCGGCGGCGCAGTCGCACCTGATCTTCCGCCGCATCCGGGCACTCGCCGCCGAGGCCGGGGTGCCGGTCCTCGCCTTCGTGGAGGACGTCGCGGCCTCCGGCGGCTACATGATCGCCTGCGCGGGCGACGAGATCCACTGCGATCCCTCCTCCCTCGTCGGCTCGATCGGGGTGGTCTCGGCGGGTTTCGGCTTCACCGGGCTGATCGAGCGCCTCGGCGTCGAGCGCCGGGTCCACACCGCCGGCAAGTCCAAGGCGATGCTCGACCCGTTCCGGCCCGAGAACCCGGACGACGTCGCGCGCCTGAAGACCATCCAGGCCGACGTGCAGGCGATGTTCACCGAGCTGGTCCGGAGCCGCCGGCCCGGCCTCAAGGGCGATCCCGACGAGCTCTTCTCCGGCGCGGTCTGGACCGGCCGCCAGGGCCTGGCGCTCGGCCTCGTCGACGGCCACGGCGACGTTCGCTCGGTGCTGCGCGCCCGCTTCGGCGACAATGTGCGGCTGCCCGTCGTCGAGCAGGTCCGCGGCGGCCTCCTCGCGCGGCTGCTGCGCCGGCGCGAGCCGGGGGCGGTCGGCCTCGCGGCGATCGAGGGCGCGCTGGCCGCCCTCGACGAGCGCGCGGCCTTCGCCCGCTACGGGTTGTAGGCCATCCTTGCAAGTCCTTACGGCGCGGGCTGGTCGCGCAGGCTCGCCGGCAACTGCGCCAGGCACAGGATCTGGTCCTGGCGCTCGTAGGTCTCGCGCTCGCGGATCGCCCGCTCGACCTCCTCGGTGCCGGCGTTAGAGTAACGCAGGCCGAACGGGATCGAGCCGTCCTTCGGGTAGGTGGCGAGCTTGCGCCGGGTCTCGGCCCGGCAATAGGCGACCCAGTCCTGCGACAGGCCGAGCCGGCGGGCGTAGTCCGACACCGCGACGCCGACCCGCCTCGTCGCCTCGCGCTCGCTCCGGGCGAGCGCCCGGTCGTCGAGGCTGTTGATGAGCCCGCTGACCACGAAGCCGAGCGCGACCGCGATGGACATCAGGACGAACAGGCTGCGCATCCGGGGCCTGCTCCCTCGCGGCTTCGTGGGCTCTAGGTGTCGCTCCGGGCCGCGTTCGGCAACCCGCGGCGGAGCGGCGCCCGCGCCGTCACCGGGCAGCGGGACGGGCCGGGCTTGATTCCAGGCCGCACTGCCGTGATGGGGTGCGAACCGAACTTTTGCGTGACGGAGGTCCCGTGCCCGAGCCCATCAGCCCCCGCGACCGCCTGATCGTCGCCCTCGACATGGCGAGCACCGACGAGGCCGAGCGCCTGATCGCGCGGATCGGCGACGCCGCGAGCTTCTACAAGATCGGCTACCGCCTCGGCTATGCCGGCGGCCTCGGCCTGGCCGAGCGGCTGGTGCGGGGCGGCCACAAGGTCTTCCTCGACCTCAAGCTCCACGACATCGGCAACACCGTCGAGGAGGGCGTGCAGTCGCTCGCCGGGATCGGGGCCACCTTCCTGACGGTGCACGCCTATCCGCAGACCATGCGGGCGGCGGCGAGCGGGCGCGACAAGGCGGGGAGCGGCTTGAAGATCCTAGGCGTCACGGTGCTCACCTCCTACGACGACGCGGATGCGCGCGAGGCCGGCTACGCGCTCTCCGTCGCCGACCTCGTCGCGGTACGGGCCGCCGCCGCCAAGGCGATCGGCATCGACGGCATCGTCTGCTCGGCGGCCGAGGCCGCGCAGGTGCGGGCGGTGATCGGACCCGACCGGCTGATCGTCACGCCCGGCATCCGGCCGACGGGTGCCGAGATCGGCGATCAGAAGCGGGTCGTGACCCCCGCCGAGGCGATGCGCGCCGGCGTGGACCACGTCGTCGTCGGCAGACCCATCACCGCCGCCGCCGACCCCCGCGACGTGGCGCGGCGCATCGTCGACGAGATGGCGACGGCGCTCTAGAACACCTCGACAGCACAGGGAGGATTGCGATGGCGAAGGGATACTGGGTCGGCCGCGTCGACGTCTCGAATCCGGAGGCCTACAAGAATTACGTCGCGGCCAACGGCGCGGCCTTCGCCAAGTTCGGCGGGCGCTTCCTGGTGCGCGGCGGCAGCTTCGAGGCGGTGAGCGGGTCGAGCCGCGCCCGCAACGTGGTGATCGAGTTCCCGAGCTACGACCAGGCGCTCGCCTGCTGGAACTCGCCCGAGTACCAGGCCGCGCGTGCCAAGCAGGAGGGCGGCGCCGAGATCGACCTCATCGTGATCGAGGGGTACGACGGGCCGCAGCCGGGCGAGGGCTGATCGTGGCGGCGAGCGGCTCCTCGAGTTGGGGCTGGCGCAAGGTCTTGCGCCTCGCCCTTACGGTCGTGCCGCCGCTCGTCGGTGTGGTGCTGATCGGCCAAGCGGTGGTGGCCTCGATCGGCGGCGACATCCGCCGCTGGGAGTTCGTGCTCGGGGCTTTGTGCCTGTGCCTGACATTTGCCGGGCGGCTGGTGCCGGAGGAGTGACGTTTCGTTCGATCGCGAAAGCAGGGACGTGGGGTCGATGCCGACGATCCCACCGCACAGGGTCATCCCGGGATGACGCGGAGGGTGTCGACGCCGTGGATTGATCCGGCAGTCGATGATCCCGGCGCCGGCGCATCCTGGAACCACCTCGGCCCCCACCCCTTTCCCCCTCACTGCCCGCAACCCCGGACAAGCCCCCATGCGCGACAACCCGGAGCGGAGCCGGTTCGAGCTCGAGGTGAACGGCGAGGTCGCCTACGCCGATTACCGTCGCCAGCCCGGCACCCTCGTCATCTCGTACGTCTACGCGCCCCCGCGCCTACGCGGCACCGGCACCGCCGACCGGCTGATGCTGGGCGTGGCCGAGACTGCCCGGGCGGAGGGCACGCGCATCCGGCCGCTCTGCGGCTACGCGGCGGCGTGGCTGCGCCGCCACCGCGAGCATCGCGACCTGCTGGCCTGACCCGCGGCGCGATCGTCTCTCGCTGGCCGGCGCGACGGGCTGGCGCAGGATCGTCCGGAGCTTCGCCGCCGCCGTCCGGCGCGAATTGCTCAAGTAGATCTCATGGTGAAGCCCCGCCTTCCGCAGGCCGTGGGCGGGCAGGTAGTCGTCGTGAAGCGCCCGCAGGATCGGGCCTTCGGCGTCGTAGGGCCCGACATGGAGCGTCTGAACGCAGCGTCCCTCCTCCAGGGCGGCGCAGCGGAGCCGGTCCAGGGCCGGCAGGTCCTTCGTCGCACGGGCCCGCCCAGAGCGGCCTCGGCACAGGCGCCGGAGACGAAATCCCGCCGACCGGCGCCGTGTAGAGGTGCCTCGGATCCTTCTTCGCGTCGAACCTGGCATTTGGTTTGTTCATGGGATCCTCGACGCGAGCCAGCGACGGCACCACGGGGCGGTCGCGCGAGATCACCCCGTGCCTGACGTCAGGGTAAGCGTCGGGACGGTCACCCCGCCATGTCGAGCGGCGGAGCAAGCCCCGCCGGTAGCGGGCTGACATAGGGCGTACGGGCCAGCCGCTCGGCATGGTCGGCCTTGGCGCGGGCGAGCAGGTCGGGGTCGCGCAGCACGTCCACGGCCGTGCCGGCCATCGCCTTGGCGACGTGGATCATGCCCTTGTGCGCCGCCGGGGTCTTGCCCTGGGCCGTCATCTGCCAGGAATGGCCGGGCGTGCCGATGGCGTAGGTGGCGCCGCGGGCCTGCACCGTCGGCACAGCCCAGCTCACGTCGCCGACATCGGTCGACCCCATCATCCGCTCGCCCTTCGCGCCGAGCGGCACGATCGTGTCGCAGAGCGGCGCATCCGTCACCGGCACGCCGAAGCGGCGATGGGCCGAGACGATGTCCTCGCGGGTCAGCGTCGCCCGGATCGCCTCGGCGAAGGCACGGTCCTCGGCGTCGAAGGGCGGGGGGCCGAGGCGCGTGAGGTTGGCGTGCAGCGCCTGCTCCAGCGGCGGGTTCGCCAGGAGGTTCGACATCGCGCTCACCACCCGGCTCGCCACCTGGGTCTCGGTCATCAGGGCGGCGCCTCGCGCGATCTTCTCCACCCGGGCCGCGAGGTCGAGGAGGCCGGGGAGATCGGCGGCGCGCACGAGGTAGCGCACGGTGGCGCCGGCCTGGACGACGTTCGGGGCGATGCCGCCGGCATCGAGATAGGCGTAGTGCACCCGCGCGTCGCTCGGCATGTGCTCGCGCAGGTAGTTCACGCCGACATTCATCAGCTCGACCGCGTCGAGGGCCGAGCGCCCGAGATGCGGGGCGGCCGCCGCGTGGGAGGCCTTGCCGGCGAAGGTGAAGTCGAGGAGCTGGATCGCCAGCGAGACCGGCTCCCAGATCGAGACGAACGGGCCCGGATGCCAGGTGATCGCCACGTCGACGTCGGAGAAGACGCCGTCGCGCACCATGAAGGTCTTGGCCGCCCCGCCCTCCTCGGCCGGGCAGCCGTAATAGCGCACGCGGCCCGGACGACCTTCCGCCGCGAGCCAGTCCTTGACGGCGGTGGCCGCGAGCAGCGCGCCGGCGCCGAGCAGATTGTGGCCGCAGCCGTGGCCGGCACCCTCGCCCGGCCGGGGCCGGTGCTCGGCCACGCCCGCCTCCTGGCTCAGGCCCGGCAGCGCGTCGTACTCGCCCAGGATCGCGATGACCGGACCGCCCTCCCCCGCCTCGCCCATCATGGCGGTCGGGATGCCGCCGATCCCTTCCGTCACCCGGAAGCCCTGGGCGCGGAGCATCGCGGTGTGCTCGGCGGCCGAGCGCACCTCCTGGAAGTTGAGCTCCGGCATCTCCCAGACCCGGTCGGAGAGGGCGACGAGCGCCGCCGCGTGCTCCTCGACGTGCCGCCAGATCGCCTCGCTGTTGTGCATGTTTCCTCGCGCATCGGGGCCTTGTTCGTGTCTGGCCCCCGCTCCTTGTCGCATGATGGAGGCCGAGCGCCATGCGTCCGGCTCAGCTCAGGGCTGCGCGGGGTTAGCGCTTGGCGGACACGTTCAATCCCTGGCGGGGACTTCAATTCCCGGCGGGGGCCTGCCGCCGCGCCAGCGCCCGGTCGACGAAGTCGAGCCGGTCCTGGCCCCAGAACAATTCGCCGTCGAGCACGATGGTGGGCGAGCCGAACACGCCGAGGCGCTCCGCCTCCTCGCCGTTGCGGCGGTACTCCGCCTGGACGGGCTCGCTGCTTTCGGCGGCCACCAGGGCGGCGCCGTCGAACCCGTTCTCATCCGCGATGGCCCGCCGCACGCCCGCATCCGCGATGTCGCGCTCCTCGGCCCAGAGCGCGCGCAGGATCGCGTGCGAGAGCAGGAAGGCGTCCAGGCCCGCAGCTTGAGCGGCGATCACGGTCCAGCCGGCGTGCTTGTTCCAGTTCGGCACCGGGTTCTGCATCGGGTAGTGACGGGGCGTCACATTGAGCGGCAGGCCGAGATAGTCGCGCCAGCGGGCGAGCTCGACGGCATGATAATCGCGTCGCGGCTGCGGCCGGGTCCGGATCGGCACGCCGCCGGTCTTCGGCACCACCTCCTGGAAGTCGAAGGGCTTGAGCACCAGCCGGGCGCGGTGGCGGCGCACGATGTCCTGGAGCTTCGGCCCGCCGAGATAGGCCCAGGGCGAGGACAGGCTGTAGAAGCAGGACAATTCGATCATCGGGGGCCTCCAAGAAGGGATCGGCATGGACGGGATCGCATTGGACGGGATCGCATTGGACGGGACGGGCACGGATATCCACCAGGAGAGCGCGGCCGTGAAGGGTCTGACAGCCCTCGCCACCGAGGTGCGGCGCGACCTCGCCCGCCTGAACCACCCGCCCGCCCCCTGGACCCTGCCGGTGGACGGACCGGACGGGCGCCCCGCCCTCGACGTGCTGGTGGTCGGGGCCGGGATGTGCGGCCAGACCGCCGCCTTCGCGCTCCTGCGCGAGGGCGTGTCGAACATCCGGGTGATCGACCAGGCGCCCCGGGGAGCGGAGGGACCTTGGGGCACCTTCGCCCGGATGGAGACGCTGCGCTCGCCCAAGCACCTCACGGGTCCGGACCTCGGCATCCCCTCCCTCACCTTCCGGGCCTGGTGGGAGGCGCAAGGAGGGGAAGGCGGGTGGAACGATCTCTATAAGATCCCGCGCCTCGACTGGCTGCGCTACCTGCTGTTCGTGCGCGACACAGTCGGCGTGCCGGTGGAGAACGACACCCGTCTCGCGCGGCTGTGGCCGGCGGGCGGGCTGATCGGTGCGGCGATCGAGGGGCCCGGCGGCCCCGAGACGGTCTATGCCCGCAAGGTGGTGCTGGCCTGCGGCCGCGACGGCTCGGGCGGACGACGGATGCCGCCCTTCGCGGCGGGCGGGAAGGGGCGCCTGTTCCACTCCTCCGACCCGATCGATTTCGCGCGCTTTCGCGGCGGCCGGGTCGCGGTGCTCGGCGCCTCGGCCTCCGCGATCGACAACGCCGCCACGGCACTGGAGGCCGGCGCCGCGGCGGTGACGCTGTTCGTGCGCCGCTCGCACTTCCCGCAGGTCAACAAGTCGAAATGGGCCGCCTTCCCGGGCTTCCTGCGCGGCTACGCCGCCCTCGACGATGCCAGGCGCTGGGCCTTCACGGCATACATGATGGGCGAGGGCACGCCGCCGCCGCATGAATCGGTCCTGCGCTGCACCCGCCACCCGAACTTCGCGGTGCGCTTCGGCGAGGGCTGGAGCGGGATCGAGGAGCGGCCGGACGGCCTGGTGATCGAGACCGCGAAGGGGCGCTACCCGGTCGACGCCGCCGTGGTGGCGGTCGGCTTCGACGTCGACCTGACCCGGCGGCCGGAGCTGGACGCGTTTCGCGACGCGGTGCTGACCTGGGGCGAGCGGGTCTCCCCGGCGGAGGCCGAGACGAATCCGGAGGCGGCGCGCTTCCCCTATCTCGGCGACGGCATGCAGATGCTGGAGCGGGTGCCCGGTCAACTCCCTGAGCTCAATCGGCTGCACGTCTTCAACTGGGGCGTCACCCTCAGCCACGGCGCGCTCGCCGGCGACATCCCGGGCCTCGGCATCGGGGCGACGCGGCTGGCCCAGGCGCTGGTGCGCGATCTCTTCGTCTCGCAGGCCGATGCGCATCTCCCCCGCATGATGGCGCACGAGGATGCCGAGCTGGCGCCGACGCCGTTCTTCGTGCCGCGGGAGGGACGATCGTCGCCGTCACCCACCGCCGAATGAGGCCGCGGCACCGCCGAACGGTCCCGTTCGGCGGTCGCGGAATCTCACGCCGCCAGGTCGTCCTTCACGAAACGCCCGTCGATCATGATCGCCCGCATATGCCGGCCCTGGCCGGTGAGGAGCGAGAGGTCGGAGAGCGGGTCGCCGTCAACCACGATCAGGTCGGCGAAGGCGCCCGGCGCCACCACGCCGGCCTTGCCCTCCAGGCGCACGACCTTGGCGGCGTTGACCGTGGCCGAGCGGATCACCTCGATCGCCGGCAGGCAGCGGCCGCGGATCACGAATTCCTCCGACTGGTGGCGGTGCATCTCGCCGAGGAGATCGGTGCCGTAGGCCATCATCACGCCGGCGTCGCGCAGGGTCTCGAGGGCGGCGAGCCCCGCTTCGCGCACGTCCTCGATCTTGGCCACCGAGGCCGGCGGCAGGCCGAGGGAGGCGCCCTCCTTGGCGAGTGCGTCGAAGGTGACATTGGTCGGCACCACGTAGGCGCCCTTGTCGCGGATCAGCCGCGCGGTCTCAGGAGTCACGAGGTTGCCGTGCTCGACCGAGATCACCCCGCACTCGACCGCCCGGCGGATCGCCGCGTCGGTGTAGAGATGGGCGGCGACGTAGGTCTGGGCGTTGTTCGCCTCCTCGACGATCGCCCGCAGCTCGTCCACCGAGTAGCCCAGGAACGCGATCGGGTCGGTCGGCGAGGAGACGCCGCCATTGGCCATGATCTTGATGAAGTCGGCCCCGGCCTTGATCTCCTCGCGCGCCACCCGGCGCACCGCGTCGACCCCGTCGCAGACCCGGCCCATCGCGCCGAGCTTGGTGGCGTAGTGGCCGACGTCCCGGGCGTGGTAGCGGCCGCGGTAATCGGTGTGGCCGCCGGTCTGCGACAGGGCCTTGCCGCAGATCACGAGGCGCGGGCCGTCGATCAGCCCCTCGCGCACCGCCATCACCAGCCCGTGGTCGGCGCCGCCGAGGTCGCGCACGGTGGTGAAGCCGCGCATCAGCATCCCGCGCATGATCTTCGCGGTCCGCAGGGCCACCAGGGAATCCGGCAGGTCGGCATTGGCGCCGAGGTCGGGAATCGTCGCGATGACGTGGACGTGGCAGTCGATCAGGCCCGGCATCAGCGTGCGCCCGGCGAGATCGATGACGCGGGCGGAGGACGCGGTCAGTGGCCGGTCCGAGACCTCCCGGATGGTGCCGCCCTCGACCAGCACGTCGTGTCCGTCGAGCGCGGTGTCGTGGGTGCCATCGAGGATCCTGGCGTTGCGGAACAGGACGAGGTCGGCGCTCATGCGGGTGATCCCTTCGGTTTCGAGGCGGACCCGGACGCCGGGGCGCGCGGGGATTCGAGCGGCACACTGGACAGCGATAAAAAAACAGGCAAGCTTGTTTTTTTATCAGGCGGCAAACCCCGGAGGACCGGTGACACAGACCGGACGGCAGCCCCAGGCGCGCAGCCTCGCGACCCGCGAGCGGCTGGTACGCGCCACGATCGACGAGATTCACGCCGTCGGCTACCACGCCGCGACGACGCACCAGATCGCCGAGCGGGCGCAGGTCTCCCGCGGGGCGCTGCTGCACCACTTCCCGAGCCGGGCCGATCTGGTGCGCGCGGCGCTGGAAACCCTCCTCGCCGACGGCACCGCCGAAATCAGGTCGGTGTCGCAGGACGTGCGCTCGGGCGCGCTGCCGCTCGCCGACTTCGTCGACTTCCTGTGGCCGCTCTTCTCGGGCCGGTTCTTCCATCTCTCGCTGGAGCTGATCAACGAGGCCCGCACCGATGCGGCCCTGCGCGAGAGCCTGATCCCGGTCGTGCAGCGCTTCCACGCCGCCCTCGACGCGATCTGGGTCGAGTTCTGCGATTCCGAGTCCCGGCCGCCGCGGGAGGCCCGGATCATCCTCAACCTCACCGTTAACCTGATGCGCGGCATGGGCGTGCAGACGGTGCTGCGGCCGGATCCCGACTACTTTCGCGACCTGATCGAAGCCTGGAAGGCGGTGCTGCCGCAGCTCATCAGCGGCCCGGCGGGCGATGCCGCCTTCGCCGGCCCGCGCTTCCGCGAGGCGGTGGCGTGAACGGCTCGGCACCTGAACGACTCGACACTCGGCACCTGTCTTGGCACCGGTCTTGCCAACGGGTCGAGCACCTGTCTTGCCAGCAGGCCTGATACCTGTCTTACAAATAGGTCAGCTGTCAGACAGCCGTCCGAGCTGAATTCGTGAACCGCATGAGCGTCGCCTCCCTCTCCCCCGCTGGTCCCGGCCTCTCGGCCCGGCTCGGCCGCCTCGCCGTCCTGGCGACCGTCATCCTCGCCTACGCGGTCGTGTTCGCGCCGATCGTGATGGTGGTGGTGACCTCGGTCTTCGATCAGGAGATCGTCAGCTTCCCGCCGGACGGCCTCACCCTGCGATGGTACCTCAACGCCTGGGCGCAGCGCGACTTCGCCCGGGGCTTCCTCACCTCGCTCCAGATCGCCCTCGCCGCCACCGCGATCGGCGTGCCCCTCGGCACCGCCGCGGCTCTTGCTCTGGTGCGGGCCAGGATCCCGGGCAGCGGGCTCATCAACACCTTCCTGCTGGCCCCGCTGGCGGTGCCGGCGATCGTCGCGGGCTCGGCACTCTACATGTTCACCCTGCGGGCCGAGGACTGGCTCGACATGGACATCAAGGCGACCCTCGGCGGCCTCGTCGCCGCCAACGTCCTGATCACCATTCCCTGGACGGTGCGCCTCGTCACCGCGAGCCTCGCCGGGCTCGACCGTGCCGCTGAGGAGGCGGCGGCCAATCTCGGCGCCCGGCCGTTCACGGTGTTCCGCCGCATCACCCTGCCGATGCTGCGGCCCGGCATCGTCGCCGCCGCCCTGTTCTCGTTCGTGGCGAGCTTCGAGAATCTCGAACTCAACCTCCTCCTCGTCGGCCCCGGGCGCACCACGCTGCCCGTCGCCATGCTGAGCTACCTGGAATTCCGAATGGACCCGACCCTGGCCGCCGTCGCGACCGCGCAGATCGTCATGGTGACGATTCTGATGCTGGTCACCGACCGCTTCGTGAAGCTGTCGCGGATCGTCTGATGGGCACCCTTCTCCTCGACGGCGTCACCAAGCGCTACGGCGAGGCGACGGCCGTCGCCGGCGTCGACCTCGACATCCCCCAGGGCGAGCTCGTGGCCCTCCTCGGCCCCTCCGGCTGCGGCAAGACCACGACGCTCCGGATGGTCGCGGGCTTCATCGAGCCCACATCCGGCCGCGTCGTGATCGGCGGGCGCGACGTGACGCGGCTGCCGCCGCACAGTCGCGACACCGGCATGGTGTTCCAGTCCTACGCGCTGTTCCCGCATATGAGCGTCGCCGACAATGTCGGCTTCGGGCTGGAGATGCGGAAGGTCGCCAGAGCGGAGCGCGACCGGCGCATCGCCGAGGCCCTGCGGCTGGTGCGACTCGACGCCCTCGCCGACCGGCTGCCGCGCCAGCTCTCCGGCGGGCAGCAGCAGCGCGTGGCGCTGGCCCGCGCGCTGGTGGTGAGCCCGGCAGTCTTCCTCCTCGACGAGCCGCTGTCGAACCTCGACGCGAAGCTGCGCTCCGAGGTCGGGCTCGAGATCCGCGAATTGCAGAAGCGGCTGGGCCTCACCACCCTGATGGTCACCCACGACCAGGACGAGGCTCTGGCCATGGCCGACCGGCTGGTGGTGATGGAGCACGGCCGCGTGCTCCAGGTCGGCAGCGCCGAAGATCTCTACGAGCGCCCGGCCAACACCTTCGTCGCCGGCTTCGTCGGGCGCTGCAACCTGCTCGACGGCGCGCGCGAGGGCGCCGACGTGTTTCGCCTGGCGAGCGGCGCCGCCGTGCCCTGCGCGCCCGACGCGACCGCCAGGAGCGGCCTCCTGGCGATCCGGCCCGAGCGGATCGAGGTCGCGCCCGATCCTGGCGGCACCGGCCGGCTCCGGGCCGTGACGTATCTCGGCGCCCGCACCGAGTATCACCTGGAGCTGGCCGGCGAGGCGATCGTCGCGGTGACGTCGACTCCTTTGGCTGACGATCCCCGCCGCCGCCTCGCCGCCGGCGATCCCGTCCGCATCACCTGGGCCCCCGACGCGGCCCGCGTCATCCCCGCAGCAGAGAGCCCCGCCCGATGATCACCCGTCGCACCCTCATGGCCCGCAGCCTGGCCGGCAGCGCCGCCCTCGGCCTCGCCGGCACGTTCCCGGCCCGGGCCCAGTCCGCCTCGATCGTCGTCGGCACCTGGGGCGGCGATTACGGCGCGCTGCTCCAGCAGAACATCGACGTTCCGCTGATGAAGCCGCAGGGCATCGAGGTGTCGCAGGACATCGCCAACCAGGATCCGCGCCGCACCAAGCTGATCGCCGAGCGGACCAGCCGGCGCGCCAGCATGGACGTGGCCTGCATCAACGACATCGACAGCTACATGCTGAGCCAGCTCGGCGTGCTGGAGACCGTGCCCACCGCCGAGGTGCCGCGCCTGTCGGAGGTGATCGACGTCTTCCGCAAGCCGCACTCGATCCCGCACATCTACTCGGCGCTCGTCGTGCTCTACAACCCGAGCAAGGTCACGACCCCGCCGACCCGCTACGCCGACATCTTCGACCCCAAATACAAGGGCCGGGTCGGCTTCTCCGACATCCTCGCCCCCTTCAACATGGCCGGCGCCAATATCGGGGCCGGCGGCACCCCCACCGACTTCACCAAGGGCAAGGCGGCGCTCATGGACCTGAAGGCGCTCTCGCCGAAGGTCTACCCGTCCAACGAGACCCTGGCCGCCGCCCTCAAGTCCGAGGAGGTGTGGATCTCGCTGATGTGGCTCGCCCGCGGCTTCATGTGGAAGCAGGCCGGCATCCCGGTCGCGATGGCGGTGCCGGAGGAGGGCGCGCTGCCGATCCTGTTCGAGGCCGGCGTGCCGAAGAACTCGCGGGCCAAGGACAGCGCCTTCAAGTACCTGAACGCCATGCTCGACCCGAAGGCGCAGGTCGCCTTCGCCCAGAAGATGGGCTACGTGCCGACCGTCAAGGACGCCAAGCTCCCGGAGGATCTGGCCCAGCAGATCAGCCTGACGGAGGCCCAGCAGGCCAAGCTCCGCCCCCTCGACTACGCGACGATGCAGCAGCAGCAGGCGGCGTTCACGGACTTCTGGAACAAGGAGTTCAAGGGGTAAGCTGTCGGATCGACCGACAGTCCATCCTCCACGTCATTCCGGGGCCGTGCAGCGGGAGCCCGGGATGACCCTGTGCAATGGGGAGATGGGCGCCGAGCCCGCCTTCCCGACACTTCAACAGGCTCCCAGGCAAAGGTCCGCCGTGTTCGCCCTCATCCTGCCGGCCGTTCTCGTCGTCGCCGCGCTGCTGGTCGGTCCGATGGTGCTGCTCGCGCGCATCTCGCTCAACCAGTACAGCGCCACGCAGCTGATGATCGAGGCGACGACGGCGCAGAACTACCTCAACGCCCTGGCCGACCCGTATTACCGCGGCGTGATGGGCACGACGCTCGTCATGGCCTTCACCTGCACGGCCCTGACCCTGGCGCTCGGCTTCCCGGCGGCCTACCGGCTCGCCCGGATGGAGAGCCGCTGGAAGAGCCTCGTCATCGTCCTGACCCTGATCCCGCTCCTCGTCGGCAACGTCGTGCGGGCGGCCGGCTGGCTCGGGCTCCTCGGCAATGACGGGCTCATCAACGCGACCCTGCGCGGCCTGCACATCACCTCGCAGCCGCTTCAGCTCATCTACACCCCGGGCGCGGTCGCGGTCGGCACGATCGCGGTGGTCCTGCCCTACATGATCCTGACCCTGTCCTCGGTGATCGAGAGCATCCCGCGGGCGGTCGAGGAGGCGGCGGCCAATCTCGGCGCCGGCGCCTTCACGGTGTTCCGCCGGGTGGTGTGGCCGCTGGCGCTCCCCGGCACGGTGGCGGGCTGCGTCCTCGTCTTCATCCTGTGCATGAACACCTACGCCACCGCGGTGCTGCTCGGCGGCTCGCAGTTCAAGATGATGGCGCCCGCCGTCTACGACCAGTTCTCGAAGGGCATGAACTGGCCGTTCGGTGCCGCCCTCGCCTTCATCCTGCTCGCCGCGACCCTGGTGCTTACAGTTCTCGGCACCGCGCTCCTCGGCCGCCGCTACGCCCGCTGAGCATAATCGCACGAGGCAATTCTGCTCAGCTTTTTGTCTTGCATCATTTCAGCCGCCGAACCGGTGACCACTTCGGCGAATGATGCATAGGACGAACAAGAATACGGGAGGACATCATGAGCGACGCCACCATCCCGGCGGGCAACGAACTCGCCGCCGAGCGGGCCAAGGCCGGCCAGCCGCCCCTGGTCCCGTCGACCTCCCGCGACCGCGGGATCGGGCCGCACAAGCGTCTCGTGCTGCGGGCCGCGACCGTCATCGACGGCACCGGCGCACCGCCGATCGGCCCGACCGACATCGTGGTCGAGAACGGCCGCATCGTGCAGCTCAAGAAGGTCACCGGCAACCTCGCGACCAACGCCAACCGGCCCGCGCCCGGCGACCACGAGATCGATTGCCGGGCTAAGTGGGTGACGCCCGGCTTCGTTGATTGCCACGCCCATGCGGGCGTCGCCTACCACGCCGCCAACGGCTGGGTGCCGCCGGTCGAGTATGTCTACAAGCTCTGGCTCGCCCACGGCGTCACCACCGTGCGCGAGATGGGCTCGTTCAACGGCCTCGACTGGATGCTCGACCAGAAGAGGCGCTCGGAAGCCAACGAGATCGCGGCGCCGCGCCTCTTGGCCTACAGCTACTTCCCGGCCGTCAACGACATGCTGAAGCTGATCCACACCCCCGAGGAAGGGCGGGTATGGCTGCGGAAGCTCAAGGAGCGCGGCGCCGACGGGGTGAAGTTCTTCGGCGCACCGCCCGCCATCATGGAGGCGGCCCTCGACGAGTGCCGCAAGCTCGGGCTCAAGTCCGGCTGCCACCACGCCCAGATGGCGGTGACCCGGATGAACGCGCTCACCACCGCCGGCTGGGGCCTCACCAGCGCCGAACACTATTACGGCCTGCCCGAGGCGCTGTTCGAGGACCGGGTGGTGCAGAACTTTCCGCTCGATTACGACTACAACGACGAGTATTTCCGCTTCTCGGTCTCCGGCCAGATGTTCCGCCAGGGCGCTGAGCCCGGATCGAGGAAGTGGAACGAGACCCTGGAGCGGTTCCTGGAGCTCGGCTTCACCTTCGTGCCGACCTTCACGATCTACGACGCCAACCGCGACCTGATGCGGGCGCGCCAGGCCGACTGGCACAAGGAGTACACCTGGAAGTCGATGTGGGACTACTTCACGCCGCAGCGCGGCGGCCACGGCTCGTACTGGTATCGCTGGTCGACCCAGAACGAGATCGAGTGGAAGGAGAACTACCGGCTCTGGATGGCTTTCATCAACGAGTACAAGAATCGGGGCGGCCGGGTCTGCGCCGGCTCGGATTCGGGCTTCATCTACCAGATCTTCGGCTTTGGCTACATCCGCGAGCTGGAGCTGTTGCAGGAGGCGGGCTTCCACCCGCTGGAAGTGGTGCGCGCCGCGACCTCGCAGGGTGCGGCCCTGTGCGGGCTCGAGGACGAGATCGGCACGGTCGAGGTCGGCAAGCGCGCCGACCTGCTGGTCCACGACCACAACCCGCTCACCGACTTCAAGCTGCTCTACGGCACCGGGGCCTTGCGCCTCGACGAGGCGACGAATGGCGCCACCTGGCACCGGGGCCTGAAATACACGATCAAGGACGGGGTGATCTACGACACCGCCGAGCTGCTCGCCGACGTGCGCGAGCTGGTCAAGGCGACCTGGGACGAGGCGGTGCCGGCCAAGTACACCGGAACCGATCAGGCGGCGCCGTGACCGACAGCCTCGACTTCGTCGTCCTCACCGGCTTCCTCGGCTCGGGCAAGACCTCGCTCCTGCGCGATTACCTGGCTCTCCCCGAGGCGGCGGACACCGCGGTCATCGTCAACGAGGCCGGCGAGATCGGCCTCGACGGGCTGATCCTGCGCGAGAGCGCAGATCAGGTCTCCCTGGACGTGCCGATGACCATGCTGGCCAATGGCTGCGTCTGCTGCCAGATGACGAGCGATCTCGCCCGCACCGTCGAGGCCCTGCTCGCCGCCGAGCGGCCGGAGGCGTCGGGCCCGTTGCGCCGGATCGTGCTGGAGACGAGCGGCCTGTCGAAGCCCGGCCCGGTCCTGCGCCAGCTCGCGAGCCTCGCCGGTTTCCCGATGCGGGTCTCGGTCGTCGCCACCTACGATGCGCTCCGCGGCCCTGGGACGACCGCCATCGAGGAGGCCGCGGCGCAATGGGCCGCGGCGCACCGCATCGTCCTGACCAAGCTCGACGCCGCGCCGCTTGGCCGCCTCGCGCAGGCCAGGGCCGAGGTCGCGGGCTTGAACCCGCTCGCCGAGATCGTGGCCGCTTCCGACCGCTCCGCCGCCGTCGCGGCGGCCTTCGCGCCGCTGCCCGGCGCTGGCCTCGATCCGGCGCTCCTGCGGGCGGAACCCGCCGGCGCCCATCCCCGCGTCGCGGTCTGGCTCGCCCGACCCGTCGCCGCCCTCCCCTACGACGATCTGGCGGCCTGGCTCGACAACCTCGCCGGCCATCTCGGCGAGCGCCTGCTGCGCCTCAAGGGCCTGGTACGGGTCGTCGAATCGGACCGTCCCGTGCTGGTCGAGAGCGTCGGCACGCTGTTCTCGCGCCCGCGGCCCTTCGGCAGGCCCGGCGAGGACGCGGCCTCGTTCGTGGTGGTGATCGCCCGCGATCTCGCGGCGGGCGAACTGGAAGGCGTGGCGCCCGCCGGGCTGTTCCGGTTCGCGCCGCGGATCCCGGACACCCCGTTCATGCGGGCGGGCGCCGGGGTGCCGCGCGCCGAGACGGTGCGGGCTTGAGACGCTGATGGACGGGCACTCGTCGCTCGAACCCACGTTTCTCGCACCTACCGGGTCGTCCTGGATTTCGCCGAAGGCGAGAGCCCGGGATCAGACGCGCAATGCGGACCGGGTTTCCCTGATCCCGCGGTCAGGCGGCGCCCGGGATGCGCGCGATCACCTTGATCTCGAAGTCGAAGCCGGCGAGCCAGGTGACCCCGACCGCCGTCCAGTTCGGATACGGCGCCTCGCCGATCACGCGATCGCGCACCCGCATCACCGTGTCGAACTGCGCCGCCGGGTCGGTGTGGAAGGTCGTCACGTCGACCACGTCGTCGAAGGTGCAGCCCGCCGCCTCCAGCACCGCCGCGAGCCGGGCGAAGGCCAGCG
Source organism: Methylobacterium frigidaeris (assembly GCF_022179185.1). Classification (GTDB taxonomy): domain Bacteria; phylum Pseudomonadota; class Alphaproteobacteria; order Rhizobiales; family Beijerinckiaceae; genus Methylobacterium; species Methylobacterium frigidaeris. Next base: position 269,277 of record NZ_BPQJ01000004.1, on the reverse strand, counting down.
CGACCTGCGCCTCGAAATCGGGCTCCGGCGAGCCGTCCTCACGGCTGCCGACCTGGCCTGAGACGAACAGCAGGTCGCCGGAGCGGATCGCCGCGGAGTAGCGGTGCTTGTCGTAGAGGGCCTGCCGGCCGGGCGGAAACACCGCGTCGCGCCTTGATAGAGCCTGCGCCATGGATTGCTCCCTTGGTGCCCGTATTGATATACGGGACGTATGTGAGAGAGCACGGATACGCGGTGCATGTCAATTCGCATACGCGCCGTATGCCGAGAAGGGTGGGCAGGGTGGCCGGACGACGCGCGCAGATGATGGAGGAGACGAAGGGAAAGCTCGTCCGGGCGGCCCGGGAGGCCTTCGCGGAGAAGGGCTATGCGGGGGCCTCGATGGACGAGCTGACCGCCGGAGCCGGGCTGACGCGGGGCGCGCTCTACCACAATTTCGGCGACAAGAAGGGGCTGCTCCAGGCGGTCATCGACCAGATCGATGCCGAGATGGCGGAGCGCCTGCGCGCGGTCGGCGAGCGGGCTTCGAGTCCCTGGCGCGGTCTCCTCGACGAGTACCGGGCCTATATCGAGATGGCGCTCGAGCCGGAGATCCAGCGCATCCTGCTCCTCGACGGCCCGGCGGTGCTGGGCGATCCCTCGCTGTGGCCGAGCCAGAATGCCTGCCTCGCCGAGACGACCCGGCGCATCCGGAACCTCGTCGCGGAGGGGGCGATCCCGCCGGTGGACGCGGAAGCCGCCGCGCGGCTCCTCAACGGCGCCTCGCTCCACGCCGCTCTCTGGGTCGCGGCATCGCAGGAGCCGGAGGCCACCTTGGGCAAGGCGCTCGACGCGTTCCAGCGGCTCGCCGAGGGTCTGGCCTCGGCCCGCGGTCAGGAGTCTTCGAACGACCGCACGATTTCGACGTGATCCGAAACCTCGCGCCTTCTATCCCCCCTCCTCGTGACCGACGACGAGAGTGACCGGGTCAGGACGGGGCAAACCGGCGGCGATCTCCGCTTCCGGATCGACGCGATCTCGTCACCGGCGCTGCGTCGGCGCTCTCACGAGACGCGCTCGCACCAATGGACATGCGTCCGATACGGAAACGTCACCTCGTCCCGCCCGGCGAGATCCGGCGTGCGGGCGATCAGGTGGTGCACGTCCTGCGCCACCCGCGCCCGCTCCGCCTCCGGCAGCGCCGCGATGAAGCTCACCGACAGGGTGCGGTCGAGGATCACCTGCTCCGGGGTGCCGGTGTGGCCGTGCGGGAAAGCCTCCTCGTGCAGGGGTCCGAAGCCCTCAGCCGGGAACAGGGCCCGCCACGCCCCCGTATGGTAGCGCGGCGCATCGCCCTCGTGGGCGTTCATGATCCCCGTGAGCTCCGCGACCCAGGGTGCCGCCTCGTCGCGGACATTCCAGACGAGACCGAGGCGGCCGCCGATCCGCAGCACCCGGCGGATCTCGGCCAGAGCCGCCGGGGTCGAGAACCAGTGGAAGGCCTGGGCGCAGACCAGGGCATCGAGGCGTCCATCCGCCAGCGGCATCGCCTCGGCGGAGCCGGGCCTCGCCGTCACGCCGGGGAGCGACGCGGCGAGCTGCGCCCGCATGGCGTCGACCGGCTCGATCGCGGTCACGTCCGCGCCGGTGGCGGCGAGGAGGCGGGTGAACTTGCCGGTGCCGGCGCCGAGATCGGCCACCGTCCGGCCGGGCCCGAGACGGAGGACGTCGCGCAGCCAGTTGCCGAGGGCCGCCGGGTAGTCGGGCCGGCCCCGGGCATAGGTCTCGGCCCCGGCCGCGAAGCCGCCCGCGGCGGCAGGGTGCAGATCGCTCATCGGCGCCCTCCGGTCAACGAAGCCAGCCCTTCAGCCGCAGCACCGCCTCCCGCGCCTCGACCTCGCCGCCGGCGAAGGACAGGCGTAGGTGGTGGGCGCCGGCCTCCGGGTCGAAGTCGAGGCCCGGTGTGGCCGCGACGCCGGCCTCGTCGAGCATCCGGCGGCAGAAGCCGATCGAGTCGTTGGTGAGCCGGGCGACGTCGGCATAGAGGTAGAAGGCGCCGTCGGCCGGGTGCACGTCGCCGAGGCCGATGCTTGGCAGCTCGTTCAAAAGGAGCGCGCGGGCCCGGGCGTAATCGGCCTTCACCGCCTCCAGCTCCTCGGTCGCCTCGAAGGCGGCGAGCGCGGCCACCTGCGACAGGTAGGGCGCCGAGATGTAGAGGTTCTGCGCCAGCCGCTCGATCGGCCGAACCAGGGCTTCCGGCACCACCATCCAGCCGATGCGCCAGCCGGTCATGCAATAGTACTTGGAGAACGAGTTGATCACGATCGCCTCGGGATCGACCGCGAGGGCCGTCGCCGCCGGCACGCCGTAGGTCAGGCCGTGATAGATCTCGTCCGAGATGAAGCGCAGGTTCAGCGCGCGGCAGGCCTGCGCCAGGGAGTGCAGACCGGCGGCATCGATCATCGTGCCGGAGGGATTGGCCGGGCTCATCACCAGCAGGCCCGAGAGCGGCGCGGCCTCGTGGGCGGCGTACAGGGCGGCAGCCGTCGGCACGAAGCCGTCCTCGGCCCGCAGGGTCAGGCCCACCGGCTCGAGGTCGACGGCCTGGAGCACCGAGCGGTAGGCCGGATAGCCGGGTGCCGCGATCGCCACCCGCCCGCCGGCATCGAACAGGCTCAAGAAGGCGAGCACGAAGCCCGCCGACGAGCCGGTGGTGACGACGACCCGCTCCGGCGCCACCGCGACGCCGTAGGCCTCGGCGTAGTGACGGGCGATGCGCTCGCGCAAGGGGGCGATGCCGAGCGCCTCGGTATAGGGAATGCGGCCCGAGGCCAGCGCCGCCTGCGCCGCCGCGATGGCCGGGCGGGGAGCAGGCGCCGAGGGCTGGCCGACCTCCATATGCACCACGCTGTCGCCCTGCCGCTCCCGCCGGGCCGCGGCGGCGAGCACGTCCATCGCCAGGAAGGGCGCGACGCGGGCGGCGCGGCGGGAGACGAGGGAAGCGGGATCGGACATGACGGACCTTGACTGGTTCCTTGGATCTTGCGCGCGCCCGGCCCCAGCCTTCGATCACGGGCTTGGATCATGGGAGCGGGTGCGCCCCCGCACATAGCGGGATTCGCCGGAGATTGCGCCCCGCGGCGGGCGCAGGCGTGATTTGACAAGCCCGCCGCGAAACCGCCTAACCGGCGAGTCAAGGAGCGCGCCAGGTTCGCGTGCCACCGACGGTGGACGACCCCGATGAGGACGACGATGCTGCCCCTGCCCCGCCTTCTGCCCGCCCTCGCCGTCGCGGGCCTCGTCGCCGCGGCCGCCCCGACCCAGGCCCAGTCGCCGACGACCACGCCGGCGGCACCGAGCGCACCGATGAGCGACGCCCAGCGCCAGGCGATCGAGGGCGTCGTGCGCGACTACCTGCTCAAGAATCCGGAGGTGCTGCAGGAGGCGATGGCCGAGCTGGAGAAGCGCCAGCAGGAGGCCCAGAAGGTCGCCCAGGCCAGCGCCCTCAAGGAGACCCGCGACACCCTGCACAACTCGCCGCACGGCTTCGTCGCCGGCAACCCGAACGGCGACGTCACGGTCGTCGAGTTCTTCGATTACAATTGCGGCTACTGCAAGCGGGCGCTCACCGACCTGCAGACCCTGATCAAGGGCGACCCGAAGCTGAAGGTCGTGCTGCGCGACTTCCCCGTGCTCGGCCCCGATTCGCTGGAGGCCAGCAAGGTGGCGCTCGCCGCCAAGCAGCAGCTCAAGGGCGACAAGCTGTTCGACTACCACACCCGCCTGCTCGAGAGCCGCGGCCGGGTGAACGGCGAGCGGGCGATCGCGGTGGCCAAGGAGATGGGCCTCGACATCGCCAGGCTGCAGAAGGACATGCAGGCCCCCGAGGTCCAGGCGGCGCTGCAGGAGAATGTGGGTCTGGGCGACAAGCTCGGCCTGTCGGGCACCCCGGCCTTCATCATCGGCGACGAGATCATCCCGGGCGCCGTCGGCGTCGAGCCGATCCGCAAGACCGTGGCCGGCATGCGCCAGTGCGGCCACGCCACCTGCTGACGTCGCCCTTGCCAGTCGAAACCGGCGCCCCTATCGCGCGCCGGCCGCATGGTCTATGAGGCCCGCCGATCGCCCGCCGGACACGAAGACGCCCCCGCGTCGTCCGAGATGCGGGTCCCGGCGGGCCAACCCCCGCCCCCATCACGATTGCCGAAGACCCGCCGTGCCCTCCAACAACAAGCATGATCCCTTCGACCCCGAGCTCGTTCGCGAGCTCGCGACCCTGATCGCCGAGACCGATCTCAGCGAGATCGAGGTCGAGAAGGGCGACCTGCGCATCCGTGTCGCCCGCGAGCGCGTGGTGCAGCAGGTGCAGGTCCCGGTGGCGGCCGCCGTCGCCCCGCCCCTGCCCGCCGCTGCGATCCCCGCCGCCGCGCCCGTCCCCGCCGCCGACGCCGACCCGAAGGCGCTCGCCGCCCATCCCGGCGCGGTGCTCTCGCCGATGGTCGGCACCGCCTACCGCAAGCCCTCGCCGGACGCGAAGGCCTTCGTCGAGGTCGGCTCGCGGGTCGAGAGCGGCGCCCGGGTGCTGCTCGTCGAGGCGATGAAGACCTTCAACGACATCGTGGCGCCGCGCGCCGGCACCGTGACGGCGATCTTCATCGAGGACGGTCAGCCGGTCGAGTTCGGCGAGCCCCTCCTGCTGATCGAGTAACCGCTCAGCGGACGAAGCGTTGGCGCGCCAACGCTTCTTCCGCTTCGTTTCTTGTTATGCCGCAGGTTTTTATCGCAAAACCGGCGGCCACTTTTGCGAAACCTGCTCGGGCCCCCATGTTCGACAAGATCCTGATCGCGAACCGGGGCGAGATCGCGCTCCGGATCCTGCGGGCCGCCAAGGAGCTCGGCATCGCGACGGTGGCGGTGCACTCCACCGCCGATGCCGACGCCATGCACGTGCGGCTCGCCGACGAGAGCGTCTGCATCGGTCCGCCGCCAGCCCGCGACAGCTACCTCAACATCCCGTCGATCATCGCCGCCTGCGAGATCACCGGGGCCGACGCGGTGCATCCGGGCTACGGCTTCCTGTCTGAGAATGCCCGCTTCGCCGAGGTGCTCAACCACCACGGTATCGGCTTCATCGGCCCGAAGGCCGAGCACATCCGCGTGATGGGCGACAAGATCGAGGCCAAGCGCACGGCCAAGCGCCTCGGCATCCCCTGTGTGCCCGGCTCCGAGGGCGGCGTCACCGACGCCGACGAGGCCAAGCGCATCGCTGCCGAGATCGGCTACCCGGTGCTGATCAAGGCCGCCTCCGGCGGCGGCGGCCGCGGCATGAAGGTCGCCCGCAGCGAGGCCGACCTCGAATCCGCGCTGATGACCGCCCGCACCGAGGCCAAGGCCGCCTTCGGCGACGACGCGGTCTACATCGAGAAGTACCTCGAGAAGCCGCGGCACATCGAGGTGCAGGTGCTCGGCGACGGCCGCGGCAACGCCATCCACCTCGCCGAGCGCGACTGCTCGCTCCAGCGCCGCCACCAGAAGGTCTGGGAGGAAGGCCCCTCCCCGGCGCTGAACGCCGAGATGCGCGAGCAGATCGGCGGCACGGTCGCCCAGGCGATGCAGGAACTGGGCTATCTCGGCGCCGGCACGATCGAGTTCCTCTACGAGGACGGACAGTTCTACTTCATCGAGATGAACACTCGAATCCAGGTGGAGCACCCTGTCACCGAGATGATCACCGGGATCGACCTCGTCAACGAGCAGATCCGGGTGGCCGCGGGCGCGCCCCTGTCGGTGCGCCAGGAGGACGTGCGGGTCGAGGGCCACGCCATCGAGTGCCGGATCAACGCCGAGCACCCGGCCACCTTCCGGCCCTCGCCCGGTACGATCACCTACTTCCACCCGCCGGGGGGCCTCGGCGTGCGGGTCGATTCGGCGGCCTTCCAGGGCTACCGCATCCCGCCGCATTACGATTCGCTGATGGGCAAGCTCATCGTCCACGGCCGCACCCGCAACGAGTGCCTGATGCGGCTGCGCCGGGCGCTGGACGAGTTCGTGGTCGCGGGCGTCGACACGACCCTGCCGCTGTTCCGCACCCTGGTGCGCAACGCCGACATCCAGAACGGCCTCTACGACATCCACTGGCTCGAGGAATTCCTCAAGACCGGCGGGCTCGAGATCGGCTGAGGCGAGGCCGGCCGAGGGCCCCGCACGCGGTGCGATCGTCGGGAAGGGGCGCCTCGCGGCGCCCCTTCGCCTATCCGGATGCGCCTGTCCGGGTGCGGCATCGCAGCAATCGGTGGTGCACGAGATTTTTGCGGACGAAGCGGAACGGTGTGACGCTTCGTCAGTTCTCTCGCCAGCAACGGCCAGAACGAACCAGGTCATCTCTGCACCAGGCAGTGAACAGGTTCAGTCGAGGCTGTTACAGCACAAATCCAAGCCGAGAGAACTGATGATGCGCGTGATCAAGCTCGCCGCCGTGGCCGCCCTGCTGGCAACCCCAGCCCTCGCTCAAGCCCCCGCCTCTCAGGCCCCGCTGCCGCCGAACCCGGCGGCCCCGGTGATCGATCCGCTCACCACCGGCACCGTGGGGAACCCTGGCATCCCGGCTCGCGTCGGCGGCGTCGGCCAGAGCACCGTCGAGACCGATCTCAGCTCGGCCAAGGGCGGCAATGCCGCGATGCCGAGCCGGATGAACCCGAACCTCGGCAACACCTCGGGCGGCCCGTCGAACTGAGGCGGCCCGGCACCGGCTCGCCAGGACCCGGACGGCCCGCGGCCCAGCGCCGCGGGCCGGTTCCCGTCGAGCGGAGTGGCCGCGCCCTATCTTTGCCAAAGCTCGGGCGCGGGGGAGAATGCCCTCCCTGCGCGCTGCGCCCGGAACCCCTGTCGATGCACGGCAGCCTGAACGTCGAGATCACCGCCGAGATCCTGCTCAAGGCCTACGCGGCCGGCATCTTCCCGATGGCGGAGGATGCGGACGACCCGACCCTGTACTGGGTCGAGCCGAAGGAGCGGGGCATCCTGCCCCTCGACCGCTTCCATCTCGGCCACCGCCTCGCCCGCACGGTGCGCAACGGCGGCTTCGAGGTGGTGACCGACCGCGACTTCGACGCGGTGATCGAGGGCTGCGCCGCGCCCCGGCGGGACAGCGACCGCACCTGGATCAATGCCCGCATCCGCGCGCTCTACGGCGAATTGTTCGATCTCGGCCATTGCCACACCGTCGAGGTCTATGCCGGCGAGCCCCGCATCCTGGTGGGCGGGCTCTACGGCGTCTCCCTCGGCGCGGCGTTCTTCGGCGAGAGCATGTTCCACATCGCCCGGGACGCCTCGAAGGTGGCGCTCGTGCACCTCGCCGCCCGGCTGAAGCGCGGCGGCTACACCCTGCTCGACGCCCAGTTCGTCACCAGCCACCTCGCCCAGTTCGGCGCCGAGGAGGTGCCGCGCCACGTCTACAAGGCGCTGCTGCGCGCCGCGATCGACCGGCCGGCGCAGTGGGACAGCGCGCCGCTCACCGGGGCAGAGGCGGTGGCGACCCTCGGCCAGCCCTGATCCGCACAGTCGATCGGCCGGGAACATCAAGAAAATCCGATTGCCGGATGTTCCCGCCCGAAGTCTCCCCAACCGCCTCGCATTGTTGCCGCCAGGTCACTACGGGCAGCGTTCCGCCAGCAAGTCTGCCTCAGAACTACCGGATCGGGCAATGCCCCGTCCGGCGGGATTGCGGCAGAACGGCGAAGCTCGCTATCTCTCCTTCCCGGGAAGGCGCCGCACGGCGCCACGAAGAAGAGACGGGTGGGGGAGTGTGTCGGGCATGATGGCGTCGCGCTGGGGACTTCTGGTCACGACCGCTCTCGTCTCGGCCGCGGTGATCGCGCCGGCGGCGGCGCAGGGCACCATCGCCCTCGAGACGATCGACGTGGTGCCGGTGACGCCGGTCGGCGGCGCGGCCGGCACGCGCAGCACGGCAACTGGCGAGCGGATCGACAGCGGCAGCGCCCTGCCCCTCGCCAAGGTGCCCTTCACCGTCGAGACCGTGACGGCCCGGAAGTTCGAGCAGGACCGCGCCACCCTCGACCCGACCTTCACGCTGGCCCGCACCACCCCGGGCGTGAACCTGTCCGACGGCCAGGGCAACAGCTTCCGCCAGACCCTGACCTATCGCGGCTTCGATGCCTCGCCGCTGCTCGGCGCGCCGCAGGGCCTCGCCGTCTACCAGAACGGCACCCGCATCAACGAGGCCTTCGGCGACGTGGTGAACTGGGACCTGATTCCCCAGGTCGCGATCAACCGCATCGACATCGTCACCGGCAACCCGATCTTCGGCCTCAACGCGCTGGGCGGCGCCGTCAACATCGAGATGAAGAACGGCTTCACCTGGCAGGGGAAGGAAGTCTCGGTGATGGGCGGCTCGGACGGCCGCATCCTCGGCACCCTGCAATATGGCGAGGTGATCGGCCCCTGGAGCTTCTACTTCGCCGGCGAGGGCCTGCGCGATGCCGGCTGGCGCTACCAGTCGCCCTCGGAGATCGGCCGGGTCTACGCCGATATCGGCCACCGCACCCTCGATTCCGAATTCCACATCATCGCCTCGGGCGCCAAGACCTATTTCGGCGCCGCCGCCGCCTCGCCGGTCGACTTCACCCGCGACAACCAGCGGGCGATCTTCACCTATCCGCAATCGATCGACACCGCGGTCGGCCAGATCCAGGTCACCGGCAAGGTCAACGTGTCGCCGACCTGGGACCTGTCGGGCAACGCCTATGTGCGTCGCTTCAGCCAGTTCGTGATCGACGGCAACGACGGGAATTTCGAGAATTGCAGCACGCGCTCGAACTTTCGCGGCTTCCTGTGCTTCGAGGATGATGGGTTCTCGGCAGCACCCGGCCAGACCCAGGCGCAGTTCCGCAACCAGTTCCTGATCCTCGGGCCGCAGAACCAGCGCATCCCGTTCCAGGCCGGCGTGCCTTACGGCACCGTCGACACCGTCCGGACCGAGGCGACCGGCTATGGCGGCACGCTCCAGGCCACCAACCGCGACCGGATCTTCGACCGCCCGAACACCTTCATCGTCGGCGGCAGCATCGACGTGGCGAACTACGGCTTCAAGTCGGCGAGCACGCTCGGCGTCATCAACCCGGACCTGAGCGTCACGACGGACCCGAACAACCCGACCTACGGCACCATCCCGGGCCTCGGCGTCGGCCCGATCCGCACGGCGGCGGCGCTCGGCATCGCGCCGAGTCAGGTCACCGGCTCGAACCTCTATATGGGCCTCTACGCCCTCGATACCTTCGACCTCACCGACCGGCTCTCGCTCACCGCCGGCGCGCGGCTGAACTTCGCCCGCATCAACACCCAGGATCTCACCGGCTTCTCGCCCGACGTCACCGGCACGCACTATTTCAGCCGGATCAACCCGGTCGCCGGCCTGACCTACCGGTTCTACGATTGGCTGACCCTGTACGGCGGCTATTCCGAGTCGAACCGGGCACCGACGCCGCTCGAACTGGCCTGCGCCAACCCGGACCGGCCCTGCCTGCTGCCGAACTCCCTCGTCGCCGATCCGCCGCTCAAGCAGGTCGAGGCCCGCACCTACGAGGTCGGCATCCGTGGTGCGGTGCCGAATTTCTACGAGGGCGGCCTCCTCAACTACAAGCTCGGCGCCTTCCGCACCGACCTCACCAACGATATCCTCCAGGTGGCGGTGCCGGGCAACGCGGCGCGCGGCTACTTCGTCAACGTGCCGGCGACGCAGCGCCAGGGCATCGAGGTCGCGGCCGAGTACGTCACCGGGCGCCTGAGCCTCTACGCCAACTACGCCCTGATCGACGCCACCTTCCAGTTCCGCGGCGATCTCTCCTCGCCCAACAACCCGCTCGCCGATGACGGCCTCATCACCGTGCGTCCGGGCAACAAGGTGCCGCTGGTGCCCGACCACCAGGTCAAGGCCGGCTTCGACTACGCGATCACGCCGTTCTGGCGCTTCGGCATGAACATGCAGGCCTTCTCGTCGTCCTACTTCCGCGGCGACGAGTCGAACATCAACCGCAAGCTGCCGGCCTACTTCACCGCCAACCTCAATACCAGCTTCCAGCTGACGCCGAACGTGCAGATCTTCGGGTTGGTGACGAACCTGTTCAACAACCGCTACGCTAATTTCGGCACATTCCTGGAGCGCGACGACAACTTCGCCGGCCGCTACGTGCTGAATGACCCCCGCACCACCACCCTGGTGCAGCCGCTCTCGGTCTATGGCGGCGTCCGGATGACCTGGTAAGGCGGACCGTCCACGCATCCGCATTGACACTGGGCCCGCCAGCAGGTTCGTGTCGCGCGACGGCCGTCCAGGGACACCTTCGGGACCGGAAGGGCGCGGGATCCCCTCTCCAGGCGATGCCAGGCTTGCCCGGTATCGCTGCAAGGTGTCGGAGAGGGGTAGGGGTGAGGGTGTGACGCTTCAGGATGAGGCGACGCCCTCGGTGCTGGCAGCGGAACGGTCAGAGCCTGACTCAGGACCGTAGCACCCTCACCCCCGGCCCCTCTCCCACACGGGAGAGGGGGGAGCCCGCGCCCCTTCCTGTCTCTGGGCAGCCTTGCCTGTCGCAGCTTCCCCCCGCTCCCCCGAGAGCCCGTTGCGTCCAACTCCGCCCCCCGCTGCCTCGCGGCGGCCCGCCACGGAAGACGCCGCCTCGCGGCGGCTCCTGCCCACCCTCTGGTCCGGCCGCCCGATGCGGGCGCGGCTGATGGTGGTCGTCGTCCTCATCAACCTGGTGGCGGCGGCGATCTCGGGCGCGGTCATCATCCACAAGGCGCGCACCGCCACCGAGGTGGAGACCGCGGCCTCGCTGGCAGTGGTCGAGCCACTGGTGGCCGAGACCCTGCAGGCGCTGCAAGACGCTCCACTCCCGGGCCTGTTCCGCACCCTGTCCTTCCGCTTCCAGGGCCTGCGCCACGTCCGGGTGACGCTGCTCGACGCCGCCGACCGGCCGACCGAGGCAGGAACGCCGCGGGAGGGCACGCGGCGGGCGCCGCGCTGGTTCGCCCGCCTGATCGCTCCGCCGGCGCAACGCCACGAGGTGCCGCTGCTGCTGCGCGGCGCCCGGATCGGCACCGCGCTCGTCACCGCCGAGCCCTCGGACGAGATCGACGAGGTCTGGGGCTACGCCCTGGCGCTCGGCCTCACCGGCCTGTCCCTGAGCCTCGCCATGCTGGTGATCCTGTATGTCGCCTTCGGGCGGATCCTGAGCCCGCTCGCCCAGCTCGCCGCCGGGCTGACCCGGCTGGAGCAGCAGGATTACGACGCCCGCGTCGATCGGCCCGACACCCGCGAGCTCGCGGTGATCGCGACCCGCTTCAACCGGCTCGCCGAGGCGCTGGGGGCGGCGCGGGCCGCCAACCTCCGGCTCCACCGCCGCGTCCTGACCGCCGAGGAGGACGAGCGCCGGCGCACCGCGCTCGAGCTCCACGACGAGTTCGGCCCGTGCCTGTTCGCGCTCGAAGCCAATTCCTCCTCGATCGCCCGCATCGCCGGGACCCTCGACGAGCCGGCCCGCGCCCGCCTGATCCAGCGCACCGACGACATCGCGGCGATCGTCACGCGGGTGCAGACCATCAACCGGGCCTTGCTCAACCGCCTGCGCCCGGCCGGCCTCGGGCAGGTGCCGTTGAGCCGGTGCCTCGAACTCCTGGTGCGCGAGGTAGCGCGGCACCACCCTGAGATCGCGGTCGAGGGCCATTTCGCGCCGCTCCGGCCCGGCTACGGCGACCTCGTCGACCTGACGATCTATCGCTGCGTGCAGGAGGGCCTGACCAACGCGCTCCGCCATGCCGGGGCATCGCGGGTGACGGTGGAGGTCGCCGACGAGGACGGCAGCCTGCGGCTCACCGTCGACGACGACGGGAGCGGCCTCGCCGAGGGTCGGGACGAGGAACGGGGCGAAGGACGCGGACTCCCCGGGATGCGCGAGCGGGTCGAGGCGTTGGGCGGCCGGCTCGCGCTGGTGCCGCGCGAGCCCGGAACCGGGCTGAGGATCACGCTCCCGGCCGGGACGCTCGAGGAGGAGGCTCCGTGACCCGCGTCGTCGTCGTCGACGATCACCCGATCGTGCTCCAGGGCGCCCGGCGCCTGCTCGAGGATGCGGGGGCCGAGGTGCGGGGGGCCGCCTGCCTCCCGGAGGGCTACCGCGCCATCCTGCGCCACCGGCCCGAGGTGGCGGTGATCGACCTCGCCTTTCCGGGCCGCGAACTCGCCGGCCTCGCGCTCATCGGACGGGTGCGCAAGCGGGCGCCCGCCACCCGCGTGATGGTGTTCAGCATGCACGCCGACCCGGCGATCGTCGCCCGGGCGCTCGCGGCTGGCGCCGTCGGCTACGTGCTCAAGGACGCCCCCGCCGGCGACCTCGTGCGGGCCTACGAGCAGGTCCGGACCGGGCGGCCCTATCTCGATGGGCGGCTGGCCACCGAGGTCGCCCTGCTCCAGGCCGACCCGCGCCGCTCCCTGCTCGGATCCTTGAGCCCGCGCGAGCGCCGCATCCTGGCGCTGCTGGCGGAAGGGCGGGGCTACGCGGCGATCGCCGGGGATCTGTCGGTCAGCTACAAGACCGTGACCAATTCCTGCGCGGCCCTGCGTCAGCGCCTCGGGCTGGCGACGCTGACGGAGCTGACGCACTTCGCGATCAGGCACGTGGCGGATCTGGGCTGACGCCTCGGGGCTGGGGCCCGCTCGGTCCGATCGCCGAGCCGATCGGCAGAGGCGGGCACGACCCGGTGGGTCGAACGGTCAGATGGCCGCCGAGATGATGGCCGTGAGCGTCGCCACCGAGACGACCGTCGCCACGACGACCGTCGCCGCCGAGACCTCCATCATCGCGCCCGAGCGATGCGCGAGGAGGAACGCGTTCGCGCCCGTCGGCATCGCTGCCGTGACGATCATGATGATCGAGGCCGGCTGCGGGATGGAGGCCGCCGCCACGGCCAAGCCCATGCAGAGCGGCATGACCGCCAGCTTGATGGCGACGGCGGCGAGGACCGGCGGGCCGACATTGCCTCGACGCAGCACGGGCAGCGAGGCGCCGAGGCTGATCAGCGCCAGCGCCGGCGCGGCCTGCGCGAGAAGCTCGAGGATGCGCCGCAGCGCCTCCGGCACGGGGATGCCGGTCCAGTTCCAGGCCGTCGCCGCCATGATCGAAGAGATGATCGGGTTCTTGAGGCTGCCGACGACCGTGTCCCGCACCGTGCGAACGAGGTCTCGCCGATGCCCGCCCCTGTCCAGCTCGACGAGGACCGTCGCCGCGGGCAAGAGGAGGAGCGAGTGCGCCGCGATGATCGACAAGAGGATGGTGAGGCCCGCCGCACCCCAGATCGCCCCGACGATCGGAATGCCGAGAAGGACGGTGTTGCCGAACGCCGCGTTCAGCCCGAACACCGCCGCCTGAGCGACGGTCATGCGCATGAGCGCGATCCCGCCGAGGACCGACAGGGCGAAGAGCGGCAGCGCCACGGCGAAGTAGATGCCGATCACGTCGAGACGCGGCGAGGTCCTGTTGCCGACGATCGACAGGAACAGCAGCGACGGCAGCAGAATCCAGAATATCAGGCTCGTCAGCCCGTTCGTCTCGCCCTTGTCCACGACGCCGAACCGGATGATCAGGCGGCCGATCACGATCAGGCCGAACACGGGAAGGATGACGGAGACCAAGGTCGACGCGATCGTCGCGAGGTGTGACATGCTTCCGGAGCCCATCCTGCCGGCTTCGACCTTATCGGAAATTCCGTCGCCGAACCGATGGGAGACGACGAGGCCGGCGCAGGCCCGTATTGTCCACAGGGCGTCGGGGACGACCGCCTTCAGCCGGCAGGGGCGCGGCCAGCCCGACGGAAGGTCGACCGGTGCCTCGCCCGCCTCCGCTGGCCGCCTTCCTCCGCGCCGCCGTCATCCGGAGCCGCGGCGCGGAACCCGGGATCACGGAGAGGCGTCGGCGGCACGGCGCGGTTTCACACGAGACGGACGGTCTCGCCCCCCTACAACGCCTCCCCGCGCATCAATCGCGGCTGCCGCCCGCGCAAGCCCGCCGCCTCGCGGATGAACAGGCGCTTCAAACCCGGCAACCGGTCGACGAGGCCGAGGCCGAGGTCGCGGGCGAGGCGGACCGGGAGGGCGTCGTTGGAGAACAAGCGGTTGAGGCCGTCGGTGGCGGCGCCCATCGCGAGCGTGTCGAAGCGCCGGCTGCGCTCGTAGGTCTCCAGCGCCTCCGGCCCGCCCGGGTCGAGGCCGAGGCGCATCGTGTCGGCGAGCGCCTCCGCCAGGGCGGCGGCACTGCGCAAGCCCAGGTTGAGGCCCTGACCCGCGATCGGGTGGATGACGTGGGCGGCGTCACCCAGCAGCATCAGGCGCTTCGCGCCGAAGCGCCGGGCGATGCCGAAGGAGAGCGGATAGGCCTTGAGCGGCGATTCGAGGGCGATGGGCCCGAGGCCTAAGCCGAAGCGGCGCTCGACCTCCATCAGGGCCTCCTCGGGCCCGCCGCCGAGGAGCGCCGGCACCTCGGATTGCCGCTCGGTCCAGACGATCGAGGAGCGGTGGCCGAGGGGCCCGCCGGGGGGCAGCGGCAGCACCGCGAAGGGGCCGGAGGGCAGGAAATGCTCGATCGCCCGCCCCTCGTGGTCGCGCTCATGCGCCACCGTGGCGACGATGCCCGATTGCGGATAGGACCAGCCGACCCAGCCGATGCCGGCGGCCTCGCGCAGGCGCGAGCGGGCGCCGTCCGCCGCCACGACGAGGTCGGCCCGGATCTGCCGCCCGTCCGGCAGGCGGGCTGTGATCCCGCCGGTCTCCGGCACGGCGGCGAGGACGGAGCTTGCCTCCAGCACCACCCCCGCCGCCGCTGCGGCCTCCCGCAGGGCGGCGAGAAGCCCGCCGCCCTCGATCATGTGGGCGAAGGGCTCGCCCTCCGAGACCTCGCCCTCGAAGGTCAGGAAGGTCGGCCGCACCGGGTCGGCGAGGCGGCTGTCGGTGATCACCATCTCGCGGATCGGCTGGGCGCTCGAGGCGACCGCGTCCCACACGCCGAGGCGCTCCAGCATCCGCCGGGCGGCGGCCGCGACCGCGTAGGCGCGCAGGTCCCGCGGGGCGTCCGCGCGGCCGAAGGCCGGGTCGCAGACCGTAACCCGCACGCCCTCCCCCAGCGCCTGCCGCAGGGCGAGGGCGAGGGCCAGTCCCGGCAGCCCGCCGCCCGCGACGACGATCTCCCGCGCCGCCCCCCGCCGCCCGCTCACGCCCACACCCTGCGCCATATCGCGATCGCCCGCTGCTCGTCTGGTCGGCAAGGCTCATAGCATGGCGGCAGGTCTCGCGTCGCTTGACGGCGCGCATCGGCCTGCGTCAGCTACGCGCTCCTCCACCATCCGGAAGCCATCCTTTGCGCGCGGTCGCCGACCTCCTCGACATCCTCGACCTGGAAACGCTGGAGCAGAACCTCTTCCGGGGCCGCTCGCCGCGGGATCGCTGGCAGCGGGTCTTCGGCGGCCAGGTGATCGGCCAAGCCCTGGTCGCGGCGACCCGGACCGTGCCGCCCGAGCGCCGGCCGCACTCGCTCCACGCCTATTTCCTGCTCGGCGGCGACCCGAAGGTGCCGATCGTCTACGAGGTCGACCGCATCCGCGACGGCCGCAGCTTCACCACCCGCCGCGTGGTGGCGATCCAGCACGGCCGGCCGATCTTCTCGATGTCCGCCTCCTACCACGTCGAGGAGCCGGGCTTCGACCACCAGGCCGAGATGCCGGCGGTGCCGATGCCGGAGGACCTGCCCGGCGAAGCGGCGCTCAAGGCCTCGGTGATGCCGCGCATGCCCGATCCGGTCCGGATCTATTTCGAGCGCGAGCGGCCGATCGAGCTGCGCCCGGTCGAGATCGAGCGCTATGCCGGGCGAAAGCCAGGGCCGCCGCGCTTCCACGTCTGGATCCGCGCGACCTCGCCGCTGCCGGACGATCCGGCGATCCACCAGGCGGTGCTCGCCTACGCCTCCGACATGACGCTGCTCGACACCTCGCTCATCCCCCATGGCCGCACGGTGTTCGAGAGCGGGATCCAGCCGGCGAGCCTCGACCACGCCCTGTGGTTCCACCGGCCGTTCCGGGCCGACGAGTGGCTGCTCTACGCCCAGGACAGCCCGAGCGCGTCGGGCGGCTGCGGCTTCTCCCGCGGGCTGATCTTCACCCGCGACGGCACCCTCGTGGCCTCGGTCGCGCAGGAGGGCATGATCCGCGAGAAGCGTGTCGCCCCCGAGCCGGAGGCCTGAGTCGCCCCTGCCCTGTGTTTAGGCAGTTGGCGGTTTTTTCATCGACACTGCCGCCGTGAGCGGCTTCATTATCCGCAATCGGCCCAGGAACCGGGCAGCTTGTCCGTAGGTCCGGTGCCGCTCCGTGGCACGTTCCTTGATTGATGCCTTTCGAGACCGGCGCCGGGACCCGACGGGTTCGCTTTCAAGCGCCGGATCACGCCTCGCCCCGGCCCGCCCGGGCGCAAGACGCCAAAATCGAAAGGGGGCTCGTCCCATGAAGATCGTCATGGCCATCATCAAGCCGTTCAAGCTGGAAGAGGTCCGCGACGCCCTCACCAGCATCGGCGTGCACGGCCTGACCGTGACCGAAGTGAAGGGCTACGGCCGGCAGAAGGGGCATACCGAGATCTATCGCGGGGCCGAGTACGCCGTCAGCTTCCTGCCCAAGCTCAAGATCGAGGTGGCGGTGGCGGTCGACCTCGTCTCGAACGTCGTCGACACCATCGCGGCCGCGGCCCGCACCGGACAGATCGGCGACGGCAAGATCTTCGTGATGCCGCTCGAGAAGGCCGTGCGCATCCGCACCGGCGAGACCGACGTCGACGCCCTCTGACGGCGCCGCCCGCGCGGGGCCTTTTTCGGCGCCCCGCCGCCCTTCCTTCACGTCATTGCCTTGAATCCATCGGGAGTTCCTCTTCCATGAAGCTTCGCAACGTCCTGGCTCTCGGCCTGGGAGGCGCCGCGCTGGCGCTGGTCCTGGTGGAGCCGTCCCTGGCGCAGACGCCGACCGTCGAGGCGGCGCCGGCCGCCGCGGCGGCGCCGGTGCCCAACAAGGGCGACACCGCCTGGATGCTGATCTCGTCCGCGCTGGTGCTGATGATGTCGATCCCCGGGCTTGCGCTGTTCTACGGCGGCCTGGTGCGCACCAAGAACATGCTGTCGCTGCTGACCCAGGTCTTCGCCATCGTCAGCCTCGCCTGCATCATCTGGGTGTTCTTCGGCTACAGCCTCGCCTTCACCAATGGCGGTGGCCTCAACGACTTCGTCGGCGGCTTCTCGAAGGCGTTCCTGCGCGGCGTCGACGCCAACTCGGTCGCGGCGACCTTCTCGAACGGCGTCGTCATCCCCGAATACGTCTATATCTGCTTCCAGATGACGTTCGCGATGATCACCCCGGCACTGATCGTCGGCGCCTTCGCGGAGCGCATGAAGTTCTCGGCCCTGCTGCTGTTCTGCACGCTGTGGCTGATCTTCATCTACTTCCCGATGGCGCACATGGTCTGGTACTGGGGCGGCCCGGACGCGGTCGGCAACGCCGCCAAGGCGCTGGCCGCGGCCACCGACGAGGCCTCGAAGAAGGCGGCCCAGGACGCGCTCGACGCCGTCAACGCCGATGCCGGCCTGCTGTTCAAGTGGGGCGCCCTCGACTTCGCCGGCGGCACCGTGGTGCACATCAACGCGGGCATCGCCGGCATCGTCGGCTGCCTGATGATCGGCAAGCGCATCGGCTACGGCCGCGACCTGCTCGCCCCGCACTCGCTCACCATGACGATGATCGGCGCCTCGCTGCTCTGGGTCGGCTGGTTCGGCTTCAACGCCGGCTCCAACCTCGAGGCCAACGGCTCGGCGGCGCTCGCCATGCTGAACACCTTCGTGGCCACCGCGGCGGCCGGCCTGTCCTGGCTCCTCGTCGAGTGGGCCGCCAAGGGCAAGCCCTCGCTGCTCGGCATGCTCTCGGGCGCGGTCGCCGGCCTCGTCGCCGTCACCCCGGCCTGCGGCTTCGCCGGCCCGATGGGCTCGATCGTGCTCGGCCTCGTCGCCGGCGCCGTCTGCTTCGTGATGTGCTCGACCGTCAAGAACGCGCTCGGCTACGACGACTCCCTCGACGTCTTCGGCGTGCACTGCGTCGGCGGCATCATCGGGGCGCTCGCCACCGGCATCCTGGTCAACCCGGCGCTGGGCGGCGTCGGTGCCCCCGACTACGCGGCGAAGCCCGGCGAGCTGGTGGCGGCGGCCTACGAGTTCGGCCCGGCCTTCCTGGCCCAGGCCAAGGCGGTCGGCTTCACCATCCTGTGGTCGGGCATCGGCTCGGCGATCCTCTACAAGATCGTCGACGTGGTGGTCGGCCTGCGCGTGACCCAGGACGAGGAGCGCGAGGGCCTCGACCTCGCCGATCACGGCGAGCGGGCTTACAACTACTGAGATGCGAGGGCCGGGGCGGCAGCGCCCCGGCTCGTTGGAGAATGCGGAAGGGCCCCGGTGCGGTTGCACCGGGGCCCTTCGTATTTCGGCCGCACTCCTCCGGGATCGCAGCGCTGGCCGGCCGGACCGCTCAAGATCACCGCCAAGTCGGCGTCGCTGTCGGCGCCGTGCGTCCCGCGGGCGCGGCTGCCGAACAGCACGGTCTCCTTCACCGGATAGCGCCCGGCAAGACGGGAGGGAGCATCGATGCCTCGCCGCAGCAGGCGGGCCGTACCCGCACGCCACTGGAAACCCTAGCAGATCCAGCGCCTTCGCGCCGCTGTCCCGCACTGCCGCAAGACGCAGTTAGCCTTAAATCACCATTAACCGCCTCGCCCCATGCTCACCCTCCAGTTCCGCGTACCCGGTCCAGTCCCGCATGCGTTCGCTTCGTCGCTCGGCCTCGCCCTACGATGGCCTCATCGACACGTTCCGCGCGTTCCTGACGCGGCGGGCGACAGAAGTCACCGGCCTCGCCCTGCTCGTCGGGGCGGCGTGCTTCACGGTGGCCCTGGCGACCTGGTCGATCGACGACCCGAGCCTCAACCACGCCACTTCGCGGACGGCCCGCAACCTCCTCGGCTTCGGCGGCGCGGTGGTGTCGGATCTCGGCATGCAGCTCCTGGGCCTCGGCGCGCTGGCCTTCGCGCTGCCGCCGGCGGTATGGGGCATGCGGCTCCTGCGCACCCACCGGCTGGCGCGGCTGCAATTGCGGCTGGTGCTCTGGATCATCGGCTTCGGCGCGGCGAGCGGCATGGCGAGCGCCCTGCCGCCGACCGCGCGCTGGCCGCTGCCGACCGGCCTCGGCGGCGTCGCCGGCGACGCCCTGCTCGGCGCCGCCAAGGCGATCGCCGGTCCGGCCGGAGCCTTCGCGGGCTTCCTCTACGCGGCGGTCGCGGTGGTCAGCCTGACCGGCGCCTGCGGCTTCGGGCTGATCGAGGACGAGGAGGGCGACGACGAGGCCGAGTCCTACGCCCCCGTGGTGAGCCGCTACGACGAGCGGCAGCCCCGCCGCGGCGCGGGCCCAGCCCATGACGACGAATCGCCGGGACTTGGTCTCGCCTCCCTCGGGGCGCTCGCCCATCTGGCGATCAGCGCCAGGAGCGCCGTGGCGCAGAAGATCGATGCGATCCGCGACGGCTCCTGGCGACACGGCGCCGCCGACCCCTATGCGGGCAACTCGCCGGCGCTCGCCGCGCGCCGCGCCTTTGCCGAACCCGGCGAGGCCGAGGCTTGGGACGAGCCCGAGGCCCCGATCGAGCGCCCAGCCAGATCCGGCCGCCGCGAGCCGGTTTTCGCGGAAGCCCCGCCGCGCCGGGTCGAGGCGGCCCCGCGCCGGGCCGAGCCGGCGATGGTCGACGACCCGGGCGACGAGGACGACGAGGCGGCGGAGGCCCCGCGCGGCCGCGTCGCCCCCCCTCCTCCGCCGATCCAGACCCGCCGCGCGCCTGCTCCCGCGCCGGCCTCGCCGGATTCCTACGAGATGCCCGCGCTGACGCTGCTCGCCGAGCCGCGCCATCCGGCGCCGAGCGCCGCGGTCTCGACCGACGCGCTGGAGCAGAACGCCACCCTGCTCGAATCGACGCTCGAAGATTTCGGCGTGCGCGGCGAGATCCTGGCGGTCCGCCCGGGTCCGGTCGTGACGCTCTACGAGCTGGAGCCGGCCCCCGGCACCAAGTCGAGCCGCGTCATCTCGCTCGCCGACGACATCGCCCGCTCGATGTCCGCCATCTCCGCCCGCGTCGCCGTCGTCCAGGGCCGCAACGCCATCGGCATCGAATTGCCGAACGCCAAGCGCGAGACGGTCTATCTGCGCGAGCTCCTGGCCTCTCCGGCCTTCGCCGAGACCAAGCAGAAGCTCGCGCTCTGCCTCGGCAAGAACATCGGCGGCGAAGCGATCATCGCCGATCTCGCCCGCATGCCCCACCTGCTGGTGGCCGGCACCACCGGCTCGGGCAAGTCGGTCGCCATCAACACCATGATCCTGTCGCTCCTCTACCGGATGACACCGGAGGAGTGCCGCCTGATCATGGTCGATCCCAAGATGCTGGAGCTGTCGGTCTACGACGGCATCCCGCACCTGCTCTCGCCGGTCGTCACTGATCCCAAGAAGGCGGTCGTCGCCCTCAAATGGGCGGTGCGCGAGATGGAGGAGCGCTACAAGAAGATGTCGAAGCTCGGCGTCCGCAACATCGACGGGTTCAACGCCCGGGTGGCGGAGGCGCGGGCGCGGGGCGAGGTCATCACCCGCACGGTCCAGACCGGCTTCGACCGCGAGACCGGCGAGGCGGTCTACGAGGACGAGGTCATGGACCTCGCGCCCCTGCCCTACATCGTGATCGTGGTCGACGAGATGGCCGACCTGATGATGGTGGCGGGCAAGGACATCGAGGGGGCGATCCAGCGCTTGGCGCAGATGGCGCGCGCCGCCGGTCTTCATCTCATCATGGCGACGCAGCGCCCGTCGGTGGACGTGATCACCGGGACGATCAAGGCGAACTTCCCGACCCGGATCTCGTTCCAGGTGACGTCGAAGATCGACTCGCGGACGATCCTGGGCGAGATGGGCGCCGAGCAGCTGCTGGGCCAGGGCGACATGCTGTTCATGGCCGGCGGCGGGCGCACGACGCGGGTGCACGGCCCGTTCTGCTCGGACGACGAGGTCGAGCAGGTGGTGGCCCATCTCAAGCGCCAGGGCCGTCCCTCCTACCTCGACGCCGTCACCGCGGAGGAGGGCGAGGAGGAGGCAGACACCCCGGTCATGGACCAGGGCGGCTTCGGCGACCCGTCGGCCGACCTCTACGACCAGGCGGTGGCGGTGGTGCTGCGGGACAAGAAGGCCTCGACGAGCTACATCCAGCGCCGGCTGCAGATCGGCTACAACCGGGCGGCCTCGCTGATGGAGCGGATGGAGCGCGAGGGCATCGTCGGCCCGGCCAACCATGCCGGCAAGCGCGAGATCCTGCTCGAGGACGGGCAGGACGGCTGACGCCGTCCCGCCCCCTCGCCCGCCCCCTCGGCCCAGGCGTCAGCGCTGGCCGAAGCTGGACTCCTTGAACAAGTCCTTGAGGTGGTGCGGCTGCGAGCGCCAGTACTGCTTGGGCGCCCGGACCCGGGCTCCCAGTTCCGCGGCGGCGTGCCAGGGCCAGCGGGGATCGTAGAGCATCGCGCGGGCGAGCGAGACCGCGTCCGCCTTGCCCTCGACCAGGATCGATTCGGCCTGGCGCGGCTCGGTGATGAGGCCGACCGCGATGGTGACGAGGTCGGTCGCCGCCCGCACCCGCTCGGCGAAGGGCACCTGGTAGCCGGGCCCGATCGCGATCTTCTGCCGGGGCGAGACGCCGCCGGTCGAGACGTGGATGGCGGCGGCCCCCCGCGCCTTCAGGGCTTCCGCGAAGGCGATGGTCTGCTCGACCTCCCAGCCCTGCTCGACCCAGTCCGTCGCCGAGACCCGGGCCCAGACCGGGCTGCCACTGGGAAACACCTCCCGCACCGCCTCGAACACTTCGAGGGGGAAGCGCATCCGGTTCTCGAGGCTGCCGCCATAGGCGTCGCTGCGCTGGTTGGCGAGCGGCGACAGGAACTGGTGCAGAAGGTAGCCGTGCGCGGCGTGGATCTCCGCCGCCTCGATGCCGAGGCGGAGAGCCCGCCGGGCGGTGTCGGCGAAGTTTTGGCGGATGCGCTTCATGTCCTCGCGGTCGAGGGCGCGCGGCGCCACCTCGCCCTCGGCATGGGCCAGGCCCGAGGGCGCCTCGGTGAGCCAGCCGCGGGGCGAATCCGGCGCCACCTGGTGGCCGCCGCGCCACGGCGGCTCGCTCGAGGCCTTGCGGCCGGCATGGGCGATCTGGATGCAGACCGGCACCGGGGCGTAGTCCCGCACCGCATCCAGGACCTTCGCCAGGGCCCGCTCGGTCCCGTCGTCCCACAGGCCGAGATCGCCATAGGTGATCCGCGCCTCCGGCGACACGGCGGTGGCCTCCAGCGTCAGGAGCCCGGCACCCGACATCGCGAGCTGGCCGAGATGCATCATGTGCCAGTCGGTCGCCTCGCCGTCGCGGGCCGAGTACTGGCACATCGGCGCGACGATGATGCGGTTCTCCAACGCGAGGCCGTCGAGGCGCAAGGGCTGGAACAGGAGGGGGCTGCTCATGCGGGTACTCCGGTGCGGTGTGGCTGCCAGGGTGCCGGCAATGTGGCGTGGGGGCGCGGATCCGGCCAGCGCGGCCGATGCAGGGCGCCTGCGCGCGGTGAGCGAGGCGGCGTGCGCCGGCGCACGCGAGAGAGCCGCTGCGCGGATGGCGGGCCGGAGGATCGCGGCTACCAGCCACGACCGAGGCTCACGGCGATCCGGCTCGGGCGCGTATCGACCAGGGCCGCCGTCAAGGCCTTGAATGCCCGCGTCGCCGCACCGCGCGCCGAAGCCAGTGATCGGAGCGGCCGGGCCTCGACCTGAGCCAATCGCTCGCCCGCGCTCAGAAGGCGCTCCACGGTGCGCAGGATCTTCGGGTTGGTCTCCGTCAAGGCGCAGATGTCGGACAGGGCGCTGCGCAAGGCGTGCATCGTCTCGCGCACCTCCGCGCCTTCCGCCAGATCGACGATGCGATGCTCGATCCTGTCGAGCAGGGCTCTGAGGGGCAGCGGCACCCTGTCCAGCATCGCGGCCGAGCCGACGCCTGGTGGGCGCTGAATGCCGTGCGTATCCGAACCGAGCATGGCGACTTCTCTAGTCAGATCGACTGTGACCGCTTCGTCTTGCCACCATGCCAATTCTATGGAATTTTTTCAAGTGCTTGTATCGACGTGGAAATCCGAGCATATCGAGATGCCTGTTTTGACCTTGGGTATGCCGCACCCGATCCTTGCCGACAGAACATGTGGTTGTATCAAGCCACTGCGTCCGCCTTTCCCAAGCAGCATCGTCATCCCGTTGTATTTCTTGACCGCACTTGCAAGACGCCACTCCGGAGTCCGTTGTGGCAACGAGAGACTTAAATGGATAGCAAATGTGACTAAATTCCAATTATGTATTGAATAAACTTCAAGTCGTCTTGTTTTTGAAAGCCGGCCCGTATACAACTATTGGTTGATAATACGGTACAGTCTCCTTCATTCCGCCGAATCGAACGATGTCTCTGAGATCAGTCTTCGGTGACCATTCTGGCAGCGCCAGCGACCAGATCCTGTCGGTGCTTCGAGCCGTCCGCCGCCACTTGGCCATGGATGTCGGCTTCATCTCGGAATTCGTCGCGGGCGATCGGGTGTTCCGCTTCTCGGATGCCGGAACGACGCACAACCCGGTCGCCGTCGGGACCCATGCCCCGCTCGAGGAGAGCTTCTGCTACTATATCGCCAAGGGCCTGATGCCCAGCCTGATGCAGGATGCGGCCGAGGATCCTGTGGCAGCGCGGCTGCCGGTCACCCGCGACCTGCCGGTCGGGGCGCATCTGAGCGTCCCGTTGCGCCACGCGGACGGCGAGCTCTACGGAACATTGTGCTGCTTCAGCTTCACGCCGGACCGGAGCCTCACGACCCGCGACCTCGATACCTTGCGCCTCTGCGCGAACCTCGTGGAATCCATCCTGTGGAAAGACCACGACGCGGCGCGCGAGCGGGAAGGGAAGCACCGGCGCATCGCCGAGACGATCGCGGCCGAGGCCGCCGAGATGGTGTTTCAGCCGATCTACCGCACGGCCGACGGCCGCCTGGTCGCCTTCGAGGCCCTGGCGCGCTTCGCGCCGCTTCCGGACAAGGGTCCCGATGCCTGGTTCGCGGACGCCGCCGAGGTGGGCCTGGGCGAAGAGCTCGAATTCCTCGCCGTGCGCAAGGCCCTGCGCGCCTTCCCGGCTCTGGCGCCCGGGGTCAAGCTGTCGCTC
Organism: Methylobacterium frigidaeris; assembly: GCF_022179185.1. GTDB lineage: Bacteria > Pseudomonadota > Alphaproteobacteria > Rhizobiales > Beijerinckiaceae > Methylobacterium > Methylobacterium frigidaeris. The sequence goes on along the minus strand of NZ_BPQJ01000004.1, from coordinate 244,907 downwards.
AACCTGTCGCCGGCCTCCCTCGCCTCGCGGCGTCTCGCCGAGGCGATGGCGGATGCGCCCCTTGACCGAGTGGTGATCGAGCTGACCGAGCACGCGGCGGTCGCCTCCTACGAGGCGTTGCGCGACGCGCTGGACCCGTATCGGCGCCGGGGCATGGGCCTCGCCATCGACGATGTCGGGGCCGGCCACGCGACGCTCCGGCACGTCCTCGATCTCAACCCCGAATTCATCAAGCTCGACATGAGCCTGATCCGGAACATCGATGCGCATTCCGGCCGCCGGGCGCTGACCGAGGCACTGACGGGATACGGCCGGCACATCGGCTGCGAGATCGTCGCCGAGGGCGTGGAGACCGAGGCCGAGTACGCGGTGCTCCAAAACATCGGGGTGACGCGGGTGCAGGGCTTCCTGACCGGTCGGCCGATGACGCTCGACGCCGCGGCGGCCCTGCCGCTCTCCGGCTCCGGGGCGTGGGCGCGGCGATCCCCGGCAGGGTGACCGGCTCAGAGCAGCGAGAGATCGCGACGCGATCGGTCGCTGCTCTAAGCCTTTGATTTACGGCATTTTCTGCGACGACCCGGTATCCACTTCGTCGGAAAATGCTCGGGCCTATCCCAGCCCCCGCTCCCGCAGCGCCCCGCCGATCTCGTCGAGCACCGCCGGGTCCTCGATGGTCGGCGGCATCGTCCATGTCTCGCCGTCGGCGATCCTCTTCATCGTGCCGCGCAGGATTTTCCCTGAGCGGGTCTTCGGCAGGCGCCCGACCGTCAGCGCGAGGCGGAAGGCCGCGACCGGGCCGATGCGCTCGCGCACCAAAGCCACCAATTCGCGCTCGATCGCGTCCGGGGCCTGCGCCACGCCGGCCTTCAGCACCACGAAGCCGCAGGGCGCCTCGCCCTTGAGTGCGTCCCGGATGCCGATCACCGCGCATTCCGCCACGGCGGGGTGGGAGGCCAGCACCTCCTCCATCCCGCCGGTCGAGAGGCGGTGCCCGGCGACGTTGATGATGTCGTCGGTGCGGCCCATCACCGAGACGTAGCCGTCGGGGTCGAGGAAGCCGGCATCCGAGGTGTTGTAGTAGCCCGGATAGGCTGTGAGGTAGCTCTCGCGGAAGCGCTCGTCCTGCTGCCAGAGCGTCGGCAGGGCGCCGGGGGGCAGCGGCAGCCTGATGGCGATCGTCCCCATCGTGTCGGGGGGGAGCGGCTTGCCGGATTCGTCGAGCACCTGCACGTCCCAGCCCGGCATCGGCACCGTCGGGCTGCCGTGCTTGACCGGAAGCGCCCCGAGCCCGACCGGGTTGGCGGCGATCGGCCAGCCGGTCTCCGTCTGCCACCAATGGTCGATCACCGGCACGCTCAGGGCCCGCTCGGCCCACGCGACGGTGTCGGGATCGGCCCGCTCGCCGGCGAGGAAGAGGGTGCGGAACCGCGAGAGGTCGTGGCCCCGCATCGCCTGCGCCTCCGGATCCTCCTTCTTCACTGCCCGGAGCGCCGTCGGGGCAGTGAACAGGGCGACGGCCCCGGTCTCGGCGATCACGCGCCAGAACGCGCCGGCATCCGGCGTGCCGACCGGCTTGCCCTCGTAGAGCACCGTGGTGCAGCCGTGCAGGAGCGGCCCGTAGACGATGTAGGAATGGCCCACCACCCAGCCGACGTCGGAGGCGCACCAGTAGGTCTCGCCGGGGGCGACGCCGTAGAGGTTCGGCATCGACCAGGCGAGCGCCACGAGGTAGCCGCCGGTGTCGCGCACCACGCCCTTCGGCTTGCCGGTGGTGCCCGAGGTGTAGAGCACGTAGAGCGGATCCGTGGCGGCGACGGGCACGCAAGGCGCTTTGCGGCCCGCCGCCTTCGCGGCCGCCACGGCCTCGGCCCAGTCGCGGTCGCGCCCTTCCACCATGGCGGCGGGTCCCTGCGGCCGCTGCAGGATCAGGCAGGCCTCCGGCTCGTGGGCGGAGAGGCGGCAGGCCTCGTCGAGGAGCGGCTTGTAGGCGACGACCCGCGCCGGCTCGATGCCGCAGGAGGCGGCGAGCACCACCTTCGGGGCGGCGTCCTCGATGCGGGCGGCGAGTTCCCGGGCGGCGAAGCCCCCGAACACCACCGAGTGCACCGCGCCGATGCGGGCGCAGGCCAGCATGCCGAACAGCGCCTCGGGCACCATCGGCATGTAGAGCACCACCCGGTCGCCGCGCCCGACGCCGAGATCCTGCAGCACGGCGGCGAGCGACGCGACCTCGTCCTTCAACTCGGCATAGGTGATCCGGCGCTTCGCGCCGGTGACGGGGGAATCGTACAGGATCGCCGCCTGGTCGCCCCGTCCGGCCGCGACGTGGCGGTCGACGGCGTTGTGGCAGGCATTGACCTCGGCGCCGACGAACCAGCGGCCGTAGGCACCCTCCTCGGGGGCGAAGACCCGGGAGGCGGGCGTCACCCAGTCGATCGCTTCGGCGGCCTGCGCCCAGAAGGCCTCCGGGTCGCGCTGCCAGGCGGCGTAGGTGTCCCGGTAGCGGCTCGGTCCCGGCATGGCGTCCCTCTCCTGATCCGCCGATGGACGGCGGTTGGCCGGATTGTCCAGGACAAGGCGGCGGCGGGCAAGATGGCGCCGCTTCGCGCGCCGAGCCGACGCGTGCTCGGCCGGTCACCGCCGATGTGCACCGGGCCGCCCCTTAGCGGATCGATCCCGTCATTCCGAGCGCCGGCGACGCCGGAGCGGTGGGTGGGGAGGTCTCGACGAGCGGGTCTCCTCTGTCGGCGGCGCGGCACTCAGCCGTAGCGCCGCGCCGCCTCCACCGTGAGCCCGAGGCCGACCGAGCCGAAGGTGTCGCCCTCGACCACCCGGGCCTCCGGCGCCGCCGCCAGGATGGCGGCACGGACCGGGGCGAGGCGGGTCGAGCCGCCGGTGAGGAACAGGGCGTCGATGGCCGACGGCGCCACCGCGGCGTCGCGCAGGCAGCGACTGATGCAGGCGCCGATGCGCCGGGCGAGATCGGCCGAGTGCCGGGCGAGGTCGGGACGGTCGATCTCCGCCACCAGGCCCGGTTCGACCCAGCCGAGGGGAAGGGCGATCCGCTCGACCTCGGACAGGGCGATCTTGGCGTCCTCGACGTCCATCGCGAGCGTATGGCCGCGCTCGGCCTCGATCACCGCGGCGAGGCGGTCGATCAGCTCCGGACGCGCCGCCTCGCGGCGCAGCGAGCGCAGCTCGCGCAGGGTCTTGCCGTCATAGAGCCGGTTGATCTGCGACCAGGTGGCGAGGTCGTGGTAGTAGGCCGAGGGCACGTCGAGGCCGGGACGGCGCATCGGGCTGCCCAGCCCCAAGAGCGGCATCACCTCGCCGACGCTGAGCGTGCGGTCAAAATCGGTGCCGCCGATCCGCACGCCGTCATTGGCCAGGATGTCGCCGGCGCGCTCCACCGCCCGGTGACGCTCCGGGCTCAGGCGCACCACCGAGAAATCCGAGGTGCCGCCGCCGATATCGGCGATCAGCGCCACCTCCTCGCGGGCGAGCCCGCGCTCGTAGTCGAGCGCCGCGGCGATCGGCTCGTACTGGAACGACACCTCGGTGAAGCCGATCTCCCGGGCGATGCCGGCGAGCGCGTCCTCGGCCCGGCGGTCGCCGTCGGCGTCGCCGTCGACGAAGTGGACCGGGCGGCCATGCACCACCTGGCGAAGGGGCTCGCCGGCCTGGCGCTCCGCCCGCGCCTTCACGGCGGCGAGGTAGCGGGCGATCACCGCCCGGAACGACAGGCGCCGGCGCCCGACCGGCGTGGTCTCGTCGAGGAGCGAGGAGCCTAGCACCGACTTGAGACTGCGCATCAGCCGCCCGGGATGGCCCTCCACGTAAGCATTCATGGCGGCCCGGCCGATCGCCTCGTCGCCGGCCGGCGGGAAGAAGATCGCGCTCGGGATCGTGACCGCCTCTCCTTCCAGCCGCGCCAGCGCGAGCCCGCCGGCCCCGATCAGGCCGAGGGTGGTGTTCGAGGTGCCGAAGTCGAGGCCGCAGGCCGCCATGCCGAATCTCTGCCGGTGCCGAAAGGGAGGGCGCGCGACCTAGCGGGTTCCTCCGCCGCGGTCCAGCCCACGCGGCCCGCATCGGGATACGGACTCGGCGTCTGTCGCAACGGAACAAGGGGCCGTCTCGGCGGTTCGTCTGACCTGAGCAGTCGCTGAACTGCAGGAGACGAGGAGCTTCCCATGAGCAGCACCACCGACAAGATCAAGGGTCTCGCCAACGAGGCGGTCGGCAACATCAAGCAGGGCATCGGCAGCGCGACCGGCAACGAGAAGCTGCAGGCCGAGGGCAAGGCGCAGGAACTGAAGGGCGAGGCCCAGAAGACCGCCGGCGACGTCAAGGACGGCATCAAGAACGCCGCCGACACGGTGAAGAGCAAGCTCTGATCGCGGCGCGGGCCGGCCTTCGCCGGCCCGACACGGCGGACGATCGGGCCGGTTTCTCGCAGCGCACGCGGGAGGCCGGCCTTTTGTTTTTCCGCGAACGCTCGTCTTGCAACTTCGTCTTGCACCTCAGGACACTCGCCATTCAGGAAAGGAGACCGCGATGAACAGGGACCAGATCGAAGGGGGGCTGCGCCACCTCAAGGGCCGCGGCCAGACCGCGCTCGGTGCCGTCGCCGGCCGCGCCCGGCCGCAGGCGGAGGGTGCGCTGAACCAGGTTCTCGGCGGCGCCCAATACGCCTATGGCCGCGGCCGGCGCGTCGCCGAGGATCTGTCCCACGACGGCGCGGCCCTGGCCGGCGAGATCGAGAAGCGCGGCCGCCACGCCTACGAGCGCGGCCGCGAGGTCTACGGCGAGGCGCGCCATCGCGGCCGCACCGCCCTGCGCCGCGCCGAATCGCACCCGACCGAGACGCTGCTCGCCGTCGCCGGCCTCGCCTTCGTGGCCGGCTGGCTGCTGAAGGGCCGCCGCTGAACGCTGATCCGGGGTGCCGCCGCGGCCACGCGGCGGCCTTGCTGTTGCGTTGCATCGAAGGAAGGCCGGCTTCGGTCTCGCCTCCGGGTTGCTTATGGTCTAGCTTGGCCCGACCGCCGCGCCAGCCGAACGACCCGATGACCCAGAGCCCGCCCCCCGGCCTTCCGAAGACCGCCCCGGCCCTGCCCCAATCGGTGCAGGAGCACCTGGGTGAGCGGCTTCGCGCCCATTACGCGGCGGTCGAGGAGACGGCGGCGCCCGCCGCCTTCGCGGATCTGCTCGGCCGGCTGGAGCTGGCCCTCGCCGCCCTCGGCGCCCCGAAGCAGGACCGGTTCCGGGACGATCTGCTCGCGGCGGCGCCGGCCCTGCGCCGCTTCGCCCTGACCCTGACCGCCAACCCGGCCCGGGCCGACGACCTGGTGCAGGACACGATGCTGAAGGCCTGGCAGAACCGCGACCGGTTCGAGGCCGGCACCAATCTCAGCGCCTGGCTGTTCACGATCATGCGCAACGCCTTCTACTCGGAGCACCGCAAGCGTTCCCGCGAGGTCGAGGATACCGAGGGCGTGTACTCGGCCCGCCTGACCTCCGCCCCCAACCAGGGCGACCGCCTCGACGTGCAGGACCTCCAGGCCGCGCTCAACAAGCTGGTGGCCGAGCAGCGCGAGGCCCTGATGCTGGTCGCCGTCGGCGACCTGTCCTACGAGGATGCCGCCGTGCTGATGCAGTGCAAGGTCGGCACGGTGAAGAGCCGGGTCTGCCGCGCCCGCGACAAGCTGGCGGAACTTCTCGGCTATTCCGGCGGCGAGCTCGGGGCCGACCGGCTGACCCGTTCGGTGATGGGACATGCCGGCGCGATGGCGCTCGACGGCTGATACGATTTCCGACGGCTTGCTTCGCGAAGCGGAAATCGGCTTCGCTCAAGCGCTGGGCGGATTGGCGATAGGCCCTCCGGGCGACGCGGTCGGCAGCAACCGGCACGACCGCGCGACGGGCCGGGGTTCCGGCCAGGACTCTCGCCAGAACTCAGGCCTCTTGCCAGAATCTTGGCGGACAAGAGCCGCCCTGCCACGACCGATATCCGTGACGCCCGGCGATCCTGCACAGGATCTGCGGATGATCCGCCGTCTCCCGGCAGGACGATCCACGCCGCCGCGCGGCGGATGCACCACGGAAAACCCGCCATCTGGCCGGCAACATCGGAACAACTGAGTGCGGTGCCTGTTTGGGCTCGAGGGTGAACAGGAAAACGTATCGGATCATCGTTGACCTAGGCGGCCTAGAGACGTCACCGAGGGGAATGCGAGAGGCCGTTTCTCGTTGACGCAGCAGCGCGCGCGCGAGAGAGCCAACCCTACGCTGCGGATAGCGGGGCTGGGCCAGCCATGACGCCATTGAACAGAAAAGAGAATTATTCTCGCGTCCGATATCTTTGCGCGCGACACTTTTTCGATCTTTTCTGGGCTGCGACCGGTTCATCGACTGCAGGTTGTCTGCAGGAAATCGTCATCTGCCCCTAGGTTGCTTGAGCAGAAAAATTTGCGAAGCGAAAGAAAATAGCATAGCAACTTGACATGTGTCCAAATTTTCGCACATGACATGATCATTGAAACATGCCCAATCGGCATCGCGTATAGTACGGCAGAGTATAAAATGCAGTGCGATATCACGCACTCGGCTGATCGGAATAGGCCGGATTCATTCTCGCAATGTCAGAAATAGGACAGACACGGGCCTGACGCACCGTTAGATCAACCATGGCTCGCTCCGGTGGCGAGGCTGCGTGTTGCGCCAGCACTGCGCGGTTCCTGCCACTTCGGGGTCTCACCCTCCTCCATCCGAATTGCATAGCGGGCCCCTGATTTTCCGGAGACGACGACGTTGAATGCGCCGGACGAGCCGCGGTCCCCCGAGGCCGGTCTTTTCGAAGGCAACCTCCTGCTCGAGGCCCTCGACACGGGCGACCGCGCCCTGCTGGCGCCGTATCTCGAACGCGGGCAGCGGACCCGCGGCACGGTGCTGTTTCGCGCCGGCGAGGACGTGTCGCACGTCACCTTTCCGCTGAACCAGACCACCGTGACCCTGGTCTCGCGCATGCGCGACGGGCGGATGGTCGAGACCGCCACGGTGGGGCACGAGGGTGCGGTCGGTGGCGTCGTCAGCCACGGCTACCTGCCGGCCTTCAGCGAGGCGGTGGTGCAGGTCTCCGGCGAGGTGCTGCGCCTCGACGCCGAGCGGCTGACCCGGGCCAGGGCGGCCTCGCCGTCCTTGCGCGACCTGTTCGTGCGCTACGCCGATTGTCTGCTCGCCCAGGTGCTGCAATCGGTGGCCTGCAACGCCGTCCACCCGATCGACGAGCGCTGCCTGCGCTGGCTCCTGACGTTCCAGGACCGGCTCGGCACCCCGGTCCTGCCAGTGACCCAGGAGATGCTGGCCGAGATGCTCGGCGTGCGCCGCACCTACCTCACCGGCGTTCTCGGTGCGCTGCAGCGGCGCGGCCTGATCTCGGTGCGCCGCGGCCAGATCACCGTCCTGGACCGGGCCAAGGCCGAGCACGCCGCCTGCGAATGCTACGGCAAGGTCCGGAACCATTTCCGCTCCGTGCTCGGAGCGGTCTACGCCGAGAACGGCGCCATCGTGGCGGTCGACCCGACGCAGCGGCACGAGTGACCGTCGCGCTCAGGCCGAGAGTCAGGCCATGCGTCAGGCCATGCGTCAGGCCAAGAGCTTGAGCCCCAGGATCCCGGCCACGATCAGGCCGATGCAGGCGAGCCGCGCTGCGGTCGCGGGTTCGCCGAACAGCGCGATGCCGAGGAGCGCCGTGCCGACGGTGCCGATCCCGGTCCAGACCGCATAGGCGGTGCCGACCGGCAGCGTGCGCAGGGCGAGTCCCAGCAGGACGACGCTCGCCACCATGCTCAGCCCGGTGAGGAACGAGGGCAGCGGGCGGGTGAAGCCGTCGGTGTATTTGAGGCCGATCGCCCAGCCGATCTCGAGCAGGCCAGCGACGAGAAGAAGGATCCAGGCCAAGGAGAGCCCCGTTTCACGGGCAGGGCCGTCCCTGCGGATGATCGTCCTCCCGTCCCGGCAGGAAGCGGCCGGGCCGTCCCAGCCGGTGTGACATGGGAGACGGCCGGGCCGCAGCAATCTGTCATGACGCCGGGATGCCGTCGCCTGCAACGCTGCCATGCAGCGGCTGAGGTTTGACAGGTCGCCGCACCTCCTCCAACCATCCACATCACGGACAGAACGTCCATGATGTGGACATCGGGAGGATGCCATGAGTGCTGCCACGCCGGCGGACGATCCCGCCGCCGGGCTCGACGCCGCCACCTTGCGGCGCATGCCTTATCAGAAGCCGCAGCCCGCCGAGATTCGGCCCGACCTCGTGGTGGCGCCGGCCATCCCCGAGGACGACCGGATCTGGGTGCCGCAGGCGGACAGCGTGTGGTTCCGCCCGCTCTGCCTGAACATCTCGGCCGGCTACTGGATGAACCTGCTCAAGGTCCGCAAGGCCGGCATCCTCAGCCGCCACCGCCATCCCGGCCCGGTCCACGCCTTCGTGCTCAAGGGCAGCTGGCGCTACCTCGAGCACGATTGGGTCGCGAGCGAGGGCGCCTACGCCTTCGAGCCGCCGGGCGAGACCCACACCCTCGTGGTCGACGAGGGCGTGGAGGAGATGATCACCTACTTCCAGGTCAACGGCTGCATGTACTACGTCGATCCCTGGGGCCGTCATACCGGCTACGAGGACGTGTTCACGAAGGTCGACATGTGCCGGGCGCATTACGAGGCGGTGGGCCTGGGGGCGGATTACGTCGATCAGTTCATCCGCTGACGCGGTCCGGCTTTTTATCCGTCAAGATCCACCCGTCAACGCGCGTCGTCCACGCCGTCATTCCGGGACCGCACAGCGGAGCCTGGAATGACGACTGGACTCATCTACGCCGTCGCTAAGATCTAACAAATACGCAGACCCAACAACCGGGAGGACCTGAGCGCGATGTCGTCCGGCATTGTCTCACTCGTCAAATCACCGCGCCTGCGCCGCATCCAGTGGATCGCCGTCGCCTTCCTGACCGCGGCGGGAATCATCAACTACGTCGACCGCTCGGCGCTCTCGATCGCCAACACGGCGATCCGCGACGAGATGACCCTGAGCCCCGCCGAGATGGGCTGGCTGCTCTCGGCCTTCTCCCTCGCCTACGCATTCTCGCAATTGCCGGTCGGCGCGCTGCTCGACCGGCTCGGCTCGCGCCTGATGCTGGGCGCCGGCATGTTCTTCTGGTCGCTCGCCCAGCTCGTCTCCGGCTTCGTCACCAACTTCCAGCAATTCGTGCTGGCGCGGGCGGTGCTCGGCCTGGGCGAGGCGCCGCAATTTCCTGCCGGCGCCAAGACGGTGAGCGAGTGGTTCTCCTTGCGCGAGCGCGGCACGCCGACCGGCATCTTCGTCGCCTCGTCCTGCATCGGGCCCTGCATCGCCCCGCCGCTGCTCACTGCGATGATGCTGGGGCTGGGCTGGCGCTGGATGTTCGTCGTCACCGGCCTCGTCGGCATCGTGGTCGCGGTCGGCTGGTACCTCGTCTACCGCAACCGCGCCGAGGTGGCGCTGACGCGGGAGGAGACCGCCCATCTCGACGAGGGCGCGAGGCCGGAGCCGCCGGCCCGGCGCATGACCTTCGCCGAGTGGCGCGGTCTGTTCGCCCACGCGACGACCTGGGGCATGATCCTCGGCTTCATGGGCGTCATCTACATGGTCTGGCTCTACCTGACCTGGCTGCCGTCCTACCTGGAGCACGAGCGCGGCCTGAGCGTCGCCCGCACCGGCTGGGTGGTGGCGATTCCCTACATCTTCGGCACGATCGGCATGCTCTGCGCCGGCCAGGCGGCCGACCGGCTGCTCGCCCGCGGGGCGAGCATCGTCGCCAGCCGCAAATGGCCCGTCTGCATCGGGCTCCTCGGCGGCGGCGCCTTCACGGTGCCGGCGGCCTATACCCCGAGCGTGACGCTCGCGGTGGTCTACATCTGCCTGGCGATGTTCTTCATCAACATGGCGAGCGCCGCCGCCTGGATGATGGTGAGCGTCGCGGTCCCCAAGCGCCAGGTCGCCTCGCTCGGCAGCATCCAGAACTTCGGCGGCTACTTCGCCGGATCCTTCGCCCCGGTCATCACCGGCTACATCGTCCAGGGCACCGGGTCCTACGTCAACGCGCTGCTCGCCGCCGCCGCGATCGCGGTGCTGGCGGCGATCGCCTACATCGTCCTGGTGCGCAAGCCGCTCGAAGGCAGCGAGACCCTGATCCTGACGGAGCGCACGGCATGACCTTCGCCCAAAGTACCTTCGCCCAAGGCACCTTCACCCCCGATCTCCTCGCCGGGCGCACCGCCCTCGTCACCGGTGCCACCTCCGGCATCGGCGCGGGAATCGCGCAGGCGCTGGCCCGCCTCGGCGCCCGGGTGCACGCGGCCGGGATCGGTGCCGCCACCTGCCCGATCCCGGACGACCTCGGGCTGACCGCGCACGAGCTCGACGTCACCGACGGCGAGGCGGTGGCCCACCTCGTCGGCGCCTGCGACCGCCTCGACATCGTGGTCAATTGCGCCGGCATCATCCGGCGCGGCGACGAGCACCGGCCGGAGGTGTTCGAGGAGGTGCTGGCGGTGAACCTCACCGGCACGATGCGGGTCTGCGCGGCGGCGCGCGCGAAGCTGGCGGAGACCGTCGGCACGATCGTCAACACCGCCTCGATGCTGTCGTTCTTCGGCGGCGGCCTGGTGCCGGCCTACAGCGCCAGCAAGGGTGGCGTCGCGCAGCTGACGAAGTCGCTCGCCATCGCCTACGCGCCGGACGGGATCCGGGTGAACGCGGTGGCGCCGGGCTGGATCGCCACGCCCCTGACGCAGGCGCTCCAGGACGACCCGGCCCGAGCGGGGCCGATCCTGGCGCGCACGCCGCTCGGCCGCTGGGGCACGCCATCGGACGTGGCGGCGGCGGTGACCTTCCTGGTGAGCCCGGCCGCGGCCTTCATGACCGGGGTGGTGCTGCCGGTCGATGGCGGTTACCTCATCGCTTGAGGTCACTCGGAGAGGATGCGCCGCCACATGGGCCCGGACGACGACGCCCGCGCGGATCTGCGCCCCGACGTCCCGGGGACCGCCGCCTTCGGCAAGTTCATGCGGGTGCTGCAGGCGGTGGCGGACGCGCCCGACGGCGCGACGGTCGCCCGCCTCGCGCAAGGATTGATGCTGCCGCGGCCGACCGTGCACCGCATCGTCGCCGCCCTGGTGGCGGAGGGCCTCGTGACCGACGATGACGGGACACTGAGCCTCGGCCCACGCCTCGTCAGCCTGGCCTTCCGCTCCTTCGACGGCTCGCTCCTGCGCCAGGCGGCGCGGGAGCCGCTCTCGCGCCTGCGCGACGACCTCGACGAGACGGTGCATCTCGCGGTGCCGGATTTCGGCGAGATGGTCTACATCGACAAGCTCGAGAGCCACCGCACCGTGCGCATGGCCTCGCGCATCGGCACGCGGGTGTCGCTGCATACCAGCGCCGTCGGCAAGGCTTGGCTCGCGACCCTGCCCGAGCCCGAGCTTGCCCCCCTCCTGAATCGGCTCGCGCTGCCGGCGCGCACGCCCCACAGCATCACCGACCGCGACGTCCTGCGCCGCGCGGTCGCTGAGACGCGGGAGCGCGGCCACTCCCTCGACCTGCAGGAGAACGAGCTGGACATCTGCTGCTACGGCCGGGCGCTGCGGGGCGCCGGAGGCCGGGTGCTCGGCTGCATCAGCGTCAGCCTGCCGCGCTACCGCTTCGAGGCCCTGCCGGCCGAGACGGTGCTGCGGGCGATGGCGGCCTGCGCCGAGGGCGTGGCGCGAATCGCCGGCGCCCGGGGGCGCTGAGGCCCCGCGACGAGCGGGGGCACAATGCCGCTGGGCGAACCAGATTGTGCACGAGCCTGTCACGCTGTGGTACAGCCTGGCGCGGGTGGTCAGAGGCCGCCGCCGCGAGTCGCGAGAGAGGGCGACGGGACCATTGACTGACCGCCGCGAAACCGACCGCATCGATGCCGAGATCGACCGCTCCACCCCGAGCCACGATCCGTTCGCCGCCGCCGTGCGCGCCACGCGGATGCCGATGCTGATCACCGATCCGCACCGGCCCGACAACCCGATCGTCTTCGTCAACGCCGCCTTCACCAAGCTCACCGGCTACACCCGCGACGAGATCCTGGGGAAGAATTGCCGTTTCCTCCAGGGGCCGGAGACCGATCGCACCGGCGTGACGAGGATCCGCGACGCGATCGAGCGCCGCGTGGCGATCGAGATCGAGCTTCTGAACCACAAGAAGAACGGCGAGACGTTCTGGAACCGGTTGCTGATCTCGCCGGTCTTCGACGAGGACGGCGCGCTGACCTATTTCTTCGCGTCGCAATTCGACGTCACGCTGGAGCGCGAGCACCTGCGCAACCTGGGCGAGGCCCTGCGCAAGCGCGAGCAGATGCTGGACGCCCTGGTGCGCTCGTCGTCGGAGGTGCGCTACCGGATCAGCGCCGACTGGAGCCGGCTGTACCACTTGTCCGGCGGTGACTTCCTGGCCGACACGACCTCGGCCAGCTCCGACTGGATCGAGACCTACATCCCGCCGGAGGACCGCCCGGCCCTGCGGGCCGAGATCGCGCGCGCCATCGGTACCAAGACCTCCTACAGCCTTGAGCACCGGGTCTACCTCGCCGACGGCTCGGTCGGCTGGGCCTCGTCCCGGGCGGTGCCGGTGCTCGACGAGCACGGCCGGATCACCGAGTGGTACGGCGCCGCCACCGACATCACCGAGCGCAAGCAGGCGGAGGCTGCCTCGCGCGACCTGAACCTCTCGCTGGGCCGGCAGGTGGCCGACCGCACGGCGGAGCTGCGCCTCTACGGCGACATCGTCGAGTCGAGCGCCGCGCCCATCTGCGCCTTCGACACCGCGTACCGGCTGATCGCCTTCAACCAGGCCCATAGCGACGAGTTCTACCGGATCTTCGGCCACCGGGTGCAGGTCGGCGAGGTGTTTCCCGACCTGTTCCCGCCGGACCAGGCGCCGGTGATGCGCGGCTTCATGACCCGGGCGCTCGCGGGCGAGACCTACACGGTGACCGAGGAATTCGGCGATCCTGACCTGGCGAAGCCCGCCTGGGAGGTCTCCTACTCGCCCCTGCGCGACGGCGAGGGCCGGGTGATCGGCGCGTTCCACTACGCCAAGGACATCTCCGACCGGCTGCGCGCCGAGGCCGAGCTGACGGTGACGCAGGAGGCCTTGCGCCAGTCGCAGAAGATGGAGGCGGTGGGCCAGCTCACCGGGGGACTGGCCCACGACTTCAACAACCTGCTCGCCGGCATCTCGGGCTCGCTGGAGCTGATGCAGACGCGCCTGGCCCAAGGCCGCTTCAACGACGTGGAGCGCTACATGGCGGCGGCGCAAGGAGCCGCGAAGCGGGCCGCCGCGCTCACCCACCGGCTCCTCGCCTTCTCCCGCCGCCAGACGCTCGATCCCCGCCCCACCGACGTCGATCGGCTGGCGCGCGGCATGCACGAGCTGATCCAGCGCACGGTGGGGCCCGGCATCACCCTCGAGGTGGTCGAGTCCCCCGAGGCCTGGCCGGCCCTGGTCGACCCGTCCCAGCTCGAGAACGCGCTCCTGAACCTCTGCCTCAACGCCCGCGACGCGATGCCGGAGGGCGGGCGCATCAGGGTCGAGACCGCCAACCGGACGATGGACGAACGGACCGCCCGCCGGCACGACATGCCCGCCGGGGAATACGTGCGCCTGCGCGTGGCCGATACCGGTGCCGGCATGGCCCCGGAGGTGATCGCCCGCGTGTTCGAGCCGTTCTTCACCACCAAGCCGATCGGCGAGGGCACGGGCCTCGGCCTCTCGATGATCTATGGCTTCGCGCAGCAATCCGGCGGCCAGGTGCGCATCGCCTCCAAGCTCGGCGAGGGCACCACCGTCAGCCTCTACCTGCCGCGCCATGCCGGCGCGGTACCCGGCGAGGCCGAGACCGGAACGACGCCGCCGCTGCCGCGCTCCGTCGAAGGCGAGACCGTTTTGGTGGTCGATGACGAGCCGACCGTGCGGATGCTCGTCACCGACATCCTGGAGGACCTCGGCTACACCGCGATCGAGGCCGGCGACAGCGCGGCGGGCCTGCGCGTGCTGCGATCCGACGTGCGGATCGACCTCCTGGTCACCGATGTCGGCCTTCCCGGCGGCATGAACGGCCGTCAGATGGCCGAGGCGGCCCGGGAGACCCGGCCGGACCTCAAGGTGCTGCTGATCACCGGCTACGCCGAGACCGCGATCCTCGGCAGCGGCACCCTCGGCCCCGGCATGGCGGTGCTGACCAAGCCCTTCTCGATCGAGACGATGGCCGCGCGGATCCGGTCGATCATCGAGGCCGGGCGGGAGCGTGAGCGGCGGTCGTAGCTCTCTTCTGCCCGCTCAAGTATTTCCATGATATTTTACAGACCGTTTCTCTTGTTAATTGCAATAATATTCTTGATTAATGCTGAAATATATCTTTTTATTCACTAGTTCTTAGTTTTTCATCAAAAGTTTAATTTTGATAAATATATTATACCACAATTTTATTATATTATCTAATATCAATCCACCTATTAGCAATCCGAATGGGCTTTCGCCCAACTTAATTGCATGCGCACGTTGCTCGTATGCCGCAGAAATATCAAACTTCTCCTGCAACACTGCTGGATCGGTACGGCGACCATGCCGCTGAGTCCAGCAGTTATGTAGCTGCCGTCCCACCCGGCTTTTTTCTGGTAAGGCGCATTCGAGATTCAATTCTTGAAAAAAATTCATGCCCACCACAGATCCGATGTGCCTGAAGCTTCAAACCCAGGAGTGGGACGTGAGAGCAAAAACCGATTCCGCTCTACTTGTTGACATTACGTCATTCGGTCATTTGCTTGTTCATACCGACAATAAGAATATTTTAATCAGTCATCCAGCATGTATAAAGTATTTTGAGGACAAATTAATCGAAAAAGATTTTCATACTCTTCAGATGTTTGAACTACTCAGTAATATTGTTTGTTTCGAGAAAATTCTAGTCGACCAAATCGCGCTCATGGCATATCATGAGTCCGGCAAAATGCTGGATTTTGTAAACAACACGCAAGCAAAAGAATTTTTCGAATTTATAATTTTTCCTGCGGAAAGTTATTCGCGAGCATCGAAAGCAGTTTCAGCTCTCTCGAGAGAGCTATGGAAACACGCAACAAAAAGGGCGAGAGACACGAAATCGCCAACCTATCTAGAAGATCTTTTTGGATATGATGAGGCCCGCTGGGTAGATGATAGCACCATAGCTCATGTAACAAACAAGAGATTGCACCTAGATTTACATTACGCAACAGTAAAATATGAAAATCTCAAATTCAATCATTTTAATAATGAAATTTATCGCTCTATTCCCGGCCACCTCGGCAACACTGGAATGAGCGTAGAAAGATTTTATCTCTATCTTGAGATCGCGCGAGAACTTAATCTTCCTCTCATGGTAGCACGCGATAAATATAAATCAATGCATTATATTGGTGAAAGAACCGGGAAAATATTAGCGAAAAAATTGCAGCAGAACATTGATTATAAATCAACCGGATTAGATTCTGGCTTGGAAAATTTACAAGACATCTTGGTGAAAAAAGCCCTTCCTGGTATAAAGATAAAAATGCCCCTCATACCAGATCACATTATAAAAGTTGCAAGAAGGTATAATTTGTCGATTTGGGATGCCACAATGATGATAAGAAACGATGAAGCTGTATCCGATTTTCGCGAATACCTGTGGGATGCCAGAATTTTATTTAGCCAAATCCGTGCGTCGGATGCGATTGCATATAAAAATTTAAGATCCGAAATAATTAACATTGGAGAGCGTATCTCGAGGTCGAATGACGCGCTCGATATATTTAAAAACAGAAAGATTGTTTCGATAAACACGTCAAGTATTCCGGTGATTGGCGATTATCTTGAGTTATTAAATATCCCACGCACCGTAAAAATACCATTCTATTCCATGAGACGCCCTCCTGGTTACGAAATATTCATGGCTCGCTGGTTTCGCTGATTCTACGGATTGTAAATTTAGCTTTATCAACTCTCTAATCTTAATCGTAGTCGCGGGCAAGTGAAGTGCTGCAAACTCCTGCATCAATCTTACTAAAATATGACGCAGAGCGGCGCAACATCAAAAATTTAATTTCATCTAAACATAAAGCTGTGTCCGATGAATGGCGCGCCCTATCCGTTGGAAGCGAGACCTTGGCTCAGAATGTCAATCGTGGCTTCGCTTCAGAGAAGACATTTCTTATTGTTTTTAATTCTGCGAACGCTTGATGTTTCATTGTCTATTTGAGGCGAAATTTTACAATTCGCGGTCGGCGCGGCGCAGGGACCAGACGAGGTTGTCGTGCTCGTCGACCAGCCACAGGGCGTTCACCTGCTCGTCGGCGGGCGTTGTCTCCCGGGCGTTGACGCAGCGCACCGCCTCCTGCCGGTCCGCGGCCGTGACGATCTCATCGATCAGGGCGGGACCGATCTCCCCGTTCGTGGCGCGGACCGCCCCTCGCAGTCGGTATGCCGGCATCCGTCCCGTCGCTCCTCGGTCGCGTCCCGTCCCATTGCCCGCCGCCGATGCGTGGGCCGCTCACGTTGTCGGGCGGGAACGGTTTACATCAAGGATCGGAACGGATGCGACGCATCGGCGCTGCACGGGCGAGGGCGGGCACGTCGCCCCGTGCGCCGGGCCGTCCACCGTTCCCGATGCCGTCCCGGATCACCCAGCATCGAGGGCGACGACCTCGGGATCGTACTCCCGCAGCGGCCCGCCGAGATGCGACGGTATCAGGGTGATGACGGCCCTGGATGCGGCGACCGGCTCGCACGGCTCGTCGTCTCTTCGCCCGGCAAGGAACCCATAGACGGTATTCTACCGGACTAGACCAGCTGGCCGAGACCGGACTGTCCCGTGGGGCAGCGAGCTTGGACGACGATAATGCGACTTAGGTCTGGTCACCGGCAATTACGTCAATGATACGATTTTACCGGCGAATCTCGTCTCCCGGCGGGAACCCGCTCGCGCGCGATCCGTTTGTGCTCCGCTGCCCGAGAGGCAGCGGCACCGCGAGAAGGGATCGAGCGAGCCGTGACCGCAGGCGTCGACAGGCATGAACTCCGGCAGATCATCGCCGGCCTCAGCGAGGGGGTGATCCTGGTCGAGCCCGATCAGACCATCGCCTACGCGAACGAGGCCGCCCTCGCGATGCACGGCGCCGAGAGCCTGGACGAGATCGGTCCGACGGTCGACGCCTACCGGGAGCGCTTCGCCCTGCGCTACCGCAACCACCGCGCGCCGGAGAGCTATCCGATCGAGCGCGTCGTCGCCGGCGAGCGCTTCCACGACGTCGTGGTCGAGGTGACGCGCACCGACAAGCCGGAGGTCGGCTTCGTCCATTCCCTGCGCAGCCTCGTCGCCACCGACCGGGAGGGCAAGCCGAGCTGCCTGGCCTTGATCCTCAAGGACGTGTCGGACCAGTTCGAGGCCGAGGAGCGCTTCGAACGCACCTTCAACGCCAACCCGGCCCCGGCCGTCATCACCCGGCTCTCCGACCTGCGCCACGTCAAGGTGAATGCCGGCTTCCTGGAGATGACCGGCTACACCCGCGACGCCGTGATCGGCCGCAGCGTGTACGAGGTCGACGTGCTGGCCAATGCCCGCAACCGCGACCTCGCGGTGTCGCGGCTCAACGAGGGCGGCACGATCCCCCAGATGGAGGCGCACCTGGAGCTGCCCGACGGCGGCGGCCGCTTCGTGATCGTCGCCGGCCAGCCGATGGAGATGGGCGACGAGCCCTGCATGCTGTTCACCTTCGCCGACCTGGAGCTGCGCCGGAAGGCCGAGACGGCGCTCCGCCAGAGCGAGGAGCGCTTCGCCAAGGCGTTCCGCCTCACCCCGGTGCCGACGCTGCTCGCCCGCGCCGGGGATTTCCAGGTCACCAGCATCAACGAGGCCTTCGGCCGCGTGTTCGGCTTCGGCGAGGACCGGGTGGTCGGCCGCGCCCCGGCGGAGTTCGGTCTGTGGGTCTCGGAGGAGCAGCGCCGGCGCTTCGAGGAGGGGCTGGCGCGCGCCGGCTACGTGCTGGGGAAGGAAGTGTGCCTGCGCCACGAGAGCGGCGCCGATCTCGACTGCCTGGTCTCGGCCGAGCGCGTGACCATCGGCGACGCCGAGTTCGTGCTGATGGTCCTGCAGGACATCACCGAGCGCAAGCACACCGAGCGCGAGCTGTTCGACGCGATCGAGACGGTGATGGCCGACACCTCCTGGTTCAGCCGCGGGCTGATCGAGAAGCTCGCTAACCTGCGCCGGCCGGGCCGCGAGGCGCCGGGCGCCGCGGTGCCCGACCTGACTTTGCGCGAGCGGCAGATCCTGAACCTGATCTGCACCGGGCTCGACGACGACGGCATCGCCCGCAAGCTCGGCCTGTCGCGCAACACCGTGCGCAACCACGGTGCCGCGCTCTACCGCAAGCTCGGCGTGCACCGCCGCACGGAGGTGATCCTGTGGGGCCGCGAGCACGGCTTCCCGCTTCAGGCATCCGGTAGCTGACGTTCAGTCTACCGGTATTTTCCTACCATTGACCACGCGCGTCGCACCCACATCTGCAGGCCGGTCGGAGTTTTCTCAGTCTCGACGGGGGTGCTCATGACCGAACGCGCGCCAACGACTTCCACCGAGCAGGTCAAGGGCTCGGTGAAGGAGGCCATCGGCAAGCTCACCGGCGACGTCCGGGCCGAGGCCGAGGGTCGGCGTCAGAAGGGCGAGACCGGGCTCCCGCAGGGCGCGAGCAAGCCTTCGCAGGGGACCGGACTTCGCAAGGACTGACGACACCCATCACCCAGCGCCCCGGGCGGGGCGCCCCCTTCCCCACCGAAACCGTAAGGAGAAGTCCCATGGTCGATACCGATCGCATCACCGGCGCCGCGAAGGAACTCGGCGGCAAGATCCAGGGCACCGTCGGCGACCTGGCCGGCTCGCACCGCGACTCGGCGGAAGGCCGCTACCGCGAGGCGCAGGGTGCAGCGGAGAACGCCTACGGCCAAGCCAAGGACACCGTCCGCCACGCCGCCGACCGGGCCCAGGACTACGCCGACCGCGCGGCCGACCGGGCCCAGGACCTCGCCGGCGAGGCGCGAGGCTACGCCGAGGACGCCTACGAGCGCGGCAGCCGTTCCCTGCGCCAAGGCGCCCGGCAGGTCGGCCACCAGGTCGCCGAGTACCCTCTCGCCTCGCTGGTGATCGCCGGCCTCGTCGGCTTCGGCCTCGGCCTCCTCGTCAACACCAACCGCGACTGACCTCGCCCGCGACCGCATCGCGACCGGCGGCCCCGAAGCGGCGAGACCGCCCGGCGCCGCCTCGGAGAAGCCGAAGGACTCGGCTCGAACGACCTCGGAGTAACGACGTGACCATCCAGACCCCCGTTTCCCCCCTGGCAACGACGGCGCAGGCCGATACCCGCGCGGTGCTGCTCAACCAGGTCTCCTGGGGCGCCATCTTCGCCGGCGCCGTCACCGCACTCGTGACGCAGGTGATCCTCAACCTCGTCGGCGTCGGCATCGGCCTGTCCTCGGTCGGCGTGAATGCCAGCGACAACCCGGCCGCCTCGACCGTCTCGATGGGTGCGGGCCTGTGGTTCGTGGTCTCGGGCATCGTCGCCTCGCTCGTCGGCGGCGCCATCGCGGGCCGGCTCTCCGGCAAGCCGCTGCCGGGTGCGGCCGCCCTGCACGGCCTCGTCTCCTGGGCGGTGACGACCCTGGTGGTGATCTACCTCGTGACCTCGGCGGCGAGCGGCCTCGTCGGCGGCACGCTGAGCACGGTCTCGAGCGCGCTCGGCGGCGCCGGCAACCTCGTCGGCGGCACGGTGCAGACCGCCGCCCAGGCCGCGGCCCCGTCGCTGTCGAAGATCCAGAACCCCCTCGAGGGTCTGGAGGACAAGGTGCGCCAGCAGACCGCCGGTCAGGACCCGCAGGCCGCCCGCGACGCCGCCGTGGCGGCGGTGCGCGCCCTGGTGACGGGTGACGCCTCGCAGAAGCAGCAGGCCGAGACCCGCGCCGCGGACGCCCTCGCCAAGGCCCAGAACATCCCGGTCGACCAGGCCCGCCAGCAGGTCCAGGACTACCAGAAGCAGTACGAGCAGGCGGTCGCCACCGCCAAGCAGAAGGCCGAGGCCGCGACCGTCGCCGCCAAGTCGGCGGCGACGCAAGGCGCGTTCTACGCCGCCATCGCGCTGCTGCTCGGCGCCGCCGCCGCCTTCTTCGGCGGCCGCCTCGGCGCCCCGAAGCCCGTGACCGCCTACGACACCCGCCGCGTCTGACGCGTCCCGGCTCCCGCCCCGGCGGGAGCCCTCCCCTCCCCCACTCAGAACGTCAGGAGAGAGTCCGATGAGCAGCACCACCGACAAGCTCAAGGGTCTGGCCAACGAGGCCGTCGGCAACGTCAAGCAGGGCGTCGGCAAGGTCACGGGCAACGATCGGCTCGTCGCCGAGGGCAAGACCCAGGAGCTCAAGGGCGAGGCCCAGCGCACGGTCGGCGAGGCCAAGGACGGCATCAAGACCGCCGCCGACCATCTCACGGGCTGCCACTAGGGCCCGCGCCACGGCGGCGGGATCGTCCCTCCGCCCGGTCATCCCGGATTTCAGGAGGACAGCATGAACCGCGATCAGTTCAACGGAGCGGCCCGTCACCTGAAGGGCCGCGTCCAGAGCGCCCTCGGCAGCGTCACGGGCGACCCCGTGCGCCAGGTCCGCGGCGCCGCCAACCAGGTGGCCGGCGGCGCGCAATACGCCTATGGTCGCGCCCGCGACCGGGCCGAGGACGTCATCGACGACGGTCGCCACCTCGCCCATACGGCGCGCGACCGGGCCGAGGATCTGGCCCATGCCGCCCGCGAGCGCGCCGACCACGTGATCCAGGACGGACGCCACCTCGCCCGCGAGGCGCGCCGCCGCGGCGAGGCTCATGGCCGGCGCGCCCTGGCCTATGCCGACGGGCACCGCACCAACACCGTGCTCGGCATCGCCGCCCTCTCCTTCGCGGCGGGATGGCTCATCCGCCGCAAGCGCTGAACCCGCGCGGAACGCGTTGTACCGGGAGCTTGGTTCGCCGAATCGGTCGCCGCCTCGGCGGACACAAGGATGCACGATCGATCACCGAAGTACGATCAGAACAAGAATATTTATTTCAGGATCTTTTCCCGGTCGCAACCGTTCTCGAGGATACGACGTCGAGCGATCTCCAGAAGGGAATTCAGCGATGCTGCGCAAGATCTTCATGATGTTCGTCCTGCCGAAGCTGATCGCGCACTTCAGCCGCCGCGGCGCCCGTCCCCGACACGGCCGGACGTATTGATCCGGTCCGACCGATCGCTTCGACGAACACGCGACCGCGAAGAGGAGACAGCAGGGCAAGGATCGTCCCTTCGTGGTCGCCGCGAGGCTCGCGGCCACCGTCGTCGGCAGCCCCGGTCTCCGCGGCGACTTGCCGACGGACTCCTCGCGGTGCCACGGCGGACGGCTGCCGTGCTCCCGGGACGGCCGCCCGCCTGAACGGCACAGGAGCGAACCAAACCTTCGTCCCGCAGTTGTGAGTGCATGTCCGTGCGCGCCGCCACCCTCACCCGCCCTCTCCCTCCGGCCGCCGGACTCGCCCTGGCGGGGGTTGCTCTCCTGGGCGCCGGCGCGGTCGAGAACGGGCGCCGCGCTCGCGCGGCCGAGCGGGCGACGCCGCCGGTCGGGCGCTTCGTCGAGGTCGGCGGCACCCGGCTGCACGTCCTGGAGCGCGGACATGGGCCGGCGCTCGTCCTGCTGCACGGCAACGGCAGCCTGATCCAGGACTGGCTGGTCAGCGGACTCGTCGATCGGGCGGCACGGACGCACCGGGTGATTGCGATCGACCGGCCCGGCTTCGGCTACAGCGAGCGTCCGCGCAGCCGGATCTGGACGCCGGTGATGCAGGCCGGGCTGATCCGCGGCGCCCTGCACAGCCTCGGCGTGGAGAAGGCGACGGTGCTCGGCCATTCCTGGGGAGCGCAGGTGGCAGTCGCGCTCGCCCTCCAGGATTCGGCCCGGGTGCGGGCCCTGATCCTCGAATCCGGCTATTACTTCCCCTCGCCCCGGATCGACAGCCTGCTCTTCGCTCCTCAAGGGCTACCGGGCCTCGGCGACCTCATCAGCCACACCGTCGCGCCGGTGGCGAGCCGCCTGCTCTGGCCGCGCATCTTGGGCCGCCTGTTCGGGCCGAGCCCGGTGCCGGAGCGCTTCGCCCGCGACTTCCCGGTCGAGATGGTGCTGCGCCCGTCGCAGCTGCGCAGCGCCGCCGCCGAATCGGCGCTGATGGTGCCGGACGCCTTCGCACTCCGGCCGCATTACGGCGAGCTTCGCATGCCCGTGACGATCCTGTCCGGCACGGGGGACCGCCTTCTCTCCCACGCCGACCAGGCGGTGGCGCTCCACCGCCAGATCCCCGGAAGCCGCCTCGTCGCGGTCGAGGGCGCCGGCCATATGCTGCACCAGATCGCCCCTGATCGGGTCCTCAATGCCATCACCAAGCTTGAGGACATCACTTGACCCGCCATGTGACGTGCCGGCAAGTCGCGGACGGCTCCGGTCTCGGCTAGGAGGAGAACCGATCTCCGCCGGCCCTTAAGCTGGCGGCTTCCTCCTGTGTGCGGACTCTTGCGGACGTGACGATCCTGAAACGCGCGCGGCGCCTCGCCGAGACGGGGCGCCAGTGGTTCGTGCCTCCCCCGGGCCCGGTGGCCTGGGGCCGGCTCTACAATTGCGGCGTCCTCGTCGCCCTCAACCCGGAGGCGGACGGCGATCGCGTCGGGCTCACCCTGGCGCAGGGCGGTGAGCGCGAGCGCGAGCTGCCGATCGAGCGCCGCTTCACCGAGAACGGCACCACCTACCTGCACGCCGCCCTCGATCCGGCACTTCTCGCCACCCCGGCGAGTGTGCGCCTGACGGTGACCGAGCCGGGCCGGGCCGACCAGCAGCGGATCGCGGTCGGCCCCGGGCGCCACACGCTCCACCTCGACGGCATCGTCGGCGGCGTGCTCGACGGCTGGGTCTCGTCCCTGTCGTCCGACCCGCTCCCGGCGGTGCACCTCGTGATCGACGGTCTGGAGGGCGAGCCGGTCCGGCCCGGGATCTACCGGCCGGAACTGCGCTTCGGCAGCCGCGAGGGCGGCTGGAACGGCTTCCGCTTCACCCTGCCCGCCTGGGCCCTCGACGGGCAGCCCCACACGATCGCCGTGCGGGCCGGCGACACCGTGGCGAGCTTGGACCCATACGCGCCTCGGCTGCGCTCGAGCCTCTACGTCGAGGCGCCGAGCCGCGTCACCGGCTGGGTGTTCGACGCCGCCGGGCCCGACCGGCCGAGCATCGTGCGGGCGGTGCGCAACGGCGAGGACGTGGCACGGGTCGAGACCCATGCGCGGGCCGACCTCCTGGAGCTGTTCGGCCGGCACTCGGCCGCCTTCGCCTTCCCGCCCGGCGCGCTGAAGCCCGGCACCGACCTCGCGGTCGGCCCCGTCGGCGCGGGCGAGGTCATCGGCCACCTGCGCGGCACGATCGAGCTGGCCCGGGCCGAGGCGCGGGCGCTGCTCCTGCCCAACGCGCCCGAAACGACCCTCAAGGAGCGACGGGCGCTGCGCGACCGTCTCGTGGCGGCGGTGCGGCCCGGCGGCGGCGCGCGCCTCGTCCTCGCCGAGCCGGCCGCCCCCGAGATGCTGCCGGAGAGCGGCCGCACGCCGCCCCCGGCCTGCGCGATCGTGCCGGTCTACAACGGGCTCGCCGACCTCAAAGCCTGCCTCGCCTCGCTCATGCCGCAGCTCGTCCCCGGGCGGATGCGCGCGCTGGTGATCGACGACGCCTCGCCCGACCCGGCCGTCACCCGCTATCTCGACGACCTCGCGGCCGAAGCGCATCCGGGCCTGACGGTTTTGCGCAACCGGGAGAATCTCGGCTTCATCGGCACGGTGAATGGCGGCCTCGCCCTCCTGGAGCCGGGCGAGGATTGCATCCTCGTCAATGCCGACACGGTGCTGGCGCCGCGGGCGCTGGAGAAGCTGGCCCGCACCTGCCACCGCGGCCCCGGCATCGCCAGCGCCACCCCGCTCTCGAACAACGCCACGATCCTGGGCTTTCCCGGCATGCCGGAGGCGCAGGGCCCGCTCCTCGGCCTCGGGCCGGCGGCGATCGATGCCGCGCTGGAGGCGGCATCGCCTCAGCCGGTGACGATCCCGACGGGGATCGGCTTCTGCCTCTACCTGAACCGGCAGGCCCTCGACGAGGTCGGAGGCCTGTCGCCCGAATGGGGCCGGGGCTATTGCGAGGAGGTCGACTGGTGCCTCACCGCCCGGGACCTCGGCTGGATCCACGTCGCCGCCACCGACACCTACGTCGAGCACGAGGGGTCGGTGTCGTTCGGCAAGGGTGAGCGGCTGGCGATCCTGGAGCGCAACCACGCCCGGCTCGTCGCCCTCTATCCGGAGTACCAGGACGAGATCGACGCCTTCCTCGCCGCCGACCCGCTCCGATCCCTGCGGCTCACCGTATTCGGGTCCCTGCTCGCCGGGAGCATCCGGCGCCTGACCCTGCATGTCGGCCACGGGCTCGGCGGCGGCGCGACGCGCTACGTCGACCAGATCCGCGGGCTCGCCCGGGCGAAGGACCACGAGATCGGTCACCTGGCCCCCGCCGGCCAGCGTCTCGCCCTCACCCTCGATGCCGCCCGCGCGGGAGTGACCCTGCGGCAGGACGACTTGTTCGGCCTGCTCGAGGCGCTGGAGGGCGCTGGCGTCGCCATCGACCTCCACCTCAATGCCCGCTTCGGCTACGCGTCGAGCTTCCTCGACCGGCTGCTCTCGGGCCGCTGGCCCTACGCGGTCACGCTGCACGACTTCCAGTGGTACTGCCCGAAGGTGCACCTTGTCGACGGGCGCAACTTCTACTGCGAGGAGCCGCCGGCCGACATCTGCCGCCACTGCACGGTGCGGGGCGTCCCTTACGACTACGCCGACCAGAACGCCCTGATGGGCGGCGGCCTCGACGGCTGGCTGGCGACGAACGAGCGCATCCTGCGCGGCGCGCGGCGCCTGGTGGCGCCCTCCCGCGACACCGCCGAGCGCTACGCCCGCCGCCTCGGCCTCACCGGCATCGCGGTGGTGCCGCATCCCGAGGCGGCCGCACCCGTGGCCGCGCGGCCATCTCGGGCGCGGACGGGCGCGGTGCGGGTCGCCCTCGTCGGCGGCATCGGCGCCCACAAGGGGTTCGAGGTGGTGGTGGCGCTCGCCGAGCGCGCGGCGCGGGAGCGGCGGCCGATCGCCTTCACGGTGATCGGCAGCGTCTCCGACCTGCACCGGGTGGAGGGCCTGCCCAACCTCACGGTGACGGGTGCCTACATTCCGGAGGACCTGCCGCGCCTTCTGGCCGAGGCCGATCCGGACTACGTGTTCCTGTCGAGCGTCTGGCCCGAGACCTATTCCTACGTCCTGTCGGAGGTGTGGGCCGCGGGCTACCCAGTCGTCGCCTTCGACATCGGCGCCCCGGCGGAGCGCATCCGGGCCGAGGGGGGCGGGATCCTGCTCCCCTTCACCCGCGACACCGCGCTGCTGCTCGACGCGCTGGTGGCCGCCCGGGGCCAGCTGGCGGAGGTGGCGATCCCAGCCCTGCCCGCGGCGGCGCCGAGCCTGGCGGCCTATGAGTCGGCGATCGAGGCGGGCGGCACGGCGGAGGGCTCGGGTCTCTGACCCGCCGCAGTGAGACAAGATCGACAGCGCCGAGAATGTGGGGCTTCGCCGCGTTCCCGGTGCTGCGGATCAGCCGGCCGAACCCCGCGACCTCGGTCGCTCAAGCACTCAAGCGGTTCATCGGATGGGACTCGGCGGCCACGAGCGTGCGAGCCATGGCGTCGTTCTCGGCGTCGAGGATCGCCTGGGCGATCCGGCTGACGAGATCGCAGCTCGCCGCGTCGAGCGCGGCGTCGTTCCCGGTTCGCGCGGCCGCGGCGAGCGCCGAGCCCTCCTGCATCACGATGGCGCGGGCGGTGCGGACCGCGTCCGCGACGGCTTCGTAGGGGCGAGGCATCGACAACTCCACGGATCGAGCAGCGCCGCAGGCACCGGCGGATGCCGCCGCCGGCCTGCCGCGGGGTCATCGAAACCGCGCAGGCCGGAAAACCGTTCCGGGGGTGCGGCGACCCGCGCCATCAAGCGCGGGCCGCGGACGCGACGGACGACTCGGTCACGGATGACCCATGGCCGCCAGGGTCATGCCGTCGCTGCCGATGTCGTCGGGGCCGGTCATGCCGAGCAGCTCGATCAGCCGGCCCCGCGCCCGGCTGACCCGGCTCTTGATCGTGCCGACGGCGACGCCGCAGATCTCGGCCGCCTCCTCGTAGGTGAAGTTCTGCGCCCCTACCAGCACCAGCGCCTCGCGCTGGTTCGCCGGCAGGGTGCTCAGAGCCGCCTGGAAGGCCGAGAGCTCGACCCGCGCCTCCTGGTCCGGCAGGGCCGTCAGGCGTCCCGCCATCACCCCGTCGGCATCCTCGACCTCGCGCCGGCGCTTGCGCTGCTCGGAGTAGAACAGGTTCCGCAGGATGGTGAACAGCCAGGCATAGAGGTTGGTGCCGGGGGTGAAGCTGTCGGCCTTGGTCCAGGCCCGAACCAGGGTCTCCTGCACGAGGTCGTCGCTGCGGTCGAGGTCGCGGGTCAGCGAGAACGCGAAGGCGCGTAACGCCGGGATCGCCCCGAGCAGCAGCGCTCGCATCTCGGGATCGACGGACGTCATCGTGGACATCTTGGCGGAGTTCATCGCGCGTCCTCCTGCCCGGACTCGTCGGCCGCAGGCTCGGCTGCAGGCGAGACCGGCAGCGCGGCCGCCGGCGGGGTGCCGGCCAAGGTGCCAGCATCGAGCCCGGCGATGAGCGCCGCGAAGCGGTCCGGCACGGGAGCGTTCAGGAGGTCGGCGTAGTGGGCGCGCAGGGCACGGCCGAGCCGGCGCCGAGTGACGGCGTCGAGCTCCGCCGGCCCCTTGCCTTGCCCCTTGCCTTGCCCCCTGCCCTGCCCTTGACCCGGCCGCCCCCGGGATCGCGGCTCCGGCCCGGCCGGAGCGTCGGTGTCGGTCTCGTCGTCGCGCATCGCCGCCTGAGCCTCGCGGCTGCCGGGGCCGGGTCGCGGGCGAGGCGGGATGCCTGCCGGAACCACGGCGCGCCGATCGTGAGCCGCCACATGCTTCGTTCGGCGCCGCAATAAAGCCGTGGATTTTAATGCGATCTGAAAACGATATTCAGCGAACCTTAATCCAAGCTTGGCGGTATAGCGCCAGCTTGTCTGTCGGATCACAAGAAATTCAAGTCCGGGGCATGACAACGATACGGCTGGGATCTGCGACCGGAGGGAGCGCCCTTGCGCAGGTCCGCGCCTCTCAGAATGCGGCATTCCGGGCGGACCGACCCGCTGGCGCGGAAGCAAGCCCGAACAGGTCACCGCGGGCTCAGGCGCGCATCGCCGCGCAAGTGTGACCTGGCCGCGCTTGTCCAGCGGCCCGGGGCACCTACCCTAGGGGCTTGCCGATTCTCCAGCGGGGATGACACCTTGAACCCGAAGTCGCTTCGTGCGCCCGCCGCCACTGCGGCCTTCCTGACGCTTCTGGCCCTGACCCCCTTGGCGGTGACGCCGGCCCTCGCCCAGCGGGACGATCAGGGCCTGCAGATGAACTGTGCCGGCGACTACTTCAAGCTCTGCGCCGGAGCCGACCCGGACAGCCCGGAGGTGGAGCGCTGCTTCGCGCGCAACCGGGCCAAGCTCTCGCCCCAGTGCCGGGCGGCGATCACCGCCTACGACCGCAAGACCGGCGGGACCAAGGGTCCCGACGAGCAGTAAGTGCGACGGGGGACGCGAGGTCCCCCCGCCTCCCGGCGGAGTCCGCGTGGGCAGACCGACGCTCCGTCCGCTTCGTTCATCGTCGTGTCGCAGGTTCTTGTCGCAGAACCGGCCACCGCTTTCGCGAAACCTGCTCAGAACCCCCGATCGAGCCGCAGGATGCGGCAGGGATCGCCGGCCCGGGCCGCCGGCGCGTGCGGCGCGCGGATCAGCAGCGCCTCGGAGCGGGCAAGCACCGAGAGCATCGAGGAATCCTGGCGCGCGGCCGGGTGGACCACCGGCAGCCGGTCCGGCGCGGTGTCGAGGGCGGCCCGCATGTAGTCCTGGCGGCCGTCATTGGCCGGCAGATCGCGCCCGAGGAGGGCCGGCTCGCTGTGGTCGGCCCCGGCCTCCGGATCGCCCAGCAGCGCCCGGATCAGCGGGTGGACGAAGAGCAGCCCGCACACCACCGACGAGACCGGGTTGCCGGGCAGCCCCAGAACCGCCATCGCGCCGAGGCGGCCGTGCATCAGCGGCTTGCCGGGCCTGAGCGCCACGCGCCAGAAGCCGAGATCGAGCCCCTGCCGGGTGAGCGCCGACTGGACGAGGTCGTGGTCGCCGACCGAGGCGCCGCCGAGCGTGACGAGAAGGTCGGCCTTCGCGTCGCGGGCGTGGGTGATCGCACCTTCCAGATCGGCGAAGGTGTCGCCGGCGATGCCGAGGTCGATCGCCTCCGCCCCGGCCGCCTCCGCCATGGCGGCCAGCGCCAGACCGTTCGAGGCGACGATCTGGTCCCATTCCGCCGGCTCGCCCGGCCGCACCAGCTCGTCGCCAGTAGCGAGCACCGCGACGCGGGGCCGGCGCCGGACGCTCAAGGTCGGATGCCCGCCCGCGGCGGCGAGCGCGACGCGCCAGCCGTCGAGGCGTTCGCCGGCGCCGAGCAGCCGGTCGCCTTCGCGAAAATCGAGTCCGCTGCCGCGGATGTGACGCCCCGCCGGGTTGCCGGCGCGGGCGAGCACCGTGTCGCCCTCCGCTTCGGTGTCCTCCTGGATCACCACCGTGTCGGCGCCGTCCGGCAGCGGCGCGCCGGTGAAGATGCGGATCGCCTCACCCGGGCCCACTGGCCCGCGGGCGCCGTGGCCGGCAGCGCTGGTGGCGGTGACCGCGAGGCGCACCGGCGCCTCGGGTGAGGCCCCGGCGACGTCGGCGGCGCGCACGGCGTAGCCGTCCATGGCCGAGGTCGCGAAGGGCGGCTGGGTGCGCAACGCCCGCACATCCTCGGCCAGGGTGCGGCCGGCGGCAGCGGTGATCGCGACGGATTCGGCCTCGACCGGGTGAACACCGGCGAGGATGCGCGCCAGCGCCTCGGCGACGGGAAGGAGCGGGCTCACGCGCCGGCCTCCCAGACCCCCGAGCGGCCGCCGCTCTTGTGAAGCAGCCGCACGCCCTCGACCCGCATGCCCCGGTCGGCCGCCTTGACCATGTCGTAGACGGTGAGGCAGGCGACCGAGACGGCGGTCAGCGCCTCCATCTCGACCCCGGTCGGGCCCTGCACCCGCACTTCCGCGGTGACGCGGATGCCCGGCAGCGCCTCGTCCAGCTCGCACTCGACCCTCACCTTCGTGAGAAGCAGCGGGTGGCAGAGCGGGATCAGCTCGTGGGTGCGCTTGGCCGCCATGATGCCGGCGAGCCGCGCGGTGCCGAGCACGTCGCCCTTCTTGGCGTCGCCCTCCCGGATCAGCCGCAGGGTCTCAGGGTTCATCGCCACCAGGCCCTCGGCGCGGGCGGCGCGATCGGTCGCGGCCTTGTCGGTGACGTCGACCATGTTGGCGGCGCCGGCGGCGTCGAGATGGGTCAGGGTCGGCATGGCCTGGCTCCAGGTGCACGGGGTCCGCGCTGAACGTGTCCGCGCTTAGCACGCCGGCCGCCGGCCCCGCCACGGCCTCGCCGAGCATCCCGCGTCGTCAGGGAGTCAGGGCCGCGCTCTCGGCCTCGTCGAACACCCGGGAGCGCAGGAGGAAGCGTTGCCCGGAACCGTTCTCCAGCGAGAACATGCCGCCGCGGCCCGGCACCACGTCGATGATGAGCTGAGTGTGCTTCCAGACCGCATATTGCGGCCCGCTGATGTAGAAATCGGCCCCGCCGATCGCGCCCAGATGCACGTCGCCGTCGCCGATCATGAAATCGCCGACGGCAAAGCACATTGGCGCCGAGCCGTCGCAGCAGCCGCCGGATTGGTGGAACAGGATCGCGCCGTGCTCAAGGCGGAGCGCCGCGATCAGGTCGAGGGCCGCCGGGGTGGCGACGACGCGGGGTGGGGACATGGTCATGCGGAGCGTCCTCGTCGAGGCGGCGGGGCGAGCGCCCCGCCGCCTCCCGAACCTCAGAAGAACCCGAGCTTCTTCGGCGAGTAGCTGACCAGCAGGTTCTTGGTCTGCTGGTAGTGGTCGAGCATCATCTTGTGCGTCTCGCGGCCGATGCCGGATTGCTTGTAGCCGCCGAAGGCCGCATGCGCCGGGTAGGCGTGGTAGCAGTTGGTCCAGACGCGGCCGGCCTGGATCGCCCGGCCGAAGCGGTAGGCGCGGGTGCCGTCGCGGGTCCACACCCCGGCGCCGAGGCCGTAGAGGGTGTCGTTGGCGATGGCCAGCGCCTCGGCGTCGTCCTTGAAGGTCGTGACCGACAGGACGGGCCCGAAAATCTCCTCCTGGAAGATCCGCATCCGGTTGTGACCGCGGAACACCGTCGGCTTCATGTAGTAGCCGCCGGCGAACTCGCCGTCCTTCACGTTGCGCTCGCCGCCCGTGAGGCATTCGGCGCCCTCCTGCTTGCCGATATCGACGTAGCTCAGGATCTTCTCCAGCTGCTCGGAGGAGGCCTGGGCGCCGATCATCGTCGCGGGGTCGAGCGGCGAGCCCTGGGTGATCGCCTCGACCCGCTTGATCGCCCGCTCCATGAAGCGGTCGTAGATCGATTCGTGGACCAGCGCCCGGCTCGGGCAGGTGCAGACCTCGCCCTGGTTGAGGGCGAACATCGTGAAGCCCTCGAGCGCCTTGTCGAGGAAGTCGTCGTCCTCGGCAGCCACGTCCGAGAAGAAGATGTTTGGCGACTTGCCGCCGAGCTCCAGCGTCACCGGAATCAGGTTCTGCGAGGCGTATTGCATGATGAGGCGGCCGGTCGTCGTCTCGCCCGTGAAGGCGATCTTGGCGATGCGGGCCGAGGAGGCGAGCGGCTTGCCGGCCTCCAGCCCGAAGCCGTTGACGATGTTGAGGACGCCCGGCGGCAGGAGGTCGCCGATCAGCTCGGCGAGCAGCAGCACCGAGGCCGGGGTCTGCTCGGCGGGCTTGAGCACCACGCAATTGCCGGCGGCGAGGGCCGGAGCGAGCTTCCAGACCGCCATCAGGATCGGGAAGTTCCACGGGATGATCTGACCAACGACGCCGAGGGGCTCGTGGAAGTGGTACGCCACGGTGTCGTGGTCGATCTCGGAGAGGGAGCCCTCCTGCGCCCGGACGCAGCCGGCGAAATAGCGGAAGTGGTCGATGGCGAGCGGGATGTCGGCGTGGGTGGTCTCGCGGATCGGCTTGCCGTTGTCCCAGGTCTCGGCCCGGGCGATCAGGTCGAGGTTGTCCTCCATTCGGTCGGCGATCTTGAGGAGGATGCGGGCGCGCTCGGCAGGCGCCGTGCGGCCCCAGGCCTCCTTGGCGGCGTGGGCGGCATCGAGCGCCCGCTCGATGTCCTGCGCGTCCGAGCGGGCCACCTCGCAGATCACGCCGCCGGTGATCGGCGAGGTGTTCTCGAAGTAGCGGCCCGCCACCGGGGCGACCCACTGGCCGCCGATGAAGTTGTCGTAGCGCGCCGAGAACGGCGAGGTCGTCCTGGCATCGGCGAAGAGTTCCGGCTTGTTCATCTGTTCCTCCCTTTCGCCCCGTGACGGGGCGTGGCGGGAGATCACCCGGCAGCGGGCGTGCCAGCCGAACCCCGACCGCCGGCCCGAGTCGTCCATCCATCGGCAAGGCGTTGGTCGGATTGATCTTTCTCGCTCGCCCGGCGCGCCCTTCGACCAAAATCCGGACCCGCCCGGTCGCCGCGGCGCTGGACCGGGCGCGCGACAGCTGCGACACCTGTCGCAAACAGCGACAGGCCGCCGACGCGGCGACGACACGGGAGGTGAGCCGCGCATGCAGAACCGCGTGACCACGCCCCGCACCCTGCTGGCCGCCCGGCGGCAGGCCTTCGGGCCGGGGATGGCGGAGCCGCCGCCGCCGATCCTGCGCTCCTGGGAGCGCTGCGCCGCCCTCGGGCTCGATTTCGGGCAGCGGCCCCGGGTCGAGCCGCTGAGTACCGCCGAGATGCGCGCCGCCTTCGACCGCAGTGAGGCCCTGCGCCGGACCTGCCGGCCCGAGATCGAGGCGCTGCACGCCGACGCGCAGGCGACCGGCAGCCTGGTGATCCTCACCGACGCCGACGGGCTGATCCTCGACACCCTCGGCAGCGATTCCTTCGCCGGCCGCGCCGCACAGGTGGCGCTCCGCCCCGGGGTACCCTGGAGCGAGAGCCTCACCGGTACCAACGCCATCGGCACCGCCCTCGTCGAGCGCCGCCCGGTCGAGGTGCGGGGGGCGGAGCACTATTTCGAGCCGCACCGCATCCTGAGCTGCGCCGCCATGCCGATCCTCGGCCCGGACGGCACGGTGCTGGGCGTCCTCGACCTGACCGGCCCGGCGGCGATCCACCAGGGCCACGCCCTCGGGCTGGTCGGTCTCGCGGTCGCCGCCATCGAGCACCGCCTGCTCGCGGCGGTGCCGCCGGGCTGCGAGGTGCTGCGGCTGCACCGCGACGCAGGGCTCCTCGGCACCCCCCGCGAGGGAGTCCTGGTCTTCGAGGGGCGCCGCCTCGTCGGCGCCAACCGGCACGGGCTGACGCTGCTCGGCCTCGGCTGGGGCGATCTCGGGGCCGAGCATGCCGGCGACCATGGCGGCGGCTCCGCGCCCGGCCCCCTGGCCCTGCGGGACGCGGGCGGGGCACCGCTCTATGGCCGCCTCCAGGGGGCGCCGCCCTCGAGCCGGCGCCGGCCGGCAGCCGAGCCGGCGCGGCAGAATCCCGAGGCACGGAACCCCGCGGCGCCGATCCTCGACCCCGCGACCGAGAAGCTCCTCGCCCGCGCCGTGCGCCTGATCGATGCCGGCATCCCGGTGGTGGTCGAGGGCGAGACCGGCACCGGCAAGGAGGTGTTCGCCCGTGCCGCCCACGCGGCCTGCGCGCGGTCGCAAAAACCCTTCGTGGCGGTGAACTGCGCGGCGCTCCCTGAGACGCTGATCGAGGCCGAACTGTTCGGCTACGAGCCCGGCGCCTTCACGGGGGCGGCGCGCCACGGCGCCAAGGGCCTGCTGCGCCAGGCCGAGGGCGGCCTGCTCTTCCTCGACGAGATCGGCGACATGCCGCTCGCCCTGCAATCGCGCCTGCTGCGGGCCCTGCAGGAGCGCGAGGTGCTGCCGGTCGGCGGCACCTGCCCGGTCCCGGTCGATTTCGCGCTGATCTGCGCCACCCACCGCGACCTGTCCGGCATGGTCGAGGACGGCGCCTTCCGGGCCGACCTCTACTACCGCATCGCTCCCTACCGGGTGCGCCTGCCGGCCTTGCGCGAGCGGCCGGACCGCCTCGCCCTGGTGCGGGCGCTGTGGGCCCGGTCCGACGGCCCGTCCCGCCGGGTCGCCCTGTCGCCCTCCTGCGAGGCGGCCCTGGCCGAGGCGGATTGGCCCGGCAACCTGCGCCAGCTCGCCGCCTGCCTGAAGGCCCTGGCCGTGCTCGCCGAGACCGGGGAGGTGCTGGGTCCGGAGGACCTGCCCGAAGGGGTGGCCGGACGCCGAACCACCCCCCGCCCCGATCCGAGCCCCCATCGGCCACCGGCACCCGGCCGCCTCGATACCCTGGCCCACGCGGCGATGCGCGCGGCCCTGGCAGAGCATGGCGGCAATGTCAGCCGCGCGGCGCGCAGCCTCGGGATCAGCCGCAGCACGCTCTACCGGCGATGCTTGACGGAGCCGGCGGGGACGCCGGGTTGACCCGCGGCCTCACCGCCGGCCCCCAGATTTCCCTCCGCTGACGCTTGGCTTGTCCGCGACAGGGCGAGGCTCGCGAGGAACGCTCCGCCCCGGCGACCGAGCGCTCAATGCGCCTCCTGCCAGTTCGTCGCCGCCTTGGCCTCGACGGCGAGCGGAACCCGGAGCTGCACCGCCGGATGGGGCGCCTCCTCCATCACCCGGGCGATGATCGGCAGCGCCCGCTCGACCTCGTCGTCGGGCGCCTCGAACACCAGCTCGTCGTGGACCTGGAGCAGCATCCGGGTCGAGAGGCCGGCCTCGGACAGCGCACCCTCCATCCGGGCCATCGCCCGGCGGATGATGTCGGCCGCGGTACCCTGGATCGGCGCGTTGATCGCCTGGCGCTCGACCGAGGCGCGCTCCTGCGGGTTGTTGGAGCGGATCTGCGGGTAGTGGCAGACCCGGCCGAACAGCGTCGTGACGTAGCCCTTGTCGCGGCAGATCTTCTTGGTGTCGTCGATATAGGCGCGGATGCCGGGGAAGCGCTCGAAATACTGCTTGATGAAGGCCGAGGCCTCGCCCTGCGGGATGCCGAGCCGGTCGGCGAGGCCGAAGGCCGAGATGCCGTAGATGATGCCGAAATTGATGGTCTTGGCCCGGCGCCGCAGGTCCGGATTCATCTGGTCGAGGGGCACGCCGAACATCGCCGAGGCGGTGGCGGCATGAATGTCGATGCCGTCCTCGAAGGCCTGGCGCAGCTGCGGGATGTCGGCGATGTGGGCGAGCAGGCGCAGCTCGATCTGGCTGTAATCGGCCGAGATCAGCTTGTGCCCGGCATCGGCCACGAAAGCCTGGCGGATGCGCCGGCCTTCTTCCGTGCGGACCGGGATGTTCTGCAGGTTCGGGTCCGACGACGACAGCCGCCCGGTCGTGGTGGCGGCGAGCGCGAACGAGGTGTGGACCCGGTCGGTGCCGCGGTCGGCATGCTCCTGCAGGCTGTCGGTGTAGGTCGATTTCAGCTTCGAGAGCTGGCGCCATTCGAGGATCCGCCGCGGCAGGTCGTGGCCCTGGCCGGCCAATTCCTCCAGCAGGGTCGCGGGCGTCGCCCACTGGCCGGACGGGGTCTTCTTGGCGCCGGGCAGGCCCATCTTGCCGAACAGGATGTCGCCGATCTGCTTCGGCGACGAGACGGAGAATTTTTCCCCCGCCATCTCCTGAATCTCGTCCTCGAGCCGTGCCAGCGACTGGGCGAAGTCGCCCGAGAGCCGGCTCAGCATGCCGCGATCGACCTTGATGCCCTCGCGCTCCATCCGCGCCAGCACCGGCACCAGCGGCCGCTCCAGGGTCTCGTAGACGGTGGCGCGGCGCTCGGCGGCGAGCCGCGGCTTCATCAGCCGCCACAGGCGCAGGGTCACGTCCGCGTCCTCGGCGGCGTAGGCCGTCGCCTTGTCGAGGGCGACGCGGTCGAAGGTGACCTTCTGGCGTCCGGTCCCGGCGACGTCCGCGAAGGTAATCGGCTGGTGGCCGAGATGGCGGCGGGCGAGCTCGTCCATGCCGTGCGAGCCCTTGCCGGCATCGAGCACGTAGGAGATCAGCATCGTGTCGTCGAAGGGCCGGACCTCGATGCCGTGGCGGGCCAGCACCAGCCAGTCGTACTTGATGTTCTGGCCGACCTTCAGCACCGCCGGGTTCTCGAGCAGCGGCTTCAGGCGCTCCTTCACGGCCTCCCAGGAGAGCTGCCCCGGCAGCAGGCCGCCGCCGAACAGGTCCTCGCCGCCGCGATGGCTGAGCGGGATGTAGGCGGCGCGGCCCGGCGCGGTGGCGAGCGACACGCCGACGAGGTCCGCCTTGTTGGCGTCCAGCGCCGTGGTCTCGGTATCGACCGCCACGACGCCGGCCTCCACCGCCTCGGCGACCCAGGCCTCCAGGCTCTCGACCGTGGTGATGGTCTCGTAGGACGCGGTGTCGAAGGGCTTCACCGCCTCGGCGGCCCGGGCCGCCACGAGGGTCGTCGGCGTCGCCTCGGCCGGAGCCCTGGGCTTGGGCGGCGCGTCCGGCAGATCGAGATCGGCGAAGGGGTCGATCTCGGGCTTCGTCTCAGCCGGTGCGGCATCGGGCGCGTCGCCGAAGAACGGCGTCACGTCGCTGCCGCCCTTCGTGTTCGAGAAGCCGGTATCGGCGCCCTCGGGCAGCAGGGCCGGGTCGGGGCGCACCGCCTCGGGATCGACGTGCAGCATCTGGGCGATGCGGCGCGTCAGGGTGTTGAACTCCATCGCCTTGAGGAAGCCGACCAGGCGCTCGGGGTCGGGCTTCGGAAGCCTAAGGTCGTCGAGGGGCACCGGCACCGGCACCTGCTCGTCGAGGGCGACGAGGCGGCGTGACAGCCGGGCCTGGTCGATGCTGGCGAGCAGGGTCTCGCGGCGCTTGGGCTGCTTGATCGTGGCGGCCTTCTCCAGCAGCGCCTCCAGGCTGCCGAATTCCTTGATCAGCGCCGCGGCGGTCTTGAGCCCGATGCCCGGCACGCCCGGCACGTTGTCGGAGGTGTCGCCGATCAGCGCGAGCGCGTCGCCGATCTGCTCCGGCGCCAGCCCCTCCCAGCGCTCGACGATCGCCGCCCGGTCGAGGTTGCGCTCGGGCCGGTAGCCCGGCTTGCCCTTCTGGCCCGATTCGAAATCGTAGAACCGCACGAGGTCGCCGACGAGCTGCATCAGGTCCTTGTCGGACGAGACGATGATGACGCCCGCCCCCCGGCCTTCCGCCTGGCGGGCATAGGTCGCGATCAGGTCGTCGGCCTCGTAGCGCTGCAGCTCGATCGGGTGCAGGCCGAAGGCCCGCACCGCGTCGCGCATCAGGGGCATCTGGCGCTTGAGGTCGTCGGGGGCGTCGGGCCGGTGGCCCTTGTAGTCCGGGAAGATCTCCTTCCGGAACGAGCCCTCGGACTTGTCGAACACGATGCCGAGATGGGTCGGCATGACGCCGGCGGCGCCCTCCTGCACGAACTGGGCGAGCTTGGCGCAGAACAGCCGCACTGCCCCGGTCGGCAGCCCGTCGGAAGGGCGGAAATTGTAGCGCTCGGGCTGGTTGATCGACTGGAAGTAGGCCCGGAAGATGAAGGACGAGCCGTCGACCAGGAGCACCTGATCGCCGGGGCCGACGGGCTTCGTCTCGGGGGCGGTCTCGGTGCTCATGCGGGCTGACGTCTGTTCCTGCAGTGGTGAGACCCGTCTTAGTGCGTCGCCGGGGCGAGGCAAACCGCGGCGCGGGCGCGCTCCCCGGGGAATGGGGGCGATCAGGTGAGCCCCTCGAACGGATGCACGGATGTGAGTGTGCCTCCGGCACACCAGGCGCCCGCGAAAGCGCCGCCGGACCAGCCCGGAAGCTTGACTTGGTGCGGGCGGAGGCTTGGTGTCAGGCTTGAGAGAGCAACCGTCATTCGCCCGGGAACCAGGACGCCGCCTTCGGGCGGGCGCCGCCCGGGCCCAAGGACCGGCCCATGCGCACGACACCCCTTCTCGCCGCCCTCCTCGCGGGCCTCGCCACCGCCGCCGGCCTGTCGGCGGCGCAGGCCCGCTCCGCCCGCCAGGAGATCGCCCCGGCCGAGGAGCGCGAGTTCCCGTTCGACGCCCAGATTCCGGGCTGCCAGGATGCGGGGGTTCTGGAGAAGATCACCTACCAGTTCGCCGAGAAGGAGGCGAAGTTCTGGAACTCGACGCTGACGATCGCCTCCTACGACAGCATCGAGCGCACTGCCTGGCGGCCCTGGGGCCTCGACTTCTATCCCCGCCGCTTCTGCACCGCGGTCGCCACCACGTCGGACGGGGTGCGCCGGCGCGTCGACTACTCGGTGCGCGAGAGCCTCGGCATCATCGGGGCGACCTACGGCGTCGAGTTCTGCGTCCATGGCCTCGACCGCAACCTCGCCTACGCCTACGCCTCGGCCTCGTCCTGCCGCGAAGCCCGTCCCTGATGAACCGGTTCGCCGCTGCCCTCCTCGCACTCGCGACCCTGGCGGGCCCGGCCGCCGCGCAGGGGCGCGGAGGCGGCGAGCCGGGCGTGTTCGACTTCTACGTCCTGGCTTTGTCCTGGTCGCCGACCTACTGCGCGCTGACCGGCGAGCGCCGCAACGACCGGCAATGCGACACGGGCCGCAACCCGGGCTTCGTGGTCCACGGTCTGTGGCCGCAATACGACCGCGGCTTCCCGAGCGAGTGCGGCGCCTTCTCCCGCAGCCCGAGCCGCCCGGCGATGGAAGAGGCCGAGGGCGTCTTCCCGAGCGAGGGCCTGGCCCGCCACGAGTGGCGCCGGCACGGCACCTGCTCGGGCCTCGACCCGGCGGCCTATTTCCGCGCGACCGCCAAGGCCCGCGAGGCGGTGACGATCCCGGCCGCCCTGGCGAAGCCGGGGGAGGACCTGCGCGCCGCCCCCATCGACATCGCCCGCCAGTTCGTCGCCGCCAATCCGGGCCTGCGCCCGGACATGATGTCGGTCACCTGCCGGTCGGGGCAGCTCGAGGAGGTGCGGATCTGCTTCACCAAGGACCTGCGCGGCTTCACCGCCTGCCCGGAGGTGGCGCGCCAGAACTGCCGCGCCGGGGAGGTGACGGTGGGGGCGGGGCGCTGAGGTCTCACTCGTCCGGCACCCGATCGAGAAGCGCCGCAGCAGCGGTATCGAGGGGCGCCAGATGTTCAGTGACAACCGACCAGAGCACCACCGGGTCGATTCGGCGATACTCATCGCGGAGCATGTTGCCGAGTCCATGGATCTGTCGCCATGGGACCGATGACTCCAAAGCCTTCAGTTCGGATGGAACGTGCTTTGCAGCCTCCGCGATGATCAACAGTGCGTGCTGCACGGCTCGCGTCATGGCCCGGCTTCCCGCGAATGTTTCGAAGGTGGCATCTTTGGTCAGATCGCGCATGCCGGCGATCTCGCCTCGAATATCGAGCAGCCAGATGTGGGGCGAGTGGCCGGCCATCGGAACACCCTGACCGCATCCCGCTCGATCTTCGGACGCAGGACCGGATGCAGCCCGCTGCGCGTGCCGTAATCCACCCGGCCTCCCACCGCAGCTTCGATCACCTCTTAAGCCGCCATGAACGGCAGAAAGCCGAACGCGACGCCAGGCGCGGGATCGACGAACACGTCGATGTCCGAATCGTCCCGGGCCTCGTCCCGGGCGTGGGAGCCGAACAGGTAGAGCGCGGCGACGCCGCTCGCGCGCAGGGCGGGCTCGGCGGATTTCAGGCGGGCCAAGATCTCGCGACAACGACCTCGTCGCGGCGCATGCGATGATGATAGGGCATCGCGCGCCGATTCTTACGTGGGACGGCGAGACGAGGACCAGCGACCCGTGAATTACCGCCACGCCTTCCACGCCGGCAACCACGCCGACGTGCTCAAGCACTGGGTGCTGACCCGGGTGCTGGCGCATCTCCAGCGCAAGGCGACGCCGTTCCGGGCGATCGACACCCATGCGGGCCTCGGCTTCTACGACCTCACCGCCGACGAGGCCGGGCGCACCGGCGAGTGGCACGACGGCATCGGCCGGCTCGACGCGCCCTTCCCCAACGCCGTCGAGGCCCTGCTCGCCCCCTACCGCGACGCGGTAACGGCGGTGCGGGCGCGCCACGGCGCGACGGTCTATCCCGGCTCGCCGGCGCTGATTCGCGAATTCCTGCGCCCCGGCGACCAGGGCGTGTTCGTCGAGCTGCACCCAGCCGACGGCGCGGTGCTGCATGCCCGCTACAACCAGGATTCGCGCACCAAGGTGCTGGCCCTCGACGGCTGGACCGCGCTCCCCGCCCTGATCCCCCCGAAGGAGCGCCGCGGCCTGGTGCTGATCGACCCGCCCTACGAGGTGCCGGGCGAGATCGACCGACTGGGCCGCGAATTGCTGAAGGCGGTGGGCAAGTGGGCGACCGGCACCTACCTCGCCTGGTACCCGATCAAGGACGCAGCAGCGATCGACCGCCTCGCCGCGACCCTCGACGCCGCCCTCCCCCGCCCGGCCCTGCGCCTCGACCTCCTGATCCACCGGCCCGACCCGACGCGCCTGAGCGGCAGCGGGCTCATCGTGGTCAACCCGCCCTGGACCCTGCGCGAGGAGGCTGACGCCGTCCTGCCGGCTCTGGCCGAGCGCCTGGCCCAAGGAGGCTACGGCGCCTTCCGCTGCGCAGCCCTCGGGCCACCGGCCTGAGGTTCAGCGCAGCGCCACCAGCAGCGGCTTGAGCGAGTGGCGCCGCTTGTGCTCGGTGATCAGCGCCTCGATCCGTGTGACCTACTCCGCCTGCCTGCCCTGCGCCAGGTAAGCCTGCCGGGCATGGGCGAGCCAGGCCGCGGCCTGCTCGTAGGGGCGCCGCGAGCCGGCGGTCAGGAGCGGCGCCGCCCGTGCTTCGGCGAAGCGGGCGACCCAGGCCGGGTCGCGCTCCAAAGCCGCCTCGGCCAGGCGGTGCAGCACCGCCTCGTCGATCGTGTGCTCGCGGTTGAACTCGGCCGCCGTCATGGCGTCCCCGACCAGCCCCTCCTCGAGCAGGATCGCGATCCGGTCGGAGGCGAAATCGGTCTTGGCCAGGATCGCCAGGAGGTCGTCGCGGAGGGGGTCCCAGCCCTTGCCCGCCACCTTCCGGGCGGCCAGGTAGTCGTCGAGGGCGCAGCTCTGAGCGAAGGCAGCGCGGGCGCCCTCGAGGGCGAGGTCCCGGCGCTTGAGCGCGGCGGCCTCGTCGCGCAGCCAGCGCGCCAGGGCCCCGGCCGACCTGCTCGCCTCTGGGCCGGCTCGGCGCAGGCCGGATTGCGCCAGGTCGAGCGCCCGGGCGGGATGCCCGCCCTCGCGCAGACGCCGCGCGAGGGCGAGGACCTGGCCCGGATCCGCGACGTGCTCGGCCGCGTAGGCGACCGCCTCGTCGGTCCGGCCGAGCTGCACCAGCATGCCGGCATAGGCCGCCCCATCCCCGGCCGCCCGGGCGAGGTTCAGGTACTCCTCGGCGCGGCTGGTGGCCTCGAGCGCCCGCAGACGGACCGCGACGAGGTCCTTTTCGGTCGCCGGCAGGGCCGCCCCGGCCTCGCCGGCGAGCACGGCCTGGAGCGCCGGCGCGTCCCAGCCGGCGGCGAGCGCCGCGGTGACGATCGAGAAGCCCTCCGGCCCGTAGTCGCTGAGCTCGGCCTGCCAGCCCTCGACCGTCTCGAACAGGTCGTCGCGCTCGTCCTCCGAGAGGTCGCCCATCAGGACGGCCTCGGCCATCATCCGTCCGAGGTCCTCGAACAGGAGGTACATCTCCTCGTCGGTCTCGGCCATCTCGCCGAGCCACTCCTCGATGAATGGCTCGGCCACAGCCACGAGGACACGAAGCGCGTTCCGCCCGTCGCCGGCCTCCAGGAACGGCACCGCCTTCTCGACCAGGGCATGAAGCTCGGCGGAGGGACCGACGGATTCGTAATCGTCCCAGTAGGTCCGCGCCCGGCGGGCGAGGACGGTCCGCGCCCGGGCGGCCAGCGGCGCCGGATCGACGGCACCTCGGCCGGGGGCTGTGGCCAGCTCGACCTCGATCCAGCCGGGCAGGTCGGGATCGGTCCCGGCCCGGCGCAGCAGCAGGTCCGTCAGGGCGTCCCGGGACAGGCCGTCGAGCAGCTGGCGCACCGGTGGCCGCTCGGTCACCGCCCCGGGCCTGGCCGCGGCGAGCAGGATGGCGACGACGTGCTTGCAGGCCCCACCCCACTCGTAGGGACAGCTGCAGCAGAAATCCGCCACGCCGCGATCCTTCAGCCGGACCGTGACCCGGTAGGGCTCGTCCTCGCTGCCCGCGACCGCGGCGGTGAGATGGTCGCCCCGCCGCACGAGGTCGGAGACGGCACCCGAGCGTGCCACGTCGCGGCCGCGCTCGAACACCTTCGGGTCGGCGAGGGCCTTGACCGCCGCCTCGCCCGGCAAGGCGGCAGACGCGCTCTTGTCGCTGCCCCGCTTACTCCTCACGCGGCGATCCGGCCCTCGAGCGGGAAGACCTTGGCCGGGTTCATCAGCCAGGCCGGGTCGAACACCGCCCGCACCCGCATCTGCTGGTGCAGATCCTCCGGGTTGTACTGGACGGTCATCAGGTCGCGCTTCTCGATACCGACGCCGTGCTCGCCGGTGAGGCAGCCGCCGACCTCGACGCAGAGCTTCAGCATCTCCTCGCCGGCGGCCTCCGCCTTCTCCATCTCGCCGGGCGTGTTGATGTCGAACAGGATCAACGGGTGCAGGTTGCCGTCGCCGGCGTGGAAGACGTTGGCGCAGCGCAGACCATAGGATTGGGTGATCTCGCCGATGCGCTCCAGCACGCGCGGCAATTGCCCGGTCGGGATGGTGCCGTCCATGCAGATGTAGTCGGAGATGCGGCCCGTGGCGCCGAAGGCCGACTTGCGGCCCTTCCAGATCGCGGCGCTCTCGGCCTCGGACTGCGAGACCTTCAGGCTCGTCGGGTTGAAGGGCTTGGCGATCTCGCAGATGCGGGCGAGCATCGCGTCGCATTCCTCCTGGCAGCCCTCGACCTCGATGATCAGCATCGCCTCGGCGTCGAGCGGGTAGCCCGCATGGGCGAAGGCCTCGCAGATCGTGATCGCCTCGCGGTCCATGTACTCGATCGCCACCGGGATGATGCCGGCGCCGATGATCGCCGCCGTGCAGGCGCCCGCATCCTCGACCGTGCCGAAGCCCATCAGGGCCGGCCGCGCGCCTTCCGCGGCACGCAGGATCCTGACGGTTGCCTCGGTGACGATGCCGAGCTGCCCTTCCGAGCCGCAGACCAGGCCGAGCAGGTCGTAGCCGGCGGCATCGAGGTGGTCGCCGCCGATCTCGACCACCGTGCCGTCGATCATGACCAGGGTCACGCCCATCAGGTTGTTGGTGGTGACGCCGTATTTCAGGCAATGGGCGCCGCCGGAATTCATCGCGATGTTGCCCGCGATGGTGCAGGCGAGCTGGCTCGACGGGTCGGGGGCGTAGAAGAAGCCCTCGTGGGCCACCGCCGCGCTGATGGCGAGGTTGGTGATGCCGGCCTGGACCCGGGCGGTGCGGTTCGAAAAATCGACGTCGAGCACCCGGTTCATCTTGGCGACGCCGAGGATCACCGCATCCTCCTGCGCGATGGCGCCGCCGGCGAGCGAGGTGCCGGCGCCGCGCGGTACCACCCGCACCCCGTTCTCGTGGCAGTAGCGCATCACGGCCGCGACCTCCTGGGTCGTCGAGGGCAGAACCACGGCCAGCGGCATCTTGCGGTAGGCGGTGAGCCCGTCGGTCTCGAAGGCGCGGCGCTCGTCCTCGCTGGTCACCAGGGCCTCCGGCGCGACGAGGCCGCGCAGGCCGTCCACGATCGCGTCGCGGCGGGCGAGGATCGCGGGGTCCGGCGTCGGGAAGGCGATCGTCATGGGGTATCCTCCGGGCATTCTTGGATGTCGTTCGGCCGGCGAAGGCCGCGGATGCCCCCTCTTACCTCAGGCGAGGAAGCGCGCCCATCCATGGGGCACCCCC
Source organism: Methylobacterium frigidaeris (assembly GCF_022179185.1). GTDB lineage: Bacteria > Pseudomonadota > Alphaproteobacteria > Rhizobiales > Beijerinckiaceae > Methylobacterium > Methylobacterium frigidaeris. The sequence goes on along the minus strand of NZ_BPQJ01000004.1, from coordinate 201,461 downwards.
GCACCTTGGTCCGATTGCGCGGGGACGCGGCACAGCTTCTTTTCGCCGCACGGGACCCGTCGCGAGCCGTCGGCGTTTTTAACTGTACCAAACTGCAGGCTGGGCCATATCCCGATGGCCCGTCGCGAACGACGTCCGTTGGAGGGAACCTCATGCGTCAGCTCATCCTCGGTGCCGCCCTGGCGGCGCTCCTGCCCTTCGCCGCCCAGGCCCAGGACGCGGCCGCCGGCGAGAAGGCCTTCGCCCCCTGCAAGGCCTGCCACGCCTTCGGCAAGAACGGCGTCGGGCCGGATCTCAAGGGCGTCATCGGCCGCAAGGCCGGCACCCACGAGGGCTACAACTATTCGGCGGCGATGAAGAATTCCGGCCTGACCTGGGACGAGTCCACCTTCCGGGACTACATCCACGACCCGAAGGCCAAGGTGCCGGGCACCAAGATGATTTATGCCGGCATGAAGGACGACAAGAAGGTGTCGGACCTGATCGCCTATCTCGAGACCCAGAAGTAACGCACGGTGGACCCCGGCGGTCATCGCCGGGGTCCCGGGCCCGTCGACGGAATCGACCGTCGTGATGCTCGCATGACGCAGCGCTGGATTAAGTTATAACAGTCGCAGGGTCGGGAAGGCGGGCTTCGCCCTGGAGATCGGCGATCGCCATTTGTTGCGCGAAGACCTGATCTACTCCGGCGGGAGCATGGTGAAAATCTGGGAACACGAGGACCAGTTTTGGCATCATCAATTGCCTCCTCTCTCAGGAGGCGATCCCGTTTATGATGCGATACTCGATACCACTTTCGCACTCTACAACAAGGATCATTTCCAGCATTCAAATATCTGGCGCGCGGTTCGGGCGGGCGGAAGATTCACGTCGCGTCACCTGCCCTGGTATCGCGAGGCGCGCATCCCGATCGAAGTGGCGCACGCCTACGCGAAGACCCAGCGATACTCGACGTATCTTCGCGACGCCGCATCCATCGGCGAGTGAGACGACAGTCGCCGGCCAATCCATCCGGAGACCGTTGGGGGAGAGGCGGGCGGCAGTCCCATCCTCAATCGCCGACGCCCTCCCGCCCCTGCACCGTCATCAAGGTGGCGGTGAGGAGCGCGACCAGCTTCTCGCCCGCTTCCGTCTCGGCGAAGACCTCGGCCTGGGCGAGGGTCAGGGTGCGGCCGGCCTTGACCACCTGCCCCCGGGCGACGATGCGGCGGCCGGCGGCGGGGGCCAGCAGGTTGATCTTGAATTCCGCCGTTAGCACCCCGGCGCCGGGCGGCATCAGGGTCAGGGCCGCGTAGCCCGCCGCGCTGTCGGCGATGGCGCTCACCGCCCCCGCATGGACGAAGCCGTGCTGCTGCGACACCGCCGGCCCGGGGGTCAGGGCGATCTCGACCGCGCCGGGCGACACCGCGGCGAGGGAGGCTCCGAGGGTGCGCATCAGGCCCTGCTTGTCGAAGCTGGCGCGCACGCGCGCCTGGATCGCCTCGGGCTGGGCGCGCAGGCGCGCCTCGTGTGTCTGGTCCGTCACGGGCGCTGGGCCTCCCCCTCGATTGTCTTGTAGGGACGTTGAGGCACGGCCGCGGCCGCGCTGTCCAGCGCTCTCACCCTCCGAGACCCTCGATGACCACCCCCGATTCCGATCCGGCCGGCTGGCGCCCCTTCGACGATCCTGGCTTCCTCTCCCTGGTCGGCCCGGTCCTGCTGCGCGAGGAGGGCGAGGCGGTGAGCTTCGCCTTCCGGGCCGAGCCCAAGCACGCCAACCTGATCGGCGTGGTGCAGGGCGGCATGATGATGACCTTCGCCGACCGGGCGCTCGGCTTTTCCGCCATGCGGGCCGCTGGCGGGGCGAATTGCGTCACGGTGCAGTTCGAGATGCAGTTCGTCTCGGCCGGACGGATCGGCGAGACGATCACGATGACGCCCGAGGTGGTGCAGCGCACCAGCAGCCTGGTCTTCCTGCGCGGCGACGCGCGGTGCGACGGGCGCATCGTCGCCACCGCCACCGGGGTGTGGAAGATCCTGCGCCGCCGGCCGGAGGTGGGCGCGGCCTGACGCGGCCGGCCCCGCCGGAGATCAATGGGTGAGCGACGGGCGGGTGCTCGTGGGGCCGAGCCCCTGAGGCACCGGCACCTTGGTGGCGCTGTAATTCGCGTTGACGACGAGACGCGGCGCCTGCGACAGCGCCAGCTTCCGCGTGACGATGGCGGTGTATTCCGACTGGTCGGCGACGACCTGATTGGCAGAGACCAGGAAGGTGCCCTGCGGCATGTAGATCGTGCCGACGAGACGGCGCGCATTGTCGCTCATGACCTCGAACACCCGGTCCACCGGGGCGGCGCGGTCCTCGAAGAACAGCAGGCCCGCCATGACGTCGCCCGTCGGCGCGCTGAGCGACACGTTCGAACGCGGCATGAATTGCAGCGGGCGGGGGATGCCGTCGTATTCAGGCGGGACCGTTCCAGTGAAGTAGAAGCCCACGCCGTCACCGCTCAGCGAAGCCGCCGGCAGTGATGATGGCGCGGCGGGGCAGTGCATCATCTCTTTGTCATGCAAAGAAACGTCGTTATGATAGCAAAGACACGAAGCGTGATCATGCTTGTGCCCTTTCCCCTGCTTCAAAATGTCCGTTCCGACCACGAAAGGACCGTCCTTCATGACATAGATCCCAGGATTCAGCTTGACTACAGCGCCTGACGTAAGAACAAGACCGCCGCAATAAGTTCCAGGATTGAGAACTTCGCTCCAATTCCCCACCAGCTTGTTAGTATACGTACAGCCCCCCACCGGCGGGGCGGCGCGTCCCGCGAGCGGGTCCTTGATGGCCGGGCAGCCGGTGATCGGCACGGGCTGGTAGCGCTGCGACGGACCGGCATAGCCGCCGACCGTGCACGACGTCATCGCGGAGAGCTGCGACGTGTCGCGCGCGTTGATCGCCGCACTGGAATCGGACATCGCGTAGACGGAGCAGTTGGTCGCCGAAACCCGGGAATCGTTGCGCAGGGCGATGGCGTCCGCCGACCGCCCGTCGAGCGCCACGACGCAGACCCGGGACGTGCCGACGATCTCGGCGGTCGCCTGGACGAGGATGTCGGTCAGGTGCGGCGTCACGAGCTTGGTCATGATTGCGCGTTTGCGCTGCGACAGGGTCGTCCTCACGCCCGTGGGCGCCTGGTCGCCGCCGTTGACCACCACCGGCGCGAAGGGATCGTTCCCGTTCTGCCGGCGATAGACCGGCTCGGTCGTGACCGTGATCGGATCGGAACCGAGCGCGGTCCCCGCGAGGCTGCGTACCTGGCTCTCCGCCACGGCTTGCGCCCGGCCCCTGTCGTAGCCGCCGACCTGCATGTCGGAGACGACGGCGAGAGCCGTCGCGTCGGCAATGTTCTGGAGCCTCTGCTTGCGCACCAGCCAGGTCGCGTAATCGACCCCGACCCCCACGAAGCCGAGCACGATCGGGAGAACAAGCGCGAGGATCAGCGCGAGGCCACCGCTCCTGTCTGCCGCAAAACTGCTCAGCACGTTTTGGCGAGATTTTTTCAAGCCGACCCTCACAAACAAAATATTGTTATCCGATCATGTCTTAAAATTACCCTAAGTCAGATTAATTTCTCAACGTCGCCTTATGCCATCTCCATCTGCGGCAGATGCTGAGCAAACACGCGTTGTCGATCACCGTCGGAGCAAGGGCGATGACGCGTCATCAGACCGATGATCGCCGCGAGCGCCGTCGCCGCATGCCGATCCCGGCGGCGACCCGCCACGACGACGCCTGCACAACCCGCCCCGATCCGCTATGTAGAGCCGCATGACGCACGATCCGAACGGCGCCCCGCCCGGCGGGGTCCTCGAACGACTGACCGCGGCTCTGGGCGCGGAGGGCACGCGGCGCGGGCCGCCGCCGGTCGAGCGCTGGAACCCGGATTATTGCGGCGAGATCCCGATGCGCATCGCCGCGGACGGGACCTGGCACTATAACGGCAGCCCGATCACCCGGCCGGCCCTGGTCAAGCTCTTCTCCACCATCCTCCGCCGCGACCCCGACGGGCGCACCGTGCTGGTGACGCCGGTGGAGCGGGTCGGGATCGAGGTCGAGGACGCGGCCTTCCTGGCGGTCGAGATGGCGGTGGAGGGCGAGGGCGACGAGAGGGCCATCGCCTTCCGCACCAACCTCGACGACGTGGTCCCCTTCGACGAGGCTCACCCGCTGCGCGTCGAGCGCGATCCGGAGGGCGGGTTCAAGCCCTACGTCGCCGTGCGCCACGGCCTCTGGGCCCGCCTCACCCGGGCGCTGACCTACGACCTCGTGGAGCTGTGCGAGGAGCGCGAGGAGGCGGGCGAGAGCTGGTTCGGCCTCGCCGCCGGCGGGCGCTTCCATCGCATTGCCCGGGCGGCCGAGCTGTCGTGACCGATCTCGCCGCTCCGACGGCTCTCGACGCCTTCCTGACCCGCGCCCGCGACCGCCTGCGGCCCGAGCCGCCGGGCCCGCACGATTCGACCTCGAACCCGAGGGGCGACCACGACCTCGAGCCCGACGTGCTGGAGGCCGCCCTGTCTCGCCCGCCCCGGCTCGCCGCGGTGCTGGTGCCGGTGGTGCCGCGCGACGACGGCGTCTCGGTGCTGTTCACCCTGCGGGCCTCGCACCTGCGCGACCATTCGGGCCAGATCGCCTTCCCGGGCGGCAAGATCGATCCCGGCGATCCCTCGCCGCTCGCGGCAGCCCTGCGGGAGGCCAACGAGGAGATCGGCCTCGACCCGGCGGCGGTGACGCCGCTCGGCTACCTCGATCCCTACCTGTCCGGCACCGGCTTCCTGGTGACGCCGGTGGTCGGGCTGGTGGCGCCGGACGCAGGGCTCAGCCTCAACCCGCACGAGGTGGCGGAGGCGTTCGAGGTGCCGCTCGACTTCCTGATGAACGTCGCCAACCACGCCCTGCACAGCCGGGAATGGCGCGGGCGCCAGCGCCGCTACTACGCGATCCCCTTCGGCGAGCGCTACATCTGGGGGGTGACCGCCGGCATCGTGCGCAACCTCTACGACCGGCTCCGCGACGCGGACGAGTGAGATCTGATGGCCCGCGCGCTGATCGACGACGTCCTGCTGTTCCTGCTCCCCTTCGCGGTCTTCGCGGTGTGGCTGGTCCTGCGCCAGCGCAGCCCGCTGCGCTGGATTCACTGGAGCGACCACGCCGCGCGGCTCGCCATCGCGGGCGCCGCCCTGGTCATCGCCTCCTTCGTGGTGGTGGCGCTCACCTCGGAGCGGCACCGGGACGGCTTCGTGCCGACCCACATCGAGAACGGCCGGGTGGTGCCCGGGCAGTTCCGGTGAACCGTCCCCTCGACGAGGCCGCCCTGCGGGCGGTGCTGGCGCAGCCGCGTCTCGCCCGCGTGCTCGCCGCCCTCGACGCTCCGGCCGAGGAGACCCGCCTCGTCGGCGGCGCGGTGCGCGACGCGCTGCTGGGCCGCCCGGTCGCCGATATCGACCTCGCCACCACCTTGCTGCCCGAGGCGGTGGTGGCGCGCGCGCGCGCGGCGGGCCTGAAGCCGGTGCCGACCGGCATCGCGCACGGCACCGTCACGGTGGTGGTGGAGGGCGAGCCGTTCGAGGTGACGACCCTGCGCGAGGACATCGAGACCGACGGGCGCCATGCCGTGGTGCGCTTCGGCCGCGACTTTTCCCGCGACGCGGCTCGGCGCGATTTCACCGTCAACGCCCTCTCGGTCGACCCGGCGGGCCGCGTGCACGATACGGTCGGGGGCTTGGCCGACCTCGCGGAGGCCCGGGTGCGCTTCATCGGCGAGGCGCGCCAGCGCATCCGCGAGGATTACCTGCGGGTGTTGCGCTTCTTCCGCTTCCACGCCCGCTACGGCGCCGGCGCCCCCGATCCGGAGGGGGTGTCCGCCGCGATCGAGGCGCGGGACGGGCTGGCGCTGCTCTCCCGCGAGCGGGTGCGGGGGGAACTCCTGAGGCTCCTCGTCGCCCCGGGGGCGCCCGCCGTCACCGCCGTACTGTCCCAGACCGGGCTGCTGCAGCGCCTGATCGGCGGGGCCGGCGATCTCGGCCGCCTCGCCCGCCTCGCCGGTGCGGAGACCGAAGCCGATCCCGTGCGCCGCCTCGCCGCCCTGGCGGTCCGCTCCGGTGCCGATGCGGAGCGCCTGCAGGACACCTTGCGCCTGTCGAAGGCCGAGCATGCGCGGCTCTCAGCCTATGCGGGAGCCGAGGCCGCCCTGCACGGGGCGCTCGATCCCCTGACTCCCCCGGATGTGCGGCGTCTGGTGGCCGTGCACGGCGCGGGGGCGGTCTCCGATGCCGCCCTGGTACTGACGGGCGAGCCGCGGCCGGTGCTGACGCCGGACGCCGCCGACGCGCTCGCCCGCTTCGCCGCCGGCGCCGATCCGGTGCCGGTTCTGCCGGTCACCGGGGCGGAACTGGTGGCGGCGGGCGCCCCGCCCGGCCGCAACCTCGGCCGGGGCCTGGCGGCAGCGCGCCGGGCCTGGCTCGCGGAGGGCTGCCCGACCGATGCGGCCGCGAAGGCGCGCCTGTGCGCCCTGGCCCTCGCGACCGCCGGCGGAACCCGCGAAGACGCCGCCCGTTCGCCCCATTCCAGGAACTAACAGTACCGGGATCGCCCGGGGAGAGGACGGGATGGCGCGGATCGCGATGGTGTTCGGGGCGGCGGCAGTGGCCGTTGCCGGGGCGGTGGCCCTGTCCTACCTGACGAACGGGGCGCGCGAGGCGCGCCAGGGACAGCAGGCCAAGCCGACCTGAGGACAAGCCTGTTCGAGGCAAGCCCGCACGCGGAATGACCGGGCTGTCGGACGGTTCACCCGAGGGATCGTCGGCCTCGGGGCTCCTGCGGGATCGGTTTGCCGCCGGATGGGTTATGATGCCTTGCCGCCGCGGGCCCGCTTCGTGCCTCGCCCCACCCGCGCGAGGCGCTGTCCGGCGCCGCCCGATGGAGACCGACGACCGATGCAGCCCCTGCTCCGCACCGCCCTGGCCGCCGCCCTCGTCCTCGGGGCCTCGCGGCCGGGCGGCGCGCACGAGCTGTGGCTGACGCTCAGCACCGTCGAGCAGGTCCCGCAGGTCCGGGTCAATTACGGCCACGCCTCGAAGCGCGAGGCGCCGAGCCCCCTGAAGCTCATCGAGCTCGTCGCCCTGACGCAGGACGGGAGCACGTCCTTGCGCGCCGGCCTCAAGCCGGCCCCGCCGGAGGTGCCGCCCGCCCTGCTGGCGCCGCTCGGCACGAAGCCCGGCCGCACGCTGGTCGCGGCGACCTACGATGCCGGCTACTGGGCGACCCTGCGCGACGGCACCCGCCTCAACGCCAGCCGGCGCTTGGTGCCCGACGCCCGGGAGGGCCGCTGGTCGGTGAAATACGCCAAGGCCGCTTTCGGCCCTGGCGCGCCGTGGCTGCGGGTGGTCGGCCACACGCTGGAGATCGTGCCGATCGAGGTCCCGGGGCCGACCGCGGGAGCGATCCGTGTGCGGGTGCTGTTTCGTGGCGCGCCGCTGCCGGGGGCCGACCTCTATTACGGCGACAGCGGTATGGAGCCGGAGCGGGCCGGCGTGCCGGCCTACACCACCGATCCGGACGGCATCGCCACGGTGCCGATCCGCAAGGCCGGCAGCCAGGTGCTCACGGTGAGCCAGACCGTGAGCCCGTCGGCCACCCCGACGCTCGCCGACGAGGACGTCTACACCGCGACCTTCGCGTTCCGGCTCGACGAGCCGTCGGTGAATTGAGCGACGGCGTCACGCCTCCGGCGTGACCGGGGCGATCGGCGCGAACACGCAATCCTCCGGCCCGCCATCCTCGTGCACCAGCATCGCGAAGGTGCCGGGCGCCGACAGCGTGGTCATGTGGGCGTGCCACGCCCCGCTGCGGTAGACGATGCCCGTGCCGGCCGGCACCCGGAAGGCGCGCAAGGCCGTCTCGTCCGGCCGCCCGCCGGCATCGGGGGCCACCACCACCAGGTACTCGCCGACGGCGAGCGGCAGGAAGGCTTGCGCCGAGTGCGGGTGCCGCTCGAGCCGCCGCAGGGGCAGGGAATCGGCGAAGGGCTCGCTGCGGATGAGGGCGAGGTTGAGGGCCGCGCCCGGGCGCCCGTTCTCGATCTCGGCCGCCCGGTCCTGCCGCGGGCCGGCCGCCGGGCCGACCAGCAGCGTGCCGAAAGGAGCGAAGGCCTCCGCGGTGATCGGCTCGATCGGCAGGGTACGCATCTCGTCGGGTCCTTTCGGGTCGCGCCTCAGCGGCGATCCTCCCGTATCAGGTCCGCCCCCTTCTCGGCGATCATCATCACGGCGGCCTGGGTGTTGGCCGAGACCTCGGTCGGCATCACGCTCGCGTCGATCACCCGCAGGCCGTCGAGGCCGCGCACCCGCAGGCGCTCGTCCACCACCGCCTCCGGGCCCTGGCCCATGCTGCAGGTGCCGACCGGGTGGTAGATCGTCTGGCCGTTGCGGCGGGCGAAATCGAGCCACTCGTCGTCCGATTGCACGCCGTCGCCGGGATTGAGCTCGTGCGCGCGGTAGGGGTCCATGGCGGGCTGTTCGATCACCCGGCGGGCGATGCGCATGCCCTCGATCAGGGCCTCCTGGTCGGTGCGCACGCTCAGGAAGTTCGGGCGGATCGCCGGCGGGCGGAGCGGATCGCTTGAGACCGCGTGGATGGTGCCGCGGGATTCGGGACGCAGCTGCGTCACGCCGATCGTCATGCCGGGCGCGCGGTCGAGGGTGCGGTCGGCGGCATTGGCGTAGCTCGCATGCATGAAGAAGTACTGCACGTCGGGCCCGGCGAGATCGGGACGGGTGCGCACGAAGCCGTGGGCGAGGCCGGTGCCGAGGGTCAGGATGCCGCGGCGGGTGAGGAAATACTGGCCGACCGCGAGGCCGAGGCGCCAGCCGCGGGTCGCCTCGTTGAGGGTCACCGGCAGCGTCACGCGCCAGTTCATCCGCGTGGCGTAATGGTCGCGGTAGTTCTCGCCGACGCCCGGCAGGGCGTGGCGCACGGGGATGCCGGCTGCCGCCAGCACCTCCGGCCGGCCGATGCCGGAGAGTTCGAGCAGGTGGGGCGACTGCACGGCGCCGGCGGCCAGGATCACCTCGGCCCGCGCGCTCACCCGCTCCTCGCGCCCGTCGCGCCGGTAGGTGACGCCGGTCACGCGGGTGCCGTCGAGATCGAGGTGCAGGACGTGGGCGTTGGTGCGCACCGTCAGGTTCGGGCGCGTGCGGGCCGGCTGCAGGTAGGCGTCCCGGGCGCTCCAGCGGCGGCCGTTTCGCTGGTTGGCCTGGTAATAGCCGAACCCCTCCTGCGAGGCGCCGTTATAGTCGGGGTTCTCCGGGTAGCCGGCCTCGGTCCCGGCGCGGATGAAGGCATCGGCGAGGGGGTTCCTCACCCCGACCCGGGTGACGTGGAGGGGCCCGCCCCGGCCGCGTAAGGCGGGATCGCCGCCCTCGAAATGCTCGAGCTTGCGGAAGTAGGGCAGCACGTCCTGCCAGCTCCAGCCGCGATTGCCGCTCTGGGCCCAGATGTCGAAATCCTGCGGCTGGCCGCGCACGAAGATCATGCCGTTGATGAGCGTCGAGCCGCCGAGCCCCTTGCCGCGGGGCACCACGATGGCGCGGTCGTGGGTGTTCGGCTCCGGCTCGGTGACGAAGCGCCAGTTGAAGGCGGCGCCGGTGAGGAGCTTGGGGAAGCCGGCCGGGATGCCGACCCAGAACCCTGTCCCCTCCCCGCCCGCCTCGAGCAGCAGCACGCGGTGGCGGGCATCCTCGCTCAGGCGGTTGGCCAGCACGCAGCCCGCGGTGCCCCCGCCGACGATGACGAAGTCGAACGCGTCCATGCTCCTCCCTCGGTGTTCGTTTTTGTCGTTGTGGCTCGTCCTCGATCCCTTCCCCCTCTGCGGGGAGGGTTCGGGCGCCGCCTTCCCTACCCCCGCGCCAGCACCTTCCCCGGATTCAGCAGCCCCTCCGGATCGAGCGCCGCCTTGATCCGCCGCGCCAGCGCCATCTCGTCCGGATGGCGGTGGCGGGCGAGCTCGGCGACGCGGTACTGGCCGATGCCGTGCTCGGCCGAGATGCTGCCGCTGTAGCGGTCCACCACCCCGTGCACGAGGGCGTTGATCGCCTCCGAGGCGTGGTCCGGCCCGATCAGCACGTTGTAGTGGATGTTGCCGTCGCCCATATGGCCGAAGGTGTTGACGCGGGTGCCGGGCGCGCCCGCCGCCAAGACCCGGCCGGCCTCGTCGAGGAAGTCGGGGATCGCGGTGATCGGCACCGAGACGTCGTGCTTCACGCTCTTGCCCTCGCGGGCCTCGCACTCGGTCACGTGCTCGCGCAGGGCCCAGAGCTCGGCGGCCTGGCGACCGGATTCGGCCAGCACCCCGTCGAGGGCGTCCTCGCGCTCGAGCGCCGTGCCGAGCACGCCTTCCATCGCCTCGCGCAACCCCGAGAGCGACGAGGCCGCCTCGATCAGCACGCTCCAGCCCGCCTGCCCGACCGGGCTCTTGAGGCCCGCATGCGTCTCCACCAGGCCGAGCGAGGTGCCGGAGATCAGCTCGAACGCTTGGATGCTGTCGCCGATTTCGTCTTGGGCGAGGGTGAACAGGCGCAGGGCCGCCGCCGGATCGGGCACGGCGAGGAGGGCCGTCGCGGTGTGGCGCGGCTTGGGCACGAGGCGCAGGACCGCCGCCGTGACGATGCCGAGCGTGCCCTCGGTGCCGATGAAGAGCTGCTTCCAGTCGTAGCCGGCATTGTCCTTGCGCAGGGCCCGCAAGCCGTCGACGACGCTGCCGTCGGCGAGCACCACCTCGAGGCCGAGGACGAGGCCGCGGGTCATGCCGTAGCGCACCACGTTGATCCCGCCCGCATTGGTGGCGATCACGCCGCCGACCAGCGCCGAGCCCTCCGCCGCGAAGCTCACCGGCAGGAGCCGCCCGGCCGCCTCGGCGGCGTCCTGCGCCACCTTGAGGACGCAGCCGGCCTCGGCGGTCAGCGTCAGGCCGACCGGATCGACCCCGCGGATCGCGTTCATGCGGGCGAGCGACAGCACCACCTGCGTGGCCGATCCGTCCGGCACCGCGCCGCCGGCGAGCCCCGTATTGCCGCCCTGCGGCACCAGGGCGGCGCCGGCCTTGGCGCACAGCCGCACCACGTCGGCCACCTCGGCGGTGGAGGCGGGGCGCACCACGCAGGCAGGCCGGCCGGGAAACAGGCGCCGCCAGTCGATCGCGAAGGGGGCCATGTCGGCCTCTTCGGTGAGGAGGCCGGCGGGACCGAGGCGCTGCCCGAGGCGGTGGATCAGGTCGTCGTGCTGGGGCTGGTGGGCCGGAAGGGTCATCGGCGTCCTCCGACGGGTCGTGGGCGGCAGGAAGGTGGCGCCGGCCTCGCCCGGATGGCCGCCGGGGTCAAGCCCGCGCGACGCTAGCCGGCAGCGACCGATTCATCGCGACCTGCCCGATCGGGAAGAACAATTCCACCGTGCCGACCGGTTGCGGGCCTTCATCCGAAGTTCCGGCGAGAGCACGCACCTCGCGCAGCGGAAACTACTTGCGCGAGAATAAAATTTATATAAAACCTCGCACAAATCCCCATCGGAGACGGCGATGCCCGAGCGGCGCGTGATCCTCGTCCTGCCGACGCAGGAGGCGCTGCACGACTCTGCCATGATGAGGCTGAGTGGCGGCAGTGGGATCACCCGCCGTCTGACCGGATTGCCGGCCCGCGCGGAAATCGATACGCGCTTTTCTGCAGTTCCTCTCGGAGAAAGTCAGCTCACCTCCCCTTTCTCGGTGTCGTCACCCGACAGCGCCTCGCACTACGCCGTCCGGGCGACGATCGACGCCGATGCCGAACTGTCGGCGCTGACGACGGAGGGCGCGGCGATCTTCTCCGACCCGCCGATCGCGCATTTTGCGACGCCGGCCAGCGCTCCGGGCGGCACGCGGGCGGAGGTGGAGCAGCGCCTCGGCGTGCCTGGGCTCGTCACGCGCCGGCTCGACGGCGCGGGCGTGGCGATCGCGGTGGTGGATGGCGGGATCAACCTCGCGCATCTGGCCGCGCGGGGCGTTGCGGCCGACCTCGACGCGTCGGTGACGTGGCCGCCCCGTCCAGTCGAATCCGGCCACCACCCGGTCGGCCCCGGCACGATGTGCGCCTATGGCGCCCTGATCGCCGCCCCGCGGGCGACGCTGCTCGACCTGCCGGTCCTGCCCGCGACGGGCCCCGGCTTCCTCAGCGACGCGCTCCAGGCCTACGCGCACCTGCTCGCGGCGGTCCGGGTAGACAAGCCACGCTTCAAGGCCCTCGTCGTCACCAATTCCTGGGGCGTCGGCCACGAGAGCTGGGACTTCCCGGCCGGACATCCCGGCCGCTACGTCGACAACCCCGGCCATCCCTTCAACCGGATCGTCGGGGCGCTCAGCCGCTACGGCGTCGACATTCTGTTCGCGGCCGGCAATGGCGGCCCAGGACGGTCCCAAATGCATCTAGCCCAAATGCATCCCGCGCAAGTGCATCGCGACGAGCGATCGGGCTCGCCCGGCCAGGGCCGCGCCCGGGCCACCATCATGGGGGCGAACGCCCATCCGGACGTCATCACGGTGACCGGCGCGACCCTGCGGGGCCGGCGCACGGACTCCGCCTCGCAGGGGCCGGGCATCCCCGGCATGGTCTACGCCAAGCCCGACCTCGCGAGCTACGCCGACTTCCTCGGCTCGGAGGCGGGCGGTCCCGGCAAGGCCGATGCCGGGACCTCGGCCGCCTGTTCAGTCGCAGCCGGCTGCGTCGCCGCGCTCCGGACCCGGCTGCCACACGCCGCCCTCACCCCCCGCGACCTCACCGTCGCGCTCCAGGCCGATGCACGCCGCCGCGGCTCGTCGCGCTGGCACCACAGCCTCGGCTACGGGGTGATGGCGCCCTTGCGCACCGCCATGCGCCTGGGGCTGTGATCCGGATCACGGCCGCATGCGCAGGAAATCCGCCATCAGGGCGAGCTGACCCTCCAGCATCGGCAGGCCCGGATGGGTGCGGCAGCCCCGCGCCGCCGCCACCTTGAGCAGCGGCGTCTCGGCCGGCTGCATGATGATCTCGGCCACGAGCTGATCGGGTTCGAGCCCGGCGGGGTCGAGGGGCAGGGCATCGTCGGGGCGCAGACCCAGCGAGGTGGCGTTGACCACGAGGTCGTGCCCCGCCGGATTCGGACCGCCGAGCGCCAGCGGCAGGTCGGGGACGAGCCGGCGCAGGCGCGCGAACAGGTCCTCCACCCGGCCGGCCGTGCGGTTGTGTACGGTGAGGTGGGTGACGCCTGTTTCGGCCAGCGCGAAGGCGATGGCGTTTGCGGCACCGCCCGCCCCGGCGAGATAAGCGCTGCGCCCGCGAGGCTCGTGGCCCGCCGCCCGCAGGCCCGCAACGAAGCCGGCACCGTCCAGGATCTCGCCGACGAGGCGGCCGTCGGCCTCCCGCCGCACGGCGTTGACCGCCCCGACCAGCCGCGCCGCCTCGCTGACGTGATCGAGGAGCGGCACGATCGCGGTCTTGTGCGGCACGGTGATGATCGCGCCGCCGAAGCTCTGCACGCCCCGCAGGCCCGCGAGCACCGTCGCGAGGTCGGCCGCCGCGACGTGGAGCGGCACCATCACCCCGTCGACCCCGCGCTCGGCCATGATGCGGTTGAGCCCTTGCGGCGCCTTCACCTGGGTGATCGGGTCGGCGAGGATCGCGAAGACGCGGGTGTGGCCGGTGATCTCGGGCATGGGTGCGGTCTATCCTCCAAAGCGTTCGGTGCGGATCGTTCTCGCCGGCACGCCGGCCTCGACCAGGAGGTCGGAGGCGGCGGAGACGAACGGGTTCGCCCCACACACGAAGGTGTGGGCCGGTGTTCCGAGGGCGGCGAGCGTCTCGCCGATGGTGGCTGCGTCGATCCGCCGGCCGCCCGGCGACCGGGTGAGGACGAGCCTCAGGCGAAAATCCGGCTCCTCGGCGTCGCGGCGCAGCAGCTCCTCGCGGGCGATCACCTCGTCGAGGGTCCGGGCGGAGTAGAGCAGCAGGGCCGGCACGCCGGGCGCCGCTTCCGCCCGGTGGCGCAGCATGGCGAGCAGCGGCACCACCCCGGACCCGCCGCCGACGAGGAGGAGCGGCCCGCCCTGCGCCGGATCCCACACGAAGGCGCCGCCGATCGGCCCGCGCAGCTCGATCGCGTCGCCGGGCTCGGCCACGTCGGCAAAGAAGCCCGAGACCTCGCCGTCGTCGAGGCGCTCGATCAGGAGGTCGATCGTCTCACGATTCGTCGGGGAGGAGGCGATCGAGTAGCTGCGCTGGGCCTGGTAGCCGTCCGGTGCGGTCAGGCGCACGTCGACGTGCTGGCCGGCCCGGAAGGGCTTCGACCAGCCGACCGCCAGGGTGAGGCGCCGTACCCTCGGCGTCTCAGGGACGGCGGCGGTGATCCGCGCCTCCTGCCAGACGAGCGGCACCGCTCAGTCGCCGGTGAAGCGCTGCTCGCGCCAGGGATCGCCGACCATGTGGTAGCCGCGCAGCTCCCAGAACCCGGCCTCGTCCTTCTGCGTGAAGCGCAGGCCCTTCACCCACTTGGCGCTCTTCCAGAAGTAGAGGTGCGGCACCAGCAGTCGGGCGGGGCCGCCGTGATCGGGCGGGATCGGCTCGCCGGCGTAGCGGGTCGCCACCATGGCCTTGGCCCCGGTCAGGTCGGCCACCGGCACGTTGGTGGTGTAGTCGTCGTAGCCCTCGGCGAGCAGGTAGGCGGTCGGCGCCTCGATCCCGGCCGCCGCCAGGAGGTCGTCGATCGTCACGCCCTCCCAGGCGGTGTCGAACTTCGACCACTTGGTCACGCAGTGGATGTCGCCCCTCCAGCGGGTGCGCGGCAGGGCCTCGAACTCGTCCCAGGTCCAGCTCTTCAGGGGCTTCGATCCCTCCCGCAGGGTGAAGCGCCAGCGCGCGAGGTCGATCCTCGGCGTCGGCCCGAGCTGCAGCACCGGGAAATCCTCGGTGAGGTACTGGCCCGGCGGCAGGCGCTCCGCGTCCGGCCGGGCTGGGCGGCGCCCCGTGAACCCTCGCGTCACCATGAGGATGTCTCCTTTCCTGGTGTCTCGCCATCGACGCGTCGATGACGGAACGTCCGGCGCATCGGCGCCGACGCCTGGTCAGGCTTGGCCCTGGCCCTCGGCCCTGGCTCTCGACGGCCGAGGGATCATTCCGCCTCACCATCGATGATCCGCGCGATGGCGTCGAGGAGGGAGGTATCCTCGCCGGCCATCCTGTCCATCCCGGCCATGCGGGCGATCACGGTGGCGGCCACCCGCTCCTCCACGGTGCCCTCCGCATAGGCGAACAGGATCGCGGCGCGCTCGCCGTCGCGGTGGCAGCGGCCCTCGATCTGGCTGAGCTGGATCGCGCTGTGGCGCATGTCGTGGACGATCAGGCTGCGCGGGCGCTCGCCGCCGGGCAGCTCGTTGCGGTGGAGCGAGATCGACTCGGTGACGGTGAACACCACCGCGTCGAGCTCGCCGCGCTGGAAGGCGACCCGCACCGCCTCGTTCGTCTCCGGGCTCTGCGTCCCATTGATGGTGCCGGCGCGCCAGCCGCGGCCCGTGAGCGCCGCCGCGAGCGCCGCGCCGGTCTCGAGGAACGCCACCGAGATCGCCACCTGCTCGCCGGCCTCCAGCAGGTCCTCGGCGAGGTCGACGGTGCCGGCGACGCGGATCAGGCTCGCCTTCTGGCGGAAGCGCAGATCCGCCGCCCAGCCGGCGGCGCGCCGGTTCGAGCCGCCGGCCAGGCCCCATTCCCGGCGGAACTCGCGCCAGGTCGCGTCGTAGAGGCGCTTTGCCGGCGCATCGAGGGCGGTGGGGGCGAGGTCGCGCCGCACCTCGGGCCAGCCGGCGATGTCGGCCGGGCGGCGCCGGAGCCCGATCGCCCGTGCGCCGCGATAGAGCAGGTCGGCCATCACCCTCTGGTCGCGGAGATTCGGCTCCCACGACCAGTTCTGCCAGCGCCCCTTGGCGCGGCCGATCTTCAGGTGCTGCATCAGGGCGCGGAAATCGGAAACCGTCTCGACCGGGCGGCCGACGGTGTGGCCCAGCAGCGCACCGAGATAGGACAGCTCGTGCGGCGCCTGGCCGGCGGTGGCGCTGGCATAGACCGTGAAGGCGGCGGCCTCGGCCATCCGCCGGCAGGCCTGGCCGGCTTGCGAGTTCGGGTTGCGCAGGCGGTGGGCCTCGTCGAACACCACGATCGGCCAGACCCGCTTCGGCCGCCCGAGCTTGGCGAGCTCGTTGTTCTTCGCCCTCACCGAGCGGCGGGCGCTGGCGGTAGGCAGCGCCAGCAGGGACTTGGTGCGCTCGTAGTTGAGGAGCGTCACGTCCTTCGAAGCCAGCCCCGAATCCCGGATCGTGCGCCGCCATTGCGGCATCGCCCCCTTGGGGCAGACGATCAGCACCGCGGATTCCGGCATCGCCGCCACCGCGCCCCAGACCGACAGCGTCTTGCCGAGCCCGGTCATGTCGCCGAGGAGGAAACCCGGTCGCCCCTCCGCCCGCGCCGCCAGGATGGCGCGGATCGCCTCGACCTGATGCGGGCGGGGAATCAGGCGGGGTGGCGCGGAGAGGGAGGACATGGCGCCCCTATGCCGGGGGGCGGAGCAGGGCTCAAGCCCGCGCTCGCGTCCCAGGCCCGGCGATACGCCGCGGCATCGCCCTCCCGACAGGCAGGATTCCAGCCCGACCCGAAGCCTAGCCCAGGCCGGTCGTGGGCGCCTGCCACGCCACGCCGGGATGCTCGCGCACATCCCCGGCGTTCGAACCGGTATCCGACGTGCTGACCCAGTCGCCGGGCTCGGCGACCTCCACCACCTCGTCGTCCGGATAGGCCGCTTCGAGGAACAGCCTCGCCTCACCCTCGGCCGCGGCGCGCACCGTCACGAGCGGCCGATCCCCGGACGTCCCGCGCACCCGTGCGATGAAGAGCTTCGTCATCGTCGTCCTCGTGAAGAACCGAGCCGGCCGCGACGCGGCCGGCCGTCTCGGCTCGGGCGCCGGGATGCGCCCGGCATCCTAACCCGCCCCCGGATCGACCTCGTCGCCCTGCCGGTCACCCGCATTGGCGCCGGACCTGTTGTCCTCGCCGTCACCGTCCTGCGGCACCGCGGCGACACCCTTCAGGTCGTCGGAAGTGATCTTGTCGTCGCGGGCCGGCTTGCCGTCCCGCTGGTCCTTGCGCTCCGCCATCCCGTGCTCCCCTCTCGACCGGCCTACCAATCGACCTTGCCACCGGTCTTCTCGGTCCGATACTCGCCGTCCGCGACCTTCTTCCCCTCGCGCGGACCCTGCCCGGCGACCTGGTCGGAATGGCCGCCGGAGCTGCCGCCGACAGAGACCGGCGGCCGGCCGGGCGTGCCGGCCGAGGACCATTCGCGCTTCAGCTCGGCCTCGTCGCGGCCGCCCCCCTCCTGCCGGGTGATCGCCTCCTGCTGAGGCGTCTGGTGGCCGCCGCCGGCGGCCGGCTCGCCCCGGCTGCCCACCACGTCGTCGGGCTTGCGCGTCATCGCTTCACTCCCCCTCGTCCTGGCCAATTGCCGCGGTCGCGCGGTCGATCGCCTCCTTGGCGGCGGGATTCCGCGCGGCGGGGCCGCCGGTCGAGGGGTCGCTGATCCGGCGCAGGTTCTCCGGCGGCGTCTCGTCCTCGGTGGCCTGGCTGCCGTCGGTGGCGCCGATCGCGTCGAGGCGGTTGAAGTCGGAGGCGACCCGGGCGTCGCGGGCCTGGCCCATCGGGTCGTGGGCCAAATCGGCTTGCGTGCGCTGCGGCACCCCGAGATCGAGGGGCGAATCCTGCCCCATGTCCTGGCCGTTGCGGTCGGTATAGGGGTCGAAGTCGCGCAGCGAGGGCCGCGCCTGATCCGTCTTCGCCATCGATCCGTCTCCTTTGCGGCCGGTTCGCTCGTGTCGAAGACAACACCGGGGTCGGTATGAGGTTTCCGCGGGTCAGATCCGCCGAAGGACCGGCATCCGGGCCCGTGACAACCGCCGCGCTTGCTGGCAGGACGGCGCGACATCCACGGAGATCCTCCACCCGTGACCACCGCCAATTCCCGCACCGCCGACCACCCGATCGACGCGCAGTTCCTCGAGCGCTGGTCGCCCCGCGCCTTCACCGGCGAGGCGGTGCCTCAGGCCGATCTGATGACGATGATCGAGGCGGCGCGCTGGGCGCCCTCGGGTTACAACTCGCAGCCCTGGCGCTTCCTTTACGCGCTTCGCGACACCCCCGCCTGGGAGACGCTGTTCGGCCTCCTCGTGCCGTTCAACCAGGGCTGGGTGAAGAGTGCCGGGGCACTGGTGTTCCTGGCCTCGAACGGGATGATGAAGACCCCGGACGGGCTGAAGCCCTCCTACAGCCACTCGTTCGATGCCGGCACGGCCTCCGCGCTGTTCCAGCTCCAGGCGGTCAAGATGGGCTGGCACGCCCATGGCATGACCGGGTTCGACCACGAGCGGGCGCCGGCCGCGCTGAATCTGCCGCCCCACCACCGGGTCGAGGCTGCCTTCGCCATCGGCCGCAAGGCCGACCCGGCGACGCTGCCGGAGGAGACCCGGGCCCGCGAGACCCCGAACGGCCGCCACCCCCTGTCCGACTTCGTGTTCGAGGGCGGTTTCCCGCCGCGCGAGGCGTGAGCCCCACCACCTACGACGAGATGGTCTCCGGGTTCCGCTGGCGGATCCCGGAGCGCTACAACATCGCGGTCGACGTCTGCGACCGCTGGGCCGCGGCCGATCCGGATCGCACCGCGATCCTCGACGTGAGCCCGGCCGGCCGGGTCGAGGCCTGGAGTTTCGCCGCCTTGCGCGAGGCCTCGAACCGCTTCGCCAATGCCCTGCGGGCTCACGGCATCCTGGCCGGCGACCGGGTGGCGGTGCTGCTGCCGCAATCCCCCGCCGTGGTGGTGGCCCATCTCGCGATCTACAAGCTCGGCGCCGTGGCGCTGCCGCTCGCGGTGGTGTTCGGGCCGGAAGGCCTGCTCCACCGCCTGAGCGACGCCGGCGCCCGAGCCGTCGTGACCCATGCGGGCGGCGTCGCCAAGCTCGGCCCCTTGCGCGATGCCGTGCCGGGGCTCGACCTCGTCGTCTCGACCGACGGTGCCGGCGACGGGGCGCTCGGCTACGCCGACCTCCTGGCGGCGGCCTCGCCGGACTTGATCCCGGTCGACACGCTGGCCGACGACCCGGCCCTGATGATCTACACCTCGGGCACCACCGGCCCGCCGAAGGGGGCGCTGCACAGCCACCGGGTGCTGCTCGGCCACCTGCCGGGCTTCGCCATGATGCACGACTTCATGCCGAAGGCCGGCGACCGGATGTGGACCCCGGCCGACTGGGCCTGGGCCGGGGGCCTGCTCAACGCGCTCCTGCCGAGCCTCCATCACGGCGTCGCCGTGGTGGCGCGCAAGGCCGAGAAGTTCGAGCCCGAGGAAGCCTTCCGGCTGATGGCCGACCTCTCGGTCGCCAATGCCTTCGTGCCGCCGACGGCCCTGCGGATGCTGCGCACCGTCACGGATCCGCGCCGGCGCTTCGACCTGCGCGCGTTGCGCACCCTGGCCTCGGCCGGCGAGATGCTGGGCCCGGAGACCTTCCACTGGGCGAGGACTGCGCTCGACCTCACCATCAACGAGGCCTACGGCCAGACGGAGTGCAACCTCGTGCTCGCCTCCTGCTCAGGCCTCGGGCTGGCGCGGGCGGGCTCGACCGGCCGGCCGGTGCCGGGCCACCGCGTCGCGGTGATCCGCCCGGACGGCTGCCCGGCGGCTCCCGACGAGACCGGCCAGATCGCCGTCGCCCGGCCCGATCCGGTGATGTTCCTGCGCTACTGGAACGACCCCGACGCCACCGAGCGCAAGTTCCTCGGCGACTGGATGACCACCGGCGACCAGGGCCGGATGGACGGGGACGGCTACGTCCACTTCGTCGGCCGCGACGACGACGTCATCACCTCGTCGGGCTACCGGATCGGCCCCGGCGAGATCGAGGATTGCCTCTTGCGCCATCCGGCGGTGGCACTGGCGGCGGCGGTGGGCAAGCCCGATCCCGTCCGCACGGAGATCGTCAAGGCCTTCGTGGTCCTGCGGCCCGGATACGGCCCCTCCGACGCGCTGGCCGCCGAGATCCAGGCTTTCGTGCGCACGCGGCTCTCGGCCCACGAATATCCGCGCGAGATCGCGTTCCGGCCGAGCCTGCCGCTCACCACGACGGGCAAGATCATCCGGCGGGTGCTGCGCGACGAGGCGTAGAAGGTGCGTTCCGAGTCCCGATGCCGGACTGCGTCATAAGATTATCGTCCTGCAGACATCGCGTCGTTGCGGCGCCGATTGTCCGATACCACCGCCACAACATCGTCGCGCGCTGTCGGTTTGCGATCAATGCAACAGCCGCCATATCGCGCCGTATGCGAGAATATCGCCGCGATACGCCGTCGTTAGATCTACACCTTCGTCGGATCGGAAGGTCGAATTAACGAAAGACCGGCTACGAATCCGATATGCTTCTACGTCATGGATCCGCAGCTTACGCCGCAATCCTGCGGCCTATTCGGCGGGCTCCGGCACTCGTCCTGCCGGATCGGCCGAGTCTGCTCCTGCTCGTCGGCGGCCTCGTGCTGCCGAACGCTCTCGCCCTCGCCGCCTGCGCCGTCGCGGGCGTGCCGACGCGCACGAGCGCCATCGCGCTCTACGCGGCGATCGCCCTCCTGGGCGGAACGCTGCCGGGCTGGGCGCTCGTGCTGCTCGTCCTGCCGACGATGGCGTTCGATCTCGTCTTCGCCGTCGGCCGCATGTTCTTTCTCGACGCCGGCGCGCTCCTGGGCCTGATCGATGCCGACCTGCTGACCACGCTCCTGGCGACGCGTGACTACGCGGCCGGTGCCCTGGCGGCCACCTGCGTCGCGCTCGCCTACCTGACCTTCCTGGTGCGGGCCGGCCCGGTGATGCGCCGGGGCAGCCGCCCCGTCTTCGCGGCGGCGGTCGCCGCGCTGCTGATCGGCGACGGCCTGGTCAACGGCTCCACCGCCTACGATTTCGGGCCCCTGGCGAGCTTCGGCAAGCCGTTCGAGTCGGGTGGCGTCCAGTCGGGCTTCGATGCCCTGCCCGATCAGCCGCGGCCTCCCCGCCGGGTCCTGATGGTCATGGTCGAGAGCCTGGGCGTCCTGCGCGACGTCACTCAGCGCGCGATCCTAACGGCACCGTTCGACGATCCGGCCCTGCGCCGGCTCTACACGGTCACGACCGGGACGAGCGCCTTCTTCGGCTCCACCGCATCGGGTGAGATGCGCGAATTGTGCCGCACCTATCGCCCGCATCGCGAGGTCTTCGCCGCGGACGATCCGACCTGCCTGCCCGGTCGGTTCGCCGCCCGCGGCTACCGGACGGTTTCGGTGCACGGCTACCAGGCCGGGTTCTACGGCCGCGCGCAGTGGTACCCGCTGGCCGGCTTCCGGACGAGCCTGTTCGGCGAGGCCCTGGCGCCCCGGTTCGCCAAGGCTTGCGGCGGCCCGTTCCCGGGCCCCTGCGACACCGACGTGGCCGAGGTGGTCGAGGCCGAGATGGCGGCATCCGAGCCCTCTTTCGTCTACTGGCTCACCCTGAACTCGCACGTGCCGGTGCCGCAGGGCGGAGCGACGCCGCGGCAGGATTGCGGGCGCCCGGGCAGCCCGTTTCCCGACCGCGAGGTCTGCACCATGGTGGAGTTCTGGCAGGACGTGTTCGCTGCGGTGTCACGCCTCGCCTTGGCCTATCCGGCGACCGAGATCCTGCTCGTCGGCGATCACGCCCCGCCGCTGTGGCGCCGGGCCGCCCGCGACGCGTTCGAGCCCGGCCGGGTGCCGTGGATCCGGCTCGCGCCGATCCCGGTCGCCACCGCGGCGCTGCCGTGAACGCGAAGAGGGCGGCGGGAACCTCCGTTCCCGCCGCCCTCTCGAGACGTCCGACCCGCGATGATGGCGCTCAGAAGCTCAGTGCCACCTTGGCCTCGCGCAGCTGCGCGATCTGGCCCTCGATCTCGATCTTGCGGTCGTAATCGTCGGTGGCGTCGTAGAGCATCTCGGCCGCCGCGATGTCGGCGTCGATGATCGCGGGCGTCAGCTCCTCGATCGGGGTCGCCCGCTCGGCGATCACGGTGAGCGAGGTGGCGTTGATCTCGGCGAAGCCCCCGCGCACCAGCACCCGCTTGCCGTGCTGCGGGCTCTCAGTGATGACCAGCATGCCGGTCTTGAGGGTGGTGAGCACGGGCGCGTGCCCGGGCAGCACCGTCATCTCGCCCTCGGAGCCCGGCAGCTGCACGGCATCGACCGCGCCGGAATAGAGGATCCGCTCGGGGCCGACGAGGTCGAACTGGAAGGTGGCCATGGGGTAGGGTCGATCCCGGTTTCGTCAGACGCGACAGGACTTTGCGCGAATGGGCCCAGCCTCATGGCCGGGCCCGTTTGAGTCGCTGCCGATCAGGCCGCGGCGGCGAGGCGCTGGGCCTTCTCCTTGGCCTCCTCGATCGAGCCGACCATGTAGAAGGCCGCCTCCGGGAGGTTGTCGTACTCGCCGTCTACCAGGCCCTTGAAGCCCTTGATGGTGTCCTCGAGCGCCACGAGCTTGCCCGGCGAGCCGGTGAAGATCTCGGCGACGTGGAACGGCTGGCTCAGGAAGCGCTCGATCTTGCGGGCGCGGGCCACGGTGAGCTTGTCCTCCTCGGACAGCTCGTCCATGCCCAGGATCGCGATGATGTCCTGGAGCGCCTTGTAGCGCTGCAGCACCTGCTGGACGCGGCGGGCGACGGTGTAGTGCTCCTCGCCGAGGATCGCCGGCGACAGCATGCGCGAGGTCGAGTCGAGCGGGTCCACCGCCGGGTAGATGCCCTTCTCGGCGATCGAGCGCGACAGCACGGTCGTGGCGTCGAGGTGGGCGAACGAGGTCGCGGGCGCCGGGTCGGTCAGGTCGTCGGCCGGCACGTAGATCGCCTGCACCGAGGTGATCGAGCCCTTGGTGGTGGTGGTGATGCGCTCCTGCAGGGCGCCCATGTCGGTGGCGAGCGTCGGCTGATAGCCCACCGCCGAGGGGATGCGGCCGAGCAGCGCCGACACTTCCGAACCCGCCTGGGTGAAGCGGAAGATGTTGTCGACGAAGAACAGCACGTCCTGGCCCTCGTCGCGGAAGTGCTCGGCGACGGTGAGGCCGGTCAGCGCGACGCGGGCGCGGGCGCCCGGGGGCTCGTTCATCTGGCCGTAGACCAGGGCGCACTTGGATCCTTCCGCGGAGCCGTGCTCCTTGGGGTCCATGTTCACCTTGGACTCGATCATCTCGTGGTAGAGGTCGTTGCCCTCGCGGGTCCGCTCACCGACGCCCGCGAACACCGAGTAGCCCGAGTGGGCCTTCGCGATGTTGTTGATGAGCTCCATGATCAGCACGGTCTTGCCGACGCCGGCGCCGCCGAACAGGCCGATCTTGCCGCCCTTGGCGTAGGGAGCCAGCAGGTCCACCACCTTGATGCCGGTGACGAGGATCTGCGCCTCGGTCGACTGCTCGGCGTAGGACGGGGCCGGCTGGTGGATGGCGCGGAGCGACTCGGTCTTGATCTCGCCGGCCTCGTCGATCGGCTCGCCGATGACGTTCATGATGCGGCCGAGCGTGTTGGCGCCGACGGGCACGCGGATCGGCGAGCCGGTATCGGTGACCTCCTGGCCGCGGACCAGGCCCTCGGAGGTGTCCATCGCGATGCAGCGCACGGTGTTCTCGCCGAGCTGCATGGCCACCTCGAGGACGAGGCGGTTGCCCTGGTTCTTGGTCTCGAGAGCGTTCAGGATCTCGGGCAGGTGGCCCTCGAACTGCACGTCGACGACCGCGCCGATGACCTGGGTGATGTGGCCGACCTTGTTCGAGCCGGCGCCGGGGGTGGCAGTGTTCGCCATGATGCTAATCCCTGATTGCGTGCGGTCAGAGCGCCTCGGCGCCCGAGATGATCTCGATCAGCTCCTTGGTGATCATCGCCTGGCGCGTCCGGTTGTAGATCAAGGTCTGCTTCTTGATCATCTCGCCGGCGTTGCGCGTGGCGCTGTCCATGGCACCCATGCGCGCGCCCTGCTCGGAGGCGGCGTTTTCCAGGAGCGCCCGGAGGATCTGAACGGTGAGGTTCTTCGGGAGAAGGGCGGCGAGGATCTCGCCCTCGCCCGGCTCGTACTCGTAGACCGCGTCGGCCGAGGCGCCGGCAGAGGCGGTCTCGGACGGGGCGATCTCCGCCGGGATGATCTGCTGCGCCGTCGGGATCTGGGCGATCACCGAGCGGAAGCGCGAGTAGAACAGCGTGGCGACGTCGAACTCGCCCGCGTCGTAGCGGCCGAGCAGGTTGCGGGCGATGCCTTCGGCGTTCTCGAAGCCGAGCTGGCGCACGCCGCGCAGCTCGATCAGCTCGACGATCTGGTCGCGGAACTCGCGACGCAGGATGTCGTAGCCCTTCTTGCCGACGCAGATGATCTTGACCGTCTTGCCCTCCGCCATCAGGCGGCGGGCATGGTCACGGGCGAGACGCGCGATCGAGGAGTTGAACGCGCCGCACAGGCCGCGCTCCGCCGTGCAGACGAGGAGCAGGTGGGTGCGGTCCTGGCCGGTGCCGGAGAGCAGCCGGGGCGTCTCCGCCCCGGGGGTCAGGTTGGCGGCGAGGTTGCCGAGCACCTGGGCCATGCGCTCGGCGTAGGGCCGGGCGCTCTCCGCCGCCGTCTGCGCGCGGCGCAGCTTGGCGGCGGCGACCATCTGCATCGCCTTGGTGATCTTCTGGGTCGCCTTCACCGAGGTGATGCGATTGCGCAGGTCCTTCAGACTCGGCATCGGAGAATCCCTTGCTGTCGAGCCGGAACGCTTACTGGAACGACTTGGCGAAGGACTCGACCACGCCCTTCAGCTTGGCGCCGCTGTCGGCCGACAGCTCCTTGGAGGAGCGGATCGTGTCGAGCAGGTCGGTGTGCTTTGTGCGCAGGGTCGAGAGCAGGCCGTCCTCGAAGGCGCGGACCCGGTTGACCGGGATCGCATCGAGGTAGCCGTTCACGCCAGCGTAGATCACCGCGACCTGCTCCTCCATCTTCAGCGGCGAGAATTGCGGCTGTTTCAGGAGTTCGGTCAGGCGGGCGCCGCGGTTGAGCAGCTTCTGGGTCGAGGCGTCGAGGTCCGAGCCGAACTGCGCGAAGGCCGCCATCTCGCGGTACTGCGCCAGCTCGCCCTTGATCTTGCCGGCGACCGACTTCATCGCCTTGGTCTGGGCGGCGGAGCCGACGCGCGACACCGAGAGGCCGACGTTCACCGCCGGGCGCACGCCCTGGTAGAACAGGTCGGTCTCGAGGAAGATCTGGCCGTCGGTGATCGAGATCACGTTGGTCGGGATGTAGGCCGAGACGTCGTTGGCCTGGGTCTCGATGACCGGGAGCGCGGTCAGCGAGCCGGCACCGGCGGCGTCGCCCATCTTGGCGGCGCGCTCGAGCAGGCGGGAGTGCAGGTAGAACACGTCGCCCGGATAGGCCTCGCGGCCCGGCGGGCGGCGCAGCAGCAGCGACATCTGGCGGTAGGCCACGGCCTGCTTCGACAGGTCGTCGTACACGATCACGGCGTGCATGCCGTTGTCGCGGAAGTACTCGCCCATGGCGCAGCCGGCGAAGGGCGCCAGGAACTGCATCGGGGCGGCGTCCGAGGCGGTGGCCGCGATGACGATCGAGTACTCGAGGGCGCCGTTATCCTCCAGCACCTTCACGAACTGGGCGACGGTGGAGCGCTTCTGGCCGACCGCGACGTAGACGCAGTACAGCTTGGCCTTCTCGTCGGTGCCGGCATGGGCCGGCTTCTGGTTCAGGATGGTGTCGAGCGCGACGGCCGTCTTGCCGGTCTGGCGGTCGCCGATGATCAGCTCGCGCTGGCCGCGGCCGATCGGGATCAGGGCGTCGATCGCCTTGAGGCCGGTCGCCATCGGCTCGTGCACCGACTTGCGCGGGATGATGCCCGGGGCCTTCACGTCGACCCGGCGGCGCTCCTCGGCGACGATCGGGCCCTTGCCGTCGATCGGGTTGCCGAGCGCGTCGACGACGCGGCCGAGCAGGCCCTTGCCGACCGGCACGTCCACGATGGCGCCGGTGCGCTTGACGGTCTGGCCTTCCTTGATCTCGCGGTCGGCGCCGAACACCACGACGCCGACATTGTCCTGCTCGAGGTTCAGGGCCATGCCGCGCACGCCCGACTCGAACTCGACCATCTCACCGGCCTGGACGTTGTCGAGGCCGTAGACGCGGGCGATGCCGTCGCCGACCGACAGCACCTGACCGACCTCGGTGACCTCGGCCTCCTGGCCGAAGTTCTTGATCTGCTCCTTCAGGATGGCGGAGATCTCGGCGGCACGGATGTCCATCTGGACCTTCCCTCGTTCGTTCGCGTGTCGGGCGTTGTTCTGGATAGCGGCGGGTGCGTCGGGGGCCTTAGCGGGCGCCCTGCATCGCCAGGCGGATGCTGTTGAGCTTCGTGCGCAAGGAGGCGTCGACCATGCGGCTGCCGAGCTTGACGACGATGCCGCCGATCAGGCTCGGGTCGATGCGGAGATCGAGGTCGACCTCGGCCTTCGCGACGTCACGCAGGGACGCCTTGATGTCCTGGAGCACCGCGTCGGAGGGCTTTTCGGCGAGCCGCACCTCGGCGCGCACGATGCCCTTCGATTCGCGCACCAGCTCGCGGTAGGCGCGGATCATGTCCGGCAGGGCGAAGAGCCGGCGGTTGGCGGCCGACAGGCGGATGAAGTTGCCGGCGAGGCCCCCGATGCCGGCCTTGGCCAGCACCGCCTCGATCGCCTTGACCTGATCCTCGGCCGAGAAGGCCGGGCTGCGTACGAGGCGCCGCAGGTCGGCACTCTCGGCGATCAGGGCGTCGAACCGGTCGAGCCCCTCGGCCACCGCATCGACGGCCCGCTCGTCGCGGGCGAGCTCGAACAACGCCGAGGCGTACCGCCCGGCGACGCCCGCCAGGGGAGAACCCGATTCCGATGCGTTCTGAGCCACCAGCGCTCTCTCTTCATGTCCTGGCCCGACGGGTCCGGCCGCATCGCGCCGGTCTGGAGTGGAGCGGCGGCGGCGCGCGGCCCGTCGATGATGGGAAAGGCTCCGGCGCGAGAAGAATGCCCCCTCCCCCGGCGCGGCGCCGGCCTAGCATGGGTTTTCGGGGGGCGCAAGGCGAGCGGAGCGCGCGCAATCGCGAGGCGGGCCGTGGGCTTAAACCCATCCGGCGCCTCGCGGTTGCGCGGACGGGGCGGCTCTTCGACGATGGTCGGATTGCGCTGACGCGACGCGTTGGCTCGCGGACGCGCCGCGGAACTTTCTCCGCGGCGGCTAAGCTGCGGAGGTTTCGGCGAGGTTTCCGAATGATTTCCTGGTGCTGGAGGTCGTCAGCTCGCGCAGGCGATCTCGTCGCACTCGACCACGTTCGACAGCACCCGGGCGAGGCTCTTCGGCCCCGGATAGCCGAGCAAGGCGGATGTGCCGACGACGTAGGACGGGGTGGCGTGGAGGCCGAGATTGGCCGCGAGGCTCATCTGGCTCTTCAGCGCCTCGCGCACCTCGTCGGAATCCGCCGACTGCTCGATCCCCGCCCGGTCGTGGCCGAGGCGCGCCGCCGCCTCCAAAGCCCGGGGCCCGTCGATCCGCCCGGACGTGCCGGGGCCGAGGAGTGCGGCGTAGAGCTTCGCGGTCGCCGCCGAGCCGCCGGCGCGCTGCACCGCGAGGGCCACCTTGGCGGCCTGGGCCGACTGCACCGACAGGATCGGGTTGTTGACGAGGCCGATGCGCAGGTCCGGATTGGCCTTGACCAGGTCGTCGAGATCGCGCGCCGCGGCCCGGCACCATGGACAATTGTAGTCGAAGAACTCGTAGAGCGTGACCGAGGCCTCCCGCGGCCCGAGCCAGGTCACGCCGCGCAGGCGGCCGATCTCGGAGGCCAGCTCGCCCGGCAGGCGAGTGTTGGGGATCGGTTGGCCGTTGTCGCCCGTCACTGCGCGCCACTGGCCCTCCGCCTGCGCCAGGGCCCTGCCGGAGGCCAGGGCGGGGAGCGTCGCCAGGGAGGCGGCGAGGAGGGTGCGGCGGGAGAGCGACATGGTTCTACGTCCGGGGCGACGGGTACTCGTCACCCTCGATGACTAGCTCGGCCATTTTGGCCGGATGATGGCCTCAGACCGTCTCCGCCAGCGCCTTCACCACCGCTTTCTCCAGAGCCTCCGGCGTCACCCGCGGGGCGAAGCGTTCGATTACCCGCCCGTCGCGGCCGACCAGGAACTTGGTGAAGTTCCACTTGATCGCGCGGGTGCCGAGCAGCCCGGGCCTCGCCTCCTTGAGGTAGGCGAAGAGCGGGTCGGCTCTGGCCCCGTTCACCTCGACCTTGGCCAGGAGCGGGAAACTGACATCGTACCTGAGGCTACAGAACCGGGCGATCTCCGCCGCGTCGCCCGGCTCCTGGGCGCCGAACTGGTTGCAGGGAAACCCCAAGACCACGAGGCCGGCCTCGCGGTGGCGGCGCCACAGGCCCTCGAGCCCGGCATATTGCGGGGTGAAGCCGCAGGCCGAGGCGGTGTTGACGATGAGCAGCACCTTGCCGCGGTACTGCTCCAGCGGGTGGGGCACACCGTCTGGGGCGGCGGGGGCGAAGTCGTGGACCGTACTCATGCTCCGTCATAGCACCGGCCGATGGCGAAGGTCTGCCCGCGCTATCGCGCCAGCACCCGCTCGGCCGCCGCACCCAGCACCCGCACCCCGAGCGCCAGGTCTTCCTCCTTGGTGTCCTCGGACCAGTGATGGCTGATGCCGCCGATGGAGGGCACGAACAGCATCGCGGCGGGCATCACCTTGGCGACGTTCTGGGCGTCGTGGCCGGCGCCCGAGGGCATCGCCTGCCAGCCGCCGGGGCACAGGGCCTCGGCCGCCTCCGAGAGGGCACCCATCAGGACGGGATCGCACAGGGCCGGGGTGGCGCGGGAGATCTCGTGCAGGGTCGCGGTGCAGCGCTCGCGCCGGTTGCTCTCGCGGATCAGTGCCCGCAGGGTCGCCTCCATCCGCTCCAGCACCGGCACCGAGACGTCGCGGAACTGGAACAGGATCTCGGCCCGGCCCGGGATGATGCTCGGCGCGCCGGGATCGAGGGTGATGCGGCCGGTGGTCCACGTGCTGCGCTCGCCGCAGACCTGCGGGAAGGCCTGGTCGATCGCGGCCAGCAGGCGCACGGCGGTCAGCCCCGCGTCCCGGCGCTCCGCCATGGTGGTGCCGCCGGCATGGTCCTGCGCGCCCTCGATCACGATCCGCCACTGCCAGATCGCCACGATGCCGGTGACGATGCCGAGGCGCTGCCCCGCCGCTTCGAGTTGCGTGCCCTGCTCGATATGCATCTCCAGGAAGCCGCGGTAGCGCCCCGGCTCCAGCCGCATCCGCGGCAGGCCGGCGAGGCCCGCGGAGGCCAGCGCCTCGCGCAGGGGCGTGCCGTCGGTGCGGTTGCGGCTGCCGTCGATCTCGGCCTCGTCGACCTCGCCGATGGCGGAGCGGCTGCCGAGGAAGCCGACATCGAAATGCCCCTCCTCGTCCGCGAAGGCGCAGACGTCGACCGGCAGCCCGGCCCTGGCGAGCGCGATCCCGGCCACAACCCCGAGCGCCCCGTCGAGCCAGCCGGCCTCGTTCTGGCTCTCGATGTGGCTGCCGACGAGGAGGTGCGGGCCTTCGCCCCGATGACGCCCAAGGACGGTGCCGACGCCGTCGATCGCGGGCTCCAACCCGCATTCCTCCAGCCTCTGCATCAGCCAGCGCCGGGATTCCATGTCCTGGGGCGAATAGGTCGGGCGGTGCACACCGGTGCGGAACCGGCCGATCGCGCGCAGGTCGTGGAGATCCTTGAGAAAAGCCTGCGTGTCGATTGCCCGCATGGTCCCCGTCGCCCTCCATGGCCGCCCCGGACCGGGACGGTCGGGCGCGGCTCGCTCGAGGCACGATCCGTACCAGGGCGCGATCGGTCAAGCTATAACAAGCGGGAGCAGAGCAGCCCCGCGCTAGGGAAATCGAATCGTCCCCTCGCGAAGCCCCGCCGCGCGGATCACGGCAAAAAGAAGGCCCGCCGAAGCGGACCTTGGTACCAGTTCCCGCCCGGGAACCACGCGGCAGCGGACCGGGTTTGTCCTGTGCAGGGCGGTGGCGATGCCGCTGCGCTGCTCGCGCCCTCCTCGGGCGTTTCCTCCCTAGACTCGGGCCGCCTTCTCGCAGGGCGGCCCTTTTTTCGTCCAGGAATGTTAACCCAACTCAAGTCACGGGCGTCTGGTTGCATCATCCGTTGGCAGAGTGCCGCGCGAGCAGCCTACGCCGGACGGCGCCCCGGTCAGGCGTGGCGCAGGTCGTCCGGCACCCGTCCGCCGTTCTCGGCGAGCTTGCGCATCACTTGCGCGTGCAGCCACACGTTCATCGCGGCGGAATCGTTCGTGTCGCCAGTATAGTGCAGCTCCCGGGCCAGTTCCTGGCGGGCCGACAGGCTGCTGTCGAGGCCGAGCAGCTTCAGCAGGTCGACAATCGAGCGCTTGTAGTCGAGGCCCTGGCCCGACCGGGCGGCCAGATCCTGAAGCACCGCGCCGACATCGACGGCCTCCGGGGAGCCGGCCGCAGGATCATTGGCCACCGGCGACGGGGCGCCGCCCATCGTCGGTACCGCGGCGCTGCTCGCGCCGCCGGAGGGGCCGCCGAGCCCGGTGCCGCCGCCGGCCGTGACGTTCGGCGTCTCGGTCGCGTGCGGCGCGGCGGCCTGGGCCGCGGCCGGACCGCCGAAGATCTTGGTCATGATCGACCCGAAGATGCTCATCGCGTCACTCCTTCCGTGCAGCGTCAGGCCATCGCCCACTCGTCCCTGGCCTCGGCTTTGGTGCGGTTGAGGCGTACCTGCCCGCCCTCGACGCTGGCGATGGAATCGACGTGGATGAAGTGGTGGTGGCCGCCGGCCTCCGGGTCGGTCTTCGTCAGCTTGATCCGCTGCCCGTCGAGGTGATCGATCGTGCCGACATGGCCGCCGTCGGATCCGACGACCGGCATGTGCTCCTTGATGCTGCTGAGATCGATCATCGCGCGCTCCTTCTGGTGCGGCGATCAACGGGAACACAGGGGGCGGGTTCCTGTCGCCCACGGGAAGGCGCGCAGCCTCCCGCAGGCGTCAAGGGGTCCCAGGCTCCAGAACTCTCAGGCCCCTGGGGCCGTGAGCTTGCCGTCCTGCCGGCGCCACAGCTTGAGCGGGTTGTCGTCGCGGAGCGCGGCCGGCAGCAGGGCCGCGGGCAGGTCCTGGTAGCTCACCGGGCGCAGGAAGCGGTGGATCGCCAGGCTGCCGACCGAGGTGGTGCGGCCGTCCGAGGTCGCCGGGTAGGGCCCGCCATGCACCATGGCGTGGCCGACCTCGACGCCGGTACCGAAGCCGTTGACGAGGATGCGTCCGACCCGGCGCTCCAGTACCGGCAGCAGCGCCCGGGCGGCGTCGTGGTCGGCCTCGTCGAGGTGGACGGCGGCGGTGAGCTGGCCTTCCAGCCGCTCCAGCACCGCGCGGATCGCCGCGAGGTCGGGGCAGCGCACCACCAGGGAGGCGGCGCCGAACACTTCCTCGGCGAGGGTGTGGTCGGCGAGGAACGCCTCGGCGGTGGTGGAAAAGAGCGCCGCCTGGCCCTGATGCGTGCCGCCGGCGAGGCCCCGGGCGAGCGTGGTCACGGCGGGGTTGGCCTCCAGGGCCGCGATGCCGGCGCAGTAGGCCTTGTGGATGCCGGGCGTCAGCATCGTGGCGGCCTGAGTCTCCTTGAGGGCGGCGGAGGCCGCCTCCAGGAAGCCGTCGAGGCCCGCGCCCTCCAACGCCAGGATGAGGCCCGGATTGGTGCAGAACTGGCCCGAGCCGAGGGTGAGCGAGCCGACGAAGGCACGGCCGATGTCGCGACCGCGGGCCTCGAGCGCCGCCGGCAGCAGGACGACCGGGTTGATGCTGCTCATCTCGGCATAGACCGGGATCGGCACGGGGCGCGCGGCGGCGGTCTGCATCAGCGCGACGCCGCCGCGGCGCGAGCCGGTGAAGCCGACAGCAGTAATGCGCGGATCGGCGACGAGGGCCTGGCCGACAGAGATGCCGGAATCCATGAGGAGCGAGAACACACCCTCCGGCAGCCCGCACTGCTTCACCGCCGCCTGCACCGCGCGGCCGACCAGCTCCGAGGTGCCGGGATGGGCCGGGTGGGCCTTGGCCACCACCGGACAGCCGGCGGCGAGGGCCGAGGCGGTGTCGCCGCCGGCGACCGAGAAGGCGAGGGGGAAGTTCGAGGCGCCGAACACCGCGACCGGGCCGACGGCGATCTGGCGCAGCCGCAGGTCGGGGCGCGGCAGGGGCTTGCGCTCGGGCTGGGCCGGGTCGACCCGGGCTTCGAGGAAGCCGCCGTCGCGCACCACGCCGGCGAACATCTTGAGCTGGCCGACGGTGCGGCCGCGCTCGCCCTCGAGCCGGGCCCGCGGCAGACCGCTCTCGGCCATGCAGCGCACGATCAGCTCGTCGCCGACCGCCACGATGGCGTCGGCGACCGCCTCGAGGAAGCGGGCGCGGTCCTCGAGGGACGTCTCGCGGTAGGTGTCGAAGGCCTCGGCGGCGAGCGCGCAGGCCCGCTCGACATCCGCCGGCGTCGCCGAGGCGAAGGCCGGCTCCAGGCTCTGGCCCGTGGCGGCCTCGACGGCGCGGAAGGTCTCGCCCTCGCCGCGGCGGGCGGCGGCGCCGATCAGGTTCTCTCCGGTGATGGGCATGGGTCGCGTCCTCTCCTGGATGGCCGATGTTTGGCCGGGCTTATGCCCCGACGGGCGGGGATTGATCCACCGGGCGCACGAGAAAATTCGGAGCCTGTCCCGCATTCTCGGCGCCCCGCTGCGACGGTCTGTCCCGAGGGGCCGACGCTTGCCGTAGGCCTGGGCGGGCCGATGTGCCCCCGACCGGCGTTAGGTCCAACGCCGACGAGACGAACCCGATCAAGGGACCCGATGCAAATTCATCTCGACGCCGTCGGGGGTGTGGCCGGCGACATGGTCGTGGCGGCGCTCCTCGATGCCTTTCCGGAGCACGGGGCGGGCGTGCGCGAGAGCGTGGCGCGGGCGAGCCGCGGCCGGACGACCTGCACACTGCTCGCTCATGGGGACGGCGTGCTGCATGGCCAGCGCTTCGCCGTCACCGGCCCCGAGGGCGAGGCGCCAGACCGGCCGGCGGACGACCACGGGCATCACCATCACCACCACGGCGATCATCACCACCATCACGAGCACCACGGCCATCACCATCACGGCGGCGGGCACGCGCACCGGCACTGGTCCGGCATCCGCCGCGACCTGGAGGGCAGCGGCCTCGTCCCGGCGGTGCTCGCCCACGCGCTGGCGATCTTCGGACACCTCGCCGAGGCCGAGGCGCGGGTTCATGGCATCCCCGTCGAGGAGGTGGCGTTCCACGAGGTCGGCGCCTGGGATTCGATCGCCGACATCGTGGCAGCGGCGCATCTCGTCGACGCGATCGGCGCCACGGCCTGGTCCGTCTCGGCCCTGCCGCTCGGCTCCGGCCGGGTGCGGACCCAGCACGGGCCCCTGCCGGTCCCGGCGCCCGCCACCGCGCTCCTGCTCGAAGGCTTCCTCACCCTCGACGACGGCGTGCCGGGCGAGCGCGTGACCCCGACGGGCGCGGCGATCCTGCGCCATCTCTGCGGCGGCCCATCCCGCAGGAGCGGGCCGCGCCGGCTCCTGCGCAGCGGCCTCGGCTTCGGCACCAGGACACTTCCCGGCCTGAGCAACGTGCTGCGGGTACTGGTCTTCGAGGAGCAGGGCGAGACCGGATCCCCCGGCCACCGCGAACTCGGCATCATCGAGTTCGAGGTCGACGACCAGTCGGCGGAAGACCTCGCCATGGGGCTCGACCGGCTGCGGGCCCATCCCAAGATCTTCGACGTCGTGCAGATGCCGGTCTTCGGCAAGAAGGGCCGGATGATGACCCATGTCCGGGCGCTGGCCCGGGCCGACGCGATCGAGGAGGCGATCGAGGCCTGCTTCCGCGAGACCACCACGATCGGCCTGCGCCACCACACCGTCTCGGGAGCGGCGCTGAAGCGGCGCGTCGACACCGTCGAGGTGGCGGGCAAGCCGGTGCGGGTGAAGAGCGTCGAGCGGCCGGGCGGGCGCACCGCCAAGGCCGAGGCCGACGACGCGCAGACGACCGAGGGCCATGCCGCCCGCCAGGCGCTGCGCCGCGAGGCCGAGCGCCTGGCCCTCGCGTTGCCGGAGGACGAGCGATGAGCGCCGGCCTCGAAGCGATCCTCTTGGGTCTCGGGCCCGTCGCCGTCGCGGTGAGCGGCGGGGTCGACAGCCTGACCCTGGCGACGGTCGCGCACCGAACCGGCACCGAGCCGCCCCTGATGGTCCACGCCGTCTCGCCCGCGGTGCCGGGCGAGGCGACCGAGCGCGTGCGGGCGGAGGCTGCTCGCGAGGGCTGGCATCTCCGCGTGATCGAGGCCGGCGAGTTCGCCGACCCGGCCTATCGCGAGAATCCGGTCAACCGCTGCTTCTTCTGCAAGACCAACCTCTACGGGGCGATCCGCCGGGTCACGGAGCGCCAGATCGTGTCGGGTGCCAACCTCGACGATCTCGGCGAGTACCGACCCGGCCTCGACGCCGCCCGGGAGCACGGGGTGCGCCATCCCTTCGTGGAGGCGCGATTCAGCAAGGCGATGGTGCGGGCGCTCGCCCGCGACCTGGGCCTACGCGCGGTGGCGGAGCTGCCCGCCGCGCCCTGTCTGTCGAGCCGGGTCGAGACCGGCATCCGCATCGAGCCCGAGACCTTGGCTTTCATTCACGCCGTCGAGCGGCTGGTGGGCGAGGATTTGGAGGTCTCGGGCGCCCAGCGCGCGGTGCGCTGCCGGGTGCGCGCCGCCGGCATCGTGGTCGAGCTCGATCCGCAGAGCCTCGCCAGCCTGCCCGAGGCGGTGCAGGCCGATCTCGGCCGCCGGATCGCCGCGCGCGCGCCGGCGCGGCTGGCCGCGGCGCCGGTCTCCTTCGCGCCCTACCGCACCGGCAGTGCTTTCCTGGTGGGAGGCGCCCGGTGAGCCTCCAGGTGAGCATCCAGGACGAATTCACCCTCGACTTCGCCCGCACCGAGCGGATCGGCCTCGAAGAGGCGGTGTTCGCCGCCGGCAAGTCGCCGGCGCAGATCGATGCCATCCTGGCGGCGGCGGAGGAGCGCGGGGCGCGGTTCCTCGTCACCCGGCTCGACCCGGAGCGTCACGCCGCCCTCCAGTACAAAGACCGGCTCGATTACTGCCCGGTCTCGCGCACCGCGTTCTTCGGCGAGGCCCGACGGGTCGCGGGGCCCGCCCGGATCGCCATCGTGGCGGCCGGCACCTCGGACGTGCCGGTGGCCCGCGAGGCCGAGCGGACCCTGGCCTACCAGGGACACGCCACGACGCTGATCGCCGATGTCGGCGTCGCGGGATTGTGGCGGCTGACCCGGCGGATCGAGGAGATCCGGGCCCATCCGGTGGTGATCTGCGCCGCCGGGATGGACGCGGCCCTGCCGAGCGTGCTCGGCGGCCTCGTCGCCGGCGCGGTGATCGCGGTGCCGACCTCGGTGGGCTACGGCGTGGCGCAAGGCGGGCGCGCCGCCCTCGACGCGGTGCTGGCGAGTTGCGCCCCCGGCATCGCGGTCGTCAACATCGACAACGGCTACGGCGCCGCATGCGCGGCCCTGCGCCTGCTCCACGCGGCAACCCGGCTCGCGGAGGCCTCCCGATGATGATCCCAGGAGAATCGCCATGGAACGTCGCAGCTTCCTGCAGGGCGCGGCCCTCGGGGCCGGTCTCGCCGTCACCAGCGGCGCGGGGGCGGCCGTGAACGCCCCGCCGGCCCCGCTCCCGAACACCCGCCCGGCCGACCCCGCCGCCCTGCCGCTGGTCACCGATCCCGGCGAGCGCCGGGGCGAGATGCTCTACCGCCCCTTCGGGCGGACGGGCGAGACAATCTCGGCGATCGGCATGGGCGGTTTCCATCTCGGCAAGAGCGCCGTGACCGACGCGGAGGCGACCCGGCTGATCCACGAAGGCGTCGACCGCGGCATCACCTTCATGGACAATTGCTGGGACTACAACGAGGGCCGCTCCGAGGAGCGGATGGGCATCGCCCTCGAGCAGAACGGCACCCGCAACAAGGTCTTCCTGATGTCCAAGATGGATGGGCGGACCAAGCAGGAGGCGATGAAGCAGATCGACCAGTCGCTGCGCCGCCTGCGCACCGACCGGATCGACCTCGTCCAGCACCACGAGATCCTGCGCTACGACGACCCCGACCGGGTCTTCGCCGAGGGCGGCGCCATGGAGGCGTTCCAGGAGGCGAAGAAGGCGGGCAAGCTGCGCTATATCGGCTTCACCGGCCACAAGGACCCGCGCATCCACCTGCAGATGCTCGAAGTGGCAGCCGAGCGCGGCTTCCACTTCGACGCCGTGCAGATGCCGCTCAACGTGATGGACGCGCATTTCCGCAGCTTCGGCCACCTCGTGCTGCCCTACCTCGTGCAGAACGGCATCGCGCCGCTCGCCATGAAGACCTTCGGCGACGGGGTGATCCTGAAGAGCGACGCGCCGATCAAGCCGATCGAGTACCTGCACTTCTCGCTCAACCTGCCGACCGCGGTGGTGATCACCGGCATCCAGAACCAGCGCGACCTCGATCAGGCGTTCGAGGCGGTGAAGACCTTCCGGCCGATGGACAAGGCGACCGTGGCGGAACTCTTGAACCGCAGCCGGCCCTACGCACTCGAGGGCAAGTACGAGCTGTTCAAGACCAGCGCGACCTTCGACGGCACCGCCAAGAACGCCGCCTGGCTCGGCGAGGACGTGCCGGGGGTGAAGACGCTCGCTCCCACCATGGAGTGAGGACAGGAGCCACGATGACACAACCATGACGGCGGCCGGCGCGTTGACCCGACGTCTTCACGCCGGAAGCCACCCCATGAGCGACACCACCGCCCCTCACCGCAACCCGTCCGCGGAGCTGCAGACGATGAACGACCGTCTCGCGGCCTGGGCCGCCTGCACGGCCGAGGACAGCCCGGCGCTGATCGAGCGCTTCGAGGCGATGGGCTACGAGGTGCGGGGCAAGTCGCGCGAGGAGGTGGAGGCGGTCCTGCGCTGCCCGCCGACCCGGGTGGGGCGGGGGTGAGCGGGGTCGGACCGGGCCGCGCGAGTGCGTTCGTCGAACGTACATGCGGGTGACGCCTCACGGTGTCGCAGCCCGGGGGGCCGCGCAGCGGAACCCGGGATGACGCGGAGAGCGCGAGAACCGCAAGGAGAGCCGAACAAGCCCGCAGCAGGTAAATCGCCGGCGCGGCCATGTCGCCCGGATGGGACCGGGCTGACGGACGCGGCGTCGCCCATGACGTCTCTCGGCGGCCGATCGGCCGCCGTCGCGGCGCAAGGATGACAGTTCACGAAGGACGCCGCGCCGACGAGGGCGGCGGTGCAGAAGCGGGCGAGGATCGGGGTCATCGGGCCTCCTCAGCCGAAACGCACGCCGGCGAGGCGCTCGGAGACCTCCCACAGCCGCGCAGCCGCCGCCTCGTCCAGCGCCTGGGCCGGGACCCGGGCGGGGCCGGGTGCGCCGCGGGTCTCAGAGAGGCGGACCGGTCCGTAATACGCACCCCCGGCCGCTTGAGGCGCGGTCGCGGCATAGAGGGTTGGCAAGGCGGCCCGGTCGGCGGGCTGGAACAGGAACCACAGGTAAGTGCGCGCCAGGCCGGCGACGCTGCGGGGGCCGGCGCCGTTGGGCAGGAGATCGGTGCGGGCGATGCCCGGATGGGCGGCGAGGCTCGCGAGGCCCCAGCCATCGGCGCCGCTGCGGCGGTCCAATTCGCGCGCGAACATCAGGCAGGCGAGCTTGGACTGGCTGTAGGCCGTCATCGGCCGGTAGGCGCGCTCCGCTTGCAGGTCGTCGAAGGCGATGCGACCGCCGCGGGCCGCGACGCTCGACAGCGACACCACCCGCGGGGCGCGTCCCCGGCGCAGCAGCGGCAGCAGGCGCGCGGTGAGGGCGAAGTGGCCGAGATGGTTGGTGGCGAATTGCAGCTCGTACCCGTCGGCGGAGACCTGGCGCGTCGGCGGGGTCATCACGGCGGCGTTGTTGACGAGCAGGTCGATCCGGTCGCGGCTCGCGGCCATCCGCTCGGCGAAGGCGGCGACAGAGGCGAGGCTGGCGAGGTCGAGGCGCTCGAACCCCACCGTCGCGCCCGGCACCGCCTGCCGGATCCGCGCGAGGGCTGCCGCGCCCTTGTCCGGGTTGTGCCCGGCGACGAGCACGTCGGCCCCGGCGCGGGCCAGCGCCAGGGCGTCCTCGAAGCCGAGGCCGCCCGTGCCGGTCACGACCGCAATCCGTCCCGTCTGGGACGGCATGTCCGCCAGCGTCCATCCCGACATGGTCGAGACTCCCTTTCACCGAGTGCATGGCCGCACTCGGTGCAATTTTTTACTGCACCGAGTGCAGCTTTTCAAGGGGGGAGCGACGTGCGAGAAGGCCGGCATGACGAGCGAGCCCCCGGAGACCGAGACCCCGAAACCCGAGGGCCTGCGCGCGCGCAAGCGGCAGGAGACGCTGCAGCGGATCGCCGAGACCGGCCTGCGGCTGTTCGGCGAGCGCGGCTACGAGGCGACGACGCTCGACGCCATCGCCGAGGCCGCCGGCATCTCGCGCCGGACGTTCTTCTCGTACTTCCGGTCGAAGGAGGAGATCCTGCTGGAGTGGCAGATGCGCGGGTTCAGCGCGCAGCTGCGCCGGGCGGTGCTGGCGCAGCCCGCCGACCGGGCGCCGATCGCGGTGGTGCGCGACGCGATGCTGCAGCTCGCCGCCGGCATCCGCGCGCAGGAATTCATCAGCATCGACCGGGTGATGCGCGCGAGCGAGACCCTGCAGGCGCGCAAGCAGGCGACCTACGCCCTGCAGGAGCGGGCCCTGCACGAGGCCCTGGTCGAGCGCTGGCCCGATCCGGCCCGCAGCCAGGCCCTGCGCCTCGTCGCGATGGTCTCCCTCGGCGCGATGCGCCTGGCCATCGAGGCGTGGATCCAGGCCGGCGGCGATCGGGGCGCCGCGCCGTTCCTGGAGGACGCCTTCGCGCAGATCGCCGCCGAGGTCTGTGGGGTCGGTGGGCCTTCGCCGGCGGCCTGAGCCGACGTCCGGCCCTCACCCCGCCCGCAATCCCGCCGCGATCTCCTTGACCGCCGCCCACGCCATCATGACATCCTCCCGCGTCGTCGTGGTCTGGCCGACCTGGAAGCGGATGACGAAGCGG
Organism: Methylobacterium frigidaeris; assembly: GCF_022179185.1. GTDB lineage: Bacteria > Pseudomonadota > Alphaproteobacteria > Rhizobiales > Beijerinckiaceae > Methylobacterium > Methylobacterium frigidaeris. Next base: position 162,076 of record NZ_BPQJ01000004.1, on the reverse strand, counting down.
CCGTCGTGGCGGGTCTGGGTCAGGTAGGTGCGGCCGTCGTCGTTGATGCGCTCGACGAGGCGGGCGTTCAGCGCGTCGAGGTCGTCGGTGCCTGCACCGGCAGGGGCGTACCGGAAGGTGAACAGCGACAGGATCGGTTCGGTCGTCAGCTCGAAATCGGGCTCGGCCGCGATGACCTCCGCGAGTTCCCGCGCCCAGGCGACGTGGTCGCGGATCATGCCGCGCAGCGCCTCGACGCCGTAGGATCGGATCACGAACCACAGCTTCAGCGCCCGGAAGCGGCGCCCGAGCGGAATCGACCATTCGTTGTAGTCGACGAAGCCGTCCTGACCGAGCGTGCGCAGGAAGGGCGGGCGGATGCCGAGGGTATCCGTCAGGGCCTTCGGGTCGCGCACGAAGTGGGCCGAGCAGTCGAAATGGGTGAACAGCCACTTGTGCGGGTTGAACACCAGGCTGTCGGCGTGCTCCGCCCCCCGCATCAGGTCGCGGAACTCGGGGCAGATCATCGCGCTGCCAGCCCAGGCGGCGTCGACGTGGAGGAAGACGTCGTGCCGGCGCGCCACCGCGGCGACGGCCTCGATCGGATCGCAGGCGCCGATGCTGGTGCCGCCGAGGCAGGCGACGATCGCGGCCGGCACCAGGCCCGCCTCGCGGTCGGCCCGGATCGTCGCGTCGAGGGCGTCGGGGTCCATGCCGTGGAGCAGCCCCGTCACCGGGATTCGCACCAGGTTGGCATCGCCGTAGCCGGCGATGCGCACCGCCTTGTCGACGGAGGAATGCACCTGCGCCGAGGCGTAGACGCGTAAGGTCGGCCCGCCGGCGAGGCCCTTGGCGTTGCCGGTGAAGCCGAGCGCCCGCTCCCGGGCGGTGAGGAGCGCCGCGAGCGTCGCGCCGGACGCCGAATCCTGGATCACGCCGGAGAAGCCGTCGGGCAGGCCGATCATCTGGCGCAGCCAGTCCATCACCCGGGTCTCGAGCTCGGTCGCGGCCGGCGAGGTCTGCCAGAGCATGCACTGGGCCGCGAGCGCCGCGGTGACGAACTCCGCCACCAGGGAGGGCGGGCTGGCATTGGCCGGGAAGTAGGCGAAGAAGCGCGGGTGCTGCCAGTGGGTCATGCCCGGCATCACCACCCGGTCGAGGTCGGAGAAGATCCGTTCCATCGGCTCGCCCGCGGCGGGAGGAGTGTCGGGCAATTGCCGGAAGATCTCGCCCGGCGCGACCTGGGCCCGCACCGGCCGCTCGCCGACGCCCGCGAGGTAATCCACCGACCAGTCGGCGGCCCGGCGCGCCCAGGCCCGAAACGTCTCGTCGTCCATCGCGTCAGCGCTCCTCCCGCCGGTCCGGCATTCCGGTGCCTGGGCGGGTGTCTAGCAGGTTTCGTGGGGCGCGCCTCCCCGCCCCTGCCCGGGTGTGCAATCGAGCCCTGGGCACATGGCGGACGGCACCGGATCCGACATGAGATCCCGGTCTTCGGCCCACTTGAGAGCGCGGCGAAAGCGTGCCACGATCAGTCAAGTAGGCACTATTTACGGTTGATTAACTAATCCAAGGTTGCAATATCGAGCTGCTGATTGTTTTTGACCATAGGTCAATGAGAATGCTGCGGAGATAAGCGCCGATATCGTGAATTGTCGGAATTCGCTTCGATATTTCTTAACCGGCCATGTTAGTTCATGAGAGGACGAGCGAGAGGAGCGCGATGTTCGGGCGAGGCACCCAGACGAGACCGGCCGGCACGCTGACCCAGCGCCATGTTCGCGTGCAGAGCGGCGGAGCCGATCAGGATTGCTGCCTGATCTATCTCGGCGACCAGCTCGTCTCGCGGCTGATCCGCCTGCAGCCGGGCACCGCGGCCGCACCGGAGCACCGCCACAAGTGGCGCGTGGCGGAGGCCTACGGCCCCGGCAAGGCGCTGGCTCGCGCCCCGCTCTTCGACACGCCCGACGCGGTGATCGACTGGATCGCCCGCCGTCTGCCCCTCCCGGCGCCGAGGCCCTGGCTGGACGCGCACCTGCTGCCGTGAGGCCGCGCCGCATACCCGATCCGACGTGATCGCAAGGCCCGCGATAAAGGCTTTCCCCACAAAGGCTTTCCGGCCTGCTGCGCCCGTCCGCCGAAGCGGCCCGGTGCGCCGGCGCACGTGGGGCCGAGCGGACCGGGCCCATATCTCTCCCATGCCGCCCGAACCCCGCTGCGCCGATGTGAGACGCCAGGACGTGAGATGCCGGGATGGCGGCCGGAGACTTGCCATGACCCGCTTCGTCACTGCCGCGGCGGCTGCCGCCCTCGTCGCCCTGCCCCTGGTTGCCCTGCCGTTCCCGGCCTTCGCCAATGGCGGGGACCGCGAGCCCGCCGGCGGCGCCTTCATGAGCAGCTACGTCACCAACCCCTACGCCACCTCCCGCTCGCCCGCCGAGGCCCGCCCGCTGGACCGGCCGGCGCCGTGGCTCGTGCCCGACGTCATCGGACCTGACACCACCGGGTCCGTGCGGGCCCTCCCGGCTCGCCGGCGGACGCATCGCTGAGCGCCGTCATCCGCTCGCCACGGTCCCTAGGGTAAGCGTCCGGTTTCATCCATGAAGGCGCGCCGAGGGATCCCGATGACACAGCCGTCGCTGAACCGATCGCAGCAGGCCGAGGCGGCCGAGGATGCCGGCTCGAACCCGAGCCCGAACCCGACCCTCGGCGAGGTCGTGGCCCGGCGCTTCGACCGGCGCGAGATCCTGCGCGGGGGGTTGGCCGTCGCGGCGATCTCGGCGACCCTGGCGCCCCGGGCGGCAGCGGCGGCGGAGGGCCCGCCCGAGACCTTCCCGTTCCGCGAGCTGCCGGCCGGCGCCGACGAGCGCCACCACGTCGCGGACGGGCACGACGCCGAGGTGCTGATCCGCTGGGGCGATCCGGTGCTGCCCGGCGCCCCGCCCTTCGACCCCCACAGGCAGTCGGCCGCCGCGCAAGCGCAGCAATTCGGCTACAACAACGACTTCCTGGGATTCTTCCCCCTGCCGGGTGCGAGCGACCCCGCGGGTCACGGCCTCCTCGTCGTCAACCACGAGTATACGAACGAGGAGCTGATGTTCCCCGGTCTCGGCCGGCAGGACGGCAAGACCGCCTTCGCCGACATGGACCGCGACCTCGTCGACATCGAGATGGCGGCCCATGGCGGCTCGGTGATCGAGGTGAAGCGCGAGGACGGGCGCTGGCGGGTGGTGCCGGAATCCCGTTTCGCCCGCCGCATCACCGCCACGACCCCGATCCGGCTCGCCGGCCCCGCCGCCGGCTCGGACCGCCTGCGCACCGGCGCCGACCCGGAGGGGATCCAGGTCCTGGGGATGCTCAACAACTGCGCCGGCGGCGTCACCCCCTGGGGCACGTGGCTGACCTGCGAGGAAAATATCAACTACTACTTCCAGGGCCGACTCCCCGAGGGATCGGCGGAGGCGAAGAACCACAAGCGTCTCGGCCTGCCGGGCAACCTCTACGGCTGGAGCCGCTTCCATCAGCGCTTCGACCTCGCCAAGGAGCCCAACGAGCCGAACCGCTTCGGCTGGGTGGTCGAGATCGATCCCTTCGACCCGACGAGCGTGCCGGTGAAGCGCACCGCCATGGGCCGCTTCAAGCACGAGGGCGCCGCCGGCGCGATGGCCCGTGACGGCCGCTACGTCGTGTTCCAGGGCGACGATGAGCGCTTCGACTACGTCTACCGCTTCGTCACGCGCGACCCGGTGAACAGAGCCGACAAGGCGGCGAACCGCGACATCCTCGACCACGGCACCCTGTCGGTCGCCCGCTTCGATGCCGACGGGCGCGGCGCCTGGCTGCCGATCGTGTTCGGGCAGGGCCCGCTGACGCCGGAGAACGGGTTTCGCGATCAGGCCGACGTGCTGATCGAGACCCGCCGGGCCGCCGACCTCCTCGGCGCCACCAAGATGGACCGGCCGGAGGACGTCGAGGCCAACCCGAAGACCGGCAAGGTCTACGTGATGCTGACCAACAACGTCCGCCGCAAGGCCGACCAAGTCGATGCGGCGAACCCGCGGCCGGACAACCGCTTCGGCCACATCGTCGAACTCGCGCCGGACGGCGGCGACTTCGCGGCCGATCGCTTCGCCTGGGAGGTGCTGGTGCGCTGCGGCGACCCGTCGATCGCGGCGGTGGGCGCGACCTTCTCGTCGTCGACGACGAAGGACGGCTGGTTCGGCATGCCGGACAATTGCGCGGTCGACAGCCAGGGCCGGCTCTGGGTCTCGACCGACGGCAACTCGCCCTCGAAGACCGGCCGCACCGACGGCATCTGGGCGATGGAGACGCAAGGTCCCCGCCGCGGCACGGGCAAGCACTTCTTCCAGGTGCCCCTCGGGGCCGAGATGTGCGGCCCCTACTTCACCCCCGACGACACCACGTTCTTCGTCGCCGTGCAGCATCCCGGCGAGGCCGACGAGGAGGATCCGAACGCCCAGCCGGCCACCTTCGAGCAGCCGGCGACCCGCTGGCCCGACTTCGACCCCGCCCTGCCGCCGCGCCCGGCGGTGGTGGCGATCACGAAAAGGGGCGGGGGGACGGTGGGGACGTAAGCGGTTCTCCTTACTCAAGAAGTCGCACCGGCTCGACCCCTCCCCCCCTCTGCGGGGGAGGGTGGCCTGCGGAGCAGGCCGGGAGAGGGGCAGCGCGACGCTGAAGGATTTGGCGCCCTTCACGACTGTCGCGACCTCTCCGGAGCCGGCGTCCCCTCCCCCGCCCGGCTCCGCCAGGCACCCTCCCCCCGCGGAGGGGGGAGGGGTCGGGCGGGCTCGCTACAGCACCTTGTCCAACGTCACCGGCAACCTGCGCACCCGCTTGCCGGTCGCGTGCCAGATCGCGTTGACGATCGCCCCGGCGCTGCCGGTCACGCCGATCTCGCCGACCCCCTTGATGCCGAGCGGGTTGACGTGCGGGTCCTCTTCCTCGACCAGGATCGCCTCCAGCGAGGGCACGTCGGCGTTCACCGGCACGTGGTACTCGGCGAGGTTGGCGTTCATCGGCCGGCCGGTGCGCGGGTCCATCACCGCCTGCTCGTGCAGGGCGAAGGAGACGCCCCAGATCATTCCGCCGTAATACTGGCTGCGCACCAGCCGCGGGTTGATGATCCGCCCGGCCGCGAAGGCACCGACGAGGCGGGTCGCGCGGATCTGGCCGAGATCGGGATCGACCGTCACCTCGGCGAAGACCGCGCCGTGGGCGTGCATGGCGTAAGACTCGCGCGCCGCATCGGGACCCGCCGCGCCCTTGCCTTCGACCGAGTCCTGGCCGGCCCTGCCCAGGATCTCCGTGAAGGCCTCGGACCGGCCCTCGTCGTCGCGCCGCACCAGCCGGCCGCCCCGGGCGATCACCCCGGCATTGCCGGCGCCGTAGAGGGGCGAGCGCGGGTCCTGCGTCGCCAGCGCGGCGAGCTGCGCGATCGCGTCGGCGGCCGCAATCTTGATCGCCGTGCCGGCGGTGGCGGTGTGGGCCGAACCGCCGGCGATGCCGCCATTCGGCAGGTCCGAGGAGCCGATGCGGAAATCGATCGCGTCGATGTCGAGGCCGAGTTCCTCGGCGGCGATCTGCGCGAGGGCGGTCCAGGCCCCCTGCCCCATGTCGATGGCGCCGATCGCGACCGCAGCCTCGCCGCTGGCCTTCAGCACCGCCCGCGCCTCGGCCTGGAACATCAGGGCCGGGAAGGTCGCGGTGCCGACGCCCCAGCCGACGAGGAGCCCGTTCGCGTCGCGCATCTGCCCCGGCGCCAGCGGGCGCTTGCCCCAGCCGAACGCTTCGGCGCCGCGCGCGTAGCACTCCCGCAGGGCCTTCGAGGAGAACGGCTTGCCGGAGGCCGGCTCGGTCTCGGCGTAGTTGCGCAGGCGGAACGCCAGCGGGTCCATGCCGCAGGCCTCGGCCATCTCGTCGATGGCGCCCTCGAGCGCGACGCTGCCCGAGGCCTCGCCGGGGGCACGCATGAAGAGCGGCGTGCCGGTATCGAGCCGCACCGCCCGGTGCCGGGTGGCGAGGGCCGGCGCGGCGTAGAGCGTGTGCGAGACGCCGCCGCTCGGCTCGATGAAGTCGTCGAAGGTGCTGGTCGCCGTGAGGGTGTGGTGGTCGAGGGCGGTGAGCCCGCCATCCTCGCTCGCGCCGAGGCGCAGGGTCTGCCGCGTCGGGGCGCGATGGCCGACGGGGCCGAACATCTGCGGGCGGCTCATGACGAGCTTCACCGGCCGGCCGACGAGGCGGGCCGCCATGATGCCGAGCACCTGGGGACCGGCGATCATGCCCTTCGAGCCGAACCCGCCGCCGAGGAACGGGCTGCGGATGTGGATATCCGCGGGCGAGATGCCGAACAGGCCGGCGATCCGCCCCTGCGCCATCGCCAGCCCCTGCGAGGGCGTGTCGAGGTCGAGCGTGTCGCCGTCCCAGGTCGCCACCACGGCGTGCGGCTCCATGGCGTTGTGGTACTGCGCCGGCGTCTCGTAGGTCGCCTCGATGGTGCGCGCCGCCGCCGCGAGCCCGGCCGCGACGTCGCCCGTCTCCATGTCGGCCGGGTCGCCGACGCCGATCGCCGGCGGGGTGAACGGCTCGGAGCCGTCGAGCCCGACCGCGGGCGTCTCGGCCTCGTAGGCCGGGTCGAGCAGGGCGGCGCCCTCGGTCGCGGCCTCCAGCGTCTCGGCGATCACCACCGCGACCGGCTGGTTGGCGTAGCGCACCCGGTCGTCCTGCAGGAGGTCGAGCCGGAAGGTGAAGCCGTCATTCTTCTCGTCCGGGTGCCGGGCGAGCGCGGGCTTGTTCTGCGGCGTCATCACCGCGACGACTCCGGGATGGCTCTCGGCCGCCGCGACGTCGAGGCGGGTGACCCGGCCGCGGGCGATGCGGCTCACCGCCATCACGGCGTAGAGCATCCCGGGCGGGTGGTGGTCGGCGGCGTAAGCTGCGGCGCCGGTCACCTTCAGGATCCCGTCCCGGCGGGTGAGCGGCTGGCCGAGATTGGAGCCGTGGCGCATCTGGCGGGGAGCGGTCTCAGACATGAGCGGCCTCCGGAAGCGGGGCGAAGGCGGAACCCGGCAGCGCCGGCAGGCGCTCCGGCGTGCCCGCCGCGGTGCGGGCCAGCGCCCGCACCACGAGACGGCGGGCGAGCTCGATCTTGAAGGCGTTGTCGCCGGAGGGCTCGGCGCCCGCGAGGGCGGCGTCGGCGGCGGCCCGGAAGGCGGCCTCGTCCGGAGCGCGTCCGGCGAGCAGGCTTTCCGCCTCCCGCGCCCGCCAGGGCTTGAGGGCGACGCCGCCGAGCGCCAGCCGCGCCTCGGCGATGCGCCCGCCATCGAGCCTCAAGGCCACCGCCACCGAGACCACCGCGAAGGCGTAGGAGGTGCGGTCGCGGACCTTGAGGTAGCGGCTGTGGCCGGCGAAGCTCGCGGCGTCCGGCGGTAGGACGAGAGCCGTGATCAGTTCGCCCGGCTCCAGCACCGTCTCGCGCTCGGGCGCGTCGCCGGGCAGGCGGTGGAAGGCCTCGAGCGGCACGCTGCGGGTGCCGGCCGGACCGGCGATCTCGACGAGAGCGTCCAGCGCGACGAGGGGCACGCAGAAATCCGACGGGTGGGTGGCGATGCAGGCCTCGCTCCAGCCGAGGATCGCGTGCAGCCGGGTCTCGCCGCCCCTGGCGTCGCAGCCGCTGCCGGGCTCGCGCTTGTTGCAGGCGCTGCCCGTGTCGGTGAAGTACGGGCAGCGGGTGCGCTGCATCACGTTGCCGGCCGCCGTGGCGGCGTTGCGCAATTGCGCCGAAGCGCCGGAGAGCAGGGCCTCCGCCACGGCCGGATAGGCTTTGGCGAAGGCGGGATCATGCGCGAGGTCGCTGTTGCGGGCGAGCGCGCCGATGCGGAGCGACCCGTCGCCCATCCGCTCGACCGCGGCGAGGCCGGGCAGCCGGGTGATGTCGACGAGGCGGCGCGGGCGGCTGACGCCGCCCTTCATCAAATCGAGGAGGTTGGTGCCGGCGGCGAGGTAAACGGCGCCGGGCGCCGTCCCCGCCGCGACCGCGCCGGCGAGATCGGTCGCGCGGACGTACTCGAACGGGATCATGCCGCCTCTCCCTGCCGGGGGGAGGCCGGATGCTGGCTCGTGGGGGCCTGAGTCATGGCGGCCTGCGCCTCCAGCACCGCCTCGGTGATGCCCGCATAGGCGCCGCAGCGGCACAGGTTGCCGCTCATCGCCTCCCGCACCCGCTCGGGATCGTTGCCGGCCTGGGCCTCGCGGATCAGCCCGACCGCGCTCATGATCTGGCCTGGGGTGCAGAAGCCGCACTGGAACCCGTCATGGGCGATGAAGGCCTCCTGCACCGGGTGCAGGCGATCGCCTTCCGCCAGCCCCTCGATGGTCAGGACCTCGGCGCCGTCGAGGCTGACCGCGAGCGCCAGGCAGGAATTGATCCGCCGCCCGTCGACCAGCACCGTGCAGGCGCCGCACTGGCCGCGGTCGCAGCCCTTCTTCGTACCGGTGAGGTGCAGACCCTCGCGCAGCAAGTCGAGCAGGGTCGTGCGCGGGTCCGGAATCGGGATCGTGCGCCTCGTGCCGTTCACCGTCAGGACGATGTCGAAGCTCATGCGGCTTCCTCCAGGCTAGACGCGGTCCAAACTAATCCCGCATCGCAAACTGCCCAGGACCCGATGCGTGCGGCAGCGCACACGTCGTGGCGAACCTTTTGCCGGCGAGACGATTGACCCTGCGAAACCGCAACGCGGTCCCATCAATCCAGAGGTTCTGTCATGAAGACCCGTCTCGCCCTCGCGGCCGCCCTGCTGACCGCCGCCGCCGCTCCCGCCTTCGCCCAGGGTGGCTCGCCCTACAACCGATCGGGCTCGCAGGCCGGTGGCCCGCTGGGCGGCATAGAGCGCGCCTACGGCGCCCCGGGCGGCGCTCCGGCCGTCGACAGCACCGGCAGCATCGTCGTCTATCCGCGCGACGAGCGCGGCGTGCTGGTGCGCGAGGTGCCCCCGGGCTACGCGCCGGTCGCTCCCTACGTCTACGGCCGCTGATCGAGCCTCCCGGGGTTCCGTCCGCTCCACTCGGAACCTCGGGCTCTCGTGAGCTTACATAAGCCCGTCCCTGCGCCCAGCAGGGGCGGGCTTTCGTATGCGTGGCGAGGTTGCGTTGATCCGAAACCCGACTGCCGCTTCCACAGTGTTTCAGAGTGAAGCGCGCCTCCCATCTCCCGCGTGGGAGAGGGATCCCGGGCTTTCTCGCGAACGGGTTCATGATCGAGATGGATCTATCCGGATCGGTCTGACGCCTTGCCTCCGGCTCAAGCTCGGTGTGAACTCCCGCGGCCTCGCTTGCCCAGGATCCCGAGCCGCCTGCCGATGACCGCACCCGCCCTCTCCGGACCGATCGTCCTCGCCCACGCCGCCTATCGCCTCGGCGACGCCTACGCGGCGAAGGGCGCGCGCCAGCCCGTCGTCGAGGTGCGCAACGTGGAGGCGCTGCAAGAAGCGGTCACGGACGCCGAGGTGCTGGTGGTCTCAGGCCTGTGGCGTCATTCCCTGCTGGAGCGGGCGCCGCGCCTGCGCTTCATCCAGTCGGTCAGCGCCGGCACCGACCAGTTCCCGAAGGACGCCCTGCGCGAGCGCGGCATCCGGCTCGCCAGCGCGCAGGGCGGCAACGAGCGCGCCGTGGCCGAGCACGCCCTCGCGCTGATGCTCGGCCTCACCCGCCGCCTTCCGGAGGCCCTGCGCAACCAGGCCGCCGCGACCTGGCGCCCGATGATCGCCGATCCGGCCCGGCGCGAGCGCGAGCTCGGCGGCCAGACGCTGCTGGTGATCGGCCTCGGGCGCATCGGCACCCGCATCGCCCGGCTGGCGCAAGGGTTCGACATGCGGGTGATCGGCCTGCGCCGCCGCCCGCTTCAGGCCGGCGACCCGGTCGAGGCGGTCTTCTCCCCCAACCGGCTGCACGAAGCCTTGGGCCAGGCCGACGTGGTGGCGCTCGCCTGCCCGCTCACCCCGGAGACCGAAGGCCTGATCGATGAAGCGGCGCTCGCGGCGATGAAGCCGGGGGCGCTCCTGATCAACGTCGCCCGCGGCCGGGTGGTCGACCAGGACGCCCTGGCGCGGGCGCTCACCGAGGGCCGGATCGCCGGGGCCGGCCTCGACTGCTTCCGGGAGGAGCCGCTGCCGCCGGAGGCGCCGTTCTGGCGCATGGAGAACGTGATTGTCACGCCCCACAGCGCCGGCGAGACCAGCCACTACGAGGGCCGGGTGATCGACCTGCTCCTCGAGAATCTCGGCCGGCTGCGACGCGGGGAGGAGCTGGTCAATCCGGTGGTGTGAGGGGAACCGCCGGACGGCATGAATCTCGCGCGAGAGCGCCGCTCGCCCGTCAGAGGCCCGGCCGCTCTCACCCCCCGGAGGCCGGTTCCACCGCGCGCATCGGCCGTCGCGACCTGGGCGGCGGGTCTGTACGCCGGCGGTCGCGGGGTCGCGTCGGATATTCGTTCGCCGCCCGCGGGGCCTGCCGCGGCCTCGATGGCCAAGCCATTCGCGCCGTTCGGGAATGGCATGTTGAACTCCCTCGCCGTAACATTGCCTTAGGATAACGTGTTCAAAGATTATTTAGCTGTGCTGCGTCATGTTGGCTTCATCGTCACGCCTACGAAGCCTTGCATATGTATAAATCAGCGATCACGACTGCTTTGCTCGGCCTACTCGCGATCGGGAGTGCGAGTGCCGGCCCTGTGACAGGCCCGGAATACTCACCGGCTCAAATCAGATCTCAATCCGTCGCCGGTCTGCGACTCGGGATGACGGTCGACGAAGCCGAGAAGGCGCTCAAGGAGGGCGAATTCGAAGGCAACTTCAAGAAGTTCGTCGCCACGGAGACGACCGCGACGTCCTGGGTGAAGATCGACCAGCGCGTCTCTCCGTTCCGCTTCAGGGCCGCCGACGGACAAATCCGCATCTGGACGATCATGTTCGAGCAGAGGTTCGACCGTCCTCAATCCGTCGAGGCGCTGAGCGATCTCATCGTCAAGAAGTACGGGACCCCGACCGAGAGCCAGAAGTTCTCCACCGACACGCCGGTCAAGTTCCTCTACCATCCACATTTTACCGTCGACCACCAGCTGTCGACCGCTGCCTGCCAATCCGGACCCGACGTCTTCTGCCCGCAGAAGCAGTACGAGGCGTTCGAACGCGAGCTTCGGATGCCGATCCTCGAGATCTCGATCACGCCCCGATCGATCCGGGCACGCCTTGCGGATGGCGAGGCTCGCGCCGCCGGTGACGAAGCCTCACAGGCCGCCGCGAGCGCCGCCCAGGAAAGCAAGGCGCTCAACAACACCAAGAACACGAAGCTCGGGCTGTAAAAAATCAGGGATGATCGTGTCGTGAAGACTCTGATGATGAATTGCGCCGCGATCGCAGCTGCGATCGGCAGCACGTTTGCCGGAGCCGAGGCGAGAGACTTCTCGGCGCCCGAGGCCTACCTCGCCTACCTCAAGCTCGCTCAACCGGCGGATCTGTCGACATACATACCGGAGTATCGCCTGCATTTCGCGCCGCCTTCCTCGCGAACCTCGAACGAGTTCGACTCCGAGAGCGAGGAGAAGAGGCTGCTCACGACCCTGAAGCGGAACGTGTCGTCGTTCGACCTCAACGAGCCGTTCGAACTTCAGTTATCCGTGCAGTTCGGTGAGTATAATTTCGAGAAAAAGGCATTCAATTTTCATCCGCTGAGTGCGTCCAACGTCTTCGCGTCGGGCCGGATATCACTCGTATTCCTGAATACCAGGCAGTTCGACGGACTGCCGATGGACGAGAGTCAGGCGCGCGCGTTCGTCCAGCGCAATCCGTCGCGTACGGTCGCGGCAACCGTGAGGTTCGTTCCGAAAGAGGCGATCGAGGACACGAATCGCATCAAAGCCAGCATCGTCGGCATCGAGGTCTTTTCGGATTCGCGTCGCCAAAACCTGATCTACGTCATGAAATGAGCTTGTCCGCGACGCGGATCCCGGTTCGCTCGGCATGATCCCGGAAATGTATCGATGGACCGGTCGCCGGGCCAGCCGCGGGAGTTCGCCCGACGCTCCCTCGAGGCGCCGGCGCGTGCGCCGACCGCTCGCGCCGGAACGACGGATGCGAGCGGCATCGGGCGGCGCCCTCGCGATTCACGCCACGCTCAGGTGGCGTGAATCGCGACGGTGAGTGCGGCCGCGAACCCGGGCCGACCGCCCTCCGTCGGGCGGCCCGCGACAGCGCCGTAGGCCGGAGCCTCAGCGATCCAGCACCGCCCGGTCGTTCTTCGCCACCAGGGCCTTGAAGTACGGGGTCAGGTCGTTCTCCGACAGGCCGAAGGCCTGGGAGAACTGCATGATGAGCTGCTGCTCGCCCGCCTCCGCCTCGCCGTCGGCCATGGCGCTGTCGATCATGTTGAGGATGATGCAGAGCTTCTGCTCCGGACGCAGGCGCGGCGCCGCGTCGGCCAGGAACTGGGCCGGCTGGGTGGCGCGGGCGTAGCGGACGGCGGAGTCGAGGCTCTGGCGCGTCGCGTTGCGGCCGAGCACCGACATCAGGTGGCCGATCTCCTCCGGGTCGATCTCGCCGTCGGCGCTCATGCAGTAGATCAGCGAGACCGCGAGGCAGGTCCGCGGGGTGAGGTCGAGCGAGGTCTGCGACTTGAACATGTTGAACATCGTCGGGGGCCCCTGGCAAGGTGCTCTGTGAATGTGCTGAATCGATCCATCAGCGCAGGCGGTCGATTACCGCAACGGTGCGGCGGTGTCGATCATCGGCGAGCCCGTCGCATGAGAGTATTTTTACGGCACACCGTATTCCATTTGCGAGCCGACACTCCCATATAACGGCGGATTTTTCTTCAATACGTTTGGTGAGAGGATTTAATCCGCATCAAATGCTTGAAAATGCGACTCGGAAGCAAGTCCAGCGGCCGAGGCCGGCGGGGTTGGGGCCGGACCGCCCCTTTGGTCACCACCGCGCCCCGATCGCCGGGCCCGAACCGCAACCGTACCAGGATATCCCGCCGGGAACCTACGATCTTTCTCATTCCATACCGAGTTCCAAGTCGCATTTTCTCTCTTTTGCCGCCCCCATAGCAGGATCAACTCCCGCTATACGATCATTTGAAATCTCATTTCATTGACTGATCTCAGCCTCGGCCGCATCGTAAGGACATCGAGCACGGGGCCGCGGCGCCCCTTCCGTGCCCCCGCCCCTGACCATCGGATCGACCCCCATGACGCGACCGCGCCTCGTCGGCTTCTCCGCGAACATCCAGCGGCCCTCGAAGACCCGCACCCTGGTCGAGGCGATCGCCGCCGAGGCCGCCGTGAGGCTGCCGGTCGAGGTGCGGATCTTCGACCTCGTCGATGCCGGACCCGGCCTCGGCGGTGCGCTCACCCGCGACCAGCTCTCCCTGCCGGCCCGGCGCATCGTCGAGGCGGTGGAGGAGGCGGACGCCCTCGTGGTCGGCACCCCCGTCTACAAGGGTGCCTATACGGGCCTGTTCAAGCACCTGTTCGATCTCGTGGCGCCCGAGGCCCTGGCCGGCAAGCCGGTGGCGCTCGCCGCCACCGGCGGCGGGCCGCGTCACGCCCTCGTGGTGGAGCACGCCCTGCGCCCGCTCTTCGGCTTCTTCACAGCGCTGACGGTGCCGACGGCGGTCTACGCTTCCGACCCCGATTTCCGCGAGGGCGGCCTCGACTCCGCGGCGATCCGCCAGCGGGTGGCCGAGGCCGGGGATCAGCTCGCCGGCCTCGCCGGCGCCCGCGCCGCCGCGGCCGCGCCGCTCGCCCGCGCCGCCGGGGGCGCCCGGTGATCGACCGCCGCACGCTCCTGGCCGCGGCCCTCGCGGGCGCCGCCCTGCCGGCCCGGGCCGGGCCGGGCGACACCCTGCGCATCGGCTACCAGAAGAACGGCATCCTCGTCGTCGCCAAGCAGCAGGGCGCGATCGAGGCCCGGCTGAAGCCCCTCGGCGTCTCCGTCACCTGGGTCGAGTTCTCGTTCGGCCCGCCGCTCCTCGAGGCGATCAGCCTCGGCGCCATCGATCTCGGCCCGACTGGCGACGCGCCGCCGATCTTCGCGCAGGCCGCCGGTTCGCCTCTGGTCTACGTGGCGGCGATGGAAGCGGCGGGCTCGGGCGCCGCGATCTTGGTGCAGACGGACTCCCCGATCCGCACCCTGGCGGACCTGAAGGGCAAGCGCGTCGCCTTCGCCAAGGCGTCGAGCGCGCACAACCTCACCATCGCGGCGCTGGAGAAGGCGGGGCTGACCTACCGCGACATCGAGCCGGTGACCCTGGCGCCGGCCGATGCGGCCGCCGCCTTCGCCCGCGGCAGCGTCGATGCCTGGACGATCTGGGACCCGTACTTCGCCATCGCGGAGATGCAGCCGAGCACCCGGGTGCTGACGCTCGCCACAGACATCGCCAAGCCCAACAGCTTCTTCCTCGCCCACCGGACCTTCGCCGCCGAGCGCGGCCCGGTGCTGGACGCGGCCCTCGACGCGCTCGCCGGCGTGGCGCGCTGGTGCGAGGCCAATCGCGGCGATGTGGCGGCGATCCTGTCGAAGGGCACCGGCGTGCCGTTGCCTGCGACGCGCCGGGCGGTGGACCGCACCGACTACGTCATCGGACCGATGACCCCGGGGGCGGTGGCCGAGCAGCAGCGCGTCGCCGACCGCTTCCACGCCCTCGGCCTGATCCCGCGGGCGATCAGAATCGCCGACGCGCTCCGCGCGCCCGTCTCCCAGAACGGCTGATCCAATGCCTGCCCTTCCCTCCCCCGACGCCGCGGCGCGGCGCCTCGCCCCCTGGCTCCTGCCGGCGGTGATCCTCGTCGGCTGGCAGATCGCCGGCTCGGCCGGGCTGGTCTCGACCCGGCTGATGCCGGCCCCCCTCGACGTGGCCGCCGCCGGCTGGCGCCTGGCCGAGACCGGCGAGCTCTGGACCAATCTCGGCGTCAGCTTCCTGCGGGCGGCGAGCGGCTTCCTGATCGGCGGCGGCATCGGCTTTTCCCTCGGCCTTGCCAACGGGCTGTCGCGCCTGTCGGACCGGCTCACCGACACCACCGTGCAGATGATCCGCAACATCCCGCACCTGTCGCTGATCCCGCTGGTGATCCTGTGGTTCGGCATCGGCGAGGAGGCCAAGCTCTTCCTGGTCGCGCTCGGCGTGTTCTTCCCGATCTACGCCAACACCCTGCACGGCATCCGCTCGGTCGATCCGCAGCTGATCGAGATGGGCCGGATCTACGGCATGTCGCGGACCGAACTCTTCTGGCGGGTGGTGCTGCCGGGTGCCCTGCCGTCGATCTTCGTCGGCCTGCGCTATGCCCTCGGCATCATGTGGCTGACGCTCATCGTCGCCGAGACGATCTCGGCCTCCTCCGGCCTCGGCTACATGGCGATGCAGGCGCGCGAGTTCATGCTGGTCGACGTCGTGGTGCTGGCGATCCTGATCTACGCGCTCCTCGGCAAGGTGGCCGACCTGCTGACCCGCCAGCTGGAGCGCGCCTGCCTCGCCTGGAACCCGGCCTACCGCTCGGCCTGATTCCCGCTCTCGCTTCCAGGGTTCGTCACCATGATCGCCAGCACCCTCCGCCGGTTCGAGGGCTTCGCCCCCGCCTCCCCGGCCCGTCTGCGCCGCGAGGTCATCGACCGGGAGATCGCCCGCGACCGGGCCGCCACGGGCCTCGGCATCACGCTCCGCGGCCTGTCGAAGTCCTTCGACGGCGGCAAGCCGGTGATCGACGGGCTCGACCTGCACATCCCGGCGGGCCAGTTCGTCGCCGTGGTCGGGCGTTCGGGCTGCGGCAAGTCCACCCTGCTGCGCCTGATCCTCGGCCTCGAGGCGCCGACCGCCGGCCGGGTCGCGATCGAGGGCGGCGAGGCGCCGCGCCGGATCATGTTCCAGGAGCCGCGCCTGCTGCCCTGGGCACGGGTCCGCGACAACGTCGCGGTCGGGCTCGGCCGCGACGGCAAGGCGGCGGAGCGGCGGGAGCGCGCGGGTGCGGCGCTCACCGAGGTCGGCCTCGCCGAGAAGGCGGGACAGTGGCCCGCCACCCTCTCGGGCGGCCAGCGCCAGCGGGTGGCGCTCGCCCGCGCCCTCGTCAGCCGCCCGGGGCTGCTCGCCCTCGACGAGCCCCTCGGCGCCCTCGACGCGCTGACCCGCATCGACATGCAGGCGATGATCGAGCGGATCTGGCGGGCGCAAGGCTTCACCGCGCTGCTCGTCACCCACGACGTCGCCGAGGCGGTGGCCCTCGCCGACCGCATCCTGGTGGTCGAGGCCGGCCGCATCGCCCTCGACGTGGCGGTACCGGTGCCCCGCCCGCGCCGCCGCGGCGACCCGGAACTGGCGGCGCTGGAGGGGCGCATCCTCGATCACCTGCTGGATGGGCGGGGTTGACGGGCCGCTCGCCGAAGCAGCCCTGTCAGATTCTCGCTCCCCCCATCCCCGGCCTCAGGATGAGGTCGGGGGTGGGATGATTTGAAAAGCTACCGCCGAACAGGCGCCCGAACCTCTTCACGGGAGTCCCCCCATGACCGGCCAGACCGACGTCCTCTGGTTCCTGCCCACCCACGGCGACGGCCGCTACCTCGGCGCTCAGGAAGGGGCCCGGGCCGTCACCCTGCCCTACCTGCGCCAGATCGCCCAGGCCGCGGACGAGCTCGGCTATTTCGGCGTGCTGCTCCCGACCGGACGCTCCTGCGAGGATTCCTGGGTCGTCGCCTCGGCGCTCGCGCCGTTGACGAAGCGCCTGCGCTTCCTGGTGGCGGTGCGGCCGGGCCTGCAATTGCCGTCCACCGCCGCCCGCATGGCCGCGACCCTCGACCGGATCTCGGACGGGCGGCTCCTCATCAACGTGGTCACGGGCGGCGATCCGGTGGAACTGCGCGGCGACGGCGTCTTCCTGGCGCACGATGAGCGCTACGCGGTGACCGACGAGTTCCTGCGGGTCTGGCGCGGCCTCCTCGCCGGCGAGACCGTGACCTACGAGGGCGAGCACCTGCGGCTGGAGGACGGACGGCTGATCTTCCCGCCGGTCCAACGGCCCTACCCGCCGCTCTATTTCGGCGGCTCGTCGCCGGCCGGCATCGAGGTCGCGGCCGAGCATTGCGACGTCTACCTGACCTGGGGCGAGCCCCCGGCCGACGTGAAGGAGAAGATCGCCCGGGCCCGCGAGGCGGCCGAGAAGCGGGCTAAGACCTTCTCGTATGGCATCCGCCTGCACGTCATCGTGCGCGAGACCGAGTCCGCGGCCTGGGAGGCGGCCGAGTCGCTGATCTCGCGCCTCGACGACGCCACCATCGCCAAGGCGCAGGCGACCCTGGCGCGCCAGGATTCCGTCGGCCAGAGCCGGATGATGCAGCTCCACGGCGGCCGGCGCGACAAGCTCGTGGTCTCGCCGAACCTTTGGGCCGGCGTCGGCCTGGTGCGCGGCGGCGCCGGCACCGCCCTCGTCGGCTCCCCCGACCAGGTCGCCGACCGGATGAAGGAGTACATCGACCTCGGCATCGACCGCTTCATCCTCTCCGGCTACCCGCACCTGGAGGAGGCCTACCGCTTCGCCGAGCTGGTCTTCCCGAAGCTCCCCCTGCGCAGCACCACAGGCACGGCAGCGACGGGCGCGCGCAACGACGGCCCGTTCGGCGAGGTGATCGCCAACGACATCGTGCCGGCGCGGGGGGTGGCGGCGCATTGAGGGGTTCATTCGGGCCGCATCCGACCAGAGATCATGGCCGCGTCGAGGACGATCAATCCTCGAATCGTGGCGGCTGACCGACCACCACCGGCGGGTGCGGCTCAAGCTCGACCCCGCCGAGCGGCGCGAAGCGACGGCGGATCGCTTCGGCCAGATCGGCCACCTCACGCAGGGGTGGCGCGACCGTCTCGGCGAGGATCGCGCGCCTCCGCTTCCACGGAGCGGGCGTTGCGCACGGCGCGCACGCGCATCGCCTGTTTAACCTTGGTGTCGAGGTTGCGGATCGTGAGCGTGACCATGGTCGATGCGTCCGGGACTACAGGGAAGTCGATGCGAAACGCCTGATCCAGGCCGTGATATCGTCCTCCGTCATCTCCCCCGCGGCGATGGCCGTCCAGACTCGGACGACGTCGCTGTCGTTGGCAGTCAAGTCATATCCGTTGAGCGCGAGAAAAAGTTCGGTCACTACCGCCGAGACTCGCTTGTTGCCGTCCACGAAGCCCTGATTGCGGGCCAAGCCGAACGCGTAGCAGGCCGCGAGTTCGCAGATGTCGTCGCAGCCGCCGAGGTCGTGACGGTTCCGAGGCCGGTCCAGGGCCGAGTCGAGCATCATCCTGTCACGGATCCCGCCGGCGCCGCCATGCTCGGCCAGCTGCTCGTCGTGGATGGCGAGAACGACCTCGGTCTCGACCCAGAGCGGTATCATTTGGCGAGTTCGCGCAGCGCGTTGCGGCGCCGCTTCATGATCTCCCGCGCCTTGTCCATCTGCTCCTCGAAGGTCGGGTCGTAGGGGGTCAGCCGGTAGCCGTCCGGCGTCTCGGTAAGAAACACGGTGTCGCCCTTCTCGACCTTGAGGCGCGCGACCGCTTCCTTGGGGAGAACGAAGCCGAGCGAGTTCCCGATTCCCGTGAGCTTGAGCGCCAGCATGGCGGCCTCCGCTGTTACAACACTCGTTATAACGATGGGGCGTTGCGTGACTTCACGCAAGCATCTCCCCTGACCGGCGAACCGGCGCAAGCAACCGAGATAGGGCAGAGCCGCATCTTACCGGAAATCCCGGCTCCCCACCCGCAACGGCCGCGCCACTCCTCGCGGATCCGCACCACCGCGCCGCGCCTCGTCCCCCCGCCCTCCATCGACCGCCAGGGGCTCGGCCGGCCCCTCCCCTGCCACCCGCGCCAGGAGGTCCGAGCGGTCGATCAGGTGCTCGGCGACGAGGTGGATCACCTCGCCCTCGCGCTGCACCCGGCCGCGGGCGGCCATCAGGCCGGCCTGGAGGATCAGGCTGCGCTGGCGGGCGAACAGGGAAGGCCAGATCACCAGGTTGGCGACCTCGGTCTCGTCCTCCAGGGTGATGAACATCACGCCCTTGGCCGAGCCCGGCTTCTGGCGCACCAGCACCAGCCCCGCCACCGTCACCCGGGCGCCGTCGCGCAGGCGGCGCAGGGCAGCGCAGGCCGAGACGCCGTCGCGGGACAGCTCCGCCCGCAGGAAGGCGAGCGGGTGGCGCCCGAGACTGAGGCCCGAGGCGCGGTAATCCGCCACCACGGCGGCCCCCTCCCCGAGGGGCGCCAGGCGCACCGGCGGCTCGGCGAGTTCGGGGGACGGCGTCGCCTCGCGCCGGTCGGCCGCCGCGAAGAGCGGCAGCGGCGCGGGCGCCAGGCCGCGGATCGCCCACAGGACGTCGCGCCGCCCCAGGCCGAGGCAGGCGAACGCATCCGCGGCGGCGAGACTCCGCAGGCCTTTCAGCGAGAGCCCAGCCCGGCGCCACAGATCCTCGACCGAGCGGAACAGGTCGGCCTCCCGCACCGTGGCGATTCGGGCGCCATCGGCATTGGGCAGGCCGCGCACCAGCCGCAGGCCCAACCGCACCGCGAGGCGCCCGTGGCCTGCCGGCTCCAGGGTGCAGTCCCAGCGCGAGGCGTTGACGCTGATCGGCCGGACCTCGACCCCATGGTTACGGGCGTCGCGCACGATCTGGGCCGGAGCGTAGAAGCCCATCGGCTGGGCGTTGAGGAGCGCGCAGCAGAACACCTCGGGGTGCCGGCATTTCAGCCAGGACGAGGCGTAGGCGATGAGGGCGAAGGAGGCGGCGTGGCTCTCCGGGAAGCCGTAGGAGCCGAAGCCCTCGAGCTGGCGGTAGGTGCGGGCGGCGAAGTCCGGGTCGTAGCCGTTGGCGATCATGCCGCGGACCAGCTTGTCCTCGTAGAGGTTGATCGTGCCGTCGCCCTTGAAGGTGCCCATGGCGCGGCGCAGGCCATCGGCCTCGGCGGCGGTGAAGCCGGCGGCGACGATCGCGACCTGCATCGCCTGCTCCTGGAACAAGGGCACGCCGAGGGTCCGCTTCAGAACCGCCTTCAGTTCCTCGGTCGGGTAGGTGACCGGATCGAGGCCGCGGCGCCGGCGCAGATAGGGGTGGACCATGTCGCCCTGGATCGGGCCCGGCCGCACGATCGCGACCTCGATGGTGAGGTCGTAGAGGTCTTCGGGCTTCATCCGCGGCAGCATCGCCATCTGCGCCCGGCTCTCGATCTGAAAGACCCCGATCGTGTCCGCCTTCTGGATCATCGCGTAGGTGTCTTCGTCGCCCGGCGGGATATCGGCGATCTCCCGCGGCGGGTTCGTCTCGGGCCTGTGCTCGGCGAGCAGCGCGAAGGCCCGGCGCAGGCAGCCGAGCATGCCGAGGCCGAGCACGTCGACCTTCATGAAGCGCAGGGCCTCGATGTCGTCCTTGTCCCACTCGATGATCTGGCGGTTCTCCATCCGGGCCGGGACCACCGGGCAGAGCCGATCGAGCCGGTCGAGGGTGAGGACGAAGCCGCCCGGATGCTGGCCGAAATGGCGCGGCGTCCCGATCAGCGCCCGGGCGATCTCGAGGGTGAGGCGCAACGATCGCTCGGAGAGGTCGAGGCCGAGCGCCTTGGCCTCGCGCTCGCCCACCCCCTCGCGCGACCAGCCCCAGACCAGGCGGGCGAGGGCGCCGGTGACGTCCTCCGGCACGCCCAGAACCTTGCCGACCTCCCGTACCGCGCCGCGGGCGCCGTAGCGGATCACCGTGGCGGTGAGCGCCGCCCGCTCGCGGCCATAGGTGGCGTAGATCCACTGGATCACCTCCTCCCGGCGCTCGTGCTCGAAATCGACGTCGATGTCGGGCGGCTCGTCGCGGTTCTCGTTGATGAAGCGGGCGAAGAGCAGCCCCTGCTCCACCGGATCGATGGCGGTGATGCCGAGGCACCAGCAGATCGCCGAGTTCGCCGCCGAGCCGCGGCCCTGGCACAAAATTCCTTGAGAACGGGCGTAGCGGACGATCGCCTCGACGGTGAGGAAGTACGGCGCGTAAGCCTTCTTGGCGACGAGGTCGAGTTCGTCCCCGAGCTGCCGGCGGACCGCCTCCGGCACCCCGGCCGGGTAGCGCTTCGCCGCGCCCTCCCAGGTCATCGCCGCGAGGCGCACTTGCGCCGGGCGGCCGTCCTCCCCGGCCTCGTCCGGGTAGGTGTAGGTCAGCTCATCCAGCGAGAAGCGGCAGGATTCGGCGAGTGCCGCGGCGCGGGCGAGCGCCTCCGGGTGGCGGGCGAACAAGCGCGCGGTCTCGGCCAGATCGTGCAGGTGGCGCCCGGCATGGCGCTCGCGGGAGAAGCCCGCCGCCGCGATGGTGGTCTTCAGGCGGATGCAGGTGACCACGTCCTGCATCATCCGCCGCTCGGGCACGTGGTAGAGCACATCGCCGAGGGCGATGGTCGGCACCCGGGCGGCGCGGGCGAGGCCCGCGATCTCGGCGAGCCGCAGGTGATCGTTGACGCCGAAGCGCCGCGACAGGCCGCAGGAGAGATCTTTGCCGAAGATCGCCTTTAAGATGCGCAGGCGTTCGACGAGGAGGTCGTCCGGCCGGTCGGCGGGCAGCACCGCCACGAGACCCCGGCTCCACTCGGCCACGTCCGCGGTTGTCAGGTGGCAACCGCCGCGGGGCACCCGATCCCGCGAGCGGCCGATCGTGAGGAGCCGGCAGAGCCGGCCATAGGCCGCCCGGTCCGTGGGGTAGACGAGCAGGCTCCAGCCCTCGGCGAGGTCGAGCCGGCAGCCGACGATCAGGCGGAGGCCGGTGGTGCGCGCGGCAGCGTGGGCCCGCACCATCCCGGCGAGCGAGTTGCGGTCGGTGACGGCGAGCGCCCGGATGCCGAGGAGGGCGGCGGCGGCAAACAGCTCCTCGGGCGAGGAGGCGCCACGCAGGAACGAGTAATGGGTGGTGACCTGGAGCTCGACGCTCATCTTCGGAGCTCGACGCTCATCACGCCTCCCCCAGACCGTGCAGCCACCAGCGCGCACCCTCGGACGTGAGGGAGTCGCGGAACAGCCAGTAGCGGGCGCCGGTCTCGTCCTCGACCCGGTAATAGTCGCGGCAGGCCGAAACCTCGTCGTCGGCGAGCCACCATTCGCCGAAGATGCGCTCCGGCCCGTCGGCCCGCGCCACCCGGCGGCGGGTGCCGCGCCAGGTGAAGACGGAGGGCGGGGCATCGGGGAGGGCCGCCAGCACCGCCACCGGCTCCGGGACGGGAAGCAGGCGGCCGGGCCGCGGCAGGTCGGCGGGCCAGGTCACGCCGGTGGCGGGGCTCAACGGCGCGACCCGGCGCACGGCCCTCTCGGGCCACTCGCTCTCGACCGGGGCGTTGCGGAACACCCGGCCCGGCCCGAGCCGGAGCACCAGCCGGTCGATCAGCTCGGCCATCGCGTCCGGATCCGGCTCCTCGCCGGGGGCGGCGAGCTGGCGCGCTTCCAGGCGCTCGACCCGGGGGGCGGAGAGTCGCGCCTCGTCGAGGCCGTGGCCGGGATCGATGTGGCTCAGGCGCTCGGAGAGGAGGCGGGCGAGGTGGCGCGGGTCGCGGCTCGGCCGGGCGGTCCCGATGCTGACCGACTGGTCGAGCCCGTCGACGCGGCGGAACACCAGGTCGAGCCGTCGTGCGCCGAGCCCGTGCCGGGTGAGGTTTGCGGCCAGCATCGCGGCGAGCCGCCCGGTCACCCGGGCGAGCGTCTCGGGGGCCCCGATCGGCTCCGGAAAGGCGAGGCGCACGGCGTGCTCCACCGGCGGCGCCAGGTAGGCCAGCGGTTCGGGAGCGTGGCCGAAAGCCTGGTCGAGGCGGCGGGCGGGCTCCTCGCCGAAGCGCAGGCGCAACGGGCCGCTTGGCTGGTCGAGGAGATGACCGATCCGTGTGAGGCCGAGCTGGCCCAGGCCCGAGACGGTGTCGCGGTCGAGGCGCAGGGCCCAGAGCGGCAGGGCGAGGAGCGCGTCCCGCTGGCGGCCGGGCGGCAGCACGATTTCGGGCCCGAGGCAGCGGGTCGCCGCCCAGGCGGCGCCGGGCGTATCGGCCACGGCCGCCCGGACCCGGATCCCCGCCCGGCCGAGGCGGCGGCGCAAGTGGCCGAGCAGGGCCGCCTCGCCGCCGTGCAGGTGGGCGGCGCCGGCGCTGTCGATCCAGATCCCGTCCGGCGGGTCGGGGGCGACGAGGGGGGCATAGGCCAGGCACCAGGCCGCGAGGCGGGCGAGCGCCGCGGCGTCACCCTCCGGATCGGCCGCGATCACGGTGAGACCCGGCACCATGGCCTGGGCCTGCGCGACGGCGAGGCCGGGGCGCAAGCCGAGACCCCGAGCGGCGCGGTCGACGGCGCTGAGCACCCGGCGCGGCCCCTCCTGCGCCGCCGCGACCAAAGGCTCATCCGGCGACGGCCCGCCGCTCCGGCGCCGCCAGCGGTCGGTCGGCCAGGTCGGCAGGAACACGCAGATGACCCTTCGCATCGGGAGCCTCGAGGAGCCAGGTGCGGGGCTCGGCGCCCCGGGCGCGAACGAGCGCCACGGTCCAGCGGGCCCGCGACAGGCCCGGCACGGGAAGGACGGGAGACGGCGCCGCCGTGACGCTCCAGCGGGTCGCGGCGGCGTTCGGTTCGGGGATCGCAGCGCCCCAGCGGCGTATCACCAGGGCGAGACCCCGGCTGCCCTCGGCGGCGAGCTGGAGCCGGCGCGACGGGGTGAGCCCGAGCCGGGCGACCTCGCCCACCACCCCCGCGAGGCCGCGATGGCGCAACCCCTCCTCCATGGTGGGCAGGATTTCGGCCTCGCGCCGCGTCTCGGCGTAGAGCACCCGGTCGGGATGGAGGCCGACCGCGGCGAGGCCGGGGGCGAACAGGTCGCGGCTCGCCAGGCACCACAGCACCGGGCCGGAGAGCCGGGCGAGGATCGCGGCGGCGAACAGGGCCGCGAGCGCCCCCTCCCCGTCCACCGGCCCCGCCGCC
This sequence comes from Methylobacterium frigidaeris, assembly GCF_022179185.1. Classification (GTDB taxonomy): domain Bacteria; phylum Pseudomonadota; class Alphaproteobacteria; order Rhizobiales; family Beijerinckiaceae; genus Methylobacterium; species Methylobacterium frigidaeris. Next base: position 138,087 of record NZ_BPQJ01000004.1, on the reverse strand, counting down.
AGCACCTCGTGCACGGCACCGAGGCGCAGGCCCCCACCCGGCAGATGCTCGTCCAGGGCCGCGACGCCGAACGGCAGGACCGGCCGTCCCGCCCCCTCGGGCGCCAGCCCACCGATCCGCTCGCGCAACGCCGCGAGCTGCCGCTCCCGCTCGGCCTGTCGCATCTCGTGCCCATCACCGACCGAAGCCCATACATGTTCTTGTTTTGTTCGATTTCGAGGGAGTGTCAATCGGGGCTGTGGATGGAAGGGACGTCAGAGCCTGCGGAAACCGGGCTCCTGTTGACGGCAACGGGGACAGCTGCGTCGAGGCCGCCCGGAAAGCCCGGTGCTGCAAGGGGATCGGTCGGGAGTGCGAGCTGGCCTGCGAGCGGGCACAGCCCTTGGACAACGCTGTCAAAGCCGCCAGGAGCGCCGCTGAGCTGGATTCGGGGCCGGCGGGTGCCGTACAACTGTCTCGGGGCGCAACCGGCCTCCACGGGCCTCCTGGCGGAGAATCCGGCGATCCCGACGCGTCGGGATCGCCGCGGGTGTCAGGAGGCACGAATGCGGCTTCGTCCAGGGGTGGCGCGCGGCCCCGCGCGGCACGCTGAGTCGCCTACGCCGGGCCGTCCGCGATTCACACAGCTTTCCAAGCTGTTAATCGGGGGCCTGCGCAGAGTAACCTACGGGGCCGCGCCGAGTCGCCTTCGCCGGACCGGTGATTCCGCGCAGACCTGCCTACGCGGACACGCCGAGTTGCCTACGCGGACGCGCAGACCTGCCTACGCGAACCAGGCCTAACTCCTTGCAGAACATCAGAAAATCGCGGCCCCATATAATACCCATATAGCTCTACGGATTCAGATTCGGAATCTAGATTCTGAATCTCTCATAAAAAGGCTTTTGGGGATCAGGAGTTAGGGAGTTCTCGGGGCCTGATCGTCGCGATCCGGCCCATCGGGGGGCCGGCCTGAGCCGGAGCTCGGCACGATCAGGGTCCGGCCTGGGGGAGCTGGGCCCCCCTCCCCGCTCGTCCCGAGTCCTCGCGGCCGGTCCCTCGAGTCGGAGACTCGCGGGCCACGAGTCTTCGTCTGACAAAGCCCAGCACAGCTGGACGCGTTTCCCGGGGAAAGAGTCGAGGCGAGGCTTGAGGGGCTGGAACCGACTCGCCTCTACGCTGGCTGATGATTCGCTGTCCCGATCCGGGACTCTCGCTCGACTCTCGTCACCCGTTTGACATACGAAAATACTTGCCGGCGACTCGTGGCCCTGACTGGCCGGAGGGTTACTGCCAGGCTGCACGGTCGCGGAGGAGCGTAGGCAGTTCGGCGTGGAGTCGTTCACGACCTGTAGGCAGGTCTGCGTGCGTGCAGACAGAGAAAAGACGTGAAATCTCAATGGGGAAGCGGCAGATTCGGGATGTCGCGCGAGCGGTGAGGCGCGTAGGCGATTCAGCGTCGTCGGGCGCGGCCCCGGCGGTGGCGGGGCGTAGGCAACTCGGCGTAGGGAGGCGCCGGCAGCTATGCGCTGCGATGCGCCCGGGCAGGATCTTCGGATCGGGATTCACCCTATGATCCGGGATCACATCGGCTTTTGGACCTCAACCGACCGGATCGCGCGGTAGAACGAAGGGTGTTTTCCGAATAAATACCCACGTATCAAAGGATATTGATTGCGTTCAACGGGCGTCCAGATCTCCCGACCGTACAAATACCCTCTGCGTCATCGCTGGGCCGCCGAGTCGGAAGCCGGGTTCCGTAACCGCCGACGATGCAGGATGACGCGGAACGCCGACCGCCACATCCGGCAGCGTCGGCGGCTATGGATCCCGGGTTCTCGGCAAGCCCCGCCCCGGGATGACGCGGAGCATGGCGCGGCCGCAGGCGAAACAGGCCGACGAGCACGGAGGGAGACGTTCTTGGTGCCCGTTCAACCCGCTCCCATCGAGCCAGACCGATCACCCCATCATGGGAGACACTCGTGATCGGGACCGGTCGAACAGGCTTCGGGACCTGCGCGCTGCCGGCGCCAGAGATGCCATCAGCGACAAGATAATAATCCTACCGACAGTCACGCCAAGACCCGCACGCCTGAAACGCCGCGCACACGGGTCACACCCCAGGCCGCGGCCCCCCCTCCCCTCGTAGGGAAGTCAGCGGAATCAAGCCCTTGCCCGGGCTCGCTTATTCGCGAGCGCCGCCTTGGGGGGCACCAGCAGGTCCTTCGGATCGGACGGAAGCAGTTGCATTCCCCCATCGTCGAGGGTGAGGCGCAGGCGGGGAAATACCTCGGTGAGGTGGGCGACGTCCTTGCGGAATTCCTGCCGGAACGAGCGGATCGAGCCGTTCTCGCTGCCGAACTGCTTGTAGAGATTGTCCCAGGTCAGGCGCAGCGGCCGTTCCAGGCGCGAGAGCCGGTAGCCGACCCAGAACAAGAGGTCGAGCTTGCGCGCCGAGCCGGCGAAGGCGCGGGCAGCGCGGATATCGACCGGCAGGGCGTGCTGGATCAGGTTGTCGTAGAACTCGCGGTGGAAGGTGATGGTCGAGGACCAGAGCAGGCCCTGGTCCGGATGGTTGTGCAGCGGCAGCCACACGTCCATCTGCCGGAACGGCGGCACGTTGAGGGTCGAGGCGCGGGTGCCGTCCCACAGGCCGATCTGCATCGAGCAGGCGGCGAGCCGGTTGAGTTGCTCCTTGAACTGCTTGAGCGTGCCGCGCTCGCCGCCGGTGACCGGGAAGCCCATGTCGCGGATGAAGCCCGACATGCTCTGCGCCACCTCGACCTTGGGGCTGCGCTGGCGCACCGCCTCGGTGCAGAGGTGCAGCAGCAGAAGGCGTGCCTTCGGGCCGTAGGGCAGCCCCTGCATCTCCATCTCGCCGGTGGTCGGGTTGATGAGCCGGCCGGCATTGATGGCGAGCGTGTTGCGGCCGTATTCGCGCGAGACGTTGGTGACGCCCTTCGGTTCGCGATACGGCAGGCCGCAGAGCGCCAGCACCGAGTGGATGTGCTGGATATTCTCCGGCGCTGCCGGCTCGTTCTCGATTACCTCACGCACCATGTCGCGGCGGCGGGCGTTGCGGGGCAGCCGGGCGCGCTCGGCCGCTGCCTCGGCCTTCAGCACCACCAGCTTGTCGCGCGCTTCGGCCTCGGCATCGCGCTTGGCCTGGCTGGCACGGACGAAGGCGAGCGTCGCCTTGTAGGCGACGCTGCCGCGTGCCTTCTCGACGATCTCGATCAGGTCGGCGTCGCGCACGCCCTCGACCGGCTCGGGCGACGGTTGCGGCGGGTTCGTCGTCTCCACCAAAAGGGCTCCGCACGAGGACGCGAACCTTCTGGGCACGCGTCGTGACTTTTGTCTGGCGGAGTCCTAACGCGTGAAACCCGAATCGGCAGAGTCGAGTCCGGCCGAATTTCGAAGCAGAGCGACAGATTCCTGTGAATCTGTGTGCTTAACCGGCGAGTCTTCGTCCCGCCGGCTTGAGAGGGGGCCGAACCTTAATCGGTCTCGTCGCGGGTCCTCGACTCGGTGAAGGTGGCGTAGAGCTGTGGAAGACTCTGGATAAGATAGGCGGCGAAGTCCGGCTCGAGCGCGTCGTCGACGGTGAGCTGGGTGCCCTGGCGGCCGCGCTCGATCCGCACCACCGGCCGGCCGCCGAGATTGGTCCAGACCGCCGGCGTCGGAGCCGGACGCGACGCCGGCACGGCGAGGCCCGCGAGCAACCGGGCGAAACGGTCGTCGGAGGAGAGCCCTGAGAAGTCCGGCGCCGCCAGGATACGGGTCACCACCTCCCCTGCCCCGTCCCGCGCCAGCGCCTCGACGAGCGCGGTCCAGCGCGGCCGCCCGGCTTTCGGCGCCGGACCGACCGCTGCCACGAGGGCTGCGGGCACCGCCCGGCCGATGCCGAGCAGGCGCGAGAGCTGGGTCTTCTCGACCGCGAGCGCCGCCATGATGGTAGCACGATCGAAGCCGCGATCCTCCAGCGCGATCGCGAACAGCGCCCGCTCGATGTAGCTGAGATCGGCCCGGGCCGAGTTCTCCTGCCCCTGCGCGACGACGAGATCCTCGTCCGACAGCGCCTTGACCACCGCCCGCACCGGCCGGCCGAGCTCGGCCGCCGCCCGCAGGCGGCGATGGCCGTAGGCGACCTGGTAGCGGCCTTCGGCGCTCGGATGCGGCCGTACCAGAATCGGCACCTGCTGGCCGCGCTCGCGGATCAGTTCGACGAAGGCGGCGTGCTCGGCTGGATCGCCGGTGAGCCGGTCCTGCACGAAGGAGCCGTCGATCAGCGCCGGATCGAGTTCGACCACCCGGTCGCCGGAGGCGACCATGGCGCGGGCTTCCGCCGCCGCGCTGGCGATGCGCCCGAGGCTGCGTCCCATGGCACCGACGGCGCCGGAGCGCACCAGGGGGCGCGGCGCCTCGGGGGGAGCCTCCACCGCCTCGGCCGGGTTGCCAGCTGGCAACTCCGGCGCCGTCTCGCGGTCGAGGGAGCGGGCGCCGAGGGCGGCGCGGAGGGCGTCCTTGCGCTTCATGCCGGCACGCGTCCCCAGGCGCGGTGCATCAGACCCTCGATCTCGCCGTTGACCCCGTCGAGGGCCTCGATCGCCCGGTCGTAGGTGGCGCGGGTGAAGCTCTCGCGGCCGATCTCGTAGAGGGTCTGCTTCGACAGTCCGGCATCCGAGATCGCGGTCGATTTGAGCATCAGGTGAGTCAGCACCCGCTCGCGGAACAGCGAGCGCATGAAGCCGACCATCTGCGTCTGTGGCGCGTCGGAGGGCTCGTAGCGGGTCACGACGTAGCGCAGGAAGTCGTAGTCGAGGTCGGCGCCGGCCTCCTGCACCACCCCGAGCAGGTCGGAGGCCATCAGCAGGAACTGGCACATCGACATCACGTCGAGCATCTGCGGGTGCACCGTCACCAGCATCGCGGTGGCGGCGCAGAGCGCGCCGAGCGTCAGGAAGCCGAGCTGCGGCGGGCAATCGAGGATCATCACGTCGTAATCGTCGGCGACGCTGCCCAGCGCCGTGGCGATGCGGCCGAAGAACGGCTCGGCGTTCCGGTCGGCCAGCACCCGCGGGGTGTCGTGCTCGAACTCCATCAGCTCGAGGTTGCCCGGCACGAGGTCGAGGCCCGGGAAATAGGTCTTGCGCACCACCTCGCTCAAGGGGCGCTGCTCGTCGTCGTGGCGGATCGCGGCGTAGAGCGTCTGGTTGGGGCCGACGTCGAATTCCGGCTGATAGCCGTGCAGCGCCGTCAGCGAGGCCTGCGGGTCGAGGTCGACGGCGAGCACCCGGTAGCCACGGAGTGCGAGGTACTGGGCGAGGTGGGCCGCCGTGGTGGTCTTGCCCGACCCGCCCTTGAAGTTCACCACCGCCAGCACCTGGCAATGCTCGGTCCCGGAGCGGTGCGGCACGTAGCCCTTCGCCTTCGGGCCGTCGTCGAGGAGCTGGCGCAGCTCGTTGATCTGCCCGAGCGTGTAGGAGCGCCGTCCGCCGGGACCGATCTCCGGCTGTGGGCCCTTGCTGGCAAGGGAGAGCTGGCGCAGGTAGCCATCCGCCACCCCGATCAGCTTCGCCGCCTCGCCAGAGGAGAACGAGCGCAGCAGCTTGTGCGAGGCCGGCGGGAAGAGCGTGCGCCGCAGCGCGTTCAGCTCACTCGACAGGGCGCCGCCATCATCGGCGATGATCCTGGTGATCGAGGGACGGTCGGAGATCGCGGCTCTCGCCTGCTCCTGCGGCTGATCAGGCATTTACGGTTCCTGGACGCATCACGGAAAAAATCCGTAAGACGATGCCAGCGTGGCCGTGGGAGCGCAAACGGTTTTTGGTTAAGGTTGATTAACCAACACTCACCTTGACCGCCGCCCACCGGTGAGAGGTTGCCAGGTGGCAACCGGCCCGCCGCGAACGGCCTGGTACCGACCGAGCCACCGACAAGCCTCCGTCTGTGCAACCGCACCCGTCTCGCGCCGCACAGACGCGACCAGGGACGCTGCCGCCGCCAACGCCCCCTGGCCTTGTCTCGTCGACCGGCGCGACCCCACCCGGCAGATGCCGAGCCGCCTGTTGCCAGGTGGCAACCGGGGGGCGGGCAGGAGTCTCGGTGAGCGAATCTCACGCAAGGGTGCGATCTTCTCGATGGTCAGGCGTCCCACGATCGCCTAACCGATCCCCATCCACGCTGAGGAAGACGGTCGATGGCGATCCTGGATACGGTGGCGGAGCTGGAGCGGGTCTACGGCGAGTTCGGCGCGGTCGGCGAGGCCTCGACCGTGAAGGTCGCCGACCACATCACGCCGGATTACCAGCGTTTCATCGAGGCGGCGCCGTTCACCGCGTTGGCGACGAGCGGCCCGGAGGGTCTCGATTGCTCGCCCCGCGGTGATCGGCCCGGCTTCGTGCGCATCGCCGATCCGCGCACGCTGCTCCTGCCGGACCGCCGCGGCAACAACCGGATCGACAGCCTGCGCAACGTCATCCGTGACCCGCGGGTCGGGCTGATGTTCCTGATCCCCGGAATCGGCAACGCGCTCCGGGTCAACGGACGGGCGGTGATCGAGGACGACACGGAGCTGTGCGCGTCGTTCGCCGTCGAGGGCAAGGCGCCGCGCACCGTGATGGTGATCCGGGTCGGGGAGGTCTATTTCCAGTGCGCCCGGGCGCTGATCCGCTCCGGGCTGTGGCGGGCCGACAGCCAGGTCGACCCGAAGACCCTGCCGACCCCCGGCCAGATCCTGGCCGGCTTGAGCGAGGGCCGCGTCGGCGGCGAGACCTACGACGTGGCCTGGGCCGAGCGGGCGAGGCAGACGATGTGGTGATCGATCAGGCGGCGAGGCAGGCCGCGCCCGCGGCGATCGCCAGGCAGGAGGCGATGCGCTGCACCGTCAGCCTCTCCCTCAGGAAGATCCGGCCGATCAGGGCGGCGTAGACCACGCTGGTCTCGCGCAGGGCCGAGACCACGCCCATCGCCCCGAATTGCATCGCCCAGATGACGATGCCGTAGGCGAGGATCGAGACCACGCCGCCGGCGAGTGCCATGGTGGTCTCTCGCCGCGTATAGGTCGGTGGCCTGCCGCGCAGGCCGAAGAAGATCGGCGGCATCGTCAGGCTCCACAGGAGGAACATCGCGTTGGCGTAGGCCACGCTGTCGCCCGACAGACGGACCCCGATCCCGTCGACGACCGTGTAGGCGCCGATCAGCGCGCCCGTGGTGAGGGCGGCGGGCAGCACTTCGGCCCGGACCGTCCGACCCTGCAGGGCCAGCGAGACGATCCCGCCGGAGACGAGCGCGATGCCGAGGGCGGAGACGAGGGTGACGGCCTCGTGCGCGAAGAGCATCGCTCCCAGGGCGACCAGGACCGGCGAGGAGCCGCGGGAGATCGGATAGGTCTGGCCGAGATCGCCGATGCGGTAGGTCCGCACCAGGGACAGGTTGTAGCCGGTATGGATCAGGCCTGAGGCGATCACGTAGGGCCAGCTCGCCGCGTTCGGCCAGGGCAGGACCAAAGCCGCGGTGCCCGTGACGACGCTGACCGCGACCATCATCAGGGTCATCGACCACAGCCGGTCGCTGCCGCCGCGCAGTACCGCATTCCAGCCCGCATGCAGGATCGCGGCGCCGGTCACGGAGGCGAGGACAAGGGGCGTCATGCGGCGGCCTCGGCGCCGCGCCGACGGATCGGGAGGTTGATGACATCGGGCACAGGTTTCACGCGACGACGGTGGAGCATGCGTGAGGGTGGCTCTTGTCGATGACCCCGACAAACCATTTGTTCACTCGAAACTCTGCAGGAAAACTCACCCGAATGCGGCGCGCGCTGCCTCCCCTGAACGCCCTTCGCGCCTTCGAGGCCGCTGCCCGCCTCGGCAGCTTCAAGGCCGCTGCGGACGAACTCGGGGTGACGCACGGTGCCGTCAGCCAGCAGGTGCGGGGGCTCGAGGGCTGGCTGCGGGCGAGCCTGTTCGAGCGGCACAACCGGCGCGTCGTGCTCACCCCGGCAGCCCGCGCCTATCTGGCGGAGGTCGGCCCGGCCCTCGACCGGATCGCGGCCGCGACGGCGCAGTACGGCCACGAGGCGGGCGCGGTGCTCCGGGTCAATGCGCCGGCGAGCTTCTCCCTGCGCTGGCTGGTGCCGCGGCTCGCGCGCTTCCGGGCGCGGCATCCCGCCATCCGGGTCAGGCTCGAGACCTCGAACCAGCCCCTCGAGGCCCTGGCCGACCCTTACGACGTGGTCATCCGCGGCGGGCCCGATACCTTCTACGGCACCACGGTGCGGGTCTTCCTGTCCGAGCGGCGGCTGCCGGTCTGCAGCCCCGGCCTGCTGGACCGGGCGCCGCTGCGCAGCCCCGCGGACCTGCGGCGCCACACGCTGCTGCACAGCGCGAGCCTGCCGCGGCTGTGGGACGACTGGCTGTCAGAGGCCGGCGTCGCGGGGCTGGAGCCGGAGGCGGCGCTGACCCTCGACCATTTCTATCTCACGCTCCAGGCCGCCCTCGACGGCGTCGGCCTCGCCATGGGCCCGACGGCTTTGATCGCCGACGACCTGGCGCGGGGCCGCCTCGTCGCGCCGTTCGAGGGGCCGCGCCTGCCGGCCCGAAGCTACTGCACCTATGTGCGGGAGGGGAGGGCTCTCGCCGGGCCGATCGCCGCCTTCCTGACCTGGATCGAAGAGGAAGGGGCCGCTTGAGCCCGGTCCGATTGCCGCGCGGCCGGGAACGCGGTGGTCAGGGCAGGGGTGGGGCGGATACATGATCCATCATGGAAAAGACCTTCACCGCCCACCGCGAGGACCGGCCCGGCGCCTTGTGGCTCGCGCGCTTCCGGGACGGGCGGGACGAGGCGGCGCGGTGGTATCTCGGGGATGGAGCGACCGACCGACCGACGGCCGCCGAGTGCCGGGCCGCCCTGGCGCGTCACATGCCCGAGCTCGTCCCGCATTACGACGACCTGTGCGGGATGGTCGGCGACGATGACCTCGCCCACCGCATCCTCAGTCATTACCGCCCGGCCGCGCACCGGCAGGGATGCAGCCAGGCGGTGTGGCTCGGCGAGGACGGCCCGGCCCTCGTCCGCAACTACGATTATCCCCTGACCTCGATCACCGGCCGCATCGAGCTGACCGCGTGGTCGGGGCGGCGGGTGATCGGGATGGTGCAGCGCCCCTGGGGCGGCTGCCTCGACGGGATGAACGAGGACGGGCTGGTGGCCAGCTGCACGCTCGGCGGCATCGCCCGGCGGGGAGAGGGCTTCGCCATCATCCAGATGCTGCGCTATGTGCTGGAGACCTGCGGGTCGGTCCCCGAGGCGGTGACCGCGCTCTGCCGCCTTCCGGCGGTGCAGCTCCACAACGTCACTGTGCTCGACCGGACGGGCGATCACGCCACGGTCTTCCTCGGGCCCCGGCGCGAGCCCGCGGTGACGCGCCAGAGAACCTGCACGAACCACCAGGAGCGGATCCTGCCCGCCTCACGCTCCGCCTTGCGCCAGCGGGTGCTGGAGGAGGCCCTGGCCGATCCCGCGACGAGCCTCGCGACCCTGGCGGCGCGCTTCTTCGCGCCGCCGCTCCACTCGCGCAAGCTCAGCTTCACCACGGCCTACACGGCATTGTACCGGCCGGCTTCGGGCCGGGTCGACTACCTCTGGCCCGGCCACAGCTGGAGCCAGAGCTTCGACCGGTTCGAGGAGGGGGCCTACACCCACGATTACGGCGAGCTGGAATCGTGACCCGTCGCGCCCTCTGGCGCGATCACCCCTGATCCGCCGTCCGTGCCACCTGTGGCAGCACCTGTTCCGGCCGACCCGAGGCCACGATCCGGCCGCCCTCCAGCACGTGCACGGTGTCGGCCCCGGCGAGGCTGGTGAGGCGGTGGGCGATCATGATCAGGGTGCGGGTGCCAGAAAGCCCCTGCACCGCCCGCATCACCACGCCCTCCGTCTCGTCGTCGAGGGCGGAGGTCGCCTCGTCGAACACGATCACGTCGGGGTCGTGGTAGAGCGCCCGGGCGATGCCGATGCGCTGGCGCTGGCCGCCGGAAAGCCGGGCGCCGCGCTCGCCGACGCGGGTGGCGTAGCCCTCCGGCAGGGCTGCGACGAAGTCGTGCGCGCCGGCGAGTCTGGCGGCCCGCTCCACCGCCGCCTCGTCGATCGCGTCGAGCCCGAAGGCGATGTTCTCGGCGATCGTGCCGTCGATCAGGAAGATGTCCTGCGGCACGTAGCCGATGCGGTTCTGCCAGGCCGGCAGGGTGGCAGGGTCGAGCGTCACGCCGTCGACCGCGATGCGGCCGCTCGTGGGGGCGAGGAAGCCGAGGATCAGGCCGACCAGGGTCGACTTGCCCGAGCCGGTGCGACCGACGAGGCCGATCGTGGTGTGGGCGGGAATCATGAGGTCGATGCCCGACAGGGCCGGGCGGCCGGGCTCGTAGTCGAACCCGACATTCTGGAGGCGAATGGCCTCGCGGAACGGCAGGCGCCCAGGTGGGCGGGGGCTCGGAGCGCGCTCGCCGTCCAGCCCGTCGACGACGAGCTGCACCGCCGGCAGGGTGAAGCGCAAGAGCGCGAGCGCGTTGAACACGTTCTGGAACGCCGGCAACATCCGGTAGCCCGCGAAGGCGAACAGGCCGAGCAGCGGCAGGATGCCGGCGGTGTCGAGCCCCTGCGAGAGCGCGAACAGCACCACCACGATGACGCCGCCGAAGGCCAGGGCCTCGATGACGAAGCGCGGCAACTGCCCGGTGAGCAGGCTCTCGGCGCTGGCTTGCGCGTAGGCGCGGGCCGGCGCCTCGAACCGGCTCGCGAAGCCTTCCGCCCGGCCGTAGAGCTTCAGCTCGGTGAGGCCGCCGAGCGTCTCGTGCACCACCCGGAACCGGCCCTCGTTGCCGGCCACGGCGCGGGCGCCGATGCGCGCCAGCCGCGCCCGCACCACCAGGAAGATGCCGACATAGAGCCCGCCGAAGCCGGCCCCGAGGATCAGCGCAAGGCGCGGCGAGACGACGAGCAGGAAGACGATCACGGCGATCGCCGAGGTCGCCCGCGAGGCAATGACCGTGGCGGGCGTCAGGACGCCGACGACGAGCCGGTCGGTCTCGCTCAGGATCGTCTTGGCGAGCGCGGCGCTGTTCGCCGTGGTGAAGAACAGCCGCTCGCGGTCGATGGTGCGAAACAAGAGCCTTCGCGCGAAGCCGTAGCCGACGCTGTGGCTGAAGCGCAGCTGGGCATAGGTGAGCCCGGCATTGACGCAGGAGGTGGTGAGGATCGCGAGCAAGGCCGCCAGGCCGACCACGATCAGGAAGGTGCGGTCGTGGACGAGCCCGAGCCCGTCGCGGATCGCCGCCAGCGCCGGGACCCGCGCCGCTGCGCCTGGATCGCCGACCAGCGTCAGGAACGGCACCACCGAGGCCACCCCGACGACCTCGAGCAGGGCTGCGAGCGCCAGCCCGGCCCCGATCAGCCCGGCGCGGCGGCGCTCGCGCAGGGTCATGGCGCGGAGGAGGTCGATCAGGGCGCGCATCGTGGGCTCACGGGAGACTTGGAATCGGGGGAGGGGAGGGGATTACCGGGGGCCGATCGCCCGCAGCAGGCCGGGCAGCGCCCGGGCGAGCAGACCCGCCCCGCGCAAGGTCTCGCGGGCCTCGGCGGCTGAGCGCCGCGCCAGCGCCTGGGCGAGGCGCAGCGGCACCTGCGCGCCGAAGGCCGTCGCCACCAGGGCGAGCGCAGTCGCCCGGCCGTGATGCTTGGCGGCGTAGCGGATCTGGCTCTCGAGGAAGCAGGCGAGCCGGTGAGCCTTGGCCGCCCGGGTGGTGCCCTGGCCCTCGTGCCGGACAGTGATGCCGGCGAGGTGGCGCACCGCGAAGCCCGCATCCCGGGCCCGGGCGCAGAGATCGACATCCTCGTAATAGACGAAGAAGCGCGCGTCGAAGCCGTCGAGGCGCGAGAAGAGCGAGCGGCGGATCATCAGGAAGGCGCCCATCACCTGATCGACCGCCCGGTCCTCGGCGTGGTCCCACTCGGTCATGAAGTGGGAGGGCACCAGCCCCGCACGGTCGAGGAGCAGCGCCTGGCCGATCAGCGAGCGGGCGGTCGGCCGCCGGGCGCAGGAGCGCTGCACGCGGCCTGCCTCGTCGAGAAGCTGCGCGCCGACGATGCCGGTGCCCGGATCCGCCATCAGGGCCGCGTGGGCGCCGGCGAGGCTCTCCGCCGTGACTCGCGCATCGGGGTTGAGGAACAGGATCGCGGGCGCGCCTCCCCGCGCCGCCCCTGCGTTGCAGGCCCGGCCGAAGCCCTGGTTGTCGGGATTGGCGATCACCTCCGGGCCATGGCGTAAGGACGGCAGGGCCTCCAGAGAGCCGTCGCGCGAGGCGTTGTCGACCACGACGACCCGCAAGGGAAGGGCGTCGCCGAGGCGGTCTTCGGCCTCGGCCAGGCTGGCGAGGCAGGCCCGCAGCAGGGCGCCGCCGTTCCAGTTGACGATCACGACGTCGAGGGCGGGGGGCATCACGGCACTGTCCGTCATGGCAATCCTCGCGGCGGGCCGAGCCGGCCGCGCAGGCCGTCCACCACCGCGCCGGCGAGCTGCGCGAGCACGCCCGGGCGGTAGCCGGCATCGGCCCAGTACAGCAGGGCCTGAAGCGGCAGGTAAGCGGCCTGGCGCCAGCGCCAGCGCCGTGGCACGTGCGGCAGCCGCCAGGCATAGACGCTGTTGCGCAGGTAGGCCGCCATCCGGAAGAGCGGCTGGCGCGGCATCTCGATGCCGAGGAGCCGGGACCGGATCACCCCGGCGCCGACCCGGTGGGGCAGGGCGGTGCCGGTCTCCATCCAGCAGCCGTAGCCGCGAGCCCAGGCGCGGAAGCACCATTCGAGGTCGACGCCGTCGATGAAGAAATCGCTCCGGAACGGGCCGATCCGCGCGTAAGCCTCGAGATCGACGAGCGAGCCGGAGGTGGCCAGGAACTCCACCGGCACCAGCGAGCCGTCATCCGGAAGGCCCGGCCGGCGCGGATAGGCCGGCGCCTTGCGGCCGGGCGCCGCGTCCGGCCTGGGCCCGACGACGGCGGGCGGGGGGCTCGCGGTTCGCAGCCGCGCCAGCGCCGCCTCCAGGCCTGAGACCTGCTCGGGCCGGAACGCGGCATCCTGGTCGAGGAGCAGCAGCTGGGCCGCGCCCGCTTCCGCTGCCGCCCGCGCGATCGCGTCGAGGGCGCCGCCGACCCCGATGTTCCGGCCCGCCGACAGCACGCGCGCGCCGCGCGCGGTGAGATGGGCGGCGTCCTCCGCCGGCAGGCCGCCATTGTCGAACACGATGGTCAGGCGAGGTTCCGCCTCGACCCGCGCGCGCAGGGCCGCGATCTGCGCCGCGTCCGGCCGGAAGACCGTGATGCCGACGGCGGCGATGGGCCGACAAGCGGAAGCGGGAGGGGGAGAGGTCGGCAGGATCGTCTCGGCGGAGGGCTGGCGCACGCCCGCGTCCGGCGCGGCGTCGGTCACGGATGGTCGCGTCGCCGTAGGGCCGTCGGGGCAGGCGGGTCAATATCCCGGCGCGGCAGCGACATTGCGGCGGGATCGGCCGCCCAGGCCGGCGGGGGTGGGCTTTTCGCCTCTGGCGGGCGAGTGGCGGCGTTTAAGGGGGTGATCGGGCTTTCGCTGTGACCCAAGCGAACACCGACTTCCGTTGGCGATGATACGCCGTATCGTGCCACCGCAATGGTTTACGATTTCGACTCGCTCCGCCCTCCCGCCACCTGGCGGGGCCTGGCCGGTCCCCTGGAGGCGGCGTCCGACGCGCTGGTGCGCGTCGACGAGCGTCTCGCCCGCGCCGAGCCGGTGCTGGCCGACGGTGCCCGGGCGCGGGCCCACCTGCTCGACGCGCAGGCCGCCCTCCACCTCGACGGCGAGCTCGTCGCCCTGGAAGATCTGGTGTTGCACGAGGCGGCGATGGACGTGCGCCGTCCGACCCTGGCCCTCGCGCGCGCCGTCGCGGTGCTGGCCGACCGTCGCCGCCTCGCCGCCGCAGCCCCGGGCCGGGCCTTCTCCGGTGACGGCTGGGCGCTGCTGACCGGGCTCGCGGCGAGCGCGCCGGACGACGAGGAGGACGAGCGCGACCCGGAGGATGGGGAGGAGCCGGCCTTCGTCGCCGTCGACCGGCTGCTCGCCCGCACCCGCCGCACCCTCGCGGATTACGAGGCGGGTGCGCCGGCCCCGCGCGCTGCGACGGACGCCCCGCTCGCCGCCTGGCGGCGGATCCTCGACGAGACCCGCGACCTGCCGGCTTTACTCGCCGCTGCGGTCGCCCTCGATGCCTGGCTGGTGCTCGATCCGGCTCCGCGCCGATGCCATCGCGGCCTTCTCGCCGCGGCCGCTCTGCTGCGGGCCCGGGGCAAGGCCACCGCCCACCTGCCGGCCCTGGCGCTGGGCCTGCGCGAGAGCCGGGCGCACTGGTCGCGGGCGCTGCCGCTCCCCGAGCGCCTAGCCGGCCTCCTCGGGGCGGTCGAGACCTCGGCCCGCCTCATGGGGCGCGACCTCGACCGCCTGGCGCTGGCCCGCGAGGTGATGCTGCGCGCCTGCGCCGGGCGGCGCAGGACCTCGCGCCTGCCCCAGCTCGTCGACCTGTTCGTCGGCACGCCCCTGGTTACGGTGGCGAGCGCCGCCCGGGGGCTCGCGGTCAGCCCGCAGGCGGTGGAGGCGATGCTGGCCGAGCTGGGTCCGGCCCGGCCGCGGGAATTGACGGAGCGGCGGCGGTACCGGGCGTGGGGGATCGTGTGAGCGTCCGTCCGTTGCCACCCGGCAGATGGCAGCTCGCCGTTCGGACGAGGCCAACATTCGTCGTAAGCCTCTTCCCTTCCGAGCCCGGAAAGGGGCGGGTGTAAACTCATCGTGCCCCTATCGCGCAGGTCGCCGTGGTCGTGAGAGCCCTCAACCCCTGCACGACCCACGCCGCCCCGATTGCGCCCGTCCCCGCTTGCCCCGACAATGCCCGCCCCCGCGCACCCGCGGGCAAGAACAAGGCATGCGCGTCGTGATCGACCAGGTTTCCCAGCGCCAGCAGGACATCCTCGCCCTCGCCCGCCTGCACGGGCGGGTCAGCGTCGAGGACCTGGCGGCGCGGTTCGAGGTGACGCCGCAGACGATCCGCAAGGACCTGAACGAGCTCTGCGACAGCCGGCTGCTGTCGCGCATCCACGGCGGCGCCGTGGTCGCCTCCGGCGTCGAGAACGTGTCCTACGAGGCGCGCCGCCTCGTCGCCCACGGCGAGAAGCGGGCGATCGGCGCCGCCGCGGCGCGGCTCATCCCCAACAGCGCGTCGCTGTTCATCAATATCGGCACCACCACCGAGGAGGTGGCCCGGGCGCTCGGCGACCACGAGGACCTGCTCGTCATCACCAACAACCTCAACGTGGCGACCCTGCTCTACCGCCACCCGAAGATGAGCCTGATCGTTGCCGGCGGGCCGGTGCGGCGGGCCGACGGGGCGGTGATCGGCTCGGCGGCGGTCGATTTCATCAACCAGTTCAAGGTCGATTACGCGGTGATCGGCGCCTCGGCGATCGACGAGGACGGCACGCTGCTCGACTTCGACTATCGCGAGGTCCGCGTCGCCCGCGCGATCATCGAGAATGCCCGCCGGGTGATCCTGGTCGCCGACAAGCTGAAGCTCGAGCGCTCGGCGCCGATCCGCGTCGGCCACCTGCGCGAGCTCGACTACTTCGTCACCGACGCGCTGCCGTCCGCTGCCCTGCGGGAGATGTGCGCGACCCACCGCGTCGCCCTGGTCGAGGCGGAGATCGAAGCCGGTGCGGAGGCGGGCGCGCAGGACACCCCCGACGCCGCGGAGTGACGCGAAACCGAAAGCCATAGACTTTCATTCGCACTCTCCCGCTTTCGGTTTCGCTTGCGTCAGCGTTCGCGCGCGTCTAAATTCGCGCCAGGATGCAAACGAAAGAGCCGAAAGGCTCCGACAGGGAGGTGGCTTTGGCCCCCAGGCGCCAGCAGCCCGGCGACGAGCGCGGGGTGTTCGACCTCGCGGTGATCGGCGGCGGCATCAACGGCTGCGGCATCGCCCGCGACGCGGTGGGCCGCGGCGCTTCCGTGGTGCTGTTCGAGCAGAACGACCTGGCCAGCGGCACCTCCTCGACCTCGACCAAGCTGATCCACGGCGGCCTGCGCTACCTCGAGCACTACGAGTTCCGCCTGGTCCGCGAGGCCCTGATGGAGCGCGAGGTGCTGTGGGGCATGGCGCCCCACATCGTCTGGCCGCTGCGCTTCGTGCTGCCGCACCATTCGGGTTTGAGGCCCGGCTGGCTCCTACGCTTGGGGCTCCTGCTCTACGACAACCTCGGCGGCCGCAAGCGCCTGCCCGGCACCCGCACCCTCGACCTCACCCGCGATCCCGCCGGCGGGCCCCTGAAGCCCGGCTTTCGCCGCGCGTTCGAATACTCGGATTGCTGGGTCGAGGATTCGCGCCTCGTGGTGCTGAATGCCCGTGACGCCGCCGAGCGCGGCGCGGTGATCCGCCCGCGCACGCGGGTCGTCACCGCCACCCGCACCGAAGGACTGTGGGAGGTCACCGTCGAGGACCGCCAGACAGGCGCCCGCGACACCGTGCGGGCGCGCACCCTCGTCAACGCCGCCGGTCCGTGGGTCGCCAACGTGCTCACCGGCGTGGCGCGGGCCAACTCGACCGAGGGCGTGCGCCTGGTCCAGGGCAGCCACATCGTGGTGCGCCGCCTGTTCCAGCACGACCGCGCCTACATCTTCCAGAACGCCGACCAGCGCATCATCTTCGCGATCCCCTACGAGCACGACTTCACGCTGATCGGCACCACCGACCGCGACTACAAGGGCGACCCCGCCGACGTGAAGGCGAGCGAGGAAGAGATCGCCTATCTCTGCGCCGCCGCCAGCGAGTATTTTCGCGATCCCGTCACCCGCGACGAGGTGGTGTGGACTTATTCGGGCGTGCGCCCGCTCTACGACGACGGTGCCTCGAAGGCCCAGGAGGCCACCCGCGACTACGTGCTGACCCTCGACGCGCCGGAGGGACAGCCGGCGATGCTCTCGGTCTTCGGCGGGAAGATCACCACCTATCGCCGCCTCGCCGAATCCGCGCTCGACCGCCTGAAGGATCACCTGCCGGCGGCCGGGAAGGCCCCCTGGACGTCGGGCGCCACCTTGCCAGGTGGCAACTTCCCGAAGGAGAGCTACGACGACGTCGTGGCGGGGCTGGCGCGCCAGCATCCGGGCCTGCCCGAGGCACTGGTCGCCCGTCTGGTGCGGGCCTACGGCACCGAGGCGCGGGAGATCCTGAGCGGCGCCCGTGCGATGGCCGATCTCGGCCGGCTCTTCGGGGCGGACCTGACCGAGCGCGAGGTGCGCCACCTGATGCGCCGGGAATGGGCTGCCACCGCCGACGACGTGCTCTGGCGCCGCTCGAAGCTCGGCCTTAGGGTCACGCCCGCCGAGGCCGCCGCCCTCGACGACTTCATGCGCCGCGCCGCCGCCGCGCCCAACGCGGCCTGACAAGAATAGAGACGGGAGGGCGCCATGACCCTGATCCTGGAGAACGTCACCAAGCGGGTCGGGCCCGAGACGCATATCCGCGACGTGAGCTTGGCGCTGCCGAAGGGCTCGCTCAACGTGCTGCTCGGCCAGACGCTCGCCGGCAAGACCACGCTGATGCGCCTGATGGCCGGGCTCGAGGCGCCGAGCGAGGGCCGGATCATCGCCGACGGCCAAGACGTGACCGGCCTGCCGGTGCAGCGCCGCAACGTCGCGATGGTCTACCAGCAGTTCATCAATTACCCCTCCCTCTCGGTCTACGAGAACATCGCCTCGCCGATGCGGGTCGCCGGCGTCGCGAAGAGCGAGATCGAGGCGCGGGTGCGCGAGGCGGCGGGTCTCCTCAGGCTCGAACCCTATCTCCAGCGCAAACCTCTCGAACTCTCCGGCGGCCAGCAGCAGCGCACCGCCATCGCCCGGGCCCTGTGCAAGCGCGCCGACCTCGTGCTGATGGACGAGCCGCTGGCGAATCTCGATTACAAGCTGCGCGAGGAACTGCGCGAGGAACTGCCCCGCATCTTCGCGGCTACCGGCGCCATCTTCGTCTACGCCACCACCGAGCCGGCGGAGGCGCTGATGCTCGGTGGGCGCACCGCGACCCTGCACCAGGGCCGCGTCACCCAGGTCGGCCCGACGCCGGACGTCTACCGCCGGCCCGACGACCTGATCACGGCCAAAGTCTTCTCCGACCCGCCGCTCAATACACTGAGCGTGACGAAGGCCGGCGGTCGCGTCACTCTGCCGACCGGCGGGCAGGTCCGGGCGACCGGAACGCTGGCGAGTGTGCCGGATGGTGCTTACACGATCGGGTTCCGCGCCCACCACCTCGCCCTCGATCCGCTGCCGAGCGAGGCGATCGCGCTGCCCGCCACCGTCTCGGTCGCCGAGATCACCGGCTCGGAGAGCTTCGTTCATATCGACGCCGGCGAGAGCCGCCTGATCGCGCTCGTGGCCGGCGTGCGCCGGCTCGAGCCCGGCACGGCGGTGACCGCCTATCTCGATCCCCGCCACGCCCTCGTGTTCGACGCGGCCGGCCGCACGGCGGCCCTCGACCTGCCGGCCGCAGCCTAGAGAGGAGAGGGGACATGGCCCGCATCACCCTCGACCACCTCGCCCACGCCTACGGCCCCGACCCGAAGGGCCCGCAAGACTACGCGCTCAAGGAGATCGACCACGTCTGGCGCCAGGGCGGCGCCTACGCGCTGCTCGGCCCCTCCGGCTGCGGCAAGTCCACGCTGCTCAACATCATCTCGGGGCTGGTGGTCCCGACCCGCGGCCGCATCCTGTTCGACGACCGCGACGTCACCACGGTGCCGACCGAGGGGCGCAACATCGCCCAGGTGTTCCAGTTCCCGGTCGTCTACGACACGATGACGGTGCGGGAGAATCTGGCCTTCCCGCTCAAGAACCGGCGCGTCGCGCCCGCCACCATCCGGTCGCGGGTGGAGGAGATCGCCGGGCTCCTGGATCTCACCCGCGTCCTCGACCGCCGCGCCAACAACCTGACGGCGGACATGAAGCAGAAGATCTCGCTGGGCCGCGGCCTGGTGCGCCCGGACGTGGCGGCGATCCTGTTCGACGAGCCGCTCACCGTCATCGACCCGCATCTGAAGTGGCAGCTGCGCTCGACCCTGAAGGAGCTTCACCGCAAGCTCGACCTGACGATGATCTACGTCACCCACGACCAGACCGAGGCGCTGACCTTCGCCGACACGGTGGTGGTGATGCATGACGGCGCGGTGGTGCAGACCGGCACGCCCGACGAGCTGTTCGAGCGGCCGGCCCACACCTTCGTCGGTCACTTCATCGGCTCGCCGGGCATGAACCTGCTGCCGGCTCAGGTGACGGGCGCGACCGCCACGATCGAGGGCCACGCCATTCCGCTTTCCCGCCACTACCCGGACTTGCCGGCCGGCAAGCGGATCGAACTCGGCGTCAGGCCCGAATACGTGCATCTGGCGCCGAAAGGCCTCGGCCTGCCGGTGCAGGTCAAGCGCATCGACGACATCGGCCGCCAGCGCCTCGCCCGGGTCGAGCTCGGGGGCCGTCCCCTCGTCGCCACCGTGGCGGAGGGCCAGAGCCTCGATGGAGCCGAGGCGGCGCTGACCCTCGATCCGCGCCAGATCCACATCTACGCCGACGGCGCCCTGGTGCCCGGCCTGGCCGGAGGCGCCGCATGACCAAGACCGTCAACCAGAAGGCCTGGCTCCTCGTCCTGCCGGTCTTCGCCGTCGTCGCCTTCTCGGCGGTGCTGCCGCTGATGACGGTGGTCAACTACTCGGTGCAGGACACGTTCGGGAACAACCAGTTCTTCTGGAACGGCCTCGGCTGGTTCCAGGAGCTGCTCGACCCGTCGAGCCAGTTCGGCGAGCGCTTCTTCGACTCGCTCTGGCGCAACCTCCTGTTCTCCGCCATCATCCTGGCGATCGAGGTGCCGCTCGGCATCGCGGTGGCGCTCTCGATGCCGCGGGAGGGCCGCGGGGTCGCGTTCTGCCTCGTTCTGATGGCCCTG
Source organism: Methylobacterium frigidaeris (assembly GCF_022179185.1). Classification (GTDB taxonomy): domain Bacteria; phylum Pseudomonadota; class Alphaproteobacteria; order Rhizobiales; family Beijerinckiaceae; genus Methylobacterium; species Methylobacterium frigidaeris. Next base: position 118,049 of record NZ_BPQJ01000004.1, on the reverse strand, counting down.
CCGCTCCTGATCCCGTGGAACGTCGTCGGCACGATCTGGCAGGTCTTCGCCCGCACCGATATCGGCCTGCTCGGCTCGTTCCTCAACAGGATCGGCATCGACTACAATTACGCTGGCAGCGCGCTCGCCGCCTGGGTCACCATCGTGACCATGGACGTCTGGCACTGGACCAGCCTCGTGGCGCTCCTGTGCTATGCCGGCCTGAAGTCCATCCCCGACGCCTATTACCAGGCCGCCCGCATCGACGGGGCGAGCCAGTGGGCGATCTTCCGCACCATCCAGCTGCCGAAGATGCGCCGCGTCCTGCTGATCGCCGTGCTGCTGCGGTTCATGGATTCGTTCATGATCTACACCGAGCCCTTCGTGCTCACCGGCGGCGGGCCCGGCAACGCCACGACCTTCCTGTCGATCGACCTCGTCAAGCTGGCCCTCGGGCAGTTCGATCTCGGCCGGGCGGCGGCGATGTCGCTGGTCTACAACCTGATCATCCTCAGCGTCTGCTGGGTGTTCTACACCGTGATGACCAACGTCGACGCCGGCAACCGCACGGTGCTCACCGAGAGCGACCCGGCGGATGCCAGTGCCGCCGGCAGCCTGCCCCCCGCCACCACCATCCCGCTCGACCGGAGGGCCGCCTGATGCGCCCGCGCCACGTCGTGATGACGCTCTACCTCCTGTTCCTGATGGTGCCGATCTACTGGCTTGTGAACATGAGCCTGAAGACCAATCAGGAAATCAATTCCGGCATGACGCTCTGGCCGCATGCCATCACGTTCGACAACTACATCCGGATCTTCACAGATCCGAGCTGGTACGGCGGCTACCTGAACTCGCTGTCCTACGTGGCGATCAACACGGTGCTGTCGATCGGCCTGGCGCTTCCGGCGGCCTACGCCTTCTCGCGCTACAGCTTCATCGGGGACAAGCACCTGTTCTTCTGGCTCCTGTCGAACCGGATGGCGCCGCCGGCGGTGTTCGCGCTGCCGTTCTTCAACCTCTACTCGGCGGTCGGCCTGTTCGACACGCCCTGGGCCGTGGCGCTGGCCCACTGCCTGTTCAACGTGCCGCTGGCGGTGTGGATCTTAGAGGGCTTCATGTCCGGCGTGCCGCGGGAGATCGACGAGACCGCGGCGATCGACGGCTATTCCTTCCCGCGCTTCTTCATCAAGATCTTCATGCCGCTGATCGCGTCGGGCATCGGCGTCGCCGCCTTCTTCTGCTTCATGTTCTCCTGGGTCGAGCTGTTGCTCGCCCGCACCCTGACCTCGGTCGACGCCAAGCCCATCGCCGCCACCATGACCCGCACGGTTTCGGCCGCCGGCATGGATTGGGGCCTGTTGGCCGCGGCGGGTGTCCTCACCATCGTGCCGGGCGCCCTCGTGATCTGGTTCGTGCGCAACTACATCGCCAAGGGCTTCGCCCTCGGCCGGGTGTGATCGGGGAGCTTGTCCGATGCCTGATTTCGCCTGGATGGCCTGGACTTGGCAGACCGCGCTCTTCTTCGCGGTCATCGCCGGCCTCCTCGCCCTGATGACCGCGCTCGCCGTGTGGCGCCCGGAGACCGAGCAGGTCGGGATCCTGCGGATCCCCACCACCCGGGGCGACCGGCTGTTCCTGACGCTGGTCGGGGCCGCCTTCATCAACCTCGCCTGGCTCGGCCTCGTCGGCCCGAGCCTCGAATGGGCGCTCGCGCTCTCGCTCGTTTACGGGGCGGCGATGTTCCGGTTCGCGTGAGGGCGGACGCCCGCCCTCATGGGAGACAGCGACATCACTCCTTCGCGAGTGATGCGTGAAGCAAGAAGCTGACGTGTCTGACCGGTCAGGCCCGACACAGGTTCAACAGGGAGGAAACAGCAGTGAAACGCCACGTTCTGCTCACCGCCGCGAGCGCCCTCGCTCTCAGCCTCGCCGCCGGCCACGCCTTCGCCGGCATGGAGGAGGCGAAGCGCTGGGTCGATACCGAGTTCCAGCCCTCGACCCTGTCGAAGGAGGAGCAGCTCAAGGAGATGCAGTGGTTCGTCGATGCGGCGAAGCCCTTCGCCGGCATGGAGATCAACTTCGTCTCCGAGACCATCACCACGCACGAATACGAGGCCCGCACCCTCGCCAAGGCCTTCTCCGAGATCACCGGGATCAAGCTCCGCCACGACCTCCTGCAGGAGGGCGACGTGGTCGAGAAGATCCAGACCCAGATGCAGTCGGGCAAGAACATCTACGACGGCTGGATCAACGATTCCGACCTCGTCGGCACCCATTTTCGCTACGGCCAGACCGTCGCCCTGTCCGACTTCATGAAGGGCGAGGGCAAGGACGTCACCTCGCCGACCCTCGACCTCGACGACTTCATCGGCAAGTCCTTCGGCACCGGCCCGGACGGCAAGCTCTACCAGCTGCCCGACCAGCAATTCGCCAACCTGTACTGGTTCCGCTACGACTGGTTCACCCGGCCCGATCTCAAGGAGAAGTTCAAGGCCAAGTACGGCTACGAACTCGGCGTGCCGGTCAACTGGTCAGCCTACGAGGACATCGCCGACTTCTTCACCAACGACGTGAAGGAGATCGACGGCGTCAAGGTCTATGGCCACATGGACTACGGCAAGAAGGACCCGTCGCTCGGCTGGCGCTTCACCGACGCGTGGCTGTCGATGGCCGGCAACGGCGACCGGGGCATCCCGAACGGCAAGCCGGTCGACGAGTGGGGCATCCGCATGGAAGGCTGCCGCCCCGTCGGCTCCTCGATCGAGCGCGGCGGCGACACCAACGGCCCGGCGGCGGTCTATTCCGTCACCAAGTACGTCGAGTGGCTGAAGAAGTTCGCCCCGCCGCAGGCGGCCGGCATGACCTTCTCGGAATCCGGGCCGGTGCCGTCGCAGGGCAACGTCGCCCAGCAGATGTTCTGGTACACCGCCTTCACCGCTGACATGGTCAAGCCGGGCCTGCCGGTGATGAACCAGGACGGCACGCCGAAGTGGCGCATGGCCCCCTCGCCGAAGGGCCCGTACTGGAAGGACGGCATGAAGCTCGGCTACCAGGATGCCGGCTCGCTCACCCTGCTGAAGTCGACCCCGCTCGATCGCCGCAAGGCGGCCTGGCTCTACCAGCAGTTCATCGTCTCGAAGACGGTCAGCCTGAAGAAGAGCCACGTCGGCCTCACCTTCATCCGTGAGAGCGACATCTGGGACAAGTCCTTCACCGAGCGGGCGCCGAAGCTCGGCGGCTTGGTCGAGTTCTACCGCTCGCCGGCCCGCACGCAGTGGACTCCGACCGGCGTGAACGTGCCGGACTACCCCAAGCTCGCCCAGCTGTGGTGGCAGAACATCGGCGACGCTTCCTCGGGCGCCAAGACCCCCCAGGCGGCGATGGACGCGCTCGCCAATGCCCAGGACGACGTGATGGCGCGCCTGGAGCGCTCGAAGGTGCAGGGCGAGTGCGGCCCGAAGCTCAACCCGAAGACCTCGGCCGAGCACTGGTACGAGCAGGCCAAGAAGGACGGTACGCTCGCGCCGCAGCGCAAGCTCGCCGACGAGAAGCCGAAGGGTGAGACGATCGACTACGACACCCTGATCAAGAGCTGGCCAGCCTCGCCGCCCAAGCGCGGCTGACCTCGCGGGAGCCGGGGCCGTGAGGCCCCGGCTCTCCTTTCCGCGGATGGCCGGATTCCGCTATCCTGGCGGCCGGCGCTGCCACGGAGACCGCCATGGCCTATCACAGGATGGAAGACGTTCTCGACCGCCTGCCCGAGCTGCTCGCCAAGGCGAGCGCGGGCGAGGAGGTGATCATCACCCGCCTTGATGAGGATTTGATCCAGCTCGTTCCGGCCGAGCCGCGACCGGTGACGAAAGAAGAGTTGGAGCGCCTGCGCGCGAACCGGGTGACGCCACGCAAGCCCTTCGACTCCACGACCCTGATCCGGCAGATGCGGGATGAGGGATTGTGAGCCGCGTCTACTGCGATACCAACATCCTGGTACCGGTCTTCGTGAACGAGGCGCAGAGTGCCCGGATCGAAGCCTGGATCGGCTCGCCGGGGATCGATCCGGTCGTGTCGGACCTCGTCGTGCTGGAATTCTCTGCCGCGATCTCGCGCTTGGTCAGGGAACGGCTGCTTGATGATGGTGAAGCTCGCGCGATCAACGGCGAGTTCGATGCCTGGTGCAAGGCCCGCGCCCGCCCGCTGACCATCACTCGCAAAATTTTCGCCCGCGCCCGCACCATCGTCGAGGACGCCGCCCTCGGCGTGCGCGGTCCCGACGCCCTGCACCTCGCGCTGCTGCAGGTCACCGGCCTGCCCTTCGACACTTTTGACGTGCGGCTCCGCCGGGCGGCCGGCACGCTCGGCCTCGCCACGCTGGAACCGCCGCCCCTCTAGCCGCGCCAACCCCGAGCCTTTTCGCGATGTCCTCCCTCATCCTCGCCATCGACCAGGGCACCACCTCCTCGCGCGCCCTCCTGTTCCGCCCCGATACCTCGATCGCGGGCCTTGCCCAGGCCGAGTTCCCGCAGCACTTCCCGGCCTCGGGCTGGGTCGAGCACGAGCCGGAGGATCTCTGGCGCACGACGCTCGACACCTGCCGGGCGGCGATGACGCAGGCCGGGGTCACGGCGCGCGACGTGGCGGCGATCGGCATCACCAACCAGCGCGAGACGACGCTGGTCTGGGACAGGAGCACCGGCGAGGCGGTGCACCGCGCCATCGTCTGGCAGGACCGGCGCTCGGCCGGGATCTGCGCCCGCCTGAAGGAGGCGGGGCACGAGCCCCTGGTCACCGCCAGGACCGGACTGATCCTCGATCCCTACTTCTCCGGCACCAAGATCGCCTGGATTCTCGACAACGTGCCGGGGGCCCGCGCCCGGGCGGAGGCCGGCGAACTCGCCTTCGGCACCGTCGATTCCTACCTCCTGTGGCGCCTCACCGGCGGGCGGCTGCACGTCACCGACGCCACCAACGCCTCGCGCACGCTCCTCTTCGACATCCACCGCGGCGCCTGGGACGAGGAGCTGATGGGGCTCTTGGGCGTGCCGGCCTCGATGCTGCCGGAGGTGCGCGATTCCTCGGGCGATTTCGGCACCACCGATCCGGAGCTGTTCGGCGCCGCGATCCCGATCCGCGGCGTCGCCGGCGACCAGCAGGCGGCGGTCGTCGGGCAGGCCTGCTTCCGGCCCGGCATGGTCAAGTCGACCTACGGCACCGGCTGCTTCGCTCTCCTCAATACCGGGTCCCAGCCGGTCGCTTCGAAGAACAAGCTCCTCACCACCATCGCCTACCAGCTCAACGGCCAGCGCACCTACGCCCTCGAAGGTTCGATCTTCGTCGCGGGGGCGGCGGTGCAGTGGCTGCGCGACGGGCTCGGCGTGATCGAATCGGCCGCCGAGACCGGGGCGCTCGCCGAGCGGGCCGACTCAGGCCAGGACGTCTACCTGGTGCCGGCCTTCGTCGGCCTCGGCGCGCCCTACTGGGAGCCGGACGCCCGCGGCGCCCTGTTCGGCCTCACCCGCGGCACGGGACCGGCCGAGCTCGCCCGCGCGGCGCTCGAGAGCGTCTGCTACCAGACCGCCGACCTTCTCGCCGCCATGCGGGCCGACTGGCCGGACGGGGAGGGGAGCGCCACGGTGCTGCGGGTCGATGGCGGCATGGTCGCCTCCGACTGGACGATGCAGCGCCTCGCCGACCTCCTCGCCGCGCCCGTCGACAGACCCGAGGTGAAGGAGACGACGGCGCTCGGCGCCGCCTACCTCGCCGGCCTCGCCTGCGGCCTCTACCCGGAGCCCGAGCACTTCGCCGACCACTGGCGCCTGGAGCGCCGCTTCGCCCCGGCGATGGAGCCGACCATGCGCGAGCGCCGGCTCGCCGGCTGGCGCAAGGCGGTGAGCTGCCTGGTGGGGAAGTAGGGTGACAGAGAAAGGGGGCCTTTCGGCCCCCTTCCGTTCCTACTTCTCCAGCCGGGCGATCAGGCTCGACGTGTCCCAGCGCCCGCCGCCCAGGCTCTGCACCTCGGCGTAGAACTGGTCGACGAGGGCCGTCACGGGCAGCTTCGCCTTGTTGCGGCGGGCCTCCGCCAGCACGATCGACAGGTCCTTGCGCATCCAGTCGACGGCGAAGCCGAAATCGAACTTGCCCTCGTTCATGGTCTTGCCGCGGTTCTCCATCTGCCAGGAGCCTGCGGCGCCCTTGGAGATCACGTCGAGCACCGCCTCGATGTCGAGCCCGGCCTGCTTGCCGAAATGCACCGCCTCCGACAGGCCCTGGACCAGGCCGGCGATGCAGATCTGGTTCATCATCTTGGCGAGCTGGCCGGCGCCGACGGGCCCGAGCAGCCGGCAGGCCCGGGCGTAGGCCGCGATCACCGGCTCGACCCGCGCGAAGATCTCAGGATCGCCGCCGCACATCACGGTGAGCACGCCGTTCTCGGCGCCGGCCTGGCCGCCGGAGACCGGCGCGTCGACGAAGCCGAAGCCGCCCGTCTCGGCGGCGGCCGCGAGCTCGCGGGCCACCTCCGCCGAGGCGGTGGTGTGGTCGACGAAGACCGTGCCCCTGCCCATCGCCGAGAAGGCGCCGTCCGGCCCGATCGTGACCTGGCGCAGGTCGTCGTCGTTGCCGACGCAGGCGAAGACGATCTCCTGACCCTCGGCCGCCTCACGGGGCGTCGCCGCCGCCTTGCCGCCATGGGCGCTCACCCAGGCGTCGGCCTTGGCCTTGGTGCGGTTGTAGACCGTGACGTCGTGGCCCTTGGCGGCGAGGTGACGGGCCATCGGCCCCCCCATCACGCCGAGACCCAGAAACGCGACCTTTGCCATGCGCTCGTCCTCCCACGCCGTTATCCCGGCGGTCGGCCCCCGGTGTAGTGAGCCGGCCCCGCGCCCGTCAAACCGACGGATTCGTCTTTGTGCCTTCGCATGAATGCGAAGGCGTCCGGCGAATCGGCGCCGGTTCGGGCTTGCCTCTCCTCCACGACGATCTCGTTCGTGGAGGAGAGGACGTCACTTCGTGTCGAACGGGATGTACTTCGCCCGGAGGCGGTCGTAGCGCCCGTCCGCGACGAGGGCGGCGAGGGCCCGTTCGAACGCCTCGCGCAAGGCGGTGTCGCCCTTGCGCAGGCCGATGCCGACGCCCTCGCCGAGCAGCGGTTCGCCCGCCGGCACGTCGCCGATGAGGCGGCAGCAGGCATCGCCCTCGGGTCGTGCGAGGAAGTTCGCGAGGTCGAGCTTGTCGCCCAGCACCACGTCGACCCGGCCGGCCCGGAGGTCGAGAGTCGCATCGGCGAGGCCGTCGAAGGTGCGGACCTCCGCGCCCGGCACCCGCTGCTCCAGGTAGGCGACCTGCGGGCCGTGCGCCGCCACGCCGATCGTGCGGCCCCTCAGGGTCGCCGGCGTCGGGCTCGGCAGCGAGGTGTCCCGGCGCGCCACGTAGGCGAAGGGGATCCGGAGATACGGCCTGGTGAAGGCGATGCGGGCCGCTCGCTTGGGGGTGATCGCCATCGCCGCCATGATGGCGTCGTACTCGCCCGCCTCCAGGCCCTTGATGATGCCGTCCCACTGGTGGAGCACGAGCGTGCAGGTGAGCTTGGCATCCTGGCACAGGGCCTGAGCCAGATCGACTTCGAACCCCGCCGGCTTGCCGTCCTCGACGTAGTTGAATGGCGGGTGGCCGCCCTCGGTGGCGATCCGCACGGGGGAGGGCAGGGGGGAGGGGGCCTGCTCGGCCAGGGCCGGTGGGGCGGCCAGCAGCGACAGGAGCAGGAGGCGGGAGAGCAGGCGGCTCATCCGGCGGTGGTCTCTCGTGGAAAAGGGCGAACCGATCGGGGGCGGACCCTGCCACGGCCACGCCTGCCGGCGCAACTCGCGCGTCGTGTCCTGGCCTGTGCCCGAACCCGCGGCGTTGACGTATCGTCAGGGTTAACTGGCCTTTAAGCGCGGCGCGCTCTGATCCGGCCATGCGTCTGAGCTTCCGCCCGCCCCACCCGCCCCGCGACCGCGCCGACGGGGTCGAGATCCTGCCGCCGCTCCCCGCCCTGGGGCCGGCGGTCGAGGGGCCGGAGCGCGATGCGGGCCGGGCCGGGCGCGACGCGGTCGACCGGGTCGAGGCGGAGCTGGTGCGGGCCGCCCGCGCGGTCGGGGTCGCCGCCCGGGACGGCTGCGTCGAGACCGCTGCGGCGGCCGCGGACGCCGCCGCCCTCGCCCGCGGCCTCGACACCCTGGAGATCCGAGCCGACGAGGCGGGCCGGCGCGGCCGCGCCCTCGGCGCCTCCGCCGAGACGCTGGCGGCGGAGGCCGATGGGCTCGCCGGCGTGCTGGTCCAGGCCGGCCGCCACCTCGAGCGCACCGACGCGCAGAGGCGCGTGCTCGAGGCCGAGATGGCGGGCGCCGCGCAGGATGCCGCCCGCGTCGTCGAGGCGGTGGCGACCCTGGCGCGGCAGGCCAACCGCCTCGCCCTCAACGCCACCGTCGAGGCCGCGCGGGCCGGAGCGGGCGGCGGACCGCTCTGGCAGGCGGCGGAGGAATTCAGGCTCCTCTCCGCCGATGCCGCCCGGACGGTGGAGGAGGTGCGCGCCTTGAGCCGCCGCCTCTCCGGTCCCGGGGCGGTGGCGATGGGCGGCGTCGCGACCTCGCTCGCCTGCCTGCGCCCGGCTTTCGCCACGACCGGTGCGGCGGCCGAGGCCCAGGCCGCCTCCGCCCGGCGCTTGGCCGACGGAGCACAGGATCTCGCCGATGCCACCGATGGGATCGGCCGGGACGCAGCCCTGGCGATGGCCGCCGCCGACGAGGCGGCCCGGCGCATGGAAGCCGCGCAATCCGTCGGCGCCGGCGTCGCCGGCCTCGCCGGGGGGCTCGCTGGGCGCACGGTCGCGTCCTTGCGCCAGGCGGAGATCGGCGACCGGCGGGTGCATGACCGCTATCCGGTCGACCTCGCGGTGCGGGTCGGCAACTGGGGCCTCGGACGGGTGCTCGATCTGAGCCGGGGCGGCCTGCTCCTGACCCCGCCGGAGGGCTGCGGCGCGGCCATCGGCGCCCGGCTCTCCCTCGATGTGCGGGGAATCGGCCGGATGCAGGTGCGGGTCGTCGGCGCGAGCCCGCGCGGCCTGCACTGCGCCGTCAGTGATCGGGCCTCCGAGGCGCGGATGCGCGACGCCCTGGTGGCGATCGAGGAGGAGAACCGTCCGCTGATCGCGTCAGCGACAGGGGGCGCCGCTTCGGTCGGCACGGCGCTGGAGCAGGCTCTAGCTACGGGCCGGCTCGCGCACCACGCCCTGTTCGACACGACCTACCGCCCCGTCGCCGGCATCGAGCCCCCGCACTACCTCACCGCCGCCGTCCCGGCTCTGGAAGATCTCCTGCCGCCGATCCTCGAGCCGCTGCTGCTGGCCGATCCACGCACGGCGTTCTGCATCGCGGTCGACCGCAACGGCTACGCCCCGGTGCACAACCGCGCCCAGGCCCAGGCGCCGCGGGCCGGCGAACCGGCCTGGAATGCCCTCCACGCCCGCCAGCGCCGGCTCTACGACGACCGCATCGGCCTCTCCGCCGCCCGCTCGACCCGGGCCTTCCTGGTCCAGGCCTGTCCGCAGGACGAGGCCGGCCGCCCGCCCCTGCGCGAGGTGGCCGCCCCCATCCGCGTCCACGGGCGGCACTGGGGGGCGTTGCGGATGGGGTTCCGGATCTGAGGGTGTCCGGAAGGGGCGTCAGCCCCCCGTCGTGCTCATGTGCCGCGGCACCGCCGGCTTCGCGGCGCGGGCGATGACGAAGTCGTGGCCCTTCGGCTTGCGGCTGATCGCTTCCGCGATCGCTTCGGCGACCACGGCATCGTCGGGGGAGGCGCGCAGGGCCGCCCGCAGGTCGGCGGCGTCCTCCTGGCCGAGGCACATGTAGAGCTGGCCGGTGCAGGTCAGGCGCACCCGGTTGCAGCTCTCGCAGAAATTGTGGGTGAGCGGTGTGATGAAGCCGAGCCGCCCGCCGGTCTCCTCCACCCGCACGTAGCGGGCCGGGCCCCCGGTGCGGTCGGGGAGGGGGGTGAGGCTGTAGCGCTCCGACAGGCGCTCGCGCACCACCGAGAGCGGCAGGAACTGGTCGACGCGCTCGGGTTCGATGTCGCCGAGCGGCATCACCTCGATCAGCGTCATCTCCATGCCGAGCCCGTGGGCCCACTCGAGCATGCCTGAGATCTCGTCCTCGTTGACGCCCTTGAGCGCCACGGCGTTGATCTTGACCTTGAGGCCCGCCTCCCGCGCCGCCGCGATGCCGTCGAGCACCGTGGGCAGGTCGCCGCGCCGGGTGATCGCCCGGAATTTCTCGGGGTCGAGGGTGTCGAGCGAGACGTTGATCCGGCGCATGCCCAGGGCCGCCAGCTCGGCGGCGTGCTGGCGCAGGCGGGTGCCGTTGGTGGTGAGCGTCATCTCCTCCAGCGCGCCGGATTCGAGGTGGCGCGAGAGGTTGCGGAACAGCCGCATGATGTCCCGGCGCACCAGCGGCTCGCCGCCGGTGATGCGCAGCTTCCTCACGCCGCGCGCCACGAACACCGAGCAGACCCGGTCCAGCTCCTCCAGCGTGAGCAGGTCGCGCTTGGGCAGGAACGTCATGTCCTCGGACATGCAGTAGACGCAGCGCAGGTCGCAGCGATCGGTCACCGAGACGCGCAGGTAGGTGATCGCGCGCTGGAACGGATCGATCAGCGGCGCCGGCCGCGCCGACACGGACACGGCCGGCATCGGATCGTCGGTACGGGGACCCCACATGCGAACAATATCCTCGGGACGCGGCTTTCGTGGCCGACTATCACCCTGCATATGAGCGCTCCCGGGATGACGGGCAAGTTGTGCCTGAGGAGCAGGGAGACGCACCCATGACCGGCACACCCATGACGGAACAGGCCGACTGGCCGACCGAGATCCGGCTGTCGCGCGACAAGCGCATCCTCCACGTCGCCTTCGCGAGCGGCGCGGCCTACGCCCTGCCGGCGGAGTACCTGCGGGTCGAGAGCCCCTCGGCCGAGGTCCAGGGCCACGCGCCGTCCGAGCGGAAATGGATCCCGGGCAAGCGCGAGGTCGAGATCCTGGCGGTGGCCGCGATCGGCAACTACGCCGTCAAGCTCACCTTCGACGACATGCACGATACCGGGATCTACGCCTTCGACTTCCTGCGCCGCCTCGGCGAGGAGCAGGCGACGCGGTTCTCCCGCTACGAGGAGGAACTGGCGGCACGCGGCCTGAGCCGGGAGCCGGCGCGGCGGCGATAGTCAGCCCGCCGCCGGCGCGGGCCGCGACGCCGCCGCGAGGCTGAGCGCCGCGACCGCGACGGCGAGCGGCCCGAACGACACCCACAGCACCACGTCCCAGCCGAAGCGCGCCAGCAGCCCGCCGGAGGAGAACGAGCCCACCGCCATCGTGCCGAACACCACGAAGTCGTTGAGCGACTGCACCCGGGTCCGCTCCTCCGGCCGGTGGCACTCGAGCACCATCGCGGAGGCGCCGACGAAGCCGAAGTTCCAGCCGAGGCCGAGCAGGACCAGGAAGGCCCAGAAATGGGCGAGGTCCAGGCCCGACAGTCCGACCAAGGCCGCCACCGCCGTGAGCGACAGCCCCGCCGCCACCACGGCGGGCGCGCCGAAGCGCGCGATCAGCCGTCCGGTGAAGAAGCTCGGGGCGTACATCGCGATCACGTGCCATTGCAGGCCGAGATTGGCGTCGTCCTGCGTGAAGCCGCACAGGTGCATCGCCAGCGGCGCGGCGGTCATCAGGAAGTTCATCAGGAGGTAGGACACCACCCCGCACAGGACCGCGGTGACGAAGCGGGGCTGGCGGGCGATCTCAGCCAGCGGACGTCCGCCGGAGAGCTCCGCCTGGCTTGGCCCCGGCAGCCGTACGCCCATCAGCACGACGGCCGAGAGCGCCGCCACCGCGGCTTGGCCCAGGAAGGTGGCGGCGAAGACGTGGGCCGGCCACAGGGACATGGTATGGCTGACGAGCTGCGGCCCGATGATCCCGGCGAACACCCCGCCGGCCATGACGGCGGAGAGCGCCCGCGGCCGGCGCTCCGGCGCGACGCCATCGGCGGCGGCGAAGCGGAACGACAGCACCACGGCGGCATAGGCGCCGCCGAAGAAGGTCGCGAGGCAGAAGAGCCAGAACGACGAGAGCACGACGGCGAGCGCTGCCAGGAGCCCGACGAGCACGCCGCATCCGGTGCCGGCCAGGAACGCGGTGCGCCGGCCGTGAGCCCGGGCGATGCGCCCGGCCGGCAGGGTGCAGGCGGCCATGCCGACGACGAAGATCGAGACCGGCAGGGTCGCGAGCGCCGGATCCGGTGCGAGCTGGCTGCCGATGACGGCACCGGTGGCGTAGACCACGACCGAGTTGGCGCCGGCGAGGGCCTGCGCGATGGCGAGGCGCAGCACGGTGCCGGTGCCGGTCTCGGCACGGAGGGAGTCCCTGGACAGGGCGGCGGGGTTCGACATCGTTCGTCTCGTCAGGCGGTGAGCTGGGCCAGCCAGCGCGCGTCGCGCGGCGAGGGGCGGCGGTGGAGGCGGCGGTCGAGGAGCGATCGAGCCTTCTCGGCCTCGCCGGCGCGCATCAGGGCGACGAGGAGCGTGTCCTCGATCATCTCGCGCTGGGCGCCGCTGCCGCCGATGCGCACGACGTCGGCCGCGACCGGTTCGAGGATTCGCGCGCAGGCCGCGTAATCCTCCTCCGCGAACGCGAGGCCGGCGCGGCAGATCGCCGGCACCACCGGCCCCGCCGCCAACGTGCCCGCCTCGACGAGGCCGGTGAGCGCGTCGATGCGTATGTGTGCCGCCGCGCGGTCGCCGGTCGCGGCGGCGAGCAGGCCCATATGCGCGTCGGCGAAGCCGAAGCCGGCCCGTGCGAAGTACGGCGCCGCATAGGCCCGGACCTCGTCCCACAGGCCGGCCGGGACGGCGTGCCCGTAGGCGCCGAGACGCCAGAGCAGCGAGACCGTGTCGGTGATCACGTTGAGCGACAGGCCCGCGGTCACCGCGGGTCGGACGTGCTCGGAATAGATCGCCAGAGCCCCTTCGGAATCACCGCGCTCCAGCGCCGAGAGCGCGGCGTGCCAGGCGATGTGACCGTGGAGGATGCCGGAGCGGTCGTAACCCGGCAGCCAGTCGGCGATCAGCGCCTCGGCCTCGTGGCCGGCCCCGTCCTCGAACAGGGCGTGCGACAGGGCGTGGGCGCCGTTGGCGTTCTCGGGCCGCAGGGAGAAGCCCTGCTCGGTGAGCGCCCGGCCTCGCGCCACCGCGCCGTTCTCGGTGTGGGACCAGCCGTGCGAGACGGTGAACCACCAATCGTCGGCATCGTAGGCATGGGCGTGGCGCTCGCAGAGATCGACCCGGGCCTGGTCGTGGTCGGCCCGGCCGGAGAAGGCCAGAAGCCCGAAGGCGCCCAGCGGCAGCGACAGGATCAGGGCGTCCCGCGGCCAAGCCTCGGCATGGGCGAGCGCCCGCGCCAGCGCCGGCCCCGATTGCCCGTCGATCGCGAGCGACAGGACCGCGACGTGGCTGCGCTCCCGCTCGGTCCCGCCTCGCGCCACGCATTCCGCGGCCGCCGTAATGCAGGCCCGCGCCGCTTCCGATTCGGTGCGCATCGCGTGCAGGCGGGCCCGCGCGGCATGGGCGAGGGCGAAGCCGGGATCGGCCGCGATCGCGGCGTCGAGCGCCTCCGCGGCGCCCGGCCAGGCGGCGAGCAGGAGGTCGATGCCGGCGCGGTAGCGCTCGGCGGCGCGGTCGGAGCGGGTCGAGAGGGGCAGGCCGCGGCGATCGTGGTGGGCCATGATGGTTATCTTCTCTGGCAGCGGCCCGAGGCAGCAGAATTCTTCTCCTCCATAGCGGAGCGCTGGCTGTCCGTATTTCGACGAGCTGACAATTCGTATAGAACTCCCGCCAAACTGGAGTCCGCATGCAGTGGGAGACGATCGAGACGCCGCACGGGGCGGCGGCGCCGCAGCCGCTGACGGTGCGGGCGCAAGGAATCCCGGCGCGCCATTCCTTCCCGGAGCACGCCCATGCCTGGCATCAGGTCGTCTACGCCATCTCCGGCGTGCTGACCGTGGCGGTTGCCGGCCGCTCCTTCGTGATCTCGCCGGAGCAGGCAGTATGGCTGCCGACCGGGCACCGGCACCGAGTCGGCTCCCTGCTCGGAGCCGAGTTCCGCAGCCTGTGGATCGCCGACGCGGCCGGGCGCGGGCTTCCGGAGGATCCGACGGTGTTCGGCGTCTCGGCCCTGCTCCAGGCCCTCATCGTCGAGGCGGCGGCGATCGACGGGCAGGACGATCCCGACGGCTATGCCGGCCGCGTCGCCGGCCTGATCCTCGACCAGCTCCGCCGCGCCGCGCCGCTCCCGGGGGCGCTGCCCTGGCCGCGCGGCGGACCGCTGACGGGGTTGTGCGAGGCGCTCTACGCCGAGCCGGCCGATTCCCGGAGCCCCGAGGAATGGGGGCGGGCGCTGGGCCTGTCGGGCCGCACGCTCGCCCGCCGCTTCGAGGCCGAACTCGGCATGAGCCTGCGCTCCTGGCGGCGGCGCCTGCGGCTGTTCAAGGCGATCGAGCTGATGGGCGGAGGGCTGGACGTGACGCAGACCGCGCTGGCGCTGGGCTACGGCTCGACCTCGGCCTTCGTCTACGCGTTCCGGAGCGACATGGGGTGCGCGCCGCAGGCCTACATGCGCGGGCGGATGGCGGGCTTGCGGCCGTGATAAGTGCTAAACCATTCAGAAGGACCGCGATTTTCCCTTCTTTCCCCGCGGGCGGGGAGACGGCCGAACCCTCGTTCAGAGGATTCGGCAAGCCCGCAGGGCGAGGATGAGGGGGTGTTTCCGGAGGAGTCTCCCTCCTCGAGACCCCCTCACCCTCGCTCCGGCTGCGCCTGCGCTAGCCGTGTCCTTTCGTTGACGCCATCCTCACCCGAGAGAGGGGATGCCGCAGCAGACGCTATATGTCGTCAGGTAGCTGGAACGAAAAAGGCCGGCACAAGGCCGACCTTTCCAGTCAGATGATCTGTGCCCGCGCCACTCAGCGCTGCACGATCACCTTCGTGCCCACCTTGGCGCGGGTGTACAGGTCCGTCACGTCGTCGTTGGTCATCCGGATGCAGCCGGAGGAGACGGCGGTGCCGATGGTCTCGGGCTCGTTCGAGCCGTGGATGCGGTAGAGCGAGCCGCCGAGATACATCGCGCGCGCGCCGAGCGGGTTCTCCGGGCCGCCCTTCATGTAGCGCGGCAGGTCGGGCCGGCGGCGGATCATCTGGGCCGGCGGGCGCCAATCGGGCCACTCGCGCTTCATCGAGATGGTCTGAACGCCGCCCCAGGTGAAGCCCGGGCGGCCGACGCCGACGCCGTAGCGCAGGGCCTGGCCGTTGCCGAGCACGTAGTACAGGCGGCGCTCGGAGGTCGAGACCACGATGGTGCCGGCGCCGTAGGGACCGGAATACGCCACCGTCTCGCGCGGGATCGGGCTCAGCTTCGGCACCGAGGCCTCGAGCGGGTCGGCCGCGGCGGCGGGGGCCCGCACCGTCACGGTGAGCGGCTGGTCGAGGGGCTGACGGGTGAGCGGGTCGATCTCGTAGGCGGCGGCGGGGGCCGCCCAGGCGGTGACGGCGCAGACCAGCCCGGCCAGGGCGGGGACGAAGCGGCGCATGGAAGCCTCTTGGCAAGGAAAAGCTTGGACGGGGAAGCGCGGGCTAAGACGGTGCGAACGCAGCCGGCACCATACGGCGAACCAATGGCCAAGCCGTAAACGCCCACGTCTCAAAGCCAAGCTTAAATCCAATGCGGCTTCGCGGTTGCGAAGGCGGCGTTGTGCCCGCGCCACACCGTGGCGGCGCGGCCACGTTTCTGGCGTGTTACTGCAGCGCCGCGAGGGTGCGGCGCGCCCGCTCGGTGATGGCGGCGAAGTTGCCGGCGCGGATCTCGGCCTCCGGCGCCAGCCACGAGCCGCCCACCGCCGCGACGTTCGGCAGGGCGAGCCAGGCCTTGGCGTCGGCCTCGCCGATGCCGCCGGTGGGGCAGAACCGGGCCTGCGGGAACGGGCCGCCGAGCGCCTTCAGGGCCGCCATGCCGCCCGCCGGCACGGCGGGGAAGAACTTCGCCACGGTGAAGCCGGCGGCGAGCACCTGCATCAGGTCGGAGGGCGTGGCGATGCCGGGCATGAACACCATGTCACTGGCCGCCGCCGCCCGCAGCAGCTCCGGCGTCGCCCCGGGGCTGAGCGCGAAGCGGGCGCCGAGCGCGTGCGCGGTCTCGAGGTCGGACGGATTCAGCACCGTGCCGAGGCCCACCACCGCCTCGGGTACCTCGGCCATGATCGCCTTGGCGGCGTCCCGCGCCACCGGCGTGCGCAGTGTGATCTCCAGGGTGGTGATGCCGCCCGCCACCAGGGCGCGGGCGAGGGGCACCGCGTGGGCGAGTTCCGGCACGGTGATGACGGGGATCACCGGGGAGGCGGCGAGCAGCGCGTCGAGGCGTTGGGCGCGGGTCTCAGTGCTCATGGACATTCCTGTTCGGTGGCGAGCGGCAGGTCGGGCATCGCCGACCGGGGGATCACGGCGCCGCGATGGCCGATCACGGTGCCGGCGAGGCGGTGGCCGCAGGCGGCGGCCTCGGCGGGCGAGCGGCCGGCGAGGCGGGCCGCCATGTAGGCCGCCGCGAAGCTGTCGCCCGCCGCGGTGGTGTCGACGATCGTGTCGACCGGCGGGGCCGGCACCGTCACGTCCTCGGTCCCCGCGAGAACCCGGACGCTCGGCGGCGAGCCGCCGCCCTTCAGCACGATCTCGCAGCGGCCGTGATGGCGCAGTACCTCCTCCTCGCCGTCGGACCCGTACAGCCATTCGAGGTCTTCGCTCGATGCGAAGATCAGGTCGGCCGCCGCCATCGCGTCGCGGAAGGCGGCCTGGGCCTTGGCCTTGTCGGGCCAGCCGCGGGGCCGATAGTTGGTGTCGAAGGCGACCCGTCCGCCCTTCGCCTGCACGGCCCGGCAGGTCTCGGCGAGCGCCGCCCGGCCGGCCTCGCCGTAGAGCGACAGGCTGATGCCGGAGGCGTAGACGAGGTCGTACCCCGCCAGGGCTCCTTGCGTCTCGGCGGCGCCGGGGCCGGAAAAGAGGTCGCGGGCGGCGGCGCTGTCGCGCCAGTAATGGAAGCTGCGCTCGCCGGATCCGTCGGTGCGGATGATGTAGAGCCCCGGCATCCGCCCGGGCAGGCGCCGCACCTGGCCGGTGCCGACCCCTTCGGCGGCCCAGGCCGCCAGCATCTCCTCGCTCCACGGATCGTCGCCGAGCGCCGTCACGTAATCGACCGCAACGCCGAGCCGGGCGAGGTAGAGGGCGGTGTTCAGCGTATCGCCGCCGTAGCCGCGCAGCAGGCTGCCGTCGGGCCGCTCCGACAGCTCCATCATGCACTCGCCGATGCAGGCGACCCTCGTTGCCATCGTGTTCGTTCCTCTCCCCGTCGTGCCGGAAGGCCCGTCCGGAAATTCGTCCCGGGCAAGTCATGACGCGGGATCCCCTCTCCCGGCGATCCCGGGCTTGCCCGGGATCACTGCAAGGTGCGGGAGAGGGTTACCCTCCGCCCCTCTTTTCCGACCCCGTCTCCGGACGGTCCCCGCGAAATCAAGTCACCATCGCCTATCGACCCCCTGCGCGATGTCAACGGCCCACTCCCCGTCGCCCGCCTCCGCAGGCCCGAGGTCGCGGCTCATCCTGAGTTAACTCTTGAACAGTCCATGGATGACGCTAGAAGCGTTGACCCAGCGTCGCCGATGGGCGATCGCAGCAACGAGCCCGCGACGGCGTCAACCCGCCGCGGACAAGACTCGACACTCCCGTCCCGATGCAGCCGGGACCGGGGGTGAGAGGAACGGTTCGAACAAGGCAGCCGCCGATCACGCCAGACATCCGGGATCACCAGACCCCCATCGTCTTTCGGAATTCGCCCGTCATGCCCGTCTATCGCCTGCTCTCCACCTCCCGCGATCGAAGCGAGACCGTCCCGCTTCACGACCTACCGATCGAGGCGCCGACGGTGCGCCACGCCGCCGCCCGCGTGCTCGGACGGGCCGACGAGGTCTTTTGCGACCGGACCGGGGAGGTCTGGCTCGTCGCCGAGGACGGCGCCCGGGTCTGGAGCCTGTGCCTCGATGCCGAGGAGGTCGAGAACCCCGTCCGGGTGCAGCCCCGCGAGGGCGTGACCGTCGCGCCTTGCTGACGCCGCAAGCGCCGCGCATCGGGGCGGCCCGAGACCCGTTCCGAGATCCCCCGATTCGATGAGAGCCCTGTTACCGGGCGCCGTGATCGGCGTCACGTTGGTTGCCACCCCGGCCGTCGCCGACTGGCGCTACTGCCTCGCCCGCGGGCCGGATCGTACGGTCTACCTGTCGGCCCCGTTCTCGACTGTCGCGGCGATGCCCGCCCTCGACGCCGCCTTCGGGCGCATGCTCGACCGGACCAAGCGCCCCCACCACCCCGTCCAGTGCCCCCGGGCCGACGATGCCGCTTCCTTGCGGGCGATGCGGCTCACCGCCCTGCGCTACAACCGCCAGGACGGCGAGACCGTGGTCGAGCTCGACTGGACTCCCGATCGCGACGCCGCCGCCAAGCCCTAAGACACCGCGTCCGCGTGCATGGCCGACCCGCGCCGGCCGCGCTTCAGCGTCAATCGTTAGCATCCTATCTATGAGGCCGATCAATGATCGGTTCGACCGACGGCGATGCGACGCGACCTGCTGCAATCCCTCACCCTGACCCTGCTCCAGGCCGGGCGCGTCTGGCGCCGGGCCGCCGACGAGGTCGTGACCGCCTATGGCCTGACCGAGGCGACGGCGTTGCCGCTGCTGCTGATCGGGCGCCTCGGCGGCGACCTGCGCCAGACGACCCTCGCCGACGCGCTGGGCGTCGAGGGGCCGAGCCTGGTGCGCCTCCTCGACCAGCTCTGCGAGGCCGGCCTCGTCACCCGCCGGGAGGACCCGACCGACCGCCGCGCCAAGGTCCTGCACCTGACGGAGCAGGGCCGGGCCCGCGCCGCCGCCATCGAGGCGCGGTTCGACGGCTTACGCGAGGCGGTCTTCACCCATGTCGGCGACGACGACCTGCGGGCGGCCCTAAAAGTGCTGCGCGCGCTCCAGGCCGAGGGCCCGCGTGGCGCCAGCATGGCTTGCGGGTCTCACGCGGATGCACCGATACCGCGTCCGGCCACGGGAGGACGCCCGTGATGCTGCCCGGCTGGCGCCAATGGCTGTTCGCCGTCAAGGTCAGCGGGGCCGCGCTCCTCGCCCTCGGGATCGCCCTGTGGGTCGACCTGCCGCGGCCGTACTGGGCGATGGCGACCGTCTACATCACCATGCAGCCGCTCTCCGGTGCCACCCGCTCGAAGGCCCTGTACCGGGTGGTCGGCACGCTGATCGGCGTCACGGCCGCGGTCGTCCTGGTGCCGCCGCTCGTCAATGCCCCGGAGGTGCTGACGCTGGCCCTAGCGCTCTGGACTGCCGCCTGCCTCTATCTCTCGCTCCTCGACCGCTCGCCGCGGTCCTACCTGTTCATGCTCGCCGGCTACACTGCGGCGCTGATCGGCTTCCCGGCGGTGACGAGCCCAGAGACCATCTTCGACACCGCGGTGTCGCGGGCGGAGGAGATCACCCTCGGCATCCTCTGCGCTTCCCTGGTGGCGAGCCTCGTCCTCCCCGAGCCGGTCGGCCCGGTCCTCGCGTCCCGGGTTGGCGCCTGGCTCACCGAGGCCGGGCGCTGGACCGGCGACGTGCTCTCCGGAGTCGGCGAGGAACCAGCAGTCCGGGCGCGGCGCCTGCGCCTCGCGGCGGAGGCGGCGGAGATCGACGCGCTCTCGACCCATCTCGCCTACGACACCTCGGCCCAGAGCCGGGCGGTGCCCCTGGTGCAGCTCCTGCGCGGCCGGATGCTGATGCTGCTGCCGGTCCTCTCCTCCCTCGCCGACCGGATCGCGGCACTCTCGGGTCTCTCGGGCCTCACGCCGGAGCTGCGCCGGCTGCTTGCCGATGTCGAAGCGTGGTCGGCGGCCGGCGCCCCGAGCCTGGAAGCCGACGCGCTCATGGCCCGCATCGAGGCCGCCGACCGCCCCCTGTCGTCCCGCGCCTCCTGGTCGGCGCTGGTGCAGGCGAGCCTGATCGACCGCCTGCGCGAACTGGTGGCGATCGGCCGGGACTGCCGGGTGCTGCAGGACGGCATCGGTCGCGGCGACGGCTCGTTACGCGAGCCGCTGGCCTTCGCGAGCGAGTTCGGCGGCCGGGCACCGCGCCACCGCGACCACGGCATGGCCCTGCGCTCCGCCATCGGTGCGTTCCTGGGGATCATCGCCTGCGTCGTGGTGTGGATCGCCACCGCCTGGCCCGACGGCGCCACCGCCGCGATGATGGGCGCGGTGCTCACCTGCCTGTTCGCGACCCAGGACGACCCGGTCCCGGCGATCCTGAGCTTCGCCACCTGGACCGGGATCGCCGCGGGGGCGATCGGCGTGCTGCTGTTCGGCGTGATGCCGCTGGTGCACGATTTCGTCAGCCTCGCCCTGGTGTTGGCACCGGCCCTGATCCTGTGCGGCCTGCTGATGACCTATCCCAAGACCTTGCCGGTGGGCCTGGCGCTCGGCGTCAACGGCAACGCCCTCCTGGCGATCCAGGACCGCTACACCTCGGAATTCGGGGCCTACGTCAATTCGAGCCTCGCCCTGGTCGGCGGCATCTGGATCGCCGCCATGGTGACCCGGCTGGTGCGCTCCGTCGGCGCCGAGCACGGCGCCCGCCGGCTGGTCGCGGCGAGCCGCGTCGACCTCGCCCGGGCGGCGCGCCGGCGCGGGCGCGGCGACCGGGCCGCCTTCGCCCACCTGATGCTCGACCGCCTCGGCCTCCTGGTGCCGCGCCTCGCCGCTGCCGGCCCCGACAGCGATCTCAGCCGGATCGACACCCTGGCGGCCCTGCGGGTCGGCATGAATCTCGTCTCGCTGCGGCGCGCCCGCCACGGCCTGTCGCCCGACGCGGTCGCGTCCCTCGATGCCGCCCTCGACGCGGTGGCGAGCCACTACGAGGGGCCGCGCGGCCCGGCCTCCGAGGCACTGCTCCACCGCATCGACGCGGCGCTCGCGCGGATCGAGGCGGAAACCGAACGCTCCGGCCGGCGCGACGCGCTCCTCGGCCTCGTGGGCTTGCGCCGCGCCCTCTGTCCCGCGGCGCCGCCCCCCGGCGCCGCCCCGCTCGCGAGGGAGGCCGCCTGATGGCCGATATCGACCTCTACGGCGTCTTCGTGCCGGCCCTGCTGGTCTGGGCGCTGCTCGCCTTCCTGATCAACCTCGTGTTGCGCCGGCTGATCGGCGCGCTCGGGCTCTACCGGCTGGTCTGGCACCGGCCGCTCTTCGACCTCTGCCTCTACCTCGTGTGCCTCGGCGGCGTCGTGTCGCTCGCCAGCCGCCTGACCTGAAGATTCGAGACCATGACCCGCGCGCTCGCCTTCCTCGGCCGCTTCGCCGTCACCGCCGCCATGCTGGCCCTCGCCGTCGTGGTCGGGGCGGCGCTCTGGGACTATTATCTCGAGGCCCCCTGGACCCGCGACGGTCGGGTGCGGGCGGAGGTCGTCGGCGTCGCCCCCGACGTCTCGGGGCTGGTGCGCGACGTCGAGGTGCAGGACAACCAGCGGGTCAAGCGCGGCGACGTGCTGTTCCGCATCGATCCGGACCGCTTCGCCCTGGCGTTGCGCCAAGCGGACGCCGTGGTGGCCGGCCGCAAGGCGACTCTGGTCCAGGCCGAGGCCGATCTCACCCGCTACCGCCAGCTCAGCGACAACGTCGTGTCGCAGCAGAAGCTGGAGGCGACCCTCGCCGCCGAGCAGAGCGCCCGGGCCGCCTACGACCAGGCCGTGGCCGACCGCGATCTCGCCAGGCTCAACCTCGACCGCTCCGAGGTTCGCGCCTCGGTCAACGGCCGCATCAGCAACCTCGAATTGCGCCCCGGCGCCTATGTGGGGGTCGGCAAGGCCGTGATGGCGCTCGTCGACAGCGACACGCTGCACGTCCAGGGCTATTTCGAGGAGACGAAGCTCGATCGCATCCATCCGGGCGACCCGGTCAGCGTGCGGCTGATGGGCGAGGACCGCGACGTCACCGGCAGGGTCGAGAGCGTCGCCGCCGGCATCGAGGACCGGGAACGCAGCGCCGGCTCCTCGCTGCTCGCCAACGTCAACCCGACCTTCGCCTGGGTGCGCCTCGCCCAGCGCGTCCCGGTGCGGATCGCCCTGGATCCCACCGTCGACCGCGACCGCCTCACCGTCGGGCGCACCGCCACCGTGGTGGTGCATCCCCGCGGCGAACGGCCGGAGATCCGGCCGTTCGAGGGCTTGCGCCATCTCGGCCTGCGCGACGGCTGGGAGGCGCTGAAGGTCCATCTGCCGGCGATCAAGAGCTAACGCCAGGAGGATGTGATGCCGATCCACTATCGTCCCGCCCGGCGACGGATTAAGGAGCGCCGCCAAGACGTGACCCTCGAGCGCGGCCGGGAGGAGGCCCCATGGCAGATCAGCAAAGGCCAGACCAGCGGCAGGACGCCCTCGGCGCCCGCACCGACGCCATTGGCGTCGGCACCATCTCGACGATCACGTGGCGGCTGATGCCGCTCCTCGGCCTGATGTACCTGATCGCCTACATCGACCGGCAGAACGTCTCCTACGCCAAGCTCCAGATGGTGGGCGACCTCGGCCTCAGCGAGGCGGCCTACGGCTTCGGCGCCTCGCTGTTCTTCCTCGCCTACTTCCTGTTCGAGGTGCCCTCGAACGTGATCCTGGAGCGGGTCGGCGCCCGGGTATGGTTCACCCGGATCATGGCGACATGGGGGGTCATCACGATCCTGCTCGGCTTCTCCACCGGGCCGGTGATGTTCTACATCCTGCGCTTTCTCCTCGGCGCGGCAGAGGCGGGGTTCTTCCCCGGCGTTCTCTACGCGCTCACCCTGTGGTTCCCGCAGGTCTTCCGCGGCCGGATGGTCGGCTGGTTCATGATCGCGAGCGCGGTGGCCAACGCCGTCGGCGCGGCGATCGGCGGCGCGCTCCTCGACCTCGACGGCCTGCTGGGCTACCGCGGCTGGCAGTGGGTGTTCATCGCCACGGGCGTGCCGGCGGTGCTCCTCGCCGCCGTGGTGTTCGTCATCCTGCCCGACCGGCCCGAGAAGGCGCCCTGGCTCGGGGCCGACCAGAAGAAATGGCTCGCCGACACCCTGGCGCGCGAGGCGGAGAGCACCCCGCACACCGACCACCACAACCCGTTCCGGGTGCTCGCCGACAAGCGCGTGGTGCTGCTCGCGCTCCTCTACGTCGCCTTCCCGCTCGCGGCCTACGGCCTGAGCTACTGGCTGCCCACGGTGGTGAAGGGCTTCGGCGTCTCGAACACCGTGAACGGCTTCATCAACATCATCCCGTGGATCTGCGTCGCCCTCGCCCTGTGGTGGGTGCCCCGGCACGCCGCCCGCACCGGCGAGACTACCTGGCACATCGCCGGCCCGGCCCTCGTCGGTGCGCTGGGCCTCATCCTCAGCGTGGTGCTGCCCGGCGACGCGGTGAAGTTCGCCTGCCTCTGCGTGGCGGCGGCCGGCATCTTCTCGGGCCAGCCGGTCTTCTGGTCGCTGCCCCCGACCTTCCTGCGCGGCGCCACCGCGGCGGCAGGCATCGCGATGATCAACTCGGTCGGCAATCTCGGCGGCTTCATCGCCCAGAACGTCGTGCCGTGGATCGGCGACGTCAGCGGCAGCAAGCTCGTGCCGATGCTCTTCCTCGCCGCCTGCCTCGTCGTCGGGGCGGTGATGGTGTTCGTGGTCCAGGGCATCCTGAAGCGCCACGGCACGGCCGAGGTCGGGGGCCTCACCCCGGCCCGGCGCTGACGGCGAGATTGTCCCTTTCGCGGCCGGTTTCGGCCGTGAAAGGGATAACGCCTGCCTTTTCAATGGTCTCATACCGCCGCACCTTCGAACGGACGCGTTCGACGGTGCCAGGCAAGCCCGAACGGGCGCCGGCGCTGATGCGACGGCGCGAGGGTATACATGGAGCGAGACGGCGTAGGATCGGGCGGCAGGCAGCCCGACCCGAAACGCGATGGCCGATCTCACCGACCGGACTCACGAGCAGGTCCGCCAGTTCGTCGATGCCGAGCAGGTCTTCGCGGCGTATCGGGCGGCACGGATCGAGCTCGCCCAGCGCTTCGCCGGGTCGATGGCCTGGAAGACGGTGCGCGGGCATCAATATCTCTACCGCAAGCGGAAGGCTGACTGGTCGTCCCTCGTGCCCCGCCACCTGTCCTTCGACGATCCGGCCCTCGGTGCGATCCCGCGCCCCTTTGCGCGACCGGGCCGCCGAGACCTGCCGACGCCGGGCGAGGCCGAGGGTTCCATCGAGCCGGACCGGTGAAGGCTCACACCGCCAGCGCGAGACAGGCCAGCCCCGCCGCCAGCCCCCACAGCAACCCGCACGCCCGCCGATACAGCCCGAGCGCGCGACGGATATCGTCGGCCGTGGCCTCGGGCCTCCCCGATCCCATCCAGGCATCCTCGACCCGCGTGGAGCCGTAGACCCGCGGGCCGGCGAGGCGGAGACCCAGCGCGCCGGCCATCGCGGCCTCGGGCCAGCCGGCATTGGGCGAGCGGTGGCGGCCGGCATCGCGCCGGACCGCCGCGAGCGCGGCCCGGGCGCTGGCCCCCGGTGTCAGGGCGGCGGCGGCGACGATGAGCCCGGCCGTGAGGCGCGAGGCCGGCAGGTTGACGAGGTCGTCGAGGCGGGCGGCGGCCCAGCCGAAGGCCTCGTGGCGCGGCGTGCGGTGGCCGATCATGCTGTCGGCGGTGTTGACCGCCTTGTAGAGGGCGCCCCCGGGCAGGCCGCCGGCCCCGAGCCAGAAGGCCGGCGCCACGACGCCGTCGGAGAAGTTCTCGGCCAGGCTCTCGATGGCGGCGCGGCAGAGCGCGGCCTCGTCGAGGGTCTCGGGGTTGCGCCCGACGATCATCGCCACCGCCCGCCGCCCACCGGCAAGGCCGTCGCGGTCGAGATCCCGGGCCACCCGGGCGACGTGGTCGTGGAGGCTGTTTTGCGCCGGCAGGCTCGCGGCGAGCAGAGCGCAGAGAACCACGCCGGGAAGGAGCCCGAGCGCCCCGCAGGCGAGCGCGAGGGCGAGCGCGGCGAGGCCGGTCGCCGCGAGGACGATGAGGACGGCCAGCACCCCGGCGGCGCGCCGGTATCCGGGCGGATCCGCCTCGCGGTTGAGGCCGCGGTCGAGGGCGGCGATCAGGCCGCCGATCCAGGTGACAGGATGGCCGGCCAGCCTGTAGAGGCGGTCCGGATAGCCGAGGCCGGCCTCGACCGCGAGAGCGAGGACGAGCACCAGGAGGCTGTCGGGCGGGTGCAGCAGGGCGGTCATGACGAGCGATGGCGAGGAAGGGGCGATCCGGCACGGGGGCGACCTCGGCGAGGCCCGCCGGCTCTTCCCGCAGGCCCCCGAGCCCTGGATCGACCTGTCGACGGGGATCAATCCGATCCCCTATCCGTGGCCGGCCCTCGAGGCCAGCGCCTTCACGCGGCTCCCGGCGCGCGCCGATCTCGCGGCCCTCGAGGCCGCGGCGGCGCAGGCCTACGGCGCGAGGCCGGACCACGTCGTCGCGGCTCCCGGCACGCAGGCGCTGATCGACCTGATCCCACGGCTGCGGCCCCCCGGCCGCGTCGCGGTGGTCGGTCCCACCTATGCCGAGCATGCCGCGTCCTGGGCCCGGGCCGGGCACGCCGTCGCGGCGGTGGCGGACCTCACCACGGAGGCCGACGTCGTGGTGGTCGTCAACCCGAACAACCCGGACGGGCGGGTCGCGCCGGCCTGCGACCTCGCGTCGGCGGCGGCCGGGCTGGCGGCGGGCGGCGGCTGGCTCGTGGTCGACGAGGCCTTCGCGGATCTCGAACCCGTCGCGAGCCTGTGCGGGGCGCCCCCGCCCGGCTGCCTGGTGCTGCGCTCCTTCGGCAAGACCTACGGCCTCGCCGGGCTGCGCCTCGGCTTCGCGGTGGCGGCGGAGCCCTTGATCAGCGCCTTGCGCCGCGGGATCGGGCCCTGGGCAGTGTCGGGGCCGGCGATCGTGATCGGCCGCCGCGCCCTGGCGGACGAAGCCTGGCGGCGAGAGGCCGCCGCGGCGCGGAGCCGCGACGCGGCCCGGCTCGATGCGCTGCTCGCGGCCGCCGGCGGCCGGATCGTCGGCGGCACGACGCTGTTTCGCACCGCCGACTTCTCCGATGCGCAGGGCCTGTTCGGGCATCTCGGCCGCGCCGGGATCTTCGTGCGCCGGTTCGAGGCCGCGCCGGCGCGGCTGCGCTTCGGCCTGCCCCCCGACGAGGCGGCCTGGACGCGCCTCGCCGCCGCCCTCGGGGCGCGGTGAGGCGCCATTAAAAAGGCCGAAAACCGCAGCATCCGATAACCCTGGCCATCGGGGTCACGAAGGCGGCCGACGCCGCACGGGGAATCAGGCAGAATGGACGCGGACGAGGTCAAACGGCGCGACAGGCTCGGCAGCATGATCGCGTTCGCGCGGCGCACCGTGCCCGACCTGCGCCGCAACGCCGAGACGGTCGAGCCGATCTCCCCCGAGGGCCCCCGGGGCCGGCTGCCAGCGTTGCTCAACCCGCTGCGCTGGACCCGCGTGCCGCTCCTGCCCGCCGCCGGCACCCAGAACCGGGTCCTGGGACGGCTGCTGCGCAACATCGGCCTCTTCGTGCTGCTGCCGACGGCGGTGGTCGGGATCTACCTGTTCGTCTTCGCCGCCGACCAGTACGTGGTCGAGGCCCGCTTCGCCGTCCGCGGCGAGGTCGAGCCGATGGGCAACGTCGCGCTCGGCGAGTTCTCCTCGCTGATCCAGAAGAACAACAGCCAGGACAGCTACATCGTCCAGGAATACATCCAGAGCCAGCCGATGCTGGAGAGCGCCCAGAAGGAGCTCGACGTCGTCCGGATGTTCACCCGCGACGAGGCCGATTTCTGGGCGCGCTACTCCGGCGACAAGCCGATCGAGCAGTTGCTGAAGTACTGGCGCAAGCACGTCCAGGTCCACATCGATCTCGTCTCGGGCGTGATCACCCTGACGGTGCAGGCCTTCACGCCCGACGACGCCCTGGCGATCAGCCGCCACGTCATGGCCCGCGCCGAGGCGCTGATCAACGCGATCTCGTCCCGCGCGCAGCAGGACATGCTCAAGCACAGCAAGGACGACTTGGCGGCGAGCGAGGAGCGGATGCGCAAGGCCCACCTCGCCCTGCGCGAGTTCCGCAACCGCTGGGGCATCATCGATCCGGCGAAGTCCGCCGAGGCCACGATGACCACCCTGCTCTCCTTGCGCAAGGACAAGATCAAGGCGGAGAACGACCTGCAGGTGCTGCGCGGCTCAGGCCTCGACGAGAAGTCGCGCTCGATCCAGACCATCGTGGCAAGCCTCAACGCCACCAACCAGCAGATCAAGCAGCTCGAGGATTCGCTGACCAGCGACGGGATGGCGGTCGGCGGACGGCACGTCTCGGACGCGATCCTGGAATACGAGGGGCTGATGGTCGAGCGCACCATCGCCGAGAAGCTGAACGATTCCGCCACCACGATGCTCGACCGCGCCCGGGTGGCGGCGAACCGCCAGCACGTCTACCTCGCGGTCTTCGTGCCGCCGAGCCGGCCCGAACTCTCCACCGTGCCGATGCGCGGGCACTCCCTGTTCGTCGCCTTCTTCGCCTTCCTGGTGGTCTGGGGCTGCAGCAGCCTGCTCATCGCCGGCGTCAAGGACCACAACATGTAATACCGCCGCACCTTCGAACGGACGCGTTCGACGGTGCCAGGCAAGCCCGAACGGGCGCCGGCGCTGATGCGCCGGTCGCCTTCGAATCGACACGTCGATGCGTAGGCGCGAAGGTATAAGACCTCGCCCGGGCCTTCGGTCCCGGCGCCGGTCGTGCGATGAAGCGGGTCGGGGCGCCGCAAGGAGCGCCCGCAACCGTCAAGGACGAGCAGCACCCCGATGTCCGATTTCACGGACCTGGTCGCCCGGGCCGTCTCCCCGGCGATGAGCCGCGAGGAGCGCGAGGCGGTCTACCAGGTGGTCAAGCAGGCCATGCGCCGGCTCCAGGAGCGCGAGAACCTGCAGGCCGACGATCCCCGCGCCCGGCTCCAGGAACACCTCGTCGAGGAGACGATCCGCGACGTCGAGGCGCTCGTGACCCGCTACCTCGCCCGCCAGACCATCCTGGAGGCGGAGCGCGCCAACGAGGCGGCCAACGCCGCCGCCGCGGCCGGCATCTAGCTCACGCCTCCTCGGTCAGGCGCTTGAGCGAGGTCTGGAGCGCGTCGCCGCCGAGCAGCAGCGCCCGCGACAGGTCCGCCAGGGTGACCCAGCCGGTGACGCGCCCGCCCGCATCCCGCACCGGCAGGCGCCGGACATGGTGGGCGGCCATCAGGTCGAGGGCGGTGCGCACCGGGTCGGTCTCCGCGCAGGACACGACCGGGCGCGACATCGCCTCGCTCACCCGGACGTGGCGCGGGTCGAGCCCCTGGGCGACGACCCGGTAGAGGATGTCCCGGTCGGTGATCACGCCGTCGAGGGCGTCCGCCGTGCCGACCGGCAGGGCGCCGACATCGAGCTCGCCCATGAGCACCGCGGCTTCCTGCACCGGGGCGTCGCCGGGGATGAACTCCACGTCCCTGCTCATCACGTCCGCGATCGTCACACTCATGCCGGTCCCCGCCGCGGGATGCGCCCGCTATCCTCAGGAACCCGCGAGCGCGGCCGGAGGTCCGTCCCGGCGCTGGAAAGTTCCCGGACGGCACCCAGGAAATTTTGGCGATGGAACGGGAGCTTGGGCGAGGGGCGGCGCGTTCAGCCCACAGTCAGGCTTCTCGCCTCCGGGATCGTCGAACGCCCCCATGAACATGGAACTCACGTCCAAGCCCGCCCCGGAAACCCCGGCGGCCCAGCCCGCGGCCCGGCACTCGCGCATCAGCGAGGGCCAGCCCTTCCCCCTGGGCGCCACCTGGGACGGCCTCGGCGTCAACTTCGCGCTGTTCTCCGCGCACGCCACCAAGGTCGAGCTGTGCCTGTTCGACGATACCGGCGAGACCGAGATCGAGCGGATCGAGCTGCCCGAATACACCGACGAGGTCTGGCACGGCTACCTGCCGGACGCCCGTCCCGGCACGATCTATGCCTACCGCGTCCACGGCCCCTACGAGCCGGAGGCCGGCCACCGCTTCAACCCGAACAAGCTGCTGCTCGATCCCTACGCCAAGGCGCTGGTCGGTTCCGTCACCTGGAACCCCGCGCTCTTCGGCTACGTGATGGAGAGCGGCGACGACACCACCTTCGACACCCGCGACAGCGCGCCCTTCACCCGCAAGTGCCGGGTGATCGACCCCGCCTTCACCTGGGGGCGCGACCAGAAGCCGAACGTGCCGTGGGACAAGACGGTCTTCTACGAGACCCACGTCAAGGGCTTCACCAAGCTGCACCCGGCGGTGCCGGAGCGCCTGCGCGGCACCTATGCGGGCCTCGGCACCCCTGAGGTGCTGGCCTATATCCGCAGCCTCGGCGTCACCTCGGTCGAACTGCTGCCGATCCACTCCTTCGTCAACGACAGCTATCTGCTCGAGAAGGACCTGGTGAATTACTGGGGGTACAACACCCTCTCGTTCTTCGCCCCCGCCCGCCGCTACGCCGCCGTGCCGGACTTCGCCTTCTCCGAGTTCAAGGAGATGGTGGCCCGGATGCACGGGGCCGGCCTCGAGGTGATCCTCGACGTGGTCTACAACCACACCGCCGAGGGCAACGAGAAGGGTCCGACCCTGTCGTTCAAGGGGATCGACAACGCCTCGTACTACCGGCTGCTGCCGGACCAGAAGCGCTACTACATCAACGACACCGGCACGGGGAACACCGTCAACCTCTCGCACCCGCGGGTGCTGCAGATGGTGACGGATTCTCTCCGCTACTGGGCGACCGAGATGCGGGTCGACGGGTTCCGCTTCGACCTCGCGACGATCCTCGGCCGCGAGCCCTACGGCTTCGACGAGGGCGGCGGCTTCCTCGATTCCTGCCGCCAGGACCCGGTGCTCTCCTCGGTCAAGCTGATCGCCGAGCCGTGGGATTGCGGCCCGGGCGGCTACCAGGTCGGCGGCTTCCCGCCCGGCTGGGCCGAGTGGAACGACCGGTTCCGCGACGAGGTCCGCGGCTACTGGAAAGGCGACGAGGGCCTGCTCCCGGCGCTCGCCTCCCGCCTCACCGGCTCGGCCGACAAGTTCAACAAGCGCGGCCGGCGTCCCTGGGCCTCGGTGAACTTCATCACCGCCCATGACGGCTTCACCCTCGCCGATACGGTCTCGTACAACGAGAAGCACAATGCGGCGAACGGCGAGGACAACCGGGACGGGCACTCTCACAATCTGTCCTACAATTACGGGGTCGAGGGGCCGACCGACGATCCCGAGATCCGCGCCGTGCGCCTGCGCCAGATGCGCAACCTGCTGGCGACGCTCCTCCTGTCGCGTGGCACCCCGATGCTGCTCGCCGGCGACGAGTTCGCCCGAACCCAGAAGGGCAACAACAACGCCTATTGCCAGGACAACGAGATCTCGTGGATCGACTGGGAGGCGATCGGTGAGGACGAGCGGGATCTCGCCGAGTTCACCCAGCGCCTGCTGATCCTGCGCAAGTCCCTGCCGATGCTGAGCCGCGGGCGCTTCCTCACCGGCGCCTACGATGCCGAGCTCGGCGTCAAGGACGTGAGCTGGCTCACGCCCGCCGGGACCGAGATGACCCCGGAGAACTGGAACGATGGCGGCGCCCGCTCGCTCGCCGTCGTCCTCGACGGCCGGGCGCAGTCGAGCGGCATCCACCGGCGCGGGGGCGAGGCGACCCTGATGCTCCTGTTCAACGCCTATCACGACGTGGTGGAGTTCACCCTGCCGGAGGTGGTCGGCGGCGATGCCTGGATGCGGGTGCTCGACACCAACCTGCCCGATACCCAGGACCTCGCCCGGTTCGCCGTGGGCGATACCTACGCGGTGACCGGCCGCTCGATGCTGTTGTTCGTGCTGCGCCCGACCGACGTGGACCATGCCAGCGAGACCTGGCGCTCCTACCAGCACGTGATCCAGGCCTTCGAGCGGGCGGAATCCGAGTGCGTGGCGTTCGGGTTGCCGCACGAGGGGTGACAACCGGGCGAGCCTGCCCACTTTGAGTTGGGCCCGAAATGCCTCACCCGTCCCCTGCGTCAGCGGGGACGGGCGTGTATGAGGGCCTGTCGAACAGGCGCGATGCCAGGAGGCGGCCGGACCGGCCGCGTCCTGTCTCGCGCGAGCGTGGAGTGGGGGCGGTGGCGAAGATCCTTCTCGTCGAGGACCATGAGGAAATCTGGGATTTCCTCTCCCGGCGGCTCAAGCGGCGGGGCTACGAGGTGGTGCTCGCCCATGACGGCGAGGAGGGCGTGATGAAGGCCCGCACCAGCCGGCCCGACATCATCCTGCTCGACATGAACCTGCCGGTTCTCGACGGCTGGTCGGCGGCGCGCGCGCTCAAGTCCGACGCCGAGACCGCCCGGATCCCGATCATCGCGCTCACCGCCCACGCCATGTCGGGCGACCGCGAGAAGGTGATCCAGGCCGGCTGCGACGACTACCACCCGAAGCCGGTCGACTTCTCGAAGCTCCTGACCCAGATCGGCGCCGCCCTCGGCACGCCGCCCGCGTCTTGAGATCCGGCGTGTGAGGCCGCAGCGCCGTCGGACGGATCCGTGCGGCGTCGCTGGCCAAGCCCGACAGGTGCCGGAGCCGGTGCGCTGAACGCCTTCGCTGCGTCGATGCGAAGGCGCAATAGTCCAATGAGAGGCCGATGATCGACGATCCCGTGACGGCGCGCCGCCTGCGCGACGCGATGCCGGTGTTCACGGCGCTGGCGACCTGCCTGCTGGTGCTGGCGATCGGCGCGATCCTGTCGCTCGGGCGCGACGTGCTGATGCCGATCACCCTGGCGGTGCTCCTCAGCTTCGTCCTCGCCCCGGCGGTGCGGGGTCTGCAGCGCCGGCGCCTGCCGCGCT
The DNA here is from genome assembly GCF_022179185.1 of Methylobacterium frigidaeris. Lineage (GTDB taxonomy): Bacteria > Pseudomonadota > Alphaproteobacteria > Rhizobiales > Beijerinckiaceae > Methylobacterium > Methylobacterium frigidaeris. The sequence continues at coordinate 85,973 of NZ_BPQJ01000004.1, read as the reverse complement.
CCCTCGCCGTGCTGGTCGTCGTGCTGGCGACCTTCGCGGGCATCGGCGGCTTGGGCCTCCTGATCGCCAACGAGGCGTCTCAACTCGCCTCGGACTTGCCGCGCTACACCGTGACGATGCGGGAGAAGATCGGCGCCCTGCGCGCCCAGGCCGGCGGCGGCGCCACCCTGGAGCGGCTGTTCCAGGCGGTGCAGGACCTGAGCCAGGACCTGCAGCCGCAGGAGGCGAAGGCGAAGGGCGGGGCGTCGTCCGACGCCGAGAAGCCGATGCTGGTCGAGGTGCGCGAGCCGAAGGCCGGCCTGGTCTCGACCCTCGGCAGCGTCGTGGCGCCGGTGCTGCACCCGCTCGCCACGGTCGGGCTGATCCTGCTCTTCACCCTGTTCTTCCTCGCCCAGCGCGAGGACCTGCGCAATCGCGCCATTCGCCTGGCCGGGTCCGGCGACCTGCGCGCCACCACGGCGGCGATGGACGACGCGGTCGCGCGGCTCTCGCGCTTCTTCCTCGCCCAGGCCGGGCTCAACCTCGCCTTCGGGGTGGTGATCGCGGTGGGCCTGTGGCTGATCGGCGTGCCGAGCCCGATCCTGTGGGGCGTGCTCGCGGCGATCCTGCGCTTCGTGCCCTATATCGGCGCGGTCATCGGCATGGCCTTCCCGCTCCTGCTCGCGGCGGCGGTCGATCCCGGCTGGTCGATGCTGATCGCCACGATCGTGCTGTTCGCCGTCGTCGAGCCGATCGCCGGGCACGTCGTCGAGCCGCTGCTCTACGGCCACTCGACCGGCCTGTCGCCCGTGGCGGTGATCCTGGCCGCGACTCTGTGGACCTTCCTGTGGGGGCCGGTCGGGCTGGTGCTCGCTACCCCGATCACCGTCTGCCTGGTGGTGCTCGGCCGCCACGTCGAGCGCCTCGCCTTCCTCGACGTGATGCTCGGCGACCGGCCGGCGCTCGCCCCGTCCGAGATCTTCTACCAGCGCATGCTGGCGGGCGACCCCCTCGAGGCGATCGACAAGGCGCGACAGGTGCTGAAGGAGCGGGCGCTCGCCACCTATTACGACGAGATCGCGCTCGGCGGCCTGCGGCTCGCCCAGAACGACCGCGCGAGCGGGGCGCTGGCGGCGGACCGCCAGCAGGCGGTCGGGCGGGCGATCGAGAGCGTGGTGACGACCCTCGGCACGCTGCCGGTCCGCAAGGGAGCGTCGGCGGTGCGCAGCGCCGAGATCGAGGCGGCGGTGGCCGCTCTCGGTCCGGACCGGGCCTCGACCGCCATCGTGCGTCGCCCGGAGGATTTAAGCCCGGCCTGGCGCGGGCCCGCCCCGGTCCTGGTGGTGGCGGCCCGCGGGCCGTTCGACGCCGCTGCCGCCGGCATGCTGGCCCAGGTGCTGGGGCATCACGGCTTGTCGGCCCGCACCACCAGCCAGGACGCCCTGAACAAGGGCGAGCGGCCGGAGACCGAGGGCGTTGCCCTGGTCTGCCTGTCCTACATCGAGCCGATCAGCACCTCCCACATCCGGCTCGCCGCCCGCCTCGCCCGCCGGGCGATCCCGGGCGTCCGGGTGATGGTGGCGATCTGGCGCGAGCGCGATCCGGCTGGCCGCGACCGCCTGCGCCGGGCGACCTCCGCCGACATCCTGGTCACCACGATCAGCGACGCCCTCGACGCCGCCCTGACGCTCTCGGGCGCCGGCGAGGCCCGGGAGACGCGGCGCAAGGCGGCCTGAGCGACGGTACGGACGGCTTCGCCGCAAGACGCGGCAGAGGCGAGGATGCGATCGGGAGGCCGCGCACGATCCCGGCCTCCCAGAGAACAACGCATAGATCTGTATCTCTCGCGCTTGTGAGAGCATAATCCGACGGGATTATCCCGTCGCTGTGGTGTCGCAGCGGCCGTGAGCAAGTCCAGCCTTTTAGGAGAAGCGCTTAAATCCAGTTGCGGCGATCTTTTTTCGGATCGGGATCGCCTCTCGCACGCCAATATCCACCGCGGCGACGATTGCAACCTTGCGTCGCCTGGCTTATCCAAGTCCCGAAGCGACGCCCGGTCGCGGTTGCCGCTGGTGGCATTGACCGTTGTGCAGGGGCGCCGGGAGTAGGATCCCATGCGGATGCGGGGTACGGTCAGCGGGCCACCGGAGCGACGATGAGTGTGAAGCGAACGCCGATCGAACTCGGATCCCGGCCGACCGTGGCGGACGTGCCCACCGATGTCTCGGACCAACACAGCGACATCTTCTTCGCCGCCGTCGAGATGACGCGGATGCCGATGATCGTCACCGATCCGCGCCAGCCGGACAACCCGATCATCTTCGCCAACCAGGCCTTCCGGGCGATGACCGGCTACGCGCCCGAGGAGCTGGTCGGCCGCAACTGCCGCTTCCTGCAAGGCCCCGAGACTGACAGCGAGACGGTGTCGGATGTGCGCCGCGCCATCGCGGAGCGCAAGGAGATCGCCACCGAGATCCTGAACTACCGCAAGAACGGCTCGACCTTCTGGAACGCGCTGTTCATCTCGCCGGTCTACGATCCGGCGGGCGAGCTCGTGTACTTCTTCGGCTCTCAGCTCGACGTGTCGCGCCGGCGCGACGCCGAGGAGGCCCTGCGCCAGTCACAGAAGATGGAGGCCCTGGGCCAGCTCACCGGCGGCATCGCCCACGACTTCAACAACCTGCTCCAGGTGGTGGTCGGCTACGTCGACATCCTGCAATTGGGCCTCGAGGATCCGGCCACCGACCCGCGCCGGATGGCGCGGGCGGTCGACAACATCCGCAACGCCGCCGAGCGCGCCACCACCCTGACCCAGCAGCTCCTGGCCTTCGCCCGCAAGCAGCGCCTCGACGGGCGGGCGGTGAACCTCAACAACCTGATCGAGGGCATGCGCGACCTCGTCGGCCGCACCCTCGGCGAGAGGATCACTGTCGAGGCGGAGCTGACCGAGGGTCTGTGGAACGCCCGCCTCGACCCGACCCAGACCGAGGTCGCGCTGCTCAACATCCTGATCAACGCCCGCGACGCGATGCCGGACGGCGGCACGGTGATGCTCCGGACCGAGAACCACGTCTTCGACGCGGACGAGCTGCCCTCCGGCCTGCCGAAGCCCGGGCGCTACGTCTCGGCCTCGGTGACCGACACCGGCAATGGGATGCCGCCGGAGATCCTGGCACGGGTGATGGAGCCGTTCTTCACCACCAAGGAGGAGGGGCGCGGCACGGGCCTCGGCCTCGCCATGGTGTACGGCTTCGCCAAGCAGTCCGGCGGCACCGTGGTGATCGAGTCGCGGGCCGGCCACGGCACCACCGTGCGGCTCTACTTCCCGATGAGCGACAGCGACGAGCGCCCGGCTCCGGGCCCGGGCCATCGCGGCGACCAGCGCGCCGGCACCGAGACGATCCTGGTCGTCGACGACCGCCGCGACGTCGCCGAGCTGGCCCGGGCGATCCTGCGCGATTTCGGCTACACCACCCTGCTCGCCACCGACGGTCGCCAGGCCCTCGAACTCCTCGACGGCGGCGACCGGGTCGACCTGCTGTTCTCCGACCTGATCATGCCCGGCGGCATGAACGGCGTGATGCTTGCCCGCGAGGCGCGCCGCCGCCAGCCCCGCCTCAAGGTGCTGCTCACCACCGGCTACGCCGAGGCTTCGCTGGAGCGCACCGATGCCGGTGGCAGCGAGTTCGAGATCATCAACAAGCCGTACCGGCGGATGGAGCTGGCGCGGCGGGTGCGGGCGGTGCTCGACGGGCCGACCGGGGTGACGTGAGGCGCGACATCACGGCGCCGACGGGAGTGAGGAGGGAGCCATGCCGAATCGCCCGACGCGCCGCGTGATGCTCGGCACCCTCGCGGCCGGCCTTCTGGCGCCCCGCCCGGCGCAGGCGACCTGCCTCCTGACCCCGCAGGCGGTGGAGGGGCCGTTCTACCTCGATCCCCGCCTGCTGCGATCGGACATCCGGGAGGATCGGGACGGTACGCCTCTCAGGGTGAGGCTGCAGGTCGTGACGTTGCGCGACTGCGTTACCCTGCCGGCGGCCCGCGTCGATCTCTGGCATGCGGACGCGCAAGGGCGCTACTCGGGCTATCCCGACCAGGGTGATCGCGGCGCGTCCACCGTTGGACGCACCTTCCTGCGCGGCACGCAGGTCGCCGACGAGGCCGGCCGCGTGGCCTTCCGGACGATCTATCCGGGCTGGTATCCGGGCCGCACGCCCCACCTGCACGTGAAGGTGATCCTGGGCAGCCGGACGGCACTCACGGGCCAGATCTACTTCCCGGACGCGGTGAGCGAGGCGGTGTACGGAGGTCCCGCCTATCTGGGCCGATCCCGGCGCGGCCGGATCGGCAATGCCCGCGACGTCCTCCTGCGCCAGGACGATCCCGAGGGTCGCGGCGTCGCGGACATCCGCCCGGAGGGCGGGGGCTACGAGGCGGCGCTGACGCTGGTGGTCAGGGGAGCGTGACGGGTTCCCCGCGGCCGTGACCTGGCCGCAGGGAAGGAGGCCCGAAGGGCGGCCGGGCTCCCGGCCGCCCTTCGGCGTCTCATACCTTCGCGCCTTCGCATCGACGCGTCGATGCGAAGGCGACCGGCGCATCGGCGCCGGCGCCCATTCGGGCTTGCCTTGCACCTTCGAACGCGTCCGTTCGAAGGTGCGGCGGTATCACACGGCCATCGCGGCCTTCAGGTTCTCGTCGATCTTGTCGAGGAAGCCGGTGGTCGAGAGCCACTTCTGGTCGGGGCCGACCAGGAGCGCGAGGTCCTTGGTCATGAACCCGGCCTCGACGGTGTCGACGCAGACCTTCTCCAGGGTCTCGGCGAACTTCCCGAGATCGGCATTGGAGTCGAGCTTGGCGCGGTGCGACAGGCCGCGGGTCCAGGCGAAGATCGACGCGATCGAGTTGGTCGAGGTCTCCTTGCCCTTCTGGTGCTCGCGGTAGTGGCGGGTCACCGTGCCGTGGGCGGCCTCGGCCTCGACGGTCTGGCCGTCGGGGGTGAGCAGTACCGAGGTCATCAGGCCGAGCGAGCCGAAGCCCTGCGCCACGGTGTCGGACTGCACGTCGCCGTCGTAGTTCTTGCACGCCCAGACGTAGCCGCCGGACCACTTCAGGGCCGAGGCGACCATGTCGTCGATCAGGCGGTGCTCGTAGGTGATGCCGGCCGACTGGAACCGCGACTTGAACTCGGCCTCGTACACCTCCTCGAAGATGTCCTTGAACCGGCCGTCATAGGCCTTGAGGATGGTGTTCTTGGTCGAGAGATAGACCGGGAACTTGCGGGCGAGGCCGTAATTCATCGATGCGCGGGCGAAGTCGCGGATCGACTCGTCGAGGTTGTACATCGACAGGGCGACGCCGGCGCCCGGGAACTTGAACACCTCGCGCTCGATGACGGTGCCGTCCTCGCCCTCGAACTTGACGGTGAGGCGGCCCTTGCCCGGCACCTTGAAGTCGGTGGCGCGGTACTGGTCGCCGTAGGCGTGGCGGCCGACGACGATCGGCTGGGTCCAACCTGGCACCAGGCGCGGCACGTTGCGGCAGATGATCGGCTCGCGGAAGATCACGCCGCCGAGGATGTTGCGGATCGTGCCGTTCGGCGACTTCCACATCTCCTTGAGGTTGAACTCCTTCACCCGGGCCTCGTCCGGGGTGATGGTGGCGCACTTCACGCCGACGCCGTGCTTCTTGATCGCCTCGGCGGCCTCGATCGTCACCTTGTCGTTGGTGGCGTCGCGATGCTCGACCCCGAGGTCGTAGTACTCGAGCGGCACGTCGAGGTAGGGGTGGATCAGCTTGTCCTTGATGGACTGCCAGATGATCCGGGTCATCTCGTCGCCGTCGAGCTCGACGACGGGGTTCGCCACCTTGATCTTCGCCATGTCTGATCCAGCCTTCCGTGATCCCGGGGGCCGCCCTCATGCCCGCTCGAGGCGCGCGGCCGGCCGTGGCGCGGTCATAGCGCGCTGCACAAACAGGGGGAAGCGTCGGAGCGGAATGGCGTCCGCCCGCCGCGACGAAAAAAGCCCCGGCGCGGGGGCACCGGGGCTGCAAGGAGGTCCGTGGAGAGAACGCCGACCGTGGCCGGTGGGTTCCCGGACCGATGCGAGACCCCTTCGCGATCCGTGTGCGAGGCCTTATGTGCCGGCGATCCGTCCCGTCCGACAACGCCCCATGACCGATCCTTCGCCGAATCGTCCCGCCATCATCCTGGTCGAGCCCCAGCTCGCCGAGAATATCGGCATGACCGCCCGCGCGATGGGGAATTTCGGGCTCGACGCGCTTCGCATCGTCAACCCGAAGGGCGGCTGGCCGATGAAGGGCGTGCGCGAGACCGCCTCGAACGCCACGCACATCCTCGACGGGGCGACGATCTTTTCCTCGGTTGCCGAGGCTTTGGCCGACCTGCACTACGTGCTCGCCACCACGGCGCGGGAGCGCGGGCAGATGAAGCGGGTCTTCGGGCCCGACGATGGGCTCGCCGAGGCGGCCGGGCGGCTCGCGGCGGGCGAGCGGGTCGGCATCCTGTTCGGGCGCGAGCGGGTCGGGCTGTCGAACGACGAGGTCTCGCTCGCCGATGCCATCGTCACCTTCCCGGTCGATCCGGAGCATGCCTCGCTCAACCTCGCTCAGAGCGTGCTCCTCGTCGCCTACGAGTGGCGGCGGGCGGCGGGCCGGGCGGTGCTGCCCTTCTCGGGAGGGATGCGCTCGGGTCCGGCGCCGCGGGAGGCCGTGATCGCGCTGTTCGAGAGCCTGGAGGCCGAGCTCGATGCCGCCGGCTACTACCCGCCGGCGAAGCGCGACGGGATGATCCGCAACATGCGCGACATGTTTCACCGCATGGCGATGACCGAGCAGGACGTGCGCAGCTTCCGGGGGGCGCTGCGGGCGCTGGCGCGGCGCTCCCCGGAAGAGTGAACCCTACAGCTTCGCGCAACGCTAAAGCTTCACCACCAGCTTGCCGAAGTTGCGGCCCTTGAGCAGGCCGATGAACGCCTCGGGCGCGCTCTCCAGCCCCTCGACGACGTCCTCGCGGTAGTGCACGCGGCCCTCGCGCAGCCACTGCCCGACATCGGAGAGGAAGGCCTGCTCCTGGTCGGCGAAGTCCCAGACGATGAAGCCGCGGAAGGTCAGGCGCTTGCTGAGCACCGCGCGCATCACCGCCGGCACCCGGTCGGGCCCGGGGGGCAATTCGGTCATGTTGTAGTTGGCGACGAGGCCGCAGACCGGGATACGGGCGAAGTCGTTGAGGAGCGGCAGCACCGCATCGAACACCGCGCCGCCGACATTCTCGAAATAGACGTCGATGCCGTCCGGGCAGGCTGCCGCCAGCGCGCCGGGCAGGTCGCCGGAGCGGTGGTCGACCGCCGCGTCGAAGCCGAGCTCTTCGGTGAGATGGCGGCACTTGTCGGCCCCGCCGGCGATGCCGACCGTCCGGGCCCCCTTGAGCTTGGCGATCTGGCCGACCAGCGAGCCCACCGGGCCGGTGGCGGCGGCCACGACCACGGTCTCGCCGGCTTTCGGCGCCCCGATGGTGAGGAGGCCCGTATAGGCGGTCATGCCCGGCATGCCGAGGATGCCGAGCGCCGTGGTGACGGGAGCCGACGCGGGATCGAGCTTGCGCAGGCCCTGGCCGTTCGACACCGAAAAGTCCTGCCAGCCGCCATAGGCCAGGACCGTGTCGCCGACGGAGAAGCCGGGATGATGCGAGGCCACCACCTCCGCCACCGTGGCGCCGACCATCACCTCGTTGATCTCGACCGGCTTGGCGTAGGACTTCGCCGCGCTCATCCGGCCGCGCATGTAGGGGTCGAGGGAGAGGTAGCGGTTGCGCAGCAGCACCTCACCCTCGCGCGCCACCGGCACGGTCCCGCGCTCGAGGCGGAAATGGGCCGGCGTCGGCTCGCCGTGCGGCCGGGACGCCAGGACGATGCGGCGGTTCACGTCGGACATGCGGGACCTCCCTTCAGGGGCTCTCGGGCTGGCGCGGGCCTCTCGGCCACGCTCGTGCCCGATCCGTCGCACTTGGGACGGTCGGCCCCGCGCGTCAACGCCGCGCTGGCCGGAGATTGTCAGAGCCTTACCTTCGAGAGACGCGCCGACCCGTCCGGCGCCCCGCGAAAGGGTTCGGCATGCCTGCGTCCCCGCTCCTCCCCTCGCTCCTCGCCGGCGCGCTCCTGCTCGCGGCGGTCCTGCCGGCCGCGTCCGCCGGGTCCGACCTCGACCGTTACCGCTGGAAGTCCCGGGTGCTGGTGATCGCGGCCGCCGCCGACGATCCCCGCGGCGGCGCGCAAGCGCGCATCGCCGAGGCGGCCGCACCGGGAATGCGCGAGCGCGACCTCGTGGTGGTGCGGGCGATCGGGGAGGGGAGGGAGGCCGCTGCGCTACGCCGCCGCCTCGGTCTGCCGGCGACCGGTTTCCGGGCGGTGCTGGTCGGCAAGGACGGTGGGGCGAAGCTCACCGCCGAGGAGCCGATTCCGGCCGAGCGGCTCTTCGCCACCATCGACGCGATGCCGATGCGGCGGGAGGAGGCGGCGGGACGGCGCAACTGACGGGCCTTTGGAACCGACGAATCTGCCACGAAAAAGGGCCGCCCGTCGCGGGCAGCCCTCTTCCGATCGGAGCCGGTCCGCCGCTCAGTAGCAGCGGGTCACGAGGACGCGGCGATAGCCGTAGGGCGTCCAGCGCACGCGGGGCACCTCGTAGCAGCCGCCGCCATAGCCGTAATCGTAGCCGCCGTAATAGCCGACCGGGGCGTAGCCGCCATAGCCGTACCCGCCGTAATACGGATAGGCCGTGGCCGCCGCCAGGCCGAGACCGACGCCGAGTCCCAGGCCTGCCGCGCCCCAACCGAAGCCGCGGCGGTAGCCGTAGCCGCCATAGCCTCCGCGCCAGCCGCCGTAGCCCCCGCGCCAGCCACCGAAGCCGCCCCGGTACCCACCGAAGCCGACGCCGCGGTAGCCGCCGAAGCCCCGGCCGAATCCGCCGCCGCCGAACCCGCCCCGGAATCCACCTCCGTGGAAGCCGCCACCATGGAATCCGCCGCCGCCGAAGCCGCGCGCCTCGGCGGTGGCCGGCACAACGAGCAGGGCGCCCGCGAGGGCCGCCGACGCCGCCAACATGCCTTTCATGACCCGATTCTCCTGATCGCGAGAGAAGCGCAAAACCCCCAGGCCGTCAGAACGCCGAAGCTCGCTCTTCGGTTCGTGCTGCAAAACGTCACGATCGCACTATACCGGTATCCCGAAAAATCGCATGGGCGAAGAACGGACACGGGCGAAGAACGGAGAGGCACATGGTGGGGATGGCGGGACGGATCGGGGCGTTGCTGCTCGGGGCGGGCCTCTCTTGGCTCGCGGCCGGCCCTGCCCCTGCGGCGCCCTCCGCTTCCCCTGCGTCCGCCGCACCCGCCTCTGCGGCCTCCTGCCGGCCGCAGAGCCACGAGGGCCAGGCCTACGCCGTCTGCACCGTCGACCTGCGGCGCGCCCGGGTGAAGCTTTTTTGGCGCGGGCCCGACGGCCTGCCCTACGGCTCGCTCTCGCGGCTCGCCGGCCAGCAGGGGGCGAACCTCGCCTTCGCGATGAATGCCGGCATGTACGATACCGGCCTCAGCCCCGTGGGCCTCTACGTCGAGGACGGGCGCGAGCTGAAGGCCGCCAACACGGCGAACGGCCCGGGCAACTTCCACCTGAAGCCGAACGGGGTGTTCTACGTCGCGGGCGACCGGGCCGGCGTGCTCGAGACCGGCCGCTACCTGAAGGCGCATCCCCGGGCCGAGTTCGCGACCCAGTCCGGCCCGATGCTGGTGATCAACAACCGCATCCATCCCAAGATCTCCGAGGACGGGCCATCGCAAAAAATCCGCAACGGCGTCGGCGTGCGGCCGGACGGGCACACGGCGGTGTTCGCGATCTCGGAGGCGCCGGTGAGCTTCGGGGCCTTCGCCCGGCTGTTCCGCGACGCGCTCGGCTGCCCCAACGCGCTCTTCCTCGACGGCAGCGTGTCGAGCCTCTACGCCCCGTCGCTGGGCCGGCAGGACCTGAGCCGGCCGCTCGGGCCGCTGGTCGGGGCGGTGACCAAGTGAGCCGGACGAAATGACAGGCGGTTCCGTTGATCCCAAAAATGCTCTACGGGGGACCACGATGAACCGCACCGCGCTCTATGCCGGCTCCTTCGATCCGGTGACCAACGGCCATCTCGACGTGGTGCGCCAGGCCTGCCGCCTGGTCGGCCGCCTCGTCGTGGCGATCGGCGTGCATCCGGGCAAGACGCCGCTCTTCACCGCCGAGGAGCGGGCGGAGCTGATCCGGGACACCTGCGGGCCTCTCGCCGCCGAGACCGGGACGGAGCTTGAGGTGGTCAGCTTCGCCGACCTCGCGGTGGCGGCGGCGCGCCGGCACGGCGCCAGCCTGTTCATCCGCGGTTTGCGCGACGGCACCGATCTCGACTACGAGATGCAGCTCGCCGGCATGAACGGCGCCATGGCGCCGGAGGTGCAGACCGTGTTCCTGCCGGCCTCGACCGGCGTGCGGCCCATCACCGCCACCCTGGTCCGCCAGATCGCCGCCATGGGCGGCGACGTGCGGCCCTTCGTGCCCGCGGCGGTGGCCGACCGCCTCGCGGCCCGCTTCGCCCCGTCCGCCTGACGCGGGCGTTCTTCCCATTCAGGAGACATCCGATGATCCGTTGGCTCGCAGCCCTGGCGCTGTCCGTCGCCGCGTTCGGCTTCGCCGCTCCGGCGAGCGCCGCGCCCGACCAGAACACCGTCTACCTCGACACCAAGGACGGCCGCATCACCATCCAGCTGCGCCCCGACCTCGCGCCCAAGCACGTCCAGCAGATCAAGACGCTGACGAAGCGCGGCTTCTACAACGGCATCGTCTTCCACCGCGTGATCGACGGCTTCATGGCCCAGACCGGCGATCCCACCGGCACCGGCATGGGCAAGTCCGACCTGCCGAACATCCCGGCGGAGTTCTCGAAGGTCCCGTTCAAGCGCGGCACCGTCGGCATGGCCCGCTCGCAGGACCCGAACTCGGCCAATTCCCAATTCTTCATCTGCTTCGGCGACGCCTCGTTCCTCAACAACCAGTACACGGTGGTGGGCGAGGTGACCTCGGGCATGGACGTCGTCGACAAGATCAAGAAGGGTTCCTCGGCCCAGAACGGCACCGTGCAGAACCCGGACAAGATCGTCCGGATGAGCCTGGCGCAGGACGGCCAGTAAGGCCTTGCGCGGCGGGCTGTTCCGCGCCGGCCTCGCGCTGGCGGTCTCGGCTTCGCCCGCCGCGGCGCAGTTCGACGTCTATGACAACCCCTCGGTGCTCTCGCTGCCGACGACCCTGCGGGCGACCGTGCGGGTGCCGGTGGCGAGCCCGCCGCGGGGGGCTGCCGACACCCTCGTCGCGCTCTATCCTCAACTCGCCGCCTGCTGGCGCCCGCCGGCGCATCTCGGGGCCGCCGCGATCACCGCGCGCTTCGCGCTGCGGCGCGACGGGAGCCTGCAGGGCACCCCGCGGATCACCTTCGCCCGCGTTTCGGGTGAGCGCCGCAACGCCCTCGTCACCGAGACCCTGGCGTCGCTCGCCCGCTGCACCCCGGCGCGGCTGACGGCGGGGCTCGGCGGCGCCGTCGCGGGGCGTCCCATCGCCCTGCGTTTCGTCTACCCTGGTCCGAATCAAGGAGACCGACCATGACCGACAGCAACCGACTCGTGATGGAGACCAGCAAGGGCCGCGTGGTCATCGAGCTGCGCCCCGACCTCGCCCCCAACCACGTCGAACGGATCAAGACCCTCTCGGAGCGCGGCTTCTACGACGGCGTGCCGTTCCACCGCGTGATCGACGGCTTCATGGCCCAGACCGGCGACCCGACCGGCACCGGCACCGGCGGCTCCGACCTGCCGGACCTGAAGGCCGAGTTCAACGCCGAGCCCCACGTGCGCGGCACCTGCTCGATGGCCCGCACCAACTTCCCGCACTCGGCCAATTCGCAGTTCTTCATCTGCTTCGGCGACGCCAAGTTCCTCGACCGGCAGTACACGGTGTGGGGCAAGGTGGTCGAGGGCATGGAGGTGATCGACCAGATCAAGCGCGGCGAGCCGGTGCGCGATCCGGACACGATCAAGTCGATGCGCGTCGAGGCGTAAAGAAGAGATCCGGCGAGCGTTGCGCCCGAACCCTCCCCCCGCAGAGGGGGGAGGGAGAAGCCTGAGCGTTACTGGACCGGCGGACGCTTCTCGTCCGCCAGCAGCCTTTCCGCCGCGAAGACGTCATCCGGCGTGTTGAGGTTCAGGAACGGATCGACCGGCTCCGTCCCCCACGCCGCCTCCGCCGCGTTGTGACGGGCGATCCACATCCCGACCCGGCGCAGGCCCCGCTCCACCAGGGCCGCCCTCAGGTCGTGCCGCAGGCCCACCGCCCACACCCCGTTCACGAAATGCAGCTGCCCCCCTGAGGCCGCGACCGCCATCTCGACGCCATCGCGGACCCGCGCCGCGTGCAGGCGGGCGACGAGATCGTGCGGCAGGAACGGCGTGTCGCCGGCGACGCTCGCGACGTAAGGAACGTCCGGATGGTGCGCCGCGCAGAAATCGAGGGCGGCGAGCACCCCGGCCAGCGGCCCGGGCGCGTCGGGGATGGAATCCGGCACCACGAAGCCCGTGAAGGCGCGGAACCGCGCCGGATCGCCGTTGGCGTTGAGGATCAGCCCGGCCGAGCATTGCGGCGCCAGGCGCTCGACCACCCGCTCGAGCAGGGTCCTGTCGCCGAGCCGGAGCAGCGGCTTGTCGCCGCCGCCCATCCGGCGGGAGAGCCCGCCGGCCAGGATCACCCCGAGGGTCGGGGGCGCGCTCACTCGATCACGATCCGGGGCGCCGGGCGCGGGCCGGCGCCGCCGCTGAGATTGGCCCAGAGCGCGGCGGCGATCGCCCGGTAGGCGGCGGCCTGCGGCCCGTCGGGATCGACCGCCACGACGGGGCGGCCGGAATCGGAGGATTCGCGGATCGTCATGTTCAGGGGCACTTCGCCGAGGAACGGCACCCCGAGGGTCTCGGCCTCGTGGCGGGCGCCGCCATGGCCGAAGATGTGCGAGGTGCCGCCGCAATGCGGACAGACGAAGGTCGCCATGTTCTCGACCACGCCGAGGATCGGCACCTCGACCCGGCGGAACATGGTCACGGCGCGCCGTGCGTCGATCAGGGCGAGATCCTGCGGCGTCGAGACGATCACCGCGCCGGCGAGCGGCGTGGCTTGCGCCAGCGTCAGCTGCGCGTCGCCGGTGCCGGGGGGCATGTCGACGATCAGCACGTCGAGCTCGCCCCAGGCGACCTCGCGCAGAAGCTGCGTCAGGGCCGATTGCACCATCGGGCCGCGCCAGATCATCGCCGTGTCGGCGGCGATCAGGAAGCCGATCGACATCACCGCGAGGCCGTAGCCGTTGAGCGGCACGATGCGCTGGCCCTGCGGCGTGTTGATCGTCTCCGGCTTGCGGTCGAGGCCGAAGAGCTTGGGCACCGAGGGGCCATAGATGTCGGCGTCGAGCAGGCCGACCTTCAGGCCTTGTGCCCGCAAGGCGAGTGCGAGGTTGCAGGCGGTGGTCGACTTGCCGACGCCGCCCTTGCCGGAGGCCACCGCCACGATGTGGCGCACGCCCGGCAGGGCCGGGCCGGGGCGCGGACCACCCTGGGGGCCGCCGCCCGGGGCGGCGGGGCGCGGGGCGGGGCCGGCACCCGGCCCGCGCTCGGCGGTGAGGCTCGCGAGGGCCGCCTTGACGCCGGGCAGCCTCAGCACCGCGATCTCGGCCGCCTGCCGCACCGCCTCGAAGGTCTTGGCCTCCGGCGGCGCGATGCCGATCGAGAACACCACCCGGCCGGAAGGGTCGATGACGATCTCGGACAAGCGACCGGAGGCCGGCAGGCTGGTCCCCGCCGCATCGACCGTCACGCCCGCGAGCGCCTTCAGCACGTCGTCCCGGGTGATCGCCACGTCGCCTCGCTCCTCTCCTGGGCCGAAAGGCGGCCCATCCTCCCCGTTCATGTAGACCCTGGGCGCCGAAACACCAGCGCGCCGCGTGACGGCCATTGGCAGGGGGCGCCGCGCCGGGCGCAGGCCTCCTACGCCCGGGAACATCGCGCACGCCGTCCACGCGCCGCATCCAGCATCATCCCGGCGCCAGTGATGATTTCCCACGATGGCGCCAAGGATTTCGCGGCCGCCCGCGTCCCACGCATCAGAGCGGGGCCGGGAGCCGCGCACGGATGCGGGATACGGAATGCAGCCTCTCGCCTCGCCCGCGGTCGCCCCGTCGGGGAATGTTTCACCCGGGAGCACGGCCCCGCGCCATCCGCCCGGCGCGCCGCCGGACCCCGATGCCGACCTCGCGTCCCGGGCGGCGCGGGGCGACCGCGCGGCCTTCGAGGCGCTGCTGCGGCGCCATTACGACCGCATGCACCGCATCGCCTGGCGCATGACAGGCTCGCGCCACGACGCCGAGGACGTGGTGCAGGAGGTCTGCTGCGCCCTGGTGGAGCGGATCGCGGGTTTTCGCGGCGAGGCCCGGGTCTCGACCTGGCTGTTCGGCATCGTGGTCAACGCCTGCCGCGACCATCACCGCCGCCGCACCACCCTGGCGCGGATGAGGGAGGGTTTGGGCACGCTGCTGCGCCTCGCCCCCACGCCCGACGGGCGCGACCTCTACCGTCGCGCCTGGCTCGCGGGGGCGCTCGCCCGCCTCGACCCCGCCTTGCGCGAGACCGTCGTGCTGGTGGTGGGCGAGGGCCTGACCCATGCCGAGGCCGGCCAGGTTCTCGGCGTCGCCGAGGCCACGGTGTCCTGGCGCCTGCACGAGGCCCGCCGCCGCCTCAAGACCGATCCGGAGGAGCGCCATGGCGCCTGACACCGACTTCCTGCCCCCCGCGCCGACGCCCGCCCCCGAGGCCCGTGAGCGGGCGCTCGCCGCAGCGCTGGCCCGGTTCGACGCCGCCCACGGCGAAAAAGATCGGGCCCCGGGCCAAGCTTCCGCCGGGCCGGCGCGTCGCAAGGAGCGTCGATCCCCTCTGGGAGGCCCGCTCATGCTCCGTACCCGTCCCCTCGTCGCCGCCGCCCTGGTCGCCGCCCTCAGCCTTCCCGCGGCCTGGACCATCCTGCGCGAGCGCGCGGCGACGGCGCCTCCGGACGCGCAGGACCCGAGCGTGCCGGGGCAAGCGCCCCGGATCGAAGCGGCGCCACCGGCGACCGAGGCGGCCCAGGCCGCGCCCCCTCCGGCGCCGAGCCCGTCCGACCTGTCGGCCGCCCGGGACCTGGAGATCGTCCGTCGCCTCGCCCTCGCCGAGGCGGAATCGACGCGCCGCAGGGGCGACCAGGCCATGGCGCTGCTGCACCCTCCCGCGCCCTCGCGCACCCGGGCGCTTTCCGGAGGCGTGGTCGCGACGCTCGCGGCGCCGACGCCGGAACCCATGCCGCTGCCCGAGCCCACCGGCCGCGACCGCTTCCCGGAGGCGCAGCCGAGCGGCTTCCAGGCGGTGGCGCAGGCACCGGTCTCGACCTTCTCGATCGACGTCGATACCGCCTCCTACGCCTTCATGCGCGCCAGCCTGAACCGCAACGTCCTGCCGCCGCCGAACGCGGTGCGCACCGAGGAGCTGATCAACTACTTCCCCTACGCCTACCCGGCGCCGACGAGCCCGGAGGAGCCGTTCCGGATCACCACCGCGGTGTTCCCGAGCCCCTGGGCCGAGGGGCGCAAGCTGGTGCAGGTCGGCATCAAGGGCTACGCCGTGGCGCCGGAGACCCGGCCGCCGGCCAACCTGGTCTTCCTGATCGACACCTCCGGCTCGATGGCGGGGCCGAACCGGCTGCCGCTGGTCAAGCAGGCGCTCGGCCTGCTCCTGACGACGCTCGACGCCCGCGACCGGGTCGCGATCGTGACCTATGCGGGCGAGGCCGGCACGGTGCTGCCCCCCACCCCGGCGAGCGAGCGCCAGAAGATCCTGGGTGCGATCGAGGGCTTGGGCGCACGCGGCGGCACGGCCGGCGGCGAAGGCCTGCGCCAGGCCTACGCCCTCGCCGAGCAGGGCTTCGAGGCCAAGGCGGTCAACCGCGTGGTGCTCGCCACCGACGGCGACTTCAACCTCGGCATCACCGATCCGGACGAGCTGAAGGGCTTCGTCGCCCGCAAGCGTGGGACGGGCATCTTCCTGTCGGTGCTCGGCTTCGGCATGGGCAACCACAACGACGCGCTGATGCAGGCGCTCGCCCAGAACGGCAACGGCGCGGCGGCGTACATCGACACCCTGAACGAGGCCCGCAAGGTGCTGGTGGAGGAGGCGACCTCGACCCTGGTGCCGATCGCCAAGGACGTGAAGATCCAGGTCGAGTTCAACCCGGCCACGATCGCCGAGTACCGGCTGATCGGCTACGAGACCCGCGCCCTGCGCCGCGACGACTTCACCAACGACAAGGTCGATGCCGGGGAGGTCGGCTCGGGCCAGACCGTGACGGCGCTCTACGAGGTGGTACCGGTGGGCGGGCCGCGGGCGATGCCGGACCTGCGCTACGCCGCGAAGCCTGCCGCGCCGGTGGCGGGATCGAGCGACTACGCGCATGTGGCGATCCGCTACAAGCGGCCGGACGCGGAGACGAGCCGGCTGATCGAGGCGGCGATCGACCCGGGCCACGAGGTGAAGACCCTCACCGAGGCGCCGCAGGAGGCCCGCTTCGCCGCCGCGGTGGCGGCGTTCGGCGAGATCCTGCGTGGCGCGACCCATACCGGCGCCTTCCGCTACCCGGATATCGTGCGGCTCGCCACAGGGGCGAGGGGGGACGATCCGTTCGGCTACCGGGCGGAGTTCGTCGGCCTCGTCCGCGCCGCGGAGACCGCCGCGGAGACCGCCGCGGCACTGGCGCCGGCGCCGCGCTGAGCCCTATCCCGGCAGGAAGGCCCGCACGCCGCTCGCGGTGTCCCGCACCTCCTCGACCGGCGCGCCGTAGAGCCGGCCGAGGGTCGGGGCGTCAAGCACCTCCGCCACCGGGCCGGCGGCGAGGGCTAAGCCGCCGCGCAGGAGCAGGACCCGGTCGGCGTAGCGGGCGGCCTGGTTGGGATCGTGGGTGGTGAAGAGGAGGCCGAGCCCGTCGGCGCGCAGTCGCAGGATCTCGGCCATCACCCGGCCCTGGTTGCCGAAATCGAGGCTCGCCGTCGGCTCGTCGAGGACCACGATGCGGGGCTCCTGGGCGAGCGCCCGGGCGACCAGCACCAATTGGCGCTCGCCGCCGGAGAGCCGCGTCACCGGGCGCTCGGCGAGGTGGGCGATGCCCATCCGGCGAAGGGCCCCTTCCGCCGCCGCGTGGTCGGCGCGCGAGGGGGCGGAGAGCAGGCCGGAGCGGCTGGTCCGCCCCATCAGCACCACGGCGCGGGCGGTGAAGGCGAAGGCGCTGGCGCCGGCCTGCGGCACGTAGGCCATCGCCTGCGCCCGCTCCCGCACGGTCAGCTCCGAGAGCGGCCGGCCCTCGACCCGGATCGTGCCCGCGAGCGCCGGCAGCAGGCCGAGCAGGGTCTTCAGGAGCGTGGTCTTGCCGCCGCCGTTGGGACCGAGGAGCGCCAGCGCCTCGCCGGCGGCGAGCTGCACCGAGAGGCCGCGGCCGATCTCCCGGCCCGCATAGCCGAAGGCGAGGTCGGCTGCGTCGAGCAGGATCACGACCAGTCCCGCTCCGCTCGGGCGAGCAGCCACAGGAAGACCGGGGTGCCGACGAAGGCGGTGAGGATGCCCAGCGGCACCTCGACCGGGGCCAAGGTGCGGGCGAGCGTGTCGATGGTGAGCAGCGTGCCGGCGCCGAGGAGCGCCGCGGTCGGGATCAGCCGGCCGAAGCCGGGGCCGACCAGGAAACGGGCGAGGTGCGGCACCACCAGCCCGACCCAGCCGACGATGCCGGCCGCCGCCACGCTCGCCGCCGTGACGAGGGTCGCGGCCGCCACGACAGCGACGCGCAGGGCGCCGGTGGCGAGGCCGAGCGAGCGCGCCTCCTCGTCCGGCAGCGACAGCACGTCGAGCCGCCAGCGCAAGGCGAGCAGGAGCCCGGTGCCGACGACCACCGGCCCGGCGAGCGGCAGCAGGTCGGAGGGGTGCGTCCCGGACAGGCTGCCGAGCAGCCAGAACGTCATCGCCGGGAGCTGGTTGTAGGGATCGGCGAGGTACTTGATGAGCCCGACCCCGGCCCCGAGGAGCGAACCGATGACGACGCCCGCCAGCACCAGCACCAGGACCGGATCGCGCCCCGAAAGGGCGGCGCCGAGACCGTAGACGCAGGCCACCGCCAGGAGACCGCCCGCGAAGGCCAGCCCCTCGATCGCCAGCACGCCGAGGGAGAGCCAGATGCCGAGGACCGCGCCGAGGGCCGCCCCCGAGGAGGCGCCGAGGATGTCGGGCGAGACCAGGGGATTGCGAAACAGGCCCTGGAAGGCGGTGCCGGCGACCGAGAGGGCGGCGCCGATCAGGATCGCGGCGGCGATGCGCGGACCCCGGATCTGCAACACCACCGCCTCGACCGCCGGTGCCACGTCCGGCGCGTGGCCGGTGAGGCGGCCGAGCAGCACCCGCGCGACGTCGAGGAGCGAGACCGGATAGCGCCCGACCCCGAAGGCGAGAGCGGCAGCGAGCACCAGGGCGAGGAGCGCGAGCCACGGACCGCTGAGCCGGACGGCCCGGGCGCCGGCGAGGGCGATGGCATGAGCGATGGCGCTCACAGGGCTCCCGCCAGCACGCGGTCGAGGGCCGCGTCGTCCGGCACCACATGGTAGAGCCGGCCGTGGAGGTCGCGGGCGATCCCCCGGATGTCCTCCGGGAAATGCGCCGGATAGAGGATCTTGCCCAGCCACCACAGGCCGAGCAGCCGGTTGACCGAGGGCGGGAAATCGACCCAGCCGAAGGGCAGCGACGGGCTGACATGGAGCCGCCCGGCGCGCAGCGCCGGCGTCGCCTGCCACAGCGGGTCCTGTCGCGCCGCCGCCGCGAAGGCGGGATCGAGGGCGACGATCACCTCCGGTGCCCAGGCCACCACGTCCTCGGGCGAGACCTGGGCCAGGCTGGCTCCGGGGCCCGCGACGTTGACGGCGCCCATGAGACCCAGGGCCTCGACGTTGATCGAGCCCTGGCGCGCGGTCTCGAGGCCGCGCGGCCCGCGGGCGAGGTAGACCCGGGGGCGCTCGCCCTCCGGCACAGCGGCGACGCGCTCGCGCATCGTCGTCAGGGTGCGCTCGGCCAGGGCCGTCAGGGGTTCGGCGTCGCGCCCGATCAGGCGGCCGAGGCTGCGATAGGTGGCGGGCGCCGCCGTCAGGCGCCCGTCGAGGAGCGCGTAGGGGATGCCGGTCTGGCCCTGCACCCGGTCCGCCAGCGAGCGGTAGGTCTCGGCGGTGGAGCCGACATCGAGGATCAGGTCGGGCTTCGACGCCAGCACCGCTTCGAGGTTGGCGGTGTTGCCGCGCCCGGTGAGCCGCCCGATCTCCGGCAGGTCGGCGGCCTGGGCCAAGAGATAGGGTCTTTCCGCCGGGCGGATCGCCCGCGGCCAGCCGAGCAGCAGCTCGGGGGCCAGGGTGTAGAGCAGGATCGCCGCCGGGGGACCGGCGGGAAACACCCGGGCGACGGGGGAGCGCAGCGTCTCGAGAACCCGGCCGGCACCGTCCCGCAGGGGGTCGGCGGCGCGTGCAGGCCCCGCCAGCGCGAAGGCCGCCGAGCCGAGGAGCAGGGAGCGCCGGTCGGGCCGCATCGCGCCGTCAATCCGTCGCGATCATCACGTCGCTGGACTTGATCACCGCCTTCACGGTCTTGCCGGGGGCGAGGCCCAGCTCGTCGGCGGATTCGTTGGTGATCGCCGCGGTGACGACCTGCCCGCCGGCGAGCTCGACCCGGACATGGGCGGTGGTGGCGCCCTTCTTCACCTCGATGACCTTCCCGTCGAGCTGGTTGCGCGCGCTGATCTTCATCGAGGGGTCTCCCCGTTCCACATCGTGGCAGCGCGCCTGCGCCACCCCGGCCGGACAGATAGGCGCCTCGTCCGTCCCTGGCGAGCCGGGCGCCCCGGATTTCACGGCCGAGTTTCCGCGATGGGGAACCGAAACCAAAGCCGGCATCGTCCGTTGTCGTGCAGCTTCGAGCGGGCCGGCCCGCTCGCGACGATGTTCGAGGGAGATCGACGGATGCACCAGGGCAGCCACCGCGACCACGAGGGCGCGCAGAAGCTCTTCGCGATGATCAAGGACGTGAAGGTCGCGATGATGACCACGGCCGATTCCGACGGGCAGCTGCGCAGCCGCCCGATGTGGAACCAGGACGCGGACGAGAACGGCGACCTGTGGTTCTTCGTCAAGCACGACGCGCCGGTGGCAGGCGAGATCAGCCGCGACAGCCAGGTCAACCTCTCCTATTCCGACCCATCGAGCCAGAACTACGTCTCGGTGTCGGGCAAGGCCGAGATCGTGCGCGACAAGGCGCAGATCGACGCCAAGTGGAGCGAGAGCCTGAAGACCTGGTTCCCCGGCGGCAAGGACGACCCGTCGATCGCGCTGATCCGCGTCCATCCCGAGAAGGGCGAGTACTGGGACAGCCCGAACGCCACGATGCTGCACCTCTACGGATACGTGAAGGCGGCGGTGACCGGCGAGTCGCCGAAGACCGAGAAGAAGGCGGTCGATCTCGGCGCCCGCTGAGGATTGCGCACGAGACCGGGCCGGCGCTTGGCCTGAGCGCTTGACTTGGCGGCCCGAACCGTGCCGGCTTCACACCCTCCGTCGCCCCGCCCGAGGGGCGATGGTCCGGCCGCTCGCAGGAAGCGGCCCGAGTCAGGCAGGCACGGGCGATGCTCGATCTCGCGACCAGGGTCTACAACCATACCTGGAAGATCGATCCGATCATCCGCTCCGTGCTCGACACGGATTTCTACAAGCTCTTGATGGCCCAGACGATCTTCCGGCGCCACCGGAACGTCTCGGTCACCTTCGGCATCCAGAACCGCACCAGCCGGGTCCGCCTCGCCGACCTGATCGACCCGGGCGAACTGCGCGAGCAGCTCGACCATTGCCGGTCGCTCCGGCTCACCCGGGGCGAATCCACCTGGCTGCGCGGCAACACCTTCTACGGCCGCCGCCAGATGTTCTCGCCGGACTTCATGGACTGGCTCGAGAACTTCCGTTTCCCCGACTACCTCCTGGAGAAGCAGGACGGGCAGTACGTCCTCACCTTCCACGGCCCGTGGATCGAGACCACGATGTGGGAGGTGCCGGCGCTCGCCATCCTCAACGAGCTGCGCTCCCGCGGCGTGCTCAAGGGCATGGGCAAGTTCGAGCTGCAGGTGCTCTACGCCCGCGCCATGACCCGGATCTGGGAGAAGATCGAGCGGCTGAAGACCCTGCCGGGCCTGTCGATCGCCGATTTCGGCACCCGCCGCCGCCACGGCTTCCTGTGGCAGGATTGGTGCGTCGAGGCGATGATCGAGGGTTTGGGCAACAGCTTCCTCGGCACCTCGAACTGCCTGATCGCCTTGCGCCACGACATCGAGGCGGTGGGCACCAATGCCCACGAGCTGCCGATGGTCTACTCGGCCCTGGCCGAGACCGAGGAGGAACTGGCCCGCGCGCCCTACCTGGTGCTCGCCGACTGGCAGCGGGACTATGCCGGCAACCTCCTGGTGATCCTGCCCGACACCTACGGCACCACCGGCTTCCTCGAGCGCGGGCCTGCCTGGATGGCAGACTGGACCGGCATCCGCATCGATTCGAAGGATCCGATCGAGGGCGGCGAAGAGGCCATCCGGTGGTGGACCCGGCACGGACGCAACCCGCGGGAGAAGCTGGCGATCTTCTCCGACGGGCTCGACGTCGGCGTGATCGATCGAATCCACCGCCACTTCCACGGCCGCCTGCGCATCGGCTACGGCTGGGGCACCCTGCTCACCAACGATTTCCGCGGCCTGGCGCCGGACGGCCGCCTCGACCCGATCTCGATCGTCTGCAAGGTGATCTCGGCCAACGGCCGCCCGACCGTGAAGCTCTCCGACAATCCCACCAAGGCCCTCGGGCCGGAAGAAGAGGTCGACCGCTACAAGCGGGTCTTCGGAGTCGGCGCGCAACAGGCTTTGCCGGTACTGGTCTAGAGCAGGGATGTTTTTCGACGGCGTGGGCTCTCCCGGCATCCTGACGCAGGGACGGCATCGGCGGGGTGGGAGAAAGCGGCTCGACCCGTAGGATTATTGTCGGATCCGTCATAGATCCCGTGTTCCCATGGCGATTGGAACTGGGATCGGACACGTGGCGGATGCGTGCAGGCGTTGAATCGGACGACATCTACGTCGCGTTGGTCTCCGATCTCGCGCGCGTCATCCTGCCGACCGCCATCATGGCCGTCACCTTGGCAGGCGTAGGCCTCTTCGTCGCGCAGGCGCTCGGCCAGGCCGTGCTGTTCGCGGCGGTCGCGAGCGGCATCCTGGCCTCGGCGTGCAAGCTCGTGCTCGTCCTCCGGCAGAGGCGGCGGCTGGCTCACGGGCCACTCGCGCCGGGAGAGGCCCGCTTATGGGAACAGGGCCATATCCTGACGACCATCGGGGTCGCCGCCTCGGTCGGGGCATTCGTCGGCACGATCTTCGCGCAGCCCCGCATGGAGCCGCAGATGCTCGCGACCGGGCTGCTGTTCGGCTACTGCTCCGGCATCGTCACCCACCTCTCCGTCCGGCCGGTGATGGCCTTCGGCGCGCTGCTGCTGGCGACCCTGCCGGCGATCGTGTCTGCGGCTTGGTTCGGGGGCATGCCGCACGGCATCCTCGCCACCATGTTCGGTCTGTTCCTCGTCGGGGCCCTGCAGAGCGTCGTCTCCGCTCACCGGACGGCCATCCGGCAGATCCGGCTGCGCCTCGACATGGCGGCGCTCGCCCGCAGCGACGCCCTGACCGGGCTCGCCAACCGGCTCGGTCTGTGCGAGGCCTTCGGCCGCCTGTCCGGGACCGAGGACGACAGCGTGGCGATCCACTGCTTCGATCTCGACGGCTTCAAGCTGATCAACGACCGCTACGGCCACGCGGCCGGCGATGCCCTGCTGCAGGAACTTGGGGCGCGGCTGCGCCTGCTTCTGGAGGCTCCCGTCCTGGCGGCCCGGACGGGTGGGGACGAGTTCGTGGTGCTCCAGCCCGGCGTGCGACACGCGGAGGAGGCGGAGGGTCTCGCCCGCCGCATCGTCCACGCTCTCAGCGCTCCCTACCATCTCGGGGGGCAGACGGCGAGCGTAGGCCTGAGCCTGGGCTTCGCCTGCGCGCCGTCGCGCGCGGCGGGTCTCGACGACCTGGTCCGGCGGGCCGATGCGGCCTCCTACGCGGTCAAGCGGCGGGGCGGCGGGGTCGCCGCGAGCGGTCTTGCCCTCGGGTCGCAACCGGCCGGCGACAGCGCGGCGCGCGTCGAACCCGCGCAGGTCGCCCGCTAGAGCAACGCCCGACCGCCTTGCCAGCTGGCGCTGCTCTCCCGTCTCGATTGGCCGCGTTTCCTGGGACGAACCGATGGTCACTTCGTCGGAACATGCTCGAGAGGCGGCCTGCTACTGGAGCTTCGCCCGGTAGGTCTCGCCGGCCTTCGCCTTCAGCTCCGCCCCCGCCTCGCGCCCGATCGCCAGGGCGTCCGCGGTGGGACCGGTGCGGTGGGTGGCCCAATGGGCGCTGCCGTCGGGCAGGAACAGGAGCCCGTCGAGGGTGAGGGTGTCGCCGTCGATCTGGGCGAGCGCCGCGATCGGGGTGCGGCAGGAGCCGTCGAGCTCCTCGAGCAGCGCTCGCTCTGCCCCGACCGCGATGGTGGTGCGGGAGCAGGAAACGGCCTGGAGGCGCTCGATCACGTCGGTGTCGCCGGCCCGGCACTCGATGCCGAGCGCCCCTTGCGCCACCGCCGGCAGCATCTCGCTAACCGGCAGGACTTCTTGAGCGCGGTCGGCGAGGCCGAGGCGTTCGAGCCCCGCGATGGCGAGCAGGGTGGCGTCGCAGGCGCCCTCCTGCAGCCGCTTCATCCGGGTGTTGGCGTTGCCGCGCAAGGGCACGATCTTCAGGTCGGGCCGGCGCATCAGCACCTGGGCGCCGCGACGCAACGACGAGGTGCCGACCCGGCTGCCCGGCGCGAGATCGGCGAGGCGGCTCGCATGCGGCGACAGGAAGGCGTCGCGCGGATCGTCCCGCTCCAGGATGCAGGCGATGACGAGGCCGTCCGGCAGCCAGGTCTCGACATCCTTCATCGAGTGGACGGCGATGTCGACCTCGTCGGCGAGGAGCGCCTGCTCCAGCTCCTTGGTGAACAGGCCCTTCCCGCCGATCTCGGAGAGCGGCCGGTCGAGCACCTTGTCGGCCACCGTGGTGACGACGACGAGCTCCATCGCGCCGGGCTCGGCGAGGTCGGGATGGGCGGCCGCGATGCGGTCGCGCACCATCCCGGTCTGGGCGAGCGCCATCGGGCTGCCGCGGGTGCCGATGCGCAGGGGACGTCGAGGCATGTCGGGTGCCGTGAGATCGAGGAGCCTTGACTCGCGAGTAGCGGGTCGGGCGCCCGGTGTCACGCCGTGGCGCGTCGCGCGGACGAGTCAGTCCCGCGGCACCTGCTCGTCGGCGGGCCGGCCGCCCTGCGGCGTGCCGGTGGCGGGCTTCGTCTCGCCCGCGCCCGCCGGGCGGCGGCTCGCCCCGAGGCTGTCATTGGCGAGCCCTTCGCCCGGCTTCGGATCCGGCTTGCGGTCGTCGGTCATGGGTGTCTCCGGTGTTCGGTCCGGAGGGCAACGGCCGGCGGTTGCCGGGGTTTCAGAACCCCTGGACCGCCAGCACCGTGTGCTCGACCTGCGGCGGGGCGGCGAAATGCTCCGAGACCAGGGCGCGCCAAGCCTGGAAATCCGCCGACTCGCGGAAATCGACCGTGTGGTTCTCCAGGGTCTCCCACTGCACCATCAGCCGGTAGCGGGTCGGAATCTCGACCGAGCGCTGCAGCTCCATGCTGCGGCAGCCCGTGGCGCGGCGAAACAGCTCCGCGGCCTTGCCGACGCCGGCCTCGAAGGCGCTCTCGTGCCCGGCCTTCACCTCGATCTGCGCGATCTCCAGCACCATGGGGTCTTCCTCTCTTGCCTCCCGTCCGGTGTGGGAAGCCATGAGCGAAGCCGCCGGGCTTGTCCACGCGGCGCGCGAGCGGCGGCAAGTGGAGTGCCGAGCAAGAGGGACGGCAAGAGCGGTGGATGGCCTCCGGCGACCGGTTGCCAAGCCGGAACAGGACGCGCACAAACCGTGGATGATCTGTGCACGGTGGCAACCAGCCCCGACCGGCGCCGTTTCCCTGCCGGAACGTGACAGCGGAGTTCGGTCCTCATGGCGACGCTGAAGGAATTCGAGGAAGCCCTGCGCGAGAACGGCATGCAGATGGCGCTGGCGATTCTCGAGCGCCTGCGCGAGCGCGACCGCGCCAACCGGGTGGTCAAGCCCGGGCGCCGCATCGTCGGCAAGAAGATGACCCCGGAACTCGCCCGCCAGATCCTCGAGCTGCACGGCTCGACGGAGATGACCCAGCAGGAGATCGCCTTCAAGCTCGGCGTCAACCAGGGCCGGGTGAACGAGGTCATCAAGCGCGGCAAGTGGCTCTCGGGCGACCAGACTGCCCCGGAGGCGGTGGCCCGCGACAAGGGCAAGGCGCGCATCCAGGGGGCCGAGCCGAAGCGGCCGCGCAAGGCTGCCGCGAAGAGCAGTGCCAGGAGTGGCGCCAAGACCAAGGACAAGGCCGGCAAGCCCCAGAGGAGCCCGGCGACGGCCCAGCTCGCCTTCGGCGATCTCTGACGGGCGTCGGGCGGGCCCAAAGCCGCATTGGGCCAAGGCCCGTGATCCTCTAACTGTCGCGATGCCGAGCCGCCCCGATCGATGGGCGGCCGGTCACGACACCGGCCAACCCGGGAGGATCACGCCATGTCCCACGCGATGTATGATTCCGCCAACCTGACGAAGCTGCCCGCCCTGAAGAGCCTCGCCCCCGAGGCGATGGGCGCCTTCGAGGCCCTGGACAAGGCGGCCTTGGCGGACGGCGCGATCCCGCGCAAGTACAAGGAGCTGATGGCCCTCGCCGTCGCCCTGACCACACAATGCCCGTACTGCCTCGAGGTGCACCGCGAGGCGGCAAAGAAGGCCGGCGCGACCGAGCAGGAACTGGCCGAGACCGTCTTCGTGGCCGTCGCCCTGCGGGCCGGCGCGGCGCTCACCCACGGCACGCACCTCCTGCCCTGACAAAATGAAACGCCCCGGCCTCGCGGCCGGGGCGCTCCCCCTGACGGGTCAGACGGTCGCGACGCTTACGCGGCCTTCTGGACGCTGCCCTCGATCGACTGCGGGCGGGAGCCCGAGGCGATCTGGATCTGGCGCGGCTTCTTGGCCTCCGGGATCTCGCGGACGAGATCGACGTGGAGCAGGCCGTTCTCCAGCACCGCACCCGTCACCTGGACGTGGTCGGCGAGCTGGAAGCGCCGCTCGAAGCCGCGGGCCGCGATGCCCTGGTGCAGGAACTCTGCCTGCTTGGCCTCGGCCTTGCGCTCGCCCTTCACGGTGAGCGCATTCTCGCGGGTCTCGATCGACAGGTCCTGATCCGTGAAGCCCGCCACCGCGAGGGTGATGCGGTAGGCGTTCTCGGCCGTGCGCTCGATGTTGTAGGGCGGGTAGGTCGGCGCCGCATCCGAGGTCACGAACTGATCGAGAGCGGAAAACAGGCGGTCGAAGCCGACGGTCGAACGGTACAGGGGAGCGAGATCGAACTGACGCATGACATATTCTCCGTCTGAAGCAATATGTAGTCTTGTGAGGCCGCCGCTGGGGCCGGTCCCGGTCTTGCGCGCCGCCGTATCGGCCGGCGCCCCTCGCATATTGGAGTGGGCTCTCAACTGGTCAAGGCCGCTACAAGCGGGGTCGTGCGATTTTTTTCGGGAGGCGCGGACGAAGGCGGATCCTGCCCCACTTATTAGGGTCTGCCGTGCCAGGATGCGGCGGATGCCAGCTTCGGGGGGCTTCTCGTGACCGTGCCGCTGCTCGCCACGCCCGACAATCCGATCCCGCCGGGGGCCACGCTCCTGACGGTGAGGACCGCCGACGGCCTGTCCCTGCGCGTCGCCACCTGGGCACCGACGGCGCGGGTCGTGCACGGGACGGTCTGCCTGGTGCAGGGCCGGGCGGAGTTCATCGAGAAGTACTTCGAGACCGTGACCGAGCTGCGCGACCGCGGCTTCCACGTCGTCGCCTTCGACTGGCGCGGGCAGGGCGGCTCTGACCGCACCGTCGAGGACCCGCACAAGGGCCATGTCGACGACTTCTCGGAGTACCGGCTCGACCTCGCGGCGGTGGAGGCGCAGGTGATGGAGGCGCGGATGCCGCGCCCCTTCTTCGGCCTCGCCCACTCGATGGGCGGCGCGGTCTGCCTCACCGCCTCCCGGGAGGGCTGGCTGCCGTTCAGCCGCCTCGTCGTGCTCGCCCCGATGGTGGCGATCTGCATGATCCGCCGGCCCAAGGCGGCGATGCGCCTCGCCGCTTTCCTGCGCGCCCTCGGTTTCGGCCGGCGCTACGTGCCGGGCGGCACGGCGATCTCGATCGCCACCAAGCCGTTCCCGAACAACCGGCTCACCGCCGATCCGATCCGCTACGCCCGCAATGCCGCCGCGGCGCTCGCGGTCGGGGCCGGCGCCGTCGGCGACCCCACCATCGGCTGGCTCGCCGCTGCCTTCCGGGCGATGCGCCGCTTCGAGGACCCGCGCTATCCGCTCGGCATCCGCGTGCCGGTGCTGGTGGTGGCCGCCGGCGCCGACCCGGTCTGCAGCACCCCGGCGGTAGAGCGCTTCGCGGCGCGCCTCGCCGCCGGCCACACCATCACGCTGCGCGGCGCCCGCCACGAGATCCTGATGGAGCGCGACGCGATCCGCGAGCAATTCTGGGCGGCGTTCGACGCTTTCGTGCCGGGGACGGCGGCGCCGGTGCACGGAGAGGCGCAGGGGGAGGCGAAGGCCGAGGTGGCGTGAGGCGCGCCTCGCGGCTCACCCGCGCCAGCGCAGGGCATCGATCAGGGCGCGCAGCGCCGGGGTGACCTGACGGGCTGGGTGATAGAGGTGGTAGCCGGGAAACGGCAGGCACCACGCGTCCAGCACCTGGACCAGGCGTCCCGCCGCCACGTCCTCCGCGACGTCCTGTTCCAGCATGTAGCCGAGCCCGACCCCCGCCCTCAGGGCCGCCCCCGCCATGACGCCGTCATTGACGACGAGCCGGCCGCCGGGGCGCACGCGCAGCTCGCGGCCACCCTGAGCGAATTCCCATGGCAGCAGACCGCCGCCGGCGAGCCGATAGTTGATGCAGTCATGCGCCTCGAGGTCGGCGGGGCTCTCGGGCGCCGGCCGCTGAGCGAAGTAGCCGGGCGTGCCCACCACCACGGTGCGCAGGTCCGGCCCGACGCGCACGGCCAGCATGTCGCGCTCCACCGCCTCGCCGAAGCGGATGCCGGCGTCGAAGCCCCCCGCGACGATGTCGGTCAGCCGGTCGTCGATCACGACCTCGACCGAGACCGCCGGATGGTCGAGGAGGAAGCGCGGCAGCGCCGGATCGAGGACGCTGCGCGCCGCTGCCAGGAACGTCGTCACCCGCAAGCTGCCGGAGGGCGCGCCGCGCCACTCGGCGAGGCCGGCGAGCCCGCGGGCGACCTCGGCGAGCGCCGGGTCGAGGGAGCGCAGGAGCCGCTCGCCCGCCGGCGTCGGGGCCACGCTGCGGGTGGTCCGGGCCAGCAGCCGCACGCCGAGTTGGATTTCCAGCCCCCGCATCGCGTGGCTGAGCGCCGAGGGCGACAGGCCGAGCTCGGCCGCCGCCCGCGTGAAGCTGCGCGCCTTCGCCACCGCCGCGAAGGCCGCGAGATCGTCGAGCGTGCCGCGCCGCATTCCTGAGCCTCGTTCACAAACGCTTGCGACCGATCCCGGCTAATCGCCCGGGAGATCGCTCGCTATCCATGTCCCACCATCGAGGACATGCAACAATGGATCTGTCGCATTACCGCACGCTCGGCCGCTCGGGGCTGGGCGTCAGTCCGCTCGCGCTCGGCACGATGACCTTCGGCACGGCCCGCTGGGGACTCGACGAGGCGGGGGCCCGGGCGGTGTTCGACGCCTATGTCGCGCAGGGCGGCAACTTCGTCGACACGGCCGACCTCTATGCCGGGGGCGAGAGCGAGGCGATGCTCGGCCGCTTCATCGCCGAGCGCTCCTTGCGCGACCGGATCGTGCTGGCGACCAAGGCAGGCTTCGCGGCCGGGGCCGGGCCGCATGCTGGCGGCAACGGCGCCAAGCACCTCCACGCCGCCCTCGACGGCTCCCTGCGCCGCCTGCGGACCGATCACATCGATCTCTACTGGCTGCATGTCTGGGACGGCGTCACGCCGGCCGAGGAGATTCTGGAGACGACGTCCGGCTTCGTGCGGGCCGGCAAGATCCGCTACTGGGGCGTGTCGAACGCGCCCGCCTGGCTCGCCGCCAAGCTGGCGACGCTCGCATCCTTGCGCGGCCTGCCGGGGCCGATCGCGTTGCAATACTTCTACTCGCTGGTGAGCCGCGAGGTGGAGGACGAGCACATCCCGCTCGCCAGCGAGTTCGGAATGGCGATGGTCCCCTGGTCGCCCCTGGCCTACGGGCTCCTGACGGGCAAATACGACCGCGCGACCGTCGAGGCGGCAGCCCCGCGGGGGGCGGGCCTGCCGGGGGAGGCCGCCCCGGCCGGCGGGGCGCGACCGGCCGGAGACAAGCGGCTCGACGGCGCCAACCCGTTCGGCGACAGCCTGTTCACGCCGCGCAACTGGGACATCGTGGCGGCGCTTCGGCAGGTGGCCGAGGCGCTCGGGCAGCCGCCGGCCCGCGTCGCGCTCGCCTGGGTGATGGGGCGGCCCGGGGTCGCCTCGACCCTGATGGGCGTGAGCCGCCCGGACCAGGTGACGGACAACGTCGCCGCGCTCTCGCTCGTCCTGCCGCCCGAGCACCGCGCCACCCTCGACGCGGCGAGCGCCCCGACGGAGCCGCGGCTGATCTACGCCCTGTCGCGCCCAGCCCTGCGGAGCCAGGTCGTGTTCGGGGGGGCGCAGGTATCCGGGATGGCGGCCGTGCCGGGGTGAGGCTCTAGGCAGAGTTACATGGCGCAGCTCTGCTTAGATTCTTGTTTTTGCGTCATTTTCGCCGCCGAACCGGTGGCCGTTTCGGCGAATGATGCTTAGCCGTTCAGCAGCGCCAACCCCGCCTCGTGCAGCCGCTTGTCCCCCGCCGCCACGATCCGCCCGCCCTTGGCGGCGGACTCCCCCTCCCAGGTCGTGACGATTCCGCCGGCGCCCTCGATCACCGGGATCATCGCCACGATGTCGTAGGGCTTCAGCTCGGCCTCGACCACGAGGTCGATATGGCCGGCGGCCAGCATGGCGTAGGCGTAGCAATCGGCGCCGTAGCGGGCGAGGCGGCAGGCCGTCTCGACCCTCTCGTAGGCCTGCCTGTTCGACGTGCCCGCGCCGAACAGGCGCGGGTCGGTGGTGTGCAGGATCGCGTCCGACAGGTCGCTTTTCCGGCGGGTGCGCAGGCGGCGGCTGCCGTGGGGCCCCTGGTAATGGGCGGCCTCGCCGTCGCCGAAGAAGCGCTCGCCGGTGAAGGGCTGGTTCATCAGGCCGTAGCAGGGCACGCCGCCGCGGGTCAGGCCGATCAGGGTGCCCCAGATCGGCAGGCCGGCGATGAAGCCGCGGGTGCCGTCGATCGGGTCGAGCACCCAGACGTATTCCGCGTCCTCGTGCTCGGAGCCGAATTCCTCACCCAGGATGCCGTGGTCGGGGAAGCTGCGCTTGATGAGCTGGCGCATCACCGCCTCGCCGGCCCGGTCGGCCTCGGTGACCGGGTCGAAGGCGGCGTGGCCCTTGGCCTTGTCCTCGGTGGCGAAGGCCGCGCGGAAGAAGGGCAGGATGGCCTGGCCCGACTGGGTGGCGAGCTCGTCCACGAACCGCGCGAAATCCACCACGCTCATGCTGTCCCCGCTTCCCGCTCGCCTGGGCCCGCGGCCCGCTCCAGCCGGATCGAAAGAGCGGCGCGGCCCCCGCGTCAAGCCCCGGGGCCATCGCCTCGGGACTTTGGCGCCTCAGGCTTCTTCGTGCTCGGGCGCGTGCTCGGGCTCCCGAGCCGGGGCAGGGGAGGGGGCGGCGGCCGCCCCGTCGCGCAAAGCCTCCAGGCAGGCCTCGACGCCCTCGCGCAGGGAGACCGCGTAATGGTCGGCGCCGAGCGATTCCCGAGCGCCGGGATCGCTCAGGACCGCGTCGTCCATCGGCCACAGCCCGACCAGCACCTGCGCCTCCGGAGCCCGGCGCCGCACCCGCTGGACGAGGTAGCGCAGATGGGCCGGCGTGCCGCTGATCTCGAGGTAGGAGATGCAGATCATCCGCGCCCCGGCCGCATCGAGCGAGCCGATCTCGGCCCGCGACACAGCCTCGAACGGCACCACGCGAGTGCCGAAGCCGTGTTTCTCGAGGAGCTGGGCCAGCATCATCGAGGCGGCCTCGTCGAGGGGGCCGCGGCCGGCGACGCAGAGCACCGCACCCTCGCGCCGCCAGTCCTCCGGCAACTGGTCCGGGGCGGGCGCGTCCGGCACCGCGGGGGCGGCCTCACACGGCGCCTCCTCGTCCTGGCGGCCCGACAGGAGGCGGCCGGCGAGCGTGGGCTTCGTCTCCGGCGCCACGTCGTCCCGGTCGGCGAGGTCCTCGATCAGCTGCGCGATGCCGACGCGGATGCGCTCGAGCTGGCTCTCGGTCAGCACGCCGCGGCGGGCATCGGTGGCGGCGAGCTGGAGGCCCTTGAGCGCCACCTCGTCGTAGTACGAGGAGAGCGAGCACTGGGCGAGGATGGCTTCCGCCAGCTCCTGCGCCTCGTCCGGATCGTCGGCCAGCATGCGCTGATAGAAATTCTCGACCGGGGTCAGGGCCGGGCGGTCGCCGAACAGCACGTCGAGGAATTCGAGCTTGTCGACGTGGCGGCCGAGCACGACGAGGCAGACGGTGAGCGGCGTCGAGAGCAGGAGCCCCACCGGCCCCCACAGCCAGGTCCAGAACAGGGCCGAGACCAGTACCGCGAAGGGCGACAGGCCGGTCGAGTGGCCGTAGACCAGGGGCTCGATGAACTGGCCGACCAGGGGTTCGAGCACGATGAACAGGGCGGCGGTCGCCAGCACCATGTTCCAGCCCGGATCGACGGCGGCCGCCAGCATCAGCGGCAGCAGCGCCGACAGGAAGGCGCCAATATAGGGCACGAAGCGCATCAGCGCGGTGAAGATGCCCCACAGGATCGGGTTCGGCACGCCGATCAGCCACAGCCCGATGCCGATGACGAGACCGAATCCGGCATTGAGCGCGAGCTGGACCAGGAAGAACCGGCTCAGGCGCCGTGCCGCATCGTCCATCGCCACGGTGGTGCGGTGCAGGTCGCTCGACCCGACGAGACGGATCATCCGGTCGCGCAGGTCCTCGCGCTGCACCAGGATGAAGATCAGCACCACGAAGACGATGCCGAGGGTGGCGAGCGGCGAGACCACCGGGGCCAGCACCTTCTCGGCGAGCTCGACCGGGCTCGGCTCGCGGTCGCGCATCTCGACCAGAACCGGCTTGTCGGGGTTCTGCACCGTCGGCGGCGGGGCGGGCTTGCCGGGCGCGGGCTTCTCCTCCGGCTTCTGCTCCGGCGCTCCGGCCTGCTGGATCTGGTGGTTGATGCTGCGCAGATAGCCGGCCAGATCGCCGAGGGGGCCGGCCTTCAGGTTCTCGGCCTTCTGGGCGATGGTGCGCTGGTAGCGCGGCAGGCCGGTCGAGAGGTCGGCGACCTGCATGCCGATGAGACCGCCCAGACCCGCCACCACGGCGAGCAGCAGCAGCACCGCGACGCCGACGGAGGGGATCCGCCCGAGCCGGGCTTTGCGCAGCAGCGCCACCAGCGGCCCGATCACGAAGCTGAGCAGCACCGCGATGGCGATCGGGATCAGGATCTCGCGGCCGAAATACAGAGCCGCCACGATCACCGCCGCGATGACCAGCGGCGCCGCGAGGCCGTCGCCGGGGGTTTCGGCCGCCTGCACCCGGGCCGGCTTCATCGGAAGGATCCGCCGGGAATCGTCTCGTCCATCCGCCATGCGACGCACACTCACTCGCGCGCGGCGCTCGCCGTCTCGCCACGCTTCCACGGGTGAGGAACGGGATGGGCGGAGAAACGATCCGCCGTTGACCCTGGGCGAACCTGTCGAAAAAGTGATCGGGCCTACTCGATGCGCACCATCACGCTGTCGCTCGCCCCCGTGGCGTCCAGCACCGAGATGCGCACGAAGCCGGCGCCGTCGGGCTGCCACTCGGCCTGGCGCCGGTCCGATTCGGTCACCGGCAGGCCGCCGACGAGCCAGATCAGCGGCAGGGTGCCGCCGAGCGCCTTGAGGGCGAGGCCGGCGGGAAGGCCCTCCGCGGCCCCGAGATCGATCCGCGCCCCGTCCGGCGGGTAGGCGATGCGCAGGCGGTCCGTCGGGCCGGCGTCCCGGCGCAGGTGGCGCAAGGGCGGCGGCAGGGCGGAGGTCGTCGCCACCAGGGCGTCGCGGGGGCGCGGCACCGGCTCGGGGTCGCCGCCGAGGCGCGCCACCGCGTCGAACAGCAGCGGCGCGGCGGCGGTCCGCCCGACGAGGCCCGGCACCCCGGCCCCGTCCGGCCGCCCGAGCCACACCGCCACGGTGTACCGGCGATCGAAGCCCACCGCCCAGGCGTCGCGGTAGCCGTAGGACGTGCCGGTCTTGTAGGCGAGGCGGTTCGGCAGGGCGCTCTCGGGCGGCGGCGTGCCCCGCAACACGTCCGCGACGTACCAGGCTGCCACGGGCTCGGCGATGCGCGGCAGGGCCGCGCCTGCCGCCGGGCCGTCGAGGCGCCTGCGCAGCACCGGCACCTCGCCGCCGCGGGCGAGGCCGGCATAGAGCCGGGCGAGGTCGGTGAGCGTGATCCCGAGGCCGCCCAGCGCCACCGGCAGGCCGGGCGCGGAATCCCGCGGCAGGAGGATGGACGCGCCGGCCGATCGCAGGCGGGCGAGGAAGCGGGCCGGCCCCACCGCCTCCATCAGCTCCACGGCCGGCACGTTGAGGGAGAGCTGGAGCGCGCGGCGCGCCGTCACCGTGCCCTGGAAGGTGAGGTCGAAATTCTCCGGCGCGTAGGAGGCGCCGAACCGGGACGGGCGGTCCTCGATCAGGGTCTCGGGATGGGCGAGGCCTGATTCGAACGCCATGGCGTAGACGAAGGGCTTCAGCGCCGATCCCGGCGAGCGGACCGCTGCCGTCATGTCGATGGCGCCCGACCGGGTCGCGTCGAAGTAGCCGGCGCTGCCGATCTGGGCCCGCACCTCGCCGGTGGCGTTGTCGATGACGAGCGCCGCCGCCGACAGCCCGGGCCCGAGCGCCGCCGCCCGCTCGGCCACGAGCGGTTCGAGCCGGGCCTGCAGCCGCGCGTCGAGGGTGAGCCGATGGACGGCCCGGCCCGGCTCCTGCGCCACCGCCGTCTCGGCGGCGTGGGGGCCGAGCATCGGGAAGGGTTTTCGGGAGTGCGGCACCGGCTCCGCCTTGGCGGCCGTAGCGTCCGCCGCCGGCACCACGCCGCGGGCGGCCGCGATGTCGAGCACCCGGTCCCGGGCCCGGCGGGCTGCTTCCGGGAAGCGGTCGGGCCGTCGCCCCTCCGGCGCCTGGGGGAGCGCCACCAGCAGGGCGGCCTCGGCCAGCGTGAGGCGCGCCGGCTCGCGCCCGAAATAGGCGAGGCTCGCCGCCCGCAATCCCTCGACCGGCCCGCCATAGGGCGCGAGCGCGAGGTAGAGCCGCAACACCCCGTCCTTGCCGAGGCGCCGCTCCAGCGCGATCGCCCGTGCGATCTGGCGCAGCTTCGCCGTGAGCGAGCGCTCGCCCCGCGGCTCGACGAGGCGCGCCACCTGCATCGACAGGGTCGAGGCCCCCGACACGATCCGCCCCGCCGCGAGCCACTGCCCGGCAGCGCGCAGCAGCGCCATCGCGTCGACCCCCGGATGCGCCCGGAAGCGCCGGTCCTCGTAGGCGGTGAGCATGGCGAGGAAGCGGGGATCGACGGCGTCGGGCTCGAGCGGCAGCCGCCAGCGGCCGTCCGCGGTCGCGAAGGGGCGCAGGAGGGTGCCGGCCCGGTCGAGGACGATGGTGGAGCGGGCCTGCGCGGCGGTGAGGTCGAGGGGTGGGAGGTGGGCGAGGATGCACCCGAGCCACGTAACGCCGGCAAGAGCCGGTCCCGCCGTGAGGCCGCCGAGAGCCAGGATGGCGCGGCGGCGGGTCATCCGTGTCGTGCGCGCTCCCATCCCCTCATCCTACCGTCGGCTCCGCCCGATTCTGCCGTACTTCGTGGGCGGAGGCGACAGGGCGAAGGGGGATGATCGCCGGATCGGACCGAATCCGTGCGATCGGCCTCGACGCAGGCGCTGTCTGCGACCTGCATCGCGCCGGACCCCTGAGGATGTCGCCTGCTCCCGCGCTCACGCCCCCGTCTCGGCGGGGGCCTTCTTGCCCGCAGACCAGCCGCTGCGACGGACGACGCTCGACACGGCCTTCGCCAGCGGGATCAGCAATCCGCCCGCGACAAGGCCGACGAGGCCCGACGCCGCCGCCGTCACCAGCCACTCGACGAGGCCCCGGACCGACGGCAGGAGCGACCCGAGGCTCGCCGCCGCTTCATGCGCCGCATGCGCAGGGGCCGACAGGCCATACTCCTCCAGCCCGTGCACCAGGATGCCGCCGCCGACCCAGATCATCGCGGCCGTGCCGACGATGGCGAGGAGCTTGAGCAGGATCGGCATGCCCTTGACCACGCCTCGACCGATTCCCCGGACGACGCTCCCGAAGGGCGGTCCCGCCTTGCTGCGGGCGAGGGCGAGCCCGGCATCGTCCGCCTTCACGATGAGGGCGACGACGCCGTAGACCGCCACGGTGATGCCGATGCCGACGATCGCGAGGACGGCCGCCTTCATCCAGAAGCTGCCCTCCGGCAGGGCGGCCAGGGTGATGGCCATGATCTCGGCGGAGAGAATGAAGTCGGTCTTGATGGCACCCGCCACACGGCGCTCCTCCAGCGCCGGGTCGTGTCCCGTACCGGCCTGGGGCGCCTCCTCGTGCCCGTGCGCACCATGCGGGACCAGAGCCTCGTAGACCTTCTCCGCGCCCTCGTAGCAGAGATAGGCGCCGCCCAGCATCAGGAGCGGGGTGATCGCCCACGGCGCGAAGGCTCCGAGGGCGAGGGCTCCCGGAAGCAGGAACAGGATCTTGTTGCGGAGCGACCCCAGCGCGATCTTGCCGACGATCGGGAGTTCTCGCTCGGCCGCGAAGCCGACGACGTAGCGCGGCGTCACGGCCGCATCGTCGATGACGACGCCGGCGGCCTTTGTTCCGGCTCTCGCCGCCTGCGCCGCGACATCGTCGAGGGACGCGGCCGCCGACCTGACCATGAACGCGACGTCGTCCAGCAGAGCCAACAATCCGACGCTCACGGAACCTCCCAGCGCATGACAGCTTCGCTGAAAACGGACCATGGCAGCTTTGGATCCGCGACGCGATCCGCACCGGGGCCGCCGCGGCCTCCGTTCGCCCCCTAGAGGAACGGCGCCGGATCCTTCGGGTCCCGCGCCGGCTTCACGTCGCGCCGGTTCCACCACCCCCCGCCCAGCGCCTGGAACAGCGCGGCGGTATCCGCGTACTGGTTGGCCTGCGCCTGGGCCTGGGTCACCACGGCTTGCAGATAGGCCGACTGGGTGATGAGCAGCGAGGCGCTGCTGACCGCGCCGAGGCCGAACTGCTTGCGCACCAGTTCCACGCTCTCCCGGCTCGCCTTGACGGCGGCGTTGGCAGCCGCCACCGCGCGGCCGTCGGCCTGGAGGGCGCGTAAGCAATCCGCGACGTTCTGGTAGGCGGTGATGACGGTGGCGCGGTACTGGGCCTGGGCCACACCCAAGTTCTCCTCCGCCGCCTGCTGGCGCCGGAAGAGGGTGCCGCCGTCGAAGAGCGGCTGGGCCACCGCGCCGGCGATGGTCCAGAGGCTGGCGGCCGGGTTGAGGAGCGCCGCGAAGTTGGTGGCGCTGGCGCCGACCGCGCCCGAGATGGTGAATTGCGGCAGGCGGTTCGCCACCGCGACGCCGACCTGGGCGCTCGCCGCGTGCACCGCGGCCTCGGCCGCCTTCACGTCGGGACGCTGCTCGATTAGCCGCGAGGGCAGGCTCACCGGCAGGGAGCGTGGCAGGTGCAGGGAGGCCAGCGTGAAGGTCTGGCTCACCTCCTCGCTCGGGAAGCGGCCGGCGAGCGCCGTCAGGAGGTTGCGCTGCTGCGCCAGCGCGCGTTGCAGCGGCGGCAGCACTTGCTGCGACTGGGCGAGAAGCGCGATCTGCTGCACCACATCAGCGCCCGCGACCTGGCCGGCATTCTGCTGCTTGGTGATGAGGGAGAGGAGATCGGTCTGGGCCTGGATCACCTTCTCGGTCGCGGCGATCTGGGCCCGCAGGGAAGCCTCCTGGATCGCCGCCGCGACCACGTTGGCGGTCAGCGCGAGGTAGGCCGCCTCGAGCTGCCAGAACTGCCCCTCTTCCTGTGCCGTCTGCGATTCCAGCGCCCGGCGGGTGCCGCCGAACACGTCGGGGGCGAAGCTCACCGTCACCTGCGGGGTGACGAGGCTGTAGAGCAGCGAATTGTCGTTGAGGGGCGATTGCAGGTCGCCGCCCGGGGCCTTGTTGTACGAGCCCTGGCCGCCGAAGGCGACCTGCGGGAAGAGCGCGCCGCGCTGCGCCTCCGTGGTGGCCCGCGCCGCCCGGAGCGAGGCCTGGGCGGCTTCGAGGTTCGGGTTGCGGGCGAGCGCCTCCGCCACCAGGCTGTTGAGGGCCCGGGAGCGGAAGAGCGTCCACCACTCGCCCGGCACGTCGCGCCCGGTCGCGAAGGTCTGGCTCAGCGCGCCGCTGCGGCTTTCCTCGGCGCTCAACCTCGGATCGCGCAGCCCTTCCTTGGTGTAGCGGGTGACCGGCGGCGGCGTCGCGCCCTGGAAATCGGGCCCGACCATGCAGGCCGAGGCCGACGCGGCCGCGAGGGCGGTCGCCAGGATGCGGGCCGCGGTGCGCGCGGCGGGGCGTGGCGCGCCGGCTCCCGGGGCGCCGTCGCCCAAGCCCTTGTTCCCCGAGACCTCGTCACCCGCGACCCGGCCAGCCGGCGCCGCTTCGGGCGGTGTGGCAGGCACGGCGGCGCGCGGGACCGGGATCGCGGTCGAGAGGCGCAGGATGGCGCGCATGGAAGGGGGCATGCTGGCGGGTGCGGGGGAAGGCGCGTCGGGTCGGGCCTGCATCTATCTCACTCCGCCGGCTCGGGCTGTCGCGCCGGGGCGACAGGCGCCCGCGGACGGTGGCGCGAGAAGGCCGCGATCAGCACCGGCAGCACCACCAGGATCAGGATCGGGGCGAGCAGGATGCCGCCCACCACCACCAGCGCCAGCGGCTTCTGCACCTGCGAGCCGATGCCAGTCGAGACGGCCGCCGGCAGCAGGCCGACGCAGGCGGCGACGCAGGTCATCATCACCGGGCGCATGCGCACGTCGGCGGCGTGGTGGATGGCCTGTGCCCGGGCCCAGCCCTCGTCCATCAGCTGGTTGCAGTAGGAGAGCAGGATCACGCCCTCCATGGTCGAGATGCCGAACAACGCGATGAAGCCGATCGCCGCCGAGACCGAGAACGGCGTAGCCGTGAGCACCAGGGCGAAGATGCCGCCGATCAGCGCCATCGGGATCACGCTCAAGGTGAGCAGCGTGTCGGTGAGCGACGCGAAATTGACGTAGAGCAGGAGCGCGATCAGCCCGATCGTCACCGGCACCACGAGCTTCAGCCGTGCGATCGCCCCTTGCAGGTTGCTGAACTCGCCGACCCATTCGAGGTGGTAGCCGGCCGGCAGCTCGACCTGCTCGGCGACGCGCTTCTGCGCCTCGATCACCGCGCCGCCGAGATCGCGCCCGCGCACGCTGAACTTGACCGGGATGTAGCGCTCCTGGTTCTCGCGGTAGATGAAGGCGGCGCCCGAGACGAGTTCGACCCGGGCGATTTCCGAGAGCGGCACCTGGACCACGCCGCCGCTCGGCGGCGTCACGCCGACCGTGATGTTGCGGATCGTCTCCAGCGAGCGGCGGTATTCCGGCGCCAGCCGCACCCGCATCGGGAAATGGCGGTCGCTGCCGTACTCGTAGAGGTCGCCGGCGGTCTGGCCGCCGATCGCTGCCGAGATGGTGGTGGCGATGTCGCCGGGAGCCAGGCCGTAGCGGGCGGCTCGCGCCCGGTCGATATCGATGCGCACGGTCGGCTGGCCGAGCGAGGTGAACACCGCGAGGTCGGTCACCCCCGGCACCGTGGCCAAAGCCGCTTTCACCTCGTTGGCGGTGCGGGTGATCTCGCTGAGGTCGGTGCCGTAGATCTTGACCGAGTTCTCGCCCTTCACGCCGGAGGCGGCCTCCTGGACGTTGTCCTGGATGTATTGCGAGAAGTTGAACTCGATGCCGGGCAGCTCCTCGCGCAGGCGCCCCGAGATCTCGTCGATCAGCGTCTCCTTGGTGAGGCCGGGCCGCCACTGGTCGGCGGGCTTGAGCGGCGCGAAGATCTCGACGTTGAAGAAGCCGGTGGCGTCGGTGCCGTCGTCGGGCCGGCCCTGATGCGAGACGACCGTGGTCACCTCCGGATAGGAGCCGATCAGCTTGCGCATCCGCTCGACGTAAGGGTTGCCCGCCTCGAGCGAGATCGAGGCCGGCATCGTGCCGCGGATGTAGAGGTTGCCCTCCTCCAGCGTCGGCAGGAACTCGAGGCCGAGGGTGCGCATCGCGACCCCGGTGCAGCCGAGCATCGCCACCGTCATCAGGATGGTCAGGAACCGGTTGTTGAGGGTGAAGCCCTGGAGCGGCCGGAACAGCGCCCGCAACACCTTGACCACGAGGGTGTCGCGCTCCTCGACGTGGTTCGGCAGGATGAGCGCGGAGAGCGCCGGCGAGACCGTGTAGGTGGCGATGAGCCCGCCGACCAGCGCGTAGGCGTAGGTCTTCGCCATCGGCCCGAAGATGTGGCCTTCGACGCCGGTCAGGGTGAAGAGCGGCAGGAAGCCCACGATGATGATCGAGGCGGAGAAGAAGATCGCCCGGTTCACCTCGCGCGCCGCCGACGCGATCAGCCCGAGCTTGACCCCGCTGCCGCGTTGGGCCGGCCCTTTATGCTCGGCGAGGTGGCGGAAGATGTTCTCAACCATGATCACCGTCGCGTCGACGATGAGGCCGAAATCGATCGCGCCGAGGGACAGGAGGTTGGCCGATTCGCCCCGCGCCACCATGATGGCGATGGCGAAGCCGAGCGCGAACGGGATGGTGGCGGCGACGATGATCGCGCTCTTCAGGCTGCCGAGGAAGAGCCACTGCACCAGGAACACCAGCACCACGCCGAAGACGAGGTTGTGCATCACCGTGTGGGTGGTGGTGTGGATGAGCGCGCTGCGGTCGTAGAGCGGCACCACCTGCACCCCCGGCGGCAGGATGCCGGAGGAGTTGATCTTCTGGATCTCGGCCTCGACCCGCTGGATCGTCGGCAGGCTCTGGCCGCCGCGGCTGAGCAGCACGATGCCCTCGACGATGTCGCCGTCATTCTCGTGCCCGACCATGCCGAGGCGCGGCGCGTTGCTGACCTGCACCTCCGCCACGTCCTTCACCAGGACCGGCACACCGTTCACCTGCGTGATCATGGTGTTGCGGATGTCGTCCATGTCGCGGATCAGGCCGACGCCGCGCACCACCGCCGATTGCTCGCCGACATTGAGGGTCTGGCCACCGACATTGGTGCTCGAGTTGTTGAGAGCCGTGACGAGCTGGACGAGGGTCAGCCCCTGCGCCTGGAGCTTGCGCAGATCGACCGCGACCTCGAACTCCTTGGTCTTGCCGCCGAAGGCCGACACGTCGACGACGCCGGGAATCGCCTTGAAGCGGCGCTGCAGCACCCAATCCTGCAGGGTCTTCAGGTCGGTCGCGGAGAAGCCCGGGGGGCCGGCCACCTGGTAGCGCATGATCTCGCCGATCGGGCTCGTCGGCGAGATCTGCGGCTGGGCGTTGTTGGGCAGGGGCGCGAGCTGCGACAGGCGGTTGAGCACTCGCTGCAGCGCCTCCTGGTAGGTGAAGTCGTAGGTGAACTGGATCTTCACGTCCGACAGGCCGAACAGCGAGATCGTCCGCGTCACCGTGGCGTTCGGGATGCCGGCGAGCTGCACCTCGAGCGGGATGGTGATGTAGCGCTCGATCTCCTCGGCCGACTGGCCCGGATTCTGGGTGATGACGTCGACGAGCGGCGGCACCGGGTCCGGATAGGCCTCGATGTTGAGCTCGCGGAAGCTCGCGTAGCCGACTCCGAGCATTGCCAGGAACAGGAGCAGCACCAGCACCCGCTGGCGCAGGGCGAAGTCGATCAGGCGGTTCATGGTGCCCCTCTCGCGGGGTTTGGAATCAGGAGGCCGGGCTTCAGCAAGCCGGGATTCGGGAGGCCGGAAATCAGGAAGCCTTGTCGCCGGAGGCGGCGCGGTCGATGAACAGGCTGCCGCGGGTCACCACGCGCTCGCCGACCTTGAGCCCGTCCACGACCTGGACGAGGCCGCCGCCGGAGAGGCCGAGGATCACGTTGCGCGACGCGATGGCGCCGTCCGGCCGCTCGACCCAGACCCGGGCGCGGGCGCCCTCGTAGACGATCGCGGAAGCCGGGATCGCCGGGGCGCTCTCGTCGCGGCCGGTCAGGATCGTGAAGGTCGCGAACATCTCGGGCCTGAGCAGGCCCTCGGCATTGTCGATCTCGGCCCGTACCGGCAGGCGGCGCGTCGCTGGGTCGAGGGCAGCCGCCATGTAGTTGATGCGTGCCGTGAACACCCGGCCGGGGAAGCCGATCACGCTGGCCTCGAGCTCCTGGCCGAGCTTGATCCGCGGCACCTCGGTCTCGCGCACGTTGGCGACGAGCCACACCGTCGAGAGGTCTCCGATGACGAAGGCCGGGTCGCTGCCGGAGGCGAGGTACTGGCCGAGGCCCACCTTGCGCTGCACGATGGTGCCGGTGATCGGCGCGCGGATCTCGGTCTCGGGGCTCATCGCGCCGCTACGCGCGAAGGCGTCGATCTCGGCATCCGACTTGCCGAGGAGGCGCAGGCGGTTGCGCACCGCCTGGAGCGCGGCCTCCGCCGAGCGCTGGTCGCTCTGGGCGGCGATCACGTCGTTCTGGGCCTGCTGCCAGTCCTTCAGGGCCACGGCCTTGGCCTGGAACAGCTCCTGCAGCCGGGCCGCCACGGTCTGGTTGAGCTTGAGCAGGGCCGAGTTCTTGGCGAGCGCGTTCGTCGCCGCCTGGAAGTCGTTGAGGGCCGAGACCATGTCGGCAGCCTCCAGGGTGAACAGCACCTGGTTGGCCTTTACCCGGTCGCCGGCGCGGACCATCACCTTGGTCACCCGACCCGCATAGGGTGTGTAGACCGGGACGTTGTCGTCCTCGTTGACGCCGATCCGTCCCTCCGCGAAGCCCTCGGGCCGGAAGTCCCGGGCCTGCACGGTCTCGATGCCGAAGCTCGCGCGCTGCTGCTTGCTCGGCCGGAAGACCGGCGCCGCCACGGTCTCGCCGGCCTCCGGCGCCTGGCCCTCGACCCCCTGACGCTGCGCCAGAAGCTCTTCCAGGCGCTCGCGCACGGGCGCGAGGGCGGGCACGAACCCGATCGCCAGGCCGGCCCCCGCGAGGAGCAGGATCGTGACGGCCCAGGCGAGGCCGCGCCGCCGCCGCGCCGGTGCCCGGGAGGTCAGAAGCTCCTTGGTCAGAGGGGTGTTGGTGTCCATCGCGCGCCGACCATTCGCCGGGGCGGTGCGGCCGGCCCGGGATCTCCTGGCGACCGGCCCTGCGACAGGGTGGCGTCCGAGCGGTCCCGGGCCGGCCGACCGGCCCCTGTCCGTGCCTCGAGTCCGGGAACTGCCGGGTGGCCTGCCCTGTCCCAGCGTCAGATCCATGACAGGGACGGACGACGAAGCAGAATCCGGGCCGGGGCGCCGCACCTTGCGGAAGACACCCCGAGATCGTCTCTTGGCGAGCAAACCCAAGCCAAGTCAAGGTTGGCCGGGAACGCCTCGATCCGCGGCGGGGGCATAGCTCCGGATCCCGCGAGGGCGAGTGATGGGCGCGGAAAAGTTCATGAATGCGAGTGGTTTGGAGGATTTGTAACGATATGTTCAGCGGTGTGGATTAATCCGTTCGGACGATGTCGGGCGGGTTTGTTAGATCGTGAGGCATCGGCCCGGTGCCTTGACCTTGGGGAGGGTGTGACCAAGTCTTCACATCCCGGCGCGGAAGGCCTGCGCGCAACACGACCCGATGATCCGCCTGATGACCCGCACCTCCGTCCGCGACCCGATTCTTCACAGCACGCCGATCGCCGAGCTGCGCCCGACCCAGATGACGGTCGGCTACCGGGAGGTGGAGGCCAAGCGCCGGCGCTGGCGCGAGATCGACGACAAGGACCGTGAGACGTTCCTCGGCTCGCACATGATCCCGGTCCTGCTCGGGCCGAAGAAGCGCCGCTACGTCATCGATCACCACCACCTCGCCCGCGCGCTGCA
Source organism: Methylobacterium frigidaeris (assembly GCF_022179185.1). Lineage (GTDB taxonomy): Bacteria > Pseudomonadota > Alphaproteobacteria > Rhizobiales > Beijerinckiaceae > Methylobacterium > Methylobacterium frigidaeris. Next base: position 42,290 of record NZ_BPQJ01000004.1, on the reverse strand, counting down.
GGAGGAGGGGGTTGCGAGGGTGTTCACCACCGTGGTGGCCGACCTGCACCACCTCGACAAGGATGCGTTCTGGGTCGTGGCCGACCACCGCGCCTGGGTCCACCCCTACGATGCGGACGGCGTGCGCCGGGATGTCGGCGACCTGCCCAAGCGCATCGAGGACCTGGCCGACGACCCCTTCCGCAGCCTCGCCGGCGAGTTGCGCCGTGCCGGAGGTTTCGCCAAGGACACGACGCCGTTCAGCGAGTTCCTGTGGGCCGACTTCCTGCGCCGGCACATCAAGCGCAAGGACGTGAAGCAGGATTTCTCCGACGCGATGGAGGAGGCCCTTGCGCTCGCCCGCTCCAAGGCGGCTTTGTACCTGCCGGGCTGGAGCGGGCCGCACGAGGATTGAGCGCTCCGTGTCGAAGCAAATCGCCTCGGAGTGTGATCAAGCGCCAATCGCAGTTCCCGCGGTATGCACAGTGCTGGTTTAGCGCTGGCTTCTACCTGTTCCGGTTCGGTGTGCGCAGGGGTTGCCGGATTTCGTTGGGTTAGCGGACCCGTTTGAAGTCCCGGCCGCGTAACAAAATCTTGGTGCTTGTGATTGTACGTGGTATGCCAGAGTTTGGCAGGCGGAAATCCTGGACAGTGCGTTAGTTATAACAAGCCAAGTGACTGATATCATTTGCTAAATGATGCAGGTGCTCAGCCCTATGAATGAAATTACAAGCAAAGAAAAATTATCTATTCTTCTATCGGAATATTCATCCCTGAGATCCGAGCTTTTGAGCCGCACCGGTTATGGTTTCCAGATCGGTGCGGCTATCATTGCCTTGTTAACTTGGCTTCTGCAGCAATCATTCGATATGAGAACAATACTAGCCTTTGTATTGATTGCGTGCGGTGTTATAATATATACAAAAGTTAATATCACACAAATGGTAAAATTATCAAAAAGATTAAGAGATATTGAATATGAAGTTAATACCATTGCCGGTGAACACATCATGATTTGGGAGCAGACATCTGGGGCTGGTAGAAAAGGATACTTGGCAGGAGCTCTCGGACATAACCCATCTCTGACAAAAGAGAGTTTGCCTGAGCTGCCAACCCGCATCAAGGCATAACAATAGGAAATATCAGACTGAACCGCCGTCCGCTGTCGACAAAGTCGTCCGTGAAGCCGGCCTGCTCCTCATGCCACTCGAATTCACATATCGGCCTAAGGAGAGCGCGTGTCAAAGGATTCGCTGGGCGTGGAGGTGGCGCCTTCGATGAGATTGCCGAGGATTGTATTTTTGAAGAAATGATCACTGCGCCGGATAACAGCGACATCCTCTCGCGCACGGCTCTGAGAGCTACGGGACCCCTTCGTCACGGATGTCACCACCGCGATGCCTCTCATGCGGTAGAGCGTATCGAACGTGTGCCGTGTGGCCCGTGGTCAAGAGCGGTCCACTCCCATCAAGTTCATTTGCCGCAGGCCGCCATCCGGCCTAGCCTTCGGTTCGGCGCGAGGCGCGTCGCGCCGGTACGGGGGACCTCCGTCATGTTCGACTCGCTGCTGAAGAGCATGGGTGCCGATCCGGTCGACAACGAGACCCACTTCTACAAGTTCACCCCTCAGCCCGACATCACGGCCTACGAGCTCGCCCTGATCCTGCAGCGCTTCGGTGCCCTCACGGCCGGCGCGGCACCGCTGCACGGGGTGATGCTGATGCCCTGGGAGACCCTGGAGGAGGAGTACGCCCGGCATTTCGAGCTGGCGCCGCACGGCATGTTCCAAGGCTGACCAGGCGCTGACGAAGCAAGGCTGACCTGCCAGGGCCAATCGAGGACACCGCGGCTGCGCCACGACGATCCGCTTCGCTGCGGCGGCGCGGCAACACTCGGTTTACCATTCCGTCCGATGGTCGCGCATGGTGAACGAGGGGCCCTGCAAGCCATGATGTCCCGCGCGGAACGCTCGCATCTCGGCGACTGGTGGTGGACCGTCGACCGGGCACTGCTCGCCGGCCTCGGCGTGCTGATGACGGCCGGCCTGGTCTTCCTGATGGCCGGTGGCCCGCCGGTGGCCGAGCGCCTCGGCCTGCCGACCTTCCACTTCCTCAACCGGCAGGTGATGTACCTGCTGCCGACGATCGCCCTGATCCTGGCGGTGTCGTTCCTGTCCCTGCGCCACATCCGGCGCATGGCGCTCGTCACCTACGGGCTCGGCATCGCTTTGTGCATCGCGGCCACCAAGTACGGGCCCGAGATCAAGGGCGCGCATCGCTGGATCCAGTTCGGCCCGATCGGCGTCCAGCCCTCCGAGTTCGTCAAGCCCGCCTTCGTGATCCTGGCCGCCTGGGCCTTCGCGGAGGGCGCGCGCCGGCGCGACATGCCGGGCGGCACGCTCGCGGTGCTGCTCCTGCCGATGACCATCGTGCCCCTCATCCTGCAACCGGATTTCGGCCAGACCATGCTGGTCACCATGGTGTGGTGCTGCATGGTGTTCGTGGCCGGGCTGCACTGGCTCTGGGTCGGCGGCCTCGGCGGGCTCGGCCTGATCGGCGTCGCGGCGGCCTACGAGTTCCTGCCGCACGTGCGGGCCCGCATCACCCGCTTCATGGACAAGGAATCGGGCGACAACTTCCAGACCTTCTGGTCGCAGGAATCGTTCAATTCCGGCGGCTGGTTCGGCACAGGCCCGGGCGAGGGCGTCGCCAAGCGCCACCTGCCGGACGCCCATACCGACTTCATCTTCTCGGTGGCGGGCGAGGAATTCGGCGTTATCGTCTGCATCGGCATCGTGCTCCTGTTCGCCTTCATCGTGATGCGCGGCCTGATGCTGGCGCGGCGCAGCGACGACATCTTCTGCCGCCTGGCCATCACCGGCCTCACCGCACTCTTCGGCCTCCAGGCCTGCATCAACATGGCGGTGAACACCCGGATGATGCCCGCCAAGGGCATGACCCTGCCGTTCATCTCCTACGGTGGCTCGTCGCTGATCTCGCTCGCCCTCGGGATGGGCTTCCTCGTCGCCCTCACGCGGCGCCGGCCGCGCACGACGCTCCTCAACCGCGACGAGGGCTCGGCGCACTGAAAACGCCCGAGGGGGTGACCGCGGGGTCCCACCGTGACACATGGGGCCCCTCGACGCCGATCCTTGACCGGAGACCGCATGCTCAGCCCCCGCAAACCGGCCGCCCGATGACCGTCGCCCAGCCCCTCGTCCTGCTCGCCGCCGGCGGCACCGGCGGCCACCTGTTCCCGGCCGAGGCCCTGGCGTTGCGCCTGCGCGAGCGCGGCATCCGGGTGGTGCTCGCCACCGACAGCCGGGTCGCGGCGCTCTCGGGCGAGTTCCCGGCCTCGGAGATCGTGGCGGTCCCCTCCGCCACGCCGTCGAGCGGGCGCTCGCCCTTGCGGCGCGTCACTGCCCTCGCGACCCTCGGGCGCGGCTTCGCGGCGGCGCTCCGCGAGGTGCGCCGCCTCAACCCGGCGGTGGTGGTCGGCTTCGGCGGCTATCCGACCGTGCCGCCGCTGCTCGCCGCCCAGATGCTGCGGGTGCCGACCCTGCTGCACGAGCAGAACGCCGTCATGGGCCGGGCCAACGGCTTCCTCGCCCGCGGCGCCACCGTGATCGCCACGGGCTTTCCCGAGGTGCGCGGCGTGCCCGTCAAGGCGACGGCCCGCCGCGTCCATACCGGCAATCCGGTCCGCCCGGCGGTGCTGGCGGCGGCCGAGATGCCCTATCCGGGCGTGGGCCCCGATGCCCCGCTCCAGCTCCTCGCCTTCGGCGGCAGCCAGGGCGCCCGTGTGATGAGCGACGTGGTGCCCGATGCCGTCGTGCGCCTGCCCGCCGACTTGCGCGCCCGCCTCACGGTGATCCAGCAGGCCAGGGCCGAGGATCTGGCCCGGGTGCAGACGCTCTACGAGGGCGCGGGGCTCGCCGCCTTCACGGCGGCGCCGTTCTTCAAGGACCTGCCGGCCAAGATGGCCGCGTCCCACCTCGTCGTGGCGCGCTCGGGCGCCTCGACGGTGGCGGAGCTGGCGGTGATCGGCCGCCCGGCCATCCTGGTGCCGCTGCCCGGCGCCCTCGACCAGGACCAGGCGGCGAACGCCGCGGTGCTGGGGCGAATCGGCGCCGCCTTTCCCAGACCACAAACGGACTTCACCCCTGAGCGGCTGGCCGCCGATCTCGGCGCGCTGCTCGGCGATCCCGACCGGCTCGCCGCGGCGGCGGCCGCCGCCAAGGGGGCCGGCCTGCCCGATGCCGCCGAGCGCCTCGCCGCCTTGGTGGTTGAGACCGCCCAAGCGGCCCGCTAGCGGCCGCCAACAAACAATGTCGGCCCGCTAGCGGCCGCCCATCGAACAAGAAGATCGTAAGGACCCCGACTCCATGAAGCTGCCGAACAAGCTCGGACCCATCCACTTCATCGGCATCGGCGGCATCGGCATGTCCGGCATCGCCGAGGTGATGCACAATCTCGGCTACACGGTGCAGGGCTCGGACGCCTCCGACAACGCCAATGTCCGCCGCCTGTCAGAGAAGGGCATCCGCACCTTCGTGGGCCACCGGGCCGAGAACCTCGCCGATGCCGCCCTGGTGGTGGTCTCGACCGCGATCCGCCGCGACAACCCGGAGCTGGTCTCCGCCCGCGAGCGCCGCCTGCCGGTGGTGCGCCGGGCCGAGATGCTGGCCGAGCTGATGCGCTTCAAGTCCTGCGTCGCGGTGGCCGGCACCCACGGCAAGACCACCACGACCTCGCTCGTCGCCACCCTGCTCGATGCCGGCGGGCTCGATCCGACGGTCATCAACGGCGGCATCATCAACGCCTACGGCACCAATGCCCGCATGGGCGAGGGCGACTGGATGGTGGTCGAGGCCGACGAGTCCGACGGCACCTTCCTGAAGCTGCCGGCCGACATCGCCATCGTCACCAACATCGACCCCGAGCATCTCGACCATTTCGGCTCGTTCGACGCGATCAAGGACGCCTTCCGCGCCTTCATCGACAACATCCCGTTCTACGGCTTCGCGGTGATGTGCATCGACCACCCGACGGTGCAGGACCTCGTCGGGCGCATCGAGGACCGGCGCATCGTCACCTACGGCGAGAACCCGCAGGCCGACGTGCGCCTGATCGACGTCGACCTGAAGGGCGGCCAGAGCCGGTTCCGGGTGATGATCCGCGACCGCCGCCCCGGCTTCCGGATGGAGATGGAGGATCTCGTCCTGCCGATGCCCGGCAAGCACAACGCCCTCAACGCCACCGCGGCTCTGGCCGTGGCCCACGAGCTCGGCGTGTCGCCGGAGGCGATCCGCAAGGCGCTGGCGAATTTCGGCGGCGTCAAGCGGCGCTTCACCCGCACCGGCGAGTGGAACGGCGTCCAGATCTTCGACGATTACGGCCACCACCCGGTCGAGATCCGGGCGGTGCTCAAGGCCGCCCGCGCCTCGACCGACGGCTGCGTGATCGCGGTGGTGCAGCCCCACCGCTACTCCCGCCTCGCCTCGCTGTTCGACGATTTCTGCACGTGCTTCAACGATGCCGACACGGTGATCGTCGCCCCCGTCTATGCGGCCGGCGAGGCGCCGATCGAGGGCATCGATCGCGACGCCCTGGTGGCGGGCCTGACCTCCCGCGGCCACCGCAACGCCATCGCGCTGGAGCGCACGGAGGACCTCGCCGGCATCGTCGGCGGGCTCGCCGGCCCGGGCGACTACGTGGTGTGTCTCGGCGCCGGCAACATCACCCAGTGGGCCTACGCCCTGCCGGGCGAGCTCGCCTCCCTCGGTGAGAAGGCGGCGTGAGCCGCCGCCCTCACGACGCGTCCGGGACGAGATCCTCGATCTCGATCCCGAGCGCCCGGGCGACCTGCCGGTAGAGCTGGACGTCGCCGATGCTCTCGCCGCGCTCGACTGCGCTGAAGCGCTCCTCCGGCACGCCCGCCTGCCGGGCGAGATCCGCCGCGCTCAAGCCCCGCTTGCCGCGCCAGAAAGCGAGGGGGGTCGGCGCGGCCCGCAAGGCATCGAGGTCGCCCCCGCTCAAAAGCTCCTCCTCGCCGCCCTGCAGGCGCGCGAGGGCGGCGGCGAGGGTCCGGGCATCCGTGGCCTCCTCGGCGAGGTCGCGCAGCCGCTCGAACTCCGCCTCCGGCAGGATCACGATCGCCTCGCCGGCGGGCGTCCTGGTGCGGACGATGGTCATGCCCTGTCCCCTACTCGTAGACCGACCCGCGCGGCTCGACATCGTGCACAATGATCGTTGCGTCCTCGCTCGTGAAGAGGGCGCGCCAATCCCCAACCCGCAGCCGGTAGCCCGGCACGCCCCTCATCGCCCGGATGTTGTTGGCGAGCGACGCGGGGTCCCGGGCGACCTGGTCGAGTTTCGCCCGGATCAGCGCCTCGGCATCGGCCGGCATCCGGGCGAGGGCCCGCGCCGCCTTTCGCGTGTAGACGACCGTCCTGGCCAACCGCGCCGGCCTCCGAATGCCCTTGCGTCAACTCTAGAGCGCTCCGCCCCCGCGCGTCGAGCCGGAACCGCACCATGACCTCCGCCGCCATCCTCGCCGCCCTGGAACCCGCCGCCTTGCGCGGCCGCCTCCTGCCCGACCATCCGCTGGCCGACCTGACCTGGTTCCGGGTCGGGGGGCCGGCCGACGTGCTGTTCACGCCGGCCGACGAGGAGGACCTCGCCGCCGCTCTCTCGGCCCTGCCGCCCGAGGTGCCCGTGACGGTGATCGGGCTCGGCTCGAACCTGATCGTGCGCGACGGCGGCGTGCCGGGGCTCGTCATCCGCCTCGGCGGCAAGGCCTTCGGGTCGGTCACGATCGAGGGCGAGACGATCCGGGCCGGCACCGCCGTGCCCGACATGAAGCTCGCCCGCGCCGCGGCGGAGGCCGGCCTCGACGGCCTCGCCTTCTACCGCGGCATCCCGGGCTCGGTCGGCGGGGCGCTCAGGATGAATGCCGGCGCGCATGGCGGCGAGACCACCGACGTGCTGGTCGAGGCCCGGGCCATCGACCGCTCCGGCGCCCTGCACGTCCTGTCCCATGCTGACATGGGTTTCGCCTATCGCCACTGCTCGGCGCCGGCCGACCTGATCTTCACCCAGGCGACCTACCGCGGACGGCCCGGCGACCGCGCGGCGATCGAGGCCGAGATGGACCGGGTCACCGCGGCGCGGGAGGCGGCGCAGCCGATCCGCGAGCGCACCGGCGGCTCGACCTTCAAGAACCCGGACGGGGGCAAGGCCTGGCAGCTCGTCGATGCCGCCGGCTGCCGCGGGCTGACCCGCGGCGGCGCCCAGGTCTCGGAGATGCACTGCAACTTCCTGATCAACCGCGGCGGCGCCACCGCCGCGGACATCGAGGGCCTGGGCGAGGAGGTGCGGGCGCGGGTCCGCGAGACCTCCGGCATCGATCTGCACTGGGAGATCAAGCGCATCGGCGTCGCCACGCGCTGATTCGCGAATCACCCGGGCGACCGCCGCCGCGGGGCCCGGATGGTAACCATATGCGCCGTCGCAGGTTCGCCCCGTCGCGGGGCGCCCCGCCCCCGCCGGGACGGCTCTCGATCCCGGTGAACGGCCTCACGGATCGGGATGTAAGACCTTGAAGGAGCGTCACTTCCCGGCGCCGGTCCGACCGGCGGCCTGACCCGGATCCGGGCCGTCGCCGGGGCGTGGCACCCCGGCGACGGGGGCCGCCCGGGGCGCGCGATCCCTGTGCGCGGACCGAAAATTTTACCGGATATTTACCAGCGAGTTCGAGAGTTGGCGTTAACGGCGCATCAAGCACTTGGATGCCGGGCGTGAGCCGTGCCGACCTCTCGCGACGACGACATACCGGCCCCGGCGGCCGGTGTGCCGGTGGTGCGGCGGGCCGGCGCAGCGAAGCCCCGGACGACTCAAGACCGCCCCTGCGCCGGAGATCGCAGCCCGTGTCGGGTATCGTTTTCGGTGAACTCGCCCCATGGATGGTGGTGGACGCTTCCCTGAGCCGCTGACCGCCGCCGGCTATGCCGGTGCGGAGGCCGGCATGCCCGCTCCCCCGCCGGGGACGGCGCCGGCCCGGGGCGGTCCGTCGCGCGATTCGCGTTTGGCCCGCGTCCTGCCGCGGTTCCTGCGCCCACGCCGCGCCTCGGTGGCGGTGCCGATCGAGCGGCGGATGCCGCGCCATCTCGGGATGGGCCTGGCCTTCGGGTTCTTCGGCCTCGTCGCCGCGGCGGGCTTCGTGTCCGGCGGCGGCTATGCCGAGGTCTCGGCCCGCTACGGCACGCCCTTCGACATGGCGGCCCGCGCCCTCGGCTTCGGCCTCGACAAGGTCACGATCTCGGGGCTGGTGCAGCTGCACTCGGCCGAGATCCTGAAGGCCGCCGGCATCGACCAGCGCAACTCGCTGCCCCTTCTCAGCGTGGTCGACGTGCGCGACCGCCTGTCCACCGTGCCGCTGATCGGCGCGGTCTCGGTGCGCAAGATCTACCCGCGCGAGCTCCTGATCACGCTCACCGAGCGCGAGCCGAGCGCCCTGTGGCAGCGCAACGGCGAGATCGCCGTGATCGCCGCCGACGGCACGGTCATCGACCAGATGCGCGACGGCCGCTTCGCCAACCTGCCATTGGTGGTGGGCGACGAGGCGAACCTGCGCACCAAGGAATACCTCGCACTCCTCGAGGCGGCGGGCCCGCTCAAGGACCGGATCCGGGCCGGCACCCTGGTCTCGGGCCGGCGCTGGACCCTCAAGCTCGACGGCATCGACGTGCGCCTGCCCGAGGCCGGCGCCCGCGAGGCGGTGGCCCGCCTCGTCAAGCTCGAGGCCGAGTCGAGCGTGCTCGAGAAGGACATCATCGCGGTCGACCTGCGGCTGCCCGACCGGGTGGTGGTGCGGCTGACCGAGGAGGGCGCGGCGGCGCGCCTGGAGGCCCAGAAGAAGCAGAAGAAACCGAAGGGAACCGAGACATGACCCGCGCGCGAGACGTGACGCCCGCCGGTCTTCCCGGATCCACTCCTGCCGGTTCCGGCAGCCCCTTCATCCCCGTTTCCTTCTCCCCGGTGAGCGTCGCGTCATGAGTCTCCTCCAGCACGGTCTCACGCCGCGCTTAAAGCCGCTCTCGGCGCGCCGCAGCGCGACCCTGTCGGTGCTCGACATCGGCACCAGCAAGATCGTCTGCCTCGTCGCCGAGCTGCAGCCGGTCGAGACGCTGGCGACCCTGCGCGGCCGCACCCACCTCGCCCGCATCATCGGCATCGGCCACCAGCGCTCCGTCGGCCTCAAGGGGGGCGCCGTGGTCGATCTCGAGGCGGCCGAGACCTCGATCCGCCAGGCGGTCCACGCCGCCGAGCGCATGGCCCGGGTCGAGGTGCAGTCGGTCATCGTCAGCCTGTCGGGCGGGCGGCTCGGCTCCCAGCATTTCGACGCCAAGGTCCCGGTGCGCACCGGCGCCGTCACCGGTGCCGACGTGCAGCGGGTGCTGGAGGCGGCGAGCACCCACAGCATCAGCCCCGGCCGTGCGGTGCTGCACGCCCTGCCGACCGGCTACTCCCTCGACCAGCAGAGCGCGGTGGTCGATCCGTCGGGCATGCTCGGCGAGCGCCTCGGCGTCGACCTGCACGTCGTGACGGCCGAGATCGCCGCCGCCCGCAACCTGATGCTGGCGGTGGAGAACACCCATCTGCGGGTCGAGGCAGTGATCGCCACCCCCTACGCCTCGGGCCTCTCGGCCCTCGTCGACGACGAGGCCGAGATGGGCGTCGCAGTGGTCGACATGGGCGGCGGCACGACGAGCGTCGGGGTGTTCTCCGGCGGCCACCTCGTCCACGTCGACGCGCTGGCAGTGGGCGGCCACCACGTCACCATGGACATCGCCCGCGGGCTCTCGACGCGGGTGGCGGCGGCCGAGCGGCTGAAGACCCTCTACGGCGCCGCCATGGCGACCGCCTCGGACGAGCGCGACATGATCGCGGTCCACGGCGTCGACGAGGACGAGCGCGACCTGCCGCACCACATTCCGAAGTCGCACCTCGTGCGGATCATCCGCCCGCGGGTCGAGGAGGTGCTGGAACTGGTGCGCGACCGCCTGCGCAACGCGGGCTTCGCCGCCCAGGCCGGGCGCCGGGTGGTGCTGACGGGGGGCGCGAGCCAGCTCGTCGGCCTGCCGGAGGTCGCCCGCCGCATCCTGCAGGGCCAGGTTCGGATCGGCCGGCCCCTCGGCATCAAGGGGCTGCCCGAGGCCGCCAAGGGACCGGCCTTCTCGGCCGCCGTCGGCCTCCTGGTCTACCCCCAGGTCTCTCACGTCGAGCATTTCGAGCCGCGCGGCCAGTCCGGCCGCACGGGCCTCGTCTCCAACAGCTACCTCTCCAAGTTCGGACGGTGGTTCACGGAGAGCTTCTAACGGGATCGCCTCCCGGCACGGGCCCCGGAAACGGGCCGCGCCGGGCGGGCGGGACGGCAAACGGCGCCGATGAGGCGCTCATAGAAACGTAACGATCATCAGAGGCTCGCGCATCATGGCCATCTCCCTGCAAGCTCCGGACATCCGCGAACTGAAGCCCCGCATCACCGTGTTCGGTGTCGGCGGCGCCGGCGGCAACGCCGTCAACAACATGATCGAGTCGGGGCTGCTCGGCTGCGAGTTCGTGGTCGCCAACACCGACGCCCAGGCGCTGACCTCCTCGAAGGCCGAGCGCGTGATCCAGATGGGCATCGGGGTGACGCAAGGGCTCGGCGCCGGCTCGCAGCCCGATGTCGGCCGCGCCGCCGCCGAGGAGGTGATCGACGAGATCCGCGACCAGCTCTCGGGCGCCCATATGTGCTTCATCACCGCCGGCATGGGCGGCGGCACCGGCACCGGCGCGGCCCCGGTCATCGCCCGCACCGCCCGCGACATGGGCATCCTCACGGTCGGCGTGGTGACGAAGCCGTTCCAGTTCGAGGGCGTGCGCCGCATGCGCACCGCCGAGTCGGGCATCAACGAGCTGCAGCAGGCCGTCGACACCCTGATCGTGATCCCGAACCAGAACCTGTTCCGGGTCGCCAACGAGAAGACCACCTTCGCGGACGCCTTCGCGATGGCCGACCAGGTGCTCTACTCGGGCGTCGCCTGCATCACCGACCTGATGGTGAAGGAAGGTCTCATCAACCTCGACTTCGCCGACGTGCGGGCGATCATGCGCGGCATGGGCAAGGCGATGATGGGCACCGGCGAGGCGTCGGGCGAGAAGCGCGCCAACCGCGCGGCGGAAGCCGCCATCGCCAACCCGCTCCTCGACGACGTCTCGATGAAGGGCGCCCGCGGCCTCCTCATCTCGATCACCGGCGGCAACGACCTGACCCTCTACGAGCTCGACGAGGCCGCCACCCGCATCCGCGAGGAGGTCGATTCCGACGCCAACATCATCCTGGGGGCCACCTTCGACGAGAGCCTCGACGGCATCATCCGGGTCTCGGTGGTCGCCACCGGCATCGAGCCCGCGCTGATCAACGCCAACGCGATCGGCTCGCCGGAGATCGCCCAGACCGAGCAGCGCATCGCCGAGGTCGCCGAGCGTCTGCGCGCCGAGGCCCGGGCCCGGGCCGCCGCCCCGTCGGCTCCCCCCGCCGCCTCCTTTCGTCCCGCCGAGGCCCCGGTAGCGCGGGCCCCGGCGCCGGAGCCGGTGGCGCATGCCCCGATGCCGGCTCCCGAGCCCGTGCGGATGGAGATCCCCAGCGCCCACCAGGCCGCCGGCCTGATGCGCGACGAGGTGCAGATCACCCCGGCCCAGCCGCGTCCCGCCCCGGTCTACGAGCCGGCCCCGGCGCCGGCTCTCGAGCCGCAGATGCCGATGGCCTCCGGTCCGTTCATCCCGCCCTCCCCGGCGGTGGTGCGCGCGCCGCGCATGCCCCGGGTCCAGGACCTGCCGATGCCGGCCCAGAACCAGATCCGGGCCAGCCGCGGCGAGGAGCCGGTGCAGCAGGTGACCCCGGACGCCAAGCGCACCTCGCTCCTGCGCCGCCTCGCCACCGTCGGCTTCGGCGGCCGGCGCGAGGACGAGGCCGGCCACCCGGTCCAGGCGCCGGCGCCTGTCGCCCATGCTCCGGCGGCTCACGCCCCGCAGCCGGCCCCGCGGCCGATGCCTCAGGCTCCGGTGCATCAAGCTCCGGTGCAGCACCACGCCGCCCCGGCCCCGCGCCAGCCCGCACCGCAGCAGGCCTACGCGCCGCAGGGCGGCTACCCGGCTCAACCGCAGGGCTACCGCCCGGCGCAGGGCAACCTCGACCCGCAGGGCCGGACGGTGCCGGCCGGCAACCGCATCGACGACGACCAGCTCGAGATTCCGGCCTTCCTGCGCCGCCAGGCCAACCTGTAGGTCGACCGACCGGCGAACCGACGGGACCGGCGGGCCGGGGCTCCGCCGAAAGGCGAAGCCCCGGAGCCCGCTCCGGGCGCCACGATCCCGCCACGGAGGGCGCCGGTGCCGCCCAAAAGACACACCCCGAGGCCGCCCGGCCCCGGGGTTTACGCGTCGTTCAAGATTTTGATTCGAAACGACTTTTCGCGACCGTCGCAGGGTCGTCGGACTGTTACAGAGCGTAAGAATCCGTGATTTGGCCGTGCTCCGGAGCGCGACTATAGGTGTCCTACGCACAAGGGCGAAGGCCGAGCGGGACCGCCGGCACCGACACCCACAGGGGCTTCAAGCAACGGACGGATCGCCTCGAAACGTGGGCCTGGAAACAGGACACGATGGTGAGTCGCGGCCGAGGGCTGAGGTAATGAGAACAAGTCAGCAGACGACCCTACGCTCCGCCGCGAGCCTCTCCGGCATCGGCGTCCATTCCGGTAACCCCGTCGCGATCACTCTTCATCCCGCGGAGGCGCATCACGGTATCGCCTTCCTGCGCACTGGCCTCGCGAATGGCCGCGACCGCCTGATCCAGGCCCAGTACGCCCAGGTCAGCGCCACCGAGCTCTGCACCGTCATCGGCAGCCGCGAGACCGGCGCCGTCGCCACCATCGAGCACCTGATGTCGGCCCTCTACGGGCTCGGCATCGACAACTGCCTCGTCGAGATCGACGGGCCCGAGATGCCGATCCTCGACGGCAGCGCCGCTCCCTTCGTGGCGGCGATCGAGGCGGCCGGCACCACCTCCTGCGGCACCCCCCGCCGCTTCATCAAGGTGCTCAAGACCGTCCGCACCGAGAAGGGCCGCGCCTATTCCGAGCTGCGCCCGTTCGAACGCGGCTTCCACCTCGACGTCGAGATCGATTTCGAGAGCCCGGTGATCGGCCGCAGCCGCAAGGCGCTGACCCTCACCCCCGCCGCCTATCGCCGGGAGATCGCCCGCGCCCGCACCTTCGGGATGATGCGCGACGTCGAGCGCTACTGGAAGGCCGGCTTCGCGCTCGGCGCCTCGCTCGAGAACACCGTCGCGGTCGGCGATGGCGGCGTGGTCAACCCGGAAGGCCTGCGCTACCCGGACGAGTTCGTCCGACACAAGATCCTCGACGCGGTCGGCGACCTGGCGCTCGCCGGCCTGCCGATCCTCGGCGCCTACCAGTCCTTCTGCGGTGGCCACGGCCTCAACGTCGCGGTCCTCGGCGAGCTGTTCGCCGACCGGGCCAACTACGCCATCGTCGAGGGTGCGGCCGCCCGGCGCGAGCCTGTCTTCGCCGAGTTCGGCGTCGGCCTCGGCGCCGCTGTCTACGCGCCCGAACTCTGAGATCGTCCGGCCCGCGTTGCAGCAGGGTCACATCCGGATGATTTCGTCGCCGCGACGAGGCGACGGATGGAACCTACACCGCGTCGCGCCGTCTTGGCGCCCCATTCGCCCCACAGGGTTAAGAGGTTCCTGACCGACGGTCGCCGGCTCCGGCGCGATGGCCGTCACGGGCTTGGCGCGCCGCGCCGGCCTGCGCTAAGGGGCTCGTGGATCAGCGGCCGTGCAAGGCCGCCTGCTTGGGGAAGAACCCGAATGTCGTTCGCCCACCCGCTTCGCGACGCGAAGGTGACCGTTCTGCGGACCGTGCTGCTCGCGGCGTGCGGTCTGGGGCTCGCCGGTTGCGACGCGATCGACTCCATCAACCCGTTCGCGAACGAGAAGTACAAGACCGAGGTCGTCCCCGACGTCCCGGCCGACAAGCTCTACAGCCAGGGTCTCGGCAAGCTCGAGGATCGCGACTACGAGGGCGCGACGAAGAAGTTCGAGGACCTCGACAAGCAGTACGCCTATTCCGACTGGTCGCGGAAGGCGGTGCTGATGACGGCCTACTCGAATTACGAGGGCGGCCGCTACGAGGACGCGATCACCGCCTCGAAGCGCTACCTGCAGCGCCATCCGGGCTCTAAGGACGCGGCCTACGCCCAGTACCTGCTGGCGATGTCGCACTACAAGCAGATCCCGGACGTGACCCGCGACCAGGACCGCTCCGAGAAGGCGCTCGTGGCGCTCACCGAGCTGGTGCAGAAGTACCCGACCTCGGAATACGCCGCCGACGCCAAGGCCAAGATCCAGATCACCCGCGACCAGCTCGCCGGCAAGGAGATGGAGATCGGCCGCTACTACCTCGAGCGGCGCAACTTCCCGGCGGCGATCAACCGTTTTCGCGACGTGGTGAGCAAGTACCAGACGACCCGCCACGTCGAGGAGGCGCTGGAGCGCCTGGCCGAGGCCTACATGGCGCTCGGCATCACCGGCGAGGCTCAGACCGCCGCGGCGGTGCTTGGCCACAACTTCCCCGACTCGCCCTGGTACAAGGACGCCTACAACCTGCTCCAGAACGGCGGCCTGCAGCCGCGCGAGGAGAAGACCTCCTGGATCAGCAAGGCGTTTCGCGGCGTGATCGGGATGGACACCCGCACCGCCGAGGCGCAGTAAGAGCCTCGCGGCTTGAAGCACGGACATGCGGCCGTGGCGCGCACTCGCGCCGCGGCCCGTTCGGCTGTAGATACCCGCCCCATTCCCTCCTCCACGTCCCGGCAAGGGTGGCATGCTGGTTCAGCTCGCGATCCGCGACATCGTCCTGATCGATAAGCTCGAGCTGAACTTTCGCGAAGGCCTGAGCGTCCTGACCGGGGAGACCGGTGCCGGCAAGTCGATCCTCCTCGACGCCTTCACCCTGGCGCTCGGCGGGCGCGGCGACGGGCGCCTGGTGCGCCAGGGCGAGGCGCAGGGGCAGGTGACCGCGGTGTTCGACATCCCCGCCGACCATCCGGCCCGGACGCTGGCCGCTGCCGCCGAGATCGACACCGAGGGCGACCTGATCCTGCGCCGCATCCAGGTCGCGGACGGGCGCACCCGCGCCTTCGTCAACGACCAGCCGGTCGGCGTGCAGGTCCTGCGCGCCATCGGGGCGGCCCTCGTCGAGATCCACGGCCAGCACGACGACCGGGCTCTCTCGGATTCCACGACGCACCGGGCGATCCTCGACGCCTTCGGGGGCTTAGGGAGCCGCCAGGCCGCCGTGGCGGACAGTGCGCGCCGGGTACGCCAGGCCCGCAACGCCCTCAACGAGCATCGCGCCCGGGTCGAGGCCGCCCGCAAGGAGGTCGATTTCCTGCGCCACGCCGTCGAGGAGCTGGCCGCCCTCGACCCGAAGCCTGGCGAGGAGACGGAGCTCGCCGAGCGCCGCACTGCGATGCAGCAGGGCGAGAAGGTCGCCCGCGAGCTCAACGAGGCACTCGACGCCGTGGCCGGCCAGGGCTCGCCCACTGCCCATCTCTCGGCGGCGCTCCGCAAGCTCGAGCGCCGCGCCGCGCAGGCCCCAAGCCTCGTCGAGCCCAGCATCGCTGCCCTCGACAACGCGCTGGTCGCCCTCGACGAGGCCCGCACCAGCCTGGAGGATGCCCTGCAGGCGGCGGAGTTCGATCCGCGCGAGCTGGAGCGGGTCGAGGAGCGCCTGTTCGGCCTGCGCGCTGCGGCACGAAAGTACAACGTTCCGGTCGACGATCTTGCGGCTTTGCGCGAGCGCTACGAGGGCGACGTCGCGGTGATCGATGCCGGCGAGGAGGCACTCGGCCGGCTGGAGGCCGACCTCGCCACCGCCGACGCGGCATATCTCGAGAAGGCGGAGGCCCTCAGCAAGGGCCGGCGCAAGGCGGCGGCCGCCCTCGACAAGGCGGTGCAGGCCGAATTGCCGCCGCTGAAGCTGGAGCGCGCCCGCTTCATCACCGAGATCGCCACCGATCCGGAGGCACGCGACCCGGCCGGCCTCGACCGGGTCGAGTTCTGGGCCCAGACCAACCCGGGCACCCGGCCCGGCCCGATGATGAAGGTGGCCTCGGGCGGCGAGCTGTCGCGGTTCATGCTCGCCCTCAAGGTCGTGCTGGCCGACAAGGGCTCGGCCCCGACACTAATCTTCGACGAGATTGATACCGGCGTCGGCGGCGCGGTGGCGGACGCGATCGGCGCCCGCCTCGCCCGGCTCTCGGCCCGGGTTCAGACCGTGGCGGTCACCCACGCGCCGCAGGTCGCCGCCCGGGCCTCGACGCACTTCCTGATCGCCAAGGAGGCGGTGAAGGGCTCGGACCGGGTCGCCACACGGGTGAAACCCCTTGCGGCGGTGCCGCGCCAGGAGGAGATCGCCCGGATGCTGGCCGGTGCCACGGTGACCGAGGAGGCCCGCGCCGCCGCGGCCCGGCTGCTCCAGGCGGCCTCGGCCTGAGCGCCGCCGGCTCGGAGGACGTCACGGCCCTCGACAAACGTTGCTGTAAGGTTAAGCTCCAAAGATGATTCGCGAGGCGGCTGTCAGTGCCTCCGACATGGTGAACAAAGGACAAATTTTAACTCTTTGTTTACCACGCCCGGCGAGACTGCTTCATCTCGGCACGGGTCAGCCTTCCCTCGGACCCGCGCAATGGTACGGGGCCAGTGGTCCGATGAAGCAGGAAGTGATTGCGTCCCGGGACAACGGTCAGGATCCGGTCCTGCCGGCCATCTGCGTCGAGGCGCAGCATCGGCTCGGGCGGACGTTGCGCTCGTTCTACGAGCGCACCGTGGACGGACAGCCCATTCCCCTCGATCAGGTCGACCTGCTGCTGCGCCTGCGGCACCGGGAGCGTGAATTGCAGCGTCAGCGGTGACAGGCGATTGCGACGCGGGACTCTGGCGTGAATTGTGAGCGCGGGACGCTCCGCCGGACGGCGGAGCGGAGCGCGAGAGAGAAGGGCCGTCGCGGTCCCGCCCTCATCTGGGAGATCCTGCACGAACCCGCGCGGGACCGGCAGGGAAGGGCGGGTCAGCGCCGCCGGCGGTTGCGAGCGCGCACCGGAACGAGGACCGGAGCCTGCTGTGCCCGCGTCCCAGCGAGCGCGACGGCACCCGCGAGTCCGAGCGCCGCGATAATCCCGGTCACGACCATCGGCGAGGCCGTGAGAAGACCCGCCAGCAGGGCGAGCAGCACGAGGCCGGCACGCAGGGCATTGGAACGGATCATCATCAAGCCTCCATCCAGACGCCGGTGAGAACGTACGGCGCGAAACCGGAGTTCCGCCCGGCCGTTCCCCCGACCGTCACCATGATGTGGGGTGCCCGACCCGGTTGCGCCACCTGCGACAAAGCGGAACCCAAAGTCATGCTTGACGTTGTCTGCTCACGATCGGCCGGGGGCCGAGAGAATCAGGCAACAGAGGGTCTCGCCATGCTGGGTTGGGCTGTCACTTTCCTCGTCGTAGCCCTCGTGGCCGCGCTGTTCGGGTTCGGCGGCATCGCCGGCACGGCGGTCGAGGCCGCCAAGCTCATCTTCTTCGTCGCTGTCGTGCTGTTCGCCATCTCGGCCGTGGTCGGCCTGATGCGGGGCCGCTCGCCGACGCTCTGACGTCGCTGCGCTGATCGGCTGAGGACGGTGTCCCGAGCGGCGTCTTGGCCGCCCCTTTCTGCGAGGGGCGGCATCATGGCCCGGTCGGGCCCATCACGATTCCGTCGGCGGTGTCTCCGTCGGCATCGGTGTCGTGTTGCGCTCGAGTTCGGCGATGAGATCGACGAAGCGGTCCGGAATAGGCTGCTGCATCAACTCGTCATACATGGCACGCAGATGCGAGCCGATGCGTCCCTGGACGTTGCGGTCGAGGGCGGGCTGCTCGGGCCCTGCGGCGGGATCATCCTCTTCCCGGGGCGCCCGCGGGCCCTGCATCCCCTTGCCTTCGATCATACCATTCCCCTTCGCCCGTCCTGGACATGTGGACAGGGCGATGCCATGGCGCCCGGTATGCCGGGTCGCGCGCTTGCGGCGACAACGCACGCCGGCGGAGTCAGTTCCGTCGCGGTCCGGAACGAATGCGCCCTCACGGCGTTGTGGCGTGAGGGCCGACGCGCGAACGACAACACCAAGGGGACCTGAATGTCGACAGCACAACTCGTGGTGCAGCACCTGCCTTACCTGCGTCGCTACGCGCGCGCCCTCACGGGCAGCCAGGTGGCCGGCGATGCCTACGTGGCCGCGACGCTCGAGACGCTCGTGAACGAGCCCGAGACCCTCGGGCGCAGCACCAACGTCAAGGCCGACCTGTTCCGCGTCTTCACCCGGATCTGGAACTCGCTCTCGGTCAACGGCCAGACCGAGCAGACGCAGCACGACCTGCCGGCCGAGGTGCGGCTGGGCCAGATCACCCCGCTGCCGCGCCAGGCCTTCCTGCTCTCCTGCCTCGAGGGCTTCTCCGAGGAGGACGCCGCC
Organism: Methylobacterium frigidaeris; assembly: GCF_022179185.1. GTDB lineage: Bacteria > Pseudomonadota > Alphaproteobacteria > Rhizobiales > Beijerinckiaceae > Methylobacterium > Methylobacterium frigidaeris. Next base: position 23,677 of record NZ_BPQJ01000004.1, on the reverse strand, counting down.
ACCATCCTGGGCGTCGACGTCTCGGAGGTCCGCGACCTCGTCGACGAGGCCGGGCGCGAGCTCGCCGCCGACATGGCGACCGAGATCCTCATCATCGAGGACGAGCCGCTGATCGCCATGGATCTCGAGGCCCTGGTCGAGGGCTTGGGCCACAACGTCACGGGTGTCGCCCGCACGCGGACCGAAGCGGTCAAGCTCGCCTCGACCAAGCGCCCGGGCCTGATCCTCGCCGACATCCAGCTCGCCGACGGGTCGTCGGGCCTCGACGCGGTCAACGACCTCCTGAAGTCGTTCGAGGTGCCGGTGATCTTCATCACCGCCTATCCGGAGCGCTTCCTCACCGGCGAGCGGCCCGAGCCGGCCTTCCTCATCGCCAAGCCGTTCCAGCCCGCCAACGTCTCGGCGGTGATCAGCCAGGCGCTGTTCTTCCAGCAGAGCGCCCGCCGTCGCGAGGCCCGCGCGAGCGCCTGAGCCGCACCCTCAAAGACAACGCGCGCGACCAGACCGAGGCCCCGGGCCCGCCGGAAGGCGGGTGCCGGGGCTTCGTCGTTCCTGCCGCACGGCGGTCCTCGCATCCGTGCTCACACCCGATACTTGCCGTGCCGCTTCACCAGCACGGTCGTGCCGACCGGCACGCGGTTGTAGAGGTCGACCACGTCCTCGTTGAGCATCCGCACGCAGCCGGAGGACATCTGCTCCCCGATGCTCCAGGGCTCGTTGGTGCCGTGGATGCGGAACAGGATGTCGCGGCCGCCCTGGTAGAGGTAGAGGGCGCGCGCGCCCAGCGGGTTGTCGAGACCGCCCTTGCGCAAGCGCGGCAGGTCGGGGTTGAGGCTGACCATCTTGGCGGTCGGGCCCCAATCGGGCCAGACGCCCTTGCGGCCGACCGTGGCGGTGCCCTTCCAGGAGAAGCCGAGCTTGCCGACGCCGACGCCGTAGCGGACCGCCTGGCCGCCCTCCTGCACGAGGTAGAGGAAGCGCTCGTCAATATCGACCACAACGGTGCCGGGCTTCTCCAGGCCCGTATAGGCGACGGTCTGGCGCCGATATTTCGGGTCCATCCGGCCGCGATCGACCAGCGGCACGTCGTAGGGCTGGTCGGGCATGCTGCCGATGTACCAGGCCGCGTCCGGATCGACCGCCGCGACATTCGCGGGCCCGCGGGCGTTGCAGGCCGCGAGCGGCAGCCCGGCGAGGAGGGCGAGGACGAGACGGCGCGGGAGCATGTGGGCGTGATCTTTCGGCAGGGACATCGTCCTATGCCTAGCCGCTCCCGGACGCGCAGGTTGTGTCCTCCCGGACGCAACACCCGGGAAACAGGGCGGCGAGACGCTGGCAGCGGCCTCCAGGGTCTCGCGGAGGCCGCGACGAGGTGGCGGATCCCCGCTGCCGGCACCGGCCGGCCGAACGGGAAGCCCTGCACGTCGCAGCAACGATCGTGGCGCAGGAAGGCGAGCTGCGCCTCGGTCCCTCGGCGATCTCCGGTTCGAGCCGAGCCGGGTCGAGGCCCGACTCCGTGAGCGCCCGCGCCACCAGCCCGTCGGGCCCGAGGCAGGCACTCGGAGCCCTCGCGCCGCAGCGCGTCGCCGGTCGGGTGCCCGGGCGGCCTGCCAGGGGTGCCGCAGCCCTCCGGTGCCGCAGCCCCTCGCGTTCCCGCTCATCCGATCCGCAGCCGCACCGTATCGGCGATGGACCTTACGAGCCTTCCGGGCCGCGAGAGATCGGCCGGCTTCCGGACAATCGGCCGCGGCGGGGCAGCGTCCGCGGTCGCGTGGCGCCGCTACCCCAACGCCACCTCGATCAGGAACGGGCCGCGTCGGGCAAGCGCCCCCGTCATGGTGTCGACGAACTGGGCCAGGGTCTCGACTCGGCGCGCCTCGACGCCGTAGCCCTTCGACAGGCTCACCCAGTCGATCGGCGGGTCGTCGAGAGTCAGCATGTCGATTGCCTTGCGGCCCGGATTGGCGCCGACATTGGTCAGTTCGTGGCGCAGGATCGCGTAGGAGCGGTTCGCCCAGATCAGCGTCACCACGTCGAGTCGCTCGCGCGCCTGGGTCCACAAGGCCTGGGCGGTGTAGAGAGCACTGCCGTCCGCCTGGAGCGAGATCACCTTGCGGTCCGGGCAGGCCACCGCGGCGCCGGTCGCCATCGGAATGCCGAGCCCGATCGAGCCGCCGGTGAGCTGGAGCCAGGTATGGGGCGCCGCCGCGTGCGTGGCGGGAAAGAAGTTGCGTCCCGTCGTCACCGACTCGTCGCAGACGATCGCGCCCTCGGGAATCAGCGCGCCGAGCACCCGAGCGATCGAGTCCTGGTCGAGGGAGCCGGCCGTCGGCAGGTCGGGGCGGGAGAGCGGCGGCAGCGGCGCGTCGGCGGTGGCGCCGACCGCCTCGGCAAGGCGCTCCAGGGCGTCGATTTGGTCCTGCTCCGGGGTCGCGAGGGCGAAGACGTCGCAGGTCGGCGGGGCGAGCGCGCTCGGCTTGCCCGGATAGGCGAAGAAGGCCACCGGCAACGTCGCGCCGACGAGGATCACGTGCTTGTAGGGCGCCAGCACCTCGCGGGCCGGATCGACCGGATAGGGCAGGCGCTCGATCGGCACCGTGCCGGCGCCGCGGTCGATGCGGGCATTCGACGTCATGGCGAGAAGCTTCGCGCCGGTCTTCTCGGCGATGCGGGCGGCGATGCGCCGGCCCTCGTCGCGCACCGCCCGGTCGCCGAGATGCAGCAGCACCGGCTCGCTGCTGCGGAGCGCCGCGACCGCGTGGGCAATCGCCTCGTCGCTCGCCCGCGGGCGCTCCGGGAGTGCCGGCAAGGGCGCGATGCCGGAGCCCTCCTCCCACGCGGTGTCGGCGGGCAGGATCAGGGTGGCAACGCCGCCGGGCGCCGTGCGGGCGGCGACGATCGCGTCGGCCCCGTCCGCCGCCACGGCCTTGGCGCTCATGCCGGTGCGGACCCAGGCCGAGACCGGGCCGGCCAGCCCCTCGATGTCGGAGGTGAGCGGCGCGTCGAAGGCCCGGTGATAGGTGGCGTGCTCGCCCACGATGTTGACGAGGGGCGAGCGGGCGCGGCGCGCATTGTGCAGGTTGGCGATGCCGTTGCCGAGGCCCGGACCGAGATGGAGCAGCGTCGAGGCCGGCTTGTCGGCCATGCGGGCATACCCGTCGGCGGCGCCCGTGGCGCCGCCCTCGAACAGGCACAGGACCGCCCGCATCCCCTCGACCCGGTCGAGGGCGGCGACGAAGTGCATCTCCGAGGTGCCCGGATTGGTGAAGCACACCTCCACGCCCCCCGCCACCAGGGTGCGTACCAGGCTCTCGGCCCCGTTCATCGCCATCGGCGTCTCCTCTCGCGCGGGCATCTGACCGGCCCGGTTCGGGTTTGCGGTCTGGTGATAGGGGATTTCGGGGTGGACTGTGAGGGCGTCGGGGGCATGGGGTGGGGCCAGCCTCATGCTTTCGCATCTCGGCACTGCTGCATCGATGCCGAGGCCTCCCGGGCGACACTTGCGACGCGGGGTTAGGGGTCACCCAGATTGGAAATCAAGAATAACAATATTTCGCATGTCAAATAATCCAATAGCAGAATCATTCTCGATTGCATCATGTCCAAGGATAAATATTTGAGCGTCGACTTTGCAATCATTTAGCGATACAAAGAAAAAAAATTTTTAAATAAATTTTTTGCGGAAAAATCTGCAGCTGACTTTTTGCATAATTGATGTTAGAATCTCCAGGTGGTCGGGTCCATGGCCCGCAGAATTTTTCTGACTTCCGAATTTTTTCCTCCTGCCATCTGATTAAATACGGAGCTGTCGCCGCCCCAGATTTGACTGGGATTGTTTATCATGGAGTTTGGTCCGCCCTTAAGTTGACCGGGATTGTTGATAAGAGAATTTGGGCCGCCAGCCAGATCACGCACTCTGTTCAAAAAGACAACAGCATCGTTGTTCGGGCCTGGGCCCTTCGTAAGGTCATTGAAGGCGTTTGTGTAGGCTTTGATGATCGTGTTGTTAGGGCCGAAGCAACCCTTTCCGCTGAAGCATTGCGTGATTTCCTTGAGCGTGAGGCGTCCAGCGGTACATCCTGCAAATCCGATCGGATTTCCACTTGACTGCACGGCGCATTCTGCCGCTATGCGCCATTCCTCGTTCATGGCAGGGCCTGCCGCGCACAAGGCGAACGACGTCGGGCCTTGACTGGACGCCGCACAGCCTACCAAGCGGGCCGCATCAGGCGGCAGCGCGGCGCTGGCCGCACAGCTTGCAAGCTGTGCCCGGCTTCCGTTCGCGCGTACAACACAGGCCACAGTCTGACTCGTTTTCGGATCGAGTAGCCCTTCCGAGCAATTTGCGATGAGATTGCTCGCGGAACTCCCACTTGAGATGCATGCGTAAGCACGCTGTGCCGCACGGGCCTCAGGATGACCTTCAAGAAGGCACATTGTAGCACCCATCCTGTCTGGGCTGGCCACGCAATCGGCCATCCTGACTGCTTCTCCTCCAAGGTGAGGCGCCGCGCACGCGAAAGCGTGCGCGGCATCGGCAGTGCCGGACAGGCAGGACAGCGTTCTCTGCGGGCCTTCGAGTGCTGGATCAGCTTTCGACAGGCAGTTTTCCAGCTTGCCGCCCGCCTCAGACAGGCAAGCTGCGAAAATTGTCCCACTTCCACCGATATGTTTCGCGGCGCAAGCGGCTGCGTCACCAGTTTTGACGCAACGCGTAAGGTCTATGACCTTTGCGAAATCCTTGTTCTCGGCAGCAGCACAACTCGTCCGTTTATCAGGTGCTTGCTCATCCCTGATGCAGCGGGCTACGATACCGGCGTTCCCAGACAAGACGTCGGCCGCGCAGCCGACCGCCTCGTTGGATGCATCCGCCATGCACCCGACGGTGCCACGAGCCTTCGCTACGTCCGGCGAAATCTTATCGAGGCATTTGGCTGCGTCGTCGGGACTAGCTGCACTGGCGGCACAATCCGCAAAAGCCTTTTGTGGACCAGCGAATCCCTCACTTGCGCATTTTGCAGCCATTTGGGGAGTGGCTGCGGATTGCACGCACTGGCGCAACCCTACCGCGTCACTCGCAATTTTTTGATTGGGCGTGCAGGATACCAATTTATCGAGAGTCGGCGGGCCGCCGCTCATGCAGCCCATGAGTGCCGTGAAATTCGCGTTATTGACGGTCTCGGCAAAACAGCCGAGACGAGACGCTTCGTCCGGCTTCGCAAAGCATCGAACCACGGCACTGTATTTTCCATCGTCGATAGATTGACTCACGCAGCGCAGCCCGTCTCCGCTCCGCTCCGCATCCTCGCATCCCTTGATTGAGGCGGCTGTTGGAAGCCGGGGCAAGTTTTCTACATCCAAGTGAAGCGTGCTGTCGCGTGTGACCCCTGGTCCGTATTGTTGTAGTACTGCATCGAAAGCAGCACGTCCTTCGTAAGTGTCTGGAAGAACGGGGCACGACGAATCGATCGAACACCGCACGAGCGCTCGCGGAGATACCCATACCCCGGCGCAATCCCGCATGTCGTTGAACGACATGAATTTCCGACCCGCAGTGCCTGCTTTGAAACATGCAACTACATTCTTGGCAGTTTTAGCCTGAGCGGCGATATCAGCCGCCGCTCCTTCTCGACTCTCCTGACCGGAGATGGTGCTGTTTCGGGGATTTTGTGAAGCATGATCTGGCGGAGCGGCGGATAGTGTGAAATTCGCGATGCGCAGCCACGTTCGCTGATCGCCACCAGACGTCGCGATTGATCTTTTCTCGACGACTCTGACGAGAGCATTCTTGTCGAGCAGGAAGATTGCGGCACTGGAGAGTGCAGGAGATGGTCTGATCTCAACTTGTTGTTTCGCAACCAAAATATCATCTGCGTTGATTTTTTCCACGTTGATCGGTTTTGCGCCACGGGCTGAAAACAAATCCTGGCCTCTCGCCCCCTGTGCGTAAGCCCAGTACTCCTCCGGAAGCTTGGCCTGGACGCTGGCGCGACGCTTGGTAGGCGGGGCGCTCGGGCCAAGCAGGCCGCAGGGCTCTTTGGGAGTTCCCAAGAAACTGGCAGCATCGAGACACGACCTATAAAAATCGTTCTCGTTCGCTGGTGCGGCCAAGCTGGTTAGAAACAAGATTATCAATGAGATTGCCAGAGACGCAGACCGTGTCATGGCGCTACCACACAAACGAAAATGGGCTCGAAGATTGCAGATTAAACCAAGTGCGAGGCGCTGAAAAGCCCAATAATTACCCATGGGCTCAGTCATCGTCTAAGCCTCACGGCCTTCTTAGTCCTCTTTCACACGCATCGTCAGGCGGCGGCTCGATATCAACTCATGGCGCTATGACAGCATATAAACCCAACCCCCAGCAACGGAAAATGAACATAAATTGTCTAGCAAAATATTAATTGTATCAAAATAGATTTATCTGTCGGAGACGCGCGAATTTGTGCATCCGATTTTTTTAATTATTCAATAATTCATCGTAGTAATACTTACAGAACGATGTATAATATCTCACAAGCGCCGATTGAAACGCACGGTCGCACGATCAATTTTGATGGTTGGCCAGTACCATCTTCGACCGCAGCCGCCGCTAGCCATTTCGGCCTAATCCCGCCCAGCGGTCGCAGGGACTTCTCCTGGAGCGGGTGAGGGCTGGCCTCAAACATCCAACCCGGTGGCGAAGACGTCCGGTCCGCACCGTCCACAGTCACGAGGCGACCGAGCACTCGTCCGGGCCTGCCCACTCGCCCTTGGATTCATCCTGAAGGGGCGAGGTGTCACAAGCCCCGGACGGCGGAGCTTTGCCCCGCGTGGCTGAAGCAATCAACCGGACGCGTATGAGCCGTAACGGCGGCAACCCCCGCACCTCTAGCACGTTCGTTGCACCGTGCGGCCGGCCCTTGCGCCCGGTGGAGACCCCGATGAAGCTGTTCCAGTGCCAGTCCTGCGGCAATATCCTGTATTTCGAGAACCGGACCTGCCAGCGCTGCGGCCACCGCTTGGCCTACCTGCCGGAGACGCGCACGCTCTCGGCGCTGGAGCCCGCCGGGGGCGAGGACTGGACGCCGCTCGCCGTCCGCGACCGGCCGAGCCGGTTCTGCGCCAACGCGGTGCACGACGCCTGCAACTGGCTGGTGCCGCCGGGCTCGGGCGACGCCTTCTGCCTTGCCTGCCGCCACAACGGCACGATTCCCGACGTGTCGAACCCGGAATACCTCGCCAAGTGGCGCGAGATGGAATTCGCCAAGCACCGGCTGTTCTACAGCCTCCTGCGCTGGAACCTGCCGCTGAAGACCCGGGCCGAGGATCCCGAGCACGGGCTGATCTTCCACTTCCTGGCCGATCCGCCGGAGAACCAGGGCCCGAAAGTGATGACCGGGCACGACAACGGCGTCATCACCATCGCGCTCGTCGAGGCCGACGATGCCGAGCGCGAGAAGCGCCGGCGCCAGATGGGCGAGCCCTACCGTACCCTGCTCGGCCATTTCCGCCACGAGGTCGGGCACCATTACTGGGACCTGCTGGTCCGCGACGCCGGCCGGCTGGAGGCCTGCCGGGCGGTGTTCGGCGACGATTCGCAGGATTACAACGCGGCGCTCCAGCGCCATTACGAGCAGGGCACGCCGGCGAACTGGCAGGAGAGCTACGTTTCGGCCTACGCCACCACCCATCCGTGGGAGGACTTCGCCGAGACCTGGGCGCATTACCTGCACATCGTCGACACGCTGGAGATGGCGAGCGCCTTCGGCATGCAGGTCCACCCGCTCCTCGACGCGGGCGGCGAGCTGGCGGCGCGGATCGACTTCGACCCCTACGAAGCCCAGAGCATCGAGCAGATCGTGGCGGCCTGGCTGCCCTTCGTGTTCGCCCTCAACAGCGTCAACCGGACGATGGGCCAGGGCGACCTCTATCCGTTCGTGCTGGCGCCGCCGGTGATCAGCAAGCTCGGCTTCATTCACGGCCTCGTCCATGGAACGATCTGACGGGCCCGATCTGATGCTGGCGATCTGACGTAAGGGAGCGCCACGCACCGTCTCGGCCGTAGCCTCCGCGGCCGGGGCGGTCCATGATGGGGCAACGCGCCCGAGGAACCGGGCCGCCCGCCTGCCGTCTCGGCAGGCAGACATGCCCGCAACAGCGGGTCATATGGAGGGACGCCGAATGAAGCTCGCCAGCCTCAAGCACGGCCGCGACGGCCGCCTCGTCGTGGTCTCGCGCGACCTGACCCGCGCCACCGACGCCTTCATCGTCGTGGCGACCCTGCAGCAGGCTCTCGACGACTGGGAGCGGTTCGCCCCCGCCCTCGCGGCCCTGGCCGAGCAGCTCGAGCACGGCTCGGTGCCCTCGTTCCGCTTCCACGAGCACGATTGCGCCGCCCCCCTGCCGCGCGCCTATGCCCGCCGGCACGCCGCCGCCTGGCCGGGCTACCCGGCGCTGCTGCGCCAGGCCGCGGGCGCCGAGGCGCCGGCCGGCGAGGCGGGAGCCCTGCGCCACGCCGCCTCCGACGGGTTCCTCGGGCCCCGCGACCCGCTGACGCCCGACGACCCGGCGGCCTCCCTCGACCTCTCGGCGGGCCTCGCCGTGATCACCGGCGACCTGGCCCGGGGCGCCGACGCGGCGGCGGCCGGGGACGCGGTCCGGCTGGTGACCCTGGTAGCGGAGGTGATCCGCCACGACCGCCTGCGGCCGGACGGGCTCGACCTCGATGGAGCGGAGGCGCCGGCCCTCGCCGCGAGCCTCGCGCCGGTGGTAGCGACCCCCGACGAGCTGGGACAGGCCTGGCGGGACGGCAGCCTGCACCGCCCGCTGCTCGTGAGCCGCAACGGCAAGGCTCTCGGCTGCCCCGATGCCGGCACCGATCTGGGCAGCAGCCTCGTCGCCCTGGTGGCGGAGGCGGCGCGGCATCGGCCGCTCGGCGCCGGCACGCTCGTCAGCGCCGGCCCTGTCTCGAACCGCGGCATCGATGGCGGTCCCGGCCGTCCCACCGCCGAGGGCGGGGCCGGCTATGCCTGCCTCGCCGAGGCCCGCGCCGCCGAGGCCCTGACCGGCGGCTGGGTCCGCACGCCCTACCTCGCGGCCGGCGACCGCCTGCGGGTCGAGATGAAGGATGTCGGTGGGCATTCGATCTTCGGGGCGATCGAACACGACGTCGTCTGACGCAGGGGTACCCGGCGCGATCGCAGGTAATCGCGCCGGTTGCGGCAATGAACGACTCAACCGGCAAGCGAAAATCGCCGGGTTAAACGGCAACAGAACGAAAGCGTTAGGGATTCGTTCGGAAACATCGAGCAGAACCGGACGATGCCGACTTCGCGTGCGCCGGAAAGCAACTGCTGATCGCAGTTGATCCGGCCACGGCCTGGATAGCCCTCCGCCTCGACGATGAGCCTCTGCCCGGACCTTGTCCTGAGCCTCGCCCGCTTCCGGCGCTGCCGGAGCGGCGTGGTCGGCATCCTGCTTGGCCTGGTGCTGCCGATCCTGGGGATGGGAGCGGTCGGTGTCGCCGAACTCGCCGAGGTGATGCTGGCGAAGGCGAAGCTCCAGCGCAACGTTGACGCGGCGGCGATTCAGGGTGCCGGCGAGTTCGGGGTCGACCGGTCGGCCGCGACGACGGAGCGGACCCGCCTCTACGCGGACGCCCTGGCCGAGCCCCTGCGCCTGCGCTGGGCGATCGGCTCGCATGCGACGGTCGACGCCGCATCGCGCACGGTCACCGTGCGCCAGACCGCGCACCGCGCCTCGTTCTTCCGCAGCCTGCTGCCGCCGGGCGGCTGGAACCTCACGGCCACCGCGACCGCGATCCGGACGGCGCGCAAGCCCCTCTGCGTTCTCGGCTTCCAGGGTCAAGGGCAGGACAGCATCGCGCTCCAGGGCAATTCCGGGATCGCGGCGAGCGACTGCCTGGTCCAGAGCAACGCCAACCTGACGGCGAGTGGATCCGCCTTCGTCCTGGCCGGCGAGGCCCGCGCCGTCGGCAGCGCCTCCGGGTCGATCCGCCCGAATCCCGTGACCGACGCGCCGGCCGTGCCGGATCCCTTCGTCGGCCTGCGGATCGACGTGCCGATCCCGTGCGACACGTTCTCGCTCAGCCTCGGGGACGGCACCTTCTACCTCAATCCCGGCGTGCATTGCGGCACCATCACGGTCATGGGCAACGCCACCCTCGTGCTGGCGCCGGGCGACCACTACTTCGTCGGGCCGAGCCTCAGCATCGGTGGCAGTACCACGATCACCGGCAGCGACGTCGTGGTCATCCTCAAGGGGCTGCTGACGACGCAGATCACCGGCGGCGCCGTGCTGCAGCTCGAAGGCCGCAAGAGCGGACCCTATGCCGGCTTCGTGCTGATCTCCGACCGCAGCTACACCGGCGAGATCGAGATCTCGACCAGCAACGCCCGCAAGCTCATCGGCACGGTCTACCTGCCGAACGCCGACCTCACGGTGAAGGGCAACAACAACAAGGTCGCCGACCAGTCGCCCTGGACGGTGGTGGTGGCCCGGACGATCCGGACGCAGGGGAGTGCCACGCTCACCATCAACTCCAACTACGCGTCCTCGACGGTCCCGGTGCCGGCCGGAGTCGGCCCGCCGCGGGACCAGCCGGTCCGGCTGACGGAATGACGGCTCGATCCGGCGACGGCACTTCCTGCCGGTGCGGAACCTCCGGCCCGCGACCTGGATTTTCCCCTCACACCGATCTTCACGGAACACCGACGATGCCGGAGACCGAGACCCTCCCCGAACTCGCGGCCGAGGTGCCGGAGACGATCGTGCGTCCGGCGATCCACCTCGATCACTGCGTCATCCACGTCTCGGACTGGGAGCGCTCCACCGCCTTCTACCGGGACGTTCTCGGCGCGGAGGTCATTCCGGTCGGGCGCGGCTACGCCTATCGCTTCGGCGGCGTGCAGCTGAACTGCCATGGGCCGGGCCAGATCGGCGAGCCGCGGGCCCGGGTGCCGGTGATGCCCGGCAACAGCGATCTCTGCTTCCGCTGGCACGGCCCGATCGAGGAGGCGGCGGCCCATCTCGCGGGACACGGCGTGCCGGTCGAGCTCGGCCCGGTGCCGCGCCACGGCGCCGTCGGCGAGGGCATCAGCGTCTATTTCCGGGATCCGGACGGATCGCTGCTCGAGTTCATCACCTACCCGGCGGGCTGAGGTGCCGCCGGTTCCGTTCAGATGGGGTGGAAGGCTCTAACATTCTTGCATCCGTTTTACTTGCGGGAAATCATTGGCGTGGGATGACGGAAAGCCCTAACTGGTCGACCGTCCATGCTTTCTCGCCTGCCTTCTCCGCGCCGTCTCAACAGGGCGATCTTGGCGTTCCAGCGCGACCGCGGCGGCGCCGTCGCGATCCTGGCGGCCCTGACGAGCCTCGTGCTCGTGGCCCTGGCGGGGTCCGCCTTCGACTACGCCCGAGCCCGCAAGGACGAGGCGCGCCTGGACGCGGCGCTCGACGCCGCGGTGCTGGCCGGCGCCCAGGCGGTGAAGGCGGCGGATGCCAAGGGGAAGACCGACGCGCAACTCAAGGAGGCTGGCGCGGCCGCCGCCGCGCAGATGTTCGCCAGCTTCACGTCCAACGCGGCCGCAAATGCGCCGCAGCCGCAATTCGACGTGACCCTCAACGGCCGCAGCGCCACCGTCACGGGCAGCTACACGGCCTCGACCAAGACAACGCTCATGGGCCTCTCGGGCATCACGACGATGCCTTTCTCCGGCAGCGTGAAGGCCGGCGTCGACCTGTCGCCGCTAATCGACGTTTACCTGCTGATCGACGTGTCCGGCTCGATGGCGCTGGGGGCGACGACCGCCGACATCGACCTGCTCCGGGCCAACCTGAACTGCGCCTTCGCCTGCCACGACGGGGCGGCCGTCAAGAACAGCGGCAAGGACAGCTACCTGTGGGCCAAGGCGAACGGCATCACCCTGCGCCTGGACGAGATGAACCAGGGGATCCTCGATTTTGTGAGTTCACTGCGCCAGCAGGACGCGGTCAGCAAGCGGATGCGGATCTCGATCTACTCGTTCAGCACCACGCTCACCAAGGTGCTCGACCTGACCAGCGACCTCTCGCAGGTAGCCGGCAACCTGCCGAAGGTGCCGAGCGCCTCGGGCGAGAGCGACGGCGCGACGCTGTTCAACACCATCATGCCGGATTTCATCAAGGCAGTCGGCACGAGCGGCGACGGCATCAACACGCCGAAGAAGCTGGTGATCCTCGCGACGGACGGCGTCGCCGATCCGGGCCGGTCCTGGACTTCGGACGTGCCCAAGCGCGCCTCCGTCAGGCCGTTCGACCCGGCGCAATGCGCCCCCCTCAAGGTTGCGGGCGGCTCCGCCAAGCTTCCGGTCTGGGTCGGGGTGATCTACACGCCCTACCTGGCGATGCCCTGGGACTGGGGCTACAACGTGACCCTCGGGCAGCCGAGCCAGATCGGCGGCAGCGGCACGCGCCGCGACGACATCCCGTCCCAGCTGACCGCCTGCGCGACCAGCAAGGACTTCTACATGGAGGCCGGCGGCACCATCTCGATCGGCGCTGCGATGTCGAAGCTGTTCAATACCTTCGCGCAGGTCCGGCTGACCAACTGACGGTCACAGCCCCGAGACGAGATGCCCGCCATCGACCGGGAGCGTCGCCCCGGTCATCCAGCCCGAGGCGTCGCCGGCGAGCAGCAGGAAGGCGCCGTCGAGATCCTCCGGGCGGCCGAGCCGGCGCATCGGGATGCGCTTGAGCATCGCCTGGCCGGGCGGCGTCTCGAAGAAGTCGCGGTTGATGTCGGTACCGATATAGCCGGGGGCCAGCGCGTTGACCCGGATGCCGTAGCGGGCCCATTCGAGCCCGAGCGCCTGGGTCATCTGCACCACGCCGGCCTTGGACACCGTGTAGGGCCCGACCCCGCCCGCGACCCGCAGGCCGAGGATTGACGCGACGTTGACGATCACGCCGCCGCGGCCCGCATCCCGCCAAGCCCGGGCGGCGGTGGTGGACACCGCCCAGACCCCGCGGAGATTGGTGTCGATCACTCGGTCGAAGGCCGCGAGGTCGAGGTCGATCGCCGCCCCGCCCTCGGCGATGCCGGCATTGTTGACCACGACGTCCGGCAGGGCGTGCAGGGCCGCGAAGGCGGCGGCGACGGAATCCGGGTCGGCGACGTCGAGGGCGACGGCCCGCGCTTCGGCTGCGCCGGCGGCAAGCAGGTCCTGCACCAGGGCGTCGAGCTTCTCCTTGCGCCGCGCCGCCACCGTGACGGCGGCGCCGCACCCCGCGCAGAGCCGGGCGAAATGGTCCCCGAGGCCGCTCGAGGCCCCGGTGACGAGGACGTGGCGGCCTTTCAGGCCGGCGGCGAGATCCATGGCGCTTTCCCCGAATCGATGGTCGGGCGTGCCTCGTTCGCGGGCACGCCTCGTGGGTATCGTCGTCAGCCGGTCCGCATCTGGGCGAGCTGCTGGTTGGTCATCTCGAGGCGGTGGGCGAGCTCGCGCATCACCGCGATGGCGATCTGCGGGAACTGGCTCAGGAGCTCGAGGAAGACCCGTCGGTCGATGCGGAGCGCCGTCGTCGGCACCACGGCGGTCACGGTGGCGGAGCGCGGCTGGTCGGCCAGGATGCCCATCTCGCCGACGAGGGCGTTGGCGCCCAGCAGCGCCAGGCGGATCGGTCCCTGCGGCCCGTCCAGGGTGACCGCCGCCTCTCCCTCCAGGATCAGGTAGGCCGCGTCGGCAGCGTCGCCCCGGTCGAAGAAGCGCTGGCCGTCGGCGAAATGCACCCGCTCGCTGGTGAAGGCGAGCAGCTTCAGGCGGGCCGGATCCACCTCGCGGAACATCGGCACTTGGCGCAGCGACTGCACCTCGGTCTCAAGCGTCATGCCTTCACATCCTGCTCGACGCGCGCCGATTCCGGCCCCGTCTCGTCCTCGGCGCGTCCGGAGACTGCCGCAGCCGGGCCCGCAGCGCCAGCCCCCGCCGGCGCGTCTGCGGGGGATGCCGCGGGCCCGGCAGGCCGCTCCGGCCCGTGGATCTGCGTTCCGGCTGCCCGCAGCACCAGCTCGAATCGGTCGGCCAAGCGGTCGTTCGGCAGCACCACCACGAGGCTGTTCTCGCGGCCGAACCGCTCCAGCAGCAGGCCCAGCACCGTGCGGGCCCGGTTCTCGCCCATCGGCGACAGGGCACCGTCGAGGACGAGCAGATCCGGCCGGCGGATCAGGGCCCGCACCAGGCTCACCACCGCGCGCTGGACGCTCGACAGGAAGCGTCCCTCCGGGCCGACCTGATGGTCGAGCCCGACCCGGGTGATGGCGGGGGCGAGCTGCATCTCCTGGACGAGCGCGGTGCCGGTCGCCGTCACGGTCTCGACGGCGTCGGCGACCGATTGGTTGATGCGGCCGAACAGGAGGTTGTCGCGCAACGGGGCGGCGGCACAAACCTGGTCGGGATCGTAGAAGTCGACGCCGCCCATCCCGGCTTCGTCGAGGGCGGTGCGCAGCTGCGTCCGCGCCTCGACCACCCGGTCGCGGAACGCGTCGTCGATCAGGCCGAGGCGGTGGCGGGGCTCGATATAGGCGAGCGGCAGGGCGATGAGCCGGGTCGCGTCGGCCGAGCCGTAGCGGCCGAGCCCGATCCAGCGCCGCCGGATCCGGTTGAGCGCCGAGCCGCCATGGCGCTCCGCCGAGGCTTCGGTGGCGGTGCGGCGGGCGAGGATCGCCTCGTATTCCGGCAATTCATCGGCGGAGAGGAACGAGAACTGCTCGAACAGCGGATGTCCGCTCGGCAGGCCGCGAAAGATCTCCAGCATCGTGGCGGCGATCCGCTCGCCCATGGTGATGAGGTCGTCGGCGAGTTCGGTGCGGTCGAGCACCAGGCGCACCACCGGGTGCTCGGCCATCGCCCGGCCGGTGAGCGCCGAGGTGGTCGGCACACCGAACAGCAGGTTCTCGGCCACCGTCGCCTGGCGGTTGTAGCGGGCGGGGTCGAACGGCTCGACGAGGTGCGCGTGCCCCTCCGCCGCCAGGCGCTCGCGGAAGGCGGTCCGGGCCTCGATCAGCCGGGCGGCGAGCTCCGGGTGCCGCTCGGGATCGACCTGGCCGAGGAGGCCGAAGCGGTAGACCTCCTCGCCCATGCCGATGCGGGTGAGCCAGTCGAGGATCAGGGCGTCGAGGGCGGCGGCATCCGCCACGCCGGCCTGGGCGTAGTCGGTCCAGTCGGCCGGGAACGGCTCGACCGGGTTGCCGGTCCGGTGGGCCTCGGCGAGCACCTTTGCGTCGATAGCGGCGGTCTCGGGCGGACGGCGGTTGAGGCCGTACACGATGTTGTCGCGCAGCGAGCCCGGGAACAGGATCGGATCGACCCCCGCATAGGCGATGCGCCGGGTGAGCGCCGCGCCGGACCATTCCGAGAGGTCGTGATCCTCGAGAGTGATTCTTCCTGAGGTCGGCACCACGCGCCGCGCCAGCACCCGCGCGAAGGTCGAAGCCGCCGGGCCGCCATCGCTGACGATGCCGACCACGGCCGGAAGGGCTAAGGTGAGGGAGACGTTGGCCAGCACCGGTCCGTGCGGCTCCTGGACGCCGACGCCCTCGGCGGCGAGGCGCCCGCACAGGGACTCGTCGCGGCCGGGGGCGTCGAGCCCGATCAGCCGGTCGGGCAGGAATTGCTGCAGCACCTGCTCGTACTTCACCTGCACGTCGAGGCGCTGCTGGTCCCAGTCGATCAGCTCCTTCAGGGGCGGCGGCAGGTCGCGATAGGCGGCGATCACCGCGACGAGCTGGCCGATGCTGAGCTGGCCCTTCAGGGCGAAGTAGCCGCCGATGCAGTAGAACAGGAACGGCGTCATCTGCGCGAGCAGGTTGTTCAGGAACTTGACCATGAACTTGCGCCGGTAGATGCGCAGGCGCAGGTCGAACAACCCGCCGAGGCGGTGACCGATCTCGGCCCGCTCCCAGGCCTCGGCACCGTTGGAATGCACCGCCGCGATGCCGTCCACCACCTCGCCGACCCGGCCGGCGAGGCGGCGCGAGGCGAGCTGGCGCTGGCGCCCGAGGCGCAGCAATTCGCGCCGTAGGCGAGGGATCACCACGAACTGCACGCCCACCACCCCGGCGGCGAGGAGCCCGAGCCAGACGTTCTGGAGCAGGATGAACGCCATCGCGGTGGCGGCCTGGGTACCGAGGAAGGCCGGCAGGATGTAGGCGTCGCCGATGAAGCCGCCGATCGGCTCGACCTCGTCGCGGATGATGGTGGCGACCTCGGAGGCCTTGGTCTGACGCAGGGCCTCCGGCGAGAAGCGCATGATCAGCGCGAACAGCTGGAACCGCAGGCGCCGCAGCATGCGCTCGCCCAGCGCCCCCTTGGCCACGTTGATCCAGTACTTGAAGACGCCGTTGATCAGCACCAGCAGCAGGAACATCGAGGACAGGCCGAACAGGAGCTCGAACCGGTCGACGTCGAAGCCCGGGAACAGCGCGACGTCGTGGCCGAACCAGTCCGGCATCTGCAGGCGCAGCACCAGGAACTTGGTGGTCTCGTTGCCCTTCTCGAAGGCGTGGCCCTGGATCGCCTCGTTGACGATGCGCCGCGGCAGGTCGAGGGAGGCGAAGTAGAGCGGCAGCGAGGCGAGCACGACGCCGCAGATCAGGATCTGATCGCGCTTCGAGTGCCGCCAGATGTAGCGGAAGAGGCTGCGGTCGAGGCCGCCCGACGCGTCGGCGGCCTCCGGATCGTTGCCGGTCCGGGCGGCCGCCTGCGCCTGGTCCCGCCCGGCGGCGCGATCCTCGCGCGCGATGGCCGGGACCTCGCCCGCCGCCGGGGCCATGCCGCCGCCCGTCCGCTCCGCCGCTCCCGCCCCGCCGCTCATGGTGGTCCGCCGCCCCAGATCCCGTCTGCCTGTGTAGTGGGCCGGAGCAGGACTGGAAACCGCCGCTGGGTCGGCGCCTGCCGGCCGAACCCGGTTCAATCCCGACGGGTATATTCCTTGCGCGTGGTCAGGCCGCCGACCGGCTCGTCGCCGAACTGGCGGTTGGGCTGGGGCGAGTCGCCCGGCTCCTCGGTCGTGGTCGGGCGCGGGCTGCCCTCCTCGGCCGGCATCGGCGGAGGGGCGGCGCGGTTCGGTGCGGGCGCGGTCTCCGGATGTGCGACGGTCTCGTGGCTCACCATGGTCTTGTTGGTCATTGGCTGCTCCGGCAGGTCTCGATGGAGGTTTCGGTGCGGCGGGCGGCCGCAGGCCGCTCCACCGCGGAGTTCGGGGCGAACGCCGGCCCGTCGGCCGGGTTCCGCTCCGCAGCTCCGCCCGCAGCCAGGTCTCTCCGGGAGCGAGGGGTGTTAGCGCAAGTCACCGGACCGATGCGGCCGTCCGGAGGTGCCGCCTGTACTGACCCGATTCGGGACCTTCAGTCCGCCGGTCCGCATGCGTGGCAGGAACCATCATTTCCGCTGAAGGTTGTCCGGACTGAGAACACGGCCAAGGAGGCAATCATGGCTACCGGAAATTCGACCTCGAAGCGCGGCTTCGCGTCCATGGACCTGGAGCGCCAGCGCGAGATCGCCAGCAAGGGCGGCCGCAGCGTGCCGGCCGAGAAGCGGTCTTTCTCGCAGGATCGCGAGTTGGCCTCGTCGGCCGGCCGCAAGGGCGGCCAGGCCTCGGGCAGCGGCCGCGCCACCGACGAGTGAGGCTCGCCGGACCAGCATCGGCCGGCGGCGGACAGGCCTGCGTGACCAAGTTCCGGTCCGAACCGCAGGCTCCAGTGCTGCGGACCCGTTGAGACCCACACTCATGCGCCGGAGGGAGACCACCTCGCCTCCGGCGCATCAGCATGGGCCGTAACGATGGCCTCGAGACGCGACGAAGCACCCCGGGCGCCGCGCGCCCGGGGTGCTTCGCCTGTGCGGTACCGTCACGCGGCGAGGGACCGCGCCGTGACCACGAGGTTGCGTCGCGCCAGATGGAGGCAGACCACGTCGTCGACCGGCCGCACGGCCGTGACGCCGGCGAGCAGACTGGCGAGCCGATCGGCGTCGGGCTCGATGGAGCTGTCGCGGTGGACCCGTTCGGAGGCCGGTGGCTGAGGCGAGGGCACCTCGTATTCGCGCAGATCGATCATGGTGGAGATCCGGTGAGCTTGGGAGTCCCGAGCGGCGCTCAGAGTGTCGCGACGGGGGTCGGGGAGAGGCTGGCGGGCATGACGTCGCCGGCATCGGCCAGGCAGCGGCTCGGCAGCAGGCGGCGGGCCTCGTGGCCGGCAAGCCCGCTGATCGCGCCTTCGCACCCCTCCGGCATTCGCCGCACGGCCTGGCCCGCGGGAGCCGGATCGCGCTGCGCCACCGGGGCACCGGCGCGCTCGCGCACCGTGACGTGGGGGATCGCGGTGTCGCGGGCGACCAGGGTCGTGTTGCGGGTGGCATCCGTCTGGTAGACGACGTCGCCGGCGGCGTTGCGCAGGGTGACCTTGGCGGCCCCGAGCCCGGTGATCTCGACCGCGACCGGAACCTGCGCCGTCGTGGTCGGCCGGACCGGAGCGAGACGGTCACCCTTGATCGCCGCCTGCTCGACGGCCGGGCGGGCGATCGCCCCGACGGAATGCTCGATCAGCGGCTGCCCGACCAGAGCGAGGAACGCGGCCGGAACCGTAATGCCGAGGAAGAAGTGCGGGCGGAGCATACGCGTGGCCCTCGCGGCGAAGCTTGAGAATGCTTCCATAACGCGGATGCGCCGCAAGTAGTTCCCGCACCCGTGCCCGGGCGGGACAGTTCATGCCGCGAATGCCACCGACCCCGTCAACCGCCCGTTAACCCACGGGCGAACGGCAGACGCGGCGGCCGGGCGAAGCAATTTCGCCACAGGCAACGAAAAAGGGTTGCGACATGCGGCTTCCATACGGCTTCGTGGAACCTTTCCGCGAGGATTCCCGTTGATGTGGCAACCCGGCCACCTGGTCCTCCCCGCATTCCCCTTGTGCATTGGCCGGAAACTCTTCCAACGGGCCGGATCCTGATCCGGCCCGTTCTTTCGTATTGGGCGACTTTTTTCGGGAATGGCCAAGTCTAGCGGAAGTCGGATCGCCGGGGCTCGGCGTCGCCAGGGCTCGGGACGTAGCCGAACGAGGCGGCGGGGGCGGCGGCGGTCTCGACCCAGACGCTCTTGACCTGGGTATATTCGTGCAGGGCCTCGATGCCGCTGGAGCGCCCGTAGCCGCTGCGCCCCGAGCCGCCGAAGGGCGACGAGACGTGGATCGTCTTGTAGGCGTTGATCCAGAAGGTGCCGGCGCGCACGGCCGCCGCGACCCGGTGGGCGCGGCCGACATCGCGGGTCCAGACCGCGCCGGCGAGCCCGAACTCGGAATCGTTGGCGATGGCGACCGCCTCCTCTTCCGTGTCGAACGGGATCACCGTCACCACCGGCCCGAAGATCTCGGTGCGGGCGCAGTCCATGGCATTGTGGGCCTGCGCCAGGACCGTCGGGCGCACGTAGTAGCCGCCCTCTCCCGGTGTGCCGTCGCTGCCGGCAGCGAGCTGGGCGCCCTCTCCGAGGCCGCCGCGGATCATCGCCAGCACGTGGCGGTACTGGTTGGCGTTGTTGATCGGCCCGACCTCGGTCTCGGGATCGAGGGGATCGCCGACGCGGATGCGCTCGGCGCCCGCGGCCAGCATGGCGACGAAGCGGTCATAGACCGGCCGCTCGACGAGCAGCCGCGAGCCGGCGACGCAGGACTGGCCGGCTCCGGCGAAGATCGCGGCTTGTGCGCCGAGGCAGGCCCGCTCCAGGTCGGCATCCGCGAACACGATGTTGGCCGACTTGCCGCCGAGTTCGAGCACGCAGGGCTTTAGATGACGCGCGGCGCTCTCCGCGATCCGTGCGCCGGTGGCCGGCGAGCCGACGAAGACCACCTTCGCCACCGCCCTCTCGGCGATCGCCGCCTGGCCGGTGGTGTGGCCGTAGCCGGCGAGCACGTTGACGACGCCTGGCGGCAGGCCCGCCCGCTCGGCAAGGGCCGCCACCGCGAGCGAGGTCAGGGGGGTCAGCTCGGAGGGCTTGAGCAGCACCGCGTTGCCGGCGGCGAGCGCCGGGGCGAGCTGCCAGCCGCAGGTGAAGACCGGGGCGTTCCAGGGCGTGATCTGCAGGACCACGCCGATCGGCTCGCGGCGCGTGTAGGTGAGGTGGCTCGTCGGGACCGGGATCACCTCGCCGTGCAGCTTGTCGGCCCAGCCGGCATAATACTCGAACATCTCCGCGACCTTGGTCGCCTCGACGCGGCAGTCGCGGATCGGCTTGCCGGCATTGAGCGCCTCGAGGTGGGCGAGCCCCTCGATCTCGGCCCGGATGCTGCGTGCGATCTCCTGCATCAACCGGCCGCGGGCGGCGCCCGTCAGCGCCGCCCAGCGGGCCTGGCCGGCCTTCGCTGCCCGGGCGGCCTCGGCCACCACGCCGGGTCCGGCATCCGGGTACTCGGCGAGGGTGAGGCCGGTCGCCGGATCGACGAGGCGCACCGACTCGCCGGTGCCGGGGACGATGCGGCCATCCACCCAAGATCCAATAGGCGTGCCGATGATCGTCATCTCGGGGAAGTACGGGCGCAGGAGGGCGGCGAGCGCCTGCGGGCGGGTCTCGGTCATGGCGGGTCTCCCTGAATCAGGCGTTCGGGTCGAGCTGGAGCGTGACGATGGCGTTGAAGTCCGCCTCGTCGGGAATCCCGTCGGCGCTCTCGCGCCACAGCCGGGCGGCCGCCTGCGACAGCGGCAGGTCGAGGCCGAGCGCCGCGACGAGGTTCTCGGCGAGGCGTACGTCCTTGCGCATCAGCTTCATGGTGAAGCCGGAATCGAAGGCGCCGCTGAGCACCCAGGTCGGGAAGTTCACCTGCGTGACGCCGCTGCGGCCCGAGCCCGCATTGATCCCGGCGAGCAGGCGCTCCGGATCGACGCCGGCATCCTTCGCCATCCGCACCGCCTCGGCGGCGGTGATGAGGTGGGCGGCGCAGAGCAGGTTGTTGGCGAGCTTGGTGACATGGCCGGCCCCGACGCCGCCGACATGGACCCGCGTCGCGCTCATGGCGGCCAGCACCGGCTCGGCCAGGGCCACGGCCCGGTCGCTGCCGCCGATCACCATCGTGAGGGTCGCGGCATGCGCGCCCTTCGGCCCGCCGCTCACCGGTGCGTCGATCAGGTCGATGCCGGCCGGTGCGAGCGCCGTGGAGATGCGGCGGGTGACGTCCGGGTCCGAGGTCGAGGTGTCGATGACGAGGAGTCCGGTTTTCGCCCCGTGGAGCGGCCCGCCGGACCCGAGGAGCACAGCCTCCACCACCTCGGGCGTCGGCAGCGACAGCACCACCGCGTCGCAGGCTGGCCAGAGAGCGGACGTCCCGTCGGCGATCTCGATGCCGTCCGCCGCCGAGGCTTCGCGTGCGGCGGGCGCGGGGTCGTAGCCCATGACGGCGAAGCCCCGCCGCCGCAGCGAGAGGGCCATGCCCCGGCCCATGTTGCCGAGCCCGATGACGCCGATCGTGCGCATGTCCGCTGTCTCCCGGAACCGACGCCGGGACCATGGCCGCGGCGCCTTCTGGGAGCCGGAGAGTGAGGCAGGCCGGCGTTGAGCGGAACGGCGCTGGCCGGTATTTTGCGTTGACTTGCCGGCAACGCACTCGCCGGCAACGCACTTGGCGAGGGGTACCTTGGCGAGCGGTACCTTGCCGAGTGGGGAGGGAAGAACCGGTGCACAGCCTCGACGCGCGCTACCTGCGCTACCTCGCGGAGGCGGTCGGCTGCGGCTCGGTCCGCGCGGCGGCCGACAAGCTCAACGTCAACGCCTCGGCGGTGAGCCGCCAGCTCGCCCGGATGGAGGTGCAGCTCGCCACGCCCCTGATCGAGCGCCACCGCCGCGGGGTGCGGGCGACCCCGGCCGGCTCCCTGCTCCTCGACTATTACCGGCGCCAGACCTCCGACCGGGAGGACATCCTGGCCAAGCTCACCGAGCTGAAGGGCCTGCGCCGCGGCCATATCGACGTGGTTCTGGGCGAGGGCTTCGTCGGCGACCTGATGTCGGGCCTGCTCCAGGGTTTCTGGGCCCGCCACCCCGACCTGACCATGACCCTCGACCTCGCGGCGACCAACGACGTGGTACGCCGCGTCGTCGAGGACGAGGCGCATCTCGGCCTCGTCTACAACCCGCCGCCCGAGCCGCGCCTGCGCACCCACTTGGCGATGCCCCACCCGATCCGGGTGCTGGTGCGGGACGGCCACCCGCTCGCAGGCCATCCGGGCCCGGTGCGCCTCGCCGACCTCGCCGGTCACCGCCTCGGCACGATGCACCCGGCCACCGGCATCCGGCAGATCATTGCCGCGGCCGAGCGGGCGGAGGGCGTGCGGCTCGAGCCGGCGCTGACCACCGGCTCGATCGGCGTGCTCACGCAGTTCGTCGCCTCCGGCGCCGGCATCACCCTGCTGCCGGCCTTCTGCGCCGCGCAGGAGGTGGCGGAGGGATCCCTGGCCGCCCTGCCCCTCGCCGATCCGGGCCTCAACGCCGTCGAGGCTCGGATCGTCACCCGCCTCGGCCGCCAGCTCTCGCCCGCGGCCGCCAAGCTCCTGCAGCACCTCGCCCGCGGCATGGCGGGCGACGCAAGGACCGCCCGGTCATGCGGGCGCGCCGCCCTATGAGACGAAGCGTCGATGCGCCGATGCCGCACCAGCTAAATTTCGGTGTTCCTTACGGAACCATCGCGAATATACGCCGAGGTCGAGGTTGGTGACTTTTTTCCTCTCCGGATCCGATGGCCCATTCATTATCCTTTAGGCACTTCGTTCCAAGGCTTCGCGAAATCCTGCCGCGACGGCGTTCGACGGCATTGGGTTCCGACCGCGATCATGGAAGCACCCGCTCATGTCGTTCCGCCTCAGTCACTTGCCTATCGCCGCCAAGATTGCCGCCGCCCTGGCATTCCTCCTGCTCGTGAGCCTCACGGTCATGGCCGTGTCGTGGCGCAACCTGCGCACGATCGAGGAGACGGGACGGTGGGACGTCCATAGCCGTGAGGTGCTGGAGACCCTCGACCGCGTCGTCGCAGCGATGCTCAACCGGGAAACGGGTCTGCGGGGCTACCTGCTGTCCGGAGAGGCCTCGTTCCTGGAGCCGTACCGGGCGGGCGAGGCCGACTTCGCCGCCGCGCTGAAGCGGGCCCGGAGCCTGACCGTGGACAACCCGGCGCAGCTGGCGCGGCTCGACGCGCTCGCGCGCCTCGAGCAGGCCTGGACCAGCGAGG
Source organism: Methylobacterium frigidaeris (assembly GCF_022179185.1). Taxonomy (GTDB): domain Bacteria; phylum Pseudomonadota; class Alphaproteobacteria; order Rhizobiales; family Beijerinckiaceae; genus Methylobacterium; species Methylobacterium frigidaeris. The sequence continues at coordinate 432 of NZ_BPQJ01000004.1, read as the reverse complement.
TCGCGGCCCGGGCGATCCGGCTGATGGGCGAGCCCGCCACGCAGGCCGAGGCGCGGCGCCTCGAGACGTCCGGTGCCGGGAAGGCCGCCATGGATGGCTTGCGCGCCAACGCGGCAGAGATCGCGGCGAGCGAGCGCGACCTGCTCGCCCGGCGCAGCGGCGAGTCCGCCGCGGCGGTGGCCCTGTCCCGGATCACCAGCATCGCCGGGTTCGGCGTGATGGTCGCGGCGGCCGCAGGCTCGCTGCTTCTGCTCCATCTCGGCATCGCCAAGCCGATCCGCGGCATGACCGGGACGATGGGCCGGCTGGCGCGCCAGGACCTCGTGGCGGAGGTGCCCGGCATCGGACGACACGACGAGATCGGCGCCATGGCCGAGGCCGTGCAGGTGTTCAAGGACGGCCTGATCCGCGCCCGCGCACTGGAGGAGGAGA